>NZ_JAQJIM010000009.1:0-135412 GCF_027947445.1 Shimia sp. MMG029 | reverse complement strand
ATATCATTGCATCAGGAAAGCGCGAGCTCAAACGCCTTGAAAAAGAGATCGAAGCGATCCTGGAGCGGATCATGTCTGCCTCCAACGACACCATCATCCACCGCTATGAAACCAAGGTTGAGACCCTCGAACGTCAGAAAGCTCTGATGATGGAAAATTTGGGCAAACAGGCTCAGTCGAAAGGTTCGATTGAAGAAAAACTAGAACCGGCCCTCACATTCCTCTCAAACCCATGGAAAATATGGGAAAATGGCACAGTCAAGGCACGTCGACTAGTGCTCAAACTGGCCTTCACCACCCCCATCAGATATTGCCCGAAACAAGGTGCTAGAACCGCCGATTTAGCGCTACCTTTCAAGGTGTTAGAGGGTAAATCGAACGGTCAGTTCTTTAATGGTGCCCGGGGGCGGAATCGAACCACCGACACGAGGATTTTCAATCCACTCCTAAAGCAAAAATTTCATTTACATAGCCGAAAAGGAAGCGTCAAACCGCACTCCCAATGCCAATTGTTTAACGACGGTTTGTCAAACCTAAATCCTGAGGTAGGGACATGAAGCCTTGCCCGTTCGCCCTCTCTGAGACGGCCGTGGGGGTGTCAAATGAGCCGCCACAGCTTTGATCCCGAGGTTGCCAAGATGGTCGGCCTGAATGCGGCTGTCATTTTCCAGAACATCGTCTTTTGGGTCGAGAAGAACCAAGCCAATCGCAACAACTTTCGCGAGGGCCGATACTGGACGTATAACTCCATTTCGGCCTTTGGCGAATTGTTCCCCTATCTGAGTGGCAAACAGATCCGCACAGCGCTTGAAAAACTCGTGGCTTCGGGTCTGATCCTGAAAGGGAACTTTAACGACGACCGCTATGATAGGACGTGCTGGTATGCCTTGGGCAATTCCATTTGCCCAGATGGGCAAATCGATCCGACCAAAAAGGAAATCGATGCATTTGCCTCTGAGGGCCACCCGTCTGCCCCCGGGGGCAAATCCTTAAGGAACAGATATAAACCATATCAAAACCCAGATCCTTCGCCCGCAAAGTCCTCAGCGGAGGATGAGGTAACAGAGAGAATTCTAGTCGCCTACCCCGAGGATCGCGTTCGCAGGAAAGCAGTTTGCATCTCTCAAATTCGCAAAACATTGGCGGAAGGTGTCGACGCCAAAGACCTCGCCAGCGCTGTCCATGCCTATGCGACTGAGACGGCTGGCTTTACTCGATCTAAGGTATGTTTCTCAGACAATTGGTTTCAGTCGGGGCGTTGGCGGCCATACGTGGAAAAGGCCCGCGCCGAAGGTGAATTGGCTAAGCAGCGAGCCGATACGGCAGTCGAAGGACTCGCCGTTTGGGTACGAGAGCAGCACGCGCTGTGCAGGACGATTTCTTCTCAGCAAGCGGCTGCGATGGTGGAGCGCGGGTTGGTGACACCAGAACAGTTGCGGGCGGTGGGGCTATGACGATGGATGATGGTTTGACGTGGCTTCGTGGCTTTAGCCAGCATACTCTTGTGGCCACGCTTCGCTTGCTGGCCCAAGAGGCTGGCGAGGGGTGGCTGCGCCTCCCCTTCGATCCCCTCAATCGGCTTTCAGCCGATGAAACAAGCCTACTCCCCATAGTTTTGGGGCACCGGGTCGCAAACCTGTTTGGAAGTGACCGGGGCACCGAAGCGGGCACGTCATGTGGGTGAAGATCCGAACCACACCCCAGCAGCGCGATGAATGGTTCGCGAAAGCCCACGCAAGGGGCGTCAGCTTTTCTGACTTCGCGCGCCAGTCCATGAATGGCGTCGTTGTTCGCAAGCGGCGTGGCCCACGTCCTGTTGATCCCGCTTTGCTGCTTCAGCTCGCGCGGCTGGGCAACAACCTCAACCAACTCGCAAGATGGGCAAACCGCGATCAGCGCTACGCGGATCGTTTGGCGATCTTATCGGAACTCGTCTCCATTGAGCGTGAACTTACAGCGTTGCGCCAACGGCATGAGGTGGCCGATGCTGATTAAGTTTTTCGGTGGTACTGGGGGAGGCAGTGGCATCGCAAACTATTTGATTGACCCTGAGCGCTCGGGACGTGAAGGCGCGGCACCAAAGGTTGTACGCGGCGATATCGCGCGAACCGTTGAGCTAATCGATGCGATTGACCGCAAGTGGAAATACACCACTGGCGTCCTCAGCTTCGCCATCGAAGATGCGCCTACTGAGCAGCAGCAAAATAACCTCATGGATGACTTCGAGCGTGTCGCATTTGCGGGGTTTGCGAACGATCGGTTCGACATCACTTGGGTGCGCCATAGCCACACGGAGGGCGGGCGCGTTGAGTTGCACTTTTTGACCCCGCGCTTGGACATCGCAACGGGAAAGGCGTTCAATGTCGCTCCTCCTGGTTGGGAACGGTCCTACGCGCCACTCAGGGATGCCTACAACTACGAACACGGCTGGGCGCGGCCCGATGACCCCGCGAGAGCCAGAACGCAGCAGCGCACCTCTGAGAGCTCGGCACGGCTGGAGAGCCGCGAAGCCATTACAGAATACCTAGAGCAGAAGATTGTTGCGGGTGAGATCTCCGAGCGGGCCGACCTAGTCGAGGCCTTGCATGCGGCAGGCTTGGAAACACCAAGGCAAGGCAAGTCTTATGTGACTGCGTTCGATCCCGCGACGGGGGATCGTTGGCGACTGAAAGGACGTATTTATGAAAGCGACTGGACCAGAGAAGAAGAGCTTGAGCGCACAGCTAAAGGCGGCATCGAAGCAAAACAAGGATCGCCTGAAGATGCTGATGCTGGACGAGCAGCAGCAGCTCGCGAACGACTTGAGGCGATCATCGAGAGACGCGCTGAATGGGTTCGAGAGAGATATCCAGAGCCAGCTCTCGGCGATTCAGACCTCCGTGATGTCCAGAAAGAAGGTGATCAATCAGGATCTGATGGAGATCCGCGAGCGGCCCAAACTGTGGATCGTGATGAGCGCTCTGATCGCGGCTCTTGCGAGCAACCTGTTTTGGACGGGGCCGAGCCTGTGGGCGATGTGGAATCTCCGAGCAGCAAGCATCGAAACCAACGCAACGGGGACGTTCTTGGTTCTGCCGAGCAACGCGGAAGCGGGTTGGAGCTGTGGCGAACGGCCTTGCGTAAAATTGGGGGACTGAATGACCGAGAATCTGACGATGATCGAGAGGGCGCTTTTGGAAGAATTCGAGAGCTTGGCAGTCGAATTCGAGGCCTTGGTAAAAACGCAATCTCAGCACTTCAGGGCCTGTTCCGATCAGATCAAAATGCTGGCAGAGCGGCAAACCAGGTTGGAGACGCATTTGAACAAAGTGAGCGAAGCCTTGGACAGACAGAACAGATTAACGACCGCCTTGATCGAGAAGGCGCTGCACTTGAGCGGCAGGTCGAAGTAGAAAAAAACCTTTTGCAGATGGAGCTCGAATTTGAACGAAAGCGCGTTCGAGAGCTGGAAAGATAATGAGAGTAAAACTAATGACTAATGCTTCAATTGTATTTCGCCAAGAGAACCTGATCAATTCGGGGAAAATCTACGTGGACACGTTCGATGGAGCTGCGGAACTCGCTGCTAAGTATCGGAATTCATGTCATATTGTGGATGTGATCAATCACCGTGATGAGGTCGCGTTGCGGTGAGAAAACGGCTTTCTGGATTGGACGCTCAGGGAGATCAAACCGACTAAGTCAAACACTGAGACCTACGCATTCGAGCGACCCGATGATCCGTTTTGGCTACCCGAAACGAGGCTTCATCTTTTGGCCCTGGCACTGCCATTTGCATTCGATATCGCGACAGATCAAGCCGACGACGCAGATTTTGAAACCCTGTCCGCACAGATCGA
Organism: Shimia sp. MMG029; assembly: GCF_027947445.1. Taxonomy (NCBI): domain Bacteria; kingdom Pseudomonadati; phylum Pseudomonadota; class Alphaproteobacteria; order Rhodobacterales; family Roseobacteraceae; genus Shimia; species Shimia sp. MMG029. The sequence goes on along the minus strand of NZ_JAQJIM010000009.1, from coordinate 131,573 downwards.
GCACCACGGCGGGGAGGATATATGGGGTATGATCAAAGAAGCCCGCAGCGTCTCTAACGAAGCCTTGAAAACCGCTTCCGCAGCGAGATGGGCAGAGTTGATCAATCTCTGGATGGGCGATTCCAACGCGTATTTTCTGAACAGCTATGTCGAGTACATGGCGCTGGCGATGATGTGTCCCGCGTACTATGGATCAAAGCGTGTGCCATTATTGGCCGCTGAGTTGGCTGAACTCGAAGTGAGCTGGCGAAGGCAATTCTAGAGGTTATCTCTGAAGCATGCCTCTGAACCGGAGAGCAAAGTGAGGGGCCACAACCTATTAGGTGTAGCAACCTGCAAACAGAATCGACTCGGCCTGAAATCATCGGATCGAACCCAGATTACGTGCGAACGGCAATCCGGTAGGGATCACGAACTTAGCAGGCCAGACGAATGCAGGTGCAGCAAATGCAGCTTGCGGCGTGGCGCTTGAACTAGAAAGAGCGGACTTTCCAGCCATTCGCCGCGGGTGCGAAAAACCAGACGAAGAACGACCGCCTCAGGCCCGACGGGCGGTCAGCGGACCTTCGCTGCTGGTGCGTAATACTCCATGCGCGCTAAGAGAGCTTGCCCTTTACGGGAATTTCAGGATGTGTGGGACGCCCGCTTGTTTTAACAGATCATAGAGCGGCACTAACTTTGAAGTCCCCCCGTGACCTTTCGTAAAGAACACTCTTTGTTCTGCACGAGAAACAGCGACGAAAAAGGCTAGCTTTTCCTCATCCATGTCCGCTTTATGGTAGAATGAACTATCTTTTAGCGAGAAGAAAATTATTGTGTGCGCTTCCAGCCCTTTACTCTTATGAACCGTCATTAGACGAACTTGATCGACGCCTTGATACCGATCGACAAGCTCAAGCCAAGTATCGGCACCCTCTGAGCATTCAGCGAGGAACGCTGCGATACCGTTCTTAATTTTGGCAACCCGTTCGGGGTTCTTGTATTCTTGGGCCAACCTACGCAGCTTGTCCTCTCCGAGCTCCGTCGTGATCAAATTGACCAAGGCATTCCACGAGAATGAGCCGTCGGATGAAGTGGTCATTTCATTGAACGCTTTTGTCGCCTTTCGCAATGTTTGCTCCAGCTCAAATTGCTCCACACTTCGTTCACTCATTGAGCCATGCGAAGTAGACATTAATTGAACAAGCTCAGAATATGCCCTGTGTCGACGATCACCAGTTGCAACTTGAATAAACAGAATAACTGCTTGGGCTAACGGTTCTGACGATAAGTCCTGTAACGAAATTCCACTTTGACCGATGGTTCGCGCTTCATTTCTCAGCGCCAAGCCTTTGCTTTCAAAGGCGGCTCTAAGGCCGTCATTTTCGTGATCATCCGCCTTCTGCCTGACCAAAACAATGAAATCATTGGCACTCAAACTGGTGTTTTCGATTTCACGGAAGATAAAGTCGGCAAGGCCTTCGCGTTCGTCATGATTGCTTGGAAATTGTATGATACCATCAGAAACTGCAGGGACCGTGTCAACTTTAGAACATTTGACAGTAATTGAATTCGGCTCAATCGCCTTCGCCATTGAGTTTATTATGTCCACGATTCTCCGATTGGATCTAAAATTGGATGCCAAGGCCACATCTTGAGCCCCAAAATCGGTCGAAAACTGACGAAACCTCTCACTTGTCGCTCCAGCAAAGGTCATTATCAGCTGTTTGTTGTCTCCAACTGCAGTCAAAACTGATTTCGATCCACCAAATATCTCTTTCAACAACGCATATTGCGGCAAGGTTGTGTCTTGGAATTCATCCAAGAATACATGGGCATAACTGTTTAGGAACGCACTCTTAATAGGCGAATTGTGGTGTACGATGGTATGTGCAAGGGTCTTGACCATGTCAAAAGTTAGAGTTTGAGGGGTTCTCGAGAGTTGGTTCTTCCACCAGCCAAGTGCCATCGCCTCTACAGGTGATGTTGGATCTGGTCGTTTCATTGGGAACGGAGACGGTACGCTCCCCAAGTAGGCATGACCATTCTTTACGGTGTCTTGATGAAATGTTTCTTGGCTGAAAGGTTCGTCTAAATTTGGTCTATCACCGAATTCCTTCCACATTCGCCAGTCCGGAAATATGACTTCATAGTCGCGGTCAGGCTGAACCCAGGCAGGTAGGCCTTCGCGAAAGCGGTCCAAAATTCCTTTTGCAAACGCGTCGAAGGTAAAAGAGTCGAATCGTCCCGACAGCTCTGGGCCTACTCTCTTTGCGACGCGATCCTTCAAATTCTTGGCGGCGTCTCGCTTAAAACTAATCGCCAAAATTTTCTTTGGCGCAGGACAAGTGTTGGTCTGCAATAGAAACGCGGCGCGTTGCGCAAGTAGTTCAGTTTTTCCAGCCCCGGGTCCAGCTTGAATAGCTTGAGACATCTGACTTCGAACGACATTTAGGCTGTCTTGATCGAGTTGAACGCCATCGCTTGGCGACCATTCATCTGATGTAATGAACCTCATTCTTCAGCCTCAGGATTAAGATCAATTCCGAGGCGAACGGCACAGTCTTTGAAAAGGTTTTGAAGCTCTACTGGGCAGCTGGCTTTTAACTCTGAATCAGACAACAAAGACATCGCTTCAATATGTGAAATCGGCTTGCTGCCCTTCTTAAATAAGTCTTCGTAAATAGCCAGTTCAATTGCGGTTGGTGCTGGCGTCTGAGTATAGTCAGAGAGACCCTTTCCGGCTTCACCGAAAACGCTTTTTTCGTAGTCTTGAGCTTTGAGTTCAGAGCCGTCCGCGATATTTGAAATCAATTGGTATTGTTGTGGGAACGCCTTCAGCATCATCATGTCGAGATCGAGTGGCAGCGAAAAATGCGCTCCACGTTCTTTTGCCCAAGCGTAGCGTTTGTTTACTTCTATTGCATCTAAGGCCCTCCACGCCGAGGCATCTTTGAGATTTCCTTCAGGATATTCAATTCCAACCAAGGAAAACTGATCTGTCACATATTTGAGGCGTAAGGGGCCAGCATTGTAACGTCCAAAATCGTAATCCAACAAAGTTACGTAAGGGATATTCAGATCATTGAGCAGTTTCCAAAAATGATGGACATGGCGACCGCCCAAAGGAACGAACGCAACGAAAGCTGGGTCCAGGTCTAACCTTGGATCAAATGCTTTCGCCATCCTAGGAAGAACAATTTCTTCGGAGCGACCTTCACCAAGAACAACCAGCTTTGCGAAGTACAGTTCGGGGTTCGAACGTAATGCCTCGTATATGAATTTGTACTTTTCGCTAGTCTTAGTAGGAAGGGTTATTCTTGCGGCATAAGACTTTCGTTTACGCTCGTCGTGTCGCATATAGCGAATTTTTTCTGGGTCAATTCGCCTGATTGCTCCAGCCGAATGGGACGTCAATATCCCCATTGCACTATCGCTTGCGCACAGCGTGGACATCAGTGCTATCATTCGAGACAAATAAAACGGCGATAGATGATTTTCGGGTTCTTCAAGGGCAATGATCGTGAGCCAAGGCCTTAGTTCAGGGACATCACGATAACCTTCAACTGATTTACCGATATGGCGTTCATTTAGCTGAATGATACTTGCGACAATGGAGATGTAAAGAAGTGATGCCTGTCCCTCGCTCAGGTCCTCGATCGCATATTCTGCACCCGTTTCTGATGGACTCAACTTCAGAGTTAAATCACGAAGGGCTTTGTGAATTTCTTGCGCAAGTATGCTGAGCTTGGCTTCCGAATATAATTCGCCCTTGAACAGCTTCCCCCAATTTTTTGACAATTCACGGACAACGCCATTCACGGCAGGAAGCTTGTCGAAAACCTTTTGTAACTCGGTTCTCTGGATTTCAAGCTGCTGCTTCCCGGAGGTCAGGTCTCCGAACTTCTCAAGCCACACGAGAAGCTCTTTCATCGCATTCTTAACTACCGCTGAGTTGTTTCGCGTCGCTGGTAAGTATTTCAGTTGGATCCGTCTACGTTGCGCTGCAGGCATCGGAATTTTGGCTACGTCGTCGTCACCAAATGGAACATCTTCAGTTGTAGTGATCCAATAGATCTTTTGATCAATGTCGTCTTCATCGACTCCAAATTCCCAATTGGCTTCAAGCCGAATTCTGGCTTGAAGCGGCTGCCCTGGTCCAGAGCATGACATCGCATGAAAAGTCTCAACTGAGGCATCAAGCCCAGTACCGGATGCGTCCTCGCCGGACGTAACCAATTCAGGAAAATCGAGTATAGCTTCAATATAAATTTCCCTGCTGGATACGATGGGCACAGTCTGTGCTTCGTCGCCTTGGATGACAGGACCGGGTATTTCCCCAACGCCAAAGTGGACGTCATCACGCCTCAGGTTTCGTTCAGCGGATGTACTGCCGAACAGCCTTTGGATAGCCTTCAAAACGGTCGTTTTCCCACTGCCGTTATCTCCGATGAAAGCCGTCATCTCCGGATCAAGGTCAATGACCTCTTCTTCACTCCCAAAGCAACGAAAATTCTTTAGACGCAATTCTCTAATATACATTGATAAAGTCCATAAAGTACAACTCAAGCCTGTGTAGGCCAGCCAAGCTCCGCTGAGAAGACGATACTGCGATGTTAAGTAAAATTCCGCGAGGTATTGACCGTGGCGCTGCAGCATTTTGAGTAGTGTTCAAAGGCAGCTTTGGGCCGTTCGCTAGCTGTGGATTGGTTGCACCCCTGAGTTGAAACTATGATTGGAGCGCCGTTACGATAGCAGCATGATCCGTTAGCTTTAAGGATATTACTGATAAGATGACTGAATTGACCTTTGATCGACATCAGGCCGAAGAGGCAATAGACCGTGTTAAGGCCCTAGGGCATGCCTGGTTGTACGAGAACTACCCTAAGCCCAACGGACAGATGCGCAAGTCCACGACAGGTTTCTTGATGTACGAAGGCGTAGCTTATCCAGTGAAGCCTTTGGGGCGTCTTGCTAACGAGATTGCCGGAAACCCCATGACCGACAACCCGATCACAAATGTGTTTAGAAGGTACTTTGAAGGTCTTGGCTTCCAACTAATCGAAAATGCACAAGATGAGGCTGAAATTGCTACAGAGCGGCAGCGCAGACTGGCGGATGTTTGGGAGCGTCCAGGACAAGCTACATTTCGCCGTGCCGTATTTGAGATGTTTAATGCACGTTGTCTGATTTCAGGATGCGAGACGTTGGCGGCATTGGAGGCTGCCCACATAATACCAGTATCATTTGGCGGCGGTGATGAAGCCTGGAATGGCATCCCGCTTCGAGCAGATATTCATCGACTGTTTGACGCAGGAATTATTACCATTGATGCCAAAAACTTGACGACCAGCGTAGTTGAATCTGCACGTAAGGACTTCGGCACGTACCATGGCAGTGATCTGTCGGCGTACATCTTAAAAATTGAGGGACACTCAAAATTCTTGATGGCCCTGCAAAACCGGATGAGGTTGGTACCTGAAAAGAACTAAACGGCTGCTAAACGAGGGCCGCAGCGCAGCATCTCGTACTTCGGGCAACGTCAGGTTTGGGCCGTCCTTGATCCCCTTTGGCGAGCTCAGCGGTGGCATGCTGCGCTGCCTCCGAGGTCAGCAGTGAGCCCTCTTTACCGGATGCTGCATTGTGCACCAATGTCCGCTCCTTGGGCCCCGGCCAAAAAACGTGACAAAATCAAAGGCAGTTTTGCCAGGGGTTTGTGGCACATAATTTGTCAACGAACCCGGCGTCAGCAACGCCTGTGACAAAAACGACCGTTTGTGGCGCTTACTGTCCTTCTCTTTTGCTGATCTCCTTCGAAAGAGCTTCGAGAAGTTCCATCAACTCCGCTGCCAGCTTGGAATACTGTTCGTAAATTTCTACGACTTTGCTGGGTGAAAGATGATGTGCTGGATCATGGCTTTGTAGTGTTTGGTCCAATAAGTTTATGCGTTGTTGAAGCGCATGTTCGACATCTGCAACCAACCTCGGATTTGAATAGTTGAGGAACCCTGCAACCGACCCAAAGTTTTTGTTTGCGCTGTCGGTTGCAACTTTTAGATACTTGAAATCACTCTCGATTATCTCTCTCAGTTCGTCTGGACTGCGTTCGCGCAACCGCTCAATGTGGTCTGGCGTGAGCGTCTTGTATTGCGTCGAGCGCAGCATCGCAAAGCCTCTCATAGTCGCTTTCAAGTCAGCAACCTGTCGACGAGCTATGAGCATATCGGATAGTGCGATTGCCGAACTTACATTTGCTTTAATCAAGCCAAATACGTCCAGCACAGCCGCGAAGCTCTGAATGGCTTTTTGCGATTCGGGTGGCGTGCACTCTTCTGTCATGCTTAGCCTCGAAATAAATCAGTTAGCGGTCTTTTGGTCTTCGACAAATGGTCAGAACTCGTACCTTTCTATCATCGGCGATATCGACCGTTTTCGCCTGATGGAGTTCCTTGGTTACCTCTTCACACTGGCCGATATGTCTACCAAAATCACCCAGGATCGTTATGATCCGATCATTGATCGTGAGTCATTCGCGATGACGACCTGAAAAATGTAGTATAACCACGTTTAGTATCGGAACCAGATTTGGAGGATTGAGAATGCCGACACCGACCAATCCGTTTGTTACTGCAATTGAAAATAACATTTACTCAATACGAGACACTATCGGGGAAATGACAGGGCTTGGCGACTATGTTGGTATAAAGATCATTGATGCTACCGGTGCTCTTGCTGACGACCCCCTTTCACTAGAAACATATCGTCCTGACTTATCGGATTTTGGTTTTTCAGATAGCCTTGAAGCCGATCTATGTGGGTTTGTGGCTGGGCAGTGTATTGGCGCAAGGTTAGGAGGCTTATTTAAGCTAGATCAACCCGCCGAGAGCTGCCAGAACCCATGCTCCTGTAGCATCGGTGGCCATCCGTGTTATTGCTGCCCCTGTCCGTAGTCCAAAGTCGATAGAAAGCAAAACACTGCAAATTATGCGTCCATAATTTCTGATCCAAATCACATCTGCCCTTCTCTGCAAGTTCCCGGGCCTCATGGGGTTGTGCACGGCGTTTCGGGCCAAGGCAGCAACCACTCTTTTGGCCCAAGATAGACTGTATTTGTGTTTCGGCTGCCCTTTCGGCCAGAGTACTCTACATCGTCGACCGCAGCTTCCCTTAGCTATAACCCGGAATTTTCTTTATGTTCTTTAACCCTGCAAAAACAGGCCTCATCGCCCTAGGGGCTAGTACGTTCCCTAACGAGACGGACTTAGATCGACAGGTATTCCTCAACGCCTCGGAGAGGGTCATTGATTACTTTCGAGACCCCCGCAAAGGCTTGGGGGTGGTCAACCGCAACATTTTTAACGGCTTCAACACAGATTTTGATAAGCCAGCACTCCTGTTGAAAATAGATCAGTTCATTTCGACACGGGACCTATCCGATATATTTGTCTACATATGCTCGCATGGATACGCGGACGGCGATTACTTCCGTTTCTTACTCAAAAACTCTCAGACAAGTGATGAAGATACATGTGTGAACTTCGAACGGCTCATCGAAAGGATAGAGGACGCAGCAAGCTGTCGCCTGTATTTTTTGATCGATAGTTGCGCAAGTGGCGTCGTTCATCGTCGCAGCCCAGAGTTACCACTTTCCCCTGAGGCAGCTTCATATCTAAGTAGCTCCGATACCCTCGCACTCCCTAGGTTAGGAGCCACAATCCTGACTGCAAACAATTCGACTGCCATCGGTTCAGTATATGCGCATGATGAGCTAGACGACTTTGATCTCCCAATATTTACAGGCGCACTGCTGAACTTACTCAACGACGGAAATCTTAATCGTGCAGGCTTCGGGCTAAGTTTCTCTCAGCTTTCTGAAGAGCTTTCAGACCGCATCCCAAATTTGATAGCGCAAATAAACGAGAAGAATATCAAAACAGGGTCAGAGCAACTCAGCGACGATCATGGCACACACACCCCTCAGTGTAGCGACAGGCCCGTGTTTGATAGCCAGAACGGCAACCTAATCTCTCGAATTGGTGTCTTCCCCAACAACGACCCAAATCATCTTCTGATATCTCAGATTTCTCGTAGAGTTCGCATAAGCTACAGCAGAGAAGTAGATCAATTCGAAAGGATTGAACATCTAGAAGCCGAGATAGATCCTCTAAAGGATCGAATTTCGGAGCTGGAGTCGGACACGAAAATCGCGCAAGAGAAGATACAAAGTCTTTCAAAATCTCGGAAGAACCGCCTCATTTGGTTAGCTGCCGTGACCTTCCTATTACTTATTCTGCTATACCTTGTACTCGTAGAATCTCCGCTACTAACAAGCTTCTCTCAAGGTCTAAAGCAGCTTTTCAATTAGCCCCTTATCAAGAGTTTGCTTCTTGCCATCAGGACTAATTATTTCGACATATGGCCTCTCAGAGAGCCAGTCAGAAATGATTTTTTTTACGAAATCCCTTGCTGACACTGGGAAATGTACCTCCATCGTGTCTGCAATGTTAGCCTTTGTCTTTTCAACTCTGCGAAGGTTGTAAACTAGCCCGTTGATTATCCTTACAGCACGACGCAAGCTTTCAATGTCTTCGTCAGGGTTTGGCCCTTTTGCGGCGCTAATTGCCAGTTTCCGCACTTCATCAGAGTGCAAGATACCTCTTATTTCCTTACCTTCTCGCACAAATTTTAGGCCAAGATCTTCATAGAAATCGATTAATTCTGCAACCTTTGGATCATCTGGGTCACCAAACTTTTCGATTTGCGTCAGCGTCTTGTCAGACATGCGCAATGCTGAGGCAACCGACTTTACATTCATATCTAAATAAGCGCGTGCGCTGCGCAGGCTGCTTGCAATGTCTGACATACCGAACCTCTTGCTCTGCGTTTAATATAGACAGGCCTCCGCAAGAATCAACGATTTTTTCGCTATAACGCAATGCTCGACATCGCGCGGTAAAGCGACATGTACGTCATAACGATATAATCGTCTTGACTTGATGTCGCGAATCGGAGATAAAGACGACGATTTTATCGTTATAACGATCATAGCGACAGGGTCAGAATCAACTGCCTAGGAGGGCAAGCATATGAAACGAATACTCTTTTCGTCGGTTGCAGCGGTTGGGTTGCTTGGGTCTGGCACCGCGACCTTCGCCCAAGACCAGACTGAACAGGAAGAGAAATCCTGTGCAGTCGTCTACCAAGGCGAGACCAGCCGTCTGCAGTTCTGCGACGACAATTCAATCGATTGGACGATGCCGCGCGATGCACTGCGCATCGACAAACCTCTCGAGCCAGGTCCGAACGCCTTGCCCAATGAGGTCAAAGAAAAGGTCATCGATAAGCCTGCGAAGTGGGCGGCGAAGACTTTTGGTTGGTGATCGAAGAAGAGCGGGATGGCTCACTCCGGGTGGGCCATTCCTAACCAAAGATCGGCTTCTGCCGATGGCGAAAAAAGGAGAAACGCCATGAAAAAACTGCTTATCACATCTTCCGTTTCGGCCATTCTGATGGCTGGTGCTGCAATGGCCAATGATGCTGGCCAGTTGTACACGAACCAAGCTCCAGCAACCCCGAACGTGTCCATTCCCGTCATCTCCGATAGTGGTCCGAGTGGATCCGGATCGGTTTCCGTCGGCATTACGTCGAACGGCTCTGCGCCGACTGTTTCGGGCATTGGTGTGTCTGGCACCTCTGGCAACGTGTCGGCGGGCGCAAGCATCGGCACTGGTGGCAGTGTGACTGTACAAGGCGGCTATGGTGGCGTGTCGGGAAGCGTGACGCACACGCCCATGGGTCCGAGTGTGGGTGTCGGTTTCGGCGGTTCCTTCTGAGGCAACACCTTGCAGACGCCCTGCCTTCTTCTGGGCGTCTGCACTTCAATTAGATAGGAGAAGCACAATGCGACACTTCATTCTCGTGGCTCTTCTTGCCGCAACTACTGGTACTGCAAGCGCACAGACTATGGGACCTCACACCGGCCCAATCTGTCCCGGCCCAGGCGCAATCTACGTCAAGCCCACCCCTGCTTGCGGGGCGACCACTCTGCATGGCGGCTTCTTCAAGCCGGGGCGTTTTCAACGCATCTATCAGTCCACGGGTAGCGGCTGCATTCCCCGCGAAGTGTTCCTTGGGTGCGTTTGAGCCAAAGCTCAAATTCTGAACGCATGTTTAGGCTAGATCGACAAAGTTACCGCGGTGTCATTGAGTTTGGCGTCGCGGTAACAACCGTTTGCCATGCGAGGGTTGTTCGAATGAGTTACTGCCAAAACTCATACGTTTCTGTCACTGTCGAAAACGACCGTTTTTGACGCCATCGAAGCGTTGAAGCCGACTTTGGCGCAGCTGCAGCGAAAGAGCCGTTTGTCCGCACAGCTGCCAATGAAAACTGAACTTTGCAAAGCTCGCTTTCTGCGCAAAACCGTCATTGGTTCATCACGCAGCATCCGCCAAAGTGGGCTCTCTTGTTCAATCCGCTACACTTTGTTTGAACGGTTGGTCTGGAAAGAGAGGGTTTTCTAAAAAACAGTGCATAGCCACCATGAGGCCACAACCTCTGAGGAAAATTGCATCGAAGTCAGCAACCTAAAAATGATTTTTAAACAAGTGTTCGCTCCTAAATCAACGCCAAACTCTCGATTAGCAAGAATACAGAATTTTCTACAGTGGCTAACTAAGCTCGCACCCCGACCTCGGCAATCATCCACCCCGTTGTACGAAATGAAAGCAGTTCTGTGCGGGTCAACGCTCAACATGCGAAAATTGACGCAAGCATTGCTCTGGAGCTGTGCATCATTTGAGGCGTGCCGCACGATTATTGACCCAGATGCCGAAGATCGCACACGCGGAAAATACTGAGATTGAAACGATTGAAAACCAATCCCCGAGACGGATCTCTTTCTCGTCTGTATAGAGCAAATGTTTGCCGGCCAAGAACGCGACAAACAGCAAAAATGTCACACCCAAAAGGCTAGTGCGAATTTTCCGTAGCCGTCTAACTTGGTTCAGTGCGGGTGTTTCGTCCATAACTAATTTCCTACTCTTAGTTCAATGTAGTCATCTACGTCTCTAGCGGTTGCCGGGCTACCTTCGCGTTCTCTCTGTAAGAGCCTGTCTGAAATGGCGAGCAGTGTTTCCAGGTTTAGATCGAACCCTTTTGCTCGTGCCGAACTCTGAACCTCAACCAAGAGCCTCTTGAAAACTTGGACTTCGTCGATGCTGGGCATGTCACCAGCGCCATCAATGAGCCATTCGGGTCTGATCGCGAATTTACCGCAAAATTGCATCACAAATTCAACTGACACCTCACGTGAGCCGACTTCGTAGTTTTGATAGGTTCGCCAAGAAATCCCAAGCTGCTCGCCCATCTCTCTTTGAGACATTTTCAGGCTTGCTCTTATTGTGGCTAACCTTTCCCCAATTTGCTTCTTCTTGCTAGATTCCACAATTTTGCCTTCAATGTTGACGCCACTTGGCGTATCTGTTACGTCAAATGGCGTAACTTATGCAATATAGCACGCTATTTGAGTGCAATGTGGCCGATTTTTGCAGGAGAGTCCAATGAAGATAGCCAACCTTCCGATTTCTATGAGAGATGGAAAGACACCTGAGGCCTGGTGTGGTCTGCTGCGGGATATGCACGGCATGGTCGTATCGCCGCGAGCCATTCGGTCAGCGGCGAGGAAGAGCGGGAACTTTGTTTCATTCGGCGGAAAGATTTTGCTTCTGCCGCACCATATCGACAACATTTCGGAAGTTATGGCAGGTGATGCTAATCAGACTTCAACTTCAACGACGAGGTCAGTTTGATGGCAACCACCAGCCTAAGTATTTCAGTTGTTGAAAAACGTATGATGAACATGACTGAGGCGGCACATTACTGTGGAATCGCAGTGAGGCATTTCAAAACGCTTTGCCCAGTACAGCCAGTGCCCATTCCGCCGAAATACAAGCAATATGACCGAACCGACTTGGACAAGTGGATTGACGATCTGAAAGCCGGCCTAGAAACAGCATCTCAAAGCGCAATTTTGGACCGCTTGTAATGACCTTAGTTCGCGTTAAGGGGTTTAAGATTTTCGCCGACAGGCATGGGCGAATGCGGTGTTATCATCGCAGCACAAATCAAAAGATCGACCTACAAAAGTCTCCGCTTGGCTCTGCTGAATTTTTTGCAGATTGCGCCAAGATTTCGGCAGCTGCTTTGGCCTTGAAACAAATTCAACCGAAGCCAGGTACGCTTGGCGGCCTGATCGCAGTTTATTTCGCTGAAGAGCATTTCCTAGAACGCTCCAAAGCTACCAAACGCGAATACCGAATGTGCGCCGCAATCTTAGAGCCAATCAAGGATACACCCGTGTCATCTATTGATACGCCACTTCTCGCTGCCATCCATGACAAGCTCGCAAAGAAACACAGTTGGGACAAGGCAAATCGCGTCCGTAACTTTCTCATTCAAGTCTTCAAATTTTGCATTCCAAAAGGTTTGATTTCCAAAAACTATGCAGAGGATGTCATCAAGAAACCGCGCCCCAAAAACACCCCGGAAGCATACAGAACGTGGACTTTCGAAGAAGTTCAAACAGTTCTTGAGGCCGCATCCCCTCAGTTGCGGGCAGCGCTGGCTATGATTTTTTGCACCGGTCAAGATCCAAGCGACGCGCTCGAGTTTCGCAAAGATCAGGTAGATGACGCTATCATATGGAAAGGCCGAAACAAGACCAATGTCGGTGCTGCAATCCCGATCAGCAGTATTCTTGAGATCGAGCTAGCAATGGCACCGGCACACGATGCGGAAACGCTGCTCGCGAGCTCAAAAGGCACGCCTTGGACCTACGATGGTTTCGCAAGCACATGGCAGCGCCTTCGGAGAAAGCTTGAAGGGGGTGACAAGGTCGCCCCGGGACTAACCCCAAAAGGACTGCGCCACACCATGGCGACCTGGCTGCGAGAGGCAGGGCAAGACGAGCGTGAGATTTCTGATTTGCTCGCGCAGGGCTCGAAGGTCATGGGGCTGCACTACTCCAAGAACGCAGCCTTGGCTCGAAAGAACCGAAAGACAATGCAAGTCTGGGAAGGAGAATATGAGCGTCGCGCAGCGAAAGCAAAATTGTCAAACCCACAGAGAAAACCGTCAAACCCTGACAAGGAGATCAAGTCACATGAGTGAAAACCATTTATTTTTCAGAGAGTTAAATGGTGCCCGGGGGCGGAATCGAACCACCGACACGAGGATTTTCAATCCACTGCTCTACCCCTGAGCTACCCGGGCATGGGAAGGCTGTTCGCCTTGGGTGTGGGCCTTCTATGTCAGCAACGCGGGGCTGTCCAGAGGGAAATGAGAAAAAAATCAATGTAATTTAGAAGATCGTTTTTCCAACGCCTCTATAGCTTCGACAACCTCCTCATGGTCCTGAGAAGGCACGGCATATTCGCCAGAAAACCACTTGCTTAGGTCGACATCTGCGCAACGTTTGGAGCAAAATGGGCGATACTCAGCTACCGCCTTTTTCTTGCAGATCGGGCAGCTCATTTTAGCAGCTCTGAAAGCGGTGCACGGGCGTTTTTTCGCTGCAACTCGTAGTGTCCAAGCGGAGTCCAACCAACCAGCGTGGTCTCAATCACGTCACGTTTAAAGGCCGCGCGCAGAGCACTCTCAAAACCGCGGCGATCTTTCTTCGGCATAGGGGCCAAATCCAGCACAATCTGCCCACCAAGTCCGCGCACACGCAACGCCCGCGGCAGTGCTTTGGCAACGGCAAAGTTGGCCTTTGTCCCTGCAGCAGGTGAAGTGTCGCGGCCGGTGTTCACATCTACCGCCACCAAAGCACGAGTCGGCTCCACATACATGTAAGCACCGCCTCCCAGCGCGACCTCAGCACCTTCTGCCATCTCCAACGCATCCAGTACGCCATGGCTACCAAAGCTGCCCTCTTCGGTCACAACTTCTGCTTGCTCCGACCAGTCACGCCAAGCCGCGACATGCGGCCCGTCGCCTTGACTCAGTAGTGCCGCAGCGCCTTCTTGATCCGCTACAACCGCCTCACAGAGATCCAGCATTGTGCGGATATCCTCGGCAATTTCGTCTTCTGCAGCGCCTTCACAAGCAGAACGAAGAATCAGGCCAATTCGCGCCTCTTCCGGCAGACCGCCAGCTTCAGCATGGGCAATCGCCAACAGCGCATCACGCGCGTCATCATCACGGATCGACCGACTCACATTCACACCGGGCGCACCAGGGGTGACAATCACGTAGCGGCTCTTGAACAGGATTTTCTGGGTGACCGGAATGGCTTTGCCGGGCTCCGCCATCCCTGTGACCTGCACCAGCAAGGTGTCACCCGGCGCAAGCCCCTTTACCTGCCGCAAAAACGCTGTCCCATCGGGCGTTTTCAAAAACATCCCGCCCTGCCCTTTTACAGGACGGTCGGCAATGGCGCGGTAAATTGTACCGATCCGCGGTGCATCTGCGTCAATCAGCACATCGTCCAGCATGCCATCCACCATAAGGGCAGCGGCCTCGCGCCCATTGATGTGGTCGAGAATAATCTGACGCCCCTTCATGTGCGCATCCTTTTATGTGTTTTGATAAAGCGGGTATCCCGCGGCCTGCAAAAGCCCGACGGTTTCTGATACGGGCAAACCCACAATGCCGGTAAAAGACCCGGAAATCCACGGAATGAACGCAGCGGCCGAGCCCTGAATCGCATAGCCCCCTGCTTTGCCGTCCCAATCGCCGGTGGCAAGATAGGCATTGAGCTCTTCATTGGACAGTCGCTTCATTTTGACAGCGCTTTCCACCTCGCGTGTCCAGAACTGCGCCCCACGGCGCACCGCAACCGCGGTGATCACCCGATGGCGACGCCCAGAGAGCGCCATAAGAAACTCCGCCGCCTCACCTGCATCGGCAGGTTTGCCCATAATACGCCGCCCCAACGCCACGGTAGTGTCAGCGCACAGCACAATATCCTCAGGTGCCGCCTGCACCGCCGCGGCCTTTTGCGCGGCAATCCGCGCGCAATAAGGGCGCGGGAGTTCATTTTTATGGGGGGTCTCGTCGATATCGGGGGGGCAAATATCATCCGCCACGACCCCAATTTGTGCCAGCAATTCGCGGCGGCGCGGACTGCCAGAGCCCAAGATCAATTTCATCCAGGACCTCGTTTTGACTGTCCGCGCAAAGGCTTACTTGAAGCGATAGTTGATCCGACCCTTGGTCAGATCATAAGGTGTCATCTCGACTTGAACTTTGTCGCCAGCCAGAACGCGGATGCGGTTCTTGCGCATCTTGCCTGCCGTATGTGCGATGATCTCATGGCCGTTTTCCAGCTCGACCCGAAACGTCGCATTGGGCAGGAGTTCCTTCACGACACCGGGAAATTCGAGCAGTTCTTCCTTGGCCATGGTTTCTCCTTCACATTACACCCGCCTGGTGCGGGCTGCCCCTAAATGATCCCAAATGTGCTGGTTTTCAAGGGCAAACTCAGGCGAATTGCGCAAAAGTGACGCTGAATGGCCCCTAGGTGGCGGCCAAGGGCGACGCCCCCCACCGCTTTTGCAGATAGGCCACGATCTCATCGCGCGCGATGCGGTAGGCCGCAAGCTTGGCGTCACGCCCGTCTCCGGCGGCGGCACCAGTCGGATCAGTCACCGGCCAGAACTCAAGCTCTAGATGATCAAACCGCGTCAACTTCTCCGCCTCAGTGCGACTCGCAGGTGTCAGTGCCACCACCATGTCAAAGCTTGACAGATCATCGCCCAGCTTCTCCATTTCTTCAAAGCTGCGGGTTCTGTGGCGGGCAAGCTCCACACCGATCTCATCACACACAGCAATGGCGAAGCCATCGATATCAAGATCGCTGCGAATGCCTGCGGATTGCACGTAAACATCCAGGCCGTAGAACTTTTTCATAATGCCTTCAGCCATCGGAGAGCGCACTGCATTCTGGTCACAACAGAACAGCACAGACTGCGGCAACGGGCATTTATCGTCTGACGTGGCCATCGGTGTCAGCCCCCGAAATGCAGCACGCAGATCAAGGTGAACAGCCGGCGCGCAGTATCGGTATCCACCTCAGCCTTGCCCTCCAGACGCTCCTGCAAAACACGCGCGCCCTCATTGTGAATACCGCGCCGCGCCATATCTATTGTCTCGATCTGGCTCGGCGGCAGATTTTTGACCGCATCAAAGTAGCTCTCGCAGATCGCCCAATAATCTTTCACCACCTGTCGAAACGGGCTCAGGCTCAGGTGAAACTCCGCCGCCTTGTCACCTGCCTCTGTGGCCACATCAAACACCAACCGCTTATCGCGAATGGCCAGATCAACCGAAAACGGCCCATCCGGCACAGCCCGATCATCCCGTTTGGGCAAATCAAAACTGTTGTCCTCAAGAAGATCGAAAATCGCGACCTTGCGCTCCTGATCGATCTCCGGCGTGGGCGGCGGCAGGTTGCGGTCGTCAATCTGAATGTGGCTGATCCGGGACATATCTGCCTCTTCTCGCTTTTTGCAATGCAGCATCAGTAGCCTAGCCATGCCCGCCTTGTCTATGCGCCTGAGCGCCCCGTGCCGCAGCGGCGCAACTTGACAGCGCACATGCCTCTGGGCGGTGGCTCAGCCAATCGGCGCCGCAAAAGGATTAGACAATGCCCCCTGCTCTGCCCTGTTTTGATCTGTCTGGCCAAAACGCGCTCATCACCGGCAGCACGGAGGGCTTGGGGCACGCCGCAGCCGCACTGCTCGCCGAAGCCGGCGCCCATGTCTGGATCAATGGCCGCGCGCAGGATCGTTGCCAGAACACCGCTGATGACTTTACAAATCGCGGGCTGAAAGCCAGCCCGCTCACCTTTGACGTGGCGGATGAAACCGCCACAGATGCGGCCTTTGCCACGCTGCAAGCGGCTGGCGGCCTGTCCATTCTCATCAACAATGTCGGCATGCGGGATCGCCGCGCCTTACAGGATTTCACCCACGCCGATTTGGTCCGCTTGTTTGGCGTTGATCTCGTCGCGCCCTTTCGTCTGGCGCAACGCGCCGCGGCACAGATGCAAACAAACGGCTACGGGCAGATCGTCAACGTCTCCTCGATTGCGGGGTTGATCGCGCAATCCGGGGATGCGGCCTACACCTCCGCCAAAGCGGGGCTCAACGGCATGACAAAGGCGCTCGCCGCTGAGCTGGGACACGCCAACATCAATGTAAACGCCATCGCGCCGGGGTTCTTCAAAACAGCCCCCAACGCCGCTGCCGCGCAGGACCCCGACATCGCCGCCAGACTTGAAAGCGCAACCTCTTTGGGCCGCTGGGGGGATCCGGCAGAACTGGCCCCCGCCATTCTCTTTCTCGCATCCCCAACTGCAAGCTATGTCACAGGACAGATACTGGCGGTCGACGGCGGCTATACCAGCCACTACTGACGCGCTGCGCCACAAGCCCTGACACCGACACTGGCACAGGCGCGTGGCGAAACAGTTTAGGCAGACAAACACATAGCCTTGATACCCGCCGCAACTTCAGGATCCGCAGCGAGCGTGTCCGCCGCCAGAACACGCGCCGCTGCCAGCACATCACCATCTTCCACCAGTTGATCCACCAACCCAAAGTGATAGGCTTCCTGCGCAGAAAGCTTCGCACCCCCCATCAGGATCAGCTTGGCGCGCGCAGGGCCGACCAGCGCCGCAAGCCGTGCCGGATCGGAAGGCTGCGGTAGAAACCCCAACTTCATAACAGGATAAAAGAACTTGGCTGTTGGCACGGCAACACGCAGGTCACAGGCAAGCGCCATGCCATTGGCCCCGCCTGCCAACGTGCCATTCAACGCAGCAATGGTAAGCCCCGGCAAAGCAGCAATCGCATGTGACAGACGCTCCCAGACCGCGCTTGTGGCAAGCCCCGCACGCGCCTCATCAAGGTCAGCGCCCGCCGAAAAGACCCGCCCAGCCCCTGTTAGGATAAGTGCGCGCGCACCCTGCGCCGCCTCGGCAATGCCGGCCAGTTCGTCCAGCATTGCTTCGGTGAGTGAATTGGCCTTGTCCGGGCGATTGATCGTCGCGATCCAAAGCCCGGTGTCTTCTTTGACCAAAGAAATCATATCAGCCCAACTTTGCGACGAATATCTTCCGCACGCAGGGAGATTTCATCTCCCAGCCATTCATCCGCTTCGCTTCCGCACATCCACATCAAACAGCGGGCAGGCCATTCAGGGGGTATGTGATCGGACCACTCCAGTTTGCTGACCGGGTTGATGCCGCTCGCTTTAATCTCCCGCTGCATCTGCGTGGCAACAGTGCCCGGGCTCAGACCAATCGCACGAATACCCTTGTCGCGGGCTTCTTTGTCCACACAGCGCGTCAGCATGTGCACGGCCGCCTTGGACGCACAATAATGGCTCCAGGCCTCGACCGGACCATGGGCTGCCCCCGAAGAAATCGTCAGGATGGAGCCGCCGCCAGCCGCTTCCATAATCGGCAGCGCCGCACGCACCCCATGATAAACGCCTTTGAGATTGATATCGATGACATGACCCCATTCCGCTGGGTCAGAGCTGACGAGATGCGCAATCGGCTCCACAACCCCAGCATTGTTTATCAACACGTCGAGCCCACCAAACGTGTCGACTGCACTTTGCAATGCCCCTTCGACCTGAGCATAATCCGCCACGTCACACTTTATGGCACGCGCACGCTCACCGATTTCGCCAGCAATGGCCTCTATGTCCGATGCGCTCCGCGCCAGAAGCACGACATTTGCCCCCGCCTCGGCGAAAAGCCGCGCAGCAGACTCCCCAATCCCACGACTCGCCCCGGTGATAGCCACGGTTTTTCCAGTAAAATCATTCATATAACACCCCCTATCGTGTTGCTTTAGCCATGGCGTAATGCGCGCGCATGGATCCGTCCAGCCTATTAGCGCTCCAGAAAATGGTTTTGGTGTCGCTTCGCTCTTGACCCTCCTCAAGCTTCATCAGAGTTTAGGCCAAATGCTTTTATAAGGTAGACTAAGTCATGCATATTTCAGCCTCCGGGGTCTTTTCAACCACTGCCGTGGCAACGATCTTTATCGCACAGTCCGCACTGGCAGACGTAACAGCACGTGACGTTTGGACCCACTGGCAGGACTATATGGCCACCTCTGGCTACAAAGTTGAAGCCACCGAAGCCAAGAACGGCAACACCCTGTCGATCTCAGACATCAATGTGGTGATGTCATTCCCCGAAGAAGAAGCCGACTTGGCCGTCGACTTTGGTGCAATGGATCTGGTGGAAAATGGCGACGGCACCGTGTCTGTTGTTCTGCCAGACAACAAACAGATCGCGATTTCTTCAAATGAAGGCGACGAAGCGTTTGCCGTCACGCTCACCCTCAATGGCGACCTGAACACCATCGTCTCTGGTGACCCAAAGGCGATGACCTACACCTATGGCGCAACAGAGGCGACCATTGCCGTCACTGAGCTTCTGGTCGAAAACGAAGCGGTCGAAGGCGTCGACATGGGCTTGGTGCTGTCAGGCTTCAGCGGCATGTCCGAAATCATTCTTGGCGAGGACACAACCAACCGCGGCACCACCGAGATCGAAACGCTGACCTTCAATCTGACCGGCCGCGCGCCAGAAGATGAGGAATCTGTTGACGCCAAAGTGACGCTGAGCGGCATGAAAGCAGACGCGGAAAGCATTTTGCCGGATGTGCCATTTGGCAGTGATCCCGCCGCGTTGTTCACCGACGCCTTCAGCATTGCCGGCGGCTACACCTATGACGGCATGACAGCAGACGTCAGCTACAATGACGGCCGCGCGCCAGGTCAGTTCTCCCTCAAGAGTGGCGCAGGCGCCTTCACGCTGGATATTAGCAGCGCGCTGATTTCTTATGAAGGCAATGCCACCGACACACATTTCGCCGGCGCGGGTGGCGAACTGCCCATTCCGGTCGATGTGACTTTCGGTGAATTCGCCTATGGCTTTAACGTCCCCCTGTCTGCCTCCGAAGAAGAGCAAGACTTCGGCCTGAAACTGGCCCTCAAGGATCTTGCGATCTCTGAATTGCTGTGGAGCCTGTTTGACCCAACACAGGCCCTGCCACGCGATCCGGCCACCCTGATTGTGGACATCGCTGGCAAAGGCACGATCCAGACCGACCTGTTCACACTGGACGAGACCACCACCGAAGTGCCGGGCGAGCTGAACAGCCTGACCCTGAATGAACTCCGCTTGAACGTTGCTGGCGCGAGCGTCGAAGGTGCTGGTGACTTTGCCTTTGACAACAGCGATCTGGAAAGCTTCGACGGGCTGCCACGCCCCGAAGGGGCCGTAAACCTGACCATCAAAGGTGTGAACGGCCTGATGGACACGCTGGTCAGCATGGGCCTGCTGCCCGAAGATCAAGCGCTTGCCGCACGCTTCATGATGGGCACTTTCACCAAACCGGGCGATGGTGAAGACACATTGACCTCCAAAATTGAAGTCAACGACAAAGGCCATGTTTTGGCCAACGGCCAGCGCTTGAAATAAGCGCCACGCTGCACAATACCCAACACTCAGCCCCGCCGGATCTGGCGGGGCATTTCTATTACCGCCCCAGCTCACCGCCGACACCTCCGCGAGTAAAAAGGTCAGCTTTTTTGCCATTGTTGGTATGGACCTTAGAGCAAGTGCGCCCTAGGGTCCACGCAACACTGAAAGGGGTTTGACCATGGCAACCGGCAAAAATATCCGCACCTTTTTTAACGGCAGTTGGCACGACGGCGATGCGCCTATCATGCGCGCGGCCGACCATGGGGCCTGGCTGGGCACAACCGTGTTTGATGGCGCGCGTCTGGCAAACGGCCTTACACCGGATCTCGAAAAACACTGCGCCCGTACCAACCGCTCTGCGGAGGCGCTGCTACTGACCCCAACCGTCAGCACCGAAGACATGGTTGAAATCGCGCAAGAAGGGCTGAAAGCCTATTCGGCCGATGCGGCGGTCTATGTGCGCCCGATGTATTGGGGGGTTGATGGGGATGCTACAGCTATCGTTCCCAGCGCAGACACAACTGGTTTTGCGCTGTGTCTCGAAGAGATCCCCATGGCGCCACCAGAGGCAGCCGCAACCCTGACCAAAACCCGCTTCCGCCGCCCGGTGCTTGAAAGCGCGGTGGTCAACGCAAAAGCGGGCTGTCTCTACCCAAACAACGCCCGCATGCTGCGCGAGGCGCGCAGCAAGGGTTTCTCAAACACGTTGACCTGTGACGCGATGGGCAATGTCGCAGAAACCGCCACCGCCAATATCTTCATGGTGCGCGACGGCGAAGTCTTCACGCCGGTGCCAAACGGCACCTTCCTGGCGGGTATCACCCGCGCGCGCCACATCGAAAACCTGCGCGCGGATGGTGTGACCGTGCATGAAACCGTGCTCGGCTATCAGGATTTTGAGGAGGCAGATGAAGTCTTCATGTCCGGCAATATGAACAAAGTCACCCCAGTCAGCGCCTTTGATGACCGCCAGTATCAGATCGGCCCCATCACCCGCCGCGTGCGCGAGCTGTATTGGGATTGGGCTGCCTCTGCGGCCTGACCCGCGCACACAGCAGTCGCGGCAAATGCGGTCGATCCAAACAGATATTGCACCGTCCCTGGCGAAACGGCATGATCTCCGAAAGGGAGAAAAGTGATGCGCAAATTCCTCGTCGTTCTGGATGACAGTCGGGAATGCCTTAATGCGATGCGGTTCGCAGCCATGCGTGCCGCAAGCACAGGTGGCGGCGTCAAAATCCTCTCCGTGATTCCTCCAGAAGAATTCAACCACTGGATCGGCGTAAGCGATCTGATGCGCGAAGAGGCCCGCGAACGCATTGAAGTGCACTATGAAGTGTTCGCCAAATGGATGCGTGACCGCCAGAACGTCGATCCTGAGCTGAAGATCCGCGAAGGCGAAGCGGTGACAGAGATCCTCTCTGAAATCCGCGAAGATTCTGAAATCGGCGTTTTGGTGCTGGGCGCGGGCAACGACCGCAAAGGTCCGGGTCCGCTGGTGTCGCAGATGTCGCGCAACTCCGGCAGCCTGCCGATTCCGATCACCGTGGTGCCTGGCGACCTGACCAAAGAGCAGCTTGAAGCGATTACGTAAAATCCGCGCGCGCTCGTTTCGGCAACACGCCTAAAAAGCCACCGGTTGCCTGTCACCTTCATCTGCGCCAGTTTGAAATCACAACTTGTGATCCCAATCTTTGAGGCCGCCTCATGACAGATTTACCAAGCGCCGATGCAGTGCGAAACGCCATTCAACAAGTGCGCGGAAAGCGGGTTGTGCTGGCGGAGGATTTGGCTGGGTTTTATGGAAAATCAGTCAGCGCATTCAATCAGGCTGTCACACGCAACAAAGACCTGTT
Organism: Shimia sp. MMG029; assembly: GCF_027947445.1. Lineage (NCBI taxonomy): Bacteria > Pseudomonadati > Pseudomonadota > Alphaproteobacteria > Rhodobacterales > Roseobacteraceae > Shimia > Shimia sp. MMG029. Next base: position 109,228 of record NZ_JAQJIM010000009.1, on the reverse strand, counting down.
TGACGGGTATCGCTTTCAACTGAGTGACGAAGAAGTTGCCGATTTGCAGTCACAGAACGTGATTTCAAAGCCAAAAGGCCGCGGAGGACGTCGCGTGAACCCTTGGGTTTACACCGACTATGGTGTTGCGATCGCCTCCACATTGTTTCGCGACCCCCTTGCGATCCAGATCACGCGGATGATCACAGAGGCCTTTGTCGACGGTGCCAACGCGATAATAGATGCGCCCTCCTCAGAAGCGGCCCTCATATCTGTGGAAACCGCAACCGGGCCGATCCTGCCCAATGGAGAGCAGCTGCGCCACATCGCAGAAAGCATATTGGAATCCGGTCAAAAAAGCCTGCTGGACTATATTGCCAACCCAACCACAAAAAGACAGCAAGCCGTCGCCACCATCATGAAGACACTTGCAGAAACCGCAAATGAAGATATCCGCCTGCGCTAAGAAGAACTTCGCCTGCGCATCGCCGAACGACTTGCCAATGGTGATTTCCCCGACGACAATGATCGCAAAACGCTCTTGGATTTGCTGCAGGCCATGAAAAGTTAACGCAGGTATGCGCTCCCTCGTCAGAAGCAACGGCGTCTAAATACCACAAATACCCCTTGCCCGCTTGGCAAATCGCCTGTAAAGGGCGCTGGTTCCCTATGGGAACAGGAAGGCGGGATGATTCCCGCTTTTTGAGTTCGATGAGGGTTTGCGGTGGTCGCAGGTCCTCCTCTCAACTCCAACGCCTAAAAAAGGCTGACGAAATGCAAAGTCAAAACATTCGCATTCGGCTGAAGGCTTTTGATTACCGTGTCCTGGATGCCAGCACACAGGAAATCGTGAACACTGCAAAGCGCACCGGCGCGCAGGTTCGTGGCCCGATCCCGCTTCCCAACAAGATTGAGAAGTTCACCGTTCTGCGTGGTCCTCACGTAGACAAAAAATCCCGCGATCAGTTCGAGATCCGTACGCACAAGCGTCTGCTCGACATCGTAGATCCGACCCCGCAGACCGTAGACGCGCTGATGAAGCTCGATCTGGCGGCCGGCGTGGACGTACAGATCTCTGTTTAAGGAGAATATCTGATGCGTTCCGGTATTATCGCAAAGAAAGTGGGCATGACCCGCTTGTTCATGGAAGACGGGAAGCAGATTCCTGTGACCGTTCTTTCGCTCGACGGCCTTCAGGTTGTTGCACAGCGCACCGAAGAGAAAGACGGCTACACCGCCGTTCAGCTCGGCGCTGGCTCTGCCAAGGCAAAACGCACCTCTCAAGCCATGCGTGGCCACTTCGCAGCAGCGAAAGTGGAACCAAAGCGCAAACTGGTTGAGTTCCGCGTTCCAGCAGACGGCCTGATTGAAGTGGGCGCGGAAATCTCCGCAGAGCACTTCGTTGAAGGTCAGAAAGTGGACGTAGCGGGCACTTCGATCGGTAAAGGTTTTGCCGGTGCCATGAAACGCCACAACTTCGGCGGTCTGCGCGCAACACACGGTGTTTCGATCAGCCACCGTTCGCACGGTTCCACCGGTCAGTGTCAAGACCCGGGCCGCGTGTTCAAGGGCAAGAAGATGGCCGGTCACATGGGTGCGGTTCGCGTAACCACCCAAAACCTCGAAGTCGTGAAAACCGACGCCGAGCGTGGTCTGCTCTTCATCAAAGGCGCTGTACCTGGCTCCAAAGGTGGCTGGGTTTCCGTTAAGGACGCCGTGAAGAAGAAAGCGCCTGAAGGTCTGCCATTCCCGGCGGCGATCAAGGCAGCAGCAACCGAAGCAGCAGAAGCGCCTGCGGAAGGTGGTGAAGCATGAAACTTGACGTGATCAAACTCGACGGCGGCAAAGCTGGCGATATTGAACTGTCCGAAGACCTGTTTGGTCTGGAGCCACGTGCAGACATCCTGCACCGCGTGGTTCGTTGGCAGCGCAACAACGCACAGGCCGGCACTCACAAGGTGAAGACCCGTTCCGAGACCTCCTACTCGACCAAGAAGATCTATCGCCAAAAAGGCACCGGTGGCGCACGTCACGGTGACCGTAACGCGCCAATCTTCCGTAAAGGTGGTATCTACAAGGGCCCGACCCCGCGTTCCCACGGCCACGACCTGCCGAAGAAATTCCGCAAGCTCGGCCTGAAGCACGCTCTGTCCGCCAAAGCGAAAGCAGGCGAGCTGGTTGTGATCGAAGACGCAGCGTCTGAAGGCAAGACTGCCGCTCTGGCCAAGCAGGTGAAAAACCTGGGCTGGAAACGTGCTCTGGTCATCGACGGCGCATCCGTGAACGAAGGCTTCCTGAAAGCATCGCGCAACATCGAAGGTCTGGATATCCTGCCGACCATGGGCGCGAACGTTTATGACATCCTCAAGCGTGACACTCTGGTGATCACCAAAGCGGGGATCGAAGCACTGGAGGCTCGTCTGAAATGAGCGCGAAGGCAGAACACTACGATGTGATCCGCAAGCCGGTCATCACCGAGAAATCCACAATGGCGTCCGAAAACGGCGCAGTGGTTTTCGAAGTGGCGATCGACAGCAACAAGCCACAGATCAAAGAAGCCGTTGAGGCGCTCTTTGGTGTAAAGGTCAAAGCGGTCAACACCACCATCACCAAGGGTAAAGTCAAACGTTTCCGCGGCCAGCTCGGCAAGCGTAAAGACGTGAAAAAGGCTTACGTGACCTTGGAAGAAGGCAACACAATCGACGTGTCCACCGGTCTGTAAAGACTGCTTTCTTTGAAAAATAGAGAAGCCCCTCGGCATCAGTCCGGGGGGCTTTTTGTTTGTCCACTGGCTGCGTCACATCTCGCCGCCGCCAGAGAGGAACGTCCAAGTCGGCCCTGCCGTTTCACCAGAGCCATCCGGCAATGGGGTACGCATCAATTTGGTCGCGCTTGACTTTAGCTCATACATCACCGGCACCAATTGACGCAGCGCAGCACGCTCGCCGTTAAAGGCCCGCTCGAGCCCCCAGAGCAGCTTGGACCACGTCACATTGAACGCCTGCGACATGGCCTCAATGTCAGGGTGCCCCGCAATGTGATCGCGCGCCGGATTGTCACGCATGGGCGCCACCGCACGCCAGTCAACGATCAGATCCTTGCCCGTAGGCGGGCCCTCGACCGGATCATCAGGGTGGTAATACCGACTGTGCAAGATCTCATTGAACTTAAAGAAGTGGGCCACGTCCTCATGGCCTTCCGGGCCGGGGATCGGGTCTTTGTCACCGGCGCGATGGCCAAGGCACGCGCCCTCACCTTCCTCCATAGTCTCATCAATCGCCTCCATGGCCGCGTCATACCGATCGTGTGCAGAGCCCGTAATTTCAATCACATGCCCTCCGGCCCCGTAATAGTCATCATTGGTGATCTGGCGGTCTTCCTCTCCAATAAAGATCTCCTCAACCCCGAAGCTATCGCAGATATCTTTGAGCCGGGTTTTGATGAAAATGTAAAACCCTCCAATGGTGTGATAGTCGCCCCGCCGACCGGGCTCAGGGCTCTCCGGCGCGGTCTCAATCTGGCGAAACAGCTTCACCTGCTTGTGGGTAAACCGTCGCAGATAAACGGTCGGCCCACGCCCTCCCAAAAGATCATAGGGGTAAGTCGGCAGCAGGCTCGGGTTGGTCATCTGCGGCGTGCCACCAATGCTGTTCAGCACATTGGCCACCAGCACCATATGCAGCATTTCCTCAACCATCACCTGCCGGATGACCTCAATCGGCTCCGCGTTCACCAGCTCTGGGTCAGAGCGGTTGTATTGCCCCTCCTGCAGGATCGAATAAAGCGCTGTGGCATAGGGTGGGATGGTGGACAACTCCAGCATCAGCGCCTTTTGCAACAAGGTGCAGAGTTCGGCGCGGGCGTCAGCAAGATCCTGTGTCATGCCACAGCCTCCTCTTTCAGAGCCAGTTTAATGGCATCCGCCGCGCGAAACGCCAAAGCCGCCAACGTCAGGGTCGGATTGGAGGTGGCAATTGTGGGCATCGAACCGCAGCCAACCATCCAGAGGTTTTCATGATCCCACGTCTGCGACACACTGTTGGTGACAGAGGTGTCTCGTGACGAGCCCATTCGGTGCGTGCCCACCAGATGCCCCGCGCCCCAGAAGGTGTACCCCTTACCATTGTAGGTGAAATAGCCCGCAGAATTGGGATCGTAAGCGGTGTGATCCTTCACCCCAAGGCGCTGAAAGATCTGCTTGCAGACATCGCGCGCTGTGGCGAGACCGGCGCGGGAGTAATCATCCAGATCATAGGCAATCACCGGTCGGAAATCGCCCATCAGCGTGCGATAGGCCGGGTCAATTGTCACGCGGTTTGAGGCCTGCGGGAGCTGCTCAACCAAAACGCCAAGGCGGACCTGCCGTTGCACATCATGATGCAACTTGTCGCGCAACGCCGTGCCATAAAGGTTGTCCTGCTCCACCAGTCGCGCCACATCCGAATTGGGCGAGCCCGCCGCAAAGTTCCACCCCCAATTGCCAATCTCGAGCCGAAAGGCACCTTTGCGCCCGCGGAAATCGCCATCCCGGAAATTCGCATAAGACGAGGTTGAACCGGGGCCACGAAACGGCCCCACAGGCTCAGGCGCCGCCCCCCAGCACATCATGTAAGGGTGGTCCATCAGGTTGCGCCCCAACTCGCCGCTGCTGCGGCAGAGATTAGAGGCAAGCGCCAGCGTGACATTCTCAACTGCGCCGCCGGCCAGCACATACTGACGGGCGCGGACCCGACGCAGATCAAACTGCGCCACACCGGGGAAAGGGTATTTCTTGTAAACGATCCCGGTGATTTTCCCGTCTTCGCCAACCTCCACTCTGGATGCAACCGCCTGCGTGACTTTGCGCAGCCGATCCTGCCCCAGATAGATCGCGTCTCCCAAGGTTTTCATGGCATTGTATTTTGCCTGAATCGGACAGATCGGAATGCAGCTCGAATTGCCCTCACAGCGCTGGCCCATGAAGGCAAAGGCCCCTGTTGCGCCACGCGGCACAAAGGGATCGCGCACCTCATCGCCCACCGGAAAGGTTCCGCCTTTTGCCTTGGGTCTGCGTGGTGTCGAATTGCGCCCTTGCGGCGTGTTAGATACCTTCAGATGCACTGGCCCATCATCATTGCCAATGTCTATCGGCATATCATCTGCCTTGGCAAAGAACCCATCCACATAGGACGAAGGGATCGGGTGCATCGGATAGTCATAGCCCTCTGCAAAATAGGCCGTGTGATCCTCCGGCTGCGTCAGATGAATGCCCAGCGCCTCAGGGGTTTGCTCCGTGACGTCGGCAGAGACACCAATCTCCCACTCCGCACGCTCGTAGTACGGGCGCAGATCTTGGTAGGAAATCGGCCAATCCACTCCTTTCCCAAAACGGGTCTGCATCTCAAAATCAGCCGGCATCATCCGCAAACTGGTACCCAGCCAATGTAACATGGTGCCGCCATAAGCCCGCAGATAGTTGCTGCTGAACGGCAGCGGGCCTTTCTGCACAAAATAGCCATTGGTGTCGGGCTGGGTGCCGCGCACTGCCGTGATGTCGAGCACTGAGGGCGACGGCAAAGTGGGCAGATTGGGATAGGGCGAGTTCGGCGTCTTGGCCATCGACAGATAGTATTGGTCCAGATAGCTGCGATAGGTCTGCCAGGTCTCACCATGATCTGCGCCCGCCTCCAAAATGAGAACAGTCTGACCGGCGGCAGCGAGCTCTTTGGCGACAATGCCACCTGAGATCCCTGCTCCAACGATGATCACGTCGTAAAAACGGTCTTCTTCAAACACATCCTTGCTCATGACCCGGCCCTCCCGGCAGGAGGCTCTAGCGCCCAGGCCCCGAAACCTTGCTGTTTCGCCCCCATAGGATGCGCACCAATTGCGTCCCAAACCAACCCTTCTTTATAGGCGCGGCTCGACAGGATACGGGCGGTGTCAAACCGCGACGCCCCATACATGTCGGTCCAGTCCTGTGGCAAAGGCGACCATTGGCCGAGATACCAAAGCTGGACCAGGGCACGGGCGACGGGGCCGTGACAGGGGTCAGACAGAAAAAAATCGCGCACAACCTTGTCACTGTCTTGGCAGGACAACTCCGCCGCCCCGGCAAGAAAACTTGCACAAACATCATCTGACAAAACTTGCTGGAACTGTGTCCAATATTCAGGCGCACACCCCGTGCCCTGCAATTCAGCAACCGAGTATCCGGTCAGCACCGCGCTTATGGTCAAAAATGCCTCAAAATCAGGATCATGCTGTGTCATGGCGATCTCCATCGATGGCATCGACATAGAAACCGCGCGGCTCAAAACAGACAGGCGGGCTCTCAAACACTTGAATGGCAACCGGTGTCATGTCGGTGAATAGAGTGCGCATGTCTCGCGTCATCGGGAAATCGTTCTCGCCAAGTTTTAACTGAAACGTCGCCGCAATCTGTTTGCCTGCATCATCGGTCAACATCGCCGTCTCAAACAGGCCGGAAATGGTCCAACGGGTCCAGACTGTGCGCCCAAGCCCGGTGGCAAACTCCGGAATCGGCGTGCAATTGGTGATCGCCCAGTGATCGCCCGTCAGCAGGCCAAAGTCTGCGGTCAGATCATAAACAATGGTTTCCGGGTCATCCGGGTTGACCAGCTGTATCCACCATTTTTTGCTTTGACGTGGCGGATCCCCCACCATCTTCGCATTGAGTGAAGGCACTTTGTAATTGAAGTGGCCAAGAAACTTCGGCTCACCAAAAGCCTCCCGCCCGGCTTTCACCGCCATGGCATTGTCCGCAGCAACATGCACGCGCAGATGGCCAATGGTTTTGGTCTGATCGCGACCGTGCAGATACTCGGTCAGCGAAACCTGCGGCACCCCGGGAACGCGATTTTGCGGATAGGCCAGAAGGTTGAATTCCACCTCGTTCACAAAGCCCAGCGCATTGTCATAATGCGCGGTGTAGCGTTGAAAGTTCAGCAGAATAACGGCCCGGTCTTTGCCATTTTCATCGGGGAACTTGGCCACGCAAAGGCCGGTGCCTTTGACAAAGGCCTCCGCAACCTCTGGATCCGTGTACCAGTACATCCACTGACACTGCAGAGACGCATAATAAAAGGGGAACGTGTCGAATTCCTTGGGCAGTTTGGGCATCACGCCCGCCACGTTGATCTGCATACACGGGGTTTGAGTCTGGCTTTCGTCGGTCATAGGTCCCTCCCATTGTGCTGCCCGTTTGGGCAACTGACGATTGGCTTGCGTGTTTCTCCGTTCGTTAAGTGGCCAGCTTGGCCAGCGTCTTCCAGGCTTGTGCCAAAGCAGGGTCTTTGCCTTTTGCTTTGCCAAGTTTTGCTTTCATATGGGCGGCCGCATCACGTAGCTTGCCAGCCGCCGATGGAATGGCGGCCAGATCCGCGACCGCTGCGGGCAAGGCGCCGTGATGCCCCAATTCGAAGGCCAGCGCGATCGCGCGCTCAAGATGGGCCACCGCGATCTCTCGCTCTCCGCGCGCAAAGGCCACTCTGCCTTCCAGCCCCGCCAGACCAACCGCCCAGAATTTTTCTCCGCTGATGGTCACAAAATCGCCCGCCTCCCCGAGCAGTTTTTCGGCAAGCTCAAACTCCCCGCGCAGCAGGGCAACGTCAGCATAAAGATACAGGAAGTAGCTCAACCCAAGACGACACCCGGTTTCGCGCCACTCGTTCAGACCCAGCTGTATTTCATCCAGCGCATTCACCTGAGGATCATGGCGCTGCGCCCAGCCATTCATCACCCGGGCCCAGCCCCGCCAGAACTGAAACGAATACTCCTCTGACAGGGTAATCAGGCGCGCTGATGTCTCCGCCACCCGGCGCTCATCTCCCCGGAATTGGCCAAGCCATCCGGCAAAGGCATTGGCAAACGAAACACTGAAGGGATGCGCGGTTTCTTCCGCATGCAACAAACATTGCCCACTCGCCTCTTCAGCCCCAACCACATCACCGGCAAGCCAGCGCGACAAGCCGAGATACCCGTTCAAAGCAACCGAAAGATCCACCACATCAAAGTTCAACCCCCGCTTGCGGTCCTCAAGGGTCAGATCAACAGATATGCCTGCCTGCAGAAAGCGCATCGCCTCCTGTGGATGGCCCAAATAGGTTTGCAGTGCCCCCATCGAACGCTCGCTTGCAGCCAGCGTCATGGGGCTCGCCAGATCTTTGGCCAGCGACACCAGCAAATCCGCATTCTTTTGCGAGGCGGCATATTCTCCGCCCAGCATCATCGAACGAAACTGGCCGTAGATCACTTTGAACAGACGTTCGATTTCCCCATATTGCCGACACAATTCCTGCGCCCGCGCATAGGCCTGCGTGACGGTTTCATGCGCATAGCCGCGCACAAAGGCCAGCGGCACGGCCAAAAGGATCTGCAGATCTATTTCTCTGTGATCGCGCTCTTGCGACGCAGGCTGCGCCGCCAGACACTCCAACGCATTCTGAAGGTGCGAAATCGCCTCTACATTTGCCGACTGCAAAGTGGCCCGCCGCGCCGCAAGCAGCATATAGCGCTCTGCCTTGGCGAAATGTCCCGACTTTTGATAGTGATACCCGAGGATCTCTGGCTCAACAGTTGATCCATCTTCCACCTCGCTGTCGAGCACACGCGCAATCCGGCCATGCCACTTGGCCGCTGTCGAGCGCAGCATGGATTGATAGGCCGCATCCTGCACCAGCGCGTGGCGAAATTTGTAAGACGGCAGATCGCCGGGCACGCCAGCCGGGACAATCAGCTCGGCTTCCAGCAATTGCTCCAACGCCTGCCGCGTCTCCAGATTTTCCCAGCCCAGCACCTCGCGCAAAACATCATGAGCAAAGATCCGGCCAATGGCCGCAGCGACCTGCACCACCTCCCGGCTCGCTGACAGCCGGTCCAGACGCGACATCAACGAATCCTGCAAAGACTCCGGGATCGCTAGCGACAACTCAGCAGTGCTGTGAGAGCGGTCATCAAACAGACCAGCCTCCATCGCCATCTTGGTCAGCTCTTCCACAAACAGCGGCACGCCATCCGTGCGCTCCGCCAGTTGGTTGAGGATGTTTTTCGGAGGCCGCAAACCTGCAATACTTTCCACCAACTTGAAGGTGTCCGCCCGTCCAAGCCGATTAAGCTCAAGCGTGGTCACATGCGGATGATGCCGCCAGGGCGATTCAAATTCACTACGGGCGGTCATCAGCACCAAACAGCGCCGATCCGCCAAACGGGCAATCCAGGTGTCGACAAACTCCAATGTCGAGGCGTCCATCCAATGCACGTCATCCAACAACAACAGCAACGGATGCCCGGCCTCCAGCGCGCCGCATATCTGCAACTGCGCGCTGATCAGCGCCGCCTTCTCCCGCTCAGGGGCCATCGGCGCTGTGTTGCCTGTCCCCTCATCAAACCCCATCAGACGCAGCACCGGCCCCCCGGTGATGGTCACATCCACACCCAGTTTTTGCATAAAAGCGATCGCTTGCGCTTTGTTTTCAGCGGGTTTCGCTGACGGCGATAGCTGCATGGCATTAGCCAGCGCTGTCTTCACCGGAAAAAACGCACTGCTCTGATGCATAGGCGAGCCGAAAAAAGTCAGCTGACAAAAATCCGCCTCAGACACATCGCGCCCCAGCGCAAACGCTATTTTTGATTTGCCAACGCCCGCGTCCCCGGTCAGCAACAGCACCTGTCCATCGCCTTCCAGCGCATCGTCCCAGCGCGACTGCACCAATGCAATCTCCGCTGTGCGCCCAATAATCGGCGTATCATTTTGAAGAAACTCTTTATGCGGCGTTTGAAAGACCCCACGACCGTTGGACACTGAGAACAGCTCCAAAGAGGCCTCCACCCCCGCGAGCGGTGGCGCGCCAAGCGACGTATACTCCAATCTGCGCCCGATCAGGCGGCGCGTGGCCTCCGTCACCACAACCTGACCAACCTCTGCAACAGATTGCACGCGCGCGGCCACATTTGGCGTATCGCCAAACAACCACATTTTTTCATCAAGCGACGCACTGTTGGCTGCACCCACCACCACAGGCCCGGAATGCAATCCAAGGCGCACCTGCGTTTGCACAGATGTCTCTTCCAGAGCACTGGAAATTTCTTTGGCCCGCTCCGCAATTTCAAGCGCGCAGATTGCGGCTGCGTAGTGGCTGCCTTCTTTGGACACAGGATAGCCAAAAATCGCGACGACCCCGTCACCTGCAAAATTGGCGACCTTGCCGCCAAACTTGTAGACAACAGCCTCCACAAGCTCCCGATAACGCGTGATAAGATCCCTGTAGTCTTCTGGATCAAGCTGCGCAGAAAGCGCCGTTGACCCCACAAGATCGCTGAACAGAACTGTCAACAGACGACGTTCTGCAACATCCTCCTGTGCTGGCGAAGCGGTTCCGCTCTGTGATGCTTGCGTGACCCCGGCACCACCCGGCGTTGCGCCACCAGCGCCAGCCAAGGCCTTACCGCACTGTGTACAAAACCTTGCATCCAGCCCATTAACATGCCCGCAATTCTGACACGCATCCTTCAAAGAGCCACCGCACTGTTGGCAGAAATTGGCACCAACCGGATTCTCTGTACCGCACTGCGAACAAGAACTAACGAGGCCTTCCAACTGGCACTCCCAACACACTCAAAATACAGGTCGTTTCAAAATGGCTCACGGGACGTGGCGTCGCACACCAGCGCATAGGTCATGCAGAATGCACTCTGCGATCTCAGCCAATTTGCGAAACGATAAAGTCAATCATACAGGTCAAATTGTCGAACACACGTAACACAATTGGGCGCGATTGTCCTTTCAATTTCAGACTTTCCCAAGAAGTTCAGCCCTTGCGGGAAAGGGTGCTTCTCCCCTTCGACCTAAGATTGGGCCTCCTTCAAAGATCACCCGCCAGCCCCCTCCGGGCGGCAACCAACGGTCTAACCGGGTGCGCCCTGATCGCAATCACATCCCTGTTTTGCAGCTGGCCTAAGACCAATGTCGCACGCAATTCGGGTATCTCAGCCCTATTTAGAATGAATCTAAACCTTGACTAATAGCCGTGGCAAGCGCATATCGAATGCAAGAAGAAAGGACTGACTATGTTCATTCAAACGGAATCGACTCCAAACCCCGCGACGATCAAGTTTCTGCCCGGGCAAACCGTGTTGGAAATGGGGACCGCTGATTTCCCGACCGCTGAGGGCGCCTCAGCGTCTCCGCTCGCAACCCGCATCTTTGCGGTCAATGGCGTGGCAGGTGTGTTCTTTGGCAACGACTTTGTGACCGTCACCAAAGCCGAAGGTGTTGAGTGGGATCATATCAAACCGTCGATCCTCGGCGCGATTATGGAACACTATCAATCCGGCCAGCCTGTAATGGCAGGAGAAGCAATCGCACCGTCCGGTCACGCCGAACACACTGGCGAAGACGGCGAAATTGTCGGACAGATCAAAGAGCTTTTGGACACCCGCGTTCGCCCTGCTGTGGCACAGGACGGTGGGGACATTACGTTCCACGGGTTTGACCGCGGTGTGGTGTACCTGCACATGCAGGGAGCCTGTGCTGGCTGCCCATCTTCCACGCTCACTCTGAAAATGGGCATCGAAAACCTTCTGCGTCACTACATCCCCGAAGTGACCGAAGTGCGTCCGGTCGCGGTGTAATCCGCTTCCATGACGACCCCACTTGTATTGAGCTTTGACACATCGGCCGCGCATGTCGCGGCCGCTTTGTTGTCTGGTGAGCAGATCATTGGCTTCAAAGTCGAAGAGATGAAGCGCGGTCAGGCAGAACGCCTCATGCCGATGCTGGAAGAGGTTTTGAAAGAAGCACGAAAAAGCTGGCAAGATCTGGATGCGATTGGCGTGGGGGTCGGCCCCGGCAATTTCACCGGCATCCGCATATCCGTCTCCGCCGCGCGCGGCCTGGGGCTCGGACTTGGCATTCCGGCTGTTGGCGTGAACATTTTTGACGCCATTGAAGCTGGCTTAGACCATGCCGCAGTGCCCGTCGTTCTCGGACCGCGCGGGCAGGGCTATCTCTCTCCCAAAGGAAAAGCGCCCTATCTCGCGACGGAACAAGAGCTCAGCGACATCTCGCAAGATGTGGCACTGGCGTCCCCAAAGCCGGATAGCTTGGTAGAACAAATCGCCCGTTTGGCGGCACAACGCTATCAAGACAGCCCCCCGGCCCCGGCACCACTCTATATCAAGCCCGCGGACGCGGCGCCGCCCAAGGACCCTGCTCCGGTCATTTTGGATCAGTGATCCCCCATGACCCCAGAGACCATGGCGCAGATTCACCGCGCCGCATTTTCAGACAGCCGCGCATGGGATTCCAAAGAAATAGACGGGCTGCTCCAGTCGCGGCTGGTGTTTTTTGTCTCGGTTGACGCCGGGTTCGCTTTGGGCCGGGCGGTGGCAGATGAATGTGAGCTGTTGACAGTGGCCGTGCACCCGGATGCGCGGCGGCGTGGTTTCGGATTGTTATTGTTGGAAAAATACGAGGCCGAAGCCAAGGCACGCGGGGCTGTCACTAGCTTTCTGGAGGTGGCAGCGGACAACACCGGAGCGCTTGCGCTCTATGAGCGCTGCGGCTACGAAACATATGGCACGCGGCCCCGCTACTACACACGTACAGACGGGCAGCAAATCGCTGCAAGCCTTTTGAGAAAGGCGCTAAACTGACCGTAGGTTTGATTCGAATATCAGCTATCTTGGCCAAATGGTCAGAAAAAAGTTGACCGCTTCGTGATCAATAGCCTTAGTTACATGATGTCCGGCGGGACTTGAACATAAGACGGGACGGCGCTCGCAACGAAATGACCGACCCGCTCAACACTGGGAGACTTAGATGAGCCTGATGCACAAATTTCTTGGCGCTGCGGCAGCTGCGGCCCTTTCCGCAGGTGCGGCCCTGGCAGAACCGGCGCTGATTTTTGACCTTGGCGGCAAGTTCGACAAATCCTTCAACGAAGCAGCCTTTGGCGGCGCAACCCGCTGGGCAGAAGAAACCGGTGGCAGCTTCCGCGAGATCGAACTGCAATCCGAAGCACAGCGTGAGCAGGCTCTGCGCCGCTTTGCAGAAGCCGGTGCCAATCCAATCATCATGGCCGGCTTTGCCTTTGGCAACGTGCTGGGCGAAGTGGCCGGCGATTATCCTGACACCAAATTTGCCATCATCGACATGGTTGTGGATGCACCAAACGTGCGCTCCGTTGTGTTCAACGAGCACGAAGGCTCCTATCTGGTCGGCATGATGGCGGCGCAAGCCTCCAAGTCCGGCACCGTTGGCTTCATTGGCGGCATGGACATCCCGCTGATCCGTAAATTTGCCTGTGGCTACGTTCAGGGCGTGAAAGCGGTGAACCCAGACGCCACCGTGATCCAGAACATGACCGGCACAACACCCGCCGCATGGAACGACCCGGTCAAAGGCTCTGAGCTGACCAAAGCACAGATCAGCCAGGGTGCAGACGTTGTCTATGCAGCAGCAGGCGGCACCGGCGTTGGTGTTCTGCAGACCGCCGCGGATGAGGGCATCCTCTCCATCGGCGTGGACAGCAACCAGAACCACCTGCACCCCGGCAAAGTTCTGACCTCCATGACCAAGCGCGTCGACAACGCAGTCTATGAGGCCATGAAAGCCGGCGAAGCGATGGAAACAGGCTTCAACGTGATGGGCGTGGCCAATGGCGGCGTGGGCTATGCGATGGATGAATACAACGCTGAGTTGGTTTCCGCAGACATGGCCACCGCGGTAGATGTTGCAAGCGGCAAAATCGCCTCCGGTGAGCTGGCAGTGCACGATTACATGAGTGACAACAGCTGCCCAGTGGAATAAGAGGCGCCCGGGATCCATCCCGGAGCTCTTTAAAGGGGCCGTGCCATGGCGGTGCGGCCCCTAAAACGTAAAAGGGGGACAAGGTCATGCCAGACGCCGTAACGGCTTTTTTTGCCATCTGGGCAGAGACAGATGCTGACAAACGCCGCGCCACGCTTACCGATGTCATGGCTGAAACGTTTTCCTATTGCGACCCCAACGCCCCAGAGATGATTTCCGATCTGGAGGCGCTGAACAGCTATATTGGCATGTTCACCCAATACGCCCCCGGCGCATCTGCGCAGGTGGTCAGAACCGGCGAAACCAAAGGTCATCACAGAGTGACCGTTGCCTTTCGCATGGCCGACGGCAAAGAGCAGCTTGGCCAGTATTTTGTGGAACTTGATGCAGACGGGCGCGCGCAGCGCATGGTCGGCTTCGCAGGATTGGGAGAGCCTGAATGACAGCGCCTGCCATTGAACTAAAAGGCATATCCAAAGCCTTTGGCCCCGTTCAGGCCAACAAGGATATCTCGATCTCGGTGCAACCGGGCACCATTCACGGCATCATCGGCGAAAACGGCGCGGGGAAATCCACGCTGATGTCGATCCTCTATGGCTTTTACAAAGCCGACGCCGGGGAGATCTTTATCAAAGGACAAAAAACCCCGATCCCAGACAGTCAGGCCGCCATCAGCGCCGGCATCGGGATGGTGTTTCAGCACTTTAAATTGGTGGAGAATTTCACAGTTCTCGAAAACATCATTCTGGGGGCCGAAGATGGCGCAATGCTCAGCACCTCTCTGGGCAACGCGCGCCGCGAACTGAAACATCTGGCCGATGAATATGGGCTGAACGTCGATCCAGATGCAGTGATCGAAAACCTCTCTGTCGGCCATCAGCAGCGCGTGGAAATTCTCAAGGCGCTCTATCGCAAAGCCGAAATCCTGATTTTGGACGAACCCACCGGGGTTCTGACACCCGCAGAGGCCGATCAGTTGTTCCGCATTCTGGATCGTCTGCGCGAAGAAGGCAAAACCATCATCCTGATCACGCACAAGCTCCGCGAAATCATGGAATACACCGATACGGTCTCGGTCATGCGCCGTGGCCAGATGACAGCGACCGTCAAAACCAACGAAACCTCGCCCGAGGAGCTCGCGGAGCTGATGGTTGGCCGCAAAGTGCTTCTGCGCGTTGACAAAAAACCGCCAGAGCCCGGCGCAACCGTGCTCGACGTGCAGGGCCTGCGCGTTGTGGATGAAGCAGGGGTTGAACGCGTCAAAGGCATCAATCTGACGGTGCGCGCAGGCGAGATCGTCGGCATTGCCGGTGTGGCGGGCAATGGTCAGTCCGAACTCCTCGAAGTGCTCGGCGGCTATGCAGATGGCACCGGCACCATTCTGGTAAACGGCAGCCCGATCCCACTGACCGGCCATGGGGCTGACGGTCAGGCACGGCGCGCAGCAGGGGTCGGCCACGTGCCCGAAGACCGCCAGCGTGAAGGCCTCATCATGGAGTTTTCAGCATGGGAAAACACCGTATTTGGCTATCATCTGGAACCAGAGATCCAAAGCGGCCTCTTGATGGACAACAAAGCGATCTATGAAGACGCCGACGCCAAGATGCAGCGCTTTGATGTGCGCCCGCCGGATCCAAAACTGGCCGCCAAAAACTTCTCCGGTGGCAACCAGCAGAAAATCGTTCTGGCACGTGAGATTGAGCGCAACCCGGATCTTCTGCTGATCGGTCAGCCGACCCGCGGCGTGGACATAGGCGCGATTGAGTTCATTCACCAGCAAATCGTGAACCTGCGCGATCAGGGCAAAGCCATCCTGCTTGTCTCTGTTGAGCTGGAAGAGATCATGTCCCTGTCAGACCGGATTGCGGTCATGTTTGACGGCCACATCATGGGCGAGCGCGATCCGGCGCAAACCAATGAAAAAGAGCTGGGCCTGCTGATGGCCGGGATCACCGACACCTCCGCTGTTGCAGGCAACGGCGGCAATGACACCACTGAACAGGAGGTCCACGCCGATGGATAAGATGCCTAAATGGGCTGACATCGTCCTGATCCCCCTTATCTCGCTGCTATTGGCGGCTTTCTTCTCCGCATTGGTGATTTTGGCCATCGGCGAAAACCCGATCGACGCGCTGAAACTGATGATTGACGGCGCGCTGATGCGCTCGGCTGGCTGGGGCTACACGCTTTACTATGCCACCAACTTCATCTTCACGGGCCTTGCGGTCTCGGTCGCGTTCCACGCGCGCCTGTTCAACATCGGCGGCGAAGGTCAGGCGATGCTGGGCGGCCTCGGCGTGGCCCTTATGTGCCTCTACGTCCCTTGGCCTCATTGGTCCTTGTCAATCTTGGGCGCCTCTGTGGGCGCCGCGCTGTTTGGCGCGCTATGGGCGTTGATCCCGGCGTATCTACAGGCCAAACGCGGCAGCCACATCGTGATCACCACCATCATGTTCAACTTCATTGCTGCGGCACTGTTGAACTATGTGTTGGTGGAAATGCTGCGGCCTGTGGGCGCGATGGATCCGGCTTCCGCCAAATTCCCGGAGGCCACCCACCTGCCCTCATTCCAGGATATGTTCTCCACCGCAGACACCCCAATGTTCCGTGGTGCCCCGGCAAACGTAACTTTCTTCCTCGCTCTGATTGCCTGCTTTGTGGTCTGGGCGCTGATCTGGCGCACCCGGCTTGGCTATGAAATCAGGGCCTTTGGCCAGTCTGAAACCGCTGCCAAATACGCCGGTATCAGCCCGGTGCGCATCACCGTGATCGCCATGCTGATCTCCGGTGCGCTGGCAGGCATGATGTCGGTCAACACCACCATGGGGGAAAGCGAGCGTCTGATCCTCAACAGTACCGAAGGCGCAGGCTTCATCGGCATCGCTGTGGCGTTGATGGGGCGCAACCATCCGTTTGGCGTGTTCCTCGCAGCCATCCTGTTTGGCTTCCTCTATCAGGGTGGTGCGGAACTGGCGCTCTGGACCAGCATCCCGCGTGAGCTGATCGTGGTGATCCAAGCTCTGGTGATCCTCTTCACCGGCGCGCTGGACAACATGGTGCGTCACCCGCTTGAGAAACTCTTTATTGCGCTGCGCCGGAGGAACGCCTGATGGACTTTCTGACACTGCTTCAGGTGCTGGACACATCTGTCCGTCTGGCGACCCCGCTGCTGCTGGCCTGTCTGGCGGGCCTTTATTCGGAACGCTCCGGCGTGGTCGACATCGGCCTTGAAGGCAAAATGCTGGCAGCAGCCTTCTTTGCCGCCGCATTCGCCTATTACTCTGGCAATGCCTGGGTGGGTCTGCTCGCCGGCGTTGGCGCATCCATCGTGCTGGCTGTGATCCACGGACTGGCCTCTGTCACCTTCCGTGGCAACCAGCTGATTTCCGGTGTGGCGATCAACTTCCTTGCGGCTGGCATGACCGTTCTCGCGGCGCAAAGCTGGTTCCGCCAAGGGGGCCGCACGCCGCCGCTGGAAGGCGCGGCGCGCTTTAACCCGATTGAGCTGCCTTTTGCCATTGGCCCATCCGATGCCGAAGCGGCTGATCGCCCGCTGAGCCAGCTGATCGCAGAGGCTGGCCCGCTACAGCAGTTTTATTCGGAGCTGATCTCCGGCCACTCTATTCTGGTCTATCTGGCGCTGCTGACGGTACCCTTCACCTGGTGGCTTCTGTTCCGCACCCGCTTTGGCCTGCGCCTGCGTGCGGTTGGTGAAAACCCGGCAGCAGTCGACACCGCCGGGGTCTCCGTGGTCTGGCTGCGCTATGCGGCGGTGCTGATCTGCGGTGTGCTGTGTGGTGTGGCTGGTGCGTATCTGTCCTCCGCTCTGCAAGCCGGCTTTGTGAAAGACATGACCGCAGGGCGCGGCTTTATCGCTCTGGCGGCGCTGATCTTTGCAAAATGGCGTCCGGTCTATGCGCTCTGGGCCTGCTTGCTGTTTGGTCTGTTCCAGGCTCTGGAACTGCGCCCTGACATCATTGAAAACGTCTCTGGCCTCAAGGTGCAGGTCCAGCTGCTTGGCGCATTGCCTTACATCCTGACCGTGGTGATCCTCGCAGGTTTTGTCGGCAAGGCAATCCCGCCCCGCGCCAGCGGTGAACCCTATGTCAAAGAACGTTAAACCCGCAACCGGGCGTTAAGCCCGGCACGCTATCAAAGATTGACCCTGCCAGCGTTTTGCAGACGCTGGCAGGTTGCTTTTAAACGGCTTCTGACGGTATCAAAAAAATATGCAAATATACCTCCCCATCGCCGAAGTTTCCGTCAACGCCTTTCTGCTGCTTGGTCTGGGCGGCATGGTGGGCATCCTGTCGGGCATGTTTGGTGTTGGTGGCGGCTTCCTGATGACACCGTTGCTGTTTTTCATCGGAATCCCCCCGGCAGTGGCTGTAGCCACCGAGGCCAATCAGATTGTCGCCTCCTCGTTCAGCGGTGTGTTGGCCCACCTCAGGCGCAAAACCGTTGACCTGAAAATGGGCACGGTCCTGCTCAGCGGCGGTCTGATCGGCGCGGCACTTGGGGTCGTGGTCTTCAACTACCTGAAATCGCAGGGACAGGTCGATCTGCTGGTGCGGCTGTGCTATGTCGTGTTTCTCGGCGTGATCGGCTCTCTGATGTTTGTCGAAAGCCTCAACGCAATCCGCAAATCGCGCAAAAACGCAGGCCCACCCAAACGCAAAAAACACAACTGGGTGCATGGCCTGCCGCTCAAAATGCGCTTCCGCGTCTCTGGCCTCTATATCTCGGTGATCCCGCCCCTGATGGTGGGTGTACTGGTCGGCATTCTATCCGCCATTATGGGCGTAGGCGGTGGCTTCATCATGGTGCCTGCGATGATTTATCTGCTGGGGATGCCGACCAAAGTGGTTGTCGGCACATCGCTGTTTCAGATCATCTTTGTCACCGGCTTCACCACGCTCTTGCACGCCACCACCAACTACACCGTGGACATCGCACTGGCAGTTCTACTGCTGGTAGGCGGAGTCATCGGCGCGCAGATAGGCACGCGACTTGGCACATATCTGAAAGCCGAGCAATTGCGCATCCTACTTGCACTGTTGGTGATTATGGTCTGCGCCAAACTGGCGCTGGATCTGTTGCTTCAGCCCAGCGAGCTCTTTTCGCTTGGCGCAGCGGGAGGGCACTGATGCTGCGCTTTCTCACCCTCTGTCTCGCCCTGATCGCCAGCACGGCCCACACCGAAGAAGTGGTGCTGGGGCTCAGTCAGGATCAAGTGGCCATCACCACCAATTTCGACGGTTCTGAAATCCTGCTCTTTGGCGCCGTCAAACGCGAGGCCCCAATCCCCGAAGAGCCGCTGGACGTGGTGATTGCCGTCTCCGGCCCGTCAGGCCCGCTCACCGTGCGCCGCAAAGAACGCAAGTTTGGCATTTGGGTTAATACGGATGCCGTGGAAATCGACGCCGCACCAAGTTTTTACGCCGTGGCCACCTCAGCCCCCTTCAACGAAGTGATCTCAAACGTCGAAGATCAGCGCCACAAAGTGTCGATCCCCCGCGCGATCCGCTCTATCGGTGCCCCTATGGAAGTCGAAGACGCCCAAAGCTTCAGCGAGGCTGTGATCCGCATTCGCACGGATGAAGGCCTTTACCAGCTGCGCGAAAACACCGTCCAGATCGAAGAGCAGACCCTGTTTCGCACCTCTATTCAGATGCCCGCCAACCTCACCGAGGGTGATTATCCAACTCGGATTTTCCTCACGCGCAACGGCAAAGTGGTGTCGCAGTTTGAAACAGTCATCAATGTAAACAAGGTCGGCCTGGAACGCTGGCTCTACGATCTGTCGCGCAATCAACCACTGATTTACGGGATCATGTCACTGGCCATTGCAATTGCCGCCGGATGGTTGGCCTCCGCAGCCTTCCAGATCCTGCGGCGCAACTGATCCTCAACCGCGCGCGCCGACCACCTGATTACACACGCAAAGAAGGGCACAGCCTATGTCGCAGACACCGGAAACGCTTGCAGGAATGATGCTGGAGGCCGCGCGTAAAGCCGGGGCTGAGACCGCGGATGCGCTTGTGGTGTCGGGCACATCTGTGTCCATCGAAGTGCGCGAAGGCAAGTTGGAACAGGCTGAGCGCTCCGAAGGTGTGGATCTGGGCCTGCGAGTGCTGATCGGGCAACGTCAGGCCAATGTCTCCATCTCCGACACCCGCCCCGAAAGCATCACCACAATGGCCGAACGTGCGGTGGCGATGGCCAAAGAAGCGCCCGAAGACGCCTATGTGGGGCTTGCCGCTGCCAATGAGATTGCCCAAAATCCCGATATCGCCGCGCTGCAGCTCTGTGACCCCACCGCAGAACCCGCGCCAGACGCCTTACAGGCAGACGCGCTGGCAGCAGAGGCCGCCGCTATGGCGGTGGATGGTGTCACTCAGGTACAGTCTTCAACCGGCGCCTACAGCCACACAACCGTACATCTCGCGGCGACCAACGGGTTTTCCAGCGGCTATGACCGCACCAGCCGCGCAATCTACACCACCGCCATTGCTGGCACCGGCGAAGCGATGGAGCGTGACTATGATGGCGACTCGCGTATTTTTCAGGGCGATCTGCGCACGGCCACCGACATCGGCACCGAGGCCGGGATGCGCGCCATTGCACGGCTGAACGCCCGCAGAACAGAAACAGGCGCCTTCCCCGTGCTGTTTGATGAACGCATTTCCTCTTCGCTGATCGGGCATCTGCTGGCGGCAGCCAATGGCGCAATGGTGGCACGCGGCTCAAGCTGGCTGCGCGACAAACAGGGTGCGCAAGTTCTGCCGGAAACACTGTCGTTGATCGAAGATCCCCTGCGCCCCCGCGTATCCGGCTCCCGCCCGTTTGATGCGGAAGGTCTGGCAACGGCAAAACGTGCAGTTGTTGACAAAGGTGTGCTGACCGGTTGGACGCTGGATCTCGCCAACGCGCGCAAACTGGGCATGGCATCCTCCGCCAACGCCGCACGGGGCGTGTCCAGCCCCCCCTCCCCAAGCAGCTGGAATGTGGCGCTGACACAAGGGACCCAATCGCGCGATGCCTTGATCCGCGACATGGGGCGCGGACTTTTGGTGACCTCGCTGATTGGCTCCACCATCAACCCGACCACGGGCGATTATTCGCGTGGTGCGGCCGGGTTCTGGATTGAAAACGGCGAAATCGCTTATCCGGTGAATGAATGCACCATTGCGGGCAACCTGCATGACATGCTGCTCTCCATCGTGCCCGCCAATGATGCGCGTAGCTATCTGTCACGCGTGGTACCATCATTGCTGGTGGAAGGGATGACCCTTGCAGGCAGCTGACCTCCAACTGCTCATCGATGCCGCACAAGAGGCCGGTGAGATCGCAAAACGCTATGACGGACGACAGGCCAAAACCTGGCACAAACCCGAAGGCGCTGGCCCGGTAACAGAGGCCGATCTGGCTGTGAATGACATGCTGGAGCGCGAATTGCGTGCCGCGCGGCCCAATTATGGCTGGCTCAGCGAAGAGTCACTGGACGGAAGCGACCGTCTGAAAAATGACCGTGTGTTTATCATAGATCCGATTGATGGCACGCGCAGCTTTATCGAAGGCTCAGACACATGGGCCCATTCCCTCGCGATTGCCGAAGCTGGCGAGGTGACAGCGGCGGTGATTTATCTGCCGCGCCGAAACCGCCTTTATGTTGCGTCCAAAGGTCAAGGGGCCACGCTCAACACTGAGCCGCTGCAGGTCTCCACCAATGCTGTGATGCAGGGTGCCGACGTTCTAGTTGCACGCCCGGCCATGGACGCAGCCCTATGGAAAGAAACGCCACCAGACTTTAAACGCGGCTACCGCCCTTCTCTGGCCTATCGCACTGCATTGGTGGCACAAGGACGTTTTGACGCCATGCTGACGCTGCGCCCAACTTGGGAATGGGACATCGCCGCAGGAGATCTCATCCTGCGCGAAGCCGGTGCCGCAACCTCGGATCGACACGGAGCTCCGCTGATTTTTAACAATGCAGATCCGCGTCTTGCCGGCATCGTTGCAGCCAATCCAAGGATACATGCGCAGATCTGTGGCGCCCTTGCGCCCCATGACCGCGCGCAATAGTGCTGCATTGCAGAATTTATTGCCCAACCTTCCCCCAATCCATCGCTTCTGCGCCGTCTGCCCTCTTGAGCCTGTGACACAAGCGGCTTAGGTTGCGCGCAAATCCGCACCACAAAGGAGTGGCCCATGGCACAGCGACTGCATCTCGTCTTTGGCGGCGAGCTCATCGACCCGACAAAAACCGCTTTCAAAGACGTCGACGACATCCATGTCGTCGGCATCTTCCCAAACTACGAAAGTGCCTATAACGCTTGGCAGGCTGAAGCTCAGCGTACTGTCGACAACGCCCACATGCGCTATTTTATCGCCCATTTGCACCGCCTGCGCGACGAAGGCGTCCCCGCCTCTTCCACAGAAGAGCTCGGATAAGACCGGTATGGCGCGCTCGCTTGGTCTGGCGACATATCTGGCGTTTGCGCGCCGCCAGCAACCGAAACTCAAATCCATCAGCACTCCGCGCCCGGACGGAGAGCTGATATGGCTGCATTGCGCCGATCCAAAGCGTGTTCGCACGCTTGCTAAGCTGGGCCAGCGCTTAACGCGCCAACGCGGAACGCAGCACTTTCTGCTTACCACCAATCAAGGTGCGCAACCACCCGGCCTCCCCGAAGGAGCACTTTGGCAAAGCTGTCCCTCAGAGAACCCTTCAGATACCATCAAGTTTTTATCGCATTGGCGTCCAGATCTTTTGTTGTGGCTTGGGCCTGAACTGCGCCCAGCGTTAATTGATACTGCCTTTCGGTGCGACGTCCCTTGTGCATTGCTTGAAGCCAACCGCACCAAAATTGATCAGAAGCTTCGCTGGGGGCCAGAGCCCACTCGAGCAACTCTGATGCGTTTCACCAAGATTTTTGCGCAATCTCAAGAAGCTAAAGCCAGACTCCAACGCATGCTTCCAGACACCGCAGCCGTAACACTGTCTGGCGACTTGTCAGAGGAGGCCCCACCACTGGCCGTTCAAGAAGGTGATTTGGAGGAGTTGCGCGCGTCTTTGTCTGGACGCCCGGTCTGGCTCGCCGCGCGCCTTCAGCCCGAAGAGCTACAAATTGTCCTTTCTGCATATCGCCAAATGCTCCGGCTGTCTTTTCGAACAGTGTTGGTGGTGGTGCCGGACAAGGTTGAAGATGCAAACACTATGTTTGACGCAATCCGCGACGATGGCTGGCGCATAGCGGATTGGGAAGCTGGCGATTTCCCGGGGGAAGACACCCAAGTATTATTTGCCAGAACCACTGACGAGCTCGGCCTCTGGTACCGGCTGGCCCCTGTGAGCCTCGTCGGATCGTCACTAAAATCAGGTGCAGGCGGGCGCGACCCGTTGGAACCCGCAGCTCTGGGCAGCGCAATTCTCTATGGTCCATCTGTGCGCAGATATCTCAACAGTTACACCCGCCTTGCCAGTGTTGGCGCCGCACGAATCGTCAAAGACTCAGAAAGTCTTACGGCTGCCTTGATGTTTTTGGCTGCTCCCGACCATGCCGCAGCTATGGCACACGCAGGCTGGCAGGTTGTCTCCGCCAACGCCGCAGTATCCGATATGGTGATTGAGCACGCACATTCTCTACTAGACGGGCAAAGGGCCTCGACGTGAAAGGGCAGACATGAAAGAGCCTAGCTTCTGGTCCAACCCACCCCAAAAGCCGGGATGGCAAGCCCACCTGCTGGCGCCGCTGGGTGCCTTCTACGCCGCAACGACACGCCACCGCATCAGCCGGAACGAGCAAGGCCACAAAGCCGACGTGCCGGTGATCTGCGTCGGCAATTTGAACGCGGGCGGCACCGGCAAAACTCCGACAACCATCGCTCTGCTGCAATTTCTGCAATCTCGCGGCAACACACCACATGTGGTTTCCCGTGGGTATGGCGGCACCCTAAAGGGGCCGATCCAGGTGGACGAGCGCACACATCACGCAGATGAAACCGGGGATGAGCCGCTCCTGCTCGCCGCTTTCGGGCCAACATGGGTTGCCAAAGATCGCGCCGCAGGCGTCGCCGCCGCAGAGGCCGCAGGCGCAGATGTGATCCTGCTCGATGATGGGTTTCAAAATCCAACCGTTCAGAAAGATGCAAGCCTTCTGGTGGTGGATGCCGCACGCGGATTTGGCAATGGGCGCTGCATTCCGGCGGGGCCGCTGCGCGAACCCATCAGCCCGGGCCTTGCGCGGGCTGATGCGCTTTTGTCGATTGGCAACGCAGCCGCTCAGGCGCAGTTTTCAGATCGCTGGGGCCCGGCAATATCGGTGCCACATATCACAGCACAGCTAGAGCCGCTGCCCACCGGCATGGATTGGCGCGAAACACCGTTTCTGGCCTTTGCCGGGATCGGCCATCCGGAGAAGTTCTTTGAAACCTTGCGCGCGCTCGGCGCCACACTGGTGCACACAGAAGCCCTTGATGACCATCAGGCACTGCCACCGGCCTTGCTCACACGTCTGATGACAGAGGCCCGCGCGCGCGGCGCACAGTTGGTCACAACAGAGAAAGACGCTGTGCGCCTCCCCAAAGAGCTGCGCGCAGAGGTGCTTACTTTGCCCGTGCGGCTTGCGATCTCTGATTGGCGCCCTATTGAAGCCATTTTGGACCGCATCGGTCTGCCCGTGCGATCCTAAATCGCACGGGACAAGAATGGCTGGGGGTTACTCGCCCAGTTTGCCATCCAGAATTTCGCGCAGGTCGGCGTAATTCATGTTGGAATGCTTTTCACCATCAATCAGCAGGGTGGGTGTCGCCTGAACATCATCCGCCGCTGCGTTCTCTTGGAACCATGCCACCAGCGCCTTGGCCTTCTCTTCATCCTGCAGGCAGGCCTGCAACGCATCATCCTCCAGTCCCGCAAGACGGCCAGTTTTGCGCAGCGCATCCGCAATCGCAACCGGATCACCAGAGCTGGTCCACTCGCGCTGTGTCTCCATCAGAATGTCGGTCATGCCAAAGAAACGTTCCTGCCCACCACAGCGCGCCACCATCGACGCCCAAAGGCCATAGCGATCAAAATAGACATCACGGAAAATGAACTTCACTTTCCCGGTGTCGATGTAATCAACCTTCAGATCTTTAAAGACATTTTCATGGAAGCTTGCGCAATGTGGGCAAGTGAAAGAGGCGTATTCAACGATTGTGATCGGTGCGTCTACTGACCCGATCACCATCTCCACAATATCTGAGGACTCTGCACTCTCAGAGGAAACCGTCTGGATATTGGACACGGCTGGCAAAACCGTGGACACCGCAACACTTGAGGACTGGCCAGCAGTCATCCAATACGCCCCGCCAGCAACAGCAACAGCCGCCGCGGCGATCATGGGAACAAAACGGTTCATTTAGAAACCTTTCTTAGCATTTTTATTTTTCATGAGAACATTGCCTGCAAGCTGTTCAAGCGCTTGCCGCAATTCATTATTTTGCACCGGGGCTGCGACCTCTGCGGCCTCTTGCTGGGTTACAGGATCGGGTCGAGTCACCTCTTTCCTAGGCGGTGCGGAAAACTGCACCTGCCCGTCAGAAAACCCGGTTGGCGCTGTTTGCGTGATCCGCAAATGTGCAATTGCATTATAGCCATAGGCCGCGTTTACACGGCTGCGCAATGTCTCTTTCTGCATTTCCAACATCGGGGCATTTGCGCCAGTTGTAAGAACCGTGAGCGTCGCACCAAATCCCTTACGGCCATATTTCACGTCCACAGGCCGACAGATGCGCGCAATATCCGGCCCGACGATTTCCGCCCAGTGGGTCAGCACTCGCGTTTCCGCAAACCCCTTGCTTTCGCTAGCCTTGCGGATGCGATCTCGCAACAGCGAGGAGGTACGTTTAAACCCTTTGGTGGTGGTACGGCGCATGTTGGTCTTGCATCCTCTTGTCCAGCGCTATTTTAGTGGCCCGGCCCAGCTGTGCCAGTGAAACCGACCCAAAGCGAGGATAAATCTTGCGTGAACTGCCCCAAAGTACCGACCTCCTGGCATGGTATGACCATAGTGCGCGCAAGATGCCGTGGCGGATCGGCCCGGCAGAACGCAAAGCAGGCATAAAACCAGATCCCTATCGCGTATGGATGTCCGAAATTATGCTGCAACAAACAACAGTTGCCGCTGTGAAAGACTATTTTAAGCGGTTTACCGCGCGTTGGCCAACCGTAGTCGATCTTGCTGAAGCTGCGGACGAAGATGTCATGGCAGAATGGGCTGGTCTTGGATACTACGCCCGCGCCCGGAACCTGTTGAAATGTGCGCGCTTCGTACGTGATGAGTTAGATGGCATTTTTCCCGACACTGTCGAGGGCCTGTTAAAGCTGCCGGGCGTAGGCCCCTACACCGCAGGGGCAGTGGCCTCCATTGCCTTTGATCGGCCCGCCGTCGTGGTGGATGGCAATGTCGAACGCGTCATGGCGCGTCTGTTTGATGTGCACACGCCTCTGCCCGCTGCCAAACCCGCGCTGACTGAACTCGCCGAAAGTCTCACACCGAAACAGCGGCCCGGGGACTATGCGCAGGCGGTTATGGATTTGGGGGCAACCATTTGCAGCCCGCGCAATCCAGCTTGCGGCATTTGCCCTTGGCGCAGCCCTTGTGAGGCGCAGAAAGCCGGCACCGCAGCCGAACTGCCGAAAAAGACACCGAAAAAGCCCAAACCCATCCGGCATGGGGTGGTCTATATCGCCCGTCGCGTGGACGGGGCGTTTCTGCTCGAGCGCCGCCCCGACAGCGGCCTTCTGGGCGGCATGCTCGGCTGGCCCGGTTCCGAATGGCAGGAAAAAGCAGCCCCGGCCCATGACGCACCGATCAAGGCAGAATGGAAAACGATCAATGCCGAGGCCCGGCACACGTTTACCCATTTCCACCTGCGCCTGACCGTCTGCAGCGCGCTGGTGCCGATGGATCGCAAACCCGCCATCGGGCAATTCATCGACGCCGAAGACTTTGACCCAAGCGACCTTCCCACCGCCATGCGTAAGGCGTTTGATCTCTATCGCGGCACTTGAACGCATTGCATTTGGGCGTGGTTCAACACATAATTCTTGTGATAAAATAAGAGTCTATGCGTTATGATCTCCTCCGCTCAGCTGGCCCGTTTTTCTAGTGCTCTTCCGTTTTGGTGCTCGCTCCTGCTGATCCCTCTGGTCTGGATCACCGCATCGCTTGGCGGCTGGTGGGTGGTTCTGGTGCCATTCACCACCTGGTATCTCTTCGCAATCTTGGACGCGATTACCGGCTTGAATCTGGAAAACGCAGATCTTGAAACTGCCGACAGCGATCTGAACTGGTACCGCATGGTCACGATGATCTGGCCATGGCTCCAGTTTGCCACAATCTTTGGCATGATTTTCTATGCCACCCGCGCAGACCACCTCAGCACCGGCGCACTTATCGGCCTGTTCTTTGGCGTTGGCGTCCTCAGCGGCACGATCGGGATCAACTACAGCCACGAACTCATGCACCAGCAGCCCAAACAAGAGCGCTGGCTCGGCGACATCTTACTAGCCATGGTGCTCTATTCACATTTCCGCAGCGAGCATCTGCTCGTGCATCACCGCTACGTCGGCACACCGCGCGACCCAGTCACCGCGCGCTACAACGAAGGGTTCCACCGCTTCTTCCCTCGCGTGCTGGTCGGCTGCCTGAAATCCGCATTCCGCGCAGAAAAAGCCAAGCTCGCGCGCAAAAACCTACCTTGGACCGATCTCTCCAACCCCTTCTTCCGCTATTGGGCGTTGCAAGGCGCCATGCTGCTGCTCGCCCTGCTGCTGGGGGGCTGGCTTGGTCTCGCGCTGTTCATCTGGCAGGCCTACATCGCAATTTGGCAGCTGGAGCTGGTCAACTACGTCGAACACTATGGGTTGACCCGCAAACACCTGGGAGAGGGCAAATATGAACACGTCCGCCCCCACCACAGCTGGAACGCCGCACACAAAGCATCCAACTGGCTGCTGATCAATTTACAGCGCCATTCTGACCACCACTACAAACCGGACAGACGGTTTCCATTGTTGCAAAACTACAGCGATGCGGAAGCACCACAGCTTCCATTTGGCTATCCAATCATGACGATTGCTGCCATGGTCCCGCCGATTTGGCGGCGTGTGATGAACCCCAAAGTACGCAAATGGCGCGCGATGTATTATCCAGAGATCACAGACTGGAATCCCTACAATAAAGCACAAAACCCGATGCCGCGCTAAACGGTGCCACGCTCATAGTCCGCTATGTCACGCGAGCACCTAGGGGGACGTAACTCCATGCTCTCGCGGACGCTCATATGCCCAGACGGTGAGCTTCTCAGAGACCCCTCTTATATCCTGATCTGTAAACTTCTGCAGTCCCTCGAGGCACTCATCCCCGCCTTCACGCAGCACCTCAGCGCGCATCCCATCGCTAATCACAAGTCGCGCATTCAATCCGCGGGTCATGCTTTCAAGCCGGGACGCCACGTTGACCGTGTTGCCAACTACCGCAAACTCCAGCCGATTGGCACCAATATCGGCAAGAACAGCCGGCCCATAATGCGCTCCAAAACCAACCCGCAGCGGCGTTATCCCTTGGGCAATTCGGGCTTCATTCCAATCATCCACATCACGCATCATCTGGCGCACACAGCGAAGTGCGTTTTGAGCGTCCTTATCAGAAGGGCTCGGCGTGCCGAAGGTCGCCATCAACCCATCGCCCAGATATTTGTCCAGCGTCCCCTCATGGGCAAATACGGCTGTTTCCATCAGCCCATGAAACTCACGCAATGTCCCAATCACCTCTTCCGGTCTGCGCACGGCAGCAAATTCGGTAAAGCCCACAATGTCCACAAAAAGCACCGCAATATCATGAGATCTGATCTGCTTGAGCGGCTCATCGTTCTGGCTCAGTTCCTCCACCACATTTGGGGAAAAATACCGCGAAAGATTGGTGCGCTCTCGTTCTAGTGCCGCGTTGGAGCGCAACAGCGCGTTGAACCGGCGCACCGTCAGCCCAAGAGTCAGTGCAACGAGGACGAAGACAAATACCTCCTGGATCCGCAGGTCCAACCTGAAAGCATTTGGGTCAAGCTGGCGTGCCAGCTCAGGAAATGCTGGCAGCGCGTCTGCCACAGCCTGGCTCAAGCCGTGCACCGGCTCCGCCAGCCACACAGACAGCCCCACACCAATCAGCCACATCACCCCAGTCCAGGTGCCGATCGCAATCACAGTGCGCCAAGAATAGGCCAAGGTACCAGCGGCCAAAATCAGATAGAAATACTGAAAGTTATCATACTGATAGCGCATTGCTGCCGGCCAATCGTGCTCGCCCAATGGATTGGGCGCAACCATGCCAACCGTCATCAGCAGCAGATCCAGAAAGATCAGCAACAATTCCATGCGAGACCGCCCTACGCGCCCCATACGCTGGATCAGCCAACCATTCGCACACAAAAGCAAAAGGATAAACTCGTAGTACAGCACCTGCGGCCAAGGCGCGACGAACAGCAGAAACACGCCCACAAAGGACATCGCCCACCAGCGCGCCTTTACCGCAAGCCCAAGCCCTTCACGTTTGTGGCGCGCCAAGACCGCTTCGGTATAGCTGTCTTCTTGATCTACAGTTGGTGCGATCACGCCCTGTGTTTTGGATAGCGCGCCCTCTTTCATCCGCAGAGCCCTCCGTGTCACTTTCAAAATAGGAATGAACAAGCGCATGCAACACCCACACAGACAAAAAAACCCGCCGTTCCCGGCGGGTAAGTTTAGGTGCCTGTTCAGTCAGTACGGCGACAGGCACCGGCGGTGTTCTACCGCTTATCTATCTTGTTCTTAGATCAGATCAGTTCGGACGCGCGGCCATCTCTGCGCGAATTTGCTGGCGCAGCAGATCGATAGGCACTTTCTTGCCTTCGCGTTTGTAAGACCAGTAAGTCCAGCCGTTGCAGCTTGGAGCCCCTTCAAGATGCGCGCCGACCTGGTGAATAGACCCTTTGATGTCCCCACCGATCAGCGTGCCATCTGCGCGCACCTTCGCTTTGTAGCGGCCATTCAGCGAATACAGCTCCTCACCCGGACGCAGCATGCCGCGCTCAACAAGCTGGCCAAATGGCACCCGTGGCTCCGCCCGCTTCGAGGTCGAAACCTGCAGCGCTTCCCGGTCGAATTTGCGCACATTGGCAATGCGTTTTTCCGCCACTTTGCGATAGGCCGCTTCGCGTTCAATCCCAATAAACTCGCGGCCCAGCATTTTGGCAACCGCACCGGTGGTGCCTGTGCCAAAGAACGGATCCAGCACCACATCACCGGGGTTGGTGGAACCAATCAACACACGATGCAGCAGGCTCTCCGGTTTCTGGGTTGGATGGGCCTTGTCGCCGTTTTCATCTTTCAGACGTTCATGGCCGGTGCAGATTGGCAGCACCCAGTCAGAGCGCATCTGCACGCCTTCGTTCAGGGCTTTCAGCGCTTCGTAATTGAAGGTGTATTTGGCGCCTTCAGACTTGGAAGCCCAGATCATTGTTTCATGGGCGTTGGTGAACCGTTTGCCTCGGAAGTTTGGCATTGGGTTGGATTTGCGCCACACCACATCATTGAGGATCCAGAAACCCTGGTTTTGCAGCTCTGCGCCCATACGGAACACATTATGATAGCTGCCAATCACCCAGATCGCGCCATTGGGCTTCAGCAACCGACGGGCGGCTTTCAACCATTCACGGGTGAACTTGTCATAGGCTGCGAAGCTCGAAAACTGATCCCACTCATCATCCACAGCGTCGACTTTGGAATTGTCTGGACGGTGCAAATCGCCCTTCAGCTGCAGGTTATAAGGTGGATCCGCAAAAATAAGGTCAACCGAGTTCTCTGGCAGACTGTTCATCACCTCGATGCAGTCACCAGACAATATACTATTGATCGGGAGCGCGGATGCGCCCTTCGCTTTTGTCATCGTTTTCATTCTCTGCCTCATTACGGCGCGGTTTTTTTAATGCGCTCGTTGATGTGGATAAGTTTGAGTCAAACGAGAATCGGCGTCAATTTGTTTTTTGAATCAAGGTGTTAGTTTTTTAACTTGATACAACATGTTGTGGATAGGTTTAAACGAACGTCTATGATGTGGGGTTATCCCCAGCTCCAGCAAAGCCGCTTTGTGGCTTTTTGACGGATATCCGGCATTGGTCTCCCAACCGTAGCCCGGAAACTGTTGCGCCAAATCCATCATTATGTGATCACGCGCTGTTTTGGCAACAATAGAGGCCGCTGCGATAGAAAACGATCTGGCATCCCCTTTGACAATCGCCTCAGATTTTAGCGTAAGCCCCCGCGGGATCATGTTCCCGTCGATCAGCAAGTGGTCCGGCGCAGTCGATAATCCGGTGACCGCCCGCTCCATCGCAATGTGGCTGGCACGCAAGATGTTGTGTTCGTCGATCTCCTCCACCGAGGCATGCGCGATACAGACATCGGCAACCTTCAAAATCTCTGCGGCCAGCGCATCGCGCCGCTTCGCCGTCAGCTTCTTGGAGTCGTTCAACCCCTCAGGAATATTCTTAGGATCGAGCACCACAGCCGCCGCCGTGACTGGCCCCGCCAAAGGGCCACGGCCCACTTCATCCACGCCTGCAACGCGTGTTGCGCCGCCGCTGAGCGCCGCTTCTTCCAGCAAAAAATCAGGTGTTGTCATAGACGACGTGACAACCATCTTCGCAGCCAATGCGCAAGAAAAAAGGCCGGACAGCGTCTCCTGCTGCCCAGCCTTTCGGGGTGTTGGTTACCTGAAACGCTGGTGTTTACCGCCACACCACCTGATAGCCATTGCGGTTCAGGCAGTTGGTGCGATAGCCGGAAATCTTGCGTTTTTTGCCCCGCGCTTCGAAATAACATTTTTCAGGCAAGCGGTAGGCCGGATACTCCGCACGGAACAGACAGCGTTGACCATAGGCCTGAATGACTTTGCCACGATGGGTCTCAAACCGTTTGGAGCAGTGGCTCGGCAGCCAGGAATTGCGCTTTTTCACCTGTTCAGGCTTCACTGGTTTTTGCGGTTCGCTCGGCTCGTATGTGTAGCGGGGTTTGTCGTCTTTATCATCCTTGTGATCTGCAACCGCCGCCCCGATCACCGCCAGCGCCAGCCCGCCAAACAGCAGCGCTCCGATCGCATCTTCATCAAGCGCATGGGCTTTGGGGGCAGACACGCCGGTGATCACAAGAGCAGCGCTCAACACGGCGGCAATGAAAGATTTCGAAGTCATAACAACATCCTTTCGCGGGTTTTCTCAAAAGAAACCGGTTCAGTGACCGGCGGATGTCGTCTGTTTCGACCAGATCAATAAAATCTCACAATATCAGGCGGTTGTTATCTCATATCCGCCCCCGCATGCGGATTGGTTATTGAATATCAACGCCGCACAGCGCAGTGTGGCGCCATGAAAATTAGGATCAGATACCCGATTTGCGCCGCCCTCTGCGCCGCCGCCCTGGCCTTGCCAAACGGGGCCCTCGCTGCGGAATGCTACGCCGATTACAAAGCCAAGAAAGACGGCCCCCTGCGCCTGCACTACGGTGTGGTTGCGCTGCAGCAGGGCTGTGACAAAGCCTCCGCTCAGCAGGAAGTCGCCGCGCGCATTGGCCGCGATGGCTGGACGCTGCTAAACGTCCTCTCCGTATTTGACACCTCAGAACTCTCCGGGAAAAAAGACAGTGCAGGACAATTCTACCTCCGTTATTGACACACGACGCAGCGGCGGGCGAATTGTGATTTTCGGCATCGGAGCGGTGGCCTCGATCCTGCTAATCGGGGCCGCAGTCCTGCTGTTGACCCTGCCTGACGCCAATGCATTCAACGCCCGCGTTGAGCAATTGTTTATGGAAAACGACGCCCTGACCGGGCAGGCCGAAATCAAGCTGCTGGAAATTCTTGCCCAATCAGGCACCGCCTTTGCCGACACGCTGTCAAGCTACCGGCTCGTGATCCTCGTGCTGCTGGTGTTTGCCACCGCCATGATGCTCGCCGCTCTGATCTGCCTGGTGGCCCTTGTGATGCTGAACCGCCGCATGGCACAGATCGAACGCGCCGGCATTCAGGTAACCTCCCTGATTGTCAGCCGCGAAGAGAAAACCGTCTACCTCAACGAAATGGGCTTCAAACTGACCGATGCCGCTATGGAGACACTCTCCGTTCTGGCCGAGGCGCGCATGGATGATGATGTGCTCTCCGGCGTCGAACTGGAAAGCATGATCTCTGGCAAATCCGCAGCCGATTGTGACGAAGCCGCCGGGGCCACCCGCATCAAACGCCTGCGGGATTCCCTTGGCAACCAGATGGTCGGCCAGCTTCTGGTGAAAAACATCGCCCGCAAAGGCTATGTGCTCTCCATCGACAAAAAGGTGATCGAGGTGCTCTGACCGCGTGTGCTGCCTCACGACACACCAGACACGATAGGGTGAAACCAGCACACACATCTTGTTGGGCCCGCCCTCAGGTCCCACATTAGACCGGACCACGCGCGGCAGGGAGAGACCAGCCATGGAAGGCTCAAGATTTGGGACCAACGCCGGCTACGGCATAGAGATCAAACCTATTGATACAAACATCCGCATATTGCGCAACGGAACGGTGCTCGCCGAAAGCCGTAGCGCCAAGGTCATGTATGAAACCCGGCTGACACCACAGGTCTACATCCCGCGCGATGACATCCTCGTGCCGCTTTCGCCGCAAAATGCGCTGAAAACCTTCTGCCCGTTCAAGGGCACCGCCCGCTACCGCGATATCCTGCTGGACGGTCACACCATCGCAAATGGCGTCTGGTCTTATGATGACGCCATGCCAGAGAGCCGCGCCATCAACGGCCATATTGGCTTCATGCCCGAGCCAGGCGTGGAGGTGGATTTTGGCGGTGCTCAGCTTGAGCCTGTAACCGATGGCAATATCACCGGCCCTCTGGTCGACTGGCTGATGCGATGGGCGGCATTTGAAAAGACGCCAGAAGATTTCATGGCGGCTCTGGGGCGCAAAATGCAGGAAAGCGGTATCGCCATCAAACGCATGGCCGCCATGATTTGGTCTTTACATCCAATGATCGCAGGGCGTCACTATATCTGGACACGCGACACCGACGAGATCACCACTTACACCCCGTCCTACGATCTGCACAGCCACCCAAGCTATCTAAACAGTCCGCTCTATCACGTCAGCCAGGGCCTTGGTGGCGTCCGCCAGAAGCTTGATGTGCCAGGGCTGGACATGAAATTCCCAATCATGGACGAACTGAGGGCCGAGGGCGCCACGGACTATGTGGCCATGCCATTGTTTTTTTCAAACGGCCAAATCAATGTGCTGACACTGACCAGCGACCACCCCAAAGGTTTCACCACTGCCAATCTTGGTCTGATCTTTGAAGTCTCCAGCGTGATCAGCCGCTTCTTTGAGGTCTTCACGCAAAAAGAAAACGCACAATCTTTGCTTGAAACCTATGTTGGGCCGCGCACAGGCGCACGCGTTCTGGGCGGAGAAATCCGGCGCGGCGATGGCGATGACATCGACGCCGCCATCATGTTTTGCGATCTGCGCGACTCCACTCGTATGGAAGAGGAACTGGGCCGCGCAGCCTATATCGACCTGCTCAACACATTTTTTGAAACCGCCTCCACCATAATTGAAAACCACGGCGGCGAAGTGCTCAAATTCATTGGCGACGCTGTGCTGGCCGTGTTTCCAGACACCGAAGATGGCACCGATGCAGGGGCCGCCGCCTTGCACGCCGCGCGCGAAATTGTGCAACAGCTTGAGGCGCTGCGCGACGAAGACCCGCCCATACGCTGCGATTGCTCGATCGGAATATCCTACGGCCGTGTCACCTACGGCAATGTCGGATCCCGCGAACGTCTGGATTTCACCGTCATCGGCAGGCCCGCAAATGTCGCCGCACGGCTGGGCGACTATGGCAAAAAGCTTGGCCACCGCATTGTGGTGTCAGACGAGGTGGCACGTCACGAAGTGGGCTGTAAATCCTTGGGCGAGGTCACATTGCACAATGTAAAAGACCCCGTAACCTGTTTTGCCATATCAGCAGACACTTAATCATAACACTCTATCGGTACAGTCTGAAGACTGATCGCTTGAACACGCGCCGGTGATCGCGATAACATCAAAGCGACCATATGGGGATGACAGTCTGTGACTCAACAAAATCGTTCTTTGACCCTTCGTGATGTTTCTGAGGCTTCGGGGGTGTCTGAAATGACGGTCAGCCGCGTGTTGCGCAATCGCGGAGATGTCTCACCCGCAACCCGCGACAAGGTCCTGCGTGCCGCCAAAGAACTGGGCTATGTGCCCAACAAAATTGCCGGCGCTCTGGCAAGCCAACGGGTCAACCTTGTCGCCGTCATCATCCCTTCGCTTTCCAACATGGTATTTCCAGAAGTGCTCAGCGGCATCAGTCAGGTGCTCGAAGATACCGAGCTTCAGCCCGTTGTGGGCGTCACCGACTACCTCCCGGAAAAAGAGGAAAAGGTGCTCTATGAAATGCTGTCATGGCGCCCTTCAGGCGTGATTATTGCCGGGCTTGAACATACGGAAGCGGCGCGGGCCATGCTGAATGCAAGCGGCATTCCCGTTGTGGAAATCATGGATACCGATGGCGAACCCGTAGACGCCATGGTGGGCATTTCCCACCGCCGTGCAGGCCGCGAAATGGCAGCAGCCATTCTAAAGGCAGGCTACAAAAAGATTGCGTTCTTGGGCACCAAGATGCCGCTCGACCACCGCGCCCGCAAAAGGTTCGAAGGATTCACCGAAGTTCTCGCCAAATCTGGAATAGAAGTGGCAGATCGGGAATTTTATTCCGGCGGATCTGCTCTCGCAAAGGGCCGCGAGATGACCCAAGCCGTGCTGGAGCGCAGCCCCGACATTGATTTCATTTACTACAGCAACGACATGATCGGCGCAGGCGGCCTGCTCTACCTTCTGGAGAAAGGCATCGACGTGCCGGGCCAGATCGGGCTCGCAGGTTTCAATGGCGTTGAACTGCTACAGGGCCTGCCCCGACAATTGGCCACCATGGATGCCTGCCGTCGCGAAATTGGCATCAAAGCTGCCGAAATCATTGCCGCGCGTACCAAAGGCATAGAAAAAGACGCAGCTGTCACCTTGGCCCCCACCATCAGCTTTGGCGATACGCTAAAGCACAGCTGAGTTGCAAAGGTGCAGTCGGCCTAAAGTTGCAACCGCGCCGCTCTGAGCGCTCTTCGAAAATGTGGAGCGCGCCGACGCGCAAGCACTGCAGCGCAATACTGGGCGATCAGCCCCGGCCTGTTTTTGTCTTCGAGTGTCTTCAGAAGTTGCTTCTGAAAACGAGCAATTTCACGCCTGTTGCGCATAAGCCGATAGAAATCATATTCCGTCATACTTCCCGCCACGCAGCCTTCGACCACAGGCTTTAACACCCCCATCTGCTGCCACAGAGATGCGAGCCTGTGCCCCATGAACCGACATCTGTATTTTGTCAGATTACCCCCACGAAAGAGCGCTGCATGCATCGCATCCAAGTGTGAACGCGGATCATAAAACAAGCTCACTTTCTGCGCGCCCTCAATCAAATCCGGCGCATACCCATACCGGCCGCTATAGGAGCGGCGCCACGCTTTATGATAGCGCGTCTCCCAGCCAGCGATGTCTCGATCCAGAGTCGCTTGTGGCGAAATACAGATTACATTTGCCCCCGGTGCCGCAGAAGAAAACGCCGCAGCGGCATAGCCTCCCATCGAAGCGCCGTAGAAAACAACGTTGTCAAACTGTGCAAAAAACCCCTCATCGCGCAAACGGTCAAAGAAGTCGAACACGGCCTCATCGCGATACCATGTCCAGCCATGTGCCATCAGACCCAGCATCGACCACCCTCTGGACGTCACAAAATCATAGCCCCAGGGCATGCGATCTTCGGCACGAGAGTAAACATGATCCAAGTTCTCAAATGTCACGATCAGAGTTTTGCCGTTCTTGACATAAAGCGCGCTGTGCTCGTCTCCCAATGCTTCAAAGAACCCGCGCTCCTCACCGAACCGCGCCATCTCGGCTTGCCACTGCGCCTTGGTTTGATCTTCCCAAGCAACGTCACTCATCGTTTGTGGACCACAAGCAGTTGGTTGCGTTTGGACTTATCAAAATCAACCTGAAACATGAAGCAGCCAGAAAAGTCCACTCGCAGCGCATTAAAGGCATCAGCGATGTCTTTGTCACTGTGCTCAAATACGCCAGTCTTGCGATAACTTTCAAAAAGCTCAGACGTTTTGGTGACACCAGAAATCTCAAGCTTGTTCGGCTGCCAGCGTAAATCCTCAATAATGTAGATACCGCCGGATTTGATTTTCGGGAACAGTTCCAGAAATGCATTTTGCTGATGATGACTTGCTTGGGTGGCATCGTCGATAATCACGTCAAATTTGCTGTTCAGCGGGACCGCTGCCTTGATGCTCGCACGATCCTCCAGACGACAAGCCATCTGAGCGCGTCGATCATCCGCAAAGACCGCCTCCTCGCCATGCACCAGTCGAGAAACTTGGCCTTTAGGGAAATACTCTAACCACATCTGAACTGAAGGGACTTCCGCACCGTCAGCATGGCCTTGTTCCGGCGATGCCATCGCCTCTTGCCCAATTTCCATGAACTCAATCTTGCGATTGCGATACTGCAACAACAGGAGTTGATAGAGCTCGGTATAACGGTGCTTAGAAGATCCCCGATCAAGTTCGAGCCTGTCGGCAAGGTCTGTCAGGTTCACCTGCCCGCGTCCGACCTTTTCAATGGTTTGAACTGGGGCAACACCAGCAGGCTTTGGCTTCGCCGGGATAGGCGCCTTCAGAGGGTCGACATCATGTTTTTTGAGCAATGTCCCCAATAGAGATTTGGGATGAGGCACGCCACCTTCCCGCTCGACGAGCCGAGCGCGCATTCTCCGCCCATAGAGGTGAACAGAGAATGTGTTATCCGTAATGTAAGGACTGACGTCAAAGTTGCGACGCAGCATTTTTCGGCGGTCTTTGAATGTGAACGGATAGAGCCCTTCTTGAGGCAGCGCAAAACGCGCCTCGCCTGTTTCATGCAAGAAATGTGTCACAGCATGTGGACCCCAGACGCCCCAAGGCTGTTCACTTGCATGAACCGGCTGGCCAGCATCACGTGCCGCTTCCAGTTCCTGCTGGTACTCTTTGCCGTACCAGCTCGGTATTGCGAATTCATCGGATGTGAACTCCAGCAAAGCGCGCAATGTTTCGCTGTCCTGCGGCAAGCCCAGAACGCCACCGTTGATATGCTTGGAACTTTCCCAACCGTAAAAGTGACCGTTGGGTGTCTCAAACGGTTTCATGCAGTAGGCATCGGTGTCCGCCCAAATGGTGTTTTCGCTTTGCGCCAACATCTTGTAGCGGAACAGATCGGAATGCAGGGCCGGGCTTCCAGTGCGCTGATGTGTCAGAAAATCTGTTCTGGGCAAAATCGGGCTCGCATCCGCAAGTTCAATCCCATCAGGCACATTCTGCAAAGGCCCATAGTGATACAGGACAACCCGGTGCCCAGCGTCCACAAAAGACTTCAAGCAAAGTTGCTCAAGATAGCTGAGTGGCCCTTCCATCCAAAGTGCCGCAATCGTTGGAAGCTTCATTCCCAGTCCGCCTGTTTCATATTAGATCTTTCGCCGTCTTATCGGGCGTGCTCGTGACACGCTGCACTGTTTCCATTTGATTTTCAATCCGATGGATACTCAATGTGCAGTGTCTTGTTTTTCGACTGTAAAAAAGAAATCGTCAGGCAGGTCACGTTCCACCACCCAATCCGGAACGACCTCAGGGCCCGCCAAGAAAACATTGGCTCCGAAGTGCGGATGCAAGCGCGCCAACCGCTCTTGCCGTGCGCCCGTCAGGTCCTCATAGAACTTTGAATAGTTTGATGTTTCCCGGAGCTCTCTTATCTTTTCTTGGTGGCGCTCAACCGAAAACGCATGTGCTGCGGCGATCTCTGGATCTGACAGAAGGCGATCCATTTCGGCCTGCATAGCAGGGATCATTCTCTGAATGGAGGTGTCTTCCACTGTATTGTTGTTCATTCGGAACCAATAGGCCATGCCTTGGTCTCGGTCGACATGGTTCACACGACCTCGATCACGCTTTACCAGAAAGCTCTCCGCAGATCGCACGGCGTAGTGATTGAGCTGCACCAGATCATAGCCAACGGTACTCGCCGTGGATCGCCATGCATTGCGATACATGTCTTTGGGCAATGCTTGTCCGGAGCCGTTAACCCAATGGATATGCGACCAAAGCTGAGGATTGAGCCCCTTGGGTCGATGCACACCCAGCTTTTTGAAAAGCCCGATGTTTCGATAGAGCGTCTTAAATCCCCAAGCTTGATGCGGTTTACGGGTTTGCTCAAGCGCACAACGTGTGAATTGTGCCATAAGCGGCGCATCGCTGTATTCATGCACATCAGAATTGCCAAACAGCCGCCATGTGCAGGAGATCAAATTGGCATCCCCGACAGCTTTGAAAAGTGCCGCCAGCGTGCCGTCGCCGGTTTTCACATTGATGAACTCATCCACATCCATAGAGATGACCCAATCGGCGTTTTGGATCACTGGTTCAGTCTCACCTGCCTGCAATGCCGCATGTTGCGGCTTGAGGTCCGTGCCTTTGAAAGGGTTGTCTCTGTGTTGAACAAACCCCTTTTCTTGCAATAAATCCAAGAAGCTATCTGTGCCGTCGTTGCAATCGTTGGTATAGACAAGGAACCTGTTCACGCCGATCGCCCGGTGATACGCGAGCCATTCCAGAATGAAGGGGCCTTCGTTCTTCATACAGGTAATGATGGCCACATCATTCTCTGCCGGATCTACTTTCGGCGCTGGGATCTCTGGCATGCGAAGTGGCTTGTGATCAAACTTCTTGCGCGCAAGCTTGAGAAGTTCGCGGTCCTCGATCAGAGATGTCTTGGGCACAATACGCCCAACATTCGGTGTTGGATGGCGCAAGGCCATACAGCGGTAAAACTTAACCCATTCGTCGGCTTCTGTTTGGGCGCCAACCACGCGGATCAAACGCCAAACCACATTTGTTGCCGCCTTTTTAGGGGCGATCACCCAACGGCGGCGCAGTTTGGTGGCATCAAACTGAACACAAATATGGTCGCCATGCGTGGCATCTTGATCCTTCCGCACGCGCCACGGATAGCAATGCTGTCCCAAGAGCGTTACCACACCGCTCTCCGACTTTACAGCCATATCAAACAACGTGCGCCCTTTGGTCCCTTTCCCGGTGGTTTCGCTCACCAGATCAGAGATATCCAACAAGGCGACAGCCCGTGCACTGTTAAGCCAACGGTGCCGCAGCAACTCAAAAACCTGCACCTCCCCGAGCGGGGACTCCCACGGCGCGGCCTTCGGAATCTCCATACGGTCTTTGCCAGGGGCATCCGGCGCGTTGATCGGATGTGCCTCTGCAGGCTGATCCTCATGACCAAGCGGCACATCAAAGCGCACGACCATGACCTGCTTTAGGTCCTTAATTTCGGAAAGTCCGGCCTCAACATCCGCAATGTAGTCTTGATCGGCATCCGGCGGCGCGCGATCCAGAATCACCGCGCCTTGCAGGTTGTGACGTGCACAATGATACCGCAGCCAAGCCAGTGTGGCCGTCGCCGTTTCGCCATTGCGCACCGCCAACGCAACATTCAGCCCCTCAAACAACTCTCTCTCTGATTGTGTTAGCGGCAAGCTGAATTGTGAGTTCTGAAAGTGTAGCTGCGGGTTGATACCCGTGTAGCTGAGGTGAAGCACTGCCGCGCTGCCAATGCTGCGACTCCCCAAGATCTCTGTGCCTGTCCGTGCCTCGAAAGCCGCGGCATCAACACCTGACTTAAAAAACGCCTGGGCTTCACCGCCCTCACCCTCAGAGCTCGTAACACAAGAGAGCAACCTTGCCCCGGCAAGATCGACGCTGCTCACTTCGCGCAGTTGAAATGCAGCTTTACGCATATGTTCGCCTTTGCCTCGCCTGCTGTCCTGACTGCAAGTTACCCTCAGGACATTTTATTGTTTGCACGTTGATACCACCTTACCAACTGCCGCTGCAAATGCTGGGGTGGCACCTGACTGCTGCCTGCAGTCAGAATTTGAGACATAAGCTCTTGCCCCTCTGGTCGCGTCACAAGCGTCACAAACCGTTCTTGGTGCCAGGTCACAGCTGCCTTGTGGAGATCCGCGATCCCAGAAATCGACAACAATTCCCCCAGCACCTCTTCGGTGGCTGGGCGCATCTTCGCAATGGAGCGGCAGTCTTCGGAATTGAAGTTTCGTTCGACCCAATAGGCCAGATCAACCTTCTTGCCTGTCCGATTGGGCAGACCGCGTTCGTTTTTCACGACAAACGATGCTGCTGAACGCACGGCGTAATGATTGAGTTCGACCAAGTTACGCGCCACACCAAGCCCATAGAGAGACAGCCTTGCTGGGTTTTCTGCCAAATACGGATGCGCAGGGTAACCAGAGCCATCACAGATATTGGGCAAACCCGCCTTCTCCGAGGCCTTTTGTTTTGGTCGATGCACCCCAAGCTGATTAAATGGACCCGAGGTACGGAACAGCATTTTGAACAGGCTTGCCGCAACGGGATATTGCGCATCAGCCGCGATCGCCCGCGTGAACTGCTCTGTGACCGGACGGTCCTCAATCAACACCTGATCACTGTTCCCAAACAACCGCCAAGGCAGGACAATCGCGTCAGTTTCGTCAGGCAACTCGGCAAGCAGATCAGGGATCCGATGACCGGGCACATGAATATTTAGAAACTCGTCTATATCGGAGACCAAAATCCAATCAGCTTTTTTACGAAGCGAATGCTTCCAGGCTTGGCGCAGCGCCTGCCACTGGATGCTTTTGCCTGACGTGGGCGCGTGCGGCACATGGGTGAGAACACCAGCACTGTCTAGCGTGGCCAGCATCTCGTGTGTGCCATCATCGCAATCATTGGAGAAAATCAGAAAATCCGTGACGCCCGCAGCTTTGTGGTGTGCGATCCACTCCAACAGATATGGCGCCTCATTTCGCACGGAAGTGACGCTGAGAATGCGCATTCGCGCCATGTCGCGGGCAAGTTTCATAGGGTCTGCATATCACAGGGAAAGGGCGTGCAAAGCCTCTGCGACAAAATCCTCAAAGGTTGCATCACACATGAGACTTCGCAGGTACACATACGCCGTAGAGTATGTGCCGAAAAAACTGCGGGCTACTGCAAAAAGAAATGCGCCCTCAGCCCGAATTATGAACCGCGAAGCTTTGACATTTGAGCCATGAAGGCCAAACATTCCGACAAACAGAATTATTCGCACATACGCTAGCCACCCCCAAAGGGACGCCAATGCTTTTTCTGAGCCGCACAGGAACCCCACTGCCACAAAGCCTGATTGACCAGGCGCAAATCGCTGGACGCGATCAGGTTTCGCGACGAGAATTTCTGACCCTCGCAAGTTCGTTTGGCGCCAGCGCCTCCACGGCCTATGCGATGCTTGGACAAACCCGCCCCGCTATGGCACAGGCCGTTGCCTCCAGCGGCGGTGTTGTGCGCATTCAGCAAGACGTGCGCGCCCTCAAGGATCCAAGACTATTTGATTGGCCACAAATTGCGAACTTCACACGAGGTTGGCTGGAGTATCTTGTCACCTATGAGACCGATGGCACATTTCGCCCTGCCCTTTTGGAAAGCTGGGAGATTTCAGAAGATGCGCGCACCTATACACTAAACGTGCGCAAAGGCGTGCGCTGGAACAATGACGCGGCGTTCACGGCAGAAGACGTGGCGCGCAATATTATGCGGTGGTGCGAACGCAATGTTGCTGGCAACTCCATGGCGGGGCGCTTTTCCACATTGATCGATCCTAGCACCAACTCCGCTTTGGCGGGCGCCATCGAGCTTTTGGATCAGCACACTGTGCGGCTCAATCTTCCCAAACCCGACATCACGCTGATTCCAAGCATGACAGATTACCCGGCGGCGATAGTGCCGGCCGATTTTGATGCTGAGACCATGCTGGAAAACCCTATAGGATCCGGACCTTATCTGCCTGCAAGCCTGGAGGTTGGCGTACGTGGCGTATTGAAGCGCAATATGGATCATACATGGTGGAACGCTGGCAACGGCGCATGGGTTGATCAGATCGACTTCATTGATTTGGGAACAAACCCCGCAGTGTGGGCTCGCGCAGCAAGAGCTGGCGAAATTGACATGACCTACTCCGTTGAAGGCGAATATGCAGATTTGATTGGCGGGACCGAAAACTGGATCAAAAACGACGTGATCTCAATGGCAACGGTGGTCGTGCGCCCGCGCCAAACTGCAGAAGTGGGCGGCCAGACCCCCTATGCAGACCCACGTGTGCGGCGTGCGATTGCCATGGCGGTGGACAATGAGATTGTGCTCGAACTGGGCAATGACGGACACGGCATGCCCGCGGAAAATCACCATATCGGCCCCGCGCATCCAGAATACACCAATATAGGGCAGCCCGCGTATGATCCACGTGCAGCCTTCGCGTTGCTAAAAGACGCGGGCATGGACGGGTTTGAAATGGAGGTCCATACCATTGACGATCTCTGGCGCAAGAATACCACCGATGCGGTGGTTGCCCAATTGCGCGACGCGGGCTTCAAGGCCAAAACCACGATTGTGCCCAGCCATGTCTATTGGGAAAACTGGGACAGATTTCCCTTCAGCGCGACGGACTGGAACCACCGCCCACTGGGTGTGCAGATCTGGGCATTGGCCTATCGCAGCGGCGAAGCCTGGAATGAGTTTGGATATGCAAACCCCGCATTTGACGCCTTGCTGGATGAGGCCATCGGTACGCTTGACTTAAACAAGCGGCGCGCGCTGGTCGAGCGCGGGGAGCGGATGCTACAGGACGACGCCGTGACCATCCAACCCTATTGGCGCGCTTTGGCAAACCATACCGTTGAAGGGCTGGAAGGCGGGGCGCATCATATTTCCTTTGAAATACGCCCCGCCGAATTGCGCTGGACCTGACGCTATAAAGGCGATTGCTTAGTGGTCGTGACCACCAAGGCAATGCTCAAATTGCTCTGCCATATTGCGGAGCAGAGCGGGATAATCCGCTGTTTCAAGCGTCGCGCCGAGGGGGTCGAGCTCTTCGGAATGCAAATCCAAACCTGAGCTGATCGCTTTCACAACTTTTGCGTTGAACTGTGGCTCAGTGAAGACACAGGT
The DNA here is from genome assembly GCF_027947445.1 of Shimia sp. MMG029. Taxonomy (NCBI): domain Bacteria; kingdom Pseudomonadati; phylum Pseudomonadota; class Alphaproteobacteria; order Rhodobacterales; family Roseobacteraceae; genus Shimia; species Shimia sp. MMG029. The sequence goes on along the minus strand of NZ_JAQJIM010000009.1, from coordinate 65,153 downwards.
GACGCCTTCTTTGTGCAAGACATCCCGCACCGCATCCAAGCGCGCGGCGCTTGGGGCCGCGCCATCACCCGACAAGATCGCGCCGGACGCTGACAGACCAAAACGCGTTTCAAAATACTGGTAAGCGTCATGGAAGACCACAAAACCGTGGCCTTTCAGCGGGGCCAACTCTGCCGCGATTTCCGTGCTCAACGCTTCCAGTTCGGCCTGACCTGCGGCGGCATTGGCGCGGTACGTTTCGGCGTTTTCAGGATCAAGCGTTGCCAGTTTCTCGGCAATTGCGCCCATCCAGAACTGTGCATTCTGAGGGTCGAGCCACGCATGAGGATCGACACCATCGTGGTCGTGATGATGTTCATCATCATGGCCTGCTTCTGCGTGATCATCGTGATCGTCGTGGCCTTCATGTGCGTCGTGCGCGTCATGATCGGCATGCTTTTCCTCACCATGATCATGATCGTCGTGCCCCGCGTGATCGTCGTCTTTGTGATCCGCGTGATCGTCGTGATCATGTTCGTCTGCATGATCGTCATGATCATCATGACCGTGATCATCATGACCGTCATCCGCATGATCGTCGTGGCCGTGATCGTCGTGATCGCCATCTTCGTTCAACGAGATCTCAAGGAAAGCCCCTTCTTCGCGGAACTCCAGCTCGCGCGTGCCATTCAAATGGAGTAGGGAAAATGCCTCCCCTTCGCTCACAAGGCTGTCGATTGCTTCGTCCATCGCTGGCGAGAGTTCGGCACCGATCCAAACCACCAGATCGGCGTTTTGCAGCGCACGGGCCTCTGACGGGCGTAGGGCGTAGCTGTGGGGAGATTGATTTGCGGGGAGAAGTTGCTCAGGTGTTCCAACACCTTCCATGACCTTGGCGACCAGAGCTTGGACTGGTAGGATATCGGTGACAACGCGAGGCGCTTCTGCCCGCAGAGGCGCAGCGAGTAAGGTCGCCGCGAAGACCATAGGAATGAATCGCATGTCAGCGCTCCTTTTGTTGTTACGGGGCTGGCTGTATTTGAAACGTTATACTATATCAAGTGACAAATCGTCTGAAACCATCAGGAGACACCATGCAAACCGTGGGATTTCAAAGCCATGACCATACGGCCTGTGTGGGAAGTGGATTGCGCGCAGCGGAAGAAACCTGTGCAGCCAAAGGCCTGCGACTGACCAAAGGGCGTCGGCGCGTGCTGGAAATTCTACTGCAAGAACACCGTGCGATGGGGGCCTATGACATTCTGGGCATCCTCTCAGATGAGGGCTACGCCTCACAGCCTCCAGTTGTATATCGTGCGCTCGATTTTCTGGTCCTTAATGGCTTTGTCCATAAGGTACAGAAACTCAACGCCTACGTGGCTTGCGCCCATCCCGGTGACACACACACGCCAATTTTCTTGATCTGCCGAGGATGCAACACAGTTGGGGAAACCGCTGCGTCTTTGAAATCCACCTTGGGCGCAGCCGCGAAATCAATGGGCTTTGTCGTCGAAAGCACGGTGGTTGAGGCCGAGGGCCTTTGCCCGGACTGCGCACCAATGGCGGATGCGCCCGCATGAGACTGGTGACCGTCAACAAAATGTCGGTGAAACGCGGCTCGCATCAGGCGCTCAGCAACGTGGATCTAACGATAGACAAAGGCGAGATTGTCACCATCGTGGGGCCAAACGGCAGCGGCAAATCGACACTTTTGCGTTGTATTATCGGCGCGCTGAAACCAGATCACGGCACCATTTTAAGGGCAGCCGGCATGCGCATCGGCTATGTGCCACAGCGCCTCGCAATTGATGCAACGATGCCTTTGACAGCAGCCCGCTTTTTGTCGCTGCCCGTCAAGCGCGGCAAAGCACAGGTACAAGAAGCGCTCGCGCAAGTCGGCGCACAAGGCCTGGAACACCGGCCCATGGCGGGCCTCTCAGGCGGACAATTTCAGCGGGTGCTTTTGGCGCGTGCGCTGATGGACGCGCCAGATCTGCTGATTTTGGACGAACCCACAACGGGGCTGGATCAGCCCGGATCGGCCGACCTCTACACACAAATTGAACAGGTCCGTCAGGACACAGGGGCAGCCATTTTGATGGTCAGCCACGAGCTGCATGTTGTGATGAGCGCCTCTGATCGGGTTGTGTGCCTGAATGGGCATGTTTGCTGCCACGGCACACCGGAAATTGTCGCCTCGGCTCCCGAATATCGTGCATTGTTTGGCACGGGTACGCATGGCGCGCTGGCACTCTATCGACACGAGCATGATCACCACCACGATCATCACGACAATTGCGACGACCACGCGCATCACGATCACGGAACCTCCTGATATGTTTGACGACTTTCTTGTTCGCGCGCTTTTCGCAGGCGTTGGCGTCGCCCTTGCTGCGGCGCCTTTAGGCTGTTTTGTGGTCTGGCGTCGGATGGCCTATTTCGGGGACGCCACGGCCCATGCGGCGATCCTTGGGGTCGCGCTGTCTTTGGCGCTTGGCGTGTCGATTTTTGCTGGGGCCATGGCGATTGCGCTCGCGATGGCGCTAACCGTTTCAAATCTTTCAGAAAAAGGATTTGGCGTGGACACGCTGCTGGGGGTTCTAGCCCATTCGGCGCTTGCGTTTGGACTGGTGGCGGTGTCCTTCTTGCAAGGGGTGCGGTTGGACCTCATGTCTTATCTGTTTGGTGACATTCTGGCGGTCAGCAAGACGGATCTGATTGTGATTTGGGCGGGTGCTGCGCTGGTTGTGGGCATCATGGCCTGGCGCTGGCAAGCGCTGCTGACGGCCACGCTCAACCGGGATCTGGCCTATGCCAGCGGGCTGAATCCCCATATAGAACAACAGCTTATGACCTTTGCGCTGGCCATTGTTGTGGCGGTGGCGATCAAGGTGGTTGGGGCGCTTTTGATTGTGGCGATGCTGATCATTCCAGCGGCAGGGGCGCGGGCTGTGGCGCGGTCTCCGGAAGCGATGGCCTTTGGGGCGGCAGCGATTGGTGCAGCGGCGGCTGTGGGCGGATTGGGCCTGTCTTATCAAATGGATACGCCGGCTGGACCGTCAGTGGTCTGCGTGGCAGCGGTGCTGTTTCTGGTGATGACCATCACAGGGCGCGTGCTGCGCCCAGCGCAAAATTAACCATTTGCAGAGACGTCGGTATTGCGTCGGTATCCCAACGGTATTGCGTAGGTGGAATTTCGGCCCACCAAAACGCGTTAACATTTGTGGCAGCCCTTCTACAGGAGCGCTGCCTGCACCAGTGCTTTGAGCTGCGCGCGCGTTGGATAGGAGCTTGATGGAGACAGCTGCGTGAAGAAGACCACGGATAGGGCTTCTTTTGGGTCGACCCAGAAGAAGGTTGAGGCCATGCCCCCCCAGCTGAAATCGCCGACGCTGCCCGGGCAACGTGCACGCGCGGGATCCAGCACGACAGCACCACCGAGCCCAAAGCCCATGCCATCCATCGGCTGCTCGGCAAAACTCTGAGGCCCCATGGAGGCGATGTCTCCGGGCAGGTGATTGGCCATCATGAAATCCACGGTGCGTGGCGCGAGCAGACGCGCCTCGCCCAGCGCGCCACCCCGCCGCAGCATTTCGGCAAATCGCAAGTAGTCATCCATGGTGCCCACAAGCCCGCCACCACCGGAGAACGTCTCCGCCTTCAGGAAAGGCGAGCTCTCAGCGCTGTCGACCTCGCGCAGAGTATCCGCACCAGCCTTGGCTGCGTTGAGCGCCATCGCGTCCCCTTCCAGCGGGGTGTAAAGATCGGCAAAGCGCGACTGTGTGCCAGGCGCCACGGAAAACCCTGTTTCGGTCATGCCAAGCGGATCAAGGATCTCTGTGCGCAGAAACGCTTCGAGAGACTTGCCCGAAACCACTTCGATCACCCGGCCCAGAATGTCGATGCCCACAGAGTATTCCCACCGCTGCCCCGGCACAAAGGCAAGCGGCAGCGCGGCAACTTTGTTGACGACGCCTTCAAGAGGACCCTGATTGGGTTTGAAAATCAGATCGTCGGCCTCCATCGCCTGCGCCAGTAGGCCCGGATTGAACGGATAGGTGAGACCGCTGGTGTGGGTTGCCAGTTGATGCAAGGTCGGGCTGGCGCAGGGCGTCACCTGATCCATTGACGTCGCGCCAGCAATCAATGCGTGGCTGTCTGCAAAGCCTGGGATGAACTCAGACACCGGGGCATCCAGATGCACCAGCCCCCGTTCAACCAGCATCATGAGGGCAACCGTGGTGATCGGTTTGGTCATGGAGTAAATACGGGCAACGGTGTCACGTTCAAACGGCAGGTTGCGCGACAGACTGCGCTGTCCGGTGCTGTGATCGAACACCACATCCCCCTCGCGCGCAATCAGAAGGCCACAGCCCGCATATTTGCGATCTGTCACCAACTGATCCATCCAGCCAGACAGGACCGCAAGTCGCTGTGGCGCAAAGCCACGGGTTTCCGGACGCGCATTGCCGATCATTGTGCTCCTCCCAAGTCCATCGCACATGCCCAAACACTGCCCGCAGCCCTCTGGGCGGGCAAGGTGGTAAGACTACGTAGTTTTTGAACAAAACCACGCAATGGCACGATCTATTAAAGCTCATCGGCTTTGATGCTGTGTGGGAATCACAGCATAGTGATTGTGTAGATGTGACTTCGGACAGGAATTCGGGCGGCAAGAAGCTGCGGGTCAGGGAGAAACCATGATCGATACGATATTGTGGATCAGACGCGGTCTGGCGTTGGTCGCCATGATGTGCGCTGCGCAGGGTGCGCTGGCACAGACAGACGCCAACACCGACAAAACTGACGACCAGCGCATATATGTTTATGGCAACAGTCTGGTTCATCATCTCACGGACAGCGACGAGACCACAGTGCCACACTGGATGGCTGTTTTGGCTGAAGCGGCCGGAACCGAGCTGCGCCTTGATGGGCAATGGGGGTTTTTGCGCGATTTTGCCGAAAGCGGCCGACCCTCTGCCAACTGGCGCCTGCAAGACGTTGAACGGGCCTGGACCCGTGCCTATCGCAATTTTGGCGATGTTGGCTGGGACACGGTGCTGATCACCCCCGCCAATTTCATTCAATACCGCGCCCCAGAGCTGCCTTATGAAGACAGCAACCCCTCCAATGCGTCGCCGCTCTCTGCCACTTTGGCGGTCATCGACAATATTGAAGGACGCCTGCAAGACGCTGCCCCTGTGCGCTACGCGATTTATGAGGGCTGGGCGTATATGGGCAATCAGATCGACAGTTTTCCGCCGGATGCGGAACAGATGGTCAGATATCTGCGCCACAACACGGGCGCGTATCGCGACTGGTTTGACACCTATATGGCCCAACTGCGCGCGGCCCGGCCGGAGGTGCAAATTGACCTTGTTCCCGTGGCGACAGTGCTCACTCAGCTTTTGGATGGCGGCGTTCTGGAAGGGATCCCTTCTGATGTGCTTTTCACCGACGATGCCCCCCATGGCACGGCCACCCTCTATCTGCTCGCCGGGGCGATCACATATGTAACTTTGTTTGAAGCAGAGCTGCCTTTGGCCGTTGCGCTGCCTGCCACCATCGATCCAGATGTGCGCACCTATTGGGAAGCCGTGCGCGATGAAATTCACCGGCTGGTGCTGCGCCCGATTGAGGCAGAAAAGAAACGCATCCAACTGGCGCAGAGCGGGCTGTCAGCGGCGCAAGACAGCGCCGCCTCACTGGCTGGCCTGGGACTGGCAAACCCAGCGCTATCCATGGGGCTGAGCGAAGTCAAAGACTGGTCAACCCAGCACCCATTTCTCAATCGCATGAAGACAGCGCGCCCCTGGGTGGGCCACGTCGATGGCCGCTGGGGCGCATTGAACTTCGAAGATTTGCAGGATCTTGGGCTTGTGGATGACCAAGGTTGGATCTGGGGGTTGCCTGAGGACATTGAAGCCATTGAAACGGTACTGTTCACGGATCAGCCGGAGGAGTCCACAGGACTGGCCGGACGCTACCGCGTGACCTGGACAGGTCAGGGGGCAATCGAGGTGACGGGCCGCGCACGTGTGGTGCGCGAAGAGGCCAATACCATCTGGTTTGACTACACCCCTGGCGAGGGGTTGGTTGGGCTCAGGATCAGCAATCCTGACCCAGATCTTTCAGGGGACTACATCCGCGACATTGAAGTGCTGGCGATGGTCCATATCCCCTTGGCCCGGGCGGGTATGATTTTCAACCCGGACTGGTTGAATGTTGTGGATGACCTGCGGCAGGTCCGGTTTATGGATTGGATGCAGACCAATGCCTCCACGCAATCCGCCTGGGCTGCGCGGCCCGCGACACAGGATTTTACCTATTCCTGGCGTGGCGTCCCGGTTGAGGTGATGGTGGCGTTGGCCAATCAAATCGGCGCTGATCCGTGGTTTAACATGCCGCATCTCGCTGAGCCGGACTATATCACACGCTTTGCCACCTATGTGCGCGACCACCTTGATCCTGAGCTTGTGGCCCATGTGGAATATTCCAACGAGCTTTGGAACTGGGGGTTTGAACAGGCGCAATGGGTGTTGCGCGAAGGTGAGGCCCGCTGGGGCAACGGCAGCAATGTGCAGATGCAGTTTGCCGGAATGAAAGCCGCGGAAATGGCGCAGATCTGGGGGGATGTTTACGGCGATGACGCGGACACACGCCTGCGTCGTGTGATCGCTGTGCACACAGGCTGGCCCGGATATGAGGACGATTTGCTCAAGGCGCCGCTGTGGCAGGCAGAAGGCCATCCAGCGCCGGTCGATCTGTTTGAGGCCTACGCTGTCACAGGCTATTTCGGTGTCTCGCTGGGGGTTGAAGACGGCGCGGAAATGGTGCGTGGCTGGCTCCAAGAGGCACGCGCCACCGCTGAGGCAGCGGGCGCGGCGGAGGGGCTGCAACGGGCGGCGTTGCGCAGTTTTGTGCAGGCGCGCCGCCATGATGGGGTGTTTGCAAAAGCCGCTGAGGCGCTGCGCACCGGCGATCTGCGGCAGATGACCGAGGAGTATCTGCCCTATCACGCTGAACGCGCCCGTGCGGAGGGCCTGGATCTCCTGATGTATGAAGGCGGCAGCCATGTGGTGGGCGTAGGCGAAGAGGCCAACGATGATGCGCTTACGGATATGTTCACCGCGTTCAGCACCAGCGACGAACTGGCAGAAGTATACAGTGAAATGCTTGCCGCGTGGCGTGCTTTGGGCGGACAGGGGTTCAATGGCTATAGCGATGTTGGGCGCCCCAGCAAATGGGGCAGCTGGGGGCATCTGCGCCATCTGTGGGACAAGAGCCCACGGCACGAGACGCTGACCGCCTATAATCTGGAGGGCGCGCATTGGACGGAGGCGCGCACGAAAGATGCGTTTTTGCATGGTGGTATCTATCTGGGCAGCGACGGGCGCGACCGGCTGGAGGGCACGGGCAAGCGTGATGTGCTGCTGGGCGGAGATGGCAATGATATTCTGGTGGCCCGAGGCAGAGGGGATCTATTGCACGGTGGGGGCGGGCTGGACCGGGTGCTACTGCCCGGCACGCGCGCCGACTATCGCTGGACACAAGAGGGCGACCGCGTGCGTGTCACGGCAGAAGGCCGCGACTATCTGCTGACGGAAATTGAGGCGGTGGCCTTTGAAGATGCCCCTGCGCTGGTGTTGCCACTGTCAGGTTTGCTGTGAAGGGCATTTGAGACACAGGACTGATATTGCAGGCAAATCCCCCTGCACGGATGGGCGCGGCTCTGTTAGGGTCGCCGCCAGCGACTTACAGAGGGCATCCCGGCGGTGTTGAGCATCCTCATTCCAGCAAGCAATGAAGCCGCCCACATCGGTGCGTGCCTTGACGCCGTGCTGCGGTCTGAAGGTCTGGCACATGCGCAGATCGTTGTCGCCGCAAATGGATGCGATGACGAGACCCCTGCAATCGCAAAACGCCACGCCGCAGTCGCTGCGCAAAAGGGCTGGGAACTGACTGTTCTGGAGTTGCCCGCGATTGGCAAGATCGGCGCGCTGAATGCAGCGGATGCGGCCGCCAAATTCGAAACCCGCGCCTATCTAGACGCGGATGTCCTGGTCGATCCGGCGCTGTTTTCCCAACTCACGCAGGCTTTGGCCACGCCAGACCCACGCTATGCGAGCGGCAGGTTGCGGCTCAGCCCGGCGACAAGCTGGTCAACACGTGCCTATGCGCGCACCTATGCGAAGGTGCCGTTTGTCACCGACGGGGTGCCCGGCGCAGGGCTGTTTGCCGTGAACGCGGCAGGGCGTGCGCGTTGGGGCGCATTTCCAGACATTATTTCAGATGACACCTTTGTGCGGCTGTCATTTGCGCCGGAAGAGCGCATAGGTGTATGCGCTGGCTATGATTGGCCATTGGTGGAGGGTTTCTGCGCCCTTGTGAGGGTGCGGCGGCGGCAGAATGCCGGGGTCGATGAGGTCTTTGCGCGGTTTCCTGCCCTTGCCAATAATGATCAAAAACGGCCTGTGGGCGTACGTCAGATGCTGGAGATGGCGCTGCGCGATCCAATTGGGTTCGGCGTTTATGCAGCGGTGGCGGTGGCGGTAAAACTCTACCCCCAATCAACACAGACCTGGGAGCGCGGCCGATGAGCCGCCTGCAGCAGATCACCCAAGGTCAATCGCTTGGTGCGCGGGCGTTGCGCAGCGGCGGGCTGACCATTTTGGGATATGGGGGGAGTCAGGCGCTGAGACTGGCCTCCAATCTGATCCTGACCCGGCTGCTCTTCCCGGAAGCCTTTGGCCTGATGAGCCTTGTCTGGGTGTTTATGCAGGGGCTGAACAATCTCAGCGATATGGGTGTCAGCCAGTCGATCCTGCAATCCAAACGCGGTGAAGACCCGGCGTTTTTGAACACGGCCTGGACCCTGCAAGTGCTGCGCGGCGTGATCTTGATGGGGCTGACATGGGCGCTGGCTGCGCCTGTTGCTGCGTTTTATGAGGCCCCGGAACTGGCGCAAATCCTGCCTGTTGTTGGGGTCACACTGCTGATTTCCGGGGTTTTCCCGACAAAGAAAGACAGCGCAAACCGCCGTCTCACATTCGGCCGCATCACACTGATTGATTTGAGCGCGCAACTGATCGGATTGATCGCAGGTGTATTGGTTGCTTGGCAGACAGGATCTGTCTGGGCCTTGGTGACAAGCGCGATGGTGTCGCAGCTGTTGCAGCTGTTTTGCTATCAGATCTTTTTGCCCGGAGCACGCAATGCCCTGCGATGGGAGCGCCCGGCGGCGCGCGAGTTGATCCATTTTGGCAAGTGGATTTTTTTCTCAACCGCTGCGGGGTTTCTGCTGAGTCAGGGTGACAAAATCGTGCTTGGAAAGTTTCTGAGCCTTGGGGCGCTTGGCATCTATAACATTGGCTACTTCCTCGCCTCTTTCCCGTGGTTGCTGGGCGGCATGGTTGCAGGGCGGTTGTTGATCCCCATTTATCGCGAGAAGCCCCCCGCTGCGAGCGCTGAGAACCGCGCACATCTGCATAAGATGCGCCTGCTGTTGAGTGCGGGGTTGTTTACACTCTTGACGGGTTTTGCGGTGCTGGGCCCGTGGCTTGTGCAGACCTTGTATGACCCACGCTATGAACTGGCTGGCGGTGTCGTTGTGCTTTTGGCACTGCTGCAGATCCCGCAAATGATCGCGCTGACCTATGATCAGGCGGCATTGGCGGCGGGCGACAGCAGAGGTTTCTTTGTGCTCACAGCCACCCGCGCAGCGCTGGTGATGACGGGGCTGATCGTGGGGGGTACGGAATTTGGCCTGACTGGCGCCTTGCTGGGGCAAGGGCTTGCGGCTGCCCTCTCCTACCCTGTGGTTGTATGGCTTGCGCGCAAACATGCCGCGTGGGATGCGCGTCACGACGCGCTGTTTTGGGTGGTGGGGCTGTGCGTGGGGGCATTGGTATGGATCTTGCATCAAAAGACGATTTTCGCGCTTTCTGCCCTTAATTTGCCCTGATTTGACCTTTCTGAAGATCAGATAGAATTTTACGCTTAAGCGAAATGAAAGACCCTTTTTACATAAAAAGGCCTCAAAAGACGCGCGGCTTTGGCGCAGGTGACTTTGGCGGGTAAGAGTTTGAGCGACACGCAGGGTAAGACGGCACAACAGACGGATATTGCCATCGTCGGCATGGCAGCGCACTTGCCCGGTGCGACCAGCATTGATGCTTATTGGAAGAACCTGCGGGCGGGCATCCGCTCAATCAAAATGTTCAGCGAAAATGAGCTGTTGGCCAATGGCGAACACCCAGCGCGGATCGCAAAGCCCAATTACGTCCCTGCGGCGGCGACGCTTGACGGGTTTGCAGAGTTTGATGCGGAGTTCTTTGGGCTGTCGCCCAAAGAGGCGGCGATTATGGATCCGCAGCACCGCCAGTTTCTGGAAGTGAGCTGGGAGGCGCTTGAAAACGCAGGCCATGTTCCAGAACGCTTTGATGGGCCGATCGGGGTTTTTGCAGGCTGCGGCATGGGCAGCTATTTTTATTTCAACCTCTGTTCCAACCGCGATCTGGTGGACAAGACCGGAATGTTCCTGCTGCGCCACACCGGCAACGACAAGGATTTTCTGGCCACGCGGCTGAGCCATATTCTGGATCTGAAGGGGCCAAGCCTTGGGGTACAGACCGCCTGTTCCACTTCGCTGGTGGCGGTGCATTATGCGGCGCAGTCGATCCTGAATGGTGAATGCGACATGGCGATTGCCGGAGGGGTCACCATCGAGTTGCCCCAGGGGCGCGGGTATCTATTCAACGAAGGTGAAATCCTGTCCCCTGACGGGGAATGCCATGCCTTTGACCATCGTGCGCAAGGCACGGTTTTTGGCTCGGGTGCGGGGGCGATTGTGTTGCGGCGGCTCAACGATGCGGTGGCGGCTGGCGATCACATCTGGGCGGTGATCAAAGGCTCCGCTGTAAACAATGATGGTGCGGACAAGGCGGGCTATCTTGCGCCCTCTGTGGGGGGGCAAGCGGCGGCGGTGTCCGATGCGCTGGCGGTGGCAGATGTGCCTGCGGACACTGTGGACTATGTGGAGTGCCACGGCACGGGCACCTATCTAGGCGATCCGATTGAGGTGGCCGCATTAACCGAAGCCTACCGGCAAAGCACCGATGAGACGGGATTTTGCCGGATCGGGTCGGTGAAAACCAATATCGGCCATCTGGACACAGCCGCCGGAGCGGCAAGCCTGATCAAGACCGCGCTGGCGCTGCATCACAAAGAAATGCCGCCAAGCCTTGGATTTGAAGCGCCCAATCCAGCGATTGATTTTGACACCAGCCCATTTGCGGTGAACGCCGCCTTGCAAGATTGGACGCCCCGCAATGGGCCCCGGCGCGCGGGTGTGAACAGCCTTGGCGTGGGCGGCACCAACGCGCATGTGCTGGTGGAGGAAGCCCCTGCACGCGCCGCTAGTGTCCCAAGCGACTGGCCGTTTCATCTGATCGCGGTATCCGGGCGCAGCACAAAGGCGCTGGAGGCAAACACCGCCAATCTGGCGGCGCATCTGCGCGCCCACCCTGAGCAGCCATTGGCGGATATCGCCCATACGCTTCTGTATGGTCGGCGCGCGTTTGAAAAGCGCCGGGTTGTGATGGCGGACAGTCATGAAGATGCCGCGGCACTGCTTGAAGCAAATGATCCCCGGCGGGTGTTCACACAAGAGGCCAGTGCTGCGCCGGAGGTGGTGTTCATGTTCCCCGGCGGGGGCGCGCAGTATGTGGGCATGGGGCGTGAACTTTATGAGACGGAGCCGGTTTTTGCCGAGTGGATGGAGCAAGGGTTTGCCCACCTGGCAGGCAAAGGCGGCGCAGAATTGCGTGCCTTGTGGCTGGCGGAAGGGTCTGCAGCTGGTCAAGCTGAGGAACGGCTGAAACGACCCAGCCTGCAGCTGCCACTGATCATGATGGTGGAATATGCGCTGGCGCAGCTTTGGATCAGCTGGGGCGTGAAGCCTGCGGCGTTGATCGGGCATTCCATGGGGGAAAACACCGCGGCCTGTCTGGCGGATGTGATGTCCTTTGAGGACTGTCTTGGGCTGGTGCAGCTGCGGGGCCAGCTGTTTGACCGGGTGCCGGCAGGCGGCATGTTGTCTGTGCCCTTGTCTGTTGCAGAGCTTGCGCCGTTTCTGGGTGACGAGCTGGACATTGCCTCTGTGAATGCCGCGACGCTGACGGTGGTGTCTGGATCTGATGTGGCGCTGGATGTGCTGGCGACAAAACTCGCCATGAAAAAGATCGACACACAACGTGTTCCGATCAACATCGCGGCGCATTCGCGGATGCTGGAGCCGATTTTGGCGGAGTTTGGGGACTACCTGCGTGCGATTGCATTGAAGGCGCCAAGCCTGCCGATCATTTCTAACCGCACCGGGGACGTGTTGACAGCGCAGGAGGCGGTTGACCCGGACTACTGGGTCGCGCATCTGCGCAATACAGTGCTGTTTGCCGATGGAATCACGACACTGTCTGAGAAAACGTCGCGGATCTATCTGGAAGTCGGACCGGGCAAAGCCCTGTCGTCGCTCACCAAAATGCATGGGCAGGTGAAAGCGGACAAGGTGCTGTCGTCGCTGCGCCACCCAGAGGAAGAGATTGCGGATGACGCCTATTTCCTTAACCTCTTGGGCCAGCTCTGGGCCTGTGGTGTAGATGTAGACTTTGATCACTATTGGGGTGACGTGCCACGCCAGAAGGTGGTGCTGCCAACCTATGCGTTTCAGCGCAGCCACTACTTCATTGAGCCGGGCACCGGGCATGTGGATGCCGCCGATGACCCATTGATGCGGCTTGAAGATACGGATGACTGGACATACGCTCCCGTATGGAAGCCGCAACTGGCCGCCTGTGACATTGACGTGGACAGCGAGCTTGAAAGTGCCGAACCGCACAGCTGGCTGATCTTTGTCGATGAGGGCGGCACGGGTGCGGCGCTGGCGGCACGGATGCGCAAAGCCGGGCAAAATGTGGTGACCGTTACAACCGGGGATGCCTTTGCCGAGATCGGGCCAGATGCCTATGTGTTGGCCCCGGAACGTGGCCGCGAGGGCTATGACGCGTTGCTGCAAAACCTGATGGCCAAGGGGCGCGCGCCGGATCGGATTGTGCATCTGTGGCTGCTGACCGAAGATGAGCGTCACCGCCCCGGATCAAGCTTTTTCCACCGCAATCAGGAACAGGGGTTGATGAGCCTATTCTTCCTCGCCCAAGCGGTGAGCGAAGAAAACCTACCCACCCCGCTGCACATCACGGCGGTGAGCAACGGCGCAGTACAGGTGCGCAAAGAGTCCCTGCCCTACCCTGAAAAAGCCACCGCGCTTGGACCGATACAGGTGATGGGGCGCGAATTGCCCGGTGTCAGTGCGAGCCTGCTGGATGTGGAAACACCCAACAGGAAAGCACGCAGCACGCTCACCTCGCGTCTATTGGAAGAGGTGCTGGCACCTCCGCAGGCGCAGATTGCGGCGTGGCGCGGAGAGAAACGCTTTGAACGTGGCTATCGAAAGGTCGCGCTTGATGGTGAGGAAATGCCAGTCTGGCAACAGGGTGGCACCTATCTGATCACCGGGGGATTTGGCGGCATTGGGCTGACGCTGGCGGAGCGGATGATCCGCGAGGCGCAAGCGCATGTGGTGCTGCTGGCGCGCGAGGCTTTGCCGCCGCGCGACGACTGGGCGCAATATCTGAAAACCCATGCCCCGAAGGATCGCATTGCACAAAAGATGCGCGCAGTTGAGCGGCTGGAACGTCTTGGCGGCACGGTGCTGCCGCTTGGGGCGGATGTGTGCAACAGCGCTGAGATGGCCGAGGCGGTGGCAACGGCCAAAGCGGCGTTTGGTGAGATCAACGGCGTGATCCACGCAGCCGGTGTGATTGATGACGGGCCGCTATTGGCCAAAACCTCTGCCAGTATTGAGGATGTACTGGCCCCAAAATTGCATGGCACACAGGTGCTGGAACAGCTGTTTCCCGATGGCAGTCTGGACTGGCTGATGCTGTTTGCGTCATCCTCCACCGCCACAGCGCCAGCGGGGCAAATCGACTATGTTGCAGCCAATGCCTATCTCAATGCCTATGCACAGGCGCGCCAAGGTGCGCAAACGCGGGTGCGGGCCGTCAACTGGGGGCTTTGGGCTGAGGTCGGCATGGCGGCGGAAGCCGTGGCCGCGCGGCAAGGCGGTGGGGCGGAAACGGCGATGGAGGCGATCAACACGCCGCTGTTGACCGGGGCCGGATTCGATGCGCAGGGCCACAGGGTGTTTTCTGCGAGACTGAGCCCACGGGACTGGATTTTGGATGAGCACCGCACGCTTGATGGCGCAGCGGTGATGCCCGGCACAGGCTATATCACACTGGCTTATGAGGCATTGGCAGCGCACGGAGAAACTGCCGCCTTTGCTGTTGAAGATCTGCTGTTCCTGCGGCCCTTGCATGTGGCCGATGATGCAGATTGCGATCTGCGCGTGCGTCTGCAACGCAGCCCAACCGGGTATGCCTTTGCAGTGCAGAGCGCCGTGGAGTTTGACGGTCAGGCTGGCTGGCAAACCCATGCCGAAGCGCAACTTGTACCAATACGACAAATCCCTGAAAAGGCGCTGAACATCGCAGAACTGCGCGGCGATTGCGCGATCAGACAAGACGGCAACGGCACCGCTTTGAATGCGCCGCAGGAGGCGCATATGCGCTTTGGCCCGCGCTGGAAAGTGCTGCGCGACACGGCGCTTGGCGACGCGCAAGGCGTGGCGCACCTGCGACTGGAGAGATCGTTTGAGGCGCATGGCCTGCAACTGCATCCGGGGTTGCTTGATATCGCCACAGGCTGGGCGATGGATCTGATCCCGGAGTATGCGCAGGGCTATCTGTGGGTGCCTGTCGGCTATACCCGTTTGGCGCGGTTTGCGCCGCTGCCTGTGGAAGTGGTGAGCCATGTGCGGCTGAAAAGCGGTGACAGTACGGCAGGGTCTGCCCGGTTTGATGTGACGCTGACGGACACAGCAGGCAAAGTTTGTGTTGAGGTCACCGGACTGGCATTGCGGCAAGTCGAAACCGCCGCTGGATTTGCCAAAGCGCAGCCCCTGCGCAAGAGCGAGGTTGAGTTCGCCGCGCGCCGTGCCGCGCAAGCGCCGCTGTCTGCGGCGGAGGAGCGGCTGGCGCATAACTTGTCACAAGGCATTCCACCCGAGCTTGGCGCGCAGATGTTTGAAGCGGCGCTGAAAGACAAGCGCCCGCAATTGGTTGTCTCCTCTCTCGATCTGGCCGCGCTGATCGCGCAAGCTGATGCGGGTGTGCAGGAGGACGCAGGGCCAACGCAGAGTTTTGAACGACCTGAGCTTGAGAGTGATTTTGTGGCCCCGCGCACGGATGTTGAGCGCACATTGGCGGGGTTCTGGCAGGAGCTTCTGGGCGTTGATCAGGTTGGGGTACAGGACAGCTTCTTTGATCTGGGGGGGCACAGCCTGATTGCGGTGCGCCTGTTTGCCATGGTCAAGAAAGCCTGGGCGATTGATTTCCCGATTTCGGTGCTGTTTGAAGCCCCGACAATTGAAACCTGCGCGGCCATGATTGCAGCGCAGATCGGGGATCAGGCGCTTGCAGAAATAGACGCGGGTGACGGGCAGGAAAGCCTCAAAAAGGCGCCACGCTTTACCCATCTGGTGCCGATGCATCAGGGCGAAGGAGGGGCAAAAACACCATTTTTCCTTGTGGCCGGGATGTTTGGCAATGTGTTGAACCTGCGCCATCTGGCACATCTGATTGGGGCGGATCGTCCGTTTTATGGCCTGCAGGCGCGCGGGCTGTTTGGCGATACGCAGCCCCATGATGATCTGGTCGCGGCAGCAACAGATTACATCGCCGAAATGAAGCAGGTGCAGCCTGAAGGGCCGTATTTGTTGGGTGGCTTCTCTGGTGGGGGCATCACGGCCTATGAAATCGCGCGCCAGCTGGAAGCGATGGGCGATGAGGTGCGTTTGGTCGCGATGCTGGATACGCCACTGCCGGTGCGCCGTGCCTTGAGCCGCGCAGACCGGATGCGCATCCAGTGGCAGGAGCTGCGCAGCAAAGGTGTTATGTACCCGGCGATCTGGGCGAAAAACCGCATCGCCTGGGAGATTGCGAAACGTCAGCCCACAGAGGAAACGCAGCCACAGGGCCAGCAGTTCCATGATGCGGAGATTGAGGCGGCCTTCCTGCGCGCGGTGGCGCAATATCCGATGCAGGGCTGGGGCGGCAATCTGGTCCTGTTCCGCCCGCCGCTGCAGGGCAAATGGGACATGGGCCATGGCCGCCTTGTGGATCAGGACCGCGCCTATGTGTTCCATGACAATGACTGGGGCCAATGGGTGCCTGATGTTGCGGTCTATGAGGTGCCGGGGGATCACGATTCCATGGTGCTGGAGCCGAATGTGCGGGTGCTTGCCACCCGGCTGAAAGCAGTGATTGCGGCGGCGGAAGCTGAGGCATCGCCCGCTGCGCAGATCTTGCGAGAGGCGGCAGAATGAGCGCAGCCCCCAGCCTGTTGACCGTGATCCTGAACTGGCGCACGCCGGAGATGACGCTTAAGGCCGCAGAGGCTGCGGCGCGCGAAATGGCGGGCATCGACGGCCAGATTGTGATTGTCGACAATGACAGCGGTGATGGCTCTTTTGAACAGATGCAGGCGGCGCTGGCGAGCGCTCATTGGGCGCCGGGGCGGGTGGAACTTGTACAATCGGGCCACAATGGCGGCTTTGGCGCGGGCAATAATTTTGGCATAAGGCACGCGCTGACGCAGCGGGCCCATGACTATATCTACATCCTGAACTCTGATGCTTTTCCGGGTGCGGGCAGCATTGCCGCGCTGATTGCGCATCTGGAAGACACGCCGGACTGTGGCTTTGCTGGCTCCTACATTCATGGGGAGGATGGTGCGCCGCATCTCACCGCCTTCCGCTTCCCTTCGATCTGGAGCGAGCTTGAGGGCGCGGCGCGGATTGGCGCGATCGCACGGCTGTTGTCGCGCCATGTGGTGCCGCTGCCATTGCCGCAGGCGACCACGCGGGTGGATTGGCTGGCTGGCGCGTCAGTGATGATGCGGCGGCAGGTGCTGGCGAAGATTGGCCTCTTTGATGAGAGGTTTTTCCTCTATTTTGAAGAGACGGATCTGTGTCTAAGGGCGCGGCGTGCGGGCTGGCATGTGGACTATGTGCGCGCGAGCGAAGTGATGCACATCGGCTCTGTCTCAACAGGTATGAAGAGCTGGCAACGGATGCCGCAGTATTGGTTTGACAGCCGCCAGCACTATTTTCGCAAAAACCACGGCACGGTCTATGCGGTGGCGGCAACGGTGGCGCATGTGGTGGGCGGCCTGCTGTGGAAACTGCGGCGGGCTGTGGGGCGCAAGCCGCGCCGGGATCCTGAGCATTTCCTGCGCGATCTGGTCGTGCACGCGCTGCGCCGGCCAAAAGCCAAAGAGGCTGAGATCCCTGCCCTCCCGACACAACAGGAGGCTGCACAATGAGCCTTGATCGCTTGATGGACCGCACACCGATGCGCGCGGTGATGATTGGCAACGAAAGCCTGCTGGTGCAATGCGCCACGCTGTGGCGGGATATGGGCCACGGTGTGGAAGCTGTGGTGACACGCACGCCAAACATTCGCGAATGGGCAGAGGCAGAAGGGCTGCGGGTGCTGTCCTCAGAGGAAGACTTTGGCGCGGCGCTGGCGGACATGGACTTTGACTGGCTGCTGAGCGTGGCCAATCTCGACATGCTGCCGCAAGCGGTCTTGGATCTGCCCACAAAAGGCGCGGTGAATTTTCATGACGGGCCATTGCCGAAATATGCGGGGTTGAATGCACCGGTCTGGGCGCGCCTCAACCAAGAGCCACGCCACGGCATCACCTGGCACACGATGGAAGCCCGCGCCGATAC
Organism: Shimia sp. MMG029; assembly: GCF_027947445.1. Taxonomy (NCBI): domain Bacteria; kingdom Pseudomonadati; phylum Pseudomonadota; class Alphaproteobacteria; order Rhodobacterales; family Roseobacteraceae; genus Shimia; species Shimia sp. MMG029. Next base: position 47,260 of record NZ_JAQJIM010000009.1, on the reverse strand, counting down.
TGGCAGGATCGTGGCCCAGCGCCTGTTTGATGTGGAGCAGAGCGACACGGCGCTGACGCTGAACACAAAATGCTACACCGCTGCGATCGAGAGCTTTCCAGAGGTGGTGGCTGCCTTGGCGGCGGACCTGCCCGAAGCGGCTGCCCAAGACATGAGGCAGCGCAGCTATTTTGGACGCGCGGATCGGCCAGAGGGCGGCGGGCGTGTGGATTTCACCCAAGATGCAAAGGCGGTTGTGGCGCTGGTGCGGGCGCTTGATCATGGGGATTATTACAACCCGCTTTGGGCGCCAAAGATTGCTGCGAAGGATCGCATCTTACTGATCCAAACAGCAGAGCCTGCAAGCAATCCAACACAGGCGGCTGCCGGAACCGTGCTGTCCTTTGACACGGACACGCTGACCGTGGCCTGCGGACAAGGCGCTGTACGGCTTGGCGGCCTGACGGATCTGGATGGCGGGCCAGTGCGCCTTGCCTCGGTTCTGACAGGTGGCGAAGTGCTGTCGTCGCTGGATCAAGAAGCCCGCGAACTTTGGACGGCTGCGATGGCTCCTGTGGCAAAAGCAGAGCCATTCTGGCGCGCGCAATTGGCGGAGTTTGTGCCCGCTATCCTGCCGGATGTGCGCGAAAGCAGCGCGCCGGCGGCGACACAAAGCCTGCCGCTGAACCTATCTGAGACTCCCTCCAAGAGTGTCCTGACCGCGGTGGCCATTTGGGCGCTGCGGTCAGGGATTTCGGAGGTGTGCGATCTGGCCTATCGCGGCCCTGCATTGTCAGCGACGGCACTGGTCTGCCCATGGGTGCCACTGCGCCTGTCCCCAGAAATGCTGGCCGGTGCGCTGCCAGCGGCAGATGCGCATATGGGAGCCTTGGCGACTGAGGCAGAGAAACGGGGCGGTTTTGCCCGTGATCTGATCGCCCGCGACCCTGCTTTGTCTGTCTTGCGCATGCCGGATGTGGCCGTGCATCGCGGTGAAGGCCCGCTCCTAGGCGCGGCGCTGACAGTGGCGATCACTGAAGACACGGCCAATCTGCATTTTGATACGGAGCGTGTTGATGCGGCACAGGCCGCAAAGATGGCGGCGCGGCTGGAACAGATCGCCACGCAGATTGCCACGGCAGAGAGCCTGCACAAGATCAGTGGCTTGTCGGAAGCAGAGCGCGCCGAGATTCTGACCGACTGGAACGCCACAGAGGCGGAGTTTGACCCAGATGTCACCATGGTTGCGCAGTTCGAAGCGCAGGCTGCCAAAACACCGGACGCGCCCGCGCTGGTGTTTGAGCATGACATTCTGAGCTATGACGCGTTGAATGCGCGCGCCAATCAAGCGGCGCATGTGCTGCGCGAGATGGGCGTGGCACCCGGATCCATGGTCGGGCTGTGCCTGCGCCGCTCTGTCGATATGGTTGTTGCGGCCCTTGGGATCCTGAAGGCGGGCGGGGCCTATGTGCCAATGGACCCAAGCTATCCAACCGACCGGCTGGCGCATTATATTGCCGACAGCGCATGCGGGGTGATTGTCACGCAAGCTGCGCTCACGCCCGAGTTGCCAGAGCATCAGGCGCAGGTGCTTGAGATAGATACAGACGCGCGGCTCGCCTCCGCTGCGCGCGACAATCCTGCGCTGGCCGCGACAGGCGCAGACCTTGCCTATCTGATTTACACGTCTGGCTCCACCGGCACCCCAAAGGGCGTGATGGTAGAGCACGGCAATGTCGCCAATTTCTTTGCCGGGATGGATGCGCGCATTCCTTATGAAGAAGGTGACGCCTGGATGGCTGTCACCTCGCTATCGTTTGATATTTCGGTGCTCGAGCTGTTCTGGACACTCTCCCGCGGCTTCAAACTGGTGCTGTCAGGGGATGACACCACCACCCAGATTTCCAATGGGCATCTGCCCACGGTGCAAGATGGCATGGCATTTTCGCTCTATTATTGGGGCAATGACGATGGTGCGGGCAGCAAGAAATATGACCTTCTGCTGGAAGGCGCCAAGTTTGCCGATGCCCATGGCTTTAGCGCAGTCTGGACGCCCGAGCGGCATTTCCACGCCTTTGGCGGCCCCTATCCCAACCCGTCGGTGACCGGTGCGGCAGTGGCGGCGGTGACCAAACAGATTGGCGTGCGCGCCGGATCCTGCGTGGCGCCCCTGCACCATACGGCCCGGATTGCCGAAGAATGGGCGGTGATCGACAACCTCACCAATGGCCGTGCGGGGCTGGCGATTGCCAGCGGCTGGCAGCCGGATGATTTTGTGCTGCGCCCGGAAAACACCCCGCCCGCCAACAAACCGGCGATGTTTGCGCAGATGGAGGCGCTGCGAAAGCTGTGGCGTGGCGAGGAAGTGGCCTTTCCCAAACAGGACGGAAGCCTGCACCCTGTGGTAACCCAACCACGCCCGGTGTCCAAAGAGCTGCCTTTGTGGGTGACAACGGCGGGCAACCCGGAAACCTGGCAAGAGGCGGGACGCAACGGCTGTCATGTGCTGACCCATCTGTTGGGGCAGAGCGTTGCGGAAGTGGGTGAGAAAATCGCGCTGTATCACGCAGCATTGCGTGAGGCCGGGCATGATCCTGCGGATTTCAATGTCACCTTGATGCTGCACAGTTTTCTGGCGAAGGATCGCGACACAGCGCGAGAAATCGCGCGGGAGCCCATGAAAGATTATCTGCGTTCTGCGGCGGGGCTGATCAAGCAATATGCCTGGGCGTTTCCGGCGTTTAAGCGGCCAAAAGGCGTGGACAATGCGTTTCAGCTGGATCTCGGCAGTCTGAGCGAAGACGAGCTTGAGGGCATTCTGGATTTCGCCTTCCAGCGCTATTTTGAAGACAGCGGGCTGTTTGGCACCGTGGAAGATGCGCTGGCGCGGGTGGCTGAGGTCAAGGCGATCGGCGTGACGGAGATTGCCTGTCTGATTGACTATGGCATTTCGACCGCAACTGTTCTGGAGGGGCTGAAACCTCTGGCCGAGGTGTTGCGGCGTGCCAATGCGGGCTGTGAGCTTGACCCCGAAGATGTGTCTATTGCGGCGCAGATGCTGCGCCATGAAGTGAGCCATCTGCAATGCACCCCGTCGATGGCGCGTCTGATCGCGGACAATGACGAAGCGCGGTTTGCGCTCGCGGGATTGCGGCACATGATGGTGGGGGGCGAGGCGCTTTCTGGTGGGCTGGTGGGCGATCTGCAGGCGGCGACCAAGGCCCGCATACAGAATATGTATGGGCCAACGGAAACGACGATCTGGTCCACCACCGCGCTGGCGGATGCCGAGGACGCGGTGGCCAATGTGGGCACCCCAATTGCCAACACGCAGGTCTATGTGGTGGACACAGCCGGCGCAGCGGTGCCTGTGGGCGTGCCCGGCGAGCTGTGGATTGGCGGTGCGGGCGTGACGCGCGGTTACTGGCGGCGTGAGGCGCTGACAGCAGAAAGATTTATCGACAATCCCTTTGGCGCAGGGCGCGTTTACAAAACCGGGGATCTGGTGCGCTGGCGGGAGGATGGCAAGCTCGACTTCCTTGGCCGTGTGGATCATCAGGTGAAGCTGCGGGGCTACCGGATTGAGCTGGGTGAAATCGAGGCGCGGCTGGAAGAGATTGGTGGCATTGTGCAGGCGGTGGTTATGGCGCGCGAAGACGTGCCGGGCGATGTACGGCTGGTGGCCTATCTGCGCGGGGCCATACCAGCGGAGGCAGAGATCCGTGCGATACTGCGTGAGCGCCTGCCAAGTTTCATGCGGCCGCAGCACTATGTGACGCTTGAGCGGTTCCCGCTGACGCCCAACAAAAAAGTGGACCGCAAGGCGCTGCCGCCGCCCAATGCGCAAGCAGAGAAACCAGCACAGCCGCCCACGACCGCAGCGCCAGTTGCGGTGGCACATAGCGATATCACCAAACTGGTTGCAGATGTCTGGGGCGCGGTTCTGGGTGTCACGGCGATTGAGCTGGGCGACAATTTCTTTGATCTGGGGGGGCACAGTCTTTTGGCGGTGCAGGCCCATCGGGAGATACGCAGCCGCTCTGGGGCGGAACAGCTATCCATCACAGATGTGTTCCGTTTTCCCACATTGGGCGCATTGGCTGGCCGGGTGCAGACATTGCTGGGCCTGGATGACGCAGAGCCATCCACCGGTGCGGCAGAGGCTTCCGAAGAGCTGTCGCTGACCACAAACAGAGCTGAGATCATGCGCAAACGGCGCGAGATGCGGGCGCGAAGGCGGGCGCGGGCCTGATGACACATCACGCGCTATCGCTGAGCGACTTGCAACGTGCAGTTCGATTCATCGCACCTGAAGGGGTGGCGATCGCAATCAGCGATCCAAAAGCTGTCTATGCCGCGCTTTGGCCTGAAGAAGCGGTGGCGATCACCAATGCACGGCCAGCGCGTCAACGAGAATATGCGGCGGGTCGTCATGCGGCGCGCGGCGCCATGCAGGATCTTGGCGTGCGGGTGCAGGCCGTGCCCAGCGGCGCGGATCGTGCGCCGATTTGGCCAGAAGGGCTCTCGGGATCCATCAGCCATGATGCAGATGTCTGTATCGCTGTAATTGGCAAGCGCCATCAGTTCAGCGCAATTGGTGTAGATGTCGAACCAGACGCGCCATTAGAGGACGCGCTGATTTCTGAAGTCTGCACAGCGGCAGAACTGGACCCTTTGTCAGGTTGCACCCGCGCCGAAAAAGCACTTTGGGCAAGGCGGATTTTTTCGGCAAAAGAGGCCGCGTTTAAGGCGCAGTATATGCTGAGTGGTGCGATGTTCGGCTTTGAAAGCCTTGCGATAACATATGACAAGAGCGGCAAAAGATTTACAGCACGCTTTTGCCAACCGACGGCACAGATACCTGCCAATGCCTGTTTGACAGGCGTGCAAATCGTCACCCAACACCAGGTGATATCTTTGGTGACAATCGGGGCGCGTCAGGGCATGGAAAACGCTGATTTCCACCTTTGCGCCACGGGATAACCACAATCGCGATTTAAACAGATCCACGCATGCGCAAAATTGTGTAGCGACTGAGACACCATTGGGGATGGTCATGGGCAAGATACAGTCTGTTGGCGAAATTCTAAGCGCGTTGCGGCGGCGCGCGTTTGTGTTTGCGGTGGTGTTCTCCATTGGTCTGCTGATTGCCTTGACCTATGTGCTCAGCCTCGAGAGCGAATACGAAACATCGGCAACCATCCAGATTGAACAGCCCTCTATTCAGACGGGAAGCACCACTCCCGGCGCGCTGAATGCCGATATGCTGCAAAAGCTGCAGATTGTGGAACAACGCGTTATGGCGCGCGACAACCTGCTGACGATCATTGAGAAATATAACCTGTTTGACGACCCAACGCTTAGCGACTTGCAACGTGTTGCTTTGTTTAGGGAGTCGGCGCGCGTGGACAGGGTGATCGACCCCGAGTTTCTCTGGCGTCAAGACATCAGCCCATCCGCGCTGCTGGTCTATGCACGCATGTCAGACCCTGTTTTGGCAGCAAACGTCGTCAATGAACTCGTCAACAACGTGCTGGAGCAAGAACGCGCGCGACGCACCGCACGCGTGACAGAAACGCTGAGTTTCTTTGATGGTGAAGAGCAACGCATCGGCACCGCCATTGTTGAAATGGAGCAGCAGATCGCTGACTTCAAACGCGACCACGCCGTGCTGCTGCCCGGTGGCGTAGAAGCGCTGCGCACACGTCTGGAAGATCTTGAACAGATCGATCTGGAAATACAGCGCCAAATTCTGGAAAATCAAAGTGCGGCTTCTGGCGGCAATTCGGTGCGGGCGCAGCGGTTGCGGCGCTTGCGCGAAGAAAGCCAGCTGTTCCAGTTGGAAATTGCGGAAATTGAGGCAGCATTGTCTGATACCCCGCGTCTGGAACAGCAATTTGGCAAACTCGAACGGGAGCTGGCCAAACTCGAAGACCAGTACCAAGCGATCATCTCTGGAAAAGCGGGCGCTGAAATGCAGCAAATGCTTGAGGCAAGCCAGAACTCCGAGAGTTTCACCGTTTTGGAAAAGGCGCTCGCGCCGGACTTCCCCGTCGCTCCATCTCGCAAACGCACCTTGGCGATGGGCGCGCTCTTGAGTCTTGCCGTTGCATTGGCGGCGGTTGTGGCGCTGGAGTTGCGCAGCCCGCAAATTCGAACAGCGGCCCAGCTCGAGCAACAACTCGGGCTGCGGGCGGTTGCCGTGATCCCTGCGCTGGAAACCACGTCTCAGCGGCGCTGGCGCACCACGGGCGCCATAGCAAAGTTTGGCACCTTGCTGGTGATGTTCGTCATATTGGCGATTGTCATCCTACAAATGGGGCAGTCCGCGCCCTAATTCGGACACATTTCGGCTACTTGCCACACAGCCAAGCCGAATCACCTCTCCCCAAAGCACTCATTTTGCGTCGGCATTAACCCGCCTATCGAAACAATGCCGCCCGACCACTGCGAACCGTTTCCCGCTCGCGAAATGAAGCTGTCAGACTCGCGCATCGCGTTAACCAAAACCCCGGGCTTTTCGGGCCGAAATCTCCAAAAACACCTTTATTTCAAGGGTTTTCACCAAAACTATACTTAAGTTAAGGTGGATTTCGTGAAAATTGTGTCTAAAGTTTGTCCTTGGGTGGGCGCTTCTTAGGAGAAGCATCGAAAAGACACAAACTGGGGACTACGCTGCAATTCGCCGTTAAGGCTTGGGACAATTTTTTTTGGATTGAACGAAAACAATCGACCTTCAAAGCACATGCTTTGAATGCAGTCTCTTTTTGTGCCTGTCGATGCCCCCAGGTAGGGTGAAGGGACAAAACGCATGGCATATTCTTCGCACGAGAGCTTTTCGCGCGGCTTTGCCGTCGGCGCCACTCAACAGAGCATTTACCAAAGCGGTGTGAAACGCGTGTTTGACCTTGCGATTGTCGCGATCGCTGCGGTGCCTGCAGCGCTGATTGTTTTGGTTCTGGCAATCTTGATTTCGCGCGACGGCAGCACCCCCTTTTATCGGCAAGAGCGGGTTGGGAAACATGGGAAGCGTTTCCATATGATCAAGCTGCGCTCGATGGTGCCCAATGCAGATCAAATGCTGGAAACCCATCTGGCAAATGATGCAGCGGCGCGCGCGGAATGGGACGAAAAGCAAAAGCTGACACATGACCCGCGCATCACACGCTTGGGCCGCTTCATTCGCAAGACATCTCTGGATGAGTTGCCCCAGTTCTTCAACGTGTTTGTCGGAGACATGTCGGTGGTCGGCCCGAGACCAATGATGACCGACCAGACAAAACTCTATCCGGGGACGGCCTACTACCTGATGCGCCCCGGGATAACCGGATTTTGGCAAACATCGGAGCGCAATGAATGCAGCTTTGCTGAACGCGCTTACCATGACACCAAATATGCGCGCAGCATCACGTTTTTGACGGATTTGAAAGTTGTCTTGCGGACAGTGTTTGTCGTGGCGCAAGGCACAGGTGTGTGAACGTCTGACCCTTCTCACATGGGTGCAATCCCGGTATTGAGACAGGAAAGTCGCACACCCGTTTTCCAAAAGATCTGAGGGCAAAACCCCATTCCCAGCGCGGGCATCGCGCTCTAGACTGGGACTGGCATCGCAACCACGCTGGCCGCATAGTCCGTTGGCGGGCGCAAAAGAAGGACACGCCACAGCATGCCAAATGCATTCGCCACATTGATGCTGATGCTGTGGCCCATTGTTATTTGGCGGCTTTTTGTTGCGCTGCCACCAGGACGCGCGCTGATTTGGTCACTGCTGGGGGCCTATCTGCTTTTGCCTCCGCCGCCTGCTGTGTTTGACTTTCCACTGATGCCTGCGCTGGACAAAACCAGCCTGACCAATCTTGCCATTGTGGTGGTCGCGTTTTTGGTCTTGCCGCAGCGGCCCAAACTCCTGCCAGAGAACAAGATTGCGCGCCTTTTGCTCGCGGTGTTTGTGCTGAGCCCGGTCGCCACGGTTATGGGCAATGGAGAGCCATTGGTTTTCACCCAAAGCTATATTCGCGGCCTCTACCTGCAAGACGCTGTGGCACAGCCGATCAACAACTTAATTCTGGTGCTGGGTTTCCTGCTGGCGCGGGCCCTGCTGCAAACGCCAGACGATCAACGCGATGTACTGGTGGCGCTCGTGGTCGCGGCCTTGGCCTACTCTGTACCGATCCTGCTCGAAGTCCGATTGAGCCCCCAACTCAACAACTGGGTGTATGGCTATTTCCAGCATTTGTTTTCGCAGACGATCCGCGGTGGTGGTTATCGCCCGATGGTGTTTCTCTACCACGGTATCTGGCTGGCCTATTTTGTGCTGACGGCATTGTTGGCGGCCCTGACGGTTTGGAAAGCTGCCAATGGGCGTTCCGCATCCAAGTTTCTGATTGCGGCGCTGTATCTCGCCATTGTGCTGGTCCTGTGCAAGACACTTGCAACACTGGTTTATGCATCCTTGGCAGCGGGGGCGATCCTGATGTTGCGTCAAAGAACGCAGGTGCGACTGGCGATCGGACTGGCTGCGATCTTGCTTGCGTACCCGGTTTTGAAGTCTGCGGATGTTGTGCCCAGTGACGCGATTATCGCACAGGCAGAGACGCTCAGTGCGGAGCGCGCCCAGTCGCTCAGCTTTCGCATCGTAAACGAGGACATTCTGTTTGAGAGGGCGATGGCCAAGCCTCTGTTTGGATGGGGCATTTGGGGTCGCAATCACATTCATGACAGCACCACAGGTGAAATCACCACGGTGTCTGATGGGTATTGGATCATCGTGATCGGTGTCTGGGGATGGGTGGGGTATATCGCTCAATTTGGGTTGATCGCGCTGCCAATTTGGCTGATTTTTCGTGAGATGCGTCATGTGGAGCCTACATCCCCTGCCAGTGGCGCGCGCCGCCAACGCGCAATGCCACATCAGAATGAGGCGCTGTCCCCCTTTGTCGGGCCACTTGCGGTGATGCTTGGCTTTAACATGATCGATCTGTTGCCAAATGCGACGCTGACCCCGATCACCTGGCTGATCGCTGGGACGCTGTTTGGATATGCCGAGCGGCTGGCCCAGCAGCGCCGCCACCCAGAGCATCAAACAGCAACTCACACCAGTCCGGCAACTGAGACAGAAGCAGACGCGCCGCGCACAATTTTATGAGCTGGCCTGTGATACATCCTGATCCGCAGGTTGATACCCCGGCTTCATCTTGAGAATACGGGCGGGCACGCCGCCCATGACCGCCCCAGCTGGCACATCGCTGGTGACGACCGCATTGGCCCCGATTTCAGCATCTTTGCCGACAACCAGAGGGCCAATCAGCTTTGCTCCTGCGCCAATATCGACATGCCCCTCAAGCACAACAGCGCCCGCTAAGGTGACCTGATGCATCAACATGCAATTGGGACCAATTTTGGCATCCGAATGCACAATAATGCCGTTGGGATGGGGAAGACACAGCCCCCCCTCTATCTGTGTGTTCAAATGCAGTTCGGATTGCGCGATCACGGACCAGAACCGATGTACAAGCACCCAGTAGCGAGACACCAAACGCGGCCAGCTGCCCCCTTTGGCACGTGCCGCCTGATAGCGGCGAATGGTGCGCAGGAGTTTGGGAGCCGGATCCCAGAATTGTGAAATACGCTCCCGGCTCCAGTCAGGCACCGTTGCTGAAACATGAGTATTGTCTTGCAATACGGTCTCCTCCCGACAGTAAAACGCACGCGCGCGCAATTGAGCGTTTTGTCGCAAAACCTCTTTAATAAAGCAATGTTACTCTAGAGCTCGGCGACCCCCGCCCAAAGGGCACACAGACGAATTCTGTGCGCCAACTCTACTGAAGTAAGGAACTGCGCGCGCATGCCTCGTGCTTATAAACAAGAGTTTTCGGATCAAACAGACAGCGCAAGAATCGCGCCCAGCACGCAAACAGCGGCTGTGTTTGGAGAGCCCGATCATCGCAAAGAGATTGACGGGCTGCGTGCCATCGCGATTTTGGCGGTGATGTTTCATCACTTTGGAGTGCCCGGCTTTGGCGGCGGTTTTGTTGGTGTCGACATCTTCTTTGTGATTTCAGGTTTTTTGATCGGCGGCATGTTGTGGCGTGAACATCAGCACACCGGGCGTGTCGCGTTGGGATCGTTTTTGATGCGCAGGATACGACGGCTTGCCCCCGCCTATTTTGCCATGATCTTTGCCGTTTTGGTGGTCGGCTCCTGGATTTTGCTGCCAAGCGACTTTCACAACACAGCAAAGGGGATTATGGCCGCGACGGTCTTTCTGTCGAATGTGCTGTTTTATGGGCAATCCGGACCTTTCGATGGCGCCGCAGAAGAGCAGATCATGCTGCATACATGGTCGCTCTCTGTGGAAGAGCAGTTTTATGTTTTCCTGCCACTGATCTTTCTGGTTTTTGCACGCAGTGCGCGCGCCATCTATATCACGCTGGCCGCCTGTTTTGCCGTTTCCCTGCTGGGCAGTCTGTTGGTTGTGCCACATGCGCAGGCCGCAGCGTTTTACCTGTTTCCTTTCCGCGCCTGGGAACTGCTTGCAGGGGTTGGTCTGGCCATTCTGCGCATTGAGCGCCCAGACATCCTGCGTGCGCATCAGGCCCTCAGCTGGGTCGGTGTGAGCCTTTTGTTGGTCTCAATCTGCTTTATGGAGGCGAGCGAAACCTTTCCGGGGTGGCAAGTGGTGATGCCTGTGCTCGGCACACTTTTGGTGATCGCGAATGGGCACCAAAAGAACTGGGTCAATCACGTGCTCTCCATGCGGGTGCCGGTGTTGATTGGCCTGATTTCATACTCGCTTTATCTGTGGCATTGGCCGGTTTATGCACTCACCACCTATTTGCAGCAAAGCTATGCTGGACCAGCAGAAACCGCGCTTTGGATGGCCATTTCCTTTGTATTGGCCACCCTGTCCTGGCGGCTGATCGAAGAGCCTGTGCGCAACACCACCCAATTGGCGAATTGGTCGTTGCTCAGTGCCATGGTGGCCGCCTCTGCGCTGGCGGTGAGCTTTTCCTTTGGGATTTATCGCACCGATGGGCTGCCCCAACGCTTCGATGCGCAGGCACGCTTGCACATCGCGGCCGCCGGCGACGTCGCCCAGGATCTTTCACGTTGCCACACAGCCGACACCGGAGCTTTCAAAGGGTTGGAGGTCTGCCCCATAGGTCCGCAAACCCGCGAACACACCCTGATCATCTGGGGAGATGAGCACGCGCGGGCGTATTTGGCCGGTTTGGATCAAGCTGCGCAGGAAACACAACGCAGTGGGCTGGTGATATGGCGTGAGGGTTGCGCGCCGGTGTTTGATATCCGCAAGTCAGAGCGTACCACATCGCAGGCAAATGATGCAGCCTGCGCAGAGGCAAACCAACACATCAAAACCGCGTTGCAATCCCTGCCCTATCTGCGTGACGTTCTATTGATCGGGCGATGGTCCTATTACGCAGACGGCGCGGGGATCGGTCACGATGCCCACAAGAAAATCCGCCTGAGCAGCCCGACCTTTGGCCCAATGACGCAAGACAGACTGTTGGCCACAGCGCTCGCCGCGACGGTGAATGAAATCGCCGTGTTGGACCGCGACGTATTTGTGCTGCGGCAACCGCCCGAGTTTGAGCATTATCGCTCCCCCGATGTTGCGCGGGCCTTGGTGCATGGCAGAGTGCCGCCTCAATTGGCACATCGCATTGGACAGATCAGTGTGACGGATGCCAATCAACGTGCGGCCGGTGCGCAGGCTGCATTGCAAAGAAGCGGTGCACAGATCATCGATACCTGGCAATGGTTTTGTGATCCGTTCCTCTGTGATGCGGTTCAGACAGGGGTTGGACAGTTTTTTGACAACAATCTGGTGACCAATGCTGCGGCTGAGCGCATGCGGGCTGTTTTTTACCCGGTTATGACGCGACATCCCCAGTAAGATCCGCAGTAAACCGCCCCTGAGGGCCACTCAATTCTACTTGTTCGCAGGCTATGTGGTGCCGCCCTATGCGCGGCGAAAACGCCTCACTGCCAAATCTTTATCTTCCTGAGGTGTTGCGCTGTTTGAGTGCGGCAAGAACCAGAACGGGCAAGAAGGTCAGACACCGCAGATACCGCGTGAGCAATCTGGCCGGATTGGAGAGCAGGCGCCACAGCCATTCCAACGCCAACTTACGCACCCAAAGCGGCGCGCGTCTCTGCGTGCCAGCCCAGAAATCCAATCCCGCGCCGATGCTGGCAAAACACATGTGCGGGACAAGCTGGCGCCCGCGCGCAGCGAGACGTTCCTGTTTTGGGGCACCTAATGCCAAAAACACCATCCGCGCGCCAGCGTCGGCTGCTTGCTGTAACACAATCTCTGCGGCGGCACTGTCAGGATCAAAGCCCATGGGCGGGGCAATCGTGGCCACGATATCCACGTGCGGCACCTCTGCTCTGAGCGCATGCGCAGCAGCCGTAAGCGCGCGCTCTGTCCCCCCGATCAACGCCACTGGCACCTGATCGTCTGCCGCCCATTGCATAAGCGGCCGCACAAGATCTGCACCGGGCAGGAGCGCCACCTCTTTGCCCGCAAGACGGGACAGCCAAACAATCGGATTGCCATCCGCGACGACAAAATCCTGCGCCAGATAAGCCTCACAAAAGGCCACATCTTTCTGTAGCTTAACCAGATGATCCAGATTGACCGTTGCCAGAGCAAAGCCGTCGCCAGAGGCAAAACGCCCACGCACCGCTGTGCGCAGCGCGGTGAGCGATGCGATATTCACGGTTATCGGCTGCGTGCGCGTGGAAAACTGCAAAAAATGACCCTTGGACCTTGGATGGGGCACAGCTTAGCACCAAGAAAAATCGACTGTCACAATCACAGGGTTGAATATGCGCCAAGTGGTTCAATTGCGCCACATCTGGAGAAAGCGGCCCCACTGATGTCTGCCAAAGATGCCCATAACCCTATAATCTGTTTGAAGAGTTTACAGGGATAGTTTCGCGATGGTGATGACGAACAGGCGCAGTGTTTCCATTATCGGATGTGGTTTTGTCGCCGATCTCTATATGCGTTCGTTTGCCGCCCATCCCGATATCGCGGTGACACAGGTGTACGACCATGATCCCGCACGGCTGAAGGCTTTTGCCCAGCATTGGAACCTCCACATAGCGGAGAGTCTGGATCGGTTTCTCGGCAATTTGCCCAAAGGCTCTTTGGTGCTCAACCTGACCAATCCTACCGCGCATTTTGAGATTACAGAGACCTGCCTGAAGGCCGGGCATCACGTATATTCGGAAAAACCTCTGGCCATGGAGATGGCGGACGCCATCACCTTGCATGACTTGGCCGCGCGCAACGGTTTGCTGCTGGCCTCTGCGCCCTGCTCTTTCCTGGGGGAAGCGGCGCAAACACTGGCAAAGGCCATCCGTGAAGATGTGGCCGGCGCGGTGCGCCTGATCTATGCCGAACTTGATGATGGCTTCATACCCCAAGCGCCCTATGCGGACTGGAAGAGCGACAGCGGCGCGCCTTGGCCTGCGACTGATGAGTTTTCGGTGGGCTGCACGTTGGAGCATGCAGGGTATTATCTAACATGGCTGATTGCCATGTTTGGCACGGTCCGCCGGGTTGTCGCAGCGTCGGCGGAGTGCCTGCCTGACAAAGGTGTGCAGGGCACGCCAGATTTTTCAACCGCGACACTGTTTTTTGAGAATGGCGTCGTGGCACGGCTGACCTGTTCCATTGTTGCAAGCCACAATCACAGCATTCAGGTGTTTGGTGAAAAGGGCGTGCTGGCGGTTAAACGCGCCTGGGACAATGAGGCCGCTGTGCGCTTTCACAAACGGTTTGTGATGCGGCGGCGGTTGATGGAACATCCGATCGGCAAGCGTGTGCGCCTGAGTGGGGCGTCACATCCCAAAGTGCCGCGCTGGGGCGCAGCGGCCATGAACTTTGCGCTGGGGCCCGCAGAAATGCTGGATGCGCTGGCCGAAGGAAGAGACTGCCGCCTGTCAGCGGATTTTGCCCTGCATTTGAACGAGGTGACGCTGGCGATACAGGCTTCTGGGGCGGAGAATGGCATTCAGGAAATGACGACGCGCTGTGACCCTGTTGCGCCCATGCCCTGGGCGGTTTGATGATGGCGTGTGTGGCGATCACCGGCGCTGCCGGGTTCATTGGGCGCCATTGTGTGGCGCAAGCACGCCGGCAAGACATGCATGTCATTGCCTTTGTCCGGCGATTGGAAAGCGCACTGCCCTCATGGCGCGCAGACCCCAACATCACCTTGGTCGCATTGGACTTGGCGACACAAACCGACACTTTGGCAGAGGCGCTCATTGGGGTTGATGCGCTGATCCACTGCGCAGCAACGCTGTCTGGAGATCAGCGGCGCGACACCTTGGAGGTGAGTGCGCATGTGATAGCGGCCAGTGTCTCTGCCAAAGTGCCACATCTGGTACTTGCAGGCTCTTTAGACGTTTATGATGTGCGCACCCTGCCAGATCATGGAGTTCTGACAGAAGCCTGTCCGTTGGGCACTCAGGGGCGCACAGCATACGCCAAGGCAAAGCAAGCCCAGGAAGATTTGTTTGAAGACGCCGCAAAAACGCATGGGGTTGCGGTGAGCATACTCAGATTGGGCGCGGTCTGGGGACCGGGATGTGCGTTTAACGCGCATGTGGGGCCAGCCTTCAGAACCTTGTTGGTGATGATTGATGGCGGTGGGGTTGTGCCGCTTTGTCGTGTCGAACGCGCCGCTGCCATTTTGCTTTGGGCGGCCCAAAATCGCGCAGGCATTGAAAAAATCAACGTAGTCGATGACGATCTGCCCGACCGACGCCGATTTATACGGGCGCTCAGAGCTGGTGGGTGGCCGAAACGCGTGGTGCGCACGCCACTGTGGCTCTGGCGGGCGATTGCGACACTCTCGCCAAATTCTGAAAAAATCCCCGGCCTTCTGCGCCGTGCCGTGTTGGAAACACGCCATCGCCCTTTGACATATGACAACGCCCGGATGCACAAAGTGCTTGGGGCACCCAAAAGCGTGTCATTTGAAACCGCCATGGCCGCAGATTTCGCGCGCCAAATAGATCAAACCGAGACACCGTGACATCAGCCGTGACATCGCAAGCCGCCCCCATCGCCTATCTGACCGGAGAATACCCACGTGCAACCGATACGTTTATTCAGCGTGAGGTGGCCGCGCTGCGTGCGCAAGGGCAATCGGTGGAGACATGCTCTGTGCAGCGCACGGGCAAAGCGCACCTTGTTGGGGAAGAGCAAAGGGCCGAATCCGAGAGAACGTTTTATGTTCTGTCCGCTGCAAAATCACCAATCACGCTGATCTCTGCTGTTTTTGGCGCCCTGTTTCGCAGCCCAACCCGATTTCTGCGCACCGTTCTGTTGGCGATCAGAACCGCACCGCCCGGCCTGCGCAACCAGATTTATCAGCTGTTTTACTTTCTGGAGGCGGCGGTGCTGGCCACACATCTGCGCAAACGCGGTGTACGGCATTTGCACAATCACATTGCAAAATCGTCCTGTTCTGTGGCGATGCTGACATCAGAGCTGTCGGGGATTCCCTTCAGTTTCACGCTCCATGGTCCTGACATTTTCTTTGCACCAGACCACTGGCGGCTGGACGCAAAAATCGCGCGCGCACGCTTTGTTGCCTGCATCAGCCAGTTTTGTCGATCCCAAGCCATGGCTTTCAGCCATCCAAAACACTGGAACAAACTGCATATCATCCACTGTGGGGTAGACCCTGAGCGCTATGCACCAGGCGGCGGCGCATCGGGAAAGCAGCTGCTGTTTGTCGGGCGGCTGGCACCGGTCAAAGGATTGCCGATTTTGCTGCGCAGCCTTGAGCAGCTTGTGCAAACGCATCCTGATGTGCATCTCAATGTGATTGGTGACGGACCCGGACGGAAAGCGCTACAATCGCAAGTCTCATCTGCGGGGCTATTACATCATGTCTCCTTTGTTGGCTACAAGTCCCAAACCGAGGTGGCTGAGGCTCTGGCAAGGGCGGATATGCTGGTGCTGCCCAGCTTTGCTGAGGGCGTGCCAGTCGTGCTGATGGAAGCAATGGCCGCGCAGCGCCCTGTGGTGGCGACGCATATTGCCGGGATCCCGGAACTGGTGAGCGACGGCGTGTCCGGATTGCTTGTGTCTCCGGGAGATGTGAGCGCCTTGGCCACCGCAATTGATGAGGTCCTGAGCGATCCTGAGCGCGCCCGATCCATGGGGATTGCGGGGCGGGCCAAAGTGGAAGCGGCATTTGACATCCACAAAGAGGCCGCGCGTCTGGGTGCGCTGCTTCGGGACGGGCTAGAATGAGCGCAACCACTGCAATTGTCATCGGGCGCAATGAGGGCGCGCGTTTGGTTGACTGTTTAACGTCTTTGGCCACACAGGGTGTCGAGATCGTCTATGTCGATAGCGGCAGCGCGGACACCTCTGTCGCCGAAGCACGCGCCGCTGGTGCGTTGGTTGTGGAACTTGATGACGGCTTACCATTTACCGCAGCGCGCGCGCGACAGGCTGGTTTTGATGCATTGGCCGAAACCGAAGATCTGCCTGAGTTTGTGCAATTTGTAGATGGGGATTGCATGGTTGCCCCCGCTTGGATTTCCGCTGGCGAAGCTGCGTTAAAAGCCGACGACACGCTCGGACTGGTCACAGGATGGCGGGCTGAACTTTACCCAGAGCGTAGCGTTTACAACGCATTATGTGACTTTGAATGGCACAGGCCTGCGGGCGAGATCACGGTCTGCGGCGGCGACATGCTGGTGCGCAGCGCAGCCTTTGCGCAGGCGGGGGGCTTTGATCCGACAGTGATCGCCGGCGAGGACGAAGAATTCTGTCTTAGACTTGGTAAGGCGGGTTGGAAATTGCGCCGCCTGCCAGAAGAAATGACGCGCCACGATGCTGCAATGCTGACGTTTTCACAATGGTGGCAACGCGCGGTACGCGGTGGCCACGCTTATGCGCAGGTGGGCTGGATGCACCCGCCTTACGCTTTGCGCGAACAGGCGCGGGCACTGGTTTATGGCGCGCTCATGCCAATGTTGGCTGTCTGGGGACTGGCGGCCAATCGTTGGGCCTTTGTTCTGGTGCTTGCCCTTTACACTGCCAGCTATATTCGCACGAAAAACGGGCTCGTCTCCGCAGGATTGCCGTATTGGGAAGCTTGGCGACATTCACGGCTGATTACCCTGTCAAAGATCCCCAACACATTGGGAATATTTATGTTTCACTGGCGGCGCCTGATGAAACGCAATATGCGCATCATTGAATATAAGTGACGCCGCCCTGTGGGTTAGGGTGTAACCCCATCGCAATTTGCGTGTGCAACTGGATCGCTTTCTCGCGGCCTCTGCCATTCGGCCGAACGCGAGAAGCGATCCGATTGTCTCATATAAAACGCAAACGGCTTTAGGCAACCATAGCGACTGCGTGTGAGGCGCTTTCCTCACCTTCAGCAGAAGAGTGTGCCTGATCAAAGAGTTTGAATTGGCCGACGAGCTGCTCCAGCTCATCTGCTTCCTCCTTGAGTGTGTGGCAAGTGGAATTCGCGTTTTGCGCCATCGTCGCGTTTTGCTGCGTCACCTGGTCAAGCTGCGCCACACCGGCGTTGAGTTCGCCCAGACCCGTTGCCTGATCGTTGGAGCCAACGGCCATTTCCGAGACCAGCTCTGAGATGTGCCCCACGCGATCCACGATGCTGTCCAGCGCAGTGCCCGTGCGATTTACCAGCTCAACGCCATTGCCTACGTGGCCTGCACTTTCGCTGATCAATGATTTGATTTCTGTCGCCGCCTCAGACGATTTTTGCGCAAGCGCCCGCACTTCGGAGGCAACCACCGCAAACCCGCTGCCAGCCTCGCCCGCACGCGCGGCCTCAACACCGGCGTTCAGGGCCAGAAGATTTGTCTGAAACGCGATGTCGTCAATCACACCGATGTTCTGGGCAATCTGACTGGAAGACATGGAGATTTCGGACATAGCGTCAATTGCTTGCTTGACCACGGCACCGCTTTCCGTTGCCTCTGTGCGGGCGCGAACGGTTGTGTCCTGCACCCCGCGCGCACCCTCTGCTGCGGCCTGAACACTGGATGTCAGCTCTTCCAGGGCTGCGGAGGTCTCTTCCAGCGTGGCCGCTTGGCTTTCGCTGCGACGCGAGAGCTCAATGGACGCATCCGTGATTTCAGTGGCAGCCAGACGAATGCTGGAGGTATTTTCGACGACGCTGGAGAGCGTTTCATTGAGTTTCGCCATGGCGCCATCGAAATCTTCGCGCAGCGTCTCATATTCTTCTGGGAACTCCCCGCAGAATTGGTAGGTGAGATTTCCTTCTGCAAGACACTCAAGTCCGGCCGAAATCTCGGCCACCACTTTGTCTTGCTGAACTTTCAAGCGCTCTTGCTCTGCCTGGAGTTTGGCTGTTGCGGCCTGCATTTTCAGTGTGTCTTGCTTGAACAGATCAAACGCACGGGCCATCTCGCTCAATTCATCTCGTCCCGTGGTGCCAGTGATCTCGATCTCATAGTTGCCTTTGTCAAAGGCGTGGATCACCGAGATCAGGTATTTGATACGCGCGATTACTTTTTCAAAGGACAGCGCGGCAAAGGCCAGAACCGCAATCGTCACAAAGGCACCGATCCAAATCAGGTTGCGCAGCGTGTCCTGCGCTTCTGCCTCAATCTGGGCTGTGAGCGCTTCGACTTCAGTGACAAATTCCACTTCTTTTGCGCGCAATAAATCAATCCAGTTAGAAGAAATCTGGAACCACTGCGCAGTTGAAATGGGGGTCGCCCGCGGAGAGCCAAAGCCAGCAATGATTTGGTTGCGCGCTGTGTGCAGAGCTTTGTACTCTGGGCTCTGCATAATCGACTTTTCCCAACTCGCTGCGTACAAATCCCCAGCCGTTTCATGAAGCAATGCCATCTGTGCGCCGCCAAGCGCCACAAAACGCGTTTGGACAGGCTGCGTGAAACCACTGCTCAATCCGGTTACGCCCATCGCGCGCTCCTGACTGGCGCTTTCTTTGGCGGATCCGATAAGCGCACGCGCATGCAGCACAACCTGAAGTCGCCCATCTTTGGTGTCCGCAACAATCGGTCGGGCCAGCTCGATCAGAAGATTGATGACGCCTGTGTAGTAGGCTTTCATCTCTTTGACGGACGCGGGTACGCCATCGACAGTGGAACGCATGTCCTGCAATTGTGAGAGACGACTGTTGGCCTCAGCCATGAGTTCAGGCATCAAGATCTGCAGCATTTCCAGCTCTTGCGTTAGCGCCGAGAGAGCCTGTGTTGTATGTCGGCGCTGAGACGCCAATTCATCTTCAAAGGCGCGTCCGCGCGACGCTATGAAACCAGCAGAAAACCCACGCTCTTTTTGCAACTCGTGTACCAGATCGTCAATCAAAACGCCTTCATGTGTCACAACAGCGATGTCATGCGCTTTTGCAAGTACGGAACGTTGGTGAGCGATATCTTGAAATTTGAGGTAAGCGGCGTACGCAAATAGCGGGCCAATTACCAACAGCATTACGAGTCTTAGTTTCATCGCGAGGTCCTCACCGATTGGGTAGTCTTATTAAGTGCTGGACATTGACTTCACAGAAGCTGCGATTTCCTTAACGTCAGGCCGAAAAACTCTTTTTTGGATAAGTACTTACAGCAAATTATCCCAAGGGTTGCAGATTTAAAAATGCAACGTAAAAATCGGTTGGAATTGCTACCATAGATGGATTTCAAATCAGGAAAAACAGCCGAATCGCAATGAGGTTTCGCGCAAAGCAGTGAACATGCACGAATTACTGGCCTTATGTGCCAGTTTCCCTATGGCATTACAAATGGCTTACCTTCTATCAACGCAACGTGGGCGTCTGTATCAAACACATCCGTCAACAACGCCTGTGTGACCAAGTCTACCGGTTTGCCTTCGCATGCGATTTGACCTTGTTTCATCACAACCAGATGGTCCGCATATTGGGCTGCAAAGTTGATATCATGCACCACAATCACGATCGTTTTGCCACTGTTGTCTGCAAGATCACGTAGCAAAATCATCAAGGCTCTGGCCGCTGAGATATCCAGATTGTTGAGCGGCTCATCCAGAAGCAGGTAGTCGGTATCCTGCGCATAGGTCATGGCGACATGCGCCTTGTGGCGCTGACCACCGGAAAGCGTATCTAAGAAGCGGTTTTGCAACGGTGTCAGACCAAAAGCCTCTAGAGCTTCCGCGACTTTGTTGTGATCCTCAGACCGAAGACGACCCTGACTGTGAGGGTATCGGCCAAAGGCGACCATATCACGCACCGTCAGACGGGTGGCGAAGTGCACCTGCTGCGGCAGGATCGCAAGACGCCGCGCCAGAGCGGAGCTGTCACAGTTGCCGACTTCCAGATCATCCACAGAGATCTTTCCCGTCTGGATTGGCAGCAAACGGGCGACATGCGACAGCAAGGTGGATTTGCCAGCACCATTGGGCCCAATCAGTGCTGTCATCCCGCCTTTGGGCAAGGTCACAGTGACATCCTGCAAAATGCATGCGGTGCCGACTTCATAACTGAGGTTCTCAATGGAGATCATGTCCGCGCCTTTCGCAGCAAGAGCACAAGGAAAACAAAGCCGCCGACAAAGTCGACCACAACAGAGAGCGGCGTGGCCAGATCGAAAACGCGTTCGAGCAGGGTCTGGCCTCCGACCAAAACGATGCCTGCAATCAGCGCGGCCAGAGGGATCAAGGTGGCGTGGCGTTCGTTGGGGGACACAAGCCGTGCAAGACTGACAACCAACAGCCCAAGAAATGCCACCGGGCCAACCAGTGCCGTAGAGACCGCCACCAAGAGTGCGATCAGGATGAGGATCTGCGTTTGACGTTTGCTGACCGCTTCCCCGAGGTTGGTGGCGATGTCAAAGCCAAGCGCCAGTACATCCAACCGGCGACGGAGGTGCCAACACCACGCGATAGCCGCGACTGACAGAACAAGGCTCATCCATAGCAGGTTCACATCAATGTAGTTGAAGCGCGCGTAGCTTTTGACCTGGATGGTCACGAACTCATTGGGATCAATCATGCGGACGCCAAATGCTGTGAGCGAGCGGAAGAGCACGCCGAAGATGATCCCTGTCAGAACCATGCGCATCAGATCGGCCCTGTGCTGGCCGAGCAACGTCCCAAACAGCGCCAGCGCAGCGGCGATCAACACCACCACAGTGACAAGGAACACCACTTCGGGCGGCAACTGGTTGAAGCCAACACTGCCAAGAAAGAACACGGACAGCGTCAGGATCAACGTGTAGAGCGCGTCGAATCCCATGATAGAAGGCGTCAGCAGATTATTGCGGGCAATGGTTTGAAACAGCAGCGTTGACGTGGAAATCGCGGCGCCGACGAGCAACAGCGCGACAAGTTTGCGCCCGCGGAACCACAGAACGAACTCCCAGCTGCCGCGCGCCTCCAGTGTCATGAACAACACGGCACAGACCAGCAGAAGCGCGACGGATATCCAGATGGCTTTAGTGCGCATGCTTTGGCCCACGGTAGAGCAGCCACAGGAAGGCAAAAGCACCAAGCACACCCAAGATCGTGCCAACCGGAATTTCAAACGGATAGCGCAGCACACGCCCCAGAATATCGGACAACAGCACCAATGCCCCGCCCGCCAGAGCGGTCACTGGCAGGGTGGCGCGCAGATTGTCGCCAAACCAGCGGCTGACAATATTGGGCACGATCAGGCCCACAAAGGGGATTGCCCCAACCGTGACAACCGTAAGCGCCGACACAATCGAGATCACCAGAAGCCCGAGGATCATCACTTGATTGTAGTTCAAACCGAGGTTGATGCTGGCATCTCGCCCCAGACCGACAATCGCGATCTGGTCGGCAATCAAATAGGTCAGACCTGCCGCCAATGCGCCGATCCACAAGAGCTCATAGCGCCCGCGCATCACGCCGGAGAAATCCCCGCTGAGCCAGGTTTCAATGAATTGTAGCATATCCGCCTGATAGGCGAAAAACGTGACCGCTGCGCCCAGAATACCGCCATAAACCATGCCCACCAGCGGCACGAGCAGGGGCTGTGTTGGCGGCAGACGACGTGCGATCAGAAGAAAGCCAAGGCTGGCAAGCAAAGCTGTGGAGGACGCCAGAACCATTTTAAGAAAGATCGATAGGGTTGGCGCAAATACTGTGACCAGCAGAATGCCCAGCGCCGCGCCCTGACCTGTCCCAACCGTCATCGGTTCCACAAATCGGTTGCGCACCAGCATTTGCAAAATCAATCCGCAGATGGACAGGCTTGCACCCGCAATCAGCGGCGCTGCGGTGCGGGGAAACCGGCTGTCGATAAGCAACGTCAGTGCAGACGGATCGCGCAGCACATCCAGCGGGGTGAGATCAATCACCCCCACAAACAACGAAACAGCGGCCAGAACCAATGTTCCAGCCGCTGCTCCGGCTATTGCTGCGCGATTGTTCACAGAGCTTATCCGGCGTTCATCGCATTCAGGAAAAGATCCAATGTGCGGTTCATCGATTGAATGCCGCCGCCTGCAACATAGACATCCGCGGCATTCAGATAGACCACTTTGCCGTTCTTCCAGGCGTTGGTCTGTGCAACCAGCGCGTTGTCCAGCGTTGCGGCGGCCGCATCGCCCGGGCGCCCAATGGCGGCCAGACGGTCAATCACAATCAGGATGTCCGGGTTGGCGTCTTTGATAAACTCGAAAGAAACCGCTTCCCCATGTGTAGCCTGCTCGACGTCTGCCACCGCTTCGGGAAGCCCCAGCGCTTTGTGGATCCAACCAAAACGACCAGCAGATCCATAAGCGGAAATCTTAGGCCCATTGGTCAACAGCACAAGCGCGGTGCCTTGATCCGCAACAGCCGCTTTTGTGGCTGCCAGTTTCGCCTCAAAATCCGCTTTCAGCGCCGCCGCTTCCTCTTGTTTGCCGTAGAGTTCGCCATAAGCCTCCAAGCGGGCCAGACCTTCGCCGACCGTGTCTTTCCAGATGGTCATGTCAATGACTTGGCCAAAATCCGTCAGCGCCTGCCCCTGACTGGAGGAGCGGCCGCCAACAATGATAAGATCAGGTTGCAGCGCATTGACCGCTTCAAAGTCTGGCTCAAAGATATTGCCGATGGTTTCAGCGGATGCGCTAACCTCAGAGAGGTAATCTACGAAAAGCTTCTCCGGCGCACCGGCAACCGGCACTTCCAAGGCGGTGAGCGTATCAATCGCGGCGATATCAAACACAGCGATCTTCGCTGGTACATTCTCAACCGTGACTTTCCCGCCCGCTGTTTCAATCTCTGCTGCCTGAACGACAGAGGCAGACAAAGCCAGAGCCGCAACAAATGCTCTCAACATGTGATACTCCTGATATCTACGCTGCTTGGCTTTGATTGGCTGGGCAGTTTGTGTTTGATTATCTATGCTTGAGGTCCATGTCCAGTGTATCAGACTAAAACCATAAGGAACCGATTTCTCCCTCGGGAAGAAGTGACATGGCGACAAATCTCAGACCAATAAAGGCTGCACAGAGCCTTTCAGGTAGATCCTATGCGAAAGAGACGCCCAATCTCCGCAATGCCGCCTTTCTTTTGACCGGTTTGGATTGATAAATTCTTTGCCAAACAGACGGTACAATTGCGCCATGAAACACGAGCACACCAAAATCGAAGCGAACTGCGAGCCCGCGGACACCCTGCCTGCATTGCAGGATCCAGAGGTGTTCTGGAACAACCTCAGCGTGGCCGCGGTGGACGATGCTGTTTTGGCGCAAAACCATATCATCAGTGCATCACGCAGCCACCCGGCCCATGCCGCATTTGACATGCTGCGCACACGCATGCTGCAGGCACTCAACGAACATGGCTGGAGTCGCGTGGCGGTCACGGCGCCGACGCGTGGTTGCGGAAGCAGTTTTGTCTCCGCCAATCTGGCATTCGCCTTGGCACGTCTGAACTCGGTGCGGACAGTTTTGCTGGATTTAGACCTCCGCGCCCCCAGTCTGGACAAAACACTGGGGCTGACCGCCCACGACACAATGGCGGACTATTTAAGCGGCGTGATCGCACCCGAGAACTTTCTGGTGAAAGCCGCGCCCAATCTGGCTTTGGCGCTGAACGATCGCCCGGAAGAAAACTCTGCGGAGTTGTTTCAAACAGAAATGATCACCTCTGTGTTGGAAGAGCTGGAAGAGACGCTCTGCGCGGATGTGATGCTGTTTGATATGCCACCGGCCTTGGAGTTTGACGATGTTCTCGGCTTTTTGCCCAATGTGGATGCTGTCCTGTTGGTGGCAGGCGGCGGTGTGTCAACGGCCGAGGAATTGGAGAAGGTCGAACGGATCTTTTCAGGCGTCAAACCAATACTCGGCGTCCTTCTGAACAAAGCCGAAGGGCCCACCGCTTACTGATATCGACCGATCTGCAGCCGCCGCCATCTTGTGTCGAGATCGTGTTTCTGCGCTCCGGTGAGCGGCTCTAGCATAAAGAGCCTCTGCATTTGATTGGTTGGGAAGATTTCCGCCTTCAGCATGTGTTGCATCGGCGACAGCGCGACGTCTTCGCCGAAAGGTGACATCGACGCAAAGGAATGCGCGGCCAGACGTTCAAAGACATCTTCTGACAAAACGAACGACAACAGCTTTTGGCGATGGGGGGATGGTTCTCTTGTCCGAGGAGCGACCAACACGTTTGACCACATGATTGCCCCCTCTTTGGGAAGCACATAGGTGTATTGCTCCCCAAAGCCCTCTATTTTAGGCGCCACCCCAGGCACACTCCAAACAAGGGCGATACAGACCTCGCCGTTCCTGAGTTTGCTGTAGTGCAGATCACTGATGCTGCTGACATATGGCATAACTTGCGAAAGGGTCCCGAAAGCCGCATCCAAAGCTTCCTCCGAAAACCGATTGGGATCTTTGCCCAGATAACTCAATGTCAGCGCAAGAACCTCTTGCGAGGAGTTTACAATCGAGATGCCGCAATCGGCGAGCGCCGCCGCATTCTTTGGATCAAACAACAACGACCAACTGTCTAGCGCCGCATCTGGAAGGCGTGCGCGCACTGCTGGCACATCAATGATCATCCCTGTCGATCCCCAAAGATAGGGCACAACATAATCGGACACATCGGGCAACACTGCGTCGAACACACCCAAACGAAGTGTCGGGGCGACCTCCTCCAGCGCCGCAACTTGGGTCTTCACAGGCCGAAGTGTGTTGTTCGCCAACAATCGCGGAACGACTTCGATCGGCAATACCGCCAAGTCGTAGGGCCGTCTTTAAGCGCAAGACGGGCTTCGGCTTCATCGGCAGCCATGAAGCTGTCTACAATCAGATCCTCTCCGTAGACCTCAGTATATCTGTCAAAAACATCCTGCGGGACGCTGCCGCGCCAAGAATAAAGCGTTGCAGGCACATCCTCTGACAGTGCTGGCAAAGGCAGCAATAGGCCAACTATCAGCAGCGAGGCCCAGCGTATCCCCAACAATCTCACGCGCTTAAGCCGCTAGGCAGATCATTCGGATCTAAGTCGTCTGCGTCTTCTGTTGTCCAATGCCGCATCAACTCTGTCAGGAGGGCTTCGCGATTGATTGGTTTGTGCAAATACCCACTCATTCCTACGGTGGTTATTGCCTCCTCATGCTCGCCTCGTGTGTTTGCTGAGAGCCCAACGATTGGCAGAGTTGCGGAGCTGGGTATGGATGCATCCATGCGGATGGCACGTGTGGCCTGCAAACCATCCATGACGGGCATGCGCACATCCATCAAGATCAGGTCGGGGGCCCACGATCTCGCCATGTTCACAGCTTCAAGCCCGTTGCTTGCAAGTTGCACATCGCACCCAAGTTTCTGGAGCAGCTTTTGTGCCACCATTTGATTGACTTTGTTATCATCGGCCACAAGCACACGTTTATCAAATGTGTTGGTAAATTGCGTTTTGGACGCCTGTTTGCGCGCCAAGGCTTTTGCAACGGGGAAGACCAAGGAAAACTCAGACCCTTCATCCACAACGCTGCTCACTTGCACATGACCATTCATCGTTTCCGTCAAGTGCTTTACAATGGCCAACCCAAGCCCTGTGCCCCCAAAGCGAGTTGTTGTGGAGGCATCTGCCTGTTCAAACTGATCAAAAATGCGTTTCAGAGAATCCGGGGAAATGCCAATACCCTCATCTCTTACGGACAGACGCACAAATCTTGGTGCGCCTTCGGGTCCCGGCACATCCTCAAGTCGCACAGAAACAGTCCCGTTTTCCGTAAACTTGACCGCATTGCCGACCAGATTGCTCAAAATTTGCCGAACGGCCCCTTGAGCTCCGTGCAGGTACCACCCAGCCTCTGAATGTGCCGACTCCACGTTCAAACGCACGTTCCGGCGCACTGCCTGACCGGAAAAAAGTTCTGTTGTCTCCCGACATACCATTTCCAGATCAAAATCGACAAACTCAAGAGAGGTTTTGCCGGCCTCTAGTTTTGCAAGGTCTAAGATGTCATTGATCATCTGCAACAGGTTGTTGCCGCTGCTCGAAATCATCCCCAGCATGCGCCGTTGGTCGGGATCCAGCTTTGTGTCGGATAACACATCTGCCAATCCCAACACACCGTTCAACGGCGTTCGGATCTCGTGGCTCATTGTCGCCAGAAACATCGTTTTTGCCTCAGAAGCGGCTTCGGCAGCCCGCTGACTGCGTTCAATATCGCGCTGAGCATTCAACACATATTGTTCCATGGGGAGGTGCGCAAAGAGGGCGGCAAACACCACCCCACAGAGAGACACCAGCAACGCGGCCGCGCCATAAATGACTTGGCGATCTGCAATAACCTCCGCCGCTTCCAGTTCATATTGCCGGATGCGATCAAAGAATGGCATCAATCGGTATGCCAAGTCTGATGCAAGATTGGCCGCTGTGTGTGTTGCTTCGTCGGCTTCAGCCGGATCGACCACGATTTCAGCCAAAGAGATGACTTCAGAAAGTTCCTGCAGCGGGTTGAACGTTGCCTGCCGCAGAATATCCTGGGCCGCTGGAGAGAACGCGTTCACTCCTTTTTCGTCAGATAGCGCGGTGTGGGCTTCGTTGGCCGCAACCACCGCCTGCCGGATTTGGCTTTCGAACGCGCTAACGCGATAGACATTGTCCGCATCCTCAATCTGATGCAGCGCAATTGCCATTTCAGACAAAGACAAAAGGATCGTATCAATACAGGTCGTATTGCGCGTTTGGGTTGCAACCGCCTCGCGGCCGGCCAACACGATCCACATGGCGGCAATGGATGCGACCAGCAAAATGCTCAGCGCAACCCCACTTCGTAGGCGCAAAATTCGCTTTGTCGTGCGCAGTCGAGCCATGTTTGGATCAGCAATAAGTTGATTTGTTCACTGCCTTGTGAGTGGCACTGAGTGGTTAAAGAACCCTTAACCAATAATCCAAAAGCTTATTTTCAGACTGATTTTTGCATTCTGCGATCTGCGCCCAAGGTGTCAGGCGCAAAATCAAGCAATATTTGGGATATTCACAGATGTAAGCCTAACTTTCTCGGTCCCCCAACTGACGGGTGAGTTTTGCAACCATGAGGTAGAGAAACACCGACAACACACCAAGCGTGAGCATCGCCGCAAACATCAGATCGGTTTTGGCGCGGCCATTGGCAAGCAGCATCAGGTATCCAAGTCCTTTGGATGCCCCCACCCATTCACCGATGACTGCGCCAATCGGTGCATAAACCGCGGCCAGCCGCACACCTGCGCCCAATGAAGGCAGCGCAGCCGGCACGCGGATCAGCCACAGCACGCGAAACGGGCTCGCTTGCATGGTTTTTGCAAGATCAAGGTAGCCCGATGGCGTGCGCATCAAACCGTCAAAAAACGCAGACGTCACCGGGAAATAAATGATCAGAACCGCCATGGCGACTTTGGACCAAAGGCCATAGCCAAGCCAGAGTGTCAGGATCGGAGCAAGCGCAAACACCGGCAGCGCTTGCGTAAACACAAGGATCGGCTGCACCAACATGCGGGCGGTTTTTGACGTCGCTAGGTGGAGTGCGGTCACGATGCCCAGAGCCGTTCCAATGGCGAGACCGATCAGCACTTCCTGCGCGGTCACCAATGTATGCTCTGCAATCACGGCCAGATTGGTCCACCAAGTTTCGGCCACAAGGAGAGGTCCGGGCAGAATGAAGCGCGGCAAGTCAGTGAGAGACACGATCAACTGCCAGATCGCGACAGCAAAAACAGTCGCAGCAAGCGCCGGGATAATCTTCATGCGGCCTGTCCCATAAGTAAGCGCAGCAGATCTGATTGGCACGTCAGTGTTTCAATTGCCTCAACCGCGCGGGGCACAGCGGTGGCAGGTGGCACCACAGAGGTCAGACCTTCTGATGTCATAACATGGATGGCATGGCCCAATCGCGCGGCTTCGCCCGGATCATGAGTCACCACCAAAACGGTGCGCCCCGCCAGCAATTCCACAGCCAGATCCTGCATCGACGCGCGGGTCTGTGCATCCAGCGCCGAAAACGGCTCGTCCAGCAAGATGATGGGCTTGTCTTCCATTAGAGTGCGCGCAAGCGCCACACGCTGACGCTGTCCACCAGAAAGCTCGCTGGGACGTTTGCCCAAATGGTCACGCAAGCCACAGCGGTCAAGAAGGCGGGCCAATCGGGCGTCATCCAGCTTTTGTCCCCGCAGGCGGGTGCCCAGCGCGATGTTTTTCTCAACCGTGGCCCAGGGCAACAACAGGTCATCCTGCGCCATATAAGCGATCTGATCGGCGACATGTGTGCCATCTGTGGCAGTGATGGAGCCGTCAAAGACGGCACCTGTTGGAAGGTCAGCCAGCAGCCGCAAAACCGTTGTTTTGCCCACGCCTGACCCACCTAGCAGGCAAGTCCAACGCCCGGCATCCAGTGTCAGAGACAAAGGTGCAAAAAGCCTGCGCCCCTCAATGGTCGCCTCTCCTTCAAAGAGGATGCCGGGCGCTGATGTCATGGTGTCATGCCCATCTGCCAGAAGCTGACTTCAAGCTCTGTGGCTTTGCGAAATTTCTCACACAGCGTTGCGAAACGAGGGCTCTTGTCAAAGTCTTTGCCCAAGCGACGTTCAAGCGCGCTGTCAAGCAACTGCCCAACAGCCGCGCAATCGCCCTGGAAGCCTTCGCCGGAATAGGTGGCGATCCAGTCTGCGTAGGTCTCAGAAGATTTTTCCTGCCCCAGACGCGCACCGATTTCACCATAGCCGAGCACACAGGGCGCAAGCGCCGCCAGCAGATCCAGCAGATCACCGGTATAGCCAGCCTCCAGCACAAAGCGGGTGTAGGCGAGGTTTTCGGCACGTTCCGGGGTCGCAAAAAGCTCTTCTTGTGGGATGCCTGCGGCCTCGCAAATGCCCACATGGAGCTGCATCTCTTCTGCGACCAGCGCATTCACCGTGGCCACAGCGGCGAGCATTTCCTCGTGAGTTTCCGATTTCACCACCGCCAACGCCCAAGCGCGGGAGAAGTGGATCAGAAAAACGTAATCCTGACGCAGATAATGCAGAAAAGACTCGCGCGGCAGCGTGCCGTCTTTCAGACCTTCGACAAACGCATGGCGGGTGTAAGCCCCCCATGCGTCGCCCGCCTCCGCGCGCAATAGCGCGAAGGCACGGCCATAATCTGGCGCACTCATTCTGCAGTCACATCAATGGTGATCGCATCAACTGGGTTGATGCTGTCGATCATACCGCTGTCATGCAGAAACTGCTCAAAACGGGCATAGCGGCCAGCGTCAAAACCAGCTGGGCGCAGAGCGAAACGGGTCAATGTGTCCGCCCAAGCGCGCACGTTCAGCTCATCCTGAAGTTCCACGGAGGTGCTGGAGAAGATTTCCCAGCTCTTGTCGGGGTTGTTCACGATATATTGCGTGGCCTTCTCAGTCGCCGCAAGGAACCGCGCCACTTTGTCGGCATCCATCGTGTCAGGGTTGGCAACGTAAATCAGCTCGTCATAAGACGGCACACCCTCTTCCTCGATGTAAAAACAGGTGCCCGGCGCGCCTTCGATATCCATCTGATTGAGTTCAAAGTTACGATAAGCGCCAATCACCGCAGAGACCTGACCCGACATGACTGACGGCCCAAGCGAGAAGTTCACGTTCACCAATTCGACATCTGCGAGATCGACGCCGTATTTGTTCAGGACCGCACCCAGAACCGCCTCTTCAACGCCAGCTACGGAGAACCCAATCTTTTTACCTTTCAGGTCCGCAGGAGTTTTGATCGGGCCATCTTTCATCACCAGAAGGCAATTCAGCGGGGTCGCAACCAGAGTGCCGACGCGCTTCAACGGCAAACCTTCATGAATTTGCAGGTGCAGATTCGGCTGGTAGGATACAGCGAGATCTGCCTGACCTGCCGCCACAAGACGTGGTGGCATGGATGGGTCCGCTGGCGGTACGATTTCCACCTCAAGCCCCTGCTCGGCAAAATAGCCGTTTTCCTGGGCCACAATGATCGGACCGTGGTCGGGGTTGATGAACCAATCCAGCAGGAGAGTCATCTTATCCGCCGCCATGGCAGGGGCGGCAGCCATCAGGGCGATCGCCGTGACAGAGGCTTTCATCAAGTGCTTCATTCTATGTCCTTTCAACTAAGAAGCTGAGGCTGCGACGAGCACAATCTCGCCCGGCCAAATCTCATGGGTTTGCTCTGCGGCACGCCAAGCGCGAAGCCCCGTTGCGCAACAAAGTGCCAGCCGCCCCTCGGCTGCTGGCAGGTGATCTTTCAATTGATCGGGTGCAATGCGCAGCGCATCTGGATGCGCCGGTGTTGGCGCCTCCTCGCTGCTGCGCAGCTCCACGATGGTATCTGAGGGTGCAAGTGTTTCCGGTGCCACAAAGGCAAAAGCCTGAACAGGTTCGGGCGCGCCCTCAAACCGAAAGGGCGCACTGCGCAGGGTTTTGGCATCAAACTGCACCATCTGGCCAAGCGGGCTTGGGGTCTGCCCCATCAGGGACGCCAGCGCCATCTGCGCCTGCATGGCCCCCATCATAGCCACCACCGGCCCCATCACACCTGCAGTGGCACAGCTTGCTGCATTTTGCGGCGCTTCCGGGAAGATCGCACGCAGCGAGGGCGCGCCGCCACAGACACCTGCGACATAGCCAGACAGGCCCAATGCGGAAGCGGTGATCAGGGGAATGTTGCGCGCAAAACAGAGATCGCTGAGTGTATAGCTCACCGCGTAGCTGTCTGCACAATCCATCACGAGGGTTACGCCTTGCAACAGCTTCGGCGCGTTGGAAGGTGTGAGTTTGCCAATCACCGACACCACATCAATTTCGCTGTTGATTGCGCGGCAGCGGGCAGCGGCCACTTCGGCCTTGGCTTGTCTTTGATCCAACTCCGTAAAAAGCGTCTGTCGGTGCAGATTGGACAGTTCGACCTGATCGCCATCCACAATGGTGATACGCGCCACACCTGCACCTGCCAGCAGCGGCAAAGCCGGTGCCGCGAGCCCGCCTGCGCCAATCACGAGCACATGGGCCGCCGCCAGCCTTGCCTGACCATCTTCGCCCACTTCGGACAGGATCATCTGGCGCGCATAGCGGCTCACGCGCAGACCTCCAGCCACCGGCGCACGCGTGCCTCTGGATCATCGTTCAGCGTGATATCGGTGACCGCAGAAACAATATCTGCGCCAGCTTCGAGCACGCCTGGCGCACGCTCCACCGACATGCCACCGATGCCTACGAGTGGCACGTCGCCAACCCGTTCTTTCCATTCGGTGACCCTTGGCAGCCCCTGTTGATGCCATTTCATCTTTTTCAGAATGGTTGGGTAGACCGGGCCAAGCGCCACATAGTCTGGGTCCATCGCCAGAACACGCTCCAGCTCATCATCATCATGGGTTGAGACACCCATTTTGAGCCCCGCCGCCCGGATCGCTTTCAAATCGGCGTCATCGAGGTCTTCCTGACCGAGGTGGATCCAGTCACAGCCCAGATCCACTGCCGCCTGCCAGTAGTCATTGATCACCAGTACAGCGCCGTATTCGCGGCAAAGCGCCTGACCCACAGCGATCTGAGCGCGCACATGCGCCTCGGTTTGATTTTTGATGCGCAGCTGCACCAGCTTGATGCCAAGCGGCAGCATCCGCTTGAGCCAGCTGACATCATCAAAAATCGGATAGAATTTGTGCAAGGTCATGACAGAAAAGCCTTTCCAATGACGGGCGTGGAGGCTTCAGCCATATCGCGTGCCTCAATTGGATCGGCTTCAAACGCCGCCTGCCCTGCCTCTACGGCCCTGATCATGGCGCGCGCCATAGCCACAGGATCGCCTGCGCGGGCCACAGCGGTGTTGAGCAGCACCGCATCAAAGCCAAGCTCCATCGCCGCAGCCGCGTGTGACGGCAGGCCAATGCCCGCATCGACCACCAGGGGCACATCGGGGAATTCGGCGCGCATCGCACGCAGCGCATAGATATTATTCAAGCCACGACCAGAGCCAATCGGCGCACCCCAGGGCATCAGCACCTCGCAGCCGGCCTCCAGAAGACGCTCGCCCACGATCAGGTCTTCGGTGGTGTAGGGAAACACCTCAAAGCCATCTTCGGAGAGAATGCGCGCAGCTTCGACCAGTTGGAACACATCTGGCTGTAAGCTGTCGGTGTGGCCAATGAGCTCAAGTTTGATCCATTTGGTATCAAACACCTCACGCGCCATATGGGCGGTGGTCACGGCCTCTTTCACGGTGTGACAGCCGGCCGTGTTGGGCAGCACATGCACGCCCAGATCCTGAATCATTTTCCAGAAGGTCTGCCCGGTGCCACCTGCGCCTTCGCGGCGCAGCGACACGGTAGCAACCCCGGCACCGCTTGCGCGGAACGCCTCCTCAAGGATGGCGGGGCTTGGATATTGAGCGGTGCCCAGCATCAGCGGGTTGGGCAGATCAACGCCATAAAACGGTCTCATCACTCAGCCTCCCTGCATCGGGGCAACCACTTCGATGCGGTCGCCATCTGTCAGCGCTTGCCCTGCGCGCAGCGTCGTGGGCACAAAGGTTTCGTTCAGCGATGTGGCGACACGACCGGTAAAACCGCATTCCTCCAGCGCCTCGGCAAGGGTGGCGGCGGCCACCTCGCGCGTTTCTCCGTTAAGCACGATCTTCATCGACCATCTCCGAATGTGTGTTTTGAAGCGCCAGATCGGCCACGCCGCGCGCCAGAGCCGGCGCGAGCAGGTAGCCGTGACGGTAAAGCCCATTGGCATAAATTGTCCGACCAAGTCGCCGGATGCGAGGTAGGTTGTCTGGAAATGCCGGGCGTAGATCGACGCCAATTTCCAGCACTTCCGCTTCGCCGAACGCCGGGTTGAGCGCATAGGCCGCACTGAGCATTTCCAGCATGGACCGCGCGGTGATGCGGCTGCTGTCTTCGCTTTCAATCATGGTGGCGCCAAGCATATAGATGCCCTCGCCACGCGGCACGATATAAAGCGGAATGCGCGGATGCAGCAGGCGCACAGGACGGGTGATCTCTACATCCGGACAGCGGATGATGAGCATTTCGCCCTTCACCCCGCGCAGATCATAGAGATATTCGCGCGCAGACAAACCACGGCAGTCAATTGCGTTTTCAAGCTGCGTTGGGGCGATACGCTTGTGAAACGCCACACCTTTGTCTTTGAGCCCGCGATAAAGATCCTGAAGCGCCTGACGTGGGTTCAGATGGGCCTCGTCTTGAAAAAACAACCCTTGGCCAAACCCATGCAGATCCGACTCCAACTCTGAAATCTTATCGCGGCCAACTTCTGAAAAATTCTCTGTGCGGCGCGCAAACCGGCGCAGGTCTGGCAGATCGCGCTTGCTGGCCACAACCAATGTGCCGGACGTGGTGACAGGCGTGCGTGCGCGCCACCAGTCAATTGCCTGCTTGCCCAGCCGCAGCACCGGCTCCTCGGCGTTTTCATATTCACACCACGGCGCCAGCATGCCGCCCGCCCACCAGCTACAACCATGCGGGCCGGGCTGGCCGGCAGGGTCAAAGATCTGTACCTCTGCCCCGCGCTCTACAAGCTCGGTGGCAACCGCCAACCCGGCGACGCCTGCACCAATGACGGAAAAAAGGCTCATGCAGGCCAGACCCGGTGGAAATGATGCAGAGGGCCGTGACCGTGGCCAATGTTGAGATCATCCGCTGCCGCAATTGCGCCTTGCAGGTAGCTATGCGCCTCTGCGACCGCGTCCTGCAGGGCTAGCCCCTTGGCAAGACCCGCCGCCACGGAGGACGACAGAGTGCACCCGGTGCCATGGGTGTTGCGGGTGTGTTTGCGTGGGGCGGTGAACTCTGCCGCCACCCCCTCAGATGTGATCAGAAAATCGCGACAAATGTCACCAGAGGCGTGCCCACCCTTCATCAAGACGGCCTGCGCTCCCAACGCGCAGAGCGCCCTACCTTGCGCCACCATTTCCTGATCGTTCTGCGCCATCTTTTGATCCAGCAGGCGCGCCGCTTCGGGCAGGTTCGGCGTGATGACGGTTGCGCGGGGCAGCAGAACCTCGCGCAATGTGGAGACCGCCTCGTCTGCCAACAGCGTATCACCAGACTTGGCGATCATCACGGTATCCAAAACGACGGGACCGGTGAAACCCTTGATCGCGTCAGTGACGGTGTGAATGATTTCTGGCGTGGCCAGCATACCAATCTTGATCGCATTGACAGCCAGGTCAGACAAAACCGCATCAATTTGCGCGCGCACCACATCCAATGGAATGGCGTGCACGGCGGTCACGGCCTGCGTGTTTTGTGCGGTCACAGCGGTGAGCACACTGGCGCCAAATGTGCCGAGTGCGGAAAACGCTTTCAAATCTGCCTGAATGCCTGCGCCGCCGCCGCTGTCAGAGCCGGCGATAGTCAAAGCGATATGTGCCAAAATGGCGCCTCCCAGTTCGCAAACGGGATTCCGCACGGCAAAAACGTTATCTTTTTTGACACCGTTCCCTCCGCCGGAATTGCCCGGATCAGGTTCGATGGGTTTACGCACAAGCGACTCTCAGCCCCAACAAGTGAGGCACCCCAACGGTTGTCGGATGCATACAAAAGGCCACTGGAAACGTCAAAGCAAAACGACACCCTTGCAAATCAAGAGTGCCGCATTGGCTTACAAAGCGAGGCGCTTAGCTCTCTGCCTCGTCCATTGTTGCAGCATTTAGCTGGGCGTAGCGCTCAGCGCCGATACGCTCATGCAGTTCAAGCTGTGTTTCGAGGAAGTCGATGTGCCCTTCCTCGTCGGCAAGAAGCTCTTCAAAAAGCTTCATGGACACAAAATCTCCGGCCTCCTGACAGCATTTGCGCGCCTCAGAATACAGCTCGCGCGCGCTGACCTCTGCGGCCAAGTCACATTCAAGCGTTTCCAGAGGCGTCTGCCCAATGCGCAACGGATCGAGTTTCTGGAGATTTGGATGGCCACCCAAGAAAATGATGCGAGCGATGAGCTTGTCAGCGTGCTCCATCTCTTCGATGGACTCCTCGCGGCTCTTCTTGGCCATATGGATCAGCCCCCAGTCTTCCTGGAGACGATAATGCAACCAGTACTGACTGACTGCCGTGAGCTCGTGTCTTAGTGATTTGTTTAGGTATTCAATAACTTCTGGATTGCCTTTCAATGCGTCGTCCCTCCGTATGTGGCTTGCGCAGACCAGTAAGGTGCGCGGGCACAGTCAGGTTATCATTATTCCGCATTGTGTCGAGAAACAGAGGCATGCAGCCACCACAATCGGCGGCTTTACCAAGGGCGTGGTAGACCTTGCCCGGATTGATCAAGGCTGCCGGATCAGACGCGCGCATCCAGTCAATGGCGGCGTGAATGTCGTGATCGGAGATGTTCATGCAATGACAAACGATCATGGCAGCCTCGTTTTACTTGGTCAGAATGAGCTTTCCCTGACGGGTGATGCGCAGGGTATATTCTGCGTCTTCAAGGCGAATGCGCGCGAGATTGCCGCCTTTTGTCAGCGTCTCAGCGTCATGGATTGGAGTTGACTGCGCGGTTGCTGCGTCAAAGCGGTCGGTCATATTCATACTCTTGTTATCTTCGCGTGACATCGCGTTTCGCCCTCAGATTGCAGGCATCAAAAGCTCAGAAGAATCAGATTTGGTAGAGTCACCAAGCCCAGTGCTCACGAGCTCCTTTTTTCTTACTGAAATAGTAAGAAAGATCAACCAGAGTTTTTCAGTCAGCTATTAAAATGAGACTGCAGATGCGCCAGATCGCAACCGGCACGGTCCGCAAAACGCAGCCGCGGCCAAAATAAGCCCTGAAACCGTCGCGATCATTCCCGCGGCACTGACTGCATTTTCAAACCCAAACCAAAGCGGCGCATAGCCAGCCAACACATAGCCAAGCACCGCAGACAACGTGGCGAAGGCCACGCTCCAAGCGATTTGATGTTCAAGACGATTTGTCATGAGGCGCGCCGCTGCTGGTGGGCAGATGAACATGGCAATCACAATGATCGAACCCACCGCATCAAAGGCTGCAACCGCAGCCAAAGCAGAAACAAGCACCAGCGAGATGCCCAACACAGTGGTGGGCGTGCCCATTGTTCTTGCAAAGTTTTCATCGAATGTGGACAGCACCAGCGGGCGCCAGAACAGCCACAGGAACACTGCGACCCCCATCAATGCGATCGCGACACGCCCAAGTTCAGGCGGCAATCCCAACAAGGCGTCTGCATCCAACAGGCTGCCCCAGCCTGTTGCGTCCAGCCAGATCAAGCTTTCCAGATTGCCATAAAGTGCGTGTTCTACATCCAAGTGAACCCCGGATGTATCGCTTTGTTCCAACAACAAAACACCACCGGCAAAGAGCGTGGTGAAAGTCAGCCCCATGGCGGCGCCCGGCTCGATATTGCCCAAGCGACGGACGGCTTCGATCATCAACACAGCAACCACAGCTGCGCCGGCTGCACCGATCATCATCGGCAATGCGGCCACCACGCCTGTCAGCAAAAATGCGGTCACGATACCTGGCAACACCACATGAGAGATGGCATCTCCGATCAGCGCCTGTTTGCGCAACAGAAGAAAGTTGCCGGGAAGCGCGCATGCAATCGCGGACAGCACACCGATCAACATCGGTGTGAGGGACAAAGGGACAAATTCCGCACCGCTCATGACGTCACCTCTTTCGGGCCACCTATCCGGTGGTCAATCTCTACAATCTGATCGGCGGTCAGTACGGTTTCGATGTCGCGCAACCCGTCATACAGTGCCGCAGCGCTTTCAAACGCCGGATCCTGACGCACGGTTTCCCAGCGCTTTTCATCCAGCAATGCCTTGGCGGCACGCGCGCGGCCCGTGTCGGTGGGCACCCCGTCGGCATGTGCCAATCCGGCGCGGCGCAAAATACGCAGCGTGTACGCCTCATAGATCGGCTGACCTTGCGCCAAGGCCAAAAGCCCCTGCCGCAGATGAACCCGGCGCTGAAACCGATTGTGGCGAAGCCCAACCGCAAGCAATCCACGATTTGGTGCGAGCAGAAGTGACAGAGCAAAGAGCGCAAAACTGACCAAAACAATGATCGGCCCGGTGGGCAGCGCGGGCGCAATCGCGGAAAGGCTGGCCCCAATCCACGCGGCAGCCCCGCCGGCAACACCAGCGATCAGTGTCATGTGGTCGGTGCGGTCTGTCCAGAAGCGGGCCGTGACCGGCGGAATGATCAGCATGGCGACGATCAAGATCAGCCCGACAATCTTCAAACCAATCACCGTTACAGCCATGGCAAGCGCCATGATCGCCAGATCCATGCGCTGCACATTCAATCCACGCGCAGCCGCATATTCGGGATCAAAGGCCAGCAAGGTCATCGGGCGGCGCAAGATCACAACTGCCAAAAGCGTGAGGGCACCACCAATGGCAATAACCATCGCATCGTTAAACAACATTCCAGCGGTGGCCCCCAGCAGGAAACTCTCAAGCCCCGCCGCACGCCCGCTTCCCATGGTCTGAATGACCGTCAACAGAACAATGCCAAACCCAAAAAACACCGAAAGCACCGCGCCAATGGCCGCATCCTCAGAAAGCCGCGTGCGCTGGCTCAACAGATTGACGCACAATAGCCCAACCCACGAAGACATTGCGGCCCCAAGCAGTAGGACCGGCAACGACCGTCCGTCACCCCCAAGCAGCACCATCACAATAAAGGCGAGCCCCACACCGGGTAGCGTTGCATGGCTGATCGCATCGCTGACCAAGGCACGTTTGCGCAGATAGAGGAAGGTTCCGGTGACGCCGGACGCAACGCCGAGCAAAGCGGCACCCACGGTCACCAGCGTGGCATTGTAGCCAAGCTGCAAAGTCAGAGCATCAAGCAACATAGGTTAGCCTGCCGCGAGTTCCAGCTGGTCAATTTGCCCGGTTGCCAAACGCCCGCCATAGGTCTTGTGGAGGGTGTCTGGCGTGAAGGCCTCCGCCACAGTGCCTTCGGCAACTTTGCGGGTGTTGATCAGGAACACACAATCAAAATAGGTCGGCACAGTGGTCAAGTCATGATGCACAGCCACGACGGTTTTACCCTCAGAGCGCAGCGCCTTGAGCACGTCGATGATGGCTTTTTCAGTAGCGGCATCAACGCCCGCGAAGGGCTCGTCCAGCAGATAGAGATCGGCATTTTGCGCCAAGGCGCGCGCAAGAAACACGCGCTGTTGCTGGCCACCGGAAAGCTGGCCAATCTGGCGTTCGGCGAATTCGGTCATGCCGACGCGTTCCAGACAGGCGTACGCTTTGTCCATATGATGCGGGCGAATGCGTCGCAGCAGGCCCAGCTCACGGGACAGCCCCATCAGCACAACGTCAATCACACGGGTTGGGAAATCCCAATCCACGCTGGCGCGTTGTGGCACATAAGCGATGCGATGACGTGCCGCTTTCAGCGGCTTGCCAAAGACTGTCGCCTGCCCAGCAAGAGGCGACACAATGCCAAGCGCTGCCTTCAGCAGAGTGGATTTACCTGCGCCATTTGGCCCGATGATCGCGGTCATCGCGCCTTCTGCAACGGTCATATCAACAGAAAACACAACGGGTTTCTGACCGTAGGAAACGGTCATGCCACGGATCGCCAGCGGGCTTTCAGAAGCAGAGGAAGATGAGGGCGCCACACCCTCGTTTGCAGCCAGGGAAACGCTCATCTTTTTCTCCTTACGACCCAACCGTCAGATCACCAGACATACCGCGCAGTGGCACCTGTCCGCCGAGCGCCCGTGAAATCACGGTGATGTTGTGGTCAATCATGCCGACATAGGTGCCCTCATAGGTGCCTTCCGCCCCCATGGCATCTGAGTAGAGCTCGCCGCCAATCACAACTTCATGGCCCTTGGCCGCCGCACCTTCGACAAGGGCGCGAATCGACCGGTCAGAGACTGAGCTTTCAACGAAAACAGCCCCGATCTGACGTTCAACAAGCATATCAACCAATTCACCAATCCGGTTCAGGCCGGCCTCAGATTCGGTTGAGATGCCCTGAATGCCCATGACTTCAAACCCGTAGGCCTGGCCAAAGTACCCAAAAGCATCATGCGCCGTCAGCAGAATACGGGCTTCCTGCGGCACAGACGTCAGCCCTTTTTCTGCGTAGGCGCTCAGCTGTTCAAGGTCTTTGAGAAAGATTTCGGTGTTCGCTTCGAAAACGGCACGATCCTCTGGGCTGCTTTCGATGAGCGCATCGCGCACCCGTTCTGCAACAAAGACCCAGAGCTTGGGGTCCATCCAAACATGCGGGTCAAATTTGTCAGCATAGTCATCGTGCCCACGCAGCAATTCGCGTGGCAGCGTATCCGTGACAGCCACCACATTGCCGCGCTCTTCCAGCCTATGGAAGAAATCCTCCATTTGCGCTTCGAGATAAAGGCCATGCCACAGCACCAGATCAGCCTTGGTCATGGCAACAATATCAGTCCGGGTTTGGCGATAGGCATGTGGATCAACACCAGCGCCCATCAAACCTTTCACCTCAACTTCATCGCCCCCAATACGGCGGGCTGTATCAGCAATCATACCGGTCGTGGCGACGACTTGCAGAGCGCCATCGGCCAAAACCGGTGTTGCGACACTGAACATAGCGACAGCGGCTGCCGCAAAAAAACTTCGACGAGGGAATCGCATGGTATCTCCTGTTGGCCTTCTTGTAACTGATTATGAGAACCATTCGCAAGTCTGTCAATGCAATTGCGAACCATTCTCAATTTAATGCTGACCAAACGGTCAAAAGATTGCAATTCCGGCCAAGCGAAGCCTTGCCAAGCCCCCCCAATATAGGGCAGTTTGGAGCCTGTTTTTCGATACAGGATAGGCCGATGGCAACGTCAACACTGACCCCCACTGGGCATCAGCTGCCCACCGCATTGGAGCCGCGTAACCCAGGAATGCCACTGGATCTAGATTGGGTGCGCAGCGCGCAGGCAAATACATCTGCCATCGAACGCCGCGCCAAAACGCTCCCCGGCCGC
The DNA here is from genome assembly GCF_027947445.1 of Shimia sp. MMG029. Classification (NCBI taxonomy): domain Bacteria; kingdom Pseudomonadati; phylum Pseudomonadota; class Alphaproteobacteria; order Rhodobacterales; family Roseobacteraceae; genus Shimia; species Shimia sp. MMG029. Next base: position 6,811 of record NZ_JAQJIM010000009.1, on the reverse strand, counting down.
CGGTCTGTCAAAAAGGACTATCAGGCGGCGTGGCTGTGCAAAGCGATTTCGCTTATCGACCTGACGACGCTTTCAGGGGATGACACGGAAGGCCGCGTGGAGCGGCTGGCCGCAAAAGCCAAACAGCCCGTACGTGCGGATCTGCTCGCCACGTTGGGGATGGAAGACCTGACCACCGGAGCGGTCTGTGTCTATCACGATATGATCGAAACAGCCGTCACCGCCCTCAAAGGGACCGGCATTCCTGTAGCTGCGGTTTCTACCGGATTTCCTGCAGGGTTGTCGCCTTATCACCTGCGCATCGCAGAAATTGGCGAAAGTGTGAAAGCGGGCGCGGAAGAAATCGACATTGTCATCACGCGCCGTCACGTGCTGCAAGGCAACTGGCAGGCGCTCTACGATGAAATGAAAGACATGCGCGAAGCATGTGGCGACGCGCATGTGAAAGCCATTCTGGCAACTGGTGAGCTCGGCACGCTGCGCAATGTGGCAAAGGCCTCTCTGGTCTGCATGATGGCTGGCGCTGACTTCATCAAAACCTCCACCGGCAAGGAAAGCGTAAACGCCACCCTGCCCGTCTCTCTGGTGATGATCCGCGCGATCCGCGATTATTACGAGCGCACAGGCTTCCGCATTGGCTACAAACCTGCGGGCGGCATTTCCAAAGCCAAAGACGCGCTCGTATACTTGTCGTTGATCAAGGATGAGTTGGGGGATCGCTGGCTGCAGCCTGATCTCTTCCGCTTTGGGGCATCTTCCCTGCTCGGCGACATCGAACGCCAGCTCGAACACCACGTCACCGGCCAATACTCGGCCTCCTACCGCCACGCGATGGCCTGATCCGAGAAAGGCTGACACGATGACCGTAAAAGAGATTTTTGAGACCATGGATTATGGCCCTGCCCCGGAAAGCGCTGCAGATGCGTTGGCTTGGATCGTCGATCAAGGCGCGGCCTTTGGCCATTTTATCGACGGTGCCTGGACCACGCCGCGCAAGGATTTCCAATCCAAGAACCCTGCCAATGGCGAAACACTGGCGGACCTGACGCAGGCTTCGCAAGATGAGGTCAACGCCGCTGTCAAAGCAGCGCGTAAAGCGCAAGGCAAATGGGAAGGGCTCGGCGGCCATGGCCGCGCGAAATACCTATATGCCATTGCGCGCCTGCTACAGAAACACGCGCGCCTGTTTGCTGTGCTGGAGACACTGGACAACGGCAAACCGATCCGCGAAAGCCGTGACATCGATATCCCACTGGTGCAGCGCCATTTCTACTATCACGCAGGCATGGCACAGTTGATGGAAGCAGAGCTGCCCAACGCTCAAGCGCTGGGTGTTTGCGGCCAGATCATTCCATGGAACTTCCCGCTATTGATGCTGGCGTGGAAAGTGGCCCCTGCGCTTGCCATGGGCAACACCGTGGTGCTGAAACCAGCGGAATACACCTCCCTGACCGCGCTGTTGTTTGCAGACATCTGCCAACAGGCGGGCCTGCCGGCAGGTGTGGTGAACATCGTCACTGGCGACGGTGCCGTGGGTGAAATGATCACCACGCATGACGACGTCAACAAGGTTGCCTTTACCGGCTCTACCGAGGTGGGCAAGCGCATCCGCGAAGCCACTGCTGGATCCGGCAAGTCTCTCACGCTGGAGCTGGGTGGCAAATCGCCTTATATCGTGTTTGAAGACGCAGACATCGACAGCGCGATCGAAGGTCTGGTGGATGCGATCTGGTTCAACCAGGGTCAGGTCTGCTGTGCCGGCTCTCGTCTGCTCGTGCAGGAAGGCATCGCTGAGCGCTTCCACACAAAACTGAAAGCGCGCATGGATGGGCTGCGCATCGGCAACCCGCTCGACAAATGCATCGACGTGGGCGCTGTGGTGGATCCCCTGCAACTGCAAACCATCACTGAGATGGTGGACAGCAACAGCGAAGGCGAAACATACAAAGCCGCCATCGAGATGCCAGTGGAAGGCTGCTTCTACCCGCCAACCCTGATCACTGGCCTCGCGCCCTCCTCCAAACTGATGCAGGAAGAGATTTTTGGCCCGGTGCTGGTCTCCACCACCTTCCGCACCCCCTCTGAAGCGGTGCAGCTGGCCAACAACACACGTTATGGCCTTGCCGCGACGCTGTGGACGGAAAACGTGAACCTCGCGCTGGACATCGCACCCAAACTTGCCGCCGGTGTGGTTTGGGTGAATGCGACCAACCTGTTTGATGCCGCTGCCGGCTTTGGCGGCGTGCGCGAAAGTGGCTATGGCCGCGAGGGTGGCTGGGAAGGGCTTGCTGCCTACACCAAGCCCAAAGGCACAGCCAAAGAGCTCAAACCGGTTGAAGCCTTCGCAGGCGACAAAGGCCCGGTGGATCCGCTGGACCGCACACCAAAACTCTATGTCGGTGGCAAACAGGCACGCCCGGATGGCGGCTACAGCCAGAATATCTACGGCAAAAACGGCGCGCTGCTGGGTCAGGCCCCCATCGCCAATCGTAAAGATGTGCGCAACGCTGTCGAGGCAGCACATGCAGCCAAAGGCTGGTCCGGCACCACATGCCATTTGCGCGCGCAGATCCTGTACTACATCGCCGAAAACCTCTCCGCTCGTCGTGAAGAGTTCGCGAGTCGCATCGATGCGCTGACCGGCGGCAAAGATGGCGTACAGGAAGTCGAAACCGCGATCAGTCGCCTCTTCACCTATGCAGCATGGGCAGACAAATATGACGGTCAGGCCCATGGCGTGCCCATTCGCGGCGTCGCGTTGGCGATGAAGGAGCCTGTGGGTGTGATTGGCGCACTCTGTGCTGACGAAGCCCCGCTTCTTGGCCTGATCTCTGCCATGGCCCCAGCCATCGCAATGGGCAACCGCGCGGTGCTGGTGGCCTCCGAGGCTTTCCCACTGGCAGCGACCGACTTCTATCAGGTTCTGGAGACCTCTGATGTGCCAGCCGGCGTGGTGAACATTCTCACCGGCTCTCACGCGGAACTCGCAGGCTCCCTGGCCGGGCACCTGGATGTTGATGCGGTCTGGTCCTTCTCCAGCACAGACTTAGCACAGGAGATTGAGGCCGCAAGCGCGGGCAATCTGAAGCGCACTTGGGTCAACAACGGCAAAGCGCGTGACTGGTTGAGCGCTGATGGCGAAGGTCGTGCCTTCCTGCAGGCTGCAACTGAGGTCAAAAACATCTGGGTGCCCTACGGCGAATAACGCCTGCCATGCTGGAAACTGAAACAGCCCTGCTCGCACGGGGCTGTTTTCATTTGCGACCCTGCTTGCGGGGCGATACCAGTGGCGCATCACCAAGTCAGGGAGCCCACGATGACACCGGAAGAAATCGCAAAATTGCCCTATCGTGAAAACGTCGGTGTGATGCTGGTGAATGGCGATGGCCATGTTTTTGTGGGCCAGCGTCTGGACAGCGAGGTCCCCGCCTGGCAGATGCCTCAAGGCGGGATCGACAAAGGCGAAAGCCCCAAAGATGCGGCCCTTCGTGAGCTCGAAGAGGAAACCGGCGTTTCTGCTGATCTGGTGACGGTCGAGGCAGAAACCGCTGATTGGATTGCTTACGACCTCCCCCACGATATCGTGCCGCGCATCTGGAAAGGCCGCTTTCGCGGACAGAAACAAATGTGGTATCTGCTGCGCTTTCACGGCAGCGATGCGGATGTGAACATTGCGGTGGATCACCCGGAATTTTCCGAATGGCGCTGGCTGCCCGTTGATGAACTGGTAGACAATATCGTGCCGTTCAAACGCGAGGTTTATCAGCAGGTTGTGGCGGCGTTTGCCGAACACTTCTAAACCCCAAACTCACCGAGCACTTGAAGATTTCTTAAAATCAAAAGCAGAGTTGGGCCAATAAAAACCTGCATGACAAGGCCACCTTGCCTCGCTAGAAGTTTCAGCACGGCCCCGTGGCTCAACTGGATAGAGCAGCCCCCTCCTAAGGGGCAGGTTGCAGGTTCGAATCCTGCCGGGGTCGCCAATAAAATCAGTATCTTATGGAGTTGCAGGGACTTCAAGCAACTTGCTTCGGGACGAAACTCGGAACGAAATTCGCTCGACTGCGTTTGCCTCGTAGGTATCGAGACCATTTGACCAGAGCCAAATCGCCGACTGGTTTTTGTGAGAGTCTTCTTGTGGTTGCACAATCCTTGACTGTCGCCGATAGTCCTCCCGGTAAATTTCACTTGAGGTGCCAATGCCAGCGCTTGAAAAGCACACATGCACGAATTTCGCGGAATTCATGGACGTAATTGAGAAATTCCAGGATGCCCACGAAGCATCATGGTATCGGGGAGTTGGAAACTCTTCCCACGGGTTATCCCCGTCAATTTTTCGGCATCCGAAAAAGAAGAGCATAGAGAAAATTCAGGAGCTGGAAATCGAATTGGCTTCAGTCTTTGAGCAGCGCTCTCCGCCATTCGTAGCTCAGTCATTTGACGGCGAATGGGAGCAGATGTTCTTCATGCAGCACTACGGCATTCCAACACGCTTGCTGGACTGGACAGAAAGCCCCTTCATCGCACTGTATTTTGCACTCTCCTCATGCGAACGAACCGCTCAGGGCAAACCGAAATACGACGCGGCTTTTTGGATGTTGGACCCTGCCGCTTGGAACAAGGGAGCGCTTCAGGATATCTCTTACGACGGTGGGATATTGAACCCAAACCGTGAGCAAGTAAAAAGCTACAGCCCGAAAGTTGACCTGGCTGAGAGAAAAAACCTTCCGGTAATGATTTATGGGACTCACAATAGCCCCAGGATCGTCGCTCAACGAGGAATGTTTGCCTTGTTTGGAAAGAGCGTTGATCCAATGGAAAAGAACTACAAAAGCGGTGGGTTTGATTCTGGTGTCTTGCAACAAGTGATCATCCCTAAAGCGAACCGAGATAGCATTGCCTCTTCTTTGTTCCGAAAAGGGGTGTCCGATTCCACCATCTACCCTGATCTTCATGGCCTCTCGATGGAACTGAAGCGTTCGTTTGGATTCACACAATGAGAAACTTCAAAATATCGCCCCATACTCCCAGAACCCTAATTTGGTGGTATAACCGTAGGGACGAAATTGACTTTGACCCGCCCTACCAGCGGCGTGGGCGGCTTTGGTCTGCCGTAGACAAAGCGTATCTGATTGACTCCATTATCAACGGTTTCGACGTTCCGAAACTGTATCTCGCCGATTTCCAGTTCGGGCAGTCTTCTCTCAACAAAGCCAAGCTTCCCTATGCGATCATTGACGGAAAGCAAAGGTTGGAGGCAGTGTTCGATTTCTTTGAAAACAAGCTGGTCTTGAATGAAGATTGCATTTTTCGGAAAGATCCATCCCTGAAGATCGGAGGGCTTAGCCTGAAGGATCTGAGAAAATCATATGGCAAAGTGGCTGAAGAGTTTGAAAATGCATCTCTCGATATTATGAGCGTGCATGCCGAAGACGAAGCCGACATCAACGAAATCTTCGTTCGCCTTAATAAATCGAAACCCTTGACAGGTGCAGAGGTTCGAAATGCAGTCGCCGGCCCAGTTTCTGAACTTGCCCGACTGATCGCTTCTCACGAGTTCTTTGTGGAAAATATTAAGTTCTCGGTCGCTCGCGCAGCAGATTTGAATGCCGCTACGAAACTACTGCTGTTCGAGTATGAAGGAAAACAAACGGCCACCAAAAAGATTGATCTTGATCGGTTCGCAAAGAGCGATGTTGAGCGCCCAAGATTGGAGCTGGCAGGAAGGCGTGCGCTGGACACACTTTCAGCTATGAGCGATGTCTTCATTCCCAAAGACCCGCTACTTTCTTCAGCCGGGATGGTTCCCGTGTATTATTGGTTTGTTCGAGACCTTCCGGTCGAAGCTTTGTCGTCGATCCGCCAATTCTTGCTTCATTTTGAAGAGATGCGGAAGAAAAGCCGCAGCCAGGAAGAATCCAATCTTTCCGACGAAATGCGTCGTCTCGTGGCTCGTTTTGAAACTCTCAACAGAAGCACGAATGACCTTCAAAGCCACGTTGGACGTGTCCAGATCCTGCATGAGATCTTTGACAGCTGGTAGCCTTGCCGAGAAAGAAAAGCGGCTGTAGGCAATTGCTACTCTGCTACCTTGCAGGCTGTTTTTCTGCTCTGCTGGCGCGAATGCCGCCCGCGGATTGCTTCCACGAAGTGGCCCTCCTTTTTCCCCTGGAAAAAGGGTTAGCGGGTTAACCCTTTTGTGAAAGGGGTAATCTGTCCTTACCTCTGAGGCATGAAGGAACAGAACGAAAGAGCAGGGCTTGTGGGCGCTGTCCGACAGAAGGCTATCGGCTTCCCTGATCTGGCAAATATGGAGCGCCATGGGAAGCGAGAAGACACCAGCGGGCAGCAATGGCGAATCCGAGATGCTGAACCTCTTGTCTATGGTTCTCTGGATCTTGCAGACGCAAGAAAAGCGCATATGCTGGGGGTTAAGCAGTCGGGATGCTCGGCCTGCATTCATGCTCTCGTCCAATTCCCGACCGGGTTGCTGGATGGTGCGAACGAAGACCATCAACGGGCTATGCTTGGCCACGCGGTTGAGTTCCTGAACGGCTATCATGGTGGGGATGCGGTCTTTGCTGCTCGCCTCGACCGAGATGAAAAAGGTCGGCACACTGCTGATGTGTTTTTGCTGCCGCGATATGATTTCCATTACAAGGATGGAAGGACGGCTAAGAAGGCCTCCGTGTCCAAATTTAGTAAAGCTCACGCGAAGGAGCGGTTCGGTCGAGATGATCGCCGGTCGCAGGGATCTGCGTTGCAGGATGCGTTTTTCGAACATCTAAGAGATGAAATGCATTTGGATGGC
>NZ_JAQJIM010000008.1:0-219957 GCF_027947445.1 Shimia sp. MMG029 | reverse complement strand
CTCCTGTAGCTTCAATGTTCGAGAATAGGAGGTGGGTCGCGAGACTGCCGACTTTATTGCTAGAACTGGCGCACACTTCGACAGGATAGCTTCCTTGGCGTTTGAGGTGTCGCCTGCTTTCACGCCTGTCATCTCAATACCCACCCTGTATGTCGTCGATGGCGGCTGAATCCAGAGAGCTTTGCGAAACACCCAAAGCGCAAAACAGATCCGCAGGGGTTATATGTATATCTGGCACCACTACCCACCTTATATGTGTAATCTGAATTTTAGATAATCTGAAAATGAGATTACTGGAAGTGTCCGAAGCATCTTACGGACACTCAATTGACCAAAACACTCCACACCAACGGACATTTGGCACTCATTGAAGCGCTCATTTCTGCCCGTAAATCCCAAAATCTCTCACAAGCAGCCTTGGCAGAGCGGTTAAGGTGCCATCAATCGTTCGTCGCACGGATCGAGTCGGGGCAGCGGCGTATTGATGTGCCAGAATTGGTGATCATAGCGCGGGCGCTTGATGTTCTTGCGGAACACTTTTTCGAAGCCGTCATTAAGGCAGTGCCACCGGGTGAACGGATGTAACGATCTGATTCCATTTACCAATCATGCAATCCATAAAGGATTTTCACGACTTTGGGCGTGACCGAAACATGATTTTCGCGTCCAAAATTTGCTCAAACCCCATACTCAAAATAGCGACGGCTTCACCCTGAAAGCATCGTTGTGAAGCCGCTCAATGTACAACCTATGTGTAGATAGTGGACCCAAGTTAGAACGAAATGGGCAAACTATGGGTCATTTCACACCACAACTAGACTAGCAGGCGTTCAGATCACCCGCACTTGCTGTAGCCGCAGCTGGTGCATGTCATACATCCCTCGATCATTTGCAGAGAAAAGTCCCCGCAAGAAGGGCAGGCTTTGCCGCGTGGGGTGTTGCCGACACTTACGGCCTCAGCCTTTGGGTCAGACTTCAGCCCCATGCCTTCCCCGTCTATGAAGCCGATCGTGATCATGTGGCGCTCTAGCACCCCGCCGATGGCTGCGAGAATCGAGGGGATGTATTTGCCTTCCATCCAGGCGCCGCCGCGCGGGTCAAACACAGCTTTGAGCTCTTCCACCACAAAGGACACGTCTCCACCGCGACGGAACACCGCCGAAATCATCCGAGTGAGTGCCAAAGTCCAGGCGTAATGCTCCATGTTCTTGGAGTTGATGAACACTTCAAACGGGCGGCGGCGGCCGTTGATGATCACATCATTTACGGTCAGGTAAATTGCATGCTCGCTGTCGGGCCACTTGAGCTTATAGGTCGCCCCTTCGAGGCTCTGTGGACGCTCTAGCGGCTCGCTCATGTAGATCACCTCACCGCTGTCAGCGACTTGATCGGCGGGCTGTTCACCCGGTGCCTTTTCGTCGCTTTCAGAAACGGTCAGAACCGAGCCGGTCACGTCGTTCGGGCGGTACGTGGTGCAGCCCTTGCAGCCCGTATCCCAGGCCTGCATGTATACGTCTTTGAAGGCGTCAAAGCTGATGTCTTCGGGGCAGTTGATGGTCTTTGAGATCGAGCTGTCGATCCACTTCTGCGCCGCCGCCTGCATGCGCACATGCGCCGCTGGCTCCAGAGTTTGCGCGTTCACGAAGTAGTCCGGCAGCTCCTTGTCGCCAAACTTGTCGCGCCACAATTGCACAGCATAATCAACGACTTCTTCCTCTGTGCGGGAGCCGTCCTTCTGCAAGACCTTGCGGGTGTAGGCATAGGCGAACACCGGCTCGATGCCCGAACTTACGTTGCCTGCATAAAGGCTGATGGTGCCGGTCGGAGCGATCGAAGTCAAAAGTGCATTGCGGATGCCATGCTCTGCAATCGCCGCTTTCACGTCCTCGTCCAGATCCTGCACCATGCCGCCGGCGAGGTATTTCTCTTTGTCAAAGAGCGGGAACGCGCCCTTTTCCTTGGCCAAATCCACCGACGCCAGATAGGACGCGCGCGCAATCGCTTTCATCCAGGCTTCGGTCTGAGTTGCGGCTTCTTCAGTGCCGTATTTCAGACCCAGCATCAACAGCGCATCTGCCAGACCGGTCACGCCAAGTCCGATGCGGCGCTTGGCTTGGGCTTCCTGTGCCTGCTGCTCCAGCGGAAACTTGGAGGCATCCACCACATTGTCCATCATCCGCACAGCGGTTGCCACCAGCTCAGTCAGCGCCGCTTCATTCAGTTCGGCCGCCGTCTCAAACGGATCGGTCACCAAGCGCGCGAGGTTGATCGAACCCAGCAGGCACGCCCCATAAGGCGGCAGCGGTTGCTCCCCGCACGGGTTGGTCGCCGCGATCTCTTCCACATAGCTCAGGTTGTTGCGCTGGTTGATGCGGTCGATGAAGATCACGCCCGGCTCGGCATAATCATAGGTGCTCTGCATGATCTTGTTCCACAGATCACGCGCCTGAACCGTGTGATACACGCGGTCTTTGAAAACCAGCTCCCAAGGGCCATCCGCCTTCACCGCTTCCATGAACGCATCGGTCACCAGCACGGACATGTTGAACATCCGCAGACGCGCCGGATCGGACTTCGCTGTGATGAAATGTTCAATATCAGGATGGTCACAGCGCATGGTCGCCATCATCGCGCCACGGCGGCTGCCCGCGCTCATGATGGTGCGGCACATCGCATCCCAAACATCCATGAACGATAGCGGGCCAGAGGCATCCGCAGCCACGCCTTTTACATCCGCACCGCGCGGACGAATGGTGGAGAAATCATAGCCAATACCGCCGCCCTGCTGCATGGTCAGCGCCGCCTCTTTGAGCATGTCAAAGATGCCGGACATGCTGTCCGGAACCGTGCCCATCACAAAGCAGTTGAACAATGTCACCTGACGCGCGGTGCCCGCACCTGCGGTGATGCGACCGGCGGGGAGATATTTGAAATCTTCCAACGCGGCGTAAAACTTGCCTTCCCACTTAGTCGGGTCTTTTTCCACGCGCGCAAGGTCACGCGCGATCCGCCGCCAGCTGTCCTCCACCGACAAATCAATCGGTGTGCCATCCGCCTCTTTGAAGCGATATTTCATATCCCAGATTTGCTCGGCAATAGGGGCGGCGAAACGGCTCATCCTGGCGTCCTCGGCGGTTCTGCAATGATGGTTAGGGGGGACACTCTATAGCAAAGTGGCGCTGGGTGACAACGCTAAATGGAGCAAAGCTTATACCGGCAATGCTTTATTTTGATATTGAAGGCACGATCACACACTATATAATGTGGTGTCGGTGCATAAAACTGTGGGAAAGCTGTGGATAAAGTTGTCCATCTTGTAAAACTCTCTGTGGGTTCGGAAAGCCCAGAAACGCTTGTCGCATGGCAGCACACATATGCCGCGAGTTTCCCAGATGGGCTGCCACGGCATATCACGCGTATGTGGCCAAAGCGCGAGTCTGAGATTTTGAACGGCGGTTCAATCTATTGGGTGATCAAAGGCAGCATTCAGTGTCGGCAGCGCATAGTAAGGCTAGACGAAGTGACCGGGGCAGATGGTGTTCGTCGCTGTGCAATCGTGCTCGATCCAGAGATTTATCTTACTCAAGCCGCACTCAAGCGCCCCTTTCAAGGGTGGCGGTACCTGAAGCCTGAGGATGCGCCCGCAGATTTACCTGTGAGCCGCGTAAATGACGATATCTTGCCGGATGAGTTGAACCGAGCATTGGCTGAGATCGGAGTGCTCTGAGCCTTGATGTCAATTTGAATTCATTGCTTACGCTCACACCAGCCAGCTCTGTAGTTGGCTGATGTGAGCGCGGAGCATCTGGGTAAGTGTTGGGTAGGCGCCCGGTCTATTGAGCCGCCACAGCGGAAGTGCCCTCATCGGCTTCACCGAAGCCTTTGGGAACGGGCAAATCAGGCAAACCTGCTGCGCGCTTCTGAAGTGCGCGCCCAATCACAACACGACTGATCTCGGTTGTCCCGTCAACAATACGCAGCATTTGCGCAAGGCGCGACAAGCGATCCAGCCCATAAGGCTGCAAAAGACCCATGCCGCCTAGCACTTGGGTGCAGGTATTAGCGGCTTTGACAGCCGCGTCAGGAACAAAGCGCTTGGCGTGCGCCGCCATCAAAGGACCCTCAGGCGTTCCCAGAGCCTCGGCGGCTTTACGATAAAGCAGCTTGGACGCTTCTAGATCGGTGGCAACTTCGCCTAGCATCCACTGGATCCCATCAAGATCGAGGTTCTTGCCACCAAACATTTTGCGATTTTTGGCATAGGAAAGCGCGGTATCCAGAGCGGCTTGCATCAACCCGCAGCAACCTGAGGCAATTGATACCCGCGCAATGTCGATGGCCATGAGAGACCCCTGAAATCCCTGACCGATTGGCAGAATGATATTGTCTTCGCTCACCACAACATTGTCGAAGTACATTTCAGCCAGTGGGAGAAAATTGTAGGAGGCTGTGTCGTAGCGCGGGCCAAAGCTGACACCGGGCGCGTCGGCGGGGATGGCGATCATCGCCATGTCTTTGTGGCCGGTTGCATCACTTGTTTTGACGACGGTAAAATAGATATCTGCTTCGGTTGCCAAACTCACCCAAGCTTTGGCGCCATTGATGGTCCAAGTCCCATCCCCATTGACGTTCGCGCGGGTGTACATGGTAACGGCATCTGAACCAGACTGAGGCTCAGTTAAGGCGAAATTGGCGAGTTTGCGCCCCGAGGTTAGGTCTTTGGCCCAGTTTTTTTTGAATGTGTCTGTGCCGTAACCACAGCCAGCATAGGTGCAGATGTTGTGCATTGAGAGCGCAAAGGCGTAGGCCCCATCGCCCACGCCCAACTGTTCGTAGACCTGAATTCCCTCCGCGAGAGAGAGGCCCTGTCCGCCCCATTCCTCTGGTGCGTAAAGGCCGGTGAGGCCAGTTTTCCCTGCAAGATCAGATGCGTCGCGAGGCCAGGCGCCTGTTGCGTTCCAAGCGTCGACATTTGGCGAAATTACTTGAGTTGCGTGGTTCTGCGCGGCAGCGAGGATGTGGGCGAGTTTGTCTGACATGCTGAGGTCCTTGTTTGAGCAATAATGTTTGATTACGCCAAGTCACTTGGCGCATAATCCAATGCAATCTCTCTAATGAGCGTTCTTTCGCAGTATGTTAGAATTTAAGTTCGCCAAGAACCATCTCAGGATCAGACATCATTCTTTCCAAAAGTGACAAATTAGACAGCTGGGATCGCAGTCCTTCGATAGGAGTTTGGTGTGTTGCCCGTCCACCTTTGGAACGCCTTGTGGAAATTGGCACCAGATGAAAAACCCAAGTCATGAGCGATAGCGTCTATGGTTTTGTCACCCGCCTGGAGATCACGTATCGCAATGTCTCGACGCAGTGCATCTTTGATCAGTTGGAAAGACGTGCCATCAGTGTCGAGCCGTCGCATCAAGGTGCGGGGGGTCATATGCAAGGCGTGCGCGGCATTGGCTAGATTTGCTTCACTCCACTCGGTGGCTACAAGAAAGCTACGTACGCGCAGGGCTTGCGTGTGTGCGCTTGAGCGCGTGAAGATCCAATCTCGCGGGGCATTTTCTAAAAACACACCAAGGTCTGGCGCACTGCGCAAGTGCACTGGCCCCAAAACTGTTTTGTCAAAGGCAATACTTGTGTTTGTGCACCCAAAACAAACTGGAGCCGGGAAGATGACAGCATAGTCCTCTTCAAAATTTGGCAGTTCAAAAGCGAAGGTCACGGCGTGCACAGCAACCTCATGACGCGCCAGCCAAGACAGCAGGCCATGTGCCAATTTCAATATCAGCATATGCCCAAATCGTTGCGGCGGTTGGCTGTCCTGCGGCTCAAGTTGAAGCACCAACGTTTCTTCACGTTCGCTCAGGGAGAATTGGTAATCATCCAGCAGTAGATTCCAGAATGTTGAAAACCGATAAAGCGCAGAAGAGAGTGATGTCGCTTCACGCACAGAAGTAAGAAGGTGTTGCAATGCCCGCGGCCGAATTGGACGAGACCACAAGCCCATCATTTCGTCTTCTGTTTCTACAGCAGCGAGTTGATAAAGGCGCACAATCTGATCCAAAGTAACACGCCTCTGAGAATTTGCATCAAATGGTGGCAGATCAGAGCGCTCCAAAAGCGATTGCAGATGAGACGCCGAACACAACGTCTCGAGCGCGACGAGCCAGTCCTGAATGAAATCCTGCGAAACCGTTGAAAAGAGTGTAGGGGCAGGGTGGTTCATTGGAGGCTCAGCATTCGTTGCTTTAGATTGTTGATGGCGAGCATTGCGCAGCTCTCTGGCGTTTTCAACGTGCGGAACTGGTTAGCGTTTTTGGCGTTCGCGTTTGAAATTTATGGATCGGGTGCTGCCACCGCTCGCAAGTAAAGGTGCCAAGTTGTATGTCCGAGGACCGGCAAAGTCACGAAAAGTCCCAGAAACGCAGGCAACAGTGATGCAATTAAGACCGCCGAACTTATGGCTGCCCATGAAAGCATAACCAATGGGCTTGCTGCGACTGAGCGGACTGATGTGATCATCGCAGTTACAAAGTCGATCTCGCGATCCAACAGCATCGGCATCGCAACAACAGTCACAGAAAAAAGGACCGCCGTAAGAGCAGCGCCTACAAGCGTACCAATCGCGAGGAACATCCATCCCTGCGGGGTGAAAAAGACGATACCAAGGAACCCCTCTAGATTAGAGAAGGAGGAGCCTTGTAGCAAAATCGCAAGCCACAACCTGATTTGGTAAACCCATACCCAAAAGATGAAGAGGGTGACAAATGCCATCCAACCCATCTCTCTTTTTCGTTGCCGCACAATGACCGAAAAAATATCGCGCCAGCCAAAAGACGACCCTTGGTGAATGCGTCGGGACATCTCATATAGTCCAGCAGCAGCAAAGGGTGCCACTAGCGGGAAACCCACCGCCGCAGGGACAATCATCCACGCTTTGCCGAGCCCAAATAAGCACCAAACAAATAAAACGCCAAAAGCAGCGTAGAACAAACCGAAGAAGGCACTCATCACGGGACGCGCGTAATAATCGCGCATCCCAGCGGCCAGTGATAGGTGGATATCACCTACTGTCACTTTGTTGATCTTGGGTTGGCGATTGGGAGGGGCGATTTTACCGCCTTCTGGGCGTTCTTCGATCTGGTCTAACGGCATGAGATACTCCTCCCAAAGTACGCTCGCTAAGCACAGTCTGCCGGAGATGCGTGCACCGGGCAAGAGGACGACAACCTTTGCAAAGTGTCTGGCAATCTATGCACCAGTGATCCTCGGTATTAGCTGAATTGAGCTCGGCAAATGCTGAATTAAGAGAAATGAAAAGTTTACAGCAACGTCGCGATTGAAAGTTGCGCAACTTCGCGATAGAAGGCGTCATCCAGCAAACAGATCTCGCACTGCGTGAAACATCTGTCCGCCAGGCTCTCCCCATATCATCCGAACGGTTTTTCTCCTTTTTTAAGGGGACTGTCCGACTGCCAAACTGCGAGCCATCTGACAACATGATCCAAAACACCGGCCTATATGACCCCACACTTGAACATAGCGCATGCGGCGTTGGCTTCCTGACACGTAAGGACAGCAAACAAACACGTGCCTTGTTGGAAAAAGGACACGAGGCGCTATGCGCTGTGCCGCATCGTGGCGGTATGTCTTCGGAAGGGGTTGGCGATGGGGCGGGGATCTCGGTTGATCTGTCGCTGGACTACTTCAGTAAGCTCGTTGGCAAACCGCTGAAGGCAGGGGCGTTTGGTGTAGGCAACTTCTTTCTACCTTCAGATGCGAGCCAGCACGAAGTGGCCGCACAGTTGGTAATTGCTTGCCTTGAGAACGAAGGTTTTGAGATCTTGCAAACGCGCGAAGTTGCCGTGGACAACACAGCAATTGGTGCGCGGGCGGTGAAATGGCAATTGCCTATCCGGCAGTGGGTTTTTGAGCCTCGTAATGCGATCAGTGCAGCCGACCTTGACCAAGCCATTCATCGCGCCCTCTTGGCGATTGAGGCCGTCGCATACACCACACCCGCGCTTGATGGTCTTTATCCGCTGTCGCTTTCTGCGCGGACGCAAGTTTTAAAAGGCCGCCTGAATTCCTGGGAGATCATTCCGTATTTCAAGGACTTGTCTGACCCGGACCATGCGGTTCATACAATGTATTTCCACACGCGGTTTTCCACCAACACAGATCCGCACCCCTCTATGGCACAGCCTTTCCGTTTGATGGCGCACAACGGCGAGCTGAACACGGACAAGAAAAACCGGTTGAGCGAGGCGGCAGTGGCTCTGGCGCGTTCAAAGGCGATCGTGCGCCCGAAGGGCCAATCAGACAGCTGCCGCTTGGATCAGACGCTGAATGCGCGTGTTTATGATGAACAGCTGGATCTTGTGACCGCTGTTGTTGCGATGATGCCTCCGGCTTGGGAGAACGACACCCGCCTGTCAAATGATGTGCGGTCCATGCTGGAGTATTTTTCGCTCTTTGAAGAGAAGAATGATGGGCCCGCGGCGTTGGTTTTCGGTGATGGCAATATCATTGGCGCAAGACTTGATCGATTGGGCCTACGGCCCCTCAGGAGTGTCGAAACCGATGATTACCTCGCAGTTATGTCTGAGGCGGGGCAGTTTTATCTGCCGCCTGAAGAGGTGATCCGGCGTGGGCGCGTCGAAGCAGGCGGCATGATTTACTACAATCACGCTGAAGGTCGTATCTATGAGACTGTCGACGCGTTGGAGAAGCTCGCGGCGCAGAAAGACTACACGGCTCTTCTAGAAGCGGCACGGATTACGATTGACAGTCTTCCTGAGGCAGATGTGGATCCAAAAGTTGCGGCGCGCCGCTATGAAGGCGATCTGGAACGTTCCGCACGATACGTGGCCTATACGCTCAATCAGGAAAGCTTCAAATTCCTGATGGACCCGATGCTGCAAACCGGGGTCGAGAAAGTTTCGGCTATGGGATACGGCAACGCGATCAATGCCTTGTCAGACAATGAAGGCGGTGTCGCAAAATACTTCAGTCAGCGTTTTGCGCAGGTCACAAACCCGCCGCTGGATTCGATCCGCGAAGCGGATGGCATGACTTTGCGTGTGGCGCTTGGGGAGAAACCACATCTCGGGCATTCGCGTTCACGTCAGATTGTGATCAACTCGCCGGTTTTGCGCATGGCGGATATGCTCAAAATCAAAGCGCAGGAAGAAACGCCCTGGGCTCGGTTTGATATGCTTTATACGCCAGTTTTCGGCGATCAAACGGCCAATGAAACAGCGCTTGAAAAGGCCATTGATACGGTCTCCGAAGAGGTCGTGGCCTTTGCACGAGACAAAGGCGGTATTGCGATTGTAACGGATCGACATATCAGCCGCGAGAAAGCCGCAATGCCGATGACGCTGGCGATCTCGGCCATCAACCAGCGTCTGATCGAAGAGGGGCTGCGCTTCAAAGTGTCTCTCGTGGTGGAAAGCGGTCAAATCGCGTCATCACATCATATTGCCTGCGCGCTTGGGTTTGGCGCGGCGGCGGTTTACCCGCTAGGTGTGCGAATGCGCGCTGAAGAACTGTTTGGCGAAGGCGATGGATGTACCGAGGCTTACGGTAAATTCAAGAAAGCTGCAGAAAAAGCGCTGATGAAAACCATGGGCAAAGTTGGCCTATGCACAGTGGAAAGCTATTCGGGTGGCGAGTTCTTTGAACCCAACTTCCTTGACACGAATGATCGTGTTTTCAAGAAGTACCTGCCCAACATGAAAACGCCGGTGGGCGGGGTCAGGTTTGAAACCATCGCGCAGTCCGTGGCTGATTGGCATGACCGCGCACTGACGGTGAAGAGCGCCGATGATGTACCAATGCTTGGCTTGTTTAAAGAGCGGTCTGAGGGTGCAGGACACAGCTATGGTACCAACGCAGTGCGCGGTTTTGTGGATCTTACCGAAGAGCCGATCAGCTTTGCCGAAGGAGAGGGAGAAAACGATCCGTTCCGCTTGCTGACCCTGCGCCAGATGGATGATGCCTTTGGCATCTCGGATGCTGGCTATGTCAATACGAGCTTTGACAAGTTGAGTAAGGCGCAGATCGACAGCTTCAAGATCACTCCCGGATATCGTGATTTCAGCCGTCAGATGAGCGAAGAGCGCCATAAACGCCCCGCAGCGCTGCGCGACGTATTGGCCTTCCCGGCTGACATCACCTTCCTTGATAAAGTCGCTGATATAAAAAAGGAAATGATGCTCTTTAACCGAGCCGGCAACAGAGATTTCGTGATCCGAGGCCTGCACGTTGAACAGATTGGTGAGGGGCAATACCAACTGCGGCTCACTGGCCCCAAAGCAAACGATATCGGACGCCTTGACGCTCTGCGTCAAACTTTGGTTGCCCGCTTTGGCGAGGATGTTCTGGATCACACGGTCACTGGCGGCGCGCTTGTGGTGACGGTGAAAGACTGGGCGCTTGACTATGTGTCTCGCATCCGACCAGCACCAGATAAATTGCCACTGGATGCCGTGGAACCCGCATCTGCGATCACACCACGTCTGGCGTCCGGCGCAATGTCCCATGGGGCGCTTGTTGCGACCGCCCATGAGGCGGTGGCCCATGGCACAAATATGGTTGGCGGCATGTCGAACTCCGGTGAGGGCGGAGAGCATATCAGCCGCTACGGGACCATCCGGGCTTCCAAAATCAAACAGTTCGCATCTGGTCGTTTTGGCGTTTGGGCAGGCTATCTCGCTGAGCCAAATCTTGAAGAAATTGAAATCAAGATTGGTCAAGGCGCCAAGCCGGGGGAGGGTGGTCAGCTGCCCGCACCCAAAGTCACCGTCGAAATCGCAGCAGCACGCGGCGGTACACCTGGTGTAGAACTGATTTCCCCACCGCCCCACCACGATACCTACTCAATCGAGGATCTGGGGCAGCTCATTCACGATGCAAAAGCGGCGCGCGTGAAAGTGATTGTAAAACTCGTGTCTTCTGAGGGCATCGGCACCATTGCGGTGGGTGTTGCCAAAGCGGGTGCGGATGTCATCAACGTTGCTGGCAGCACCGGGGGCACCGGTGCAGCGTCGGTCACTTCGCTCAAATATACGGGGCGCGCAGCGGAAATTGGCATCGCGGAAGTGCATCAGGCGCTCTGTGCCAATGGTATTCGCCAAAAGGTGAAGCTGCGGTGCTCCGGCGCCATGCAAACCGGGTCTGACGTGGTTAAGGCGGCGCTCATGGGCGGTGACAGCTTTGAGTTTGGCACGACAGCGTTGATGATGCTGAAATGCGTGATGGCCAAAAATTGCAACGTGAAATGCCCGGCAGGGCTGACCACCAATCCAGAAGTGTTCGATGGCGACCCACGTGCGCTGGCGCAATACCTTCTGAATATCGCGCATGAAACCCGTGAAATTCTTGCTGAACTTGGGCTCCAAAGCCTTGCAGAGGCGCGGGGGCGCAGTGATCTGTTGCATTTGCTAGATCACCCTTCTGCGGTAGGTCAGCTTAATTTGCGCGAAATGCTCACCCATGTGCCGGAAAACCCGGTTGAAGATCCGGTGTATCTGGAGCGCGATTTTGCGGTGGATGACATCCTTCTGGAACAGATGCGCACGCGGTTGATCGCTGGTGGGGAAAGCCAGATCGAACTGCGGCCCAATGCGCCGCTCAACAACCGCAATAAATCCGTGGGTGGCCAGCTGGCGATTGATATCGAGCGTCTGCTGAACCACGAGCTTGAGGCGCTGCCGGTCGCGGCCCACCAAGATCTGCGCGGGCGTCGCTTTTTAGACCCGCGCGCCGTTCGTGTGGTGACAAGCGGCTCAGCCGGGCAAAGTTTCGGAGCCTTCTGCAACGACGGCATGATGTTGGAACACACGGGAACATGTAACGACGGTGTTGGCAAAGGGGCTTGTGGCGGTGAGATCATAGTCCGCTCCCCCGGCGGCGGCTCAGCAAAGGAAAACGTACTGATCGGCAACTTTGCCCTGTTTGGCGCAACCGGCGGACGGACTTTCATCGAGGGGCAAGCGGGTGACCGTTTTGCCGTGCGCAATTCTGGTGCAACTGCTGTTGTCGAGGGCGTTGGTGATTTCTGCGCCGAATATATGACCAACGGTGCGATCTTGAATCTCGGCGACTTTTCAAAGGGCTATGGCAACGGTATGTCTGGAGGTTTCGCTTATCAATATGACCCAGAAGGTCGGCTGGCTGATATGATCAGCCATGACTCTGTCTTCATGGGGACATTGGTCGACGGGTCTGAAGAGGCTACCGTTCATCGGGATGCGGTGTATCAGTTGCTGAACTGGCACCACGAGGCCACAGGCTCTGCCAAGGCGCGGGACTTGCTATCCAATTGGGAAGACGCGCAAAAGCACATGGCCTGGGTCATGCCAAAGGCGCTGCTGCAGTATCAGGACGCCGACGAGATACTCAAATCCAAGAGCCGCAAGGATCTGGTGGAAGAGCTCTCGACAGCCTTGGCCGAACATCAGATTTCTGCGCTCAAGAAAGCATGGAAGTCCGGCCGTCCGGTCCACAAAGGGGTGACTCCGGACTACGGCGAAATGGATACGGAAGAAATGTTCCGTCTCATCAACAGTTATTCCGTGCTGGAAATGGCGCAGACCCTCGCCGCCAAACGCATAGGAAAAACAGCGGATCGACTGGCGTTGGATAAAACCGCACGCAATTTGGTGCTGACTGAGGACTTTAGCCTGATGCTCGACCTGTCCAAACACGCCAAGAAAGCTGTGAATGATTACGACGACCTCGGTTTGGCGACGCTGGTAGCGCACAAACGACTGAGCGACTTCAAACGGGCTTTGTCTATGCGCAACATCCTGAGCATGGACAGCCCCGGGACCTACAGCTGGATCCTGCATCAGGACACCAAAAACCGGAACGCGCTTGGTACAATTCCAAGCTTTGATGAACTGTTCGCCCAAAATGCGCTGCCAGAGATGGTGGCCCGGACGGCAGCGGAGTAAAGATATGAACGCCCCCTATATTCCAGATGATGCGCCGTTTTCTGGCGAGCAACGCACTTGGCTTGGTGGATTTTTGGCGGGGTTGCACTCGCGTCTGTCTATCGGAGGAACGACGAGCGCTGCGACTGCGCCTGAACAGGTGAAGGCCAAGCCTCTGGACATCTTGTTTGGCACGCAAACAGGCAACGCCGAAGAGGTTGCCAATGACGCAGCAGAATTGGCCAAAAGCAAGGGTTTTGCGCCGCGTGTGACGGAACTTGACGCTGTTGAGATGGATCAACTGGCGGCAATGGAAAACGTGATTGTGGTCATTTCAACCTATGGCGAAGGTGAAATGCCAGATAATGCCGAACTCTTCTGGGACGCACTCTCGGCAGAAACGGCGCCGCGTTTGGCGAACCTGAATTACGGCGTTCTGGCTTTGGGGGACACGAGCTACGAGTTTTTCTGTCAGGCGGGCAAGCTGATTGACACGCGACTTGAGCAACTTGGGGCGAAACGTCTGGCAGTTCGTGTCGATTGCGACATCGATTTCGAAGATGCCGCTGCTGAATGGTTGGCTGCGACGATCCCTGATGTAGATGATGCTGCCCAGAGTACGACGGCGGCGCCTGAAACGCAGACCGCTACATCCAAAACTGAAAAATCAGCTTACTCACGCAAATCTCCCTTTCTGGCCAAAGTGGCGGACAACCAAATTCTCTCGGGTGCGCAGTCAGCCAAGGAAATTCGCCACATCGCGTTTGATCTGGGAGAAAGCGGAATGACTTACGAGGCAGGGGATGCCTTGGGAGTGATGCCGGTGAATGCGCCGGATTTGGTGAGTGGCATTCTAAAGCGCTTGGGTGTTGCAGAAGACACCGACGTGGCCGGTCGAGATCAAGCACTTGGTGCACTATTGTCAACTGGTCTGGAGATCATGACACCTTCACGTGATCTCATTCGCGCGCTGGAACCGTTGGCAAATCATGATGAATTTAGCCATGTTGTTGGCAATGGTGACAAAGAAGCATTGGAGGCATTTCTTTGGGGCAAGGACAGCCTTGACCTGCTTAACTTAAATCCAAATCTGGCACTGGATGTCGAAGAGTTTGTCAGTTGGCTCAAGCCGCTGCAGCACCGGGCTTATTCAATTTCTTCAAGTCCAAAGGCTCATGCTGGTGAGGTCCACTTAACGGTTGCTGCAGTGCGTTGGAACTACAATCACCGCGTGCACAATGGTGTTTGCTCTACATTCCTTGCCGATCAGGTGCCAAAAGGTGCAACCGCCGGTATTTTTATGTCGCCAAACAAAAGCTTCCGCGTGCCGCAGGACAATGATGTGCCCATGATTATGGTCGGACCAGGGACTGGTATTGCGCCGTTCCGTGCATTCTTGGAAGAGCGCCGCGAGCTTGGCGCACAAGGCGCAAACTGGCTGTTTTTTGGCGATCAGCATCGCGAAAGTGACTTCATTTATGAAGACGAGATCAGCGCCATGAGCGCTTCGGGTTTGTTGACGCGACTTGATCTTGCGTTTTCTCGTGATCAGGCCGAGAAAATTTACGTTCAAAATCGCATGCTTGAAAATGGCAAGGCACTGTTTGGCATGTTGCAGGAAGGCGGGCATTTCTATGTTTGCGGCGATGCAACCAGGATGGCGAAAGACGTGGATCAAGCCCTGCACCAGGTGATTGCCGATCACGGTGGCCTCTCACAGGAAGGCGCAACTGACTATGTAAATACGCTCAAACGCGAAAAACGCTATGTGCGAGACGTTTACTAAGGTGATGGTCGAGGACTGAGCCAAAGATGTCTGAGTGCTGTACTGCTGACCGTTGTTTTCGAAAGCTGTCGCGGGAGGCCCCCGCAAGCTTGGCTGAGTTGCGTAGCCTTGTTGGGGTCACAGCACTCGGCCTCGATATGGAAACACTCGCGTTATTGGGCACTCAGTTCGATGACGCTTTGATTACAACGCGCAATGAGAGTGCTTTGATCTCGGGGCGGGGCGGATATGCGCCGCTCCAAACGACCGCTATGCCGTTTCGTATCAGTTCACGTAGGGTGTCCTTACGCCTGGATCCCGGAGCACCGCTATCGTTGAGCCGGAGCGCTCTGAGTTCGGTTGCTCGTTTGCCCGGTAGCCTTGTGGCTGCAGGTGTGACGGGCACCATTCATCATCGCGTGCAGTTTGTGAAAGAATATGATGAGCGCGTTGCGCTCTCTTTGGATCCCACCTCTTCTTGCCCCCCAGCGGGGGCAGAGCCAGAAGATACGGCAGCCAATGTAATCCCTTTGAATGCTGTTCGCCAAGCGCGTCAGCATTGGGATCGCAACGATGCCGGTATGCATCTGAATGAAATAATGCGCATGCAAGGCAGGGTTAGAAGGCAAAACCTGCCTTATCTCGGAGCCAATAGGGCCTGGCGAGTCTTGCCAGCCGTGTTACCGAGCCTGCTGACATACCTCAAAGATCGCAAACGCGCGTTTGTCAGGATGGTACCGTCTGGTGGCGTTCTGCAGGCGCAGACGGGATCTATTGAAACGATTGCGACGCTCGGCAACTTCTGGATTGTGGGATGTGGCAGGTCAATGTTCTCCATGGATTTTAATGCCGTGAAAGAAGTCTGGGTGACGGCTTCTGCATTGCATTGGCAACTGGAGCTCTACGATATGGATCAAAAGTGTTTTGCCGCCATGGCCGCCGATCCCTGGTCCGCTCCAAGGGAATGGCGAGAGTTGCTGACATCGCTACCGCGGCTCAATTAGATGCTCTCTGCGTGTCTTTGTAACACCCATGCGTATTGGTAAGAGTTTGTAAACCAAAGACCAGCTCGATGAGGGCGCCGACGTGACCGACCAAAATCGCATGATGGTTCCAAATCGCACCTACGCGAAACCAAAGCACGCCTCGAAGACGAAAGCAGATACAGTCAAGGGAGCCGTATTTGCTCCAGTCAGATCAGCCCCAAGCAGTTGGGATCTATGTTTGAGAAGAGGTGGTCTGGCGCACGGCGACTGGGGCCGGATCAAGAGCGGTTGAGGCGCGCTGAAAGCACGTTGAGCCCATCGATCAGTTCGTCATAGGTCCCTGTGTCAGCCATGAATTCGCGCAATTGTTGGTTCAAGCCTCCTGGCGTGTTGAGAGACGACACCAAATTTGACATGACATTTGGAGTCGTTATGGGCTCTGCCATGATAGAGCCACCGATCAAAAGTCTAAGGAACTGCTCTGCAGCAACTGGGTCTTCCGTTTTCTCACTAAGCCAATCAACGCTGACAGCCATGAGCTTTGCAACCACTGAAAGAAGCGCTTGCGCCGCCAGAAACTCATTGAAATCTGCTTCTGATTTCATAGGGATAATGGTGTTGGCACGACCATAGAGCGTTTCGGTTGTGGGGGACTTTGGATAAGTCAGAAGAGGTGACCCCCCTTGAGCGATAGACGGAAACGGGATTACGATCGCTTCAAACGTCGCTGGCGCCACGAGTTTGGCAATTTTCTCGGCAGGCATACCCACCATGAAAGAGAGGACCGTCTGATTTTCGCGAAACGCCAGATCTTCGAGCAGAGCGTCAGCAACCTCGGCTGTGGTGCCTAGGAAAACAACATCACATGTGTCCAAGAGCGCTTGATTGCTTGCGACACGTACGTTTCCATGGCGTTCGGACATGCGCGTCGCATTCGTTTTGCTGCGCTCGCTTACGATGATGTCATGGCCGTCTTCCACCAGACCTTGCGCACAAGCCAGAGCGATGGTTCCAAAACCTAGGTATCCAATTTTCATTTTTGACTGCCACCCTAAACGTATCAGTTATTCTTAAGCACTTTCGGCATACTTAGGACGCAACAGACGCAACATCACTTGTCTCTGTGCCGGTCATGAAAGGCTGCGATGTCTTCTTGCGAAGGCGCTTCCCCTGCAAAGAGTTCAACATAGTATTGCACGCGCCTCAGACGTTCGTCGGGGTCTTCTTGTATATCCATTGAGAAGTAACCAGTCTGCGTGCATATAACTGTCGCGCCGCGAACCTGAGCCTGCTCCGGGGTGTAGCCGTGGCGTAGAAAAACCGCAGTAACGGCTTCAATTCGGTTGTGGTCCACCGCATCTAATCGTTGCTTGATCGCCTTACTTTTACGTGCCCAGTCGCGTATAGCCATGTCTAAATCAGCGTCAAAAAGTGCCGAGTCCAGCCAGCAATCAATCAGATTGAACATTGCTTCGCAAAGGTTGTCGGCGGGCATTTCACAGCGCTCGATTATGCTCGAAGTGTTCGTGACTTCCCAATGTTCAGCCATTGCGATGTGAAGCTCCTCAAGATCTTTGAAGAACCAATAAAACCCCGTCCGCGATAAATTTAGATGACGGGAAAGCGCCATGATGTTCACACCGTCGATGCCCCGGGTGACAAGGAGTTCATTTGCGCCTGCAAGCCATAAGTCTCGTGAGCCGCGTTGCTTCGGGGGAGCTGATTTTGACATTCCCTACCAATATCCTTCTTGACAGATGTGTCAAGAACCGTTGAGGGTAAACTCGACACAAGTGTCAAGATAGCCTTCTGCCAGACGACGGGAACCACAATGTCCAAAGATCCTCTTCTTCAACCTTATCAACTCAAACATTTGACGTTGAAAAACCGGATCATGACAACCAGCCACGAACCGGCATATCCCGTCGACGGAATGCCAAAAGAGCGATACCGCGCCTACCATGAAGAGCGTGCAAAAGCTGGGGTCGCTTTGGCGATGACCGCAGGATCCGCGGCAGTGTCAAAGGACAGCCCGCCCGTTTTCAACAATATCTTGGCATACAAAGACGAGGTGGTTCCCTGGATACGGGACCTCACTGATAGCTGCCACGAACATGGCTGTGCCGTTATGATTCAACTGACCCATTTGGGGCGCAGAACCGCTTGGAATAAGGGAGATTGGTTGCCGTCTGTGTCGTCTTCCAAACATCGTGAACCGGCGCATCGGGCGTTCCCTAAGCTGATCGAAGATTGGGACATTGAACGCATCATTGGTGATTTCGCAGATGCAGCAGAACGCATGCAAGCTGGGGGCATGGATGGTATTGAATTGCAGGTCTATGGCCATCTGTTAGACCAGTTCTGGTCGCCACTCACCAACGACCTGAGCGGGCCCTACGGCGCTGATACACTGGAAAATCGCCTGCGCTTCCCGATGGATGTGCTGGATGCGATCCGCAAGCGTGTTGGGGAGGACTTCATAGTCGGGTTCCGCTACACCGCCGATGAGGCGCAGAAAGGCGGCATCACCGAAGAGGAGGGGATAGAGATTTCCAGGCGATTGGCCGCGACCAACAAACTGGACTTCCTCAATGTCATACGAGGGCGCATCCATACTGATCCTGCAATGACCGACATTATCCCGGTTCAGGGGATGGCAAATGCCCCGCATCTTGATTTTGCAGGCCGTGTGAAAGCCGCGACAGGCATGCCTACCTTTCATGCCGCAAAGATTCCCGATGTAGCGACCGCGCGCCACGCCGTTCAGGCGGGACTTCTGGATATGGTTGGCATGACGCGCGCCCACATGGCCGACCCACATATCGTCCGCAAGATTTCTGAGGGACGCGAGCACGATATCCGGCCCTGTGTGGGCGCCACCTATTGTCTGGACCGCATCTATCAAGCAGGTGAGGCGCTTTGCATTCATAACGCGGCAACCGGGCGGGAACTTACGATGCCGCATGAAATCGCTGTTGCCAAACAAAAACGCCGCGTTGTTGTCATTGGCGCGGGGCCAGCCGGACTTGAGGCGGCACGTGTCGCCGCCATGCGTGGCCATGAAGTCATTGTGTTTGAATTGCAGCCTGACCCAGGCGGTCAAATACGTCTCATCGCCCAGACCCCGCGCCGGCGAGAGATGATGGCAATCATAGACTGGCGCATGGCCCAATGCGCGGCACAAGACGTGGTTTTTAGGTTCAACACATGGGCAGAAATCAATGATATCATTGAACTTAATCCAGACGTTGTCATTGTGTCGACGGGCGGATTGCCAAATACTGAACTCTTTGAAACTGGGACTGAAGCAAAGCATATCATTACCGCATGGGATCTGATTTCCGGAGACATAAAGCCCGCCAAATCCGTTTTGATTTACGATGAAAGCGGCGATCACGCAGCTTTGCAGGCCGCAGAGCTGGCAGCAGCAGCTGGCAGCAAAGTAGAAATCATGACGCCGGACAGAACTTTCGCTCCAGAAGTCATGGCGATGAACCTCGTGCCATATATGCGCGCGCTACAGGACAAGGACGTCACATTCACAGTCACGCGACGGCTGCTTGGTGTAGAACAAGCTGGCATTCGACTGAATGCGTTGATCGGCACTGACTACAGCGACCATGTCGATACAAAAGAATACGACCAGGTTGTGGTGAACTATGGCACATTGCCCATGGACGATCTTTATTTTGACTTAAAACCATTCAGCACGAATCTCGGCGCTGTCGACTATGATGCATTGATTGGTGGTGCGCCGCAAAAGGCGTTGCGTAATCCGGATGGGCATTTCCAGTTGTTTCGCATCGGCGACGCCGTTTCTGCCCGAAACATACATGCCGCCATTTATGACGCACTAAGACTGGTAAAAGATATTTGAGGACCCAAACCATCCTCAGCAATTCTTTCAGTAAGCTTGGGATCTGATATCAGTTTCCACGCCTCAATATATATAACATAACACTCATTATAGGATTATCGTGCTTACACGTGCCCCCTGTCATCGGGCCTGAATCATAGTAAGCCGAGGCTTTCGCAAGCCTGCGCCTGCAATCACAGAGAAGACGTCTCAGGAAATTCATGCCTGATGCACTCTAAACAACATTTTTCGAAAATTCGGCCCCTTTAGGCTCACCTCCAAAACAACGGCAAACGCCCGCCCTATGGAGCGGTTTGGGTTTGCGACAGTGCCTTGAAGGGAGAAGACAGCGGCGACATCAGGGAGGAGGAGAGATGTCGCCGCGCTTCACACAAAACGCTCAGGGAGGAGGAGAGAGCGCCTTGATATCGGTGAGCCAGAGGCTCGAATTATTGCAGCGGCAGCACCAGGGAGGAGGAGAGGTGCTGCCGCTCTAGTCACAAGAGCTCTCAGGGAGGAGGAGAGAGAGCCCTTGATTTCGTTGGGCTTTCGGAGCCCGGAATTCTGATGCGACGACACCAGGGAGGAGGAGAGGTGCCGTCGCTCTAGTCTCAAGAACTCTCAGGGAGGAGGAGAGAGAGCCCTTGATTTCGTTGGGCTTTTTGTTCAGCCCAAATTTTTTTGCGACGACGCCAGGGAGGAGGAGAGGCGCCGTCGCTTTATTCAAGTCTCTCCAGGGAGGAGGAGAGGAGAGCCTTGAGCTCTTTGGGCCATAGGGGCCCGTTGTTCGCCGCGACGATACCAGGGAGGAGGAGAGGCATCGTCGCAGAATTGGAAAGCCTGAGGGAGGAGTGGCTTCCCAAGAAACTTATGCTTCGCGGCTGGCTTCGATGGCCAGGCGGCGGATCATGGAGCGGCTCATGCCAAGATCGCTCAGTTCGCGATTGGAAAGAGCGCTCAGCTCGTTGTATGTTGTGCGGTACACGCGGTACTGACGAAAGCGCTCTGCCAGGGAGGCAAAAATGCCAGAAAGGCCGGATGCCTTCGGTGCTGCCACTGCGGCGCTGTTTGCTACGTATGCCATAATCGTTACTCGCTGGTGTGAGTGTTATCGTTCGCTTGATGAGGGGTATATGGGATCATGCTGCGGACGCACAATGGCTTCCTTCGCAAACCAGTTATGCATCTATGGAATATCGTACGTTACGTAACGGCACGGTGCACAATAATTGGGCAAGATGCCGTAAACCTTGAAGAAATGTTAAGGAATCCTTAGGTGAGACACGGAAGAGTGTCCGCATTTTGCACTTGCAGCATAGGAGTTGAGCATGCCCGTCACCAAAGAAGATGTGCAGGGGGTGTTGTCCAAGATCGCCTTACCTGATGGGGGCGATTTGATTTCGCGGGATTTCTTGCGCGCGTTGACAATTGATGGCGATACGGTGCGCTTTGTTCTTGAGGCGCCCAATGCAGATATAGCACGGCTGATGGAGCCGTTGCGCAAGGCGGCGGAAGCGTCCGTTGCGCAGTTGCCAGGTGTGGCAAATGTACAGGTTGCATTGACAGCCCATGACAATGCCCCTGCCCCCAAGAAAGCCGCACCCAGTCTGAAGATTGGCGGCCATCCCAAACCACAGGCTGGGCCAATGAAAGTGGCCGGTGTCCAGCGCATTTTAGCAGTGGGATCTGGCAAAGGCGGTGTGGGGAAATCAACTGTATCCTCCAACCTTGCTGTCGCGCTGGCCAAGCAAGGACGCAAGGTGGGTTTGCTGGATGCAGATATATATGGCCCCAGCCAACCGCGCATGATGGGGGTCAACAAACGCCCGGCAAGCCCGGATGGGAAAACCATTATTCCGCTGCAATCTCATGGTGTTACGATCATGTCGCTCGGCTTTATGCTGGAGGAAGACAAACCGGTTGTCTGGCGTGGGCCGATGCTTATGGGGGCGTTGCAACAAATGCTGACACAGGTTCAATGGGGCGAACTTGATGTTTTGATTGTGGACCTGCCGCCCGGTACAGGTGATGTGCAGCTGACCCTGTGTCAGAAAACAGAGCTGACCGGCGCGATTGTGGTGAGCACACCGCAAGATGTGGCCCTGCTAGATGCACGCAAGGCGCTTGGCATGTTTGATCAGCTGAAGACACCTGTCTTGGGACTCATTGAAAACATGAGTCTTTTCCACTGTCCGAACTGTGGGCATGAGTCCCATATCTTTGGGCATGGGGGCGTGGCCGCAGAGGCAGACAAGCTGGGCGTTCCGCTGCTCGGTGCCCTGCCGATTGATCTGGACACGCGCCTTGCCGGAGATGGCGGAACGCCAATTGCCGCCGGAAGCAGCGATATGGCGCAGGCTTATGCACAGATCGCGCAGGGTTTGATCAAAGGCGGGATGGCCTAGGCCATCCCCTGCCCCTCGACGATCCTCGCGACAGCTTTTTGCAGGTGCGTTAACGTTTCAACGCAAGTTTAAAGCCTGAAAAAACAGTGTCGGTATTGCGTCGGTATCACGACTGTATTGCGGAGGTGCAATTTCGCACCCCCGCAAAAAGCTGCACAGTAAACGCAACGCACGCAGCAACGCCAAATCCTGCATGTGATTCTGCCTTAATACTGCGTCGCAGCGCGATCTGCGAGAAAATCGCTCAGTTCGACATAAAGCGTTTTGCGCTCATCCTCTGTCAGAAAGCTGCCAATCTCGACGGTGCGCCCATTGCCGGAGAGCGTGACGTAGTGCGGCACCGGCCCGCCATGAACGTGCATCTGCGTGCGCGCCCAATAAATATTGCAAGACCATTCTGAGGCCGTGCCGCTGGCGGGTTTGTGTGAAAGATGAAGCGTGTCTGCGGCTAAGGACAACGCCTCAAACACATTGCCGTCCTTGTAGGACTTGCGCAGGCCATACCATAGGCCCCAAACCATCAGCAGAATGAAGGGCAAAATGCCCCAGAACAAGACTGTGCCAATCAAGCCGTAGAGCGGTATGGTGCCTGCAGTGAACGCAAACAGCACAATGGCTGCAAAGCCACGATGTGGCAGTGAGCGGTGCGGCCACAATGTGAGCACCGGTTCATTGGCCTCTGAAGCATCTGCCCAACGGTGTGGCATCTGGAAACGTCCCTGGCATAAATCAGATCCCGCGGCGCCCCACTGTGGGGAACGCTGGCTCTACATTGAAAGAATGGGCGGTGCCGTATCAAGAGCCATGATTGACGCAGCACTGCACTTCGCTGTGACAATTCGGGCCATTTTGCTTGTGACCAATCAAACGGTGGAGCAGTCAAAGGGGTGCGATCTTTCGTAATTGTGTGCAGGTTCGTCGCAATCTGGCATTGACCGGATCTCATTGTATCTGGCAAGAACGCCGCATGTTCGGTTCCGGGATACCCCGGAAGCAAAAGGGAATGCAGTGCGGCCTGTATTTTGGGCCAAGTCTGCAACTGCCCCCGCAACTGTAAGCGGCGAGCACGGCTGATTGCGCCACTGGGCAACCGGGAAGGCCAGTTCGTGTTTGGACCCGCGAGTCAGGAGACCTGCCGGACTGGTCGCCTTGTATGAGGCGGCCGTCATCGGCGACGGGGTGCGCGCTGGGTCCGCTTGTGTGTTTCGCAACCGGTTCTGCGCGCCCTGAAGTCATACAAAGAAATGCGCCGGGGTAGGCGCGACGTGATAGGGACCAAATTTATGAAAAAACTGCTGCTGGCGGCCACAGCCGCCCTGACCATCCCAGCGATGGCGCAGGCACATTTTCTTTTGGAATATACAGAAGACACAATGATTGAGCGTCCGGGCGATGTGCCTGTGAAGCTGATCTTCTGGCACCCCCATGAGGCCGGTCATGTGATGACCCTGGAGAAGCCGGAAGAGTTCTTTGTGATTCACAACGGTGAAAAAACCGATCTGATGGGCACTCTGGAAGAGACCACCTTTGACGGCCCAGACAACAGCGCGAAGGCGTTCAACGGCACTGTGCCTGTGAAGCGCTCTGGCGACTATGTGGTCGTGACCGTGCCTGCGCCTTATTATGAAGAGTCCGAAGACATCTACATTCAGCAGATCACCAAGACCTATCTGAACCGCAACGAGCTGCCGACTGATTGGGATCAGCCGCAGGGTCTGGCGACAGAAATTCTGCCGCTGAACAAGCCTTACAACATTGTTGCGGGCTCCACCTTCACCGGTCGTGTTCTGAGCGAAGGCCAGCCTGTGGCCGGTGCAGAGATTGAAATCGAGTACATGGCAGCAGAGCCAGAGATGGAAGGCACCGGCGCGAAAGCGGCCACCGTGTCCCCTCTTCCAGGTGGCGCGATTGTCGCGATCTCTGATGACAACGGCTATTTCTCCTTTGGTGTGCCAAAAGCGGGCTACTGGGGTTTTGCTGCGCTGGGATCCGGCCCTGCGACAGAACATGAAGGCAAAGAGCTGAGCCAAGACGCGGTGATCTGGATCCGCGCCTGGGATCTGGAGTAAGCCTTTTATGCACATTGTTGACGGAGCCCTTTCCAACCCTGTGGTGATCGGCGGCGCGGTGGCTGCCGTGGGTGGCATCGCTATGGGATTGAAATCCCTGGATCTGGATCGCATCCCCACAGCTGGGGTGCTTTCGGCGAGCTTTTTTGTCGCTTCGCTGATCCATGTGCCGATTGGCCCGTCCTCTGTGCATTTGATACTGAATGGTCTGGCCGGGCTTTTGCTCGGCTGGGCCGCCTTCCCGGCCCTGTTTGTCGGGCTGTTGTTGCAGGCGGTGTTCTTTGGTTTTGGCGGGTTGACGGTGCTGGGCATCAACACCGTGAATATTGCCCTGCCTGCGGTTCTGGCGTGGATGCTGTTTGGCGGCTTGATTGGCCGTGGCGCACCCGTGCAAGGCGCGATTTGGGGGGCTGTTGGTGGCGCGTTTGCAATTGCCACAACCACCGCTTTGGTCGCCGTATCACTGGCGTTGTCAGGCGATGAATTCATACCAGCGGCAAAACTGGTGTTTTTTGCCCATATCCCGGTGATATGCATTGAGGCGCTGCTGACCGGGTTTGCCGTATTGCTGGCACGTCGGGTGAAGCCCGAACTCTTTTTGAAGGACCGGACCGCATGAAACAGTTGATCCTGATCTGTGCGTTGACGCTTGGCACTGTGCTGGCGCCCCTGCCCGCTGCGGCGCATAAGGTGATTGCAGGTGTGTTTGCGTCCGGCGACGCCATTGAAGGTGAGCTGGGATTTTCCAACGGGGATATGGCGGTGGCGCAAGAGGTGGTTGTCACCGGGCCAGACGGTGCCGAGCTGGGCCGCACCGTGACCGATGAAGACGGGTTTTTCCTCTTCACCCCCACCAGCGCTGTGGCGCATACATTTTATGCGGATATGGGCGCGGGCCACATCGCCGAAGTGACCATGCCCGCCAAAGAGGTGGCAGAGATCATGGGCGTTGCGGCAGAGGTCGTGGAAACCGCCGTGCCTGTACCGGCTGTTGGTGAGGGCGCAGTCATGCTGGCCTCGCTCAGCGCTGAAGAGCGCGCGGTGATCGCGGAGGCGGTGCGCGCTGAGGTGCGCCCCCTGCGGCGCGAAATCGCCGCCTATCGCGAGCACAATGATTTACAGACCATTCTGGGCGGCATCGGCTATATTGTCGGCCTGTTTGGCATCGGCTTTTACGTGGCCGCCCGCAAAAAGCTGGCCGCCTGATGGCACACGCGCTGGAACCACAGGCCAAGACGCTGGCGGAGGCAGGCGACGGGCGGCTGTATGGGCCGGTCGGAGAGCTGGATCCGCGCATGCGCATTGTGATGGTCTGTGTTTTTGCGATTGCGACCGTCGCCTTACACAGCATTCCGGCGCTGATCGGGGCCTTTGCGGTGTCTCTTGGCTTGCTCGTGGCCTCACGCCTGCCCAAGCGGCGCACGCTCAAACGCATGGTGATGATGGATGGGTTCATCATTTTTATGCTGGTGCTGATGCCGTTTTCCATGCCTGGGGATGCGATGTTCACGGTGTTTGGCTTCCCGGCCAGCTGGCAGGGGCTGTGGAAAGCGATTGAAATCGCGCTGACGGCCAATGCGGTGATCCTTGCGCTGATGGTGCTGGTGGGCACCATGGAGCCGGTGAGCCTTGGTCACGCGCTGCATCGGCTGCGCTGCCCGGAGGTGCTGGTGCATCTGTTGATGTTCACCATCCGCTACATCGAGGTGCTGCGCGAAGAATACCTGCGCCTGCGCGGCGCGATGAAGATCCGCGGGTTTCGGCCCGGCACGAACTGGCACACCTACCGCAGTTTTGGCTATCTGGTCGGAATGATGCTGGTGCGGGCGATTGAACGGTCTGAGCGCATTCTGGGCGCCATGAAATGCCGGGGGTTCTCTGGGCGGCTTTTTTTGCTACAGGAGTATTCTCTGCATCGGCGTGACTATGTGTTTGCCGCAACCCTATCTGCGCTGTGCGTGGCGCTGCTGTATCTGGACCATCTATGACCATCTTGCATCTGGAAGACATACGGTTTGCCTACCCCGGTCATGCACCGGTTTTGGATGGGGCGTCGCTGCGGCTGGAGCCGGGCGAGCGGATTTCGATCACCGGCGCGAATGGGGCGGGTAAATCGACGCTCTTTCGCATTGCGCTTGGCTTGCAGAAACCCGATGACGGGCGGATCATGATTTTTGGCCAAGAGCGGCAATCGGAGGCCGATTTTCACGAGGTGCGTCGCCGAATTGGTCTGGTGTTTCAAGACCCAGATGATCAGCTGTTTTGCCCAACCGTTGCCGAAGACATCGCCTTTGGGCCGCTCAATCTTGGGCGCAGCAAGGCTGAGGCGCTCGCGATAGTGGATCGTGTGCTGAGCGATCTGGATCTGATGCATCTGCGGGATCGCATCACCCACAAGCTTTCTGGCGGTGAGAAACGTTTGGTGACTTTGGCAACCGTTCTGGCGATGGAGCCTGAGGCCCTGCTGCTTGATGAGCCGACCAATGCGCTCGACACCAAAAACGAAGCGCGGCTGTTGGAAATCTTGAAAGGGCTGCCACAAGCGATCTTGCTGGTCAGCCACACACCCGCCTTTCGAGAGGCACTGGCGCCAGACACCTATGAGCTGCGCGAAGGCCGACTCGTCGATTTGCGCCTTTAGGCTCAGAGCGCGTTCAAAGTTCTGATGTTGCGATTTGGAATGTCAGCGCAGTTGCAGGAGTTGGTCGCGATGCCACGCGGGGCGGCTTTTCGCTCCCCGTGATGACCAGAGCGCCCAAGACTGGACGCCCTGTGATTTTTAGGCGCTGGCAGGCAGACGCCGACCGTATTGTGAGAAAGTGGACGCCGCGCCGCCGGAAGTCTGAAACCGATCAATCAGCGTTGTCAGACTTTGCGCATCATCGCTCAGGATATGCACGGCGGCTGACGCCTCTTCGACCATGGCTGCGTTTTTCTGTGTTACTTCATCGAGATGGGCAACCCCTTCATTGATTTCGCCAAGACCATCGGCCTGCTGTTCCGCCCCGTGCGCAATATTGGCAACCAGCGCTGAAATATGGCTCACCTGATCGACAATGGTGCGCAGCGCGCCCCCTGCTTCACCGACAAGCTGTACCCCACGCTCTACATGCTTGGATGAGTCTCCGATCAAGTCCTTGATCTCCATCGCCGCGTCAGAGGAACGTTGCGCCAGCGCCCGCACTTCCGAGGCCACGACCGCAAAGCCACGCCCGGAATCGCCTGCACGGGCGGCCTCCACACCCGCGTTGAGGGCGAGCAGGTTGGTTTGGAACGCAATATCGTCAATCAGTTTCGTGACTTGGGAGATATGGCTGGCGCTGCGTTCAATCTCATGCATGGTTTCCACCGCGCTTTCAACCACTGCGCCGCTGGCCTGAGCTTCTTCCTGCGCCTGATGCATGGTGGTTTCCACATTGCGCGCACTGAGCGCAGCACTGCGCACGGATTCTGTCAGTTCGTTCAGGCTGGCTGCGGTTTCCTCCAATGTGGCGGCCTGGCTCTCTGTCCGTTTGGACAGATCACGCACGCTTTGATCGATCTCCAGTGCGCTTGCGCCAATAGAATGCGCATTGTCGGCCACCTCGGATACGGTGGTGTCCAACGTGTTGAGCGAGGTGTTGTAGTCACTCCGAAGTTGACCATAGTCCGCCGGGAAAGTGGTTGTGATCTGACCGGTCAGATCGCCCGCCGACAGCTCTGCGAGATGCTGTGTGAGGGTGTGAACAACCGCCGCCTGATTTTGCGCATTGATGCGCTGCTCAGCTTCCAGTTCGCGCTGGCGTTCCAGGGCGCTGCGAAACACATCCAGAGTGCGGGCCATATCGCCCAATTCGTTTTCCACCGCGACCAATGGGATGTCACTTTGGGTGTCGCCCTCAGACAGGCTGAGCATGCGGGTGCCAAGCTGGCCCATTGGTTTGGTCAGGCTGCGCGTTATGACGAGGGCCGCACAGCCCATAACCAGCAGGATCACCCCCAAAATGAGGATCGCCTCCATGCGGATAAATGCCAGGCGTTCTTCGAGATCCGCCTGATAGGCTCCGGTGCCAATGACCCAGCCCCAAGGCTCAAAAAGATAGGCATATCCCACTTTGACCTGCGGTGCGTCGCTGCCGGGTTTGTTGAAGTGATAGGTGGTCAGGCCATGCCCATCTCTGAGCGCTACATTCTTCATTTCCTGAAGAATTTTAACGCCATAGATATCAGCCAAGTCGCCTTTGTTGGTGCCCACCCATTCCGGATTTGCGGGGTGTGCCTGTATAACCAGATTGGTGTCAAAGGCATAGACGTAACCGTCTTTCCCATAAGACATGGATTGCAGACGATCCCGGGCATAGGCACGGGCGCGTTCTGGCTCATATTTGCCGGATTTAACAGCGGCGTCGAGATCGTCAAGTAGGCTGACGGCGACTTCGGTGATGGCGTGAAGCTCTTCGTTTCGGAGCTCTTCGACCGTTTTACGCGTTTGAACTTGCAACAACACTGTTAGGACAACGGACAGTGCGAGCGCTAACATCGCAAGCGTGACGATCCGCGTCGAAAACTTGTTGAAGAAACGTTTCATTTGGGAAACCTGTGGTTGCTTTTAAGACGCGGCACGCACTAGGTCGATTTACTTAATGGGTTACTTAAATTTTGCCCACGTTTTGGGCAATGATTTGCGGAAACGATGCAAAGGTATGATTTATAGTAATGTTTTTTTTGGCCGCATGTGAATTTTTTTGACGTTCACGTCAAACTGCTGAGACTAAGGGATTTTGAGGGTGAAGTTCCGCGTCTAAAAGAATCATCTTAGAGGTGAAACGTCCGTCGTGTGCAGAGGGCGCGAAGGCTCAAAGCTGCAAGCCCGGCATCTGGTGGGCACGCTATCGTTTCGGGTGGATAAAATCAGGCCGCTTCGAGGAGTTTGCGACCATTGGCTGTCAGGCGTGCCATAAACCGCTTTTGCCGTTTCGGTTCCGGGACAGGTCGCGCTGGCGCCTCGGACTGCGCGCGTGTCTCAATCATGTCAGGGAACAGAAGCCGCAACTCGTCTTGGGCTGCCTCTGACAATGCGTCAAAGGAGCGGGCTGTGACAAGAAAACTCTCGCTTGGTGCCCCGTTGGCGCGCACGATTTCATGATCGTCAAACAATAAGTGGAAGTAGGAGAGCGCCGTGTCCTCTTCGCAGACAGATATGCCCGGCAATGTGGTCAAGCGAATGGCGGGCAACAGGATTTCTGAGGTGCCAAACATGCGTTTGGTCAGTTTGGACTGCGCCACCATGCGATGCTGGCGGGACACTCTGAGCGGCTGGGTTGGCAAGCCACCGCCAAGGGCTCCGGCTGCGATTTCCACGGGGCGCAGTTTCGGCTCTTTGCGCAGATCCGCCGCGCTGAGCGCGCGCTCAAACACCCAGCGCAGTGGTTTCAGACCACGTTCTGTGACGATCAAATCGCCGGCGACAAGCGTTTCGATCCGTTTGGGGCCTTCTGAGGTTTCGATAAGGGTGCCATTGGCAAAACACACCATCATCTTGATGTTATCAACGATCGCGCCGAGGCTGTCGTTGTCGCCAATTTCTGTGAAGCTCAGGGTGTAGGTCCCTGCCGAAGGAAACGGCACATCCAGGGCGACTTCGGTCCAGCTGTTTGATGTTGGCAGCACGGTTAGCGCGGCGATCACTTGCCCCTGATCATCCCGCACCTCTATTTTGAAGCCATCAATACCGCGATCTGGCAGGGCGGCATTGCGCAGCGCCGCATCAAGCGTGAGGCGGGCCTCAACCGGGCGATCCACCTCAAAGCTTTGTTTCATAACGGTGATACGGCCACGATGCCCATCAATTTCCGCAACACGGTTCTTTGATCCATTGTGCAGATACGCATTTTCGGTGTGGTTTGCCTCGATGTCCCGGCCTGACCAATGGGCCGCCCCGGAATCAAAGGTTCCGTTAAGGATCAAGTTTTTCATGAGAAAAGGTCGTCCGTGAAATCGTTCCCACAGCGAAACAATGCTGCAAATACGTTGATAATTTAAATTAAATCAGTTGTGGAGATCGAAAAGCACCCTTGGTTAACGAAAAATTCGGAATTTTCGGGGTGTCGGGCCTTTTTTGAGCGATGGCACCGGTGATGATCTGACGTGGAGGCACCCTTGGGGGCTTGCGCCCACGCTCTATCTCTGATTGCATCCAGTTCAAGCGGCAGGTGGAGGACCCTGCCCTTACTGGGAGGAAAATTATGTTTAAGATCATTATGGGGGCAGCCGCCGGGCTCGCCTTGTCTGCGTCTGTTGGTGCGGCTCAGGAAAAGATGCGGATTTCGCTGCAGCTGCCGCTGAAAAGCCATTTGGGCCAGAACCTCGTTCTGTTTGAAAAAGAAGTCGAAGCCCGCACCAATGGCGCGATTGATGTGGAAATCTATGACAGTGCCACGCTTTACAAAGACAAAGAGGTGCCTGCGGCGGTGGGCTCTGGCGCCATTGAGGCAGGGGTTGCCTCGCTGACGCGCTATGTCGGGGACGCGCCGGTGGTGGATGTGTTCTACATGCCGTTCCTGCTCAACAGCGAAGACAAGGTTCGCGCAGCGGTGGCGGAAGGCTCTACTGTGCGGGAAACCATTGAAGCTGAGATTGAGAAAACCGGTGGTCAGGTGCTCTATTGGCAGGCCTATGGTGGGGCGATCATGCTGTCCAATGGCGGCGGCATCCGCACGCCAGCTGATATGGAAGGCAAGAAGGTCCGCGTATTTGGCAAGACGCTGGGGGATTTTGTAACCGCCTCTGGTGGGGCGCCGACGCTGATTTCCGGCTCTGAACAGTATCTGGCTTATCAGCGCGGCACGGTCGATGTGGGCATGACCGGTGTATCCGGCGTGAAATCGCGCAAGCTCTGGGAAGTGATGGACACAATCACCGTGACCAACCATGCGGACATCGAGTTTGTGGTGGTGGTGAACAACGACTGGTGGAACGGCCTGTCAGAGGAGATCCGTGGCCAGATCACCGAGGCCGCCGTTGTGGCGCAGGACAGCGTACGCGACGAGATGTCCGCCATTGAAGCGGAAGCCTATGCCGCCGCCAAAGACAACGGCATGACCATTGTCGAACTCACAGAGGATGAGTTGGCGCAGTGGAAATCGGTAGCGCAGCCGGTCTATGACGCCTATCTCGCTGCAGCGGGGGATGCTGGCAAAACGGTGCTTGACGCTGCTGGCAGCGACTGAAGAAGGGCGCGGGCGGCGGCGGCTTTTTGCCCTGCCCGCTTTCAAAGAACATGCAGATTATCACAACACTGTCGCGCTGTGCAGGCGTGTTTGGGGCGTGCCTGATGGCCGCGACGGGCGCAATGCTGACCTATGAAGTTATAGCGCGGTATTTTTTCATAAAACCAACTATTTGGGCGGCAGAGTTAAGCCAACTTTGCCTGATCTGGGGCTGCCTTCTGTCGCTTGGCTGGGTGTTGAGCCTGCGGCGTCACATCACAGTGAATGCGGTCACAGCATTGCTGCCCGCACATGTTCAACGGTTGTGCGTGGCACTGTCGCTTTTGGTGCTGATCGTTTTCTCCGCCATCGTTGCCTATTGGAGCTGGGATATTTTCCATGACAGCTGGGTGCGCGGGCGCACGACTGGCTCCCTTTTGAACCTGCCAAGCTGGGTGGCGGAACTGTCGGTGCCCGTGGGTTTTGGCCTGCTGACCGCGCAGGCGATTGTGGAGCTCATGTCCCTGCCCCGCACACAGCTTTCCTCATTGGGGGCCAGCCACGAATGACCATCCTTCTTATTCTGGCCTGTCTTTTTGCGCTGCTTTTGATTGGCGTGCCTGTGGCCTTCGCCCTTGGTGGGCTTGGGCTGGGCATGCTGATGATTGGGGGCTTTTCGCCCTTGATGGCCCCGCAGGCGGTGCTCTCGACATTGGATGGGTTCATCCTGCTGGCGGTGCCATTGTTTTTGCTGATGTCCAATGTGCTGCTCAAAGGGGGCGTCGGGCGCGATCTGTTTGCGGCGGTGCAAGCATGGGTTGGGCACTGGCCCGGCGGGCTGGCGGTGGCGACGATCCTCAGCTGCGGGTTGTTTGCGGCAATTTCCGGCTCCTCCGTGGCCACAGCCGCCACCATTGGCACTGTCGCGATCCCCGAAATGGTGAGCCGGGGCTATGACAAACGCTTTGTCTATGGGTTGTTGGCGGCAGGTGGTACACTTGGCATTCTGATCCCGCCGTCGATCCCGATGATTGTCTTTGGCTTTGTCGCCGAAGAATCCGTGATCGCGCTTTTCCTTGCAGGCATTGGGCCGGGGTTGCTGCTGGTGGGTTTGTTTGTGATCTTTGCCATGGCCTATGCGCGCCTCTCGCCAAGTTACATGCCTGCCGAAAAAGCCGACATGGCGCAGCGCATAGAGACTTCAATCCGGGCGCTTCCGTCATTTGCGCTGGCGCTGTTGATTGTGCTGGGGCTCTATTCGGGTGCCTTCACCCCAACCGAAGCCGCCGCAGTGGGCTTTGCCGCCGCCTTGCTGATCACGGTGTTCTGGCTGCGCACGCTGACATGGGCCACCTTCTGGGAAGCTGTGCGTGAAAGCGCAATCACCACCACCGCGATTTTGCTGATCGTGGCCGGGGCGAAAGTGTTTGGCAAAGCCATCGCGCTCTACCGCATTCCTCAGGACATATCTGCCTTCATCGCTGCCAATATCGACGGACCTTTGGTATTCATCCTGCTGGTCTGTGTGGTGCTGCTCGTCATGGGGTTGGTGTTTGAAGCGCTGTCGATGATCCTGATCATGACGCCGGTCCTGTTGCCGGCGGCGATGGGGCTCGGGTTTGATCCAATCTGGTTTGGCATCTTCATGGTGATCATGGTGGAATGTGCGCTGATCACGCCACCGGTGGGGCTGAACCTTTATGTCATACAGGCCGTCGCGAAGGTGTCTCTGGGCGAAGTTGCGCGCGGGGTCTGGCCGTTTCTGGCGCTTATGCTTCTGAGTGTGGCGATCCTCTATCTGGTGCCGGATCTGGCGCTTTATATTCCTTTCAAATGGTGATTTCGACATGACTCAAGCCGCAAAACTGCGTG
The DNA here is from genome assembly GCF_027947445.1 of Shimia sp. MMG029. NCBI lineage: Bacteria > Pseudomonadati > Pseudomonadota > Alphaproteobacteria > Rhodobacterales > Roseobacteraceae > Shimia > Shimia sp. MMG029. The sequence goes on along the minus strand of NZ_JAQJIM010000008.1, from coordinate 186,873 downwards.
CGCTGCTGGCGCAGGACACATGCCACATCATGCCCTGCTGCTTTGATGCGCTGTCGGCGAAACTGATCGCTCAGGAAGGGTATGACCTGACCTTCATGTCCGGGTTTGCCACATCTGCCGCCCGGATTGGTGCACCCGATCTGGGTCTTATGAGCTATGGCGAAGTGCTCGATCAGGCGCGCAATATTTCCGATGCGGTGTCTATTCCGCTGATCGGTGATGGCGACACCGGGTATGGCAATGCGATGAATGTCAAACGCACGGTGCGTGGTTTTGGCCGCGCAGGCTGTGCGGCGGTGATGATTGAGGATCAACTGGCGCCCAAACGCTGCGGGCACACGCCGGGCAAGGCGGTTGTGGACCGTGCAGAAGCGTTTGACCGCATCCGTGCGGCAGTGGATGCCCGTGAGGAGTTGCGTGCCGAAGGGGGCGATATCCTGATCCTCGCGCGCACCGATTCGCGCCACGAACACGGGTTGCGCGAGGCGCTCGCCCGGGCCGAAGAATTTGCCAAGCTGGGCGCTGATATCCTGTTTGTGGAGGCGCCAAAGACGGAGGCGGAGATGCGCGAGATTTGCGCCGCTGTGCCTCTGCCGCAGATGGCCAACATCGTGGAGGGCGGTGAAACCCCGGATCTGCCCAATGCTGTCTTGCACGACATCGGCTATTCCATCGCCGCCTACCCTCTTTCGCTGATGGCGGTGGCGATGCAGGCGATGCTGGGCTGTTTGCAGCAGATGCGCACAGACCAGCGATCCGAGCTGATGGCGTTTGACGAGCTGCGCGCACGCATTGGGTTTGAGGACTATTATACCGCCTCAAGCCGCTATGCCTCCTCCAAACGGGAAACATAGCCCCCCAAACTGCCGCTAAGGCGCCGCGTTTCACGATCGTGGCGCCCCCCGATGGTGTGCATCTCTCTCGCTGTTCTGAGGCGTGGCAACTGCGCGCGCCGGCCTGCCGATGGGGTCGCGGCCTGTATAGGTCCAGCGGTGGACAGGCGGTGTCGGGCCTTTGTTGCGCCCGCCTTGGCTCATTTGCTCCCACGCGTGCGCAACCACGCCAACAGAGCGTGACAGGCAGAATAGACCACGTGCCAAGGCTGGGGCAAAACCAAGCTCGGCATAAATCACCGCCGTCGCGCCATCTATGTTCATGGGCACCACATGGCCCTTTTGGGTGTTCAGCGCCGTTTGAAGCGCGCGCGCAATTTGTGCGAAATTTCCCGCAACAGTGCCTGCGGATCGCGCCTCTTCGACCAAGGCCAGCAATCGCGGCGCGCGGGGGTCGGTGGGCTTGTGAAAGCGATGCCCAAACCCCGGAATGAATTTTCCATGCTCTGATTGCCAGCGCAGCATCATCTGTTCGGTGGCCTGCGCGAGCGGCTGTCCCGAAGAAACGGCCTCGTCAATCCAGTGAAACAGGGTGACCGCCTGCTCGCCAGCACCGCCATGCACATCGTCGAGCAGGTTCACAGCAGAGGCCAGCGCCCCATTCAATCCCAACCCGCAGGTCACGGCCATACGCGCGGTGGCGATCGAGGGGGCTTGAGGGCCGTGATCCACTGCGGCGACCAGAGCGCTTTCCAACAGGCGGGCCTGTGCTGCGGTGGGCAAGCTGCCACGGGTCATCAGCCAGATCATATCAGAAAACCCTACCGCCCCGATCAGATCCTCAATCGGGTATCCGCGCAGGCGGATCTCTCCGGGGGCCATGTCGATGATGTCGGTTTGCCACCAGTCCGCAACCGATGTGTCCCGCTCGCTCATATTGCACCTTCCTCTTTCAGTTTGGCCGGATCGAGCCCCAGCTCTGCCCAGATCGCCTCATTGTCGGCCCCCAGACGCGGGGGCGGCGTGGTGACGGTGGGCGCATGGCCGTCCAGTTTGATCCCGGTTGTTGCAACTTGAATGTCACGCCCGACCCCCGGCACATCAGGAAAGTGATGCAAAAACCCGCGCGCCGCGATCTGGGGCTGGTGCAGGACGTCCGGCACCGAGAGCACCGCGCCGGCAGGCACACCAATGTCATTGAGCGCGTCCGCCCAATCGGATGCCGGGCGCGTGACAAGCACCCGCTCGAGCTCCGCCTTCAGGGCCAAACGGTTCTGCTTGCGATCCTCGCGCGTTGCAAAATCTGCACGGGTGCGCAGCGCAGACAGCCCCAGATGATCGGTCAACAAAACCCACTGTTCCTCTTTGTTGGCCGCAATATTGATCAGACCATCCTGTGCCTGAAACGCGCCTGAAGGGGCGGAGGTCACGTTTTCATTGCCGTGGGCGGCGGGGGTGACACCTGCGATCAGATAATTGGACACCACCCAACCCATGGTGGCGAGCACCGATTCCAGCATAGACACATCGATGAAGGTGCCGCGCGGACGCGCGTTGCAGGCTGCCGCGATGGCAAAGGCCGCCGTGAGCCCGCCAACCGTGTCCGCGATGGGAAAGCCAGCACGCAGCGGGGCGCTGTCTGTGTCGCCTGTGATCGACATCACACCTGACACGCCCTGTATGATCTGGTCATATGCCGGGCGATGCCTCCAGGGGCCGTCTTGGCCAAACCCGGAAATGGCGCAGTAAATCAGGGTCGACTTTGCCTGTTTCAACACCTGATAGCCGACCCCCAGTCGATCCATGACCCCGGGGCGAAAGTTCTCCACCAAAATGTCAGCCGATTGCACAAGCTTCAGCAAAGCGGCCCTGCCTTCGGGATGTTTCAGATTGACCGTCACGGATTTCTTGCCCGCGTTCTGCGCCAGAAATGACACGCCCATTTGCGCGGCGTTCAGGGATGGATCTGCGCCCAACTGGCGTGCCAGATCCCCCCGCCCTGCGGCCTCAACTTTGATGACCTCCGCGCCCATATGGGCCAGTTGATGACAGCAAAACGGCCCCGCCAGCACATTTGTGAGGTCCAGAACCCGCAAACCAGAGAGCGGCTGGATTGGGCTGGTGTCAGACGGCATCATGGGCACATTCCTGCTTTGCGGATCGGGTGATGCTTGCTGCCTAGCCAGATCATAATATTATGTGCAACACAGCGGCCCATTTGTTGCGCAGAGTGGAACACATGACACAAACACGCGTTGAATCAGTCGAAAAAGCCTTATCGATCCTGGAGGCGTTCAGTCAGGATCGGCGCGCCCTGACGCTGACCGAGATCGCCCATGAGACAGGGTTGCACAAAAGCAATGTCAGCCGCCTTGCCACCTCCCTTGAACGCTTTGGTTATCTCAAACGCGAGCCAGATCGCCGCTTTCGGCTGGGGCCGGCATTGTGGCGTTTGGGGGCTCTCTATCGGCGCAACTTTGAGTTGGGGGAAACCATTCGCCCAGCCTTGCGCAAACTTGTGCGCGACACGGGGGAGACGGCCTCTTTCTACGTGCTCGATCAGGATGAGCGGCTGTGCCTTTACCGTGAAAATTCCCCGGAACCGGTGCGCCATCATCTGGACGAAGGCGCACGGCTGACGATGCAACATGGGGCCGCAGCGCATGTTCTGGCCGCATTTACCCTTGCCGACAAGACGGCGCAAAAACGTCTGGACGCTGACGGCAGTTGTGTCTCTCGCGGGGAGCGCAACATGCAGATTTCTTCGGTCGCGGCGCCGATTATCGATGCGGCAGGGCAGTTCTATGGCGCCCTTGCGGTTTCAGGGCCCATCGATCGATTGGAAGGGCCCGCTTTGGCCAAAGCGCGCGCGGCTGTTTTGGCCTGCGCCCGCGCCCTGAGCCACGGGATTGGCTGATCTGCGCAGGCTGCCGCGCATGTAGGCATTTGTTTTGCCACCCTGCAGAGGGTGTCAGGTGCTGCCAAACGGTTAGCGCTAAACGCGAGCTACATCACAGAAATTCCACCACTTTTGCAAAACCAAGCGCGCGCAATCCGCGACCGTTATGCCAATTATTTTACAAATATGCCCCCACTTCGGGAAAATAATTTACAATATTTTACAATGATTGCAGAGCCTTGTTTTCAAATTTTCATTTGTCCGTATTTTTAGGTACGGGTCTCAGAACAGGTTTCTGAGAGAGGAGATGAAAATACGATAGCTTTCGGGAGGAGCTTCCATGTCACTGGATACTGACTCTAATTCCGTCTTTGCGGTCCCTATGAACCTTGCAGAGAACGCCACGATCACCGCCGAGAAATATGACGCGATGTATGCGGCGTCGATGTCTGACCCTGAGGGGTTCTGGCGGGAGCATGGGCAGCGGATTGACTGGATCAAGCCGTATAGCAAGGTGAAAAACACCTCTTTCGCGCCGGGCAACATCGACATCAAATGGTTTGAGGACGGCACGCTCAACGTCGCCGCCAACTGTATTGACCGTCATCTGGAAACCCGCGGCAATCAGGCCGCGATCATCTTTGAGCCGGATGATCCCAAAGAGCCGGCCCAGTCGATCACCTATGCCGATCTGCACCGCCGCGTCTGCCGCATGGCCAATGTGCTGGAAAGCATGGGCGTGCGCAAAGGCGACCGTGTGGTGATCTATCTGCCGATGATCCCCGAGGCCGCCTATGCCATGTTGGCCTGTGCCCGCATCGGCGCGATCCACTCGATTGTTTTTGCAGGTTTCAGCCCCGACGCGCTGGCGGCGCGCATCAACGGCTGTGACGCCAAAGTGGTGATCACCGCCGATTACGCCCCGCGTGGCGGGCGCAAGACCGCGCTCAAATCCAACACCGATGCGGCGCTTCTGCACACCAAAGACACGGTGAAATGTCTGGTGGTGAAGCGCACCGGCGAGCAGACCACATGGATTGACGGGCGCGATTACGACTACAACGAAATGGCGCTGGAGGTGGGCGACTATTGCAAACCTGCGGAGATGAGCGCCGAAGATCCGCTGTTCATTCTTTACACATCCGGCTCCACCGGCCAGCCCAAAGGCGTGGTGCACAGCACCGGCGGCTACATCGTTTATGCCGCTATGACCCATGAATACACCTTTGACTACAAAGATGGCGACATCTTCTGGTGTACGGCGGATGTGGGCTGGGTCACCGGCCACAGCTATATCGTTTATGGCCCGCTCGCCAATGGCGCGACCACGCTGATGTTTGAGGGCGTGCCAACCTACCCGGATGCCTCCCGCTTCTGGCAGGTCTGCGAAAAGCACCGTGTGAACCAGTTCTACACCGCGCCCACCGCGCTGCGCGCGCTGATGGGACAAGGCAATGAGTATGTGGAGAAATGTGATCTCTCCTCCCTGCGCATCCTTGGCACCGTGGGTGAGCCGATCAACCCGGAGGCCTGGACCTGGTACAATGACGTGGTTGGCAAAGGCAATTGCCCGATTGTCGACACCTGGTGGCAGACCGAGACCGGCGGCCATATGATGACTCCCCTGCCCGGCGCCCATGCCACCAAACCGGGGGCGGCGATGAAGCCATTCTTTGGTGTGAAGCCGGTGGTGCTTGACCCGCAATCTGGTGAGGAAATCGAGGGCAATGGTGTCGAAGGCGTGCTGGCGATTGCCGACAGCTGGCCCTCACAGATGCGCACGGTCTGGGGCGATCACGAACGCTTTGAGAAAACCTATTTCGCCGATTACAAAGGCTATTACTTTGCCGGTGACGGCTGCCGCCGCGACGCGGATGGGGACTATTGGATCACTGGCCGTGTCGATGATGTGATCAACGTCTCGGGCCACCGCATGGGCACCGCCGAAGTCGAAAGCGCGCTGGTGGCGCATGCCGCCGTGGCTGAGGCCGCTGTCGTCGGCTACCCACATGACATCAAGGGCCAGGGCATCTACTGCTACGTCACCCTGATGAACGACCGCGAGCCTTCTGAAGAACTGCGCAAGGAACTCCGCAACTGGGTGCGCACGGAAATCGGCCCGATTGCTTCGCCTGATCTGATCCAATGGGCGCCGGGCCTGCCGAAGACGCGTTCGGGCAAAATCATGCGCCGCATCCTGCGCAAGATCGCCGAAAACGACTACGGCGCGCTGGGGGACACCTCCACGCTGGCAGACCCCGGCGTGGTCGACGACCTCATCGAAAACCGCATGAACAAGGGGTGATCGGAGATGACAACACAGACCGAAACCCTCACCCGCATGGTCAACGTTATTCTGCTTGGCCCACCCGGCGCTGGCAAAGGCACACAGGCGGAGCTGCTTGTGAAGAACCACGGGTTGGTGCAGCTCTCCACCGGCGACATGCTGCGTCAGGCCAAGGCGAGCGGCTCTGAACTGGGCAAACGGGTTGCCGAGGTTATGGAGCGTGGCGAGCTGGTCACCGATGACATTGTGATCGGCCTGATCAAGGAGAAGCTCTCCAACACCGAGGCCAAAGGGTTCATCTTTGACGGCTTCCCCCGCACATTGGCGCAAGCCGATGCGCTGGCCGCGCTGCTTAAGGAAACCGGCGTCACGCTGAGTGCGGCGATTGAGCTGCAGGTGGATGACAAAATTCTGGTGGAACGCATTCTCAATCGCGCAGAACAGGCCCGCGCTGCGGGCCAGCCTGTGCGCGCAGATGACAATGCCGAAACACTAACGCAGAGACTGGCGGCTTATCACGCCCAGACCGCGCCATTGATTGAATACTACAAATCCAAAGGCGCGCTGAAGTCTGTGGATGCGATGGGTGAGATTGACGCCATCGCAACAGAGCTAAACGCGATCGTTTCACAAACGCCCGCGTAAAGGGAACCGCACCCCGGCCATCTGGCAGGGGTGCACGGAGGACAACCAAAACAAGAGGGAGGAGGCATTTAATGTCTGAAAACTCATCAAACGCTGCATATTGGTCTGCCAATGTGCGCATCATCCTGATCAGCCTGGTTATCTGGGCGCTGGTCTCTTTCGGGTTCGGCATTCTGCTGCGTCCGGCGCTGGCGGGCATTTCCGTTGGCGGCACTGACTTGGGCTTCTGGTTTGCCCAACAAGGGTCCATCCTGGTCTTTCTGGCGCTGATTTTTTTCTACGCCTGGAAGATGAACAAACTCGACGCCGAACACGGCGTTGACGAAGAATAAGGGACCAGAGGGACAATGAGCCAATTTGCAATCAACTTGCTGTTTGTGGGCGCCTCTTTCGCGCTTTACATCGGCATCGCGATCTGGGCCCGCGCTGGGTCCACATCAGAATTTTACGCCGCTGGGCGCGGCGTTCACCCGGTCACCAATGGTATGGCGACAGCGGCGGACTGGATGTCTGCGGCCTCGTTTATCTCCATGGCGGGCCTCATCGCCTTTACCGGCTATGACAACTCCTCCTTCCTGATGGGTTGGACCGGTGGCTACGTGCTGCTGGCGCTGCTGCTTGCGCCATATCTGCGTAAGTTCGGCAAATTCACCGTATCGGAATTCATCGGCGACCGCTTTTACAGCCAGACCGCGCGTATTGTTGCGGTTGTCTGTCTGATTGTGGCCTCCACTACTTATGTGATTGGTCAGATGACCGGTGTGGGCGTGGCCTTTGGTCGCTTCCTGGAAGTCTCCAACACCGCTGGTCTGCTGATCGGTGCCTGTGTGGTGTTTGCCTATGCCGTGTTTGGCGGCATGAAAGGTGTGACTTACACGCAGGTGGCGCAGTATTGCGTTCTGATCACTGCCTACACCATTCCTGCGATCTTCATCTCGCTGCAGCTGACCGGCACGCCGATCCCGGCGCTGGGTCTGTTTGGTGAGCACGCAGCCTCTGGTGAGCCTCTGCTGGCGAAACTGGATGCGATTGTCACCGAGCTTGGCTTTGCGGAATACACAGCGCACCACGCCGATACGTTCAACATGGTGCTGTTCACCCTGAGCCTGATGATCGGTACTGCGGGTCTGCCCCACGTGATCATGCGCTTTTTCACCGTGCCACGTGTGTCTGATGCGCGCTGGTCTGCGGGCTGGACGCTGGTGTTCATCGCGCTGCTGTATCTGACTGCCCCTGCAGTTGGTGCCATGGCACGCCTGAACATTTCCGAGCTGATGTGGCCAAATGGCGGCATCTCTGGCGAAGCTGTGACCGTTCAACAGATCGAGAACGAGCCAGAGTATGACTGGATGGCCACCTGGCAGAAAACCGGTCTGCTGGATTGGGAAGACAAAAACGGCGACGGCAAGATCCAGTACTACAACGACAAGAACGCTGATCTTCAGGCGATGGCTGCGGAAAAAGGCTGGGAAGGCAACGAGCTGACCAAGTTTAACCGTGACATTCTCGTGCTGGCGAACCCTGAGATTGCCAACCTGCCATCCTGGGTGATTGGTCTGGTTGCTGCGGGTGGTCTGGCGGCTGCGCTGTCCACAGCTGCGGGTCTGCTGCTGGCGATCTCTTCGGCCGTGTCTCACGACCTGATCAAAGGCGCGATCAACCCGAACATCTCTGAAAAGGGCGAGCTTCTGTCGGCGCGTATTGCCATGGCTGTGGCCATTGCAGTGGCGACATGGCTGGGTCTCAACCCTCCGGGCTTTGCAGCGCAAACCGTGGCTCTGGCCTTCGGTCTGGCGGCGGCCTCGATCTTCCCGGCGTTGATGATGGGGATCTTCTCCACCAAGATCAACAACACCGGTGCAGTGGCAGGGATGCTCGCAGGTCTGACCGTGACCCTGATCTACATCTTCCTGCACAAGGGCTGGCTGTTCATTCCGGGCACCAACTCCTTCACCGATGCAGATCCTCTGCTGGGTACCGTGAAGTCCACAAGCTTTGGCGCAATCGGCGCGGCTGTGAACTTTGCGGTGGCCTATGTGGTGGCAAACATGACCAAAGAGACCCCTGCCGAAATCAAGGCATTGGTTGAAAGTGTGCGTGTGCCACGCGGTGCAGGTGCCGCTCAGGATCACTAAGTCCTGACCAAAGGCGACGGCGGCCACTCCCCTTAAATCCGCCGTCGCCCTCCTCCCGTCCCGCCCGGCAGGCCCCGGGCGGGACGTTTGCAAACCGACCATTTCAAAAAGACCCGAACACGCATTTGGCGGCTTGCCAATCTCTCGCTGTCGGACCAGTGTCTGCCCATGCCACTCACAGTTGAACAAATTGCGCGCTTCCTGAGGTCTGTCCATCCGTATGACAGCCTGCCCACAGAGACGCTCGCTGCATTGAGCGAAACCCTGACAGAGCACAGCATGTCAGCGGGGGACGTGATCTATACCTTTGGGGAAACGCTGGAAGCGCTCTATCTGGTGTATTCGGGTCAGGTTGAAATTTTTGATGAATTTGGTGCGGTTGTCTCGCATCTGGGCCTGCGCAACTCCTTTGGTGAGCGTGGCCTGTTGCGCGATGGCAAGGCGGCCACAACGGCGCAATGCGAAGAACACGGCATCCTGCTGCTGTTGCCAAAAGCCCAACTGCAGAGCCTGATTGCAGCCCATGACGCTGTGCGGCGGTTCTTTGATCGTGCGCGCGCAGAAAGGCGCCCGGCGGCGGACAATGATCTGGCCAACACCGATATTGCCACCATTATGGCGCGCGCACCGATCACTCTGACAGCAAGCGACACCGTGCGTACAGCGGCGCGCACCATGGCAGAGGCCGGGATTTCCTCGATCTGTGTGATGGAAGGTGGCACGTTGGCGGGCATCCTGACCACCGGCGATCTGGTCAATCGGGTGCTGTCCAAAGACCTGAGCCCCGACACCGCATTGCAAGAGATCATGACCGCCGCGCCGCGCAGCCTGCCGCCAAATGCAATAGGCTCTGACGTGCTGCATATGATGACGGAGTATGGCTTTGGCCACATCCCGGTGGTGGAAAACGGCAAGCTGGTCGGGATCGTGACCCAGACCGATCTGACCCGGTTTCAGGCGGTCACCAGCGTGGAAATGGTGCGCGAGATCACCCGCGCGGCCTCCGCTGAGGAGATTGCACTGGTCACGGCGCGCATCCCCAAACTGCTGGCGCAGCTGGTGGGGTCTGGCCATCGCCATGATATTGTCACCCGTCTGATCACCGATGTGGCCGACATTGCCACGCGCCGCCTGCTGACACTGGCAGAAGAAAAACTAGGGCCCGCGCCTGTGCCCTATCTGTGGCTGGCCTGTGGCTCACAAGGGCGGCAGGAGCAGACCGGGGTGAGCGATCAAGACAATTGCCTGATGCTGGATGACAGCGTGACCGATGAGATGCGCGATGGCTACTTTGCCGCGCTGGCGCGTTTTGTCTGTGATGGGCTGAACACCTGTGGCTATGTCTATTGTCCGGGGGACATGATGGCCACGGCGGATCGCTGGCGGCAGCCGATCAGCGTATGGCGCAGCTATTTTCAGGGCTGGATCCACACGCCCAATCCTGAGGCGCAGATGCTGGCCAGCGTGATGTTTGACCTGCGGCCCATCGCCGGGACATGGCAGGGCTTTGAGGCGTTGCAGGCCGAGACACTTAAGGCCGCAGCGCAGAACTCTATCTTTGTCGCGCATATGGCCGCAAATGCCCTGAAGCATCACCCGCCGCTGGGGCTGTTGCGGGGCCTCGTGACCATCAAGTCGGGCGAGCACAAACATCAGCTTGATATGAAACACAACGGCGTCGTGCCAGTGGTGGATCTGGCGCGTATTGCGGCCTTGCAGGGGCGCATCACAGCGGTGAACACCCGCGCGCGGCTTCAGGCAGCCAGCGATGGAAACGCTGGGTTTTCTGCCTCGGGCATTGCGGATCTTTTGAGCGCCTATGACCTGATTGCCGAGCAGCGGCTGAGCCATCAGCTGCGCCAAATCCATGCAGGCGTTGCGCCGGATAATTTCCTCGCACCCTCTTCCCTGTCAGACTTTGACAGAAGTCATCTGCGCGATGCTTTTGTCGTGATAAAATCTTTGCAAGGCGCGCTCAGCCATGGGCGCAGCGCCAGCACCTAGGCTTAGGAGGCCAGCGATGTTTCTTGAACTACTCGCCGTGATATTTGCCGGTGTCGCGGGCGCTGGGATCATGATGGTGATCATTCGCGCAACCGGCGGGCGCCTGCCAAAATGGCTGACACCTGTGGCGGCCGGTGCAACGATGATTGCAGTGAGCATCAGCTCTGAATACAGCTGGTTCAGCCGCACCAAAGCAACCCTGCCAGAGGGGCTTGAGGTGGTGGAAGCCGTTGAAACCTCGGCGCTGTGGCGCCCGTGGACCTATGCGGCGCCAATCACAGAGCGTTTTGTGGCGCTTGATACCGCCTCCATTCAGACCAACGCGGCGCAGCCCCATCTGCGGCTTGGGCAGGTTTATTTCTATGGGCGCTGGTCCCCGCTCAACCGGCTGAATGTGGCCACGGATTGCGCAGGCAATCGCCGGGCTGCATTGATTGATGCGGTGTCTTTTGCCAGTGATGGCAGCGTGGATGGCGCAGAATGGGTGACAGCGGCGCAGGACGATCCGCTGATTGAGGCAATGTGTGAGAGTTCCTGATGTTTGCACGGCTTTCTCTGAGACTGCGTGTCTTGCTGTTCTTTGCCCTGCTTGCGGTGGGCGGTGTTGTCGTCATTGCAGCCGCGTTGCTGGTCGGCTTTCGCAGTGCGCAATCTGATGGGCTTGCAAGTGGATTTATCACCGCAGGTCTGATTGCTGGCTTTGGATTTCTGGGGCTTGTGGCGGGGATATGGCTGCTGTTTGATGAAAACGTTGCCAAGCCTATTCAGGCCATCGCCACCACGTTGCGCGCACGCGCCCATGCAGGGGCGGCCAGTGAGGTTGACACGCACAGTGCCCGCTATCTGGGGGATCTTGCACCTGCCGCAGAGGCGCTCAGCGTCAAGCTGGAAAGCACCACAACAGACGCCGCGCAGTTGGTGGCCTCTGAGACGCAGATGCTCAGCGCAGAACGTGCGCAGCTCACCGCTTTGCTCACAGAGATCCCCGTTGCCATTCTGCTGGTCGGACCGGAGCACCGCATTGTGCTCTATGATGGGCAGGCGGCTGGCACGCTGGCGCAGATCGCGCCGCCCCGCCTGAATGCTCTAATTTTTGATTATCTGGATGAGACCAAACTGCGCGCCGCGCATCAGAAGCTTGTCAAAACCGGCATGGACGTTTCGTTTGTCGCCGCGTCCCCGGATGGCCGCGTGAGCTTTGACGCCCGCCTGAAACCGCTTGCAGATGCCAAAAGCTACATGATCCTGATTGATGAGGCTCAGGCGCAGATCGCACCAGATGAGGCGCGCCCGCTGACGTTTGATTTTGAGCTGTTGAGCGAACAACCCACCAGCGATCTCTCTGAGTTGCCGCTGGAGCAGATTTCTTTTGTGGTCTTTGACTGCGAGACCACCGGGCTTTTGCCGCATAAAGACGAGTTGGTGCAATTGGGGGCCGTGCGGGTGCGCCGCAACCAGATTATCAAAGGCGAGCAGATTGACCGGCTGATCAACCCCGATCGCCCGATCCCCGCGACATCTACCCGTGTGCATCACATCACCGACGCCATGGTCGCAGGCGCCCCGCCCCCCAAAGAGGTGGTGTCGGAGTTTCATCATTTTGTGCGTGACGCGGTGATCGTCGCCCATAATGCGCCGTTTGATATGGCGTTCGTGCGTCGGCATGGCAATGAGATGGGGCTGACTTGGCAGCAGCCGATTGTTGATACGGTGCTGCTGTCTGCGATCCTTTATGGACCCACCGAAGTGCATTCGCTGGACGCGCTTTGCGCGCGCTTGGGTGTTGTGATCCCGGAACATTTGCGCCACACCGCGCTGGGCGATGCGCGCGCGACTGCGCAAGTGCTGTGCAAAATGCTGCCCATGTTGAGCGCATTGGGCTATCGCACGCTGCAGGATGTGCTGGAACAGACGCAAAAATATGGCCGCCTGCTTGACGACCTAAACTGAAAAGCTGCGTGCGTAATCGTCAGGTCGGACTGCGATCTGCGTCGCTTAAACACATCGCGATACGGCCTGCCACCTCTTTCAGGCGATAGGGTTTGGCCAAGTAGTCATCCATTCCGCTGGCGAGAAAGCGGTCTCTTTCATCCAGACTCACGTGCGCTGTCACCGCGATGATCTTGGATCTATGCGGCTGCCCCTCTTCCAAGGTTCGGATTTGTTGCGCCGCCTCAACACCATCCATGACCGGCATGGAGATATCCATCAAAATAACCTTTGGTTTAAAGCGCTTATATGCCTCGATGGCCTCAAGACCGTTGCTGGCCATCGCATATCGATAGTGGTGCTTTTTTACGATCGCTTGCAGCAGGCGCTGATTGGTCATGTTGTCATCGCAGATCAGCACATCCACCGTGTCGTCGCTGCCTTCTGCGGTTTGTGCCTGAGGTGCGACTGCGGTGGCTGACGCAGGCGCTTGCGGTTGTTCAATCGTGTCACCGTTCAGATCCTGAAGCAGAGCTTGTTGCAGTTGCGTTGGCCGCAACGGCTTCATAAGGCGTGTCACGGTTTCGCAGTTGTTGAGACCAGTACTGTGCTGACTGAACAGTACCGAAACCAGCGCCAGCGCATTGTTTGCCCGCCCCAATGCTTCAAGCACACAGTCTTCGGCAAGGCGCGCCTCATCAGCGATTACAAAATCAAACTGCTTTTGCGGCGCATCGTTTTGGCATTTGTTGGCAGGCGCGACATGACACGCCATGCCCCAACTCTCCAAGAGTTCCGTCAAAATGGCGCGGCGTATGTCATTTGGATCAATAACCAACACCGAGCGTCCCACAAGCGCGTCCACAGCAGGATGCGTCAGATCACCCTGATCGCTGAACTCTATTGGGATGTCGAAGGAGAAGGTCGACCCAGTGCCCAATGCGCTGTCTACAGAGATATCGCCGCCCATAAGATCGATCAGCGTTGCGCAGATCGCAAGACCGAGCCCGGTGCCACCATGACCACGGTTATAAGCGTCGTCGACCTGCGCGAATTCATCAAACACACGATCCAGATGTTTTTCTGCGATGCCACAGCCGGTGTCCTGAACACGGCACTGCAAACGCGGTGTGGTCAGCTTTGGGTTCGTGTCGACGCTGACGTCAACATGCACAGAGCCCGCATCGGTGAATTTTATCGCATTGCTGACAAGGTTGAGCACCACCTGATTGATCCGCCCGGCGTCCCCCACAATGGTCTTGGGGGCAGACGGGTCCACACGCACGGTCAGATCCAGGTCTTTCTCTGCGGCGCGCGCGGCCATCAATGCCCCTGCGTTTTCAAACACCTCAGACAAGGCAAAGGGATGTGGGTGCACAGTCATCTGCCCTGCCCGCAGTTTGGACAGATCCAAGATATCGTTGATGATTGCCAGAAGCGACTCCCCACAGCTGTTGATCGTCGACACAAATGCGTTTTGCTCCGGGTCGAGCGCGGTATCCGCGAGCAAATCTCCGGTGCCAATAATTCCGTTCAAAGGCGTTCTGATTTCATGGCTCATCACCGCCAGAAATTCGGTTTTGGCGCGGTCTGCCGCTTCGGCCCGCTCCTCTGCCTTTTTCATCACCGACACGTCGGTTTCGCTGACCAGCAGCACAACACCACCGTCCACCGCATCGATGCGCTTCTGAACGATGATTTCATGCCAACGTTCCCCGCGTTCGGTTTTCACACGCGCAACGTTTCGGGAATCCTGCCCAACTGACAGAGAATTCTGGAGTTCGGTCGCGAGGTCGTTGTCTGTGAAACGAGCAAAAAACGGCTGTTTGGAGTCGTAAATTTCCCGCGCTGCGGGATTCTGATACAACACCTCTCCGCTGTCTCTATACAGAGAGATCGCAACAGGCGTGTGCAGCAGCGCCTCGGCACTGCGGATTGTGGTTGGTGTGCGCTGCGCATCGGTGACCGCTTCGCACATCATTGCGATACGCCCATCTGGCAAAGTGACCCCATGCAGAGACACGTTCATGTGCTGGGGCTTGCCCTCTGGATATAGGGTCCAGGTCTCATTCAGGGTCAGATCAGGATCTGCGAGGTCGATGCGATACTGGGCCAGGCGTGCGCGCACTGTCTCTGACATATCTGTGCTCAGATCGCGCGCGCTGAGCGTCTCTATGCTGTCGGCATTCCATATCCGCAGCGCAGCCGCATTGGCCCAGACGACGCGGAAGTGATCGAAATCATAAATCCACATGGCCGTCGCCAGTCGATCCGCCTGTTGCGCAACGATGATATCAAGATCTTGCCTATCCGCGTGTGCACATTCCATGACACGAAAACCTTCACTCATTTCGTCATTCAGGCAAACCGAACCCAACACACGCACTGCAGGACACGCAGTGAAAACCAAAGGCGCAACACTGGCCTTCTGCATAGGTTTTCCACAAAGCCAAACCGCCTGACACCTTTTGCGTCAGATCGGCGTTCTGCCCACCAATCAAGGGTACCGCTTGCGCCCTGCGAACAATTCACTGGCATTTCAACCAAGGAATGTGCGGACAAAGCAAGCCCCGCCTTGATACTTAAAACCACCCACAAACGCTACCTATCCAAAGAGGTTATACACCCCTGTCCGAAAGTCAGCATCCGTGCGCCTGAGCTTACCTACGGAACGAAAATAGCAGGTTAATTTTTGCATGAGCCTGCGCGATCTGGCTTTCTTTTTTGCCGAAGGATACCGATTGTGCAAAGGCTGGGCCCGCTGATTGGAGCGTTGGCCAATGGTCAGCTTAATTTGCAACTTTTGGCTGAAATGGAAATGTCTGATTTGTTTTCGAAAATGTCGTAAAGCTCTTAGCACGCCGAGATTTGTTCCCATACTCCAGAATTGTGAGGTGCCGCCCTGTCGCACAGAGAGGGTGGAGAATTGGGAAGCCGGTGAAATTCCGGCACTGCCCCCGCAACGGTAAAGAAGGAAAGGTTCGGCAAGCGACCACTGGGATCATCGTCCCGGGAAGGTGCCGACACCGGGTGAAAGCCGCTTCTGAGTCCGGAAACCAGCCTTGCATTATGTCAAACCGCGGGTGGCGGTGGGGGCTGTGTTGCAGGCGTGATCCGGTCACGGTTGCTGGGCTCTCCTTTGTCACTCGCTCAAGCAACGCCGCGGGGTGCGGCAGGAGAGCCAGAAGTGAAGAACATTCAAACCCTATTGGCCCATCGTCAGCCAGGGCGCGCCCTTGAGCAAGCCTTCTACAACGACGCTGACATATTCCAAACAGATCTGGAAACCATCCATTATCGCGAGTGGCTGTTTGCCATTCCCGCCTGTGAGCTGGAGAAATCCGGCAGCTATGTGACCTATAACGTTGGCACCTATCGTGTGATCATTGTGCGCGGCGCAGATGATCAGATCCGCGCATTTCACAACACCTGCCGCCATCGTGGCTCGGTGATTTGCAAGGCGGCCAAAGGCCATGCGCCCAAACTTGTGTGCCCCTACCATCAATGGACCTATGAACTTGATGGCTCTTTGCTGTGGGCACGGGATATGGGCCCGGAGTTTGATCCGAAACAACATGGGCTGAAAACCGTGCACTGCCGGGAGCTTGCCGGTCTGGTTTATATTTGTCTGGCGGAGGAAGCGCCGGATTTTGACACTTTTGCCAACACGGCGCGCCCCTATCTGGAGCCGCATGATCTGGGCAATGCCAAAGTGGCGTTTGAGAGCACGATTGTCGAAAACGGCAATTGGAAGCTGGTGTGGGAAAACAACCGAGAATGTTATCACTGCGGCGGCAACCACCCGTCCCTCTGCCGCACCTTTCCGGATGATCCGGCCATCACCGGGATCGAAGGCGGTGAAACACCGGCAGAGATGCAGGCCCACTTTGATCGCTGCGAGGCGGCTGGGCTGCCCTCCCAATTCTATCTGCACGACGACGGGCAATACCGATTGGCGCGGATGCCCCTGAAAGAAGGCGCAGAAAGCTACACTCTGGATGCCAAATCCGCCGTGCGCCGCTGGCTGGGACGTGCGCCATTTGCGGACGCGGGTGCCTTGCTGAAATTTCACTACCCCACCACATGGAACCACTTCCTTGCGGACCACTCAATTGTGTTCCGTGTGACCCCGGTGAGCCCGACGGAAACCGAAGTCACCACAAAATGGCTGGTCAACAAAGACGCGGTGGAAGGCGTGGACTATGATCTGAAGCGCCTGACCGAAGTCTGGATGGCCACCAATGATGAGGACCGGCAGGTGGTTGAGGACAACCAGCAGGGCATCAACAGCCCCGCCTATGTACCAGGCCCCTACTCACAAACCCAGGAATCCGGCGTGATCCAATTTGTCGAGTGGTATTGCGCGACATTGAGCAAGCGACTGGCCCCAGAAGCCGTAGCAGCGGAGTGATAGGATGAAAGATCTTCAGTCAGCACCCGCAACTTGGAATGACAGCGAGCCGCTGGAATGCGTGACAGTTGTGCCCGAAGTGCCCAACACCGCCAGTTTTTCGTTCCGGGCCCCGTCAGGTGCGCTGTTCGCTTATGAGCCGGGACAGTTTCTGACACTTGAAATCCCCGCACCCGGCCAGCCGGGGGGCGTGGTGCATCGCACCTACACAATTTCTTCGTCCCCGTCGCGCCCCCGTTCGATCACCATCACTGCCAAGGCGCAGGAGGACAGCATCGGCACACGCTGGATGCTGGACAATCTGCGCCCGGGCACGCGGATCAAGGCGATTGGCCCCGCCGGACTGTTCACCAACGCCCAAAGCCGCGCCAAGAAATATCTGTTTATCTCCGCAGGCTCCGGCATCACACCGATGATGTCTATGACCACCTGCATGTGGGATGAAGGGCAAGAGCTTGACGCGGTCTTCATCAACTGCGCCAAACGCCCCTCAGAGATCATCTTCCGCCAACGGCTCGAACAGATGGCCAGCCGCACCCCCGGACTGGATCTGAAGTTTGTCGTCGAAGAGGCAGACCCCTACGCGCCCTGGACCGGCTATCTGGGCCAGTTCAACCAGCTGATGCTGGGCCTGATGGCGCCGGATTATCTGGAGCGGGAGGTCTATTGCTGTGGGCCGGAGCCGTTCATGACCGCGGTGCGCGAAGCGCTCGCCGGACTGGGCTTTGACATGGACAACTACCATCAGGAGAGCTTCGGCGCGCCGGTGGAAACCGAAGCCGAACAGCCCGCGCTGGATGACGTGGTGCCCGATGAGGACAGCAAGGCGGAAATCCATTTCGCCACCTCTGACGTCACCGCGAAAGTTGCCGAAACCGAAACCGTGCTCGCCGCTGCGCGCTCGGTCGGGCTCAACATCCCTTCAGGCTGCACCTTCGGCGTCTGCGGCACCTGCAAGGTCAAAAAGACCGAAGGCGAGGTGCATATGGTCCACAACGGCGGCATTTCGGACGACGACATCGAAGCCGGTTACATCCTCGCCTGCTGCTCCAACCCGATTGGAAAAGTGGCAGTAGAGGTCTGAGCCAGCGCAAAGATACAAAGAAAGGGGCCTATATCTAACTAGCTAGCCGATTTTGGATTGGCGCCAGCACTGGGCGCCAATTTTTTAATCAATAATCTTGTTCATCTCATCAAATAGATATGGAGCAACCGAAACATTTTTCTGCTTTTGAGCGGCAGTTTTGAAATTATCAATGTCAACGCACATTTCCATCAACCCTTGTACCCGGCCAATCTGGTGAATGAGCATATTTCTACCTTCATCACTCAGCCATTGGTGAAAACGTGCGCGCCGTTTTCCGTCATCATCAATATTCAACTTGTCTAGCTCTTGCTTAACGTAGCCGTTTTCAATCGGGTTGTAGACGTACTTGTTGATAAAGCCCCCATAGTACTGAGGGCGCTTACCATGGCTAGTGTCATTCCCGTAGAGTCGATCCAACTCCGCAAAGAAAGCGTCCGGGAAAGTCTTTAACCATTTTTGCAAGCCTTGCGCGATGTACTTTGAGAGAAGAAGCCGTAGCGCATCATGTGATCTATCGACTTGATAGCCGGTTGCCTCATCAACAAGCGCTATGATCCCGACCTTGGCGAATGCTTCCATCAAGATTTCGGCCTGTATCGCCAAATGCTGTTGAGATGGGTGTAATTTGCCATGCCGGCGCGCCGAAAGAATTACACCACAAATCTCCGGAAGTAGCTCCGCCCTGATCCCGTTTGCGGGCGTAGCGCCACTATTTGCTCGATAGGTTACTGGCGTTCTTAACGCCGCCTCTAAGTCTCTGGAAATAAATTCCGAATAATTCTTTGCTGATAAAAATGAAGGAAGGTTGGCGCCGTCCTCATTTTCTTTCATCCGTTTCCAATGGGAACCACCTCTCTTGCTGCCGAAAGCGCGGTGCACCGCCCGCTCAGATAGAACTCGAACACCTCCATCGAGAACAGCGCAATCAAGTTCAATATCAGCGATAGGCAATTGACCGCTGTAAACGGCGTCCAGCACGTCATTGTTGGTAGTCGAGCTATCCACAACGGTACTTACGACGCTATCAAGGTTGCCGGGAAATTTTGAGATTTCGTCTTTATTTTTAGCCATCAATAAGTCCTTTTTTTATGAATCGTTTGTTGACCATGCGCTCGGTTGTAACTTCGAAGAAGTCAGTTTGCCGATCTGTGCCGTGTTATGGTGCAAGGAAAACTCTTTCACATAACGGTGCAAATGCTTGGCACTCATAAGTGATAAATGCTGGTATACCCGCGCTGAAGAACCGGCCGGAAGCTCTCAATACCGTTTGCATGCGCAATATGGCTAACAAACTCGCTAGCAGGATGAATGATAGTAGTGTGATTGTGGCCAACTTTAGCATAGCCAATAGGGCTCCCAACCTCCTCACCTTCCGTCGCATCACACCAACCTCACCCGTCCTTCAAAAACTGCCCCAGATCGGGCGGGCGGAAATCCGGCCCCTTGAGCACCTTGCCATCTGCGCGCAGCACCGGGCGGCCGTCCGCCCCGAGTTTGGACATGTTGGAGGCATGCACCTCCTCCATACCCGCTTGTTTGACCCCATGCAGGCCAAACTCCAGAAAGGTGCCATCCAGCACATACTGAATGTCACACAGCGCATCGAGCACCTCGACCATATCCCCCGCTTCCACAGCTTCGCGCAGCTCCGCCACCTCTTCCTCAAGGATCGCCAGCCGCATCTCTGCGCGGGTTTTGGGAATGCTGGGCGCGTCCACCACGGGCACATCAAAGGCCTCGTGCCATTCGCGTACAATCGAAAGCGTGTCTTTGGCCATTGGAATGCCCTGTCTTGGGTGTCAGTTCGATATGTCAGAGACCGCCTGTGCCGTCTCATAGGTTTTGCGGGCGGGCGGCGTATAGGCCGCAAATCTGTTTAGGATCGCTCCGGGATCAGGCTCCACAATCAGCATCTCGCGATAGCGCGCATTGATGAAGCCCGCCGCGACCATGTCGTCGACCATGCGCAGCATGGAGTCAAAATACCCATTGATGTTTAAAAACCCGATGGGTTTTTCATGCACGGCGATCTGCGCCCAGGTCCATTGCTCAAACGCTTCTTCCAGCGTCCCGGCGCCGCCCGGCAGCACTAGAAAGCCATCCGCCATTTCGCTCATCTTGGCTTTGCGTTCGTGCATCGTGTCCACAACGATCAGATCGCTCAGGCCCCTGTGCGCAATCTCGCGCGCCACAAGATGCTGGGGCATCACGCCAATCGCACGGCCTTGCCCGGCCATCGCCCCGTCGGCGACAGCGCCCATCAGACCGACTTTGCCGCCGCCGTATACCAGCGTCAGATCACGCGCCGCCAGTGCGGCACCGGCCTCTGTTGCACCTTGCAAAAATGCAGGGTCGTTGCCAGAGGCCGATCCGCAAAACACGCAGATTGTATTGAGCGTCACGCCTTAGAAATCCCAGTCTTCGTCTTCGGTCGCGACCGCTTTGCCGATCACATAAGAAGAGCCGGAGCCGGAGAAGAAGTCGTGGTTTTCGCTATCCGGGCTGAGGGCGGCCAGAATGGCGGGGTTCACCTCAGACACTTCCGGCGGGAACAGCGCTTCAAAGCCGAGGTTCTGCAGGGCTTTGTTGGCGTTGTAATGCAGGAAGACTTTCACATCCTCAGTGAGGCCCAGCTCGTCATAAAGCTCTTCGGTGTATTGGTTCTCAATCCCGTAGAGCTCAAACATCAGGCCAAAGGCATAGTCTTTCAGCTCCTGCTGGCCCGCCTCATCCAGCTGCTCATATCCGCGCTGGAATTTGTAACCGATGTAGTAGCCATGCACCGCTTCATCACGAATGATCAGACGGATCAGATCAGCGGTGTTGGTGAGCTTGGCGCGGCTCGACCAGTACATCGGCAGATAGAAGCCGGAATAGAACAGGAAGCTTTCCAGAAACACCGACGCAATCTTGCGCTTCAGCGGGTCATTGCCCGGCGCATAAGTATCAAGGATCGCTTTGGCCTTGGCTTGCAGATGCGGATTTTCTTCGGACCAGCGGAACGCCTCGTCAATCTCTTTGGTTGAGCAAAGCGTTGAAAAGATGGAAGAATAGCTGCGCGCATGCACCGCTTCCATAAAGGCGATATTGGTCAGCACCGCCTCTTCATGCGGGGTGATCGCATCGGGCATCAGCGCGGGCGCACCCACGGAATTCTGAATGGTGTCAAGCAGCGTCAGCCCGGTGAACACACGAATGGTGAGCTGTTTTTCATGGTCGGTCAACGTGCCCCAGCTGGGGATGTCGTTGGAGAGCGGCACCTTTTCCGGCAGCCAGAAGTTGACGGTCAGACGGTTCCAGACCTCAAGGTCTTTGTCATCGTCCAGACGGTTCCAGTTGATGGCACGTGGGATGCGGGTTTCGATCATGTCTTTCATGTCAGGCTTCCCTTACAGCGAGCAGGATACGCAGCCCTGCACCTCGGTGCCCTCAAGGGCTTCCTGGCGCAGACGCACGTAATAGATTGTTTTGATGCCTTTTTTCCAGGCGTAGATCTGGGCGCGGTTGATGTCGCGCGTGGTGGCTTCGGCCGGGAAGAACAGGGTCAGAGACAGGCCCTGATCCACGTGTTCGGTGGCCGCCGCGTAGGTATCAATCAGCGCCTCGGGACCGATTTCATAGGCGTCGCGGTAATACTCGAGGTTCTCGTTGTTCATGAAGGCGGCCGGATAGTAGACGCGGCCGATTTTGCCCTCTTTGCGGATCTCGATTTTGGAGACAATCGGGTGGATCGAGGAGGTCGAATTGTTGATATAGGAGATCGAGCCGGTGGGTGGCACCGCCTGAAGGTTGCGGTTGAATAGCCCGTGTTTCATCACGTCTGCTTTCAATGCCGCCCAATCCTCACGGGTTGGCAGATCAACGCCTTCAAAGACCGCTTTCACCTTGTCGCTTTCGGGCAGCCAGTCCTGCTCGGTGTATTTGTCAAAGAACACACCGGAGGCGTAGTCGGAGTTTTCAAACCCTTTGAAGGAGGCTTTGCGCTCCTGCGCGAGATCGCAGGAGGTGCGGATCGCGTGATAGGCCACAGCCGCGAAGTAGACGGAGGTGAATTCCACGCCTTCTGCGCTGCCATAGTGGATGTGCTCGCGCGCGAGGAAGCCATGCAGGTTCATCTGACCCAGGCCAATGGCGTGGCTGTCATCATTGCCTTTGCGCACCGAAGGCACGGAGTCGATGGCTGACATTTCCGACACAGCGGTCAGCGCGCGGATCGCGGCGCCCACGGTGCGGCCCAGATCTTTGCCGTCCATGGTTTTCGCGATGTTGAGCGAGCCAAGGTTACAGGAAATATCGCTGCCCATTTTGGCATAGCCGAGGTCTTCGTTGAACTCGGACGCCTCATTGACCTGCAGGATTTCCGAGCAGAGGTTGGACATATTGATCCGGCCCTCTATCGGGTTCATCCGGTTCACCGTGTCCTCAAACATCACGTAAGGATAGCCGCTCTCAAACTGGATTTCGGCGATGGTTTGGAAGAACTCGCGCGCGTTCACTTTGGATTTGCGAATGCGCTTGTCCTCGACCATCTCATTATATTTCTCGGACACCGAGATTTCAGAGAACGGCACGCCATAGACCTTCTCCACATCATGCGGGGAGAAGAGGTACATATCCGCGTTTTTCTTGGCGAGCTCAAAGGTGATATCGGGGATCACCACACCAAGAGAGAGGGTTTTGATGCGGATTTTCTCGTCGGCGTTTTCGCGCTTGGTGTCGAGGAAACGCATGATGTCGGGGTGGTGCGCGTTCAGGTAGACCGCGCCTGCGCCCTGACGTGCGCCAAGCTGGTTGGCGTAGGAGAAGCTGTCTTCCAGAAGCTTCATAACCGGGATCACGCCGGAGGATTGGTTTTCGATGCCTTTGATGGGCGCGCCATGTTCACGGATGTTGGTCAGCAAAAGCGCCACACCGCCGCCACGCTTGGAGAGCTGCAGCGCGGAGTTGATGCCGCGGCCGATGCTTTCCATGTTGTCTTCCAGACGCAGCAGGAAGCAGGAAATCAGCTCACCGCGAGAAGCTTTGCCCGCGTTCAGGAAGGTTGGGGTGGCCGGCTGGAAACGGCCCTCCAGAATCTCTTCCATAAACGCCATTGCTTCGTCCTCGTCCCCACGCGCGAGCGCGAGAGAGGTCATCACCACACGGTCTTCATAGCGCTCAAGATAGCGCTGCCCGTCGCGGGTTTTCAGCGTGTAGGAGGTGTAATATTTGAAGGCGCCGAGGAACGTTGGGAACCGGAACTTCTTGGCGTAAGCCGCATCCCAGATCGCACGCATGAAGTTCTTGGAATACTGATCGAGAACCGCTTCTTCGTAGTAGCCTTCCTTCACCAGATAGCCGAGCTTTTCATCCAGCGAGTGAAAGAAAACAGTGTTCTGGTTCACATGCTGCAGGAAATACTGACGCGCCGCCATGCGATCCGCATCAAAGCGGATTTTACCGTCCCCATCATAGAGGTTCAGCATGGCATTCAATGCGTGATAGTCCTGCTCGTTCACTGTGCTGTCGAGCATAGCGGTCTCCCAATCTTTTCCAGCCCCGCACGAACGCGGGAGATATCGGTTTCAGTGCCCGCAAGCTCAAAGGTGTAGAGCAGCGGAACGTTGCATTTTTCTGCGATCACGTGACCCGACAGAGCATAGGTGGCTCCGAAATTGCGATTTCCCGTGCCGATCACCCCCACAAGATGTGCGCGTTTGGCGGCGTCGTTGAGAAATCGGATCACCTGTTTTGGTACAGCCCCCCGGCCCTGCCCATCCGCATAGGTCGGGCAGATCAGAACGAAATCTTCTTGTGGGTCAGGGAGCGGCGCGTCGGGATCTTCGGAAATGCGCGCGGCTTCAATACCAAGCCGCGTCACAAACCGATGGGTGTTTCCCGATTTTGAAGAAAAGTAGACAAGCGCCGGAAATTGGCGGCTCACCTCCCTTAAGCCAGCTGAGCGATCATGTCTGGGCGGAAACCAGACCAGTGATCCGCCCCGGCAACAACCACGGGTGCCTGACGATAGCCAAGCTCGGTCACGCGGGTCAGAGCGCCGTCATCTTCGGTCAGATCAACCACATCATATGTGATGCCTTTGGCATCCAGGGCACGGGTGGTTGCGGTGCATTGCACGCAAGCGGGTTTTGAATAAACGATGATGCTCATCTGTCCTCTTTCTTCTTTAAAAACTCGAGGACGCAAGGCAGCAGCCACTACCTATAAACACGCCCCCGAACCCTCCGTTCGTGGTCATTCACTCAGCGCTTGCGGCAGGTCTCCTGACTCGCAGATTAACGCTTGGGTGGCCTTCCCAAAATTATATTTTCAGTGGCGTATTCACCCTTGCACTCTACTTACAGTTGCGGGGGCAGCGCCGGATTTTCACCAACTTCCCTCTTAGCTTCCGATATGAATCGAAAGAACCGAAGCAACACCATATTGGGTCGCAAAGCTGTGATCTGTCAATATGTAGAGTAACGAAGAGTTAGCAAAAGTGTGGATCGCTGCGAAAAAACTGGGGATATCTTTGGGGGCAACTTTGTCGGCGCAGAATTTAAGGGCTGACTGCCACCGTTCCGCGTGCGTGCCACAGAAACCCACGCGGTTTGCATGTGAATAGGGCTTCTGAATCGCGTGCATTGCTAGGCTTTCTCTCGCCAAACGGCAAGTCACTTCCGACAGAAAGACCCGCAAAAATTTATGACCTGCGCGCACGCGCCACAGCAATACGCGCTTGTGAAATCCTGTGATTTTTGACTGGTCCAATCGCACTGAGTCGCCGATAGAGGCAAAACCGTACACATACTATATATAGTATGCCGCCAAATCTGGCTCAGAACTCCCGATGCAGGGCCATATGCGTCTGCGTGTGCTTCACACCGTCAATATTGAAGACCCGCTCCACCACCTCTCGCAGCTCCTCTTTGTCACCGGGCCGAACGACTAACGCAAAGTCATGATCCCCGATGATCCAGGTGCAACTTTGGATTTGTGGGATTTTCTTCGCGGCGTTCAGAAACCCATCAAAATCGCTGCGCACTTTGAGCGCCACAAAAATGATCGCACCAAATGAGGCGTCACTGGCGCTGGCTGGCTCTGTGATACCGTAGCCAAGAATCCGCCCTTCCCGCTCCAGTCGGGCGATCCGCGCGGTCACAGCAGTGCGTGAGCGGCCGACCTCATGGGCAAGCTCTGATACAGAGATCCGCGCATTGCGCCGCAGCGCGTTGAGGATCAGGCTGTCCACATCATCGAGGTCGGGCATTTCAGGGTCGCTAGAGAAATTGACTATACAATAGTCATATTGACTACCTCTTTGGTGAATTTGCAAGGCGACGATACACACAGAATGCGGCAGATTGCGCCCATGACACAGGGAACCATAGAACAGAGCCTTTCGGCCCGCGTCCGCGCGCTGGAGGCCTCCAAAATCCGCGAAGTGGCTGAGGCCGGAATGAAACTTGGGGGCGTGGTGCCTCTGTGGTTTGGCGAAGGTGCCTGGCCCACAAACCCGCACATTGTGGATGCGGCCGTTACGGCGTTGCGCTCTGGCAATCACATGTATCAGCCCAACAACGGTGCGCTGGCGCTGCGCGAAGAGATTTGCCGCTATAGCAATGCACTGTTTGGGGCAGATTTGCGCAAAGAACAGATCACAGTGACGCCATCGGGGATGCAGGGTCTGATGCTGGCTGCACAGATCTTGACTTCTCCAGGGGATCGCGTGGTGGCAATTGACCCCAGCTGGCCCAACATCATTGGCGCGTTTCGAGCAATGGGCGCAGAGATCGCCGCGCTGCCCCTGACTGTTGAGGCGGGCAAATGGGCGCTGGATATGGATGCGTTGCTTGCCATGCTCACGCCCCAGACGCGGGTGTTTGTCATCAACTCCCCAAACAACCCAACCGGCTGGGCGATGGGGGCGGCGGATCAGAAGATCGTGCTGGAGCATTGCCGCAAACACGGCATTTGGGTGGTGGCCGATGATGTGTACTCCCGCCTTTATCGCCACGGCAAAACTGCGCCGTCCTTCCTGAGCATCGCCACACCGGAAGACCGGCTGATTTCCATCAATTCCTTTTCCAAATGCTGGTCAATGACCGGATGGCGGCTTGGATGGATGGTGGCCCCTGCCGAGATGGAAGCGAAACTCGGGCAATTGACGGAATTCAACACCTCCTGCACCGCAGGGTTTGTGCAAGACGCTGGGATCGTCGCGCTGCGCGACGGGGAAGACGAGGTCGTCAGCCTGACGCAGAAAATCCAGACTGGCTACCAAATTGCCGCCGAACGGCTGAGCAGCTTTGATCGCGTCACATTTGTTGAACCTGACGGCGCTTTCTATCTGTTTTTCAAAGTGGCGGGCATGTATGACAGCTTGCAGGCTGCGCATGACATCATGCAGAAAACCAAAGTCGGGCTGGCACCGGGGGTGGCGTTTGGGCCGCAGGGCGAAGGCTATCTGCGCCTGTGTTATGCCCAGCCTGAGGACGTGCTGACAGAGGCCTTTTATCGTCTCGCACCGGCCTTATCTGGCTGAGCATTCGGCAAGAGATCTGTGCGTTTAAGGGCGCCTAAACCGTTGGGCGCCCCTCTTTGGCTTTCAGCGCAAGCTCTGCTTCAAAGAAACGCAACACCGGGAAATGGGATTTGGTCTCAAGCTCTTCCAGAATGTCTATATCTGGGAAGATTTTTAGCAATTCCGCGCGCAGATCTTCGGAGAGTGACAGGAGACCCGCCTGATCGGGAAAGAAGGTTTCAACCTCTGCCCCATCGGCATAGACCACCTCATGCGCGCCACACATAAAGTGGAAATACTCCACGTCCTCCGCCTCATAATCAATCGCAATTGTGCCGTTGTTGATAAAGGCTTTGGCGGGGGCGAGCGCTTGTTCATGGCCAAACAAAAGCGCACATTCAGCGGTGTCCAGCACCACGCGATGCTGTTGTGACAACAGCAAGTCCTTGCTTGGCACGCCTTTGCCCAAAGAGCCTGCGGTAAACCGCACGGGCCGCAAAGCCGAGTCGTGGGACAGCTCAGAGACACCGACCTTGCGGCTGGCCAGCCATTGGATCGGCTGAAGCCCATTGTCACGTGTTCGCACCAGATCTCCGGGTTTGAGCTGTTCTACCGGGACGCTTTTGCCATCCCCAATGTCGATCATTGTGCCACGCGCGAAACACACCCACGACACGCGGATGGTCATGGCACAATCGGTGCTAAACTGCGCGACGCGCGGATCGCCTTCGTTGTTGATGTAGATGATCCAGTAAGTGGTGTCGTCATCTGCCGTTGTGTCGAAATCCCCCGGCGTACCAGGCGTGGTATCGCCATCGAAAAGCGATGCCAGCGGCAGATAGTTCCCGATTTCACCAATGGCGATGGCATTGGTCAGGTGAATGATATCTTCGTCGCCACAACTGCTTGCCGTAATTTCTGGTGATGTCTCAAATTCCGCAAGGTCCAAATACACAATCGACGTGTCATCATTTCCCTTTCCAAACGAGACTTTGAAAGAGTCATCTTTGCCTGGATCCCAATCATCGCCATCCAGATAGATTTTTTCGGTGATCCCATCATTGGCAGGCGGTTCTGCCTTCAACAGGTCTTTGAGCTCAAGCGGATTGCCTTTGGCATCATATTCACCGTCGATGTAGATCGTGCCGTCGTCATCAACAGTTCCATTGTAAATCTGATACACCATTCAGGTTACAAGCTCCTAATTCAGTGCCTTGTCGACAGGCGTAATTGTACAAACACGAGACAGTATATTCAGAGTGTCGGCCAAAAAATTGGACTGAAAAGCCGGCCGGTGGCTCTTGTAGATGTCAGCCACCAAAACGCTCAAATCGGCTTTGGACAGCTTTGAAAATCGCGCCATTTGATCAATCAGCACGACCAGGTCGTATTCAAATGGACGGAACCCAGCATATTCAAAATCAATCGGCACCGCGCCTTCTGCGGTGAACTTGAAATTTTGCAGGGACATGTCGCCTTTGGTGATCACAAGACGGTCGATCGGATGTGCCTTGAGTGTTGCTTTCTGAGCATCTGACAACGCCGAGGCATCAAACAGGGCCTCACGTTGGCAAAAAATCAGCGCATCCTCGCAAACTGGCACGGATTGCGCTGCCTCATGAAAGGCCGCCGTCCAGCGCAAAATTTGCTCCAACGCGGCACGCTCCTGACGGTTTTCAAGAAAGTGCAGCACCCCATGGCCCTGTATTTCATCGGTGACGAGGAGCTGATCCGGATCGGAGACATAGCGCAACTTTGGCATCGCGATTGGCCAGCTTTGGCCCAGAAGCCGACGCTCCCTGCGGTATCTTTTAACAGCGGATTCATACCCCGCACTGCGATCGGTGAAGAGCTTCGCAAAGTAGCCTCCCCGATCCCCCAACAGCGCATATGTGAAATTGCACGCGCTGTAGGACCAGGGAATAACCTTGAGCGAAGCCTCTCCAAGCGTCTCTGTAATGGCATGAGAAAGCTTACGAAAAACAGGTGTCTGTGGCTGTGAAACGCTGGACATAAACAAAAGAACTCAATTAACACTGGTGGTAGTGGTAGCACAGTTAGATTTGAGTTTGTATTTTTATCAGCGGAGCGACTGGTATGCGTCGCATTAAGGCATCACAGCCCGTGGGCCGAGGGGCATCTGCCCGTGGCTGAACAGCGGTTTCATTTCATTGCGGGCCTGCCGCGGTCTGGCTCCACTTTGCTTGCCGCTTTGCTCCATCAGAACCCCAATTTTCATGCGCCCGGCACAAGCCCGGCCAGCAGCTTTCTGGAAGCGGTTCATACGCAGATCAACACCACCAGCGAGGCAAGCGCGCTCCTTGATGGCGATCAGCGTCAGGCGCTGCTCAAAGGTGTGCTGTCCTCGGTACATTGCGCCGCGCCGGACTCCGGCATGGTGTTTGACAGCAGCCGCAGATGGCTGTCCAAGGTCGATCTGCTGGTAGCCCTGTTCCCGCTGTGCCAGTTTATCCTGTGTGTGCGTGACCCGGTGGAGGTGCTGCAGTCGCTGGAGCGGCTCTATCAGCAGGATCCGGTGCAGCACAGCAAGCTTTTCAAAGCGGGCACCACAGCACAGGAACGGGTGGACCGGCTGCTTGCCCCCGAAGGTTTGGTGGGCCGCCCCCTTGCCTTGGTGCGCGACGCTCTGCTCGGGCGGCACAGTTCGCGCATGATTGTGCTTGATCATGCAGTGCTGCAAGCCGCGCCGCATTATGCGCTTACGCGGCTTTATGACCTGCTGCGCGCGCAACCGTTTGACCATGACTTTGACAATCTGGACGCGGATCAGCCCGCACTTGATCACTTCCTCAACACCCCCGGCCTGCATCGGGTCACGGGCGCCGTGCGTGTTGACCGTAAGCCACCTGCATTGGCAGACAGCATCACAAACCCACTGGCCGGGCGTGATTTTTGGAACCATCCGCTGCAGACGGAGGCAAGCTTGATCCTGTCAGCGCCAAAAGCGCAGACGCCTTAGCCATGGCAGCGCCCGACCTTTCAGAGGCCCCATATCCGCAGGTGTTTTCGCAACACATGGATCCGCGCAAAATCGCAGCCGCCTGCCTTGTGGAAGGGCGTGCCGTCGCCGACCCTTCAGCCCCGTTTCGCTATGTCGATTTTGGGTGCGGTGTTGGGTTCACATTATTGCTGCTGGCGCAGGCCTTTCCGTGGGCCAGCTTTATCGGCATTGATTATAACGCAGCACATATTCAGCGCGCGCAGCGCGATGCGGAAACGCTCAGATTGACCAATCTGTCGTTTCGGCATGCGTCTTTCGCCGATCTGACGCCCACAGATCTTGGCAGCATTGATTTTGCCGTTGCCAATGGCATTCACAGCTGGGTGGATGATGCAACGCGCGCCGATTTGTGGCAAGCTGTCCAGGCGGCCTTGGCTCCTGACGGCGTTTTCCAGCTGGGCTTCAACACGGCTGCAGGCTGGGCGCAGCTGGCGCCCTATCAGGCGCTGATTGCTGATGCGATTGAACTGGGACTGCCGGCAGAGCAGGCCATCCAGAGCATTCTGGTGCAGTTCTCAAGACACACCGCGCAGGACCAGCCAAGGCTTTCACAGCGCCTTGCCGCACTTTTTCAGCACGACCCTGACTACCTGTTGCACGAATTTGCCACAAACAGTTGGCGACCCACCTCTGTCAGCGCTCTCAGCGCAGAGGCCGCAACTTATGGGTTGACCTATGTCGCGCCGTATTATTCCCCCCAGACTGCACAACCAGAGGACGGGCGCCTGTTGCCCATTGACGACCGGCAGTTCTGGGAGGACTATTACAACACGCGCGCGCAGCGCGGTTACAGATGGGCCCTTTTTCAAAGGGCTGCACAGACGGAAAGCAGTACCAAGCCGCTGGATCCCGGAGCGTTGCAGATCCGCAGGATGCTGGGCGGACACATATCAGATCCCTCATCCCTCAAGGGCTGGCTGCAACGCGGTGCCGCACATCAACATTCAGAAGCTGCACGATTGATCGACAGCAAGCGCAGCCTGTTTTTACACACCGCACGCCAACCCGAGGCAACCTGCGCCGATGCGGTGCATGTGCAGCTGGACTATCTCGCTCAAGCGGCCCCCGCGAGGCCGGTGCTGGTGCTGCCCCAAACCGGCCTATTGCTGCCCTGCCCTGTCGCGCTGCAACAGCAGATCAAACGCATGCTGAGAACAGACACGGCAATGACAGATGCCGCGATCATCACGGTGTTTAACCAATCCAGCCCATAAGCCTGTGGTGGCGTGCCGCACGGCCCAACGCATCACACGCGCGCCTTGTGGATCGCAAGACGCCACACCAAGGTCGGAGGTGGCGTTTGATCCATCCGGCCGCCCGCCCCGTAGTGTCATCAAGAGATTTGAAAGGACATTTGATGAGCAGCTCTGCACAGTGGATCGCCGCGATATTTGGAGCCTTATTGCTCTCTACAGAAGCGAAGGCTGATATCCACGTCACATTCATCGAGGGGGCGCCGAAAGATCGGTTTGAGATACAGAATGTGGGCGCCTGCACGATGCGCGAAGGAATTGTTACTGTTGATCTCGAAAACTCTAACGGCGCGCTGGTGTTTGACGTTGCAGACGGAGGCGCGGGTTTGGAGGTTTTTCAGCCTTTCCAAATCGTTCAGGGCCAAGACGCCTTGACATCCTTGCCCATGGTCGCTGACGGGCAGACCTCTGTTGCGCTTGAAATTTCGGCGCTTGCCCCAGGGCAGCGCGTTGTGTTCACGATTGATGTCGACGACACCGTCGGGACACGCTCCATCACTGTGACGGATGCAGAAATCGCTGGGGCCACCGTGTCTTTGGCACAGGGTGGGATTCAGAGCGGGATTGATAAAACCGCAGCCTTTTCCGCCAACGCCGTTGCCGCGCTTCCGGTCACCACATGCTGAATGATCACGCTGCTGGCACCGCGCCGCCAGACCTTGCCCGCAACTGGCCGATGCGCGTTTTGCTTTTTATGCTGGTGATGGGCGGCGGGCTCTCCATTGGCATTTTGACCGCGCCCGGCGCGTGGTACAGCGCGCTTGTTAAGCCTGACTTCAATCCCCCGAACTGGGTGTTTGGCCCTGTATGGACAGCGCTCTATGCAGTGATTTCCCTGGTTGGATGGCGCCAATTTGAAGCGCGCCATGCGGGGGGACAGTGGTCTCTCTGGCGGCTCCAGCTGGGGTAGAATTTTGCCTGGTCTCCCGTGTTTTTCGGACTGCACACCCCCTGGCTTGCGGTTGTGGTGATCATAGCCCTGTGGGTCATTATCGCGTTATTCATCACGCGCAGCTGGCGGCGTGATCGGTTGTCTGCTTGGGCGTTTGTACCGTATCTGGCCTGGGTCAGTTTTGCGACTCTGCTCACGGTGTCGATTGCAATCTTGAACTGACCTTCAGGACGGCGGCATCCACACTGCCTGCTCCGCAACGTTTCGCTGGGTTGCATTGTGGTGCGTTCAGGACCGCATTCGGGTATGCGCGTGATCATAGGGACAGGGCGCAATCACTTCTGCGGCGACTTGCGCGCCGCACATATCGAGCGAAAGCACGGTGCCGATTGTCGCAAAGTCTGGCTGCACAAAGGCATAGGCCAGGTTCATGTTGACGCGGTGCCCCCAGCCCCCTGATGTCACCGTGCCGACAACCCGTCCCGCCTGCATCAGAGAGGCCCCTCCATGCGCTGGTGCATGGGTCGGAGAAACTTTCAGAGTAACAAGCGTTTTGTCCAGACCTTTGGCCTGTCGCGCCAGCAGGGCGTCTTTGCCCACAAAAGCCGCTTTGTCTGTCTTGACGAACCGCGCCAGTCCGGTTTCGAAAGGATCAAATTCGGTCAGAATGTCTGCCTTCCAGTGCAAGAACCCTTTTTCCAACCGCATCTGATCGACCGCACGGGCGCCAAAGAGCTTTAGGTCAAAGGCTTTCCCAGCTTCACGCAGAGCCAAATAGGCCGCATAGAGCGACGCGTTGGGCACGTGAATCTCATAGGCCAGCTCACCAGAAAAGGAGACCCGCATGACTGTGGCCGGTGCAAACCCGATGAAGCATTCGCGCACAGATAGCCACGGGAAAGCTGCGTTGGACCAGTCGCCCCGTGCGCAAGCCGCCAAGACGTCACGGGCACGGGGGCCTGCCAGCACCAGAATGGTCTGATCGTTGGTGAGTGAACGCAGCTGTACATCCTCATCCGCGCGCAGATGTTGCTTCAGCCAGTCCATGTCATGAAATTCACTGGCAGCGGCAGAGCCGTACCACACACGGGCGGGCCCGCGGTCCGATGCGGGCAGATTGGCGAGCGTGGCCTCGCCCTTCAGCATGCCGTGATGGTTCAGCAGATACCCCAGCCCAACGCGTCCCGGCTGTCTGGGCACCGCCCCACAGAGCATCCGATCCAGAAACACATGTCGATCATCGCCGGTGATTTCAATCCGGTTGAACCCGTTGACTTCACAGAGCCCGACATTGGTTTGAACATTGTGGACTTCGGCCGCAACGCATTCAAACGTTTCATCAAAATCAAAGCTGAGCGAGGGGTGGAAATCTGGAGACGGCTTGAGGTAATCCATACGTTCCCAGCCGTTTACCACCGTAAATTCGGCCCCTTCCGCCGCAAGGATGGGCGTGAGGGGCGTGGTTTTGGCGGGCCGTCCGGCGGGGCGGTGTTCATGTGGGAAATGAAACCGAAATTCGTTTTGGTAGTCTTCGATGGCCTTCAACGCGGTCAGCTCCACATTGGCATGGCCGGTAAAGCGACGTGGATCAATGCACCACGTGTCATAACAGGCCTCCCCATGCACGATCTGCTGGGCCAGCAACCAGCCATGCCCTCCGCCCTCGCCCAGCCCCGCACGCAGCCCGATGATGCAAAAGGCATTGCGCTTACCCGGGATCGGCCCCACCAATGGCGCACCATCGATGGTGTACGTGATCGGGCCGTTGACAACAGACCGGATCCCCGTGCGTTCCAATGCGGGCATCCGCTCAAACGCCCCGGCGAGGACATCCATCACCCGGTCCAGATCATCCGGGCAGAGCGCATTGACAAAATTCGGATCAATGCCATCCATGCCCCAAGTTTTGCAGGCCTGTTCATAAAACCCGACCAGCAGACCGCCCTTTTCCTGACGGCTGTAGTAATCGCTGATCGGGCAGCGCAGCAGGGGCATTCTATGGCCCGCCGCGGCGATCTCTGGAATGTCTTCGGTCAGGAAATACTGATGCTCCATCGAGGCGACGGGGTGATGCACCCCCATCATCGCGCCCACCTCATTCACCCGGTAGCCACAGGCGTTGACCACGATATCACAGTCGATATCGCCCTTTTCCGTGTGCACCGTCCAGGTGTCATCTTTGTGTTGCGTGAGCGCTGTCACCGGGGTGTTGCGATAGACTTCGGCCCCGGCCTTGCGCGCATGATATGCGAGCGCCTGACAAAGCTGTGCAGGGTCAATATCCCCATCCAGCGGATCCCAAAGGCCCCCCAATAGATTGGTGGTCGAGATCAGCGGATGCCGCCGCGCGCATTCGTCGGCGTCGATCACCTCAAAATCCACGTCCATGCCCCGCGCCATGGAGGCAAAATGGCGATATCCCTGCATTTGCGCTTCGGTGTTGGCAAGACGGATCCCCCCGTCGCCATGATGATAATTGATGGGATACTCGGGGTTTTCGGAGAGCTTTTTATAAAGCGCGATGGAATGACTTTTCAGGCCAACCATGGTCTGGTTCATGCCAAAATTGGTCACCTGAGCCGCTGAGTGCCACGTTGTGCCGCTGGTCAGTTCATTGCGCTCAACCAAGACGACATCGCTCCAGCCTTCTTGCGTCAGATGATACAATGTCGAACATCCGGCAATACCACCACCGATCACCACAACCTTTGTGCGCGTTTTCATGATTGTGCCCTCCCAAACTCATTACTCAGATGAAGATGGATTGGGGCGATGCGCACAAGCCCTTGGCGCGTTGATCCAAAAATATCGAAATTATTTTTTGATAACTTCAAACTAAATCCCCCTTGCGCCGCCTGCGCACAGAAAGATTTTGCGCAAGCGCCTGCCAGTCACGCGAGCAGTCTGAACCCCTCAGCCAGCCAGGGCGTTTGCTGGTGCTGCGGAGACAGAATACGCGCGCCAAGCATCTGTCGCATTTTGCCATCAATCAGATCCAGCACAGGCCCGGCGCAATCTGGCGTGGCAACAAGGGCAAGCGTGCGCGCAAAGCTCTTTTTGGGGAACCGATGCATCACCAACTGCTCCTGAAAGGGTTTTGCTCGTGACACAAGCAAAGGCGTGGTGATGGCCCAGCCTGCGCCGGCCGCGACCATGGCCATGAGGGTTTGATTGTTGCTGCATTCAAAATGGGACCCGGTTTGCATCCCAAGGCGCCGCAATTGGGAGTCGATGTGCCGGGCGATGATCAGGTTGCTGGAAAATCGCAAAAAAGGCAGCTGCGACCGCCCTGCGATGATGTCTGCCAAAGATGCCTCGGCGGTGCGCGGCACCACGACGACAAAGGGATCACGTAAGAGCGGCCGCACCTGCACATCTTTCTGCCTGTCCTCTGGCAATGTGGTGATGCCAAGATCCAAATGCCGATTGCGCAGCAGGTCGATGATCCTATGGCTGACATCTGTTTGATACAGAAAATCGCACGCTGGCATCTGCCCCGAAAGGTACACCGCCAATTCAGGGATCAAATCGCTTTCAAAATCCTCGATTGTGCCAATTCTCAGATGTCGCGCCTGATCAACGCTGCCGGATGAGGCCTCGGCGACAGCTTGGCGAAGGGCAATCAAAGCCGCATCTATATTGCGCAGAAAAACCCGCCCCTTGGGGGTCAGCACCATTGGCCTGCGGGCATGATCGAACAGATCGACCCCAAGGTGGTTTTCGAGGTTGCGCAGATGGTGCGACACGGTGCTGATGGTCAGCCCCGTCTCCGTTGCGGCCCTTTGCAGGGAGCCGCGTTCTGCACAAATTTGGAATAACTCGAGTGCTTTGAGGGTCAGATCTTTGGACGCGGCGGGACGGGGCATCTGGCTGGGTGACTTCCTATGAACAGGCGGAACTTTGTCACACTATGAAAGCATTGCTTTGAAAATTTCAAAGTAATTGCGGGATCTGAGGGGCCAATTTGCGCTGACTGCACAACGGTCCGCAACAGATTGTGCGTACCGTTTGGCGGGACCTTTCAGATGTCTGCCCCTGACACATAATGGCGCAATGCAGATCTCGCCCCCTTTTGCCCAATCCACGTGAGCCAAAACCCAAAGGCTTGATTGAAAGCGCGATGGTCTTTTAAGTCACCGTAAATCTGCCCATTTTCGAGCCATGCGCGCGGATCTGAGTGGGCGCGTTGCGCCAAGCGGTGGAGATCATCCCAGTGCGGGTCATTTGGCGCAATTGTGCTGCCATCTTCGCGTTCGCCCAGACACATCCGTGCCCAAAATGCTTCCACCAGTGCAAGGCCCGAGAGCGCCCCCCCTGCTGCAATGGCATCGCGCAAAATGGGCAACACAAACCCCGGGTGGCGTGCGGAGCCGTCAAAGGCGACACGGCGGGTGGTGTCGTTTATCATGGGATTGGAGAAGCGCCGCTTGATCAATTCCAAATAGTCTTGAGGCGACGTGTCGCCCACACGCTCCACGTAGGGCAGCACCTCCTCTTGCTGCACCTTGCAGAAAAACGCAGCCGTGTCTGGATCCTGCATACAGTCAGAAATCGTTTGTAATCCAAGGACTTCGCCAACATTGGCTAAGATTTGATGGCCCGCATTCAGAACACGTATTTTCATCCGCTCATAGGCGTGCACGTTATCTGTGATGGTCACGCCAGCGCGCTCCCATGGGGGGCGGCCTGCGCAAAAGCGATCTTGTAGCACCCATTGCCGATAGTTTTCATGCGTCACGGGCGCTGAATCTTCAATGCCGCGGTCTTGGACTGCGGCACGCTCTGCAGCGCCGGTCGCCGGGACAATGCAATCCACCATGGCATTGGGAAAGCTCGCTTTCTCAGCAATCCACTCGGCGAGCGTTGGATCAGACAGGCGGGCGAGCCCGACAACGGTGCGCTGCAACACGTCCCCATTGTTCTGAAGATTGTCACAGCTTTGCCCGGTAAAGGGCGCAAGCCCAGCTTCGCGGCGGGCTCGATAAGCCGCCACCATAGCGCCAAAGGCTGTGGTGGGCTGATCAGGATGCGCTGCGTCATGTGCAATATCGGGATGGCTTGCGTCAAAAGCCCCATCTTCTGTTTGATAATAGCCCCCTTCGGTCACCGTCAGCGACACGATGCGGATCTCAGGCGCGCTCATCGCGCCGATTAGTGCCCTATTGGCGGGCTCCACCGGCAAGAAATCGATCATGGGTCCGACAACTTCGATATCTGAGGTCGTCGGATCAAGTTCTATCAAGGTAGTGAGACAATCCTGCTCTCGCAGACGACGTCGCATCTCCGCGTCGTTTGGACGGACCCCTGCGCCAATGATGCCCCAATCTGAGGCCAACCCTTGCTGCATCAGACGGTGCAGATACCAGGACTGATGGGCCCTGTGAAAATTCCCCAGACCAATGTGAATGATGCCAGGTGTGATCTTGCGACGGTCGTAACGCGGAACCTTCACGCTGTCGGGCAATTGGGTCAATGTGCGCTCTGAAAGCGGGACGGCGGCGGGTTTGGGATCAGGGCGTTTCATCAGCTCATCCAGTTCCCGCCATCCACATTATAGGTCTGCGCCACCACGTAATGCGCCTCTGGGCTGGCGAGGAAAACAGCCATGCCACACAAATCCTCAGCAGTCGCCATACGCCCGATGGGCACCGCCGCGCCAACCTCTTTTTTCTTTTGCCCCAGTGGCTTGCCTTCGTATTTGGCAAAAAGCGCATCGACTTCATCCCAGTGCGCGCCATCGACCACGCCCGGCGCAATCGCATTCACGTTGATGCCATGGGCAATCAAATTCAGGCCCGCAGACTGTGTCAGGGAAATAACCGCAGCCTTGCTGGCGCAATAGACCCCCACCAGGCTTTCCCCGCGCCTGCCAGCCTGACTGGCCATGTTTATGATGTGGCCTTGGATGCCGTTTGCGATCATGTGACGCGCAACCGCCTGTAGCGTAAACAAAGTCCCAGCGACATTGATCTCAAACGCGCGCGCATAGTCTGCGCGGGTGATTTCGCAGATCGGGGCAGCTGTGAACACCGCAGCATTGTTTATCAGAATGTCGATGTGCCCAAAGGCGTCTGCGGTTTCGGCAACAGCTGAGTCAATGCTGTGCTGATCCGCAACATCCATGCGAACCGCCTTTGCGCGATCCCCCAATGCCTGCGCGGCGGCCTGCGCCTGATCAACATCGATATCAGCCAGCGCAACACGCGCGCCTTCGGCGATATAGGCCCGCGCAAAGGCCAGTCCGATGCCGCGCGCTGCGCCGGTAATCAGCGCATTTTTTCCCTCAAGCCGTGTCATGCCAACCTCAGCCCATCTTGTCCAAAGCGGTGAATCTCCTCCGCTCTCGGCGTCAGATGAATCGTGTCTCCGTGACGCAGGCTGACGTCGCCAATCGCGCGCACCGTCAGCGTGTCCGCCAAACCGGTGTTGTGAATGTGGAAAAACGTATCGGACCCAAGATGTTCTGCGACACCAACTGTGCCCTGCCAAAGGCCGTTTGAGTCCACCACATCAATATGTTCCGGGCGCACACCTATCGTATGGGCATTGTGCTTTTCTGCCTCTGCTCCGGTAAGCAGGTTCATTTTCGGAGAGCCGATAAACCCGGCGACAAAGGTGTTGCGCGGGGCACGGTAGAGTTCCAGAGGGGAGCCCACCTGCTCAATCACACCAGACTGCAGCACGACAATTTTGTCTGCCATTGTCATGGCTTCCACCTGATCGTGCGTGACATAGATCATCGTTGTTTTCAGACGTTCGTGCAGCTCGCTGATCTCTAGCCGCATCCCAACGCGCAGCGCTGCATCGAGATTTGACAATGGTTCATCAAACAAAAAAGCAGAAGGCTCCCGTACGATGGCGCGGCCGATTGCAACGCGCTGGCGTTGCCCGCCTGACAGCTGTCCAGGCCGGCGATCCAAATAATCCGTCAGGTTCAGCACCGACGCGGCCGCCGCGACACGTTTGTCAATTTCCGCGCGCTCCAGCTTTGCCATGCGCAAGGGAAAGGCGATGTTTTTGCGCACTGACATATGCGGATAGAGCGCATAGGACTGAAACACCATTGCCAGGCCGCGTTTCGCAGGCACAACGCCGGTCGCGTCCGCGCCGTCAATCTCTATGTGACCGCTGGTGATGTCTTCGAGCCCGGCAATCAGGCGCAGCAACGTGGATTTGCCGCATCCCGATGGCCCAACAAAGACCGTAAACTCGCCATCCTGAATTGTGAGATCAAGGGGCGGGATCACCTCGGTGGTGCCGAAGCTTTTGGAGACTTGCTTGAGTTGAATTTGTCCCATGTGTCAGCTTCCTTATTTGACGGCGCCGAAAGTCAGGCCGCGGACAAGTTGTTTTTGGCTGAACCAGCCAAGAATGAGGATTGGGGCGATCGCCATGGTGGAGGCCGCGCTGAGTTTGGCAAAAAACAAGCCCTCGGGGCTGGAGTAGCTCGCGATAAATGCCGTGAGCGGCGCCGCATTTGCTGCGGTGAGATTGAGGGTCCAGAAGGCTTCGTTCCAGGCGAGGATAAAATTCAGAAGAAGGGTCGAGGCAATACCGGGAACGGCCATTGGGGTGAGCACATACAGAAGCTCTTCTTTCAGCGTGGCACCGTCCATGCGGGCCGCTTCCAAGATCTCGCCGGGGATTTCCCTGAAATATGTGTAAAGCATCCAGACGATGATCGGCAGATTGATCAGCATCAGGACGACCATCAAGCCACCGCGGGTGTCCAAGAGATTTAATTCCACAAAGATGAGCGAAATCGGATAGAGCACCCCCACCGCTGGCAGCATCTTTGTTGAGAGCATCCAGAGCAGAATGTCCTTGGTGCGTCTGGAGGGCACAAAGGCCATGGACCAGGCCGCCGGGATCGCAATCAGAATGCCCAGAATGGTAGAGCCGCCCGCTATGACAACGGAATTCCACAAGAATTTCATGTAGTCGGAGCGCTCTTGCACAATGGCGTAGTTTTCCAACGTCCAGTCGAATGCAAAGAAAAGCGGCGGATCATTGATGGCCTGAGCTTCGGTTTTGAAGCTTGTCAAAATGGTCCAGTAGATTGGGAAAAAGATGATCAGCGCGACAGTCCAAGCGGCGGCTGTCATTGCGATTTTGCGTTGCGGTGTTGCAGAGCGTGCCATGTCGCGGATCCTTATGCGTCGAGATTTTTGCCGACGATGCGCATCAGGAAGATCGCAACGAGATTGGCGAGAATAATGGCGTAGACACCGCCCGCAGAGCCAAGGCCGATGTTTTGGCTGTCTATGACGCGCTGAAAGATCAGATAGGTCAGCGTGCGGGTGCCAAACGCGCCGCCGGTGGTGACGAAGATCTCCGCAAAGATCGACAATAGGAATATCGTCTGGATCAGGATCACAATTGTGATCGCACGTGCCAGATGTGGCAGGATGATGTGCCAGAAACGCTTAAGTGTGGGGGCCCCGTCCATTTCAGCGGCTTCAAGCTGTTCCTGGTCCAAGGACTGAATGGCGGTCAGCAGGATCAGCGTGGCAAAGGGCAGCCACTGCCAGGACACAATCAAAATGATCGAGCCAAGCGACGCGTCTTGCAGCCAGGCCACTGGTTCGGCTCCGAAAAAACGCCACAGATGTGCGAAGATCCCATTCACAGGATCCATGAGCATGTTTTTCCAGACCAACGCCGAAACGGTCGGCATGACAAAGAAAGGCGCGATCACCAGAATGCGGACCACGCCCTGCCCCCAGATCGGCTGATCCAACAATAGGGCGATCAATATGCCTAGTACCACCGTGATCACCAAAACACCGCCCACCATGATCAGTGTCGTCTGCACCGCTGGCCAGAAGGAACTTGAAGAGAGAAAGCGGCCATAGTTGGCAAAACCCACCCAATCCAGCCCCCGCTGAATGCTGTCGCCTCTCAACGGCAGATATTTTGTGAACGAAAACCACAGCGTCATAACCAAGGGCACAAGCATCCACCCCAGAAGCAGGATGACAGCTGGGGCCATCATCACGCGGGCGGCAGATCTGGAGGCTTTGGTGGACATTGGATGGACCTCTCCTGTTGGCGGTGTTTCGCCTTGGATCGTAGCAAGTGTTTGGGAAATGCGAAGTGGGGTCAGGGGCAGCTCGAGACTGCCACCTGACAGGGGAGTCTAACGGTAACCCGCAGCCTCCATGGCATCGTTTGTAAGCGCCTGTGCTTTCTCAAGTGCAACTGCGATGCTCTGCTGACCCGCATAAGCGGCGGAGAATTCCTGGCTTACTTCGGTGGCTATACCGGCGAACTCCGGGATCGCCGCAAACTGGATGCCAACATAGGGGCTGGGATCCACTGTGGAGTCATTGGGATCGGCTGACAGAATGGAATCCAATGTCATCTTGGCAAAAGGCACAGACTGATAGTTTGGATTTTCATAGAGCGATGTGCGTGCACCGGGCGGCACATTTGCCCAGCCTTCATTGGCCGCGACCAGCTCGATGTAGCTCTTTGACGTGGCCCATTCGATGAACTGCTTGGCTTCTGCTTGTTGCTGTGTGCCAGCCGGAATGGCCAGTGCCCACGCCCAAAGCCAGTTGGAGCGTTTGCCGAGACCAGTATCTGGCGCGAGGGCAAATCCCACGCTGTCTGCCACGGTTGAGTCTTTCGGATTTGTCACAAAGCTGGCGGCCACGGTGGCATCAATCCACATGCCGCACTTGCCCTGTTGGAACAGCGACAGGTTTTCGTTGAAACCGTTGGTTGCATACCCTGTCGGGCCCGCCGCATCCATCATGGTTTTGTAGAAGTTGAGCGTGTTGGCCCATGCCTCTGTGTCAAACTGGGCGTTCCAGTCTTCGTCAAACCAGCGGGCGCCGAAAGAATTGGACATCGCCGTGATGAAGGCACCGCCCTCGCCCCATCCCGCTTTGCCACGCAGGCAGATCCCGTTGATTTCATTGTCGCGGTCAGTCATCGCGGCGGCGGCTTCGGCAATAAACTCCCAAGTTGGGGCTTCGGGCATGTCCAGCCCGGCGTTCTCCATCAGGTCAGTGCGGTACATGATCATGGAGCTTTCGCCATAAAATGGCGCAGCGTAGAGGGTGCCATCATGCGACAGCCCCCCAGCCATGGCGGGCAAAATGTCATCCACATCATATTCGGCGGACAGATCGTCCAGCGCCACAAGCCAGCCGTTTGCCCCCCAAATTGGGGTCTCATACATGCCAATTGTCATGATATCGAAGGCCCCACCTTTGGTGGTGATGTCCGTTGTGACCCGCTGGCGGAGGACATTTTCTTCGAGCGTCACCCACTCAACATCAATGCCGGTCGCCTTGGTAAACTCGTCAGTGTAGCCCTGCATTCGGATCATATCGCCGTTGTTAACAGTCGCTATGGTGATTGTTTTGGAATGGCCGTCTGCGAAAACGCTGCCTGCTGTGATCAGCGATAGCGCGCTCGCAGCACAAACTGTGCTTCTGAAAGACATCCGGTTTCCTCCCTAATTGGATGTGGAAACAGGCTAGCCGCCGATGCAACGCGGCGTCAATATAAATTTTACGCGCGTAAATTTATGGCATCTTACGCAGAGTCCCGCAAGATCAGCTGCCCCTCTAAACGCGTGCTTTTCCAAGGGGATACGTGTCCGTCTATTGCGGCGAACAGACTTTCTGCGGCGGTCTGAGACACGGCATCATAATTGTGCGAAATTGTGGTCAACGGCGGGCAGGTGTAGCGCGAATGGGGATGTCCATCCTGTCCAGCCACACGAATCGCGCAGTCTGATGTGCGCCCGACCCGTAGCCCCTGCTCATAGCAGGCCGTCAAAAGCCCAATCGCCAATCGGTCATTGCTGCATAAAATCGTGTTGGTGGAGAACCAGTTGTTCTTGATCGCCTCGTGCCCTCCCAGCCGCCCGATCTCTTCAAACCCCCATCCCTCGCCCGGAACTGACACGACTTTGGGTGTGTGACCAAAGCTTTCCATGGCAGCGATATAGGCCTGCCTGCGCCGATGCGCATTTGGATTGGCTGGCGTCTTCATCTCAAAAAAACAAGGGGGTTCGCCCGTGCGACAGAGGTAGTCTGTGATGTGCGTGGTGAACTGAACATTGTCCGATCCCACAAAAGACAATCCGATTTCATCGACACTGCTGTCAAAAATCAAAGTGGGCACGTCATCACAGAAAGCGCTGAGCGCCTGCGTGTCAGAGGCGCGCCCGAGCGGGGCCAACAACACACCGGCAGGCTTCAGAGAGCGCAGCGTTTGCAGGACCTCAACCTCAAGTGCGGTATCGCCATGGGAGCTGAACAATGTCGGCCGGTATCCAGCATCGATACAGCGTTGTTCCAAATTGCGCGCAATCTCTGCGAAATAGGGATCAGACAGCAAGGGCACCACAATCCCGATGTTCTTTGTCAGCTTGCGGTTCTGGTTCATCGCATAAATGTTGGGGCGGTAGTCAAACTGCGCGAGCGCCG
Source organism: Shimia sp. MMG029 (assembly GCF_027947445.1). Lineage (NCBI taxonomy): Bacteria > Pseudomonadati > Pseudomonadota > Alphaproteobacteria > Rhodobacterales > Roseobacteraceae > Shimia > Shimia sp. MMG029. The sequence continues at coordinate 143,526 of NZ_JAQJIM010000008.1, read as the reverse complement.
CCTCGATGCGCGAGCGGGTGCTTGACCTGACGCTGGTCGGATCGTTGAAAAATTTCGACAGGGTCGGACGAGAAATACCGCTCATGCGCGCGAACTCTTCCATGTTCCGAATTTTTTCGCCTGCCATCAAAGGTCCTCCCATCCTCTTTCTGGCAAGATACGAATTTTTACAGGCAGCTCAAATAAATTTACGCGCGAAAGCTATGCGGAAACTATGGAAAAGTTACAGCCAAACGAAACGCGGGATTGCCAATCGAAGCAAGACACACCGGTACGCGACACTACAGCGATGCAGTCAAGGCTGCCCAATACGTCGTGCAAGCGCTCAAGAAAACAGCTGATCGGTTTGTGACCGAGCTTCTCGCAAGGAGGCCGCAACTTGACCCTTTATGCGTGTCATGTGCCTTTTGGCGATCGCTTCTTGCTCTGGCGAAGCTTGGTTTTTCGAGATTTCACCGGTGTCTTGAGAATACTGCTCTGCAACATGTGCCGAATGGGTGAGCGTGCGATCCAGGAAGAGACCCTTTAGGCGGCCTTGCTTGGGGTCCTGCGCAGCCTCCAGACCGGCGCCTGTGCCCTCAATCACCCAGTGTGCCAAACTTGCAAGATCTGCCGAACCAGCGGCGCCAGACATCTGCGATGCTGAGGCGGATCGCCCAGTGGCTGAGGTCACACGGTTGGCCAGCGGTTTGTAAAACGGGATCGCATAGCCATTGGCATCCGTATATCGCGACATGGCACTGCCAGCCGGGAAAAGCGTTGCCGTCATAAGCGCCTCCTTGCGCGCCTTGCGCGCCGCGGACATCCGCCGTTTTGTGTCACCTGCGGCCAGTTCCGCTTTCAGCACGTCCTCAAACCGCGCTCTTTCAGCTTCGCTGAGCAGGGGCAAAGCTTTTGCCGTCTTTGGGTAGGATTTGTCGATGATGTGATCCCGCTCCAGATGTTTGGAGCTGGGCAGGCCGCCATACTGCCCCCCCACTCCCTCGATCTCGAGAAAATTGGGCGCGCCATTTCCACCTTCAAAAAGAAGATCCCGCGACGACGGGTCATTTTTCTGGGCGTTGACCTCTTCATCAGGAACACTGCGTGGCTCCACATCTTTCAAGCCAAAAATATCAGTCACTTCGGCTTTTGCCGCATCAATGCCCGCTTTGACATTGGCTTTGATTTTTGGTGAGGCATTGGCATCTGCATCAAGTTTCTTGGTCATTGCGGTGGTTTCAAGATTCATTTGGGCCCGCAGTGTCTTTTTGACTTCGCCATGTGGATCTTTGGAGTTCCGCGCGCTTTCAATCATCGCTGTGTGATCTTTGAGCCCTTTGTTTGGCACGTGGTTATGTCGGTACACCGCCACCGCCGGAAACGCCGGCGCGGTTTCCGGGATCGTTTTAAACTCCCCGATGCCAATCTTGCCCAGAGGGGGCGCGCCCTCATCTTTCACAGCAGTTTTCTGCCCCGCCTGTCTGCCAAGCTTGGTTTCCCCAGCCTCTTTTTTCTTCTGCAGCGCCGCATTGTACTGTCCGGCGCGGTCGGCGCGTTTCTCGCCCTTGACCACCTCCTTTTGCAGACGCTTCTTGGCCTCCTTCGGGTCAATCAAATGCAGATTTTCCAGCACAGCCTTGGCAAAGCGCTTCTCGATGGTGTGGTCCATCTCATAGAAATTGGTAATGGGCTGTTTTACCTCTTTGTTGAAGTTTTCCTTTGACCACTCCAACAGCGCCCCATGGGCGCCCTGTTTGCCTTCTAACCCTTCCAGCCGTGGCTCTGCAGCGCGAAACAGCCCGTCTTCGGACTGGCTTGAAATCACTGGATTTGCGTCAATGGATTTTGCCGCTGCTTCGAGCTCTCTTGCGGCCTCTTGCAGCTCCTTTTCCAGCTGCTTGATCTTTGCGAGCTGATTTTCCTTTGTGCTGTCTCCCTTGATCCGTTTGGCTTCTTTGGCTGTTTCCGCATCGGCGTCTTCTGTTTGTTTCTGAATGGCTTTGGCGATGCGCAAGGCTTCGGCCGCTTTGGGATCATCGACCTTCTTGATCTTCTCTATCTCAGCCGATTGAGCCGCCTGTTTTCTGTTGATCTCTTCCTGATTTTCAGACGCCATTTTGACCGTGACTTTGCCACCCTTGCCTGCCACAGCAAAAATACGGTGCTGCTTCGCCCCTATTTTGAAGTTAAACGAGGGAAACTTGCGTTTGCCGTTCACCTTGCCTATCAGCTTGGAAAAGAACTTTTTCGCCTTCTTGCGCACAAAGGCGATCATCTTATCCATCGCTTTTTTCACAGGGTCCTGAAGCTTCTTGATGACAGCTTTGATTTTTTTGGTGATGCCGGACACCGGCACAAGTGCGGCAACAAAGGCAATCACCAAGGGCACAGTGCGTCCGATGGTTTCTTCAATGAAATTCGCAGCCTTCTGAACCTGCCCTTTGGCGATCTCGGCCATGGAGGCAAAAATGCTGTTGGCCACATCCGCAATCTGTTCAAGCCGCTCAAGGAAAGCCACTATCAGATCGTAGATCATCAGGCAGATCTTGATGATCGCACCCACCGGATTGGACAGCCCAGACAGCCAGCTGATGCCCGCGCGCACAAGCGAAGTGATCACCATTTCGGTCATACCGCCGATCAGCGTCTGGCGGAAACTGTCGATCATATCCAAGAGCTTTTGCCAGATGCCAAGAAACCCCTCCTTGAGGAGGGTTTTGACGACATCCACCGATGTCTCCATCATGGCGACCATCTTTTCGCCTTTTGGCCCAAGCTGTTTCACCAGCCTCTTGCGAAAATTGGCATAGGTGATGCCCAGAATTTGCAAGACAAGGCTCATCAATCCTTTGAAGTCGAGTTTGGCGGGTAATTCGATCCCAGCAGACGCCAGAGAACCAAAAAGCCACCCCAGTAGGCCCTTTTTCAGGTGTGTCAGAATATTTGAGCCAAACTGCTTAAACCCGCCGATCACGGATTTGGCGAGGTTCTTGGCAAAGCCCAGCGGGTCTTCGACAATCAGCGAAAGCGTGTCTCCGGCCTTTTGCAAAACGCCCCAGACTTTGTCGCCAAACCGACCGGCCAGCTTGAGGGCCCCGCGCACGATGAACTCCAGAAACTTCTTAGCCAGCGCGCCAACAAATCGTGTGACATCCCGGATGAGGCCCACAACCATGTCTTTTACGTTGTCTGCGGCGGTGAAAGGGTTGAGCGTATCCAGCGCACGGCTCAGATCGGATTTGATGCGGTCCCATGTCAGGTTCAACTCACCCAACTTGCCTTTGGCGAAGTCAAACGCATCCTGCAGAACGCGCGTTTCTTTCAGGCGATCAAAAATCAACGTGCCACCGGGGATCAGCCCCAGGAACCCCTCGATCAGGTTTTCCGCGTTCATTGAGACGCGTTTGCCGGAGATAAACTTGCGCCCCACCAGAACGGTCAACAGGGTGTAGCCCGGCACATGGCGCGCGACGCTTTCGGCTTTGTCCGCAAAATATCCACGCCGCACCACAGGCACTGCGGGCGTCGGCAGTGCAGCCTTGCGATTGATCGGCAGGGTCTGTGCGCCCCGTGTCTGTTGCACCACATGGGTCAGCTCATGCGCCATCAGGCGCGTGTTGGTTTCGCTTTCACCGGGGCCAAGCCAGATGCGGTTTCTGTGCGTAAAGGCGCGCGCACCAATCCGCGTGGCCGCGCGGCGGTCTGCGGGGCTGTCATACAGGCGCACATCTGCAAATGAGGTGCCGAAATGCGGCTCAACACGGGCGCGCAAACTTTTCGGAAGCGGCCGACCCGGGCCAGGATGGGCAACCAGGCTGCTCACATCATTTGGGGCCGCGCCGCCAGAGCGCCCCACCACAGCGCCGGTGTCTGCCCGCCGCAGTTCAATGATCGGGAAAGGCGCATCTGGAATGGGCGGGGCTTCACCAGCAGGCGCCTCTCCTGAGGTGTCTTCTGGCGTGCCGCCATCCAGTTCTGCGGCATCTGCGCCGCCGATGCCTTCGGTCGCCACATCCTCCTGTGCGCCGACATCCACATCAGCCTGCTCTGCGGGCACCGCCGGTTCAGTCAGCGTGTCAAGATTAGGCTGATCTTCGGCCGCGCGGCGCAAAGGCTGCGCTTGGTTTGGACGGGTCTCCGGCAATGGCGCATCAACAGGCGCAGCAGACGCGACAACGCGCGCGGCCATGGCTTCCGCTTCTCGTTCGGCGGGGTCATGCACCGCCCCAACTTGCAGGCTCGGCTGCACCTCGTTGGGGATGCGCACCGGCGGTGGCTTTGTGCGCGGCGCAACTTTGCGCGCGCTTTTTATCACGACCACCTTATGCTGGGTCATGGCGCAGCTTCGCTGGTGAAATTGTCCATTACGGCCTGATGGCGCGCCTGCGTGGCCGCAGACGAGGCATCAAAGCGGCGTTTCAACTCATCCCTGACGCGCTGAAAATTCGGCCATTCGGCGCGTTTTTCTGCAATCGACATCAGGCCCCAGAAATTGAACGCTCGCGTCGCATCGTTGAAAAGCCCCCCCATGCCTTCCAGCAACATGCCCTGCGAAAGAATTTCCGTGGTTTCGGCCTGAAACTCCATGATCGGGCGCACATCTTCGATATTGGCCGGTGCGGCCATGCCCGCCACCTGATCTGCGTGCACAATTTCGTGGCGAATGGTGTGCACGAGCCCACGCCAGCCCTGCCGGAATCCAATGGGGGACACACGGATGTCAGAGGCGCCGCCCCAGTTGGGAGACGTCGACGCATTTGCAGGGGCCAGCGTGCGGTCGTAGGTGATCGATGCCACGTTGGAAGTGTCAAAATTGTGGGCGTCTATAATGAACTGGATCACCGGATTGCGCATGCCAGCGGCAATCATCTCTTTGCCAATCGGCTCAACCGTGCGCAGACCAACTTTGCCATCTGTGGGCAATCGAAAATCAGCCTGCCAGTTTTGAATTTCAGGCACATGCTCCGGCGCAAATTCGGTGCGCCCCGCCCCGCCGATGATATCGAGAAGCGCCTCTGTTGAGGTCTGATCAAACCTTTGTTGGTTGTAGGTGACCGCCGCCGCCGTTTCAGCGGGCGTGAGCGGATCAGGCTCTTCTTCGCGTCCGGGCGGCTGGCGGATCAACTCGCGCCGAAGATAGGGGTCACCGGCGGCAACCACATGCGCGATTTCATGCGCCAGTGTTGCCGGGGTTGCCGCGCCGGATGAAAGCGCAATGTCTGATCCCAGCGCAAAGGCGCGAGCATCCAGCGCCCGCATGGCTTTGTCCGCCTGCACGCCCTCATGCACCCGCACGGCACTGAGATCGGCGTTAAACTGCGGCTCAAACCGTGCCCGTTCCGCCTTTGAAAGCGCCCGCCCTGCGCCAAATTTTCGAATGGCACCCTCTGCGATCTGAGGCGCGGGGGCTGGGGTGGATCCCGGCGCAGTCCGCGGGGTCACAACATCTGCCTTGCGTTGCAGCATCGGAGCCGGAGAGATGACGCCCTTGGGGCGGTGTGTCGCTGCCCCCGCGACCATCATCTGCGCGTCTGTTTCAGCTGCACTTTGCGCACCACCCACCATGATCGGCCCGGCCCCAATCTTGCGCACCGAAGGGGCCTTGCGGCGTGCGCGACGTTTGACCTTCCGTTTGAGTGCCATGTCCGACCTCCTAGCGGCGGTTGATCACATCGGTCGCCTTAAGTTTCAGATCACTTGCCGAGATGTTCATGCCTGCACGGCGAATGATGGCGGAAAGCCGATTTGTGTTTGAATTGGCAATGTCCCCGACAGACAGCAGACCGTTTTCCTCAAACACACGCAACGCGGCATCATCGCGCCCCAGAAGCGTGCGGGCGGGTTGTTCTGACCGGATCGAACGCCCTGCTTCCTCGGCATCCTTCTTCGCGATTTCCAGCCCGCTGATCGCCTCCGAGAGCTCACGTAGACTGGCAGCTTTGCTGGCCTCAATCGCGGCAAATTCATTGCGGGAACGTTCAATGTCGACCGCGGCCTCTTCGCGCGCCTTGGTAAGAGTGTCGATATCCGCACGCAGGGTTGTCACATCCGCGCTGAGCGCCTCCCGCGTTGCAATCAGCTCACGCACGCTGCTTTCTGCACGTGTGCGCTCTTCTTCCAACGCGGCACGCATGGCATCGGCAGCGCTGAGATCAACGCTGGCGACTGCGGGCGGCGTGGCTGGCGATGGTGCAATACCGGCCTGTTTGCCGGTCTTGTCTGCGGGTTGCTCAATCTCTTTCAGCGCCTTTGTCACGCGTGCGGTCAGTTCCGTATCGGTTTCAAACGGCAGGCGACCATTGCCCTTTTCTACGACAACATAGTCCACCGTCTTGCCACCCCGCACCAGCATCGCAACGCGATCACCCGGCTCTCCGATGTCCTTGCCGGACCGCACGCCGCCTTTCAGACCCAGCTCTTCAAGCTTGGTCAGCGGGTTTACATCCTCATCCAGATCGATGGTGTCCACCACCGTGAAGCCGTTACCAACCAAGCTTTCCTCGGCGCGGGCGGGCGGCAGGGTGTCAACGTTCACGATATTGGTGAAGTCTTTGCCCGGCAAAGGCGTCACAAGGCCAGGTCGCGGCAGTGGCCCGCCCCCCGGCAAAGGCGGGAAAGTTCCGCCAAAATCAGGCGGCACTTTGGGGGGCCACAGTGGATCAGGCTTTGGCAATGGGTGCGGCAGGGGCTCGGGCATTGGATAGGGTTTGAAAATACCTGAGTCCCAGTCATCCAGCCAATCGTCAAAATCTCCAGACGGCGGCTCTTTGGTGTCACAGCATTGTTTGGACAACACAGCAAAGCGCTCTTCAAGGCTTTCACCGGAATAATAGCGATGTGATCGCCAGTTCAGCGATTGCTTGCGGCAACAAAAGTGGCACAGCTCCTGCATATTGGTGATCTTGCCAGCCCCTGTTGGATCGGTTCTGAAACAGCCAATGGGCACCAGATGGGGCATATCGCCTGCGTCAGGTGGGCAGGGCACCAGACCATTTTTGCACGCACACGCGCGTCGATCCTCTTCTTCGGAGTTTGCAATAATGCCAAGTTTGGCGCTTTCGCGCTGCATCCGCACGAGATCGCGATTGGCACCGCGCAAGCTGTCAGGATTGTATTTGATCTCAGCCAAAGAGATCAGCTTGTCGATTGTCGCGCCACGCTCGGGGCTGGCTTTGGCTTTGTAATCTGCCAACAGTGTCTTGTTGAATGCCTGCGCAACCTGTTCTTCGGCTTCTGTCATCGGCACCGCGCCAGACAGCGTCTTGCGATTGGCCCAGACTTGCACCATCCCCTCCACAACCTTGCTGTCAGCAGGTGTGAGAGGCCGAAAGAAATCCCCAAAATCTACGCGTTTCTTGCCATCAAGGCAGGCCTGCACCGCTTGCGAAAACGTGCGATCCGCCGGGCCAAACGCTGTGCGCCGATCAGAAACATAAAGCCCAAGCTGCCCGTCTTTCTCTGCCGCGATAGAGAGACAAAGCTCCCCCTCTTTTTCCATCGTGTCAGCGATATCGCTGAGGATATGTTCTTCATCCAACTCTGTCAGATCAAACGCCCCATCTGGGACTTCAATCAACCGCCCTGCCCGATCCAGAACCGTTCCGCCAGTCCATGAAATTTTGGTGCGCTCTTCCTGATTGAGCGCCACACCACATATGACCCCCCAATCCATCATCAGGCGCAGCAGACGGGTTGTCGCACTGTCATCTTGGATCTGACACATCCGCTTGAGCGCCGCATCAACGGTGTTTGCGCCTTCAAACCGCGGGCAATTGTCTCCCGGGTCAAACGCCACTTCGGTGGCATCAAGATCGCACAGCGCGTTCAGCGCCTCCTGCACGTTTTTCGCATCGTGAAACAGCGGCGGACACTCAGGGGCAAAGCGTACATGGCTTGCAGGAATATCGCTCAGTGTTGGGAAACTCAGCCGGCGTTTTTCTTCATCTGTCAATGGCTCGGAGGTGCCATCATCTGAAATGCGAAACAGCGGGCAGAAGTGATGGTCAATACCGAGAGGCAATGCACTTACCAGCCGCACGCGTTCTTCTTCAATCGCAAAGCGGCGCAGCTCCACCAGCCAGTAATCCCCTGCCAGTATCTGGTTGTCTTTGGTCGCCAGGTTCAGTGCGAAAGCATCCCAATTGAGGGTCAGCTGCGCCTCACCGACGATGACACTGCCCGTGCCCGTGTTGGTCACGTTGCGGCTGATCAAATCAACTTCGGCACACCCATCCCAACGCCGCACAAACGCATAAGGATTGCCGCCATTTGCGGTGCCTGCGGCAGGTGCGGGAAACAACACATCCGTCATCACCGGGCGCTCGGGTGTCATGCCGACAAAGCTCCCAATATGCGCCTCGGTCGCTTCTGAATAAAATTCATACACCGCGCCGGGGCGGGCAAACGCATCGCGCGCGGAAATATCGCCAAGCGTGCTGACGGGCACAATGGCGGCCGCGTTCTCCACGGACCACGCCACAACCAAGCGCCTAGGCACATTATCTTCGCGCTCTACCGATATGATTTCAAATCTAAAAAGAGCGTTTGGCACGACCGGCGTTATATCGATTTGGTCCGCACAAGGATCACACTCATCTGTGGCGATTTCGGTACTGCGGGGCACAATGGTCGCTTCTGCATCCCCGCTGCGCGCGAAGACACCCGTATTGTCTTCGAGCGCCTGCAGCGCTTTGGCGAGCTCTGCCTCATCCGCCAAAGGCAGCGTTTTGATCTGTACCATTGTCCGGGTGCGGTAAGAAGTTTCGGCCCCATGCAGCCCCGGATCCGTCAATGCGCGGTCTTGCGCTGCAAAAATCGGCCGCTCCCAAAGATCAGCATATACCAAAGCAGGTCGGCTCATCATTGGCGCGCCCAAGGGCAGATCCGCTTGATCCTGCGGCAAGCGCTGTTCAGCCCCCTCCGCCTGCGCCAGCCACCCTTGTTTGCCCTGTGCAACAATCCAGCCCGGTTGCAGCCGCGCACGCCCAGTTTCGTCGATCGCAACAGCCCCATCGCGGGCGGGGCAACCAGACCAAAGCGTGACTGCATTCTGTGCCTCATCGCGGGCTTGATGGATCTGCGCAGCCGCCGTCAGATCACTGTCGGTGACCAAGCCCCCTTGAATGTGCGCAACATTGGAAAACCGGTTTTCGGCTTTATGGGAGAGCCTTGAATTGGAACCCTTCATGGCAAAAATCTCCTAACTGAAATAACTTACGAACCCTCCGACAGGATCGGTGGCTTCAGGGACAAATGCGGATCGTATGACAGGGCGATCTCCTGTCCGAGCGGCAGGTAACTTATGAGTTTCTTTTCCAAAGCAGCGAAAGAGGCTGCAAAGAAGCGATGGTGATACGCCCCCATTTCGCCCTCATCTTCTGCGCCATGGATGATCCGCGGCGATGTGGTCGTGTCCAGAACGCCATAGCCCGGCTCACCAAATACCGGCCTGCGCAACACGCAATCGCCGCGGTCATCCCGCAGCCAACGGTGCAAAAACCGCGGCACGATATCTGTGTTGGCGGGCGCATCTTTCACAAAGCACGCCGCATCGGCATCTGGCGCGGTGAGGCGCGAGTATCGAATACAGCTTTGATCGTCACAGCGGATGGTGTCACCCAGATCATGCAATAGACAGTCCGACGCGTTCACACGCATCAGATCAAGCGCCCCCATAACGGTGCAATAGACAAGTTCGGCGGCGGCGGCAGGCGCAACAATCGTTTCAAAAATGCTGTCGGTGGCAATAAAAGGAATATCTTCGTCATTTGGCGGCTTGGCCACGCTCACCACTTCAGCGGCACATCGGTGCAGCGTGAGCTTCCCGTCTGACAGCACCCGCAGGCGCGCGGGTTCGGTTGCATTGGGATGCGTGACAAACAGAATGTTCTCAAAACGGATATCATTGCCTTTGCGGATGGCGAGATCATAGTTGAGCTGCACCACAAGCCGATCTGGCACCGGTGCGTCCGCGTGTCCGGCGCGCTCCAAAATGTCACGCGGGCGATAGGTTTTGCGGAGCGCGCCAGCGTCAAAACTCAAACGGTTCGGATCATCTTTGTCAAAGTTGACCACTCTCAGCCCTGGCGCAAAGAACCCATCTGGCGGGCGCATATGAATGCGCGTGCGGCGCGGATGTGGGCCCAGTGAGGCCGTATCACCAGCATCGCGCAGATCCGGTGTTCGCGCTGAAAAATCATCGTAAGCTCCGGGAAAGCACGGGGCGCCGCCACGCGCCCGAGAGACCCAAAAAACTGTCTCGTCCCCGTTGCTGATCCCTTCTGCGTCTCGCTCAGGATAGCGCAGTCGGAACAGAGGGTTCCCCCCCTGCGGGTCAACAACCGCCCGATCGAGTTTGCGCAAGTCCGGACAACCCAATGGCGCGGGCGTGCGCCCCAATAGGTCATCCTCTGCGTCCACGTCTGGGACGGAAAACGGAGGCAAGTTCATGCGGGGCGTAACCAAGGTAAGCCGCCAACCCTCGCGGACAACAGTTTCCGCCCCCGTCACCACATCCCCGACGCTGTCAACATTGCGCAGCGTCCCTTTGGATTTTGACCAGCCAACCGCGTTGTTGAGCTCTTCAATCCGCGCCTGCGGGTCAGGGGCCTGAAGCTCTGCCCCCACCAGATCTGCGAGATAGGGGATCAACCACGGCTGAATTTCATACCCATTGTCCGCCTGTTCCGCAAAAGCATCCGCATAAGCCTGCTCAGTGGTATGGCGGATCAGATCGAGCAAATGGCCAAATCCATGCAGGTAGGCCTCTAAATCGCCGAGTTCACCTGCGGCGGGTGCGACATCGCGATACCGATACTCTTCAGGCAACTCTTTATAGAGCAGATGACCCGCGCGGGTGAGCGCATCTTCCGGGTAATTCATCGGATGTCCTCCACAACAACGGCGATGCGCGTGGCGTCACCCGGCGGGAGAAATGCGATCTGATGATCGGTTGCGTAAATCGCGGCCACGGCGCCATCTCGCGTTGCGACATTTCGCGGCCAGGGCTGTGTGAAATGCGCCGGTTTTGGTTTCAACAGATCGTAAGCATCCCCCAGATCAAAACGGGTGGTCAGCGCAGTCTCAATTCCTGCCACAGTTTCCAGCGCGGCCAAGACTTCTGAAACATAGGTCGTTTGTCCGAAGCGGCGGGCCTCAATGGAAAAGGTTTGCGTCAATTTCTCTTCTGCCGCCGCTTTCAGTTCACTCCGGTCGTGCACTGTCAGATCGGCCCGCACGCGCACGCCGATGTTCAGAGGAAGCGTTTCATAGGGTTTGAAGAAGATAGACGTGCCCGGCACCGCCTTTCCCAAAATCGCAGCACGCAGATCATTCTCAAGCGACTGCGTGATTGCTCCGCCCCCAACAGGTGCCAACGTAAGCTGAACCATACGTGTGGCACCCGGTGCGGGCCGCTCTTCTGCATGCGCCTGAAGAACAGAGGCGTGTCGCACAGCAAGACCTTCGATATCCTGCAAAGACACCGCACGGCCATTGGCGGACAACCGAGCGGGCGCTGACACACGCAATTTGGAAACCGGTTCTCTGTCGGCCCCGCCTGCGGTTGGAAACGGCTGCACAATCGCCTCGACAAAGCGATCTTTTTTCAGCGGTTTTTCAAAAGAAAACGCTGGTATGTTGGAGCCTATGACACCAGCGCCGACACGATGGCGCAGGATCCGAATATTGTTTTGCCCCGTCACCAGACGCCGCCTGAAATGGACAACGAGGGTGCCGTCATCCTGCAATGTGGTTGACCAAGCGCGCGTGCCTTCGGCACTTGCGTCGATGTAGTCGCGATAGCGCCAGAGCGTATCATCGACAACCACATCCAGCGCGGGCACAACCCCGGTTTCTGAGACCGTCGATGGCACATGGCTGACATTTTTGATGGCAAATGCAAAAGACTGACGGGAGCGTTCGCCGTCCCCCGACCCAAGCAGCTTTGCCCCTTTTGTTTCGCCGTGGCTAATCTCTACCGCGTTCAGGTGAAATGTGGTGTCACCCTTGGCCCAGCCGCGCGCCGCATCGATCGGCTCGATCACCATCTCAAGTTTTGACGCCGCGCGCGAGATCACTTCAGCCACCGTCACAAGGAGACTCTCGCTGCGATCTGCGCGCGTGCGTGTGATGATCATCTTGCGCCCGGGTTTCACAAGCTGGCTTGCCTCTGGCGCGATGGCCTCAAGCGTCACCTGCCCGCCCTGCAACGCGGCTTCGGGATTTCGATCATGGTGCAACGCGGGCAAGGCGGCTTGCAGAGGGCCGTGAAATTCGGACTCTTCTGGCGCTGCCGTCAGTTCGCGAGACAACACAAGGTGATACTCATCTGATCCCACGCGCATCGCAGCGACCTGCAGCGCACTCAGACTGTTGTTGGTCAGATCCCGCACGGCAAACCAGTCGCCCTCGGCCAACCCCTTTGGCGGTTTGCCGGCGAAAGAGACCGTTTTGGCACCCAGCTTTTTCTGTGTCTCAGGCAGGACCTCAGGTTTGGCCGGCTTCACCGCAACCTTGGTGGGGCGCATGGTTTTATCAATCACATAGCCCTTGGCGTCGCGCGGAGTTTCATCGGGCACAAATTGGTTGGATCTTGCATAGGGCACACTGCGGCGATCGCGGGCATCCACCGCGCGTATCCCAGACCGCATTTTGAAATACATCGTGGTGATGGCTTCATCTGCAATGTAGTCGCCTTTGGTCGCGGAATACGCCACCATTGGCGTGATCTGCACATCCGCATAGGCCGCAAGATCCGCATCCAAGACCAGTTCGTCACCACTGGCTTCCAACACTTCGAAAGTGTCCGTTTCGCGGCCAAAGGTGACCCGCACAAGATCCCCCGCGAGATAGGAGGACGCGTCCGTTTTCAGGATGCTCTTGCCCGACTTTGTTTCTGGAAGCGCAACGCGCACATCCAGCGGCTGGCGCCACAAACGCGTGCTGTGATGCGTGAAGTCGCCACTTGGCACATCTGTCAGAACAACGCGTGCGGTCTCTTCCACCTCATTCTGGGCCACCTTGGCAATGACACTTGCATGACCGAGAGCCCCATCTGAGACCACCACCAGATCACCGGGGGCCAATGTCTGTTTTTTGGGACAGTGCCACGTGATTGCCCGTGGCGCAGGTTCCGGTGTCTCCGCACTGCGCATGCCTTGGGGATCTTGCGCGGCGTCCTTTACCTTACCGCTCGCAAAAGACAGCCGCTCTGCGTTGACGTTCCAATCCTCGGTTCGAGCAGCACTTAAATCAGGGTGCGCTGCGATCTTTTCATGTGTCTCAAAGATCAGAGGCGCACCGCCCTCCGCGGGCGTGTATTTCATCGCCAACCCCGGCGCGATCTCAACCGCCCCACTCCCCTGTTTCAGCTGCAACGCAACTGTACTGGTTGCGGAGGCCGGGGGCGTTGGCTGATAGTTCACCATACTGGCAAGCCGTCGCAGATTGTCCCATTGTGTGGCCGTGCGCAGATAGCCTTCGTTTGTGTAGGCATCCAATGTACCAAGCAGAACATGTGACGCGCGCGCAAAGGCACGCATGATTTCCCAGGCATAATCTTCGGTTTGTGTGTCGTATTGCTCCAGCAAACGCGTATTCCGCCGCCCGCGCGTGTCTTGGACGGGCGGCAGCTCAGGCGCGAGCCGTTGCCAAACGACCTGCGCTTTGGCGGCCATGGCATCAGGCCAGTCCGCCGGATCGCGCAAGAACGCATCACGCCAGGCTTCAGGCATACGCGTTTCTGCCGGTGCCCCACGCATATAGTGACCCAACAGGGCAATCCGCAGCTCTTCCAACCAGACCGAAGCGTCTCCATCAACATATTCAAAGCGTGACAAACCCGCACGATTCCAACGCGTTAGATCTCGAAGCTTATCTGGTCGATCTGCGTGGAAGTCTGTCATCCAGCCTCTCCCCCGTTAACAACGATCCGCAGCATCCCACTCTGAGGTCTAGACCTCTCGCTCCGACATTGGATGAATTCATCCTCTGTCACCGTGATCACACCATCTGCGGATTGATCTTCAAATCCCTTGCCCACCCGCCGAAACAGATTGAGACAGGCAACGGCAACTCCATCCACCGCCATTGCCGCTTCGATCACATCAGATGCATAAAGCGCCGCCCCAAAATCGAGGCGACCGGTTTCAAAAAACCGCCCTTCGTCGGTTGAAAAAACCTGCGCCAATGCCTGTTTCAACTCTGATCGGAAAAAACCGGGTTGGGCGCGGATTGACAGGGTGATGTTGATGGCCGCAGGTTTGGCTGCCTCAAGCAAAACCTCTGTGCCAATCATGCGATAGTCTTCGATCAACGCGCGCAAAATACGCCGCCCGGTCAGGCGGTCATCCACGTTCGGCAAAGGCAGGTTGCGCGCATTGTGATAGCGCAAGACCTGCGCCCAAATCTCGCGGCGCACCTGATTTGGAACAGCCTCAGTTTCCCCCTGATGCAACGGCGCATCAAGCGCCTTGTCGTCTTCCAGAAGTACGGAGACAAAAATCGTTGGCCAAGCTCCGTTGCTCACGAGCCGCGCACGCGCGAGCGCGACCAGCGGGTGCGCCTGAAGCGTCTCAGCATGATCGGCAAGTGTGACCATTCGGTTCTGCTGCGCGATCAAGCGTGGCCCGGCGGCCCTTGCAGCTTCCATCGCCATGGGATTTTCCCGCCAAAAGCCTTCCACACGCGCCTCTGGGGTGGCCTCTGGCCGCTCCGCCACCAAGGTTTGATCCATGTGCAGCGTCGCATCATATCCGATCAGTTTCAGAAGGCGGCGCACACTTTCCGGTCGCCGGGCGCTGTCCAAAAACCGCTCCGCCTGCACGCGATCAAGGGCATGGCTGGCCCTATCAAGCGCGGCTGCCAGCACCTCCACCAGCACCACTTCCATGTCTGCAGCGGTCCAACGCCGCCGCTGTGGAAACCGCGAGGCCAGCTCCTGCATCATGAAGAGGCGAAAGCTGTCATAGTCCCGTGTGGCCCAGTCAAAGTCATCTTCGACCCCAGGGATCGGCAACGGCAAGCTGGCCACCCGCTCTCCGCAGTCCGGGCACCCCCCGTCAAAAATCAGTTTTGGGTCGGCCAACCGCGCCATCGCTACACCTCTATCTCGTGTATTTCTTCTTTTTGCAGGGCCGCGATCACGTAGCGCACGCGCACAAGCATCACCTCTGGGCGATCCTGAGGCGCGTTGATCTCAACTTGCAAAGTCTTGGGATCCACCTCGCCTGCCAAGGCTTCCGCCAAAGAGCCGTAAAGCCGGTTTTGTGCATATTCCCACAGCGCCCCCGCGTTGGGCTCAAACACATGCCGACGCGTGCCAAATCCAAATTCAGGTCGAAAAACCCGCTCACCCGGCGAGGTGAACAGAACCTGTTCGACTTGCTGACGGATGTGATCAAACCGGGCTGCGCTGTTTGCCCCATCTGCGCCAACGCGAAACGGAAAACCCATATATCGAACCCGGGGAAGTGTGACGTCTGGCTGGGTCATTGGGCTGTGCTCTTTGTTGTCAGAACCGCAGGTGTCAGCGGCGGTATCGGAGGCCCTGAGGGACCGGCGCCAGTGGCGTGCGTGTGGGAATTGAACATCGACAGAAATGTCGCGCCCTTTATCAAGGGTTCGCCACCGGCACCGGCCACGGTGACTTGACTGCCCTCGATGTTCACAACCGCAGCAGATTTAACATCAACTCCACCCGCTGATGCCTTGATTTCATTTCCATTTATGTCAGTACAGGTGATGCCCGATGATGACAGAACAATCGCATTTCCATGTGCATCTTCCACGGTGATCTCGTTGGCGGCGGCGTCTATCACGACTTTGGCGCCCCCGGCGTCGGTCAGGGCCATACCCCCGTCGGGATCCAACACCACCTCGGCCTGCGCCGAAGAGCGCAACGTCACCGCCTCTTCGCCGTCCTGATCCTCAAAGCTCAACACATGCCCACTTTCCGTCTTCAGAATTTTGGTCGTCTGTCCCGTGTATTCCGCAGGCATCTCGGCTGGTGCGCGCCAGAATGTTCCGGTCCAGACAGGCGACGAAGGATCGCCCTCCAAAAACTCTGCAAGCACCTGACTGCCCACAGGTGGCACCGCCAAAATTCCGTAGTTTTCACCGCCCCCATAGGCGACAGCTGGCAAAGCCCAGTCGGTTTCAGCCTCACCCAAAACGGATGGCACAACCATCTTGATCCGGCCCAAAGTTTCAGGATCTTCCGTGTCTGCAACGAAAGCCCGATACTTTCCAAAGTACTGCGTCTGTTGTTTGCGCAGCGATGTTTCCAGCGTGTCAATCAAAGGCATCAGAACAATCCCGAAATGGCAGAAAGCGCAGTGGAAAGCGGCGCGGCACCAAGGCTGTCGCTGTCTCCCGTCGCATTGCGCATGAGTTCAAAACGCTGCCGATACCCATCCGGGGTAAAGGCATGCGTGACCTTGTCGGTGTAATACAGCCCGCCATTGCGCGTGCCCGTGCCATCCACCCGCACAAGTTTGCCAACCTGCAACACATGGCCATAGAGCGTGCCGTCCAACTCGCCCGTGGCGCGGATGCGAAAGGCGGCATCGTCTGCCATCGCCTGCGCCCGCGCGCGGGTTGCCTCTTCGGGCTCATCCCCCTCCTGGCTCAACCGCTGGACAGACGGAGTTCCCAAATCCGCGCCTTCTGCGGCCGCAGGTGTTGTCCCCAGCAATGGCTCGCCCGCCACAACCGTTTCGACAAGCGGATCTGCGCCAGACTCCCTTGGAGCCAACTCAAATGCAACGGCATCAGGCTGTTGCGCATCATCTGAAAGCGCCCAGCTTAAACAGTTTGTGGCATTGCCCGCGTAGACCATGATCGTGGCCTGCGCCTCACCCTGAAGACGACGCGGGCCAAAATAGACCCCGCCCCGACTGAAAATCAGCTCATAGCCATTGGCGATGGCACGATCGCGCAGAAACTGAACCGGGGTGCCATCCATGGCCAAGGCGCGTGCGGCTTGCCCTTCCGCAGAGTCTGCATCCACGGACAGGTTCAAAGGAGACACCAATTCCCGCAAGATATCGAGATCAGAAATTGGTGCCTCCGCCCCCCACACACGACGCATATGTTCGCGATTGAGCGCAATCCCATCATCCTGCAGATGGATTGTCAGCTTCGCCTCACCGGAGTTTGCCGGCAGCTCTGGCTTCAGCTCCACCATATAGCCGCGAAAAATCTCTTCGACGTGGGTTTGAAAATCCGCAGACACCACGATGGGCATCGAGCGCGCGAAAAACCCACTGTCCGCAGCCATCCAGGTGCCGTCCTCGCGGCGGCGATCATCGATCTGAATCATGCCGGTGGTCGCCTCGGTTCGGGTGGCCGTGATTTCAAGACCTGAAATCAGATCCGCCAGCGCGCCGATATCGTTGCGATTTTGTCCGGTCTCGACAATCACAGATGCCGCTTGCCGAAACCCTGGATCCAATATGGAAGACAGCAATGCCATGACCTATCTCCCCTCCCGTCTGCGCGGCACGAGCACCACTTTGCCGATACGTTGGCTCGGTTCTTCTTTGGCGGGGAACTCAGCAGGCTCCACAATCAGATCCTCCGCAAACAGCGCCTGCGGGTTGCAATCTGCCAATCTCCGCCAATCGCGGGCATTGGCGTAAAAATGGTGCCCCAAAGTGTCCAACCGATCCCCGACGTGCACCGAATGTTCAAGCACGGCCTCAGGCGCGGCAATCGGGCGGGCGCGCGGCCCTTGAAACCCATCCGCAGCCTGCTGCGTAAAAGACGGCAATTCTTCGTAATAAGACCCTTTAAAAAACGCCATTCCTATCACCCCGTCTGAAATCCTGTTGCCACATTCAGTGCCGCGCCCATCGTCTGTCGCACCTTGTCTGCAAGGAAAAATGGATTGGCGCTTTCGATGACCTGCATGGTCAGGCTGATGGTCGCGCGGTAAGGCATCAGGTTTGGCAGGTGCAGCGCCTCTTTCTGTGCCACACCGGTCAGAAACACCGGCAACAATTGCATGCCCCACGCAAACACCAGCACCGATGCTGTTTCCTGTCGCTCAAAAGCCCGCGTGCCCGACAATCCAAGCGACGACAGAACTTGCACCCCATCCGGCCCCTGATTTTTGGGTTCCGCCATAGAGCGCAGCGTATCTATCTGCGGCTGCACACCAAATTTGGCAGCCACCGCATCGCCCTCCTGCATGGCATCTGTGGCATCCAACAAAATGTCGATCGAGAAGCTCTCCGCCTGCATCTCGACCCCCTGTGCCACCCGCGCTGTCTCAAGAGGGCTGAGGAAATCATATCCGCCGCGCGATCCCGGCGCGTTGCCCGTTTTGACTGAGACCGTGCGAGACCGTGAAATTTCTTGCGGATTGAACTGAAACACCAACGCCAGCGGCGGGATCGACAGCCCATATTCAAACAGCACACCGCGCGTCTCAACCGCCATTGCGCCCCCCTTTCGGCAGGGCCGCCGCCACCCGTTCTGCCAGTTGCGCGCCGCTGTGGCCACCACTCTCAATCTTTAGATTGCGCTCCGCGCCACCGTTTTCATAAAGTTTTTGCGCCATGGCTTCGGCAATACGGCGCGCCTCATGCGCAGCCGTGCCTTTCATTGAGGCAGGCAAGGTCACTGTCAGACGGCGCAGGTGGATATTGTTTTGGCTCATGATTTGGCCTCCGTCAGAAAATCGGCCAAGTGACCGAGTTCGGATTTGCGAATTTGTCGCCCATCCTTGGACAGCTCGGCTTTCACCGCGCGGGCAATCTGTGGCGGGCCAATCGGCGTCTCTGCCTCTGCAGCCAGAACAGCGGCATAATGCGCAGCGTTCTGAATGGCGCCGCCGGACAGGCGCACATCCGCACCCAATTGCCGAAGATCCAAGCCTTTCGCGCGCGGCGCTTTGGGGGGCAGAAGCAGCCCCCAGAGCTTTTCACGCGCCTTAGCATCCGGTGCTGGAAAATCCACGATCAGTTGGAAGCGGCGCAAAAACGCACTGTCGACATTGGCGCGCAGATTTGTGGTTAAAATGACCGGCCCAATGTGGCGCTCAAACCGGGACAACAGGTGCGAAACTTCCAGATTGGCATAGCGGTCTCGCGCATCAGAAACATCACCACGTTTGCCCAGCAGCCCATCCGCTTCGTCAATCTGAAGCACCGCACGCCGCCCATCGAGGCTTTCCAGCAGCGCGTTGAGATTGGCTTCCGTCTCGCCAACATATTTGGACATCACCCGCCCCAGGTCGAGCGTGTAGAGCGCCCAAGGTTCACCGGTCCGTGTTTGTAACGCAGCAGCGATACAGCCCGCCGCAAAAGTCTTCCCGGTGCCTGAGGCCCCCGAAAACAATGCCAGCGGCCCATGCACTGGCTTGCCTCCCCAGTCGTCAGAAATCTCCTGCGCCCGCGCCGCCCAGGCGGTGAAGTCCTTGAGCTGCGCAATGGCTGTGTCCGGCAGGATCAGCTCCTCCCAGGCGCCCCGCTGTGTTGACAGGATCGCCCCCGGCGGCGGGGCAAGCTCTGCATCCCGCCCAAGGCAAGCCGAAATCAGTCGCGCAGAGGGACGCAACACCTGATAAGGCGTATTGCCCTCAACACGCAAAAGACCTGTCGCCACCAGCGGTGCCCCCGCGCTGATCCGTGCCGCCATCAGCGCGATGTCAGCCCCGCTTTCAAGCATCATAAGCTCTTGCAACAAAGGCAGGCTCACCCAGGCATTGCCAATGTGGGGCTGCAACGAATGGATCCGCGGCGCTTGCGCAGGCTGCGCGACCGGCGCCAGAGCAGCCGCTAGGATATCCAGATCAATGCGCAGCAGATCCTGCAGAGCCTCCTGTGAGACCCCGGTGCGCATCAAACAGGACCAAGCTCCAGCCTTGCGCGCCGCGTCTACAGCAGAGTTCACTGTCTCAAACTGTTTGCTGAAGGTTTCATCCAGCGCCCGCCCCGCGCGGCTCGCCTCGGCCAATGCCAGCAAATGCCCCATGCGTCGCCATTCTGCGTCCAGCGGCGCTGGGCCAAGCTCAATGGTGTGCGCTGCGATGGTCATCGTGTCACGCCCCCACCGTCAACTGCAGCAGATTTGCATAGACCTTCTCAGACAAAGGCGTGTCATCTGCATTCAAAGGCTGGGTGTAGAGCACAGCCCGGTCTCCGGCCGCCGCGCCAGTCAACGCAACCGAAATCCCCGCTGCGCCACTGTCGATGTCGGTCGTGGCGACCGTGAAAGTCTGCTCTGGCTGGCGCTGTGTGGCTCCGCCAGCCCGCACCCATTCCACTGTGACGCCAATCCGGGTCTCTGGTTGCCCCACCACGCGCAGATCCGCAGTCGCCGTGGCCGCCGCCACCTCAAGATGGGAAAACAGCCGCCCCGCCGACACAAACATCTGAAACGGCGCCGCCTGAGTGCCAACACCTGAAAGCAGCTCAACAGCCTGCACAGGCTCCGGAGGCGCGGCATGCACCAACGGCTCAATCGGAATGAGCGCCAGCTCATAGGCCGCAGACAAACGATACGGCAGCTCGCCGCCTTGTGTGGTCCAGATGTGGTTCAACTCTTCCATCGTAGGGGCTTGGAACACCACCTGCAGCCGATACTGCGTGGTTTGTACTGCCCGAAAATCCTCCGGTTCTGCATCAACGGGCAACGCCCCGGGCAGCACAACAGGCATCACCGGCACTGAGGACAGCACCCGCATTGCCTGCCCCAGCACGCGCAGATCCGCATCTGCGGGCGGGTTGCCTTTGCCTGCCGGGAAAGCCGTCACAAGCACTTGTGCACGGACAAAAAACGGCTCTTGCATTGACTGATCTGCGTGGATGCCGGAGGGGGCCAGCCGATAGGTGAAAAGATTCAGATGGTGTTTGTCGCTGTCCTCTGCCGCTTTGCTCACACGGTTGGGCACATCCACCGAAACAATCACATCATCGGCCATCTGACCGGCGATGAATTCCGCCAGTTCCTGCAGGGCAACCGAGAGCGAGCTTTCCGGCGTGGCCATATCCTACCGCCCCCGCAAATACCGCCCGGACAGCATCCGAGACAGTTGTGCGCCCAAATCAGGGCTGCTCTGAGGGTTGGGCGCTGGTTCGTGGATCATCACATCAATCTGATCGATCTGCACGCGCGGCCGGTCTGACTGAGCTACAGTTTGCGGCGGCGGCACGGGCGCAAGCGCATGTAACGGGTCAGGCTCCGCAAAGGGTGCGGACACATCGTTTGACAGTGCGCCAGCCTCTGTTGCTGGAGACGGTCCATCTGAACGCCGTAAAGCCTGTGCTGGGCTTGGCTCTTCAGGAAGCTCCGGGTCGTCCGCACGCAAAAGCTGCGCCGTTTCTTCCGTGCCAGCCTCTTGCTCGCTTGCACGCCGCACAGGCTGCAGCTCTTTCTGCGCCAGTTCTGAGCGACGGAGCGTCTGTACCTCTTCCTCTTCTTCTGTCAGCTCGGCGTCTCGACGAAGCGTTTGAGCCTCGTCTTCCACCATCTCGTCACGGCGCAGTGGCTGTGCAGCATCCTCTTCCATATCCGCCTCAGAGGTCTCGGTTCTACGCAAAGCCTGCGCCTCGCTCTCTTCCTCCTCAACAGACTCACGCCGCAGCGCCTGCGCCTCCTCTTCGCCCTCGTCATCAGTGCGTCTCACCGTCTGGGCGACCTCTTCCTCCTCCATCGCGGCCCGCCGCACAGGCTGCGCCTCGGCCTCCTCTTCCAACTCAGACCGTCGCAAGGGCTGCGCGTCTTCCTCTGCCATCTCTGTGCGACGCAGGCTCTGCGCCGTCTCTTCCTCTTCCATGCGTCTCAAGGGCGCTAGGGCCTCCTCTTCGCCCTCAGCGCGCCGCAAAGGGGCCGCAACCTCAGGCACAGAGGCGTCGCGCCGCGACAGGCCCTTTGGCTGCGCCGTTGGCAGAACGGGCTGGCCGGGCACCGCGGCACGTGCAATCACTTTGGCAAACAGGCTCATCTGCGCGCCTCCTGTCCAATCAGACGCACATAGGCACGACGGCGCGCGCTGGGCAGCGCCAGAATAGCGTCTTCAGACCAGTGATAGCTGCTGGCAAGCGCATGCACGTCCCGCAAGATCCCCTGCATATCCGGAAAGGCAAAATCCAGAGGGTCAATGCGCGCAGCAGTCGATGTTTTGCAGGCTGGGCAAATGATGGATGCCTCATCGGCCACATCAGGCGCGGCGGCATCCAGAGCGTCCTCAATGGCGCGCAGGTCCCCTTCCGTAAACCCGTCAGCATCCGCCTGTGCGTCCCTGCCAAGACCGCAAAGGGCAACCAACCTGCGCTCCGGGGCATGCGGACTGTCTTCTGCCAGATCCGCCTCGTGCAACCCATTTGGCACTTCAAATTGACGTGCCCCAAGAGACGTGCGCACGGTCACGGTGGGAAATGGGCGCCCCGCTGGCTTGCGCGGCGCAGACGCCAACTTCAGCGGCAAATCATAGGCCGCATCGCAATGTGCGCAACGCGCCTGAAACCACCCTGCATCGTGCCAGAACAGCGCTGCCGCGCGCTGCAATAGCCACTCCCGACTGCCGGAGGCAAGCCGCCAGACGTCGCCAATCTCTGTCGCCAATCCGCCAATTTCAGAAAACACATGCACCAGCACCGCCGTCACAGCATCCGGACGCCGCCGTCCAGACGCCAAAGCCGCCGCAACGCCCAACTCCACATCCCCCGTCATCGACCGGGGTGTGTGACTTGGAAAGGCGACAGCCAGAGTTTGCGCGGCGCGATGCATGGCTTAGCTCTCCGCGGGTTCGACAACCGCGATGTCTCTGACAAAGCCTTCATGCGCCAGCGTGATGGATTGAATGCCGATCGTGTTCATGTTGTTGGCATCAAATTCCGGCAGGGCTTGGAACTCGGTCACCCACGCCCGCCGCAGCTGATAAGACATGGTCGGCGTGCCTTGCAGATTGAGCACATTGATGACGATATCGCGGCGAAAGTTCACGAGCGACATGCCCGCGTCCCCCTCAGAGACGTTGTTGACGGAATTCGCCCACTCCTCAAACACCAGATCGTGGCTCAACCCATGCTCCAGCGTGACGTTTTCAAATTTTGTGCCACCCGGAATGGCGCGCTGACTTGAGGGATCCCCGGCGGAACGCCAGTTGACCACCTCCGTGGTCTTTTTCAATGCGCCCATTTTGGACAGGCCCGCCACAACGCGGCCATTGATCACCACTTGGAATTTAAACGTGCGATACGGATCATACCGATGCGCATTTACGGGGAAAGTTGGAGCAGCCATAAAAGCCTCCTGAACAAAATACCAAAATGAATGAGGCGGCCCGGATCAGGCCGTCTGACCAACGATTTGCTGAATTTGCACAACCACGAATTCGGCGGGTTTGAGCGGCGCAAAGCCGACAACAACGCGCACAATTCCCGCATCAATGTCACCCTGCGTCATGGTCGCCCCAAGGCCACAATTGACGAAATACGCATCAGAGGCTTTCTCGCCCTGAAATGCGCCAGCACGGTGCAAGCCATCCATGAAATTGCCAACGGAGGCGCGCAGACCTGACCACAGCTTGTGGTCATTGGGCTCAAACACCACAGCCTGAAGCGCGTTGTACAGGCTCTCGCCTATCATGTTCTGGGTGCGGCGCACTGGGATGTAGCGGTATTGCGGTTTGGTCTTTGTCGCCAAAGTGCGCCCGCCCCAGACCACACTGGGGCCAATGATCGAGCGAATACAGTTCACGCCCCATTCATTCAGATTGTCCTGAATGGCATTGCCAATTTTCACATTTGGCCCAAAGCTGCCCCGCACTGTGGCCTCAAGCCCTGCTGGCGCTTTCCAGACACCACGCGTGCCATCTATGCGCCCCCAAAGCCCCGCCGCCATCGCCGATGGGCCAATCTCAAAGGTCGCAGGCACATTGGCATTGGTTTCCGCATCATAAAACGGATTGCCCACCGTCAAATGCGGGTAATAAAGCGCGGAATACGGGGAGGTCGGGAACCCTTCCTGTTTCACCTTCTGCGCGGTCTCAAGCCGATCTCCCACAAGGTTGCTCGGATCCACCAAAACCATCCGGTTCTGCATGAATTCCGCGTGGGCAATTGCGGATTGATAAATGGTCTGATGAACATTGTCGGCCCAGCTCAAACCCGGCAGCACGATGGTCGAAATGCTGCGATAGTCTTTCAACCGCTCCAATGCGGCGCTGTAGTGCGTCAAAACCGGTGCATTGGCATCGCTCCCTCCGGCCGACAGCGCGCGCACACCGGTCTGCAAATCTGCGGGATCCGATGCAGCCAAAGGTGTCGAGGCCACCGTTACGATGCGAGAAAGACCATCAACCCTGCCTTTCACGGCCTGTCCGCTGTCAGGGTCAATATCAAGCCCCGCAAAAACCTCCAGCTCGACATCAAAATCCGCATCTGCCAGCACGGCGGCTTTGGCGGCATCATCCGCAGCATCGTCATAAGCCTGTCGCGTGGCCGCATCGAGCGTGCCTAGTGTCAGCGTGTAGTCGTCCGTGTCATTCTTGGAGAGGTCAAACATCACGTCATTGGCCCACTCTCCATCTGACGTTGCCGTCAACGTCAGCGTAACGGACTGTCCAGACCCATTGGCAATCACAAGCGAGGCCGTCGCTGAGGCGGGGGCACCCGTGGTATGCGCCACCGGTACCACAAAAGCCTTTGCCCCGCCATTTGCAAAGTACTGCGCAATGGCATGTCCAAAGGCATCCACCTGATCACCGGCGTTGCGAATACCGCCTGCGCCGCCCACCAGCGGGCCAAACTTCTGCGCATATTGCGCAGGTGACGAAATGAAGATCGGCTCGCCTGCCCCTGCTGTGACCGCGACGCCGCGCTTCACATGCCCAACGAAAGCCGTCACCGAAGTCGAGGCCGCTTCAATGGACAAGGTGTTGGAGGGAACGTGTTCAATATAAACACCGGGGTGCTTGTACATGGTCAGTGTCTCCCGATTGAGGCTCTGATCGCAAGTCGCCGAAAAGAGCGGCGATCCGCTTATCGAACCGCATAATAAAAACGGGATTCAACCAAAGGCCCTGATTGCAGTTGCCCACACCACCTTTTGGTTATTGTGATTGTCAGATCCTGAATACGCCAATTCAAATATTTGAACATACCGCGCAAACAATGAAGATATTTAAGTTCAAAGAATTAAAGACCACAATAACACGTGACGTCAGCTAAAAACCGTTCAATAAAAAAGTCGAATAATAAAACGCTAAGATATTCACAATCTTTCCGCAATTGATTCCAAATTCACAGTGAGGAATTCCAGACCTCTTGGGCGCAGAGTTCACCTATCAAATCGGTAGCGTTTCACGGCGCACCTCTGACAGGTTTGACTACCAAAACCACCATGTCCAACGCCCTCATCAATCCGGCCAAAAACACACATCAATGCGCATGTGTCCGAAACGGACACTGTGATTTGGCCGAAAACATCAATAGCCTGTCCGCAGGTGACATACCGTTCCTTCCTTTCTTTCTGCAAAGTGTGTCAGAGATTTGCATGCGACCAGCACCGGACCTGACGCCGCTGCCTTGCCTAGGAGGATTGATATGAACGCCCAAACTGAAATCACTGCCGTCGAAGCACGGGTCCGCGACGTTGTTGCCAACCAACGCACCTATTTTCGCACAAAGGCCACGCTTCCGGTCGACTTCCGCATTGCCCAACTTAAGAAGCTTGGGGATTTGCTGCGCGCCCATGAGCAAGACTTCTATGACGCCATCTACAATGACTTTGGCAAGTCAAAGCACCACACCCAGTTGACCGAACTGCTCCCAATCTTTGAAGAGTTGAAAACGGCACTCAAAAACCTGCAAGGCTGGGCAAAGCCACGCAAAGTGCCCACCAACCTCATCAACCAACCGGGCAAAAGCTATATCGTGCCAGAGCCACTTGGCACTTCTCTTGTCATCGGG
The DNA here is from genome assembly GCF_027947445.1 of Shimia sp. MMG029. Taxonomy (NCBI): domain Bacteria; kingdom Pseudomonadati; phylum Pseudomonadota; class Alphaproteobacteria; order Rhodobacterales; family Roseobacteraceae; genus Shimia; species Shimia sp. MMG029. Next base: position 117,625 of record NZ_JAQJIM010000008.1, on the reverse strand, counting down.
GCGTGGAATTTCCCGTATAACCTGTCTCTGATCCCGGTGATTGGCTCCATGATGGCAGGCAACACCACGGTATTGAAACCGTCAGAGCTTCCCGCAGAAACCAGCCGGATCATGGCGAAAATCATCAATGAGAATTTCGATCCGGGTTACCTGCACGTGGTTGAGGGAGCGGTTGCAGAAACGACCGCGCTTTTGAACCAACGTTGGGACAAGATCTTTTTCACGGGTAGCCCGCAGGTTGGCAAAATCGTCAACACCGCAGCGGCGCCGCACCTCACAAATGTGACATTGGAACTGGGCGGCAAGAACCCCGCCATCATCACGGAAGACGCCTCCATCAACGTCAGTGTCAAACGGCTGATCTGGGCAAAGTTCATCAACTCCGGTCAACTGTGTCTCGCGCCTGACTATGTTCTGGTTCACAAAAGCATCAAGACCCGCGTCATGGAACGCATGGTCGCTGAAATCGAAAAGCACAACTATACGGTAGAGCGGGGAAATTTCACGCGCATCATCAACGAACGCAACTTTGATCGTGTGGCGGCGCTCATCGAGCCTGAAAAGGTGTACTTTGGTGGCAAAAGCAGCCGCGAAGACCGCGTCATCCAGCCAACCATCGTTCACAACGTCAGCCCAGATGATGCGATCATGCAGGACGAGATTTTCGGGCCGATCATTGCTGTGCTGGAGTATGACACACTGGATGAAGCCTTTGATATCGTGCGCCAACTCGAAAAACCGCTGGCGGGCTATCTGTTCTCAAATGACAAGGCAACCAAACAGCGCTTCCTGGCTGAGATCCCATTTGGCAGCGGAGCAATCAATGACGCTGTGATGCAAATCACCAACGCAAACCTGCCGTTTGGGGGCGTCGGCAACAGCGGCATCGGGCGGTATCACGGCGCGTTCAGCTTTGAGTGTTTCTCTCATATGAAACCGGTTTTGGAAAAGACCTTCGATTTCGAAACCAATCTCAAATATTACGGCCACAGTGACCGCCAAATGAAGTGGATCAAACGGCTAGGCTGACGCGCCATGCGTTCAGGCGGCCGATGCAGCCGCCTGAACGCAGGTCCCCCTCGGCGCCCAAAACGCTCTCTCAGCTCCAATGCACCCTTCCCTAAGACCACAAAGGACCGTGCTATGATCCGTTCGCCAATGGCTTTCGCTTTGCGCGCCATGAACCGCTTGTTCACCCCTGAAAAGCCGCTGACATTTTTTGGCCACGAGGCCATGATCAAACTTGCCGACCTCATGATGCGCAGCGGTTCAAAGCGCCCGTTGATCGTTACCAACAGCTTCCTGCTGCAAAATGGCATGCTCGACACCCTGCTGGCCTTTCTGAAACAAGAGGGCTGTGACGTTTCAGTCTTTGAGGACATCGTGCCCAATCCGACCTTTGCTGTTGTCGGAGCGGGGATCTCGGCAATCCGCACAGGCCAATGCGACAGCGTTTTTGCAGTGGGCGGTGGGTCAGCCATCGATGCAGCAAAAGTCATGGCCGCCGCCAGCACAAACAAGAAGTCACTCCAAAAGCTTGCAGGCATCTTGAAAGTCCGCCAGACGCCGCTGCCTTTATACGTTGTTGCGACCACCTCCGGCACAGGCTCAGAGGTGACAACCGCCGCTGTGATTTCAGACACCACAACGCATAAAAAGAACTTCTTTGTTGATCCAAAGTATCTGCCAATCGCAGCCGCCTTTGACACGGACATCCTGACGTCACTGCCCGGGCCCATGACGGCAGGCACGGGAATGGATGCGCTGACGCATGCCATTGAATCCTTTACTTCCCTTGCGCGCACGCCAGCCACCGAACGGGACGCCGCGACAGCGGTGCGCTTGATTGTGGAGTTCCTCCCAATCGCTTACCGCGATCCCGAAAACGCACGTGCGCGTGAAATGGTGGCGCTGGGATCTTTTCTGGCCGGATATGCCTTCACCCGCACGAGCCTTGGATATGTTCATGCGATTTCCCACCAGATCAGCGCTCATTACAACACACCACATGGTCTCGCGAATGCGGTTCTGCTGCCACGCGTTCTGCGATTTAATGAGAAAGCCTGTGGGGACCGCTTCGCCACGCTGGAGCGGGTGCTGACACAAGACAGTAATCCAGGGGAGGCAGCGCAACAGGCATCGGCATTCATTCACCGCATTGATGCGCTGGCAGACTCTGTGGGTATCCCCGCGCTCCTTGAAGACGTTCAGCAAAGCGACTTTGCCGCGATCGCCAGAGATGCCTTAGCCGAAGCCAGATCCTCTTATGCGGTCCCAAAGAAGATGCGCAAATCAGATGTGGCCACAATCCTAGACTCGGTTGTGACCGGAAATCGCTCTGTTCACTTCGGCTAATCGACGCGAAAGGAACAGGCCAATGATACCTATCATGTGTATTGTCCAAGACGGACAAATCCCCGCTCAAACAGAAGTGCAGCTCAAAACCCAAATCGCAGAATTCGCCCAACGCGCCTTTTCAGCGCCTGCCGAAATCGATTGGATCGTGGTTCCTGAAGGCAGCGGCTTCACCGCAGCAGTGCCCTCCACCAGCATTGTCGCCTCTCTGCATGCCAACCGCGCGCTCCCACAAGACGAGCGGACCTCCCTTCTGAAAGAACTGACCGAGATCTGCACGACACTGACCGGACGACCCGCGCATGAAGTTGTGACGTCGATCCGCAACCCAAAGGATTAAGCACATGCCCCTTTATCTGTGCAACGCCGTCAAAGGGGTCATCCCAGAAGGCGCGAAAGCCAAGATCGCAGCGGATATCACCGATATCCATTGTGACATCACGGGCGCGCCACGCACCTTTGTTCATGTGTTTTTCTTTGAAGATGCGCCACAAATTCCGGTTCATGGCAAAAGCGTTTTCCTGTTTGGCAGCATCCGCAACGGGCGTTCTGCGGAACAGAAAACAAAAATGCTCAGTCGCATCCGCGCCTCCATTGTGGCCCACGCTGGCATCCCTTTGGCGGAAGTCCTCGCCGATACGATGGATGTACCCGCCAGCTGGGTGATGGAAGGGGGGGATGTGCTCCCAGAACCCGGCGAGGAGGCTGCGTGGCTTGCAGAGCACGCCGCCGCCGCACCTTAACCCCATTATCATCAATTGATAGTTTCGGACATATCATCATCATGCTCCCGATGATCGTGCACTCCCAAAACCGTCCTTCGACCAGTCTCCGCCTGCTGTGCAATGAGGCCGCAAAATTCGGCATCTCCGAAGCCTGTTGCCTGTCTGGCACGTCGGTTTCTATCGACGCGCTGGACGACCCCAATGCCGTTCACACGACAAAGGATGAAATCCGCGCGATTGAGAATTTAGTGCGGCTTGCACCGGAAAATGTCGGGTTGGGCTTTGCAGCGGCGCGTGCGACCCATGTCCACGCTTTTGGTATCTGGGGGTTCGCCATTCTGACGAGCCCCACATTGCGCGCCGCTATTGCAACCTCCATCGACTATGCAAAGCTCTCTTTCTTAGTGGCAGAAATGTCGTTGTCGGAAAAAAACGGCGAAGCCTTTTTGACGTTTGACACCTCCGGAATCCCGCCCGCCGCGCATCGCTTCATATTGGAGCGACACTTGGTCGTGGCCGTGAAGTTCATTCGGGACCTTCTGCAACAGCCAGATCTAAACACACTTGAGGCGCGCCTTATGGATCAGGATTCCAGCTATCCTCAGAAAATGGCCGCCTTTACCCCGCTCCCGATCAAAGTCAATCAAGACGTCAACGCTTTGGTCTTCCCAGCGGACTTGCTTGATGAACCGCTCCCAAAATCTGATCCGGTCTCACTGCAATTTTGCCTCGATCAATGCAAAACGCTTTTGAAACAACACTCTGGCACACTCCCCCAATGGTCACAGCAGGTCCGAGATGCCATCGTCGATAACATGGGGGGCGACTATCAAATCGAAGATGCCGCCGCAAAACTTGCCACGACCGAACGCACCCTACGGCGTCGGCTGACAGATGAAGGCACGAGTTTTCGACAACTCTACACCGACACACGGATGGCGATTGCTTACGAGCTGCTTGAGTCTGCGGGCCTGAACATAGAAACCGTCTCCTGGCGCGTTGGATACTCTGAGCCCGCCAGTTTTTCGCGCGCTTTTGCAAAGCAGTTCGGCAAAACGCCCGGTGAAGTGCGCAGGCGCGCAATTTAACTCAGTGGCGATCGGCCTGCACCGGCAGTGCTGACCAGCCTGTCACATCACGCCAAGGGACTGAACAGCGTCGTGCACGGCGCCATTCACTTAGCCCAACGGCCATGCCTGCCTTTTCAGACGGATATCAATCTGTGTCTTGCGACAGAAGATCATCAATCATCGCCAGATGATCCAGTTTCAGCGGTTTGTTTATGTAGGCACGTACAACCTCAAACGAACGCGCTTTCTCCATATCACGATCAGAAATCGAGGTGGTGAGCATGATCACCGTGGCGTTTGTGAAATCGGCCCCAAATTCGGATGTTGCTGCCTCAAGAAACTCGAACCCGTTCATGCGCGGCATATTGATATCAAGCAAAATCGCATCAGCGCGAAAGTCGCGATTGGTGCGCATGAAATCAAGCGCGCGCTCGGGTTCAAAAAACTGATGCAAATTGCTAACGATCTCTGACCGTGTGACAATTTTCTGATAGATTTTCTGCTCGATTGCGCTGTCATCAATCATCATCAGGTTTTCTATCATTCTGCTGCCCCTCTTAAGGTGACCGTAAATCTGCTCCCCACGCCTTCTGTCGACGTCACGCGGATGCTCCCTTCATGGTTTACCGCAACACGCTGACAGATCGCCAATCCGAGACCGGAACCCTCATAGTCTTGATGTCCATGCAGGCGTGAAAAAGGCGTAAAGATGCGGTCGACAAAATCAGAAGGCATGCCAATTCCGTTGTCGGAGACAGAAAATGCCACACATTTTCTCGTCGCCGGCTCGGAATGTATTTCGATCAACGGACTGCGGTCCTCAGATCGAAACTTGATCGCGTTGCCAATAAGATTCTGGAGCAATTGTCGTATTTGACCTCGGTTGGCATAGACTGCGGGAAGCGTGGAAAATGTGAGTTGCGCACCACTGTCTTCAATATCGGCCTTCATGTCATCCAAAACTTCTGACAGGACGTCATTTAAATCGATATCTGTACGTTGTATTTCACTGCCAATGGAGTTCGTATATTCCAAAACATCATCGATCAGCTGAGCCATACGTTTGTTCGTGGCCGTTAAATCTTCAAGCAGCTCGATTTCATCTTCGGTCATCTTAGACGCGACCGAATTGTTAAATTCATTTACCAGCAGCGCAATTGTGTTGGTTGGCGCCTTCAGATCATGTGATGTGGCATAGGCAAACGCGCGCAATTCTTCATTGGCCGCATTGGACAATGTGATTTGCTGAAGCAGTTGGGAATTGAGGTTTTCAATTTCCTCAAGCCGTAAACGATCATCTGTGACATCCAAATATGTCAACAAAGTTCCATCGGCGCCCAGCGGGATCGCATTGCGCACATAGGTCTTGCTGTTGGTCAGTTGAAACTCGTTGGTATGCGCATCACGCAGCCCTTCAGGTGTCAGATGCGCCAGAACCGTTGCTTTGTCCGTTGTCCTTAATAGCATGGTCCCATCATCAATGAGCTGCGCAACAACCGATCTGAAATTGCGCCCTTTCACCAGCTGGCTATGGCCGTCTGCCGTCATTTCTTTGGCAAACCGATTGGCAAATTCAATGCTCCCTTGCGGAGAGACCAAGATCATTCCAAGGGGAATTTGATCAATCAGTTGTGAGGCAAATCTTCTGCGCTCCTGCGTCTCTTTTTTGCGCCGCCAGCGCGCCCAGGCAATGGCAGCGCCAATCGCAGCAAAAACGCAAAGTATCAGAGAGTTCCTAAAGAATTCAATACGTTCAGTGGTCCAGAACGAGGGCGTGCCAAAGTATTTTTCTCTGATCCGCGAATTCGTAGACGATGCCAGATACCCCGGGATCACTGCGTTCAAACGCTCACGCGTTTGTCCCAAGCCAAATCGCAGCGCGATCGCCTTGTCTATCGTGTGAAACGGTGTTCCGACTTCCTGCACCTGATCTTCCGCCCCAAGCGCCGCAGCAGCAAGGCTGACGGTATGACGTGGCGCCAAAATGGCATCCACATCACCATCAAGAAGCCCATTCAAAAGCGCGCCTGATGTCTCATAGACGCGCAGCACCAGATTATTTTGTTGTTCGGCCAGTTGTTTGGCGATGCTGGCCGCTTCGATGCCAATGCGCAGCCCGGTGAGTGACTCAAGCCCAGTGATCTCAGTGCCTTTTCCTTGTCGCGTGAAAACGGCATAGGCCGACCTGTCCAAAGGTGCGGTAAAGTCCATCCGAAGTTCTGCGTCACTTGAGATGGGCTGGTAGGCAAGAAGATCATATCGTGAAGGCGACGGCCCCTGCGCATATGCCTCTTCGTCAATTTCGATAAACCGAATGTCGATACCCGCTGCAGATGCGAGGTTTTGCAATGTCTCAACAGAAAACCCGCTAAACCGCTGATTGGCCCCAATAATTGTGTAGGGCGGGTTGTGTATAATGCCGGCTCTCAGCACTTCGGGTTCTGGCGGTGCAACGCTGACCTGATTTTGATTGCGCAGCTCTTCCAAAACACCCGTTGTTTCCAGTTCGGAAATCGCCTGATTGATCGGTGCCACCAAATCTGACAGTTCAGATCGCACTGTCACAACACGGTCAAAGCTCACCAGAGGCTCTCCCACCGCAACAAGTCGGTGATCCACTCGCAAAGAATGCGCATCCGCAATCGTGACACTGTCACTGGCGATCAACGCGTCCACAGTGCCCCGCAGCAGCTCCATCACAGAAAGCGTTGACACCGGCACCTGAACCGCCGTGTTGCGCCCTATTAAAAACTCACCGGTCGGTCCAAGCGGGATGGAGGGCACGGCGATCAGTTTCCCGGACATGGTCGCTGGATGCAATTCTTCTGCATCCTCCACCCGAACAAAGACGCGAATATGGGTCGTCGCAATTGGTGCCGAAAAGACATTATTGTCTTCAAGCAATGGGAGCGCCGCAATTGCCGGCAAAATATCTATGTCCCCCGCCGCCTGTGCGCGAATGAGCTGCTCAGCGCTCTCAAACTTCTTGAAGGTGATCTCAAAGCCCGCTTTTGCCGCGATTTCCTCCATCACCTGCACACCAAACCCACCCGGGGCCTCGTCGGGCAGCGCGCGAAACAACGGTAAAATTTCTGCCCACCCCACGACAAAAGGTTGAGCATGCTCCTGTGCATGAGACGGCGTGTTACTTCCAATCAACGCACTCAATATTATCATTAAGGCAGCAAAATACTTCATGATTGCCCCCCAATAACCGTCAATCGTTTCGTAGTAATAAATATGCCGATAAAGCGAATGCGTGAGAGATACCTATCCAAAAGTAGTGCCTGCGTCTAGAGCCCGCCCAATAGATAAAAACGGCCGAGATATCAGCAGCCAAAGCAGTGAGCAAAACGCCCGCAGGACCATGCGCGCCGGCGGCTAAATTAACACAAACTTTGACGTTATGCACTTAGGAAGGGGGAGCGAGACCAACAGTATCAAGCTGGGCTTTTCTTTTCGCCTCCCGCTCCACCGCCAGGCAGGCTCTTGGAGGGAGATTTGTTAATAGTTTCTCAAGTAAATTTACTGTATTTTATCGAAACTGAGCGCCCTACCGTTAAAAGGCCGTCGAGTTATGGATCACGCTGCTACCAATCTTGCGTTGGGCAAAAAAAACCAGTCCGGAAGCTGGAAAGATCTTTTGCTAGCATCCGGTATTCACAAAAAATCTCTGCCTTTTCTTTTGTTGGTCGCCCTCTCTCTGCTCATCAGCATTGTTGTTGGCACCGTGACCTATCAAAGTGGTCAGGACAATTTCAGACAACGCAAAGAAGAAGAAAAGGCGGCAATCTGGAAAGTCACCGCGGCGTTTTTTGAAAGCTATGCGAGCCACCTTGGCCCTGAAGGCACAATTGGTATGCCCTCACCACAGACTCTGCGCGCAGAGGCGCTGCATTTGTTTAGCGAATTGCAGTCAGAGGATGATGGGTCGGTCGCTGTTGCGGTGGGCCGCGCCGGTCGGGAGATCGGCGTTTCGCCTGACCCTCATGCCGAGGCGACAATGTCCATTTTGGCCGCCAATCCAGCCATCGAGACATGGTCAGAATACCAATGGAAAGATGGCGAACTCAATCTGCGCATCGTCAAACCCATCGTCGCCAATCAGCCCAATTGCGTCAGCTGCCATAACGCGCTTCAAACCCCTGAAGTAGAATGGAAAATGGGGGATCTGATGGGCGCATTTGTTGTCGATGCGCCCACAACCGCCGCCTTCTCCGCATTGCGCAAAGAGGCGTTTATGGTGAGCCTTGTCATCTTTATGGCCGTCGCCCTGATGGGCAGCTTGTTGCTAAAACTACAGATAAATCTTGTAAGCGCGCGCAAGGACGCCAGCCACCAGAGAGATCGCAAGGAAATGCTCCGCGACATGAAGGAGGTCGCGGAAACGGCAAACAACGCCAAGTCCGAATTTCTGGCAAACGTCAGCCACGAAATACGCACCCCGATGACCGGCGTCATCGGCATGTGCGACCTCTTGAGCGAAACCAACCTCACCGACGAACAGAAACAATATACGCAGACCATAACAACCTCTGCGAACGCACTGCTGTCCATCATCAACAGCGTTTTAGACTTCTCCAAGATGGAAGCCGGCAAATTCACCATCAAGAAACAGCAGTTCTGTTTGTATGACGTGGCGCATGATGTGATCTGCCTGCTCACCCCCATTGCGCAGCAAAAAAAACTCAACCTTTCGCTCATCTATGCAGAGGATGCCCCCAAAGACTTCATTGGCGACGAAGGGCGCCTCCGGCAGATTCTCATGAATTTGGTCGGGAACGCGATCAAATTTACGGACACCGGGGATGTGACCCTCAAAATTGACACCGATCTGGCCAGTCAACAACTGCACATCATCGTCAGCGACACCGGCATTGGCATCCCTGCTGACCGTATCGACACGATCTTCTCCGCTTTTGAGCAAGTCGACAACAAAGCGTCACGCTCCTTTGAAGGCACCGGCCTCGGCCTCGCCATCACGCAGCGCCTTGTGCAGTTGATGAAAGGGCAAATCCATGTGTCATCCCAGCTCGGGCAAGGCTCAAGTTTCACATTGAAACTGCCGCTGCCTGATCCCGCTCTTTTGAAAAAGATCAACGATCGCTCCAAATGCACGGTATCCAGCACCAGCGCGGTGGCAGAAGCATGCTTTGCGGGTCGAAAAGTGCTGATTGCAGAGGACAATCAGACCAACCAGATGATGCTGCAAAAAATGCTGCAGCACACCGAAGCGGATCTGACCTTTGTCAGCACAGGCAAAGCCGCGCTTCAGGCGGCACAGGACACCGCTTTTGACGTGATCCTGATGGATGTGTCGATGCCGGAAATGGACGGGCTGGAAGCGACGTCGCACATACGTGCCCATGAAACCCAGCACAACGCGCCCGCCTGTCCAATCATCGCGCTCACTGCAAATGTTCAGGACAGCGACAGAAACCTGTGCCTCAATGCCGGAATGTCGGATTTCATTGGCAAACCCCTACGCAAGCGGGATCTCATCGCCACCCTCAACCGGTGGCTTATGTAACCCGCCGCAGGATCAGTGAGTTTCTAAATACATAGACTTGGTGCAACTCTGCGTTTGCCGCGCCGCCACGGGCGCGCGAGGCCCGCCCAATAGCCGCTCGCTCTCACAGCATTTATGCGTGCAATGGTGTGGGCAAACGCTGTTGGAGTTTGCGTAAAGGCGGAAAACGCTGGACAACCGGCAGATCCAGACGCACGTATAAGGCGATTACCCCAAGGATTTTCCAATGGCGCGCCTCTACATTCCCGAACCAAAGATTGACCTCTACAAAGACGGCTTTGATAAGCACGATAAGCTTGGCCGCAAAGCCACCGGCGACAAACTCTCCGATCTTGTCGAGCGCATAGACGACCCGCTGGTCATCGCACTGGATGGCGCTTGGGGATCAGGCAAGTCGGTGTTTTTGAAATGCTGGGTCGGGGAGCATCTTAAGCGCGAGGGCAACACCACACAGACGGTCTATTTTGATGCGTTTCAGCATGATTATCTGGACGATCCGCTGATTGCATTGACCAGTGCGATATCCGAACGCATCGAACGTGACCCAGAAAGCAAATCGGCCAAAGCGTGGCGCATCGCCAAGAACGCCGCGCCCTTTCTAGGCAAAGCCGCGCTGCGGCTGGGCACCGCTGCATTTGTAGGCAAAGCAATCTCTTTGACCGGAGACGAAGATGGCGCTCTCAATGACATTGGCGACAAGCTCTCAGAGGAAGGCGGCGACATCGCCAAATCGCTGGATGAATTTTGGAAAAAAGAAGACGGCAAACGCGCCGCAATGGAAGCTTTCCGGAGCGCGCTTGTCCAGCTTACTGCCCCTGATGAGCAAGGGTCGCCAACTCAAAAGCTGGTCATCGTCATTGACGAATTAGACCGCTGTCGCCCCGACTACGCACTCTCGGTATTGGAAACAATCAAGCATTTCTTCAATGTGGATGGGGTCCACTTTGTGCTGGGGACCAACTTGAAGGAACTCGCGAATAGCGTCAAAGCGCGGCACGGCACTGAAAACAATGCCGAGAGATACCTCCAGAAATTCTATTCTATCCGCCTCCAACTTCCGAAATTGACCTCTGTTTCAGACGCAAACAGCGCGCCGCGATATTATGAGGAAGTCGTCAGTCAACTTGGGCAGGATCGGGATTGGATACACGACCGCATCGTTCTGCTCATCAGGAATATGCCCGCGGAGAGCATGCCCACTCCTAGAGACTTAGAACGCATCGCTACGCTTGCAAATTGTGTTTCAGTTAGCCCCATCTTAAAGCATGAACACCAATACATGGCCCTAGCAATACTAATTGTGCTTTCAATAATCGACCCAAAGCTCCGGGAAGCATCCCTTATGGGGCTGGCTGAAAAAAGGACAGTCCAGCGCTTATTTGGCTACGATAGCCGCGGTATGCGATCTTTGCCTTCGAAAGAGCCTGCTAGCTGGGTATTTTGGGTAATTGAGCTGTCGCAAGACCCGGATATTCAGATCACCGGCAACGCGCATAGCTACATGCAAAGTTTCGGCTTAGACAGCAACAACAGACACATGCGCCTCAAATTACTTCCTGAAATATATGAAAAGTGCCTCTCTGGCTTCTCACTCCCGGATTTCTAACCTCCATTGCCCCCGCCCGCGCCCTCCGCTATCACACGCTCTAACGTGATTTTGGCGAACGGAGTCGGCTCCCATGGCATCTTATCAATATGTCTACCACATGCAGGGTGTGTCCAAGACCTACCCCGGTGGTAAAAAATGTTTTGAAAACATCCACCTGTCCTTCCTTCCGGGCGTGAAAATCGGTGTGGTCGGCGTCAACGGCGCTGGTAAATCCACCCTGATGAAGATCATGGCTGGTCTCGACAAAGACTTCACCGGCGAAGCTTGGTCCGCCGAGGGCGCGCGTGTGGGCTATCTGCCACAGGAGCCGCAGCTGGATGAAAGCCTGACCGTGCGTGAAAACGTCATGCTGGGTGTGAAGGAAAAGAAAGACAAGGTGGATCGGTTCAACGCCATCGCCATCGAAATGGCGGAGAACTACACCGACGAGCTGATGGAGGAAATGACCGTCCTTCAGGACGCCATCGACAGCGAAAACCTCTGGGATCTGGACAGCCAGGTCGACATCTCCATGGAGGCCCTGCGCTGCCCACCCGATGATGCCAATATCGCCGACCTTTCCGGTGGTGAGAAACGCCGTGTCGCGCTCTGCAAACTGCTGCTCGAAGCGCCCGACATGCTGCTGCTTGACGAACCGACCAACCACTTGGACGCGGAAACCATCGCTTGGCTGCAGCAGCACCTGATCGACTACAAAGGCACCATCCTCTGCGTCACCCACGACCGCTACTTCCTGGATGACATCACCGGCTGGATCCTCGAGCTCGACCGCGGCCGCGGCATTCCTTATGAGGGCAACTACTCCGCGTGGCTGGAGCAGAAAGCCAAACGTCTGGAGCAGGAAGCCCGCGAAGACAAATCCAAGCAGAAAACGCTTGAGCGCGAGCTTGAGTGGATGCGTCAGGGTCAGAAAGCCCGTCAGGCCAAATCCAAAGCACGTATCGCCGCTTATAACGATCTGGCCAGCCAGTCTGAGCGCGAGAAAATCACCCGTGCGCAGATCGTCATTCCAAACGGACCGCGCCTTGGCTCCAAAGTGATCGAGGTCAACGGGCTGTCTAAGCACTTTGGCGACAAGCAGCTGATTGAAAACCTTGAATTCTCCCTGCCACCGGGCGGGATTGTCGGCGTGATCGGCCCCAACGGCGCCGGTAAATCCACGCTCTTCAAGATGCTCACCGGACAGGAACAGCCTGACGAAGGCACCGTGGAATACGGCGACACCGTGAAGCTGAGCTATGTGGATCAGTCCCGCGATGATCTGAACGACAAAGACACCGTCTGGGAAGCGATCTCCGGCGGGGCCGAGATCATCGAGCTGGGGGACGCGCAGGTCAACTCCCGCGCCTATTGCTCCTCGTTCAACTTCAAAGGCGGCGATCAGCAGAAACCGCTGAACCTGCTGTCCGGTGGTGAGCGCAACCGTGTGCATATGGCGCGTCTGCTCAAAGAAGGCGGCAACGTGCTGCTGCTCGACGAACCCACCAACGACCTGGACGTGGAAACCCTCCGCGCGCTCGAAGACGCACTGGTGGATTTTGCCGGCTGTGCCGTGGTCATCTCCCACGACCGCTTCTTCCTCGACCGCATCTGTACCCACATCCTCGCCTTTGAAGGCGACGCCCATGTGGAATGGTTCGAAGGCAACTTTGAAGACTACGAAGAAGACAAGAAACGCCGCCTCGGTCCAGATGCTCTGGAACCCAAGCGCCTGAAGCACAAGAAATTCACGCGCTAACACGCCTTCGCGTTTCTTTCAAAATCAGAACACCCGCGCCCCGCGCGGGTGTTTTGATTCACCCCGTAGCGTGCGCAGTCTCTGCGCACCACCTCCCAACGCCAGACACAACAAAGGTGCGCGGCAACCGCGCACCCTGCGCCCATCTCCCTGCGGCAATCTCCCCATGCACGGAGGAAAACGGCCAATCCTTCGCCCGCGCGACAAACCCATGTTTCACCGGGTTCATATGACAATAGCGCACCGCAGCAGCATAATCTCTCTGATCCCGTACATGATGTTCCCAGAACCGCCGCTGCCACACCCCGCGCTCCCGGCGCGCAATATGGCTTGGCCGAAGCCTGCCTTTTGGAACATGTCTTGAAAATCGCGCTTTGATCAGTCGCCACCGTGTTGCGTAGTCGCTGTCCCCCGGCGGCAAAGTCCAAACCGCATGCATGTGGTCGGGCAGAACCACCCAGGCATCAATGTAAAACAATCGCTCCGACAGCGTGCGCCGCACCGCATCACGCAAAGTCTCAACATGGTGCACCAACAGATCGCCATCACGTTGGGCGATATTCACGGTAAAGAAAATCGTCGCGCCCGGAAACTTGGGCCGCACATAACAAGACATCCATTAAGTCTGCCCAATCTTGGTTAACCAAACCCTACCCCCAAATATCTCCCGTAGGGTGCGCACTCGCTGCGCACCACCCGCCCCACAAAAACACACCCCATCACACCCCCGCCAGCCGTCTGTAACATCCCTTTCCATCCCCACCACGCACTCCCATTCTCTGAGCACCACCACTCACGGGAACCCACCATGCGCCACCTAGTCCCAGCCCTCGCCGCGGCCCTCCTTATGGCTGTCTTCATTGCCTTTGATCTGGCCCGCCCACTCGGCGCGCATCCGTGGTGGAGCCAGAAGACCCTCCTCATCGGCACACCGATTGGCCTGATCCTCGCCTCCATCGCGCGGCTCAAACTCAGCACCTTTGCACAGATCACAGCCTTCGGAGCTGCCACCCTACTGGCCTTTGCAGCGGCCAGATACGGCCAACTCCAGTTCGCCGCCTCCTACGCTGAAGACCAACTCGCGGGGCAGGCTTGGTATTTTGGATGGATTTTCACAGCAATTTCAGGGGCGGCATTTCTCACTGCAATCTTTGATTGTTTTGCGCTATCATACGACTCAAGAAACGCACCTACGAAAACGGGATAAGTTACTAAAACCTAAATAAGTTCTCGCAAAATTTACCCAACTTATACAGTTCTTCGCTTGCTTCGACATAATTTTGCCTTATTCTCGAAGCCCAATAGAAACACCCGAAGATTCAGGCACATCATGGCATTCGCACTCTTCATACCAGGTAGCATTGTGGGACTTGTTGCATCCCTCATAGTTCTGCTTGTGCTACAGTCTACACTCTGGATCGCTGCCGCAGCCTACTTCGCCTTCGGCTTTGGCGTACCTGTGGCCGTGCTTGTCACATCTTATCTCACCTGTAGCAGTCGCAAAGCAGCCTCTGCACAGGACAGCACGGAATTTCACAGCGCCTGACCTCACAGCGACTAACACGGCCTGATCCAGTCAAACACATTGCACGCGTATTACTCAGGCATTGAAACGCGCGCGAATTCCGCACCGCGCGCCATGCAGGCTGCGATGACAGCCTCTCTCACAAAATGCCATGCCCCCTTGCCGCGCCGTCCGCTGCGCCGGTGTCATCCGCCTCCGTGCCTTCGTGGCCCGATGGCTTTGTCAAGGCAGCCTCCACGCGCAGCTCTTCGGCGATCTTCATCTGCGCCCAAGTCGCCAGCAAACGGTTGATACGCCCCTGATAGCCTTTGCCCATCGCGCGATAAAACCGCGCCACGGACTGATCAAGATACAGCGTCACCTTCTCTTTGCGCTCCTGAACATCACAATCCTGCTCAAGCCGGTGCCAGGCCTCCGGCACCGCTTCGCGCAGCGCATCACTCACCCAGGTTTCGGTGGTCAACAACAACAGGTTGCGCCCCAACGCCTCCCGTGCGCGCTGCTGCGCCTTGGAGCCTCTCGAGGACTTGGATATCTTGCGGGTGTCTGTCGACATGGCGCCTCCTTTGAGACTGACAACAGCAACAAAAGGTTACGCTTTCCAAAGTTGACCGCACGCTATCTTTGCCCCGCAACACGGCCTCAGGCTTGTGGCCAGGGCGCATCCTCTGCCGGCACCGGGCGCGGATTGCCTTCCTCATCAATCGCCACATAGGTGAACACCGCCTCGGTCACCTTTTCAGAAATCCCACGCCGATGGCGCACCGCCCAGGCTTCGATCTTGATCGCCATAGAGCTGCGCCCAACACGTTCCACCCAGGCCCAGACACAAAGGATATTGCCCACGCGCACCGGCCGAATGAACTTCATCGCATCCACCGCCACTGTGGTCACCCGCCCCTTGGCCCGTTGCGCCGCCACAATGCCGCTCGCCATATCCATCTGGCTCAACACCCAGCCGCCAAAGATGTCTCCGTTGATGTTCACATCAGAGGGCATCGCCGCCACCCGCAGTGTCGCTTCGCCCTCGGGCTGTTTCTCTTCGGTCATGCCGCATCCTTTCCTTGGGTGACCCATCCTATCCGTATGGCCTTACCTGGAAAAGCTGATAGAAGCGCGGCGAAGGATACACCATGGCAGAATTTGACATCATCGTCGTGGGCGCAGGCCCCGCAGGCAGCGCCGCCGCCACATGGGCCGCCAAAAACGGCGCCCGTGTGGCTTTGATCGACAAAGCCAGCTTTCCACGCAGCAAACTGTGTGGCGGCCTGTTTACCGAACGCAGCCGCCGCTACTTTCGCGAGATTTTCGGCGCTGACATCGACCTCTCCCAAGCTGTCACACGCACCTCCTGCGCCCTCTGGTATCAGGGCGAAGAGCTGGCGACCCTGCAGGATGTGCCGCCCCTGCATCTCACCATGCGTCTGGACATTGACGCACAGATGTTTGCCCATGCCTGCGCCGCAGGCGTCGCCGATTTCACAGGCCACACCATAACTGAGATGACAGACACCTCGGTCACCTTCCGCAATGGCGACACCCTCACATGTCGCGTGCTGATTGGGGCCGATGGGGTCAGCTCGATTGTCGCCCGCCACCTCTTTGGCAAGGCTTTTGACACCAAAACCATCGGCTTTGGTCTTGAAATCGAAGCCCCGCTGGCGCTGCAAAATCCCGAAGCGCAGCCCCTGCGCATTGATTTTGCCGCCGCCCGGTGGGGCTATGGCTGGTCCTTTCCAAAACAAGGCTCCACCACCGTGGGTGTCGGGGGCATTCGTGCAGAGAACCCAGATATGAAGGCGCATATGGCCGCCTATCTGCGCACACTGGGCCTGCCTGAGGATGTGGCCAAGTTCAAAGGCCACCACCTGCCGTTTGGCGATTTCCGCAAGGTGCCCGGCCGCGCCTCTGTGCTGCTCGCAGGGGACGCCGCTGGCATGGTGGATCCGATCACCGGCGAAGGCATCGCCTTTGCCATGAAAAGCGGCCAGCTCGCCGCACAAGCCGCCTGTGAAGCGCTCCGTGAGGAGGCACCAGCCAGCGCCCTCCCCCGCTACCAAAACGCGCTCAAAGAGATGCACCGCAACCTGCGCATCGCCCGCAACCTACGCCGCGCCCTCTTTGGCCCGCGCTGGCAAAAGCCGCTGATGGCCAGCTTCAAACGCTCCGGCACGGTGCGCATGATGTATATGCAACTGCTCGCCGGTCAGGTGGAATATCCCGCGCTCACCCGTCGAATTATCACACGCTTGCCGACTTATCTCTTCCGGGCGCTCACATCACCGCAGAAATAAAAAAGGCCGGGACGCCCCCGGCCTTTCGTCATCTCAACTGAAGACGATCAATCACTTCAGCGCTTTGTCGGTGATAGCGTGGGTCCATGCGCCTTCAGGTGCCGCAGTGATCACCGGATCAGAGCCGCCAGACATCAGGCTTGCCACCGTGCGCTCATAGTCCGCCGGATCAAGCGCGCCATTGGAGCCAGCGGTCAGCTTGGCAATTTCCCCCATCATGCGTACCTGATGCTCTTCGGTCTGCGCCCCGGTTTCATCATACTCCAGCACGATCATCGCCGCATCCGCCGGGTTCTCCTCAGCCCACTTCCAGCCTTTCATCGAGGCACGTACAAAGCGCACCATCTTGTCCTCAAAGGCCGGATCGGCAAGGTTCTCTTCCAGCGCATAAAGCCCGTCTTCCAGCGTCGCCACACCCTGATCTTCGTATTTGAATGTGGTCAGGTCATCCGGGGTCAGCCCCGCATCAATCACCTGCCAGTATTCGTTGTAGGTCATGGTCGAGACACAAGCCGCCTGACCGTTTAGGATCGGATCCACGTTGAAACCCTGCTTCAGCACCTCAACACCGGCGTCCCCGCCATCGGTGCCCAGCTCCAGCTGCGACATCCAACTCAGGAAAGGAAACTCATTGCCAAAGAACCAAACGCCCAGCGTCTTGCCGGCAAAATCATCGGTGGTCGCCACACCCGCATCCTTGCGGCAGGTCAGCATCATGCCCGACGATTTGAACGGCTGCGCGATGTTCACCATCGGCAAGCCCTTTTCACGCGCCGCCAGCGCCGCTGGCATCCACTCAACGGTCACGTCAGCGCCGCCACCGGCCAGCACCTGTGTCGGCGCAATGTCCGGGCCACCCGGCTTGATGGTCACATTCAGGTCTTCATCCGAGTAAAAACCGTTCTCCAGCGCCACGTAGTAGCCCGCGAACTGTGATTGGGTCACCCACTTCAGCTGAAGCGTCACATCATCTGCGGCCCAGGCGGCGGAGCCCAAAAGGGAAAGCGCCGCGGCCGTTAAAGAAGTCGTCGAGAGTTTCATGAAAGTTTCTCCTTGTTGAATATTATTTGGGTTGTTGTTCAACCTCTTTGTGATGGGTGCCAGAAGGTCACCCGCTTTTCGATCCAGGCAACAACCCCGTAAAAGGCGCTGCCCACAAGCGCTGAGACAAAAATCTCAGCCCAGACCAAATCTATCGACAGGCTGCCAACGCCGGTTGAGATGCGAAATCCCATGCCCCGCGTGGGCGACCCAAAATATTCAGCGACAATAGCGCCTATCAAAGCAAGGGTTGTGGCAATCTTCAACCCGTTGAAAATGAAAGGCAGCGCCGCCGGAATGCGCAGTTTCAGCAGCGTCTGAAAATAGCCCGCCGCATAGGTGCGCATCAGATCCCGCTGCATCGCATCCGTGGCGCGCAGCCCCTGCACGGTGTTCACCAGAATGGGAAAGAACACCATCACCACCACCACGGCGGCTTTGGAATGCCAGTCAAACCCAAACCAGTTCACCAAAATTGGCGCGACACCAACAATCGGCAGCGCGGCGACAAAATTGCCAATCGGCAGCAACCCGCGGGTCAGAAACGCACTGCGGTCTATCAGCAACGCCGCAACAAAGGCCGCCGCCGCCCCCATCAGAAAGCCACGCAACGCGCCTTTCAGCACCGTTTGCACAAAATCCACCCACAATATGTCGGTAGATTGTGCAAACACCACCATCACCTGACTGGGCGGTGGCAAGATCACCTGACTGACACCAAAGCCACGCACAAGGCACTCCCACAGCACCAGAATGGTGATCCCAAACAGCACCGGCACCGCGATGCGCACCGCCGTCTGCTCCGCATAGGCCGAGTTTGCCAGCCATACATTGGTGCGCCAGGCTGCCGCCCAAAACACCAGCATTGCAACAATCCAGATCATCCGTGGAACCCCATCTTGCGCAGTGTCACCCGCTGAGTGATGTCAATCAGTGTCACCAGAACACCGGCGAGAATGGCCGCGCAGATCAGCGCCGACCAGATCGCCAGCGGCGTGCCAAACTGATCCCCGATCAGGATCCGCGCGCCCAACCCACTGATCGCGCCTGTGGGCAACTCCCCCACAATCGTGCCCACCAGCGCTGCGGCAATACCCACCTTCAGCGCGGTGAAAAGATAGGGCACGCTTGCCGGCAAACGCAGTTTAAGAAAACTTTGCAACCCACTGGTGTTATAGGTTTTTAAGAGATCCAACTGCTCCCCCGTCGGGGAGCGCAAGCCCTTCACCATCGACACCAGCACCGGGAAGAAACACAGATAGGCAGAGATGATCGCCTTTGGCACGCCGCGCCCCTCAATGCCCACCTGATTGGACACCACGATGATCATCGGGGCCAAGGCCACAATGGGCACAGTCTGGCTAATAATCGCCCAGGGCATCACACTCATGTCAAACACACGGCTATAAACAATCGCCACCGCGCCCAGAATGCCCACCGTGGTGCCCAGCACAAAGCCCCAGAGCGTGGACTGCAACGTCACCCAGGCGTGATAGATCAGCGAGCGTTTGGACCAGGCCCGCCCCTTGGCCACCATAGCGCCAGTTGTCTTCCACAGCTCCTCCCCCACCTGCGCCGGTGTCGGCAACCGCGGCCGCTTCAGATCATAGCCCGCAGCCACCAGCGACGGGTTGTCGAGCATCAGCTTGAAGACGGAAACATCGCGGCGCTGCACTGAGCCTTCCGGCACCACAACTGCACCGCCCCGTTCGGCAATATCCAGCGCGGGGCGCACGTTCATCGGCGCCACCGCCAACCACCAGATGCCCACAATTGCGGCCAGAACGGTCAAGATCGGGAGTAGGTTTCTCATCGCCGCCACTCCATACGCACTTCGCGCACTGTTTCAGGCGGCTCCGCATCATGGCGGCTCACTTCGACAAACCCTTCGCGTTTGTAGAACTTTTGCGCTTTCAGGTTTGGCTCATGGGTGGTGAGCCAGAGGACATCACGCCCCTCTTTCACCTTGTCCATCAGCGCTTTGCCCAGCCCCTGCCCGCTCTTGCGGCAATAAAGCCCGCCCACGCGCGTCGCTTTGGGATCATAGGAGAGATAGCCCTCAATTGGGTCTCCGGCGACCCACATCTCCCGCTCCGGCATGGCCTCACGGATAAACCCGGAAATCTCCTCCGGCCCATAGGCAGAGTCCATCCACTCCGTCGCGGCCTCCCAGTCACAGACGATCTGCGCCATGGCCTCGACATCCTCAGGCGTCGCCCGTCTGATCTGCAGCTCAGTCATTTTCATGCCCCGCCCGCAGTCCATCGCGCACGCGATGGGAAATCTCGATGAATTCGGGGCTGTCGCGAATGTCGAGCGGCCGCTCTTTGGGCAACGTGCTCTCAATCACATCATGAATGCGCCCCGGACGCGGGCTCATCACCACAATCTTGGTCGAGAGATAGACCGCTTCGGGAATGGAGTGCGTCACAAAACCAATGGTCTTGTTGGTGCGCGCCCATAGCTCCAGCAGCTGCTCATTCAGGTGATCGCGCACGATCTCATCGAGCGCGCCAAACGGCTCATCCATCAAGAGAATATCGGCATGAAACGCCAGCGCGCGCGCAATGGAGGCCCGCTGCTGCATCCCGCCAGACAGCTGCCAGGGGAACTTTTTCTCAAACCCCTCCAGATGCACCAGCTCCAGCACCTCTTTCACAGATTTGTCCTGCTCGGCCTTGTCCACACCCATGATCTCCAGCGGCAAGCGAATGTTGCCGCCAATCGTGCGCCACGGATACAGGCCCGCATGCTGGAACACATAGCCATAAGCCCGCGCCCTGCGCGCCTCCTCCGGGCTCACCCCATTGACGGTGATCTCCCCCGCCGTGGGCTGTTCAAGGTCGGCCATACAGCGCAGAAACGTGGTCTTCCCACAGCCCGAAGGCCCGATGAAGGAGACAAAATCCCCCTTCTTGATATCAAGGTTCACATCCTTAAGCGCATGCACCGGACCATCGTTGGTCTCAAAGGTCAGGCTCAGGTTCTTGGCGCTGATCACGGTTGACACACCGTTCTCCCCATCTGTCATAGTCATATCATTATTGCCTTTTTCGGGAGCACGCCCCCATGACATCTTCTTCTATGCCCACCAAATGCCAAAAGCTGCGCCCCGGCGGCACTTATGCCGGCAAACAGGGGTTCAGCTATTTTGAGGGCATTGCCCGCGAAACCACCGGTGCTCAGGGCATCTGCATGCACATCCTGCGCATCCCGCCCGGCGGTCGCGCCAAAGCCCATCTGCATGAAAGCCATGAAACGGCGATCTATGTGATGGAAGGCTCCGCCGCGATGTATTGGGGCGAAAAGCTTGAGCACTATATGGAAACCGATCCGGGCGATCTGGTCTATATCCCTGCGGGCGTGCCCCACCTGCCGATCAACACCGGCACGGTGGAGGCTGTCGCGATCATCGCGCGCACCGACCCGCACGAACAGGAAAGCGTGCGCCTCCTGCCCGAGCTTGAGGATCTGGTGCCCGCCTAAGCGCATCACACACCCGTCGCCGGAATGCCTGTGCGCTCCACAGGGCGCGGCGCGCTCAGCTCTTTCCAGGTAGACAGCGCCTTGTTCACCGTGGTGTTGGCTTCGCGCTCCACAAACTTGCCATGGCCTTCCTGCGTCCGGATCTCCCCGTCATGCACCGCCACATGGCCCCGTGTCAGGGTAAAGCGTGGCAGACCTTTGACCTCTTGCCCTTCAAAGACGTTGTAGTCGATGGCGCTCTGCTGGCTGCCTGCGGAAATCGTCTTGGTCTTGGCCGGATCCCAGACCACCAAGTCCGCATCCGCCCCCACCAGAACCGCGCCTTTCTTGGGGTAACAGTTCAGGATTTTCGCAATATTGGTGGAGGTCACCGCGACAAACTCATTGGGTGTCAGCCGCCCGGTCTCCACACCATGTGTCCAGAGCATCGGCATCCGGTCCTCAAGCCCGCCAGTGCCATTGGGGATCTTGGAGAAATCGCCAACACCATAGCGTTTCTGCTCGGTGGTGAAGGCGCAGTGATCAGTCGCCACCACACTCAGGCTGCCCGATTGCAGACCGGCCCAGAGGCTGTCCTGATGTTTCTTGTTGCGAAACGGTGGCGACATCACCCGGCGTGCGGCATGGTCCCAATCCGGGTTGAAATACTCGCTCTCATCCAATGTAAGGTGCTGAATCAGCGGCTCGCCCCAAACGCGTTTGCCCTGCATCCGCGCGCGCCGGATCGCCTCATGCGCCTCTTCACAGGATGTGTGCACCACATAGAGCGGCACACCGGCCATATCGGCAATCATGATCGCACGGTTGGTGGCTTCGCCTTCCACCTGCGTGGGCCGCGAATAGGCATGACCTTCCGGCCCCACATTGCCTTCGGCCAGCAGCTTGGCGGTCATCTCCGCCACCACATCGCCGTTTTCGGCGTGCACCATGGCAATCCCGCCCAGCTCTGAGAGGCGATTGAACGAGGCAAACAGCTCATCGTCATTCACCATCAACGCGCCTTTATAGGCGAGGAAGTGTTTAAACGTGTTGATGCCGCGTTGCTCGATCACGGTCTTCATATCGTTGAAAACCTGCTCGCCCCACCAGGTCACCGCCATGTGGAAAGAGTAGTCACAGTTGGCGCGGGTGGATTTGTTGTCCCAACGCTTGATCGCATCCAACAGGCTCTCGCCCTGATTAGGCAGACAGAAATCCACCACCATGGTGGTGCCGCCCGCCAACCCGGCGCGCGTGCCGCTCTCAAAATCATCGCTGGAATAGGTGCCCATAAACGGCATTTCCAAATGCACATGCGGGTCAATCCCGCCCGGCATCACGTAGCAGCCGGTCGCATCCAGCTCTTCGTCGCCTTTGAGGCCCTTGCCAATCTCGATGATTTGACCGTTCTCAATCAGCACATCCGCCTCATAAGACAGATCTGCCGTCACAACGGTGCCGTTTTTGATGACTTTCGTCGCCATATCTTCACTCCCTGAATATGCTGCGCCATTGGCGCTATGTCTGCGCCCCGCTTTCTCTTTCTGGAAAGTGTACCGGGGTCCGGGAGCCACGCTCCCGGTCGCTAAATTATTCGACGATCTCAGCCGTCTCGAGCACCGCATGCAAAAGCACATCAGTGCCTGCCGCCGCCCACTCTTTGGAAATCTCTTCCGCCTCATTGTGCGAAAGCCCGTCCACACAGGGGCACATGATCATCGCGGTCGGCGCCACTTGATTGATCCAGCAGGCATCATGGCCTGCACCTGAGATGATATTGGTGTGACTATAGCCCAGACGCTCCGCCGCATTGCGCACGGCCGTCACGCAGCCTTCATCAAATTTCACCGGATCAAATCCGCCCACCTTCTCAAAGGAAATCGTGAGGCCCATGTCGTCAGCGATCTTCTGGCCCTCAACCTTGAGGCGGGCTTCCATGTCCTCAATCACCGACAGCTCCGGGCTGCGGAAATCGACGGTAAAGACCACCTTGCCGGGGATCACATTGCGCGAATTCGGATAGACATCGATGTGGCCTGCCGCGCCCACCGCATGGGGCGCATGGGAATAGGCGATCTCATCCACCTTGTCCAAAATCCGCGCCATGCCAAGACCCGCATTCTTGCGCATTGGCATCGGGGTCGATCCGGTGTGGGCATCCTTGCCCTCAATCGTGACCTGCGTCCAGCTCAGGCCCTGCCCATGGGTGACAACGCCAATGTCCTTGCCTTCTGCTTCCAGAATGGGCCCCTGCTCGATGTGCAGCTCAAACATCGCGTGCATCTTGCGCGCGCCCACGTCCTCATCGCCACGCCAGCCGATCCGCACTAGTTCATCGCCGAATGTCTTGCCTTCCGCATCTTCGCGCGCATAAGCCCAGTCCTGCGTGTGAACGCCCGCAAACACACCAGAGGACAACATCGCCGGGGCATACCGCGTGCCTTCCTCATTGGTCCAATTGGTCACAACAATCGGGTGTTTGGTTTTGATGCCCAGATCCTTGATGCTGCGCAGCACTTCCAGCCCCCCCAAGACCCCAAGCACCCCGTCATACTTCCCGCCCGTCGGCTGGGTGTCCAAATGGCTGCCCATATACACTGGCAAGGCGTCAGGATCCGTTCCAGGATAGGTGGCAAACATATTGCCCATGGTATCGAGCCCCATGGTGCAGCCCACTTCTTCACACCATGTCTGAAACAGCGCGCGCCCCTCAGCGTCCTCATCGGTCAGCGTCTGGCGGTTGTTGCCGCCTGCCACACCGGGGCCGATTTTGGCCATCTCCATCAGACTGTCCCACAATCGGTCGCCATTCACCTTCAGATTTTCTCCGGGTGCACCCATGACTTCACTCCCTAGTTTGGCCTGGATTCCTGACTTTTTAAGTCGGTTCCTCGCTGGCGGGGCTCTTGCTTTCACGGTCATCCTGACCGTATGGTCAATTTCAGAGCAACACAGCCTGACCATTCGGTCAAGAAAATTCTCAAGGCCCCATTCATGTCCACAACACGCCCCTCCAACAGCAAAAAACTGCGCCGCAAAGAGGCAGAAACGCTGATTTTATCAGCAGCGGAAAAAGTGTTCGCGGAGGCCGGTTTTGGTGGCGCCACCATGCAGCTCATTGCCGATGTGGCCGGGTTGCCCAAGGCAAACCTGCATTATTACTTTCCTACCAAAGAGTTACTCTATCGACAGGTGGTTCAGAATATCTTTGAGATCTGGCTTCAGGCCGCTGACACCTTTGACAACGCCGAAGGCCCCGAAGATGGCATCGGCGCCTACATTGATGCCAAAATGGAGATCTCCCGCCGCCACCCGGATGGCTCAAAAGTCTGGGCCAGCGAAGTAATGCACGGAGCGCCTGTTATTCAGGATTATCTCGAAACCACGCTGGCAGAATGGACAAACGGCAGAGTCAAAGTGATCGAACGCTGGATTGCCGAAGGGCGCATGCAGCCCATCGATCCCCGGCATTTGCTCTATATGCTCTGGGCGACCACGCAGCATTATGCCGATTTTGGCCACCAGATCGAAACCCTCAACCACGGTGCCCCGCTGTCAGATGCGCAATGGGACGAGGCGAAAAACAATATCAAATCCATCATTCTGCGTGGCATCGGCGCGCTAAGCTGAGCATAAGGCGCGCACGTTATTGCCCTATGGACCGCGCCAGCGCGCTCTATTAGCCTAAATGTGACCGAGCTATGGAAAACAATATGCCTGAGGCCCCAACCCGCAAACCCAGCCGCATTCAGCAGCGCAATCGCAAACGCATCCTTGATGCCGCGCTCGAGGTGTTTTCAGGGCATGGCTACCGGGGGGCAACACTCGACTTGATCGCCGAGCAGGCCGGTCTGTCAAAACCCAACATTCTCTATTACTTCAGTGGCAAAGAAGACATTCACGTCACGCTCCTCAACCAGTTGATGGAAACCTGGCTGGACCCGCTGGAAGGCTTGGACGCCGAGGGGGAACCGCTTGAGGAACTCCTGGGATACGTGCACCGCAAACTGGAAATGAGCCGGCAGTTTCCCCGCGAAAGCCGGCTGTTTGCCAATGAGATCGTGCAAGGCGCGCCGCGCATGGCCCCGCATCTGGAAACCGGGCTAAAGCCGTTGTTTGATCGCAAGGTCACCCTGATCAACCGCTGGGTGAGAGAGGGGCGCATTGCCCCGGTTGAACCACGCCATCTGCTGTTTTCCATCTGGGCCACAACCCAGCACTACGCCGATTTTGATGCGCAGGTTCGCGTGCTTACAGCGGATGAAACCGATGTGCTGGATGGGGCCGAAACCTATCTGGAACAAATGTACCGCAAGCTGCTCACCGTCTGAGCCCACGGCACCAACACGCTTGTTCTTCGTCAAAAAAATGCGCCGCTGCCATCCCCAGCAGCGGCGCATCTGCGTCTTGCGACGACTTACTCTGCAGCTGTCGCCGCGGGATTGTTGGGATGCGCGGTCCAGTTGCCATATTCGGCCGCAACGGGCGTCCCGGTGCGCTCATCCATCTCACCCACATCCAGCGTGCGCATGGTGATACAGTTCTCCACCGGACACACGTTGACACACAGGTTACAGGCCACGCATTCGTCATCCTTCACGGTGAACACACGGTCTTCTGACATCTCGATCGCCTGATGGCTGGTGTCCTCACAGGCCGCATAGCAGCGCCCGCACTTGATACAATCGTCCTGATTGATCACCGCTTTGGTCACGTGATTGAGGTTCAGATACTGCCAGTCGGTGACATTCGGCGTCGCCATGCCGACAAAATCTGCGGTGGAGGTATAGCCCTTCTCATCCATCCACTGGGACAGACCAGAGATCATCTCTTGAACGATCTTAAAGCCATAGGTCATCGCCGCCGTACAGACCTGCACATTGCCTGCCCCCAGCGCCATGAACTCCGCCGCATCCCGCCAGGTGGTCACGCCACCAATGCCAGAAATCGGCAGGCGCGCGGTTTCAGGGTTACGCGCGATCTCTGCCACCATATTAAGCGCAATCGGCTTCACCGCAGGGCCGCAATAGCCGCCATGCGTGCCTTTGCCATCAATCATCGGCTCCGGGCTCATCGCATCAAGGTTCACCGAGGTGATCGAGTTGATCGTATTGATCAGGCTCACCGCATCCGCCCCACCGCGCAGCGCGGCTTCCGCAGGATAAAGAATATTGGTGATGTTGGGCGTCAGCTTCACAATCACCGGCAGGTCGGTGGCCTCTTTACACCAGCGCGACACCATCTCGATATAGTCCGGCACCTGCCCCACAGCGGAACCCATGCCCCGCTCAGCCATGCCATGCGGGCAGCCAAAATTCAACTCAAACCCGTCACAGCCGGTTTCTGCGATCATCGGCAGGATGCGCTTCCACGCATCCTCCTCACAGGGCACCATGACCGAGGCGATCAGCGCGTGATCAGGATAATCCCGCTTCACCCGCGCCATTTCCTCCAGATTCACCTCCAGCGGACGGTCGGTGATCAGCTCAATGTTGTTGAGCCCCAGCAGACGCCGATCCGCACCGTGAATCGCGCCATAGCGCGGCCCGTTTACGTTCACCACCGGCGGGCCTTCCGCCCCCAGCGTCTTCCAGACAACGCCGCCCCAGCCGGCGTCAAATGCGCGGCGCACGTTGTATTCCTTATCCGTCGGCGGCGCGGATGCGAGCCAAAACGGGTTGGGGGATTTGATCCCGACAAAATCACTTTCGAGATTGGCCATATCGCTTATCTCCTACCTTACGCCGACAGTGCAGCGTGAATGTCTTCGGCCGCATCGCGGCCCTCGGCAACGGCGGTCACGGTCAAATCATCGCCACCCGTGGCACAATCGCCCCCGGCCCAGATGCCCTCCACAGAGGTCCGGCCGGTCTCATCAACCTTGATCTTACCCCATTCCAGCGCCGGCAAGCCTTCGCCCACCAACGTCTGACCAATCGCCTTAAACACCTGATCCGCCACCAGACGCACACTTTGCCCCGTCGGCTTCAAATCATCATCGGTGTACTCAAACTCGATCTCGCGCACCGCGCCATTGCCAATCACCGCTTTGGGCGACGCATTGGTGATAATCCGCACCCCTTTGGAGGCGGCCAGATCCTGCTCAAATTCTGAGGCGTTCATGCGATCTTTGCCACGGCGATAGACAAGGCTCACGTTCAGCGCGCCGAGCAGCTTGGCCTGCACCGCGGCATCAACTGCGGTCATCCCGCCGCCGATCACCACAACATCGCGCCCGATTTCCAACTGGGTGAGATCCTTGGCCTGACGCAGCTCCGCGATGAAATCCACCGCATCCTCCACGCCGTCCTTGTCCTCGCCGTCCACACCCAGCGCGTTCACGCCGCCCAGACCAATGCCCAGGAACACCGCGTCAAACTCGGCCTTCAAGCGCTCCAGCGACAGCCCGTCGCCCAGCTTCTTGCCGGTCTCAATCGAGATACCACCGATTTGCAGCAGCCAGTCCACCTCGCGCTCCGCAAAACTGTCGACCGACTTATAAGCCGCGATGCCAAATTCATTCAGCCCACCCGCCTTGGCGCGCGCATCATAAACGGTCACGTCATGACCATGCATCGCCAGACGGTGCGCCGCAGAAAGCCCCGCAGGCCCCGCGCCCACAACCGCCACTTTCTTACCTGTGGAGGCTGCGCGCTCAAACGGATGTACGCCCGCATCCACCAGCACATCTGTGGCATAGCGCTGCAAGCGACCAATCTCCACCGGATTGCCTTCCGCTGTCTCGCGCACGCAAACCTGCTCACACAGGGTCTCTGTCGGGCACACACGCGCGCACATGCCGCCCAGAATATTCTGATCCAAAATCGTCTTGGCCGCCGCTTCCGGCGTGCCGGTGGCGATCTGGCGAATGAACAATGGAATGTCGATGTCTGTCGGACAGGCCGTCATACAAGGCGCATCGTGACAGAAGTAACAGCGATCCGCGGCAACAAGTGCCTCGTGATCATCAAAGCGGGGGTGCAAATCCCCAAAATTTTCGGCCAGTTCCGCAGAGGTCAGTCGCCCTGCCTGAATGCCATTGCTGAACAGTGTGTTGGACATAAGACCTCCCAGACACCTATTTGGCTACCCACTCAGGCTTGCACAGGGATTCGACTCAGGCAACAATTTTTTACCGACCGGTCAAAATAATCCACGCGCGCGCCGATCAACGCCCATAGATTAAACAGTGCAGCCCAAATCACTCCCTCTCCCTAAGGTTGATTAGTCCCGTTCAAACCGTCAAAACCACGTCCCAATTGCCACTCAAGCACAGCAGAATGCCGCTTTTCATGCAATTTTCACACGATACAGCTTGCAATGCGGCGTTAAGGCATACAGATAAAAAGCGCTAAGTTTTCATCTTCGACCATCTGCTCCTATTTTGGACTCAGTCATTCGATCATGTGACCGAGCCGCGCTGTTGCATTCCGTGGACAGCATAAGATCAGGAGAAACGACGATGGCCACAGGCACCGTCAAATGGTTCAACACCACCAAAGGCTTCGGCTTCATTGCACCGGACGAAGGCGGCAACGATGTGTTTGTACACATTTCTGCTGTTGAGCGTTCCGGTCTGACCGGCCTCGCAGACAACCAAAAAGTCAGCTACGAGCTGCGCGCGGGCCGTGACGGCCGCGAAAGTGCTGTGGATCTGGCGCTGCTGTAAGCCGCCGGTGATTGGAAAGAAAGGCGCTGCATTTGCAGCGCCTTTTTTTATTTGTGCAACACCCCTGGTCGCATCTCTCAAACCCACGTTAATTGGCAAAAAGAACGATGCTAGCTGTGATGAACATCACCAGCGTAATTGGCGCCCACAGGCGTCGCTCTGGCCGTGAGGGCGTGATCCAGTTCGCAACACAGGACACACCCTGCACCCCCAAAGCAGCCCAACCGGTCCACGCGGGCCAATGTGGCCACCACCCTGTCTGAGACGTGATCCCGAATGCCATACCAACCAAAATGAAAATAGAAAGCACCGCCACTAGGCGGCCTCTGGCAGGCAGCGGACCTTTTACCTGCCCTCCCTGCGTAATCTCGCCCCACGGTGCCCCAAAGATCAAAGCAACCTGAAACCCGATCACACAGCAGCACGCAGCGACGTAGACATATGGAAGAAAACCAAACGACATCTTGCGCAGAACTTTGACAAAGTCGCCTTGCCCAAACCAGCCCTTAAACAGAAAAAAGCGCCACCCGAAGGTGACGCTTTTTTTCTTTCTCCTCAGTGGGTTACCCCAGAGGAACGGTGGTCGGGACGGCAAGATTCGAACTTGCGACCCCCTGTACCCAAAACAGGTGCGCTACCAGGCTGCGCTACGCCCCGATCCGTGAGGCACCGTTTACCCCCACTGTTCGGGAATGAAAACCCCTAACAACGCCAGTTTGCGATTTCTTGTAAAAAAAATGGGTGCCGCATGGCGCTTCCCTTTGTAATTCCTAGAGATTTTGCCATTCCGCCATTGATTTCGAGCACGTATCGGATGGCTTCTCCACCCGGAATCGGGGTCTCATCAAGGGGAATCGCCTCGTGATGTATGTGCTGAATCACACCGGCCTCATCTGCAAACAGCATATCGAGAGGAATCAGTGTGTTTTTCATCCAGAAAGACACGGGTCCCGTGCGCTCATAAATGAAAATCATACCCCCACTGGCAGCCATCGCCGGGCGATTCATCAAGCCCTGCGCACGTTCATCAAACGTATCTGCCACTTCTACGGAGAATCGCGCCTGCCCCCAGTCCCCTTTGATCCAAAGGGTGTCTTCTCGGCAGGCACCTTGGGCCGCGCTGCGGTCTGGCAACATGCCAGACAAAGCCACTGCGACCAATACGGCGCCGATCTTTTGGCCGGCGCCCTTCTTCTGTTTTAGGAAAGTTCCAATGCTGCGTTTTCCCACGCCAATACCTCGGTTGCCATGCGACCACGTTTACCGTCGATCACACGCAGCGCCAAGGCTTCACCCGGCTGAAGGTCCGCCAGGCCAGAGCGGCGCAGAACTTCGATGTGCAGGAAAATATCTTCCGAGTTGCCAAAAACATTGGCAAAGCCAAAGCCCTTGCCTTTGTCAAACCACTTCACCCGTGCTGGCTCCAGAGGGGTGGCGCGAATCTCACTCAGGTCCATACCTTCGAAGTCCGCCAAAGCCACAGGAGCCTCTGTCATCGGCGCTTCGATTTTATGCACTTCAACGGCCTGTGCACCGCGATTTGTCGTCTGGATCGACACCTCAATAACGGAATTATCCGCAACAGAGCTTTGGCCAAAATTGCGCAAAACATTCGCATGCAGCAAGATATCTGGACCACCTTCATCAGAAACAATGAAGCCGAATCCTTTGACCGGATCGAACCACTTCACCACACCAAAGATACGTGTGGTGTCTTTCTCTAGAGTACTCAATGCCTCAACCTTAGTTTGTATCATCCCCATGATGAAGCTCATCATTGCTGCATCTGGGGCAAATCGGCAAGCGCAAAAATATCTTGCATTTCATGCGCTTGCCTGTCGATTGCTGTGATGACTATGGGTTCAAGCGGGCAATTTCCCACTGTTTTTCAGGCGTTTCGCGCGTCCAACGAAAGCGATCATGCAAACGAAATGCACCATCCGCCCAGAACTCTATTTCAATGGGATTAATCCGGAATCCCCCCCAAAAATCAGGCCGTTTCGGGCTTGTGCCATGTTGCGCGGTGATTTTTGCCACTTTTGCCATCAATTCGGCCCGCGATCCGAGCGGATGGGACTGTTTTGACGCCCAGGCCCCCAGCCGACTTTTGAGACTGCGCGACTCAAAATATGCATCTGCCTTTGGGCCCTCTTCGCGTACAACGTGTCCGCGGACACGGATCTGGCGGCGCAGACTCTTCCAATGCATCACAAAGGCCGCCGCACCGGCGCTTTCCACTTCCTGGGCCTTTGCACTGCCGTAGTTGGTGTAAAAAACGAAAGCATCCTCTTCGACATCTTTCAACAACACCATCCGCGCATTGGGCATGCCAGTGGCATCCACCGTCGACAAGGCAATCGCATTCGGATCATTGGGTTCGCTCTTCTCGGCCTCTTTCAGCCAAGACCGTGCAATCTCAAACGGGTCATCGCCCGCAAATATCCCGGTACGGTCTGTCATCTATTCTCTCCGCTCGCCTTAGGGCCACACCGCATATGGTGCCGATTAGCTGCTTTGTGAAGCTCTTGATGCACCATGCGCAATCGCCTAAAGGTCAGCAACAACGATTTGGGACTGGGAGTGCGGTATGTCAAATCAACTCATGGCAGGCAAACGTGGCCTGATAATGGGCCTCGCCAACGACAAATCCATCGCGTGGGGCATTGCCAAGGCCTGCGCCGATGCGGGCGCGGAACTGGCCTTTTCTTACATGGGCGAAGCCTTCAAGAAACGCGTCGGGCCACTGGCCGATCAGTTGGGCGTGGACACACTGATTGATTGTGATGTGTCTGATGCGGCCTCCGTCGATGCGGCGTTTGCCGAAATCGAAGCCAAATGGGGCAAACTCGATTTTATCGTTCACGCCATTGGCTTTTCGGACAAAAACGAGCTGCGCGGCCGCTATGTCGACACGTCCAAGGACAACTTCCTGATGACCATGGACATCTCGGTCTACTCCTTCACCTCGGTGATGCAGCGTGCCGAAAAACTCATGAAAGATGGCGGCTCCGCCCTTACCCTCACCTATTATGGCGCTGAGCAGGTGATGCCACATTATAATGTCATGGGTGTGGCCAAAGCCGCGCTTGAGGCCTCTGTCAAATATCTGGCCGAAGACCTCGGCAAAGACGGCATTCGCGTAAACGCAATTTCCGCAGGCCCGATCAAAACGCTAGCCGCGTCCGGCATTGGCGATTTCCGCTACATCCTGAAATGGAACGAGCTGAATTCGCCCCTGCGCCGCAATGTGTCTATTGAGGATGTGGGCAACTCTGCGCTCTATCTTCTGTCTGATTTGGGCAGTGGCGTGACCGGCGAAAACCTGCACGTCGACGCGGGCTACCATGTGGTTGGCATGAAAGCTGTGGATGCGCCTGACATCGACGCTGTGGTGGGCCGCAAATGAGCCTCGCTGCCTTTATCGCGACCATCTCGCTCTGCCTGATGGCTGCGATCAGCCCCGGGCCTGCCGTTTTGATGGCAGCGCGCGTAGGGCTGCGTGATGGCCTGAAAACCGGTGCCGCGCTGGCCGCTGGCATCGGCCTTGGCGCGGTTTTCTGGGCCGCCGCCGCCCTCTTCGGTCTGGCGTTGCTTTTTGAATATGCGCCTTTCCTGCTGACCGCGCTGAAAATCGGCGGCGCCGCCTTCCTGATCTGGACCGCGATTAAAATGTGGCGCACCGCAGATGTGCCTCTGGAAGACGGCGAAGACGCCGCCGCCCTGCCCACGCTATGGTCAGCCTTCCGCCTTGGCATCTGGACACAGCTCGCCAATCCAAAGCCCGCCGTGTTCTTTGGCGCGGTCTTTGTCGGCACCGTGCCAAGCGACGCAACGCCCCCGGCGCTGGCGCTTGTGCTCCTGTGTATTTTCCTCGGAGAGTTTCTCTGGAATACCGCCGTGGCGCGCCTGTTTTCTTTCAGCAAAACACGTGAGGTCTATGTCGGCCTAAAGCACTGGATTGACCGCATCTTTGGCGGGCTTCTGGCCGCGCTCGGCATAAAAATCGCAGCGCTTTGATGCGCCGCCTCTTGGCGATCTTTGTGGCATGCAGCGCGCTTGCGGTGCTTGCCATCCAATACACGCCGCAAATCCCGACACTGAAACCTGATCTGCGATCTCCGCTTTCTGGCATTTCTGAAATCCGCGCCTACCAGACGCCGCGCCTCAGCAAAGCCATGGCCGATGCAGGCACCCGCCTTGGGGCACCAACCTACATCCGCATCTTTAAAGAAGAAAAAACCCTCGAACTCTGGCTAAAATCAGAGGCGGGCCCATACCAGCTCTTCAGATCCTACCCAATCTGCAACCATTCCGGCGCGCTTGGCCCCAAGTTGAAAGAAGGCGACCGCCAATCACCCGAGGGCTTCTACCGCGTGGACAAAGCCGCGCTCAACCCAAACAGCCGGTTTCATCTGTCGTTCAATCTGGGCTTCCCCAACCGCTATGACCGCGCGCAGGGGCGCACCGGCAGCTATCTTATGGTGCACGGAGATTGTGTCTCTGTTGGCTGCTACGCGATGACCGATCCCATGATCGAAGAAATCTATGTCACCGTAGAGGCCGCGCTGAAGGGCGGGCAGGCTTTTGTGCCGGTCCACGCCTTCCCTTTCCGTCCCACACAGGCGCGGCTCGCCAAAGCCTCTGGCCACCGTTGGGAAAGCTACTGGCACAGTCTCGCCCCCGCCTACCACAGCTTTGCCAGCAGCCATCAACCACCAGCCATTTCTGTGCAAGATGGCCGCTATGTCGTCACGCCATAACCACAACAATCAAACGGTTTGCGCAGCAAAGCGCTTCTGCTAGAAGAGCCGAAATCTGCCACAAAGGGGTGAGTCCACCATGAGCGAGCGTCTGCCACACGAAAAAGGTTTCCACATCAGCTGGGATCAAATCCACCGCGACAGCCGGGCATTGGCGTGGCGTCTGGACGGCAAAGGCCCTGATGATGGCGCATGGCGCGCAATTGTCGCGATCACCCGTGGTGGCATGGCGCCTGCGATGATTGTGGCGCGCGAGCTCGACATCCGTGTGGTCGACACCATTTCCGTGAAATCCTACCACTCCGGCGGCG
Source organism: Shimia sp. MMG029 (assembly GCF_027947445.1). NCBI lineage: Bacteria > Pseudomonadati > Pseudomonadota > Alphaproteobacteria > Rhodobacterales > Roseobacteraceae > Shimia > Shimia sp. MMG029. Next base: position 83,533 of record NZ_JAQJIM010000008.1, on the reverse strand, counting down.
GCAAAGCTGACCAGCGCCGCGAGGCCGAAATCCTGAAAGCGCCAGATGCCGCGCTGATGGGCGACGGCGAAGGCGTGCTGATCATCGACGATCTGGTGGATTCCGGCAAAACGCTGGAGCTCGTCCGTGAGACCTACCCCAAGGCGCATTTCGCCACCGTCTACGCAAAGCCACAGGGCGAGCCTCAGGTCGACACTTTCATCACCGGTGTCAGCCAGGACACATGGATCTTCTTCCCGTGGGATATGGCCCTGCAATATGTTGAGCCCTATCGCGGCACCGACTGATCTTTGAGGATCTGCCGCCCTGTGTCTGGGGAGGCGTGTGAAAGGGGGCGCTGCCCCCGCCCCATCACAGACGGGACTCCCCCGGGATATTTTGAGCAAGAGGAAGGCCACTTAGCCCATAAATCTGCCGATCCTGACTATCGCACGCGCTCAGGCAAACATCTGCTTGCACATCCTTGCATTGGCGGCTTTTCTGCAGGAAAGCCGCTGATCCTCCCGCCTCTCGCACATAGGGCGGCCTCACCACAGATTTCAGGATGCCGCCATGACCGTGTCTCGCACCAACGCCACCTTTGCCCCGCCCGTAATGGAGGCCCGGCGCTGGCTTGAGGACGTGCGTTTCTCAGAGGAGAAACCGCTCATCAACGTCAGCCAGGCTGCGCCCGTTGCCCCGCCGCCAGAGGCGCTGCGCCGCCACATTGCCGACACGGCACTGAACGTGGCGGAGGCTCATCTCTACGGCCCGGTGCTCGGGCTGCCAGAGTTGCGCGCCGAAGTGGCCAGCCAGTGGAGCGCGGCCTATGGCGCAGAAATTGCACCAGATCAGGTGGCAATCACCTCCGGCTGCAATCAAGCCTTCAGCGCAGCGCTTGCCGCAATTGCCAGCGAAGGGGATGAAGTTATCGTTCCAACCCCTTGGTATTTCAATCATAAAATGTGGCTCGACATGCAGGGCGTCACCGCTGTGCCGCTCAAAACAGGCGCGGCACTTCTCCCTGATGTGGCGCAAGCCGCGCCGCTGATCACCCCGCGCACGCGCGCCATTGTGCTGGTCACCCCCAACAATCCGGGCGGTGTGGAGTATCCAGCGTCCCTTGTGCGGGAGATGTATGATCTCGCCAAGGCCCATGGGCTGCGTCTGATCGTGGATGAAACCTATCGCGACTTTGATTCTCGTGACGGCGCGCCGCATGACCTGTTTTCTGACCCCGATTGGGCGGACACGCTGATCCACCTCTATTCTTTCTCCAAAGCCTACCGTCTCACCGGTCATCGTGTGGGCGCTATGGTCAGCAGCTCCCAGCTTTTGGCGGAGGCCGAGAAGTTTCTGGACACCGTCGCCATCTGCCCCAACCAGCTTGGCCAGCATGCGGCCCTCTGGGGCATGCAAAACCTGTCCGATTGGCTGTCAGAAGAGCGCGAAGAGATCCTTGATCGCCGTGCCGCTATCACCGAAAACCTACCAAAAATCGACAAAAATGGCTGGAAACTGCGTGGTGTGGGCGCATATTTTGCCTATTTCGAACATCCTTTCGATTTGGCCAGTGACGATCTCGCCCAAAGGCTTGTGCGTGACCACGCCATCCTCACCCTGCCAGGTACCATGTTCATGCCCGAGGAGGATCCGGACGCCGCCCGCACCCTGCGCATCGCCTTTGCCAATGTCGATCGCGACGAAATCGGCGTGCTTTTTGACCGCCTCGCAACGGTCGCCTACTGAGCGCGCACTCTGCACCTCCGGGCAGGCCAATGTGGCTTGCCCCCCCTGCCCCAACCGCGTAGACCTTGCCCTCAGAAACTTGAACGATCACAGGGCGGACAACCGACATGGCGCAGAGCAAAACCTCTAAAACAGCGGTCTGGATTCTCATGGGCCTGCTCATTCTGGGCTTGGGTGGCTTTGGCGCAACCAGCCTCACAGGCACCGTGCATTCCGTCGGCTCTGTGGGCGACAAAGACATCTCCGTGGATGCCTACGCCCGCGCCCTTCAGGAAGAGCTGCGCGCCCTTGAGGCACAGACCGGCCAGTCGCTGCCGTTCGTGCAGGCACAGGCTTTCGGCATTGACCGTCTCGTGCTGTCCCGCCTCGCCACCACCCGCTCACTTGATGCGGAAAACGACCGCCTTGGTCTCTCCATCGGCGACGAAAACCTGCGCAGTGAGCTGCTCAACATCCCCGCCTTTCAGGGCCTTGATGGCTCCTTTGATCGCGATGCCTACAGCTTTGCCATCGATCAGGCAGGCATGAGCGAATCCGAATTCGAAGACAGCGTGCGCGAGGACACCGCCCGCAGCCTGCTGCAAGGCGCAGTTGTCTCCGGCCTCAACATGTCGGACGCCTACGCCGATGCTGTGATTTCCTACATCGCCGAAGAGCGTGATTTCACTTGGGCCCAGCTCAGCGCAGAGAACCTGACCCGCCCAGTTGAGACCCCATCGGAGGCCGACATCGCCGCCTACTATGAGGCCAATCAGGACAGCTTCATGGTGCCCGCCACCCGTCAGATCACCTATGCATGGCTCAGCCCGGACATGATCATCGATCAGGTCGAAATCGACGAAACCGCGCTTCAGGCGCTCTATGAAGAGCGTGACGCTGAATTCAACCGCCCGGAGCGCCGTCTGGTGGAGCGCCTCGCCTTTGGCGATGAAGCCGCCGCCGAAGCCGCGCTCGCGGAAATCACCGCAGGCACCGCAACCTTTGAAGCACTGGTCGAAGGCCGTGGTCTTGACCTTGCAGATGTGGATATGGGCGACGTGACCAAAGCTGAGCTCAGCGCCGCGGGCGAAGCCGTGTTCCTCACCCCCGTGGGCGGCGTTGCAGGCCCCGTGCCATCCGACCTTGGCCCGGCGCTCTTCCGCGTGAACGGCATCCTGCCTGCACAAAACACCAGCTTCGAAGACGCCAGCGCCATCCTGCGTGATGAGCTCGCCGCAGACCGCGCCCGCCGTCTGATTGAAACCCAGATCACCGACATCGATGATCTGCTCGCCGCAGGCGCCACCCTCGAAGAGCTGATTGACGAAACCGATATGCAACTCGGCAGCGTCGATTGGCACAGCGCCGTCGATCACCCGCTTGCAGGCTACGAGGGCTTCCGCGCCACCGCCTCCGCTGTGACAGACAGCGACTTCCCACAGATCGAAGTGCTTGAAGATGGCGGCATCTTTGCCCTGCGCCTTGACGGCGAAACCGAGGCCCACCCGGCCCCGCTCGAAGATGTGACAGAGGCCGCAGCCGCAGCCGTCACAGCAGAGCGCACAGCCGACGCGCTGAAAGCGCTCGTTGACGGGCTAATGCCACGTCTGTCCGAAGGCACCGAAATCGCCTCCTTCGGCTTCACCGCGGTTGAGGAAACCGGCATGGATCGCGGCGGCTTCATTCCCGGCACCCCGGCAAACTTCCTGTCCTCCGTGTTCGAAATGGAAACCGGTGAGATCCGCGTCCTTGACAGCGCAAACGGCGTGATCCTTGTGCGCCTTGATGCCATCACCGAGCCAGCGAACGACGAGCCAGAAATCGCCGCCCTCAAATCGCGCATCACCACGCAGCTGGCCAGCGGCGTGTCTCAGGACATGTTCCAGGCTTATGCCGAGGCGCTGCAAGCGATGTATCCGGCAGAGATCAATCAGCAGGCACTGAATGCAGTGCACGCGCAGTTCCAATAAGAAAGGTCGCCAAGGTGGACCTGACCCCGAGCTTTGAAGACTTCGCCACCGCCTATGAGGCGGGCCAAAATCAGGTTGTCTACACCCGGCTCGCCGCCGATCTGGATACCCCTGTGTCGCTCATGCTGAAGCTCACCGGCGCGCATAAAGATGCCTTTATGCTGGAATCGGTGACCGGTGGAGAGGTGCGCGGGCGCTATTCCATCATCGGCATGAAGCCTGATCTGATCTGGCAATGTCATGGCACCGACAGCCGCATCAACCGGTCTGCGCGCTTTGATCCGGATGGCTTCGCGCCACAGGATGGCGATCCGCTCACCAACCTGCGCGCCCTGATTGAGGAAAGCCGCATCGACCTACCCGAAGATCTGCCACAGGCCTCCGCCGGTCTGTTTGGCTATCTTGGCTATGATATGATCCGGCTGGTTGAGCACCTGCCAAACATCAACCCTGATCCGCTTGGCCTGCCCGATGCCTGCATGCTGCGCCCCTCTGTGGTGGCCGTGCTGGATGGTGTGAAAGGCGAGGTCACCGTGGTCTCCCCCGCATGGGCCAGCGAAGGCCAATCCGCCAAAGCCGCCTATGCACAGGCCGCCGAACGTGTGATGGATGCGGTGCGCGATCTGGAACGCGCCATGCCACAGGCCGCACGCGATCTGGGCGAAGCGCGCGAGGTGGCCCCGCCCACCTCCAACTTCACCAAGGAAGGCTATATGGCCGCGGTGGAGAAGGCCAAAGACTACATCAAGGCAGGCGACATCTTTCAGGTGGTTCCCGCGCAGCGCTGGACACAGGATTTCCCGCAGCCGCCGTTTGCGCTCTACCGTTCCCTGCGCCGCACCAACCCCTCGCCGTTTATGTTCTACTTCAACTTCGGCGGTTTTCAGGTGGTGGGCGCAAGCCCCGAAATCCTCGTGCGGGTCTTTGGCGACGAAGTGACCATCCGCCCGATCGCAGGCACCCGCCCCCGTGGCGCAACGCCGGAAGAGGACAAGGCGCTCGAAGAGGATCTGCTGGCCGACAAGAAAGAGCTGGCCGAGCACCTCATGCTGCTCGATCTGGGCCGCAACGACACCGGCCGCGTGGCCAAGGTCGGCACCGTGCGCCCCACCGAGAAATTCATCATCGAGCGGTATAGCCATGTGATGCACATCGTCTCCAACGTCGTCGGCGAACTGGCCGAGGACAAAGACGCGCTGGATGCCTTCTTTGCTGGCATGCCTGCTGGCACCGTCTCCGGTGCGCCCAAAGTGCGCGCCATGGAAATCATCGACGAGCTGGAGCCGGAAAAACGCGGCATCTATGGCGGCGGTGTGGGCTACTTCAGCTCCGGTGGCGACATGGACATCTGTATCGCCCTGCGCACCGCGATTGTGAAAGACGAAAAGCTCTACATTCAGGCTGGCGGCGGCGTTGTCTATGACAGCGACCCGGAGGCCGAGTACATGGAGACCGTCCACAAATCCAACGCCATCCGCCGCGCCGCCGCAGACGCCGCCCGCTTCACCGGCAACGGCAATACGTGAGCGAGACCGTAAAGCGTCCTTCTGAAAACCAGCAGCACGCGGTCACCACCCTTTCACGGACGGCGAAGCCGACCAGCCCCCGACCCTCCCCAAGGGAGGGGGCTTCACCCCCACCCAGTGTCGGGGGCTGGCCTCTTTGACCGGAGGCAAGCCTTCTCGTTTCATTGGACCGCGCTCTCTCACAACTCACCGCCCAACACCCGCCCTACCACGGAGAAATTTCGCGGGATTTGACAGCCTTTGGCTGCGCTCTGCCCCCCGCAACAAGTCCGTTTTTAAGTCCTCCCCACATGGCATGTTGTGTTGCGCGCTCCCCCCGTTGCGCCGCGCGCCACATTAATCCGCGCCGCCCGAAAATCGCACCTCCGCAATACAGCCGCATTACCGACGCGATACCGACGTCAAATCCGCCGCCAATTTAAGTGTTAACGCGCAAACATCCGCCGCCGTCGCAGAAGTTTATCCACCCGGTCAAATAGCTGTTACAGTCACCTTATTGATTGCCCCTAAACCCGCCTTGGCGCCTGTCTGGCGGGCCTCATTCATTTCCAACAGCGAGGGTCCCATGTCTCAATTCACCCTGTCCCGCCGTCATTTCCTCGGTGCCACCGCAGGCTTCATCGCGCTGCACCCGTTCTCCGCAAAAGCCTCGACAAATCAAGCACATCTGCGGATCATGGAGACCACAGATCTGCACGTGCATGTTTTCCCCTATGACTATTACGCCGACAAACCGCGCGACACAGTCGGCCTTGCCCGCACCGCCTCCCTGATCAAAGAAATCCGCGACGAGGCCACAAATTCGCTCTTGATCGACAACGGCGATTTCCTGCAGGGCAACCCCATGGGCGACTACATCGCCTACGAACGTGGCATGAAAGAAGGCGACAGCCACCCCATCATCACCGCCATGAACGCCGTGGGCTTCGACGCAGCCACAATCGGCAACCACGAGTTCAATTACGGCATTGATTTCCTTATGAAATCCATGGCCGGTGCGGGCTTTGAAACCGTGCTCTCCAACATTTCTCTGGAGCAAGGCGCCACCGCTCGCGAGGACAAAACCCTCTTCAAACCCTACGCCATTCTGGACCGCGAAATCACCGATGGCGCAGGTGAGAAACATCAGATCAAAGTTGGCGTGATCGGCTTCACACCACCCCAAGTCATGAACTGGGATCGCCGTCATCTTGAGGGAAATGTGCAGGCGCGTGACATCGTTGAAACCGCGCAAGCCTTTGTTCCGCAGATGAAAGAAGAAGGCGCTGACATCATTATCGCGCTCAGCCACTCCGGCATCGGCGCAGCTGATCACTCCGACGGCATGGAAAACGCCTCCGTCCCACTGGCTGCCGTTGATGGCATTGACGCCGTGCTCACCGGCCACCACCACCGCGTCTTCCCCTCCTCCGCTTATGAGGGCATGGCAGGCGTCGACGTCGCCGCTGGCACCCTCATGGGCAAGCCCGCCGCCATGGGTGGTTTCTGGGGCTCCCACCTCGGCCTGATCGACCTCATGCTGGAACGCGACGGCAACGAATGGCGCATCGTCAGCCATAGCACAGAGGCCCGCCCGATCTCCAAGCGCAACGAGGATCGCACTATCACCGCATTGGTGGAAAGTCAGCAGAACGTATTGAAATCCGTACAGAAAGAGCATGACGAAACGCTCGCCTATGTGCGCCGCGCCGTTGGCAAAACCGATGCCCCACTGCACAGCTACTTCGCGCTGGTGGCCGATGACCCCTCGGTGCAAATCGTCTCCATCGCGCAGCTCTGGTACATCGAGCAAATGATGAAAGGCACCGAATACGAGGGCCTTCCCATCCTCTCTGCCGCTGCGCCGTTCAAGGCGGGTGGCCGGGGTGGCCCGGAATATTACACAGACGTGGCCAAGGGCGACGTGGCGATCAAAAACGTCTCCGACCTCTACCTCTATCCCAACACCGCCCGCGCGGTGAAAGTGACAGGGCAAGAGGTCAAAGACTGGCTCGAGCGCTCCGCCGGGATCTTCAATCAGGTGGAGCCGGGCAAAGCCGATCAGGTGCTCTTGAATCCGGATTTCCCGTCCTACAACTTTGATGTGGTGGACGGTGTCACCTATCAAATCGACCTGTCCCAACCCTCAAAGTTTGATCCCAAAGGCGCGCTGATCAACGCTGATGCCAACCGCATCGTGAATCTGATGTTTGACGGCAAGCCCTTGGACCTGAACGCAGAATTCATCATCGCAACCAACAACTACCGCGCGGGCGGCGGCGGCAAATTCCCCGGTGCTATGGGCGACACCATCGTGTTTGAAGGACCAGACACCAACCGTGACGTCATCGTGCGCTACATTGTAGAGAAAGGCACCATCAGCCCCCGCGCCGACGCCAACTGGACCTTTGCGCCCCTGCCCGACACCTCAGTCCTGTTTGATACAGGGCCGAAGGCAGCGGAGTACAGCGACAGCGTCGAAGGCGTCTCTATTGAGCCCGCAGGTGAAGGCCCAGACGGCTTCGCCCGCTTCCGCATTCAACTTTGATCCCTCACGAATGCGAAGGGACCGGAACCAACTCTGGCCCTTTCGCAGCCTCTTTACCCAAATCATTCGCCATCCAGCGCATTCACTTCTCTGTTATTGGCATCTGCGCCTAGAGATCCATTACCTTGCACCCAGCGCGATCATTCCAAACTGAGAGCACAGGAGCGGCAAATGAATGTAACTAGAAGACGGTTTCTAAAAGCCACAGCAGCACTTTACCTTTTGCCCACACTATCGAAAGCGAACGCTCCCAGCGCTATTCTGGAAGCCAAAGCGGCAAGTATGCAATTGATTGGTGCTGAATTTGGCGACTATCCAAAAACTGAAATCTGGGGCTTTCAAGGCACTGTCCCCGGCCCACTCCTACGCTTCAAACAGGGGGACACCCTACGACAAACGCTGCACAACAGTCTGCCACAACCGACCTCAATACACTGGCATGGGGTGCGGCTGCCCAATGCAATGGATGGCGTTCCCGGCTTCACTCAGGATGCAGTGCCAACCGGCGAGACATTTGATTATGCCTTTCCTTTGAAAGATGCCGGAACCTATTGGTATCACTCACACAATCGATCCACAGAACAGGTTGCGCGCGGCCTTTACGGCGTGATCGTTGTCAAAGAACACACTCCACCTGATGTAGAGCATGACATCGTAGTCGTTCTGGACGACTGGCGCCTCGACGAAACCGCACAGATCACCGATGACTTTGGTGCCATGCACGACTGGACCCACGCCGGACGTATGGGGAACTATGTCCACGCCCATCTGACCCCCTCACCTGATACCTTGCAGAAAAACGCGCGCGTGCGATTGAGGTTTGTCAATGTGGCCTCTGACAGGGTCATGACCATCGCCATTCAAGGTGGCAGCGGCAAAGTGGTAGCGCGCGACGGCATGCCATTGCAGGCGCCCGAAGCTCTTGGCGCACTGGTCTTTGGGCCGGCAGAGCGTGCCGATGTGATACTCGACGTCAACCCTTCAGAAGCGCAGGCTCTTCAGATTGTTTTTCTAGAACGAGACACGGGCTACTTGCTGCACGAAATCCCACTCGCAGGTGATGCGGTGGCCACCCGCGGACCAATCCAGGCGCTGCCTGCCAATCCCGTCACCTACCTATCCGACCTCGAAGGAGCCCGCGAGATCCCGCTGGTGATGGAAGGCGGTGCCATGGGCCGCATGGAAACCGCAACATTTGATGGTGAAGACCTCTCCACGCGTGAATTGGTACAAAAGGGAAAAGTCTGGGCATTCAACGGCATCGTTGGCATGCCAGACGCCCCGCTCGCCACCCTGCGACAGGGCGAACTGGTTCGCATGCCGATTGCGAATGACACGGCCTTTGCCCATGCGATGCATCTCCACGGCACGCACTTTCAAGAGGTGCTGCCAGACGGCGGTTTCGGTCCGATGAAAGATACACTTTTGGTGCAGCCACGCGAAACGCGCGAAATCGCCTTTGTCGCCCCTCCTCCCGGTAAGTGGCTGTTTCATTGCCACATGCTGTCTCATCAGTCCGCTGGCATGAAAACTTGGTTTGAAGTGGTTTAGTCCACGTGCGCAACCGACAACAAAAAGGGCCGGAGATCACTCCGGCCCTTTTTCGCAAATATCATACGGCGCTAGACTGCATCTGTGGGCTCAGCTTTTCGACCAAAGCCTTTGATCCATTCGCGCATGCCCTGCAGCAGCACATAGAGGATCGGCACCAATATCACACCAATCACCGTAGCGGCGAGCATGCCGCCAAACACCGCGACGCCGATCGCTTTCTGGCTTGCCGCGCCTGCACCACTCGCGGCGAGCAATGGCACAACGCCAAGCAGGAATGACAAGGCGGTCATCATCACAGCGCGGAAACGCTGACTTGCTGCTTCGATCGCTGCTTCACGGATGGACAGCCCAGCGGCTCGGCGCTCCATCGCGAACTCCACGATCAGAATGGCGTTTTTGGACGCCATACCGATCAGCATGATCATCCCGATCTGCGTGTAAAGGTTCACATCCCCACCTGAGACAGCCACCGCGGCCAAGGCGCCAAAGAGTGCCACAGTCACGGAAAGCAGAATACCAACGGGCATGGTCCAGCTTTCATACTGAGCCACAAGGAAGAGATAGCCAAACACCACAGCCATGATCAGGATCAGGATCACCAAACCGCCTGCGGCCTGCTGCTGTTGCGCGGTCCCTGTCCACTCATAGGAGTACCCCGGTGGCAACGCTGTTGCCGCCTCTTCTTCCAGAACGCGGATGGCATCCCCGGTTGAGAGCCCTTCTTTGGGAACACCGGTCACAGTGGCTGCGCGGAACATGTTGTAGCGATTGAGCGCGACAGGCCCCAACTCATTGCGCACAGTGACAAGGGTCCCCATAGGTACCATTTCGCCGGTTTGCGAGCGCACATAGAGCGCGTTGATGTCTTCAACCTGTGTGCGGAAGTCTCCATCTGCCTGAATCATCACCCGATAAACACGACCAAAAAGGTTGAAATCGTTTACATAGATAGAACCCATGTAGCCCTGCAAAGTGGTGAAAACATCAGAGATTGAGACATTCAGGGACTTGGCTTTCTCCCGGTCTAGGTCCACGAAAACCTTCGGCACGTTGGCCCGGAATGTGGAATAGCTTTGTGCCATCTCGTCACGTTGATTGGCCGCATAGACGATCGAGCCCACAGCCGCAGCAAGATCCTGCGCTGTGCCTCCCCCGGTCTGTTGCACCTTCATCTCAACGCCGGCACTCAGGCCCAAGCCAGAAATGGGTGGCGGGTTGAAGGCAATCACACTGGCCGCGATCTCTTGGTTGGCGATGCCATAGACCTTTTGCAAAATACCATCTGCACTCAATTCAGCAGTGGGCCGTTCGTCCCATGGCGCCAGATTGAGGATGATCATCGCACCGTTAGAGCCAGAGCCCGTCAACAAACTGAATCCATTCACCTGAACAGACCCAATCACGCCAGGCACCTCCATGAGCTTCTCATTGAGACGTAACGCCACTGTTTCTGTCCGTTCAAGCGAAGCCGCGTCAGGCAACTGGACATCCACAAACAGGGTTCCGTTGTCTTCAAGCGGGATAAAGCCTGCTGGCAGGGATTTCAGCAGCGTCCCCGAACTCAGACCGAGCCCAATCAGCACAGCGATCGCGATCAGTGGAATGCGCACCAAACGCCGCACGATACCGACATAGCCATTGCGCGCGCCATCCACGCTTCGCTCAAAGACCTTAAGCAGCCCCTTGGGCCCCTCCGGATTGCGTGGTTTCAGGATCAAGGCACACAACGCCGGAGACAGTGTCAACGCGTTGATCGAGGAGATCACAACCGCCACGGAAATGGTCACCGCAAATTGTGTATAAAGACGCCCCGTTATGCCCGGCATAAAGGTTACAGGCACAAACACTGCCAACAGTACGAGCGTTGTGGCAATCACTGGTCCCGTGATCTGCCCCATCGCCTTGCGCGTGGCCTCTGCGGCGGGCAAGCCCTCCTCTGCGATGATACGCTCAACGTTTTCAACCACCACAATCGCGTCATCCACCACGATCCCAATCGCCAACACCAGCGCAAAAAGCGAAATCGTATTCAGCGACATGCCAAAGGCCAGAAGGAACGCAAAAGCACCAATCAAAGACACGGGGATTGCAATCGCAGGGATCGCCGTGGCCCGTAGGTTACCGAGGAAGATGAAAACAACCGAAATCACCAGAATGAACGTCAGGATCAGCGTAGACACCACGTCATTCAGGGACTGTTCCACAAACAGCGTGCTGTCATACGGAATTTCATAGGTCACATCATCGGGGAAGGCCCGTGACAGGCGATCCATCTCTGAAATCACCTTTTCAGCGACAGCCAGCGCGTTTTCACCCGGCGCCTGATAAATTGCCAAAACGGTTGCTGGGCTGCCGTCCGCGCGACCAGAGGCATTGTAGTTGCTGGAGCCCAACTCCACCCGCGCAACGTCTTTGATGCGCACAATACTGCCTGCCTCACCGGTGCGCAGGACAATGTCTTCAAACTCTTTTACCGTCGTCAAACGGCCCTTGGATTTGATCGTGTACTGAAACTGTTGACCGGTTCTGATCGGGGGCGTGCCAATCTGGCCGGCAGACACTTCAAGGTTCTGTTCGCGAATGGCGGTCACCAGATCACCGGGCGTCAATCCAAGGCTCGCCATACGGTCTGGATCCATCCACATCCGCATCGAATACTCAAAGTTCGTCATCACATCCGCACGGCCAACACCTTTCACGCGGGCCAGTGCATCGCGGATATTGATCGACGCGTAGTTGGACAGGAACACCTCATCATAGGTGCCCTTGGGCGAGCTTAACGTCACAATCAACAACATGTTGGTGGAGGACTTCTGCGTCACAACCCCACTGTCCGTCACCTCGGTCGGCAGCTGAGAAGTCGCCTGCGCCACGCGGTTCTGCACGTTCACAGATGCAATGTCAGGGTCTGTCCCAACTTCAAACGTGATTGCGAGATTGTAAGATCCCGTATCGGTGCTGTCTGACGACATGTAAATCATGTCATCCACACCATTCACCTGCGCCTCAATCGGCGCAGCCACTGTGTTTTCCACCGTCTCGGAGTTTGCCCCGGTATAGGTGGCTGAAACGTTTACCACAGGGGGCGTAATATCAGGAAATTGTTCAACCGGCAGCGCGTTGTATCCGATGGCCCCCATAATGGTGAGGACCAAAGAGATCACAAACGCCATTTTCGGGCGCTTAATGAAAATCGTTGAGAACACGGCTTATTGCTCCTCTGTCGGCTGGCCCGCCAGAACCGCATCCACCTCGACACCGGGGCGCACACGTTGCAGACCTTCGACAATCACGGCTTCACCTTCGCGCATACCGTCTTCGACAACCACGGCCGCTTCAACCTGTCGGCCCAGCGTCACATAGCGCTGTTCCACGGTTTGCTGCTCGCCAACCACAAGAACAAAGTCGCCGCGCTGATCGCGTTGCACCGCTGCCTGTGGGATCATCAGAACCTGCGAAGGCTCCGCGCTGGAAATGCGAAGATTGAGAAAGGCTCCATCAAGCAACAGCCCGCGTGCGTTATCAAACTGAGCACGCAGTGTGATTGTACCTGTGGTCGGATCAATGCGGTTGTCCGCAAACACAATCCGTCCGATTTCATCCAACTCATCTCCATTCGGCAAGATCGCATGGACGTCTGGCGCTTTGCCTTCGTTTGCAAGCTCATCGACTGTTGCGTCATGTTGCTCCATCACACTGACCAACTGCTTCTCCGACAGGGAGAATTCTGCGTAAATTGGCGCCGTGCGCACAATGTTGATCAGGGAGGCGGATCCGGTGCCAACCAATTCACCAACACTTACAGATGCGCGGCCCACGCGCCCATCAAATGGCGCATGCACTTTGGTATAGTCCACATCCAACTGGGCCTGTTCAATGGCGGCCTTCGCCATTTCCACCTGCGCCTTTGCGACCTCATTGTCAGCCAGCGCAACATCGCGATCGGCTTCGGTGCCCACATCTCTTTCAAACAGCTCTGTCTTGCGCACCAACTCCACTTCGGTCAGACGCAAATTTGCCTCGGCCTGAGCCAGATCTGCCTGACGTGCAACCAATGTCGCCTCATAGACCTCAGGCTCGATCTCAAACAACAGATCACCTGCCGAGACAACATCCCCATCTTTCACATGGATCTTTTCGACAAATCCGCTCACACGGGCCACCAAATCCACCTTGTCGATCGCCTCCCCCTTGCCGATGAAAATCGCTTCATCCAGCAATTCGTCTGTGTAGGCAGCGGCGATAGAAACCTTGGGGGCTGGCGCGTCCTGTGCAAGAGTTGCGGACGCAGCCAAAGAAACAGGCAAAGCCACGGTTGCCATGCGCATGAACTTAAAAAAAGTCATATGATATTCCCATATGGATTTTGAGATCCAATTCGCTGGTGCAGAAAACAGGATCGAAACAAAGCAATAGCACTAAAACATGCGCTTACAGCTTCGGCAAGTGCTGCAAAATTTACAGCTCGTCACTAAGCCAAATTCGGCGTCGATAAGAATTTGCGCGCCACTTAGGATCTGAAGAGGCACGCAACAAAGGTAAGTCAGTCCTGATCAAAGGCGTTTGGTGGATCGTCAAATACGGCCCATCCATACGCTCCGTCACACTTTGGCAGGTCCTTAGGTTTCATCGATGCTTGAATGTAAGCCTTAGACACGAAATGCGCGGCCACAGGGGCCGTGATGAACAAAAACAGCGTGATCAACAATTCATGGAAAGACAACTGGCCTTTGACCAAAAGAAAATAGAGCATCGACGCAATCAACACCCCGCCAACGCCCAATGTCGTCGCCTTGGTTGGGGCATGTAGCCGCTGCATACTGTCGCGCAACTTGATGAGCCCGAAACTGCCAACAAGTCCAAAGACACCTGCCACCACCAGAAAAAAAGCGATCAAAACTTCCACAAACATCTCTCGCTCTCCCTATTCGATAATGTCGCCGCGCAACACAAAACGACAATAGGCGACGGTCGAAACGAACCCCACCATCGCCACAAGCATCGCCGCTTCATAATAAATCGCAGTGCCGCGCAAGATACCGTAAAGGACAAGCAAAGCGATCAAATTGATGACCATGGTGTCCATCGCAAGAATACGATCCGCAGCAGAGGGGCCGCGCGCCATACGCCACAGACACAGAAGCAAGCCGAAACCAAAACAGAAGAAGGCAAAATGAAGCGCAATTGTGATCATGGGAAAATCTCCTTCAATCGGCGCTCGTAGCGGTGTTTGATCTGGTCTCGCACCGCTTCGGGGTCATCGGTATGCAAACAATGCACCAGAATACTCGCGCTGTCTGCGCTGAGCATGGCAGAGACCGTCCCCGGTGTCATGGTGATCGTTCCAGCCAAAATCGTAATCGCCTCAGGAGAGGTAATGTCCAGCGGAACCTCCACCCATTGGGAATGTATCGTTTTGTTGCGTTTGAACAAAATGATTGCCGCCACCTGAAAATTCGCGACAACAATATCCCAAAGCACAATCGCCATGTAGCCCGCAACATGGACGGGTTTGCGCACAGTTGGGCGGCCCGGCCAATATGGCGCGGTGATCATCGGCACAACCACGCCAAAGAAACCACCAAGAAGCACATTCCCAACAGTCACCTTATTGACAAGCATCAGCCAAACCACAGTGAGCGTGAGGCTGAAAAACGGGTGCGGTAGAAGTCTGCTCATCATTTCAGCACCTCCCCGGCAGGGCGCAGCACTGCCTCAATATAACTTGTGACGTCAAAAATCTGAGCGGCAGCGGCATCCATATACACAGAGATCGGTCGTGCTGCAGCCACCAACATGGCCATCATAAACAACATCGTGAAGATCGATGTGAGTTTCTGCGCATTCAACGGGGAGCGGTCACTTCTGGCCACCCACTGCGCATCTGGATCCCCATTCGGATTGCGTCTTGCTTTCCAAAACAAAATACTGCCTGCCCGCGCAAAGCCAACGATGGTGATCAAAGAGCCGACCAGAATGGCCACCCAAGCCACCGTCATCCAAGCCGTGTCGCGCACTGCATCCAGAACCAACAGCTTGCCAAAGAACCCACTCAATGGCGGCATCCCGGTCATGGCGATGGCCCCTGCAAAGAACAATGCGGAGAAAATACCGTGTTTCTCTGTCTCCATCTGCGGCGTCAGGGCGTCATTGCCGCGGCGGCGCGTCACCAAGTCCGCCAACAAGAAAAGCGCTGCGGCAGCAAAAGTTGAATGCACCATATAGTAAAGCGCAGCTGACATAGCCTCAGGAGTCATGCCAGAAATTGCAAAGGTCAGCGTTCCCATAGATCCAATCACTGCAAACGACAGCATTGGCATAAACCGTTTCGCCGCCAATGCGCCAAAGGCGCCAACCGCCAGGGTGAGCGTCGCCGCAGGCACAAGCAGGGTGGTGATCAGCCCGTCAGTGGCCACAACGTCAGGGCCAAAAATCAACGTATAGACACGGATGATCGCATAAGCGCCCACTTTGGTCATAATGGCAAACAGTGCAGCCACAGGCGCTGGTGCGTTTGAGTAGGTGCCAGGCAGCCAGAAATGCACTGGCACCAGCGCCGCCTTTATGGCAAAAACCATCAGCAACAGCACGGCCGCGACACGCACCAAGGCGGCATCCTCCATCGGAATGGCCCGCACTTTTTCTGCGAGATCCGCCATATTCAGCGTGCCGGTCGCAGCATAGAGCGCCCCGAGCGCAAACAAGAACAGCGTCGACCCGGCCAGGTTCATCACCACATACTGCAACCCGGCGCGCATCCGCACACGCCCGCCCCCGTGGATCATCAACCCATAAGAGGCGATCAGCAGCACTTCAAAGAACACAAACAGGTTGAACGCATCACCGGTCAGGAAAGCACCGCAAACGCCCATAAGCTGAAACTGGAACAGCGCATGGAAATGCCGCCCCCGTTGGTCGCGGCCCGTTGCCATCATATGCCACAGCACCACCAGTGCCAGAATACTGGTGAGCAAAACCATCATTGCAGAGAGACGATCCAGCACCAATACAATGCCAAAAGGCGCAGGCCAGTCGCCCAGATAATACACATGGGTGCTGCCATCCATGGCCAAAATCGTCAGCCCAACTGCAATCGCTGCCAGCGCCACAGCCCCCAAAGCGGACGCCGCGCGGGCCAGCACAATGTCGTGGCGCATCACAAAGGCGATGATCGGCGCCAGCAGAGCAGGCAGAATAACAGGCGCAATAATCCAGTGGTTCATACGCCAAGCCCCTTTAGTGCTTCTTCGTCCGCAGCATCCGCCTCGCTCAGGCTAGCGCGCGCACGTGCCGCCTCTTCCTCTGCCTGCGCTTCGGCTTCAAACTCCGCATCAGGCGGCGCTTCTTCATCAATCAGCGCCATCTCATCGTTGTCGGCTTCCAAATAGGACCCAATCGAAATCATCACCAAAACGGCCGTCATGCCAAAGCTGATCACAATCGCCGTCAGGACCAGCGCTTGGGGCAGCGGGTCACTGTAAGTGGCATCGCCATATTTGTTCAGGATTGGTGGCGCATCCGTGGCCAATCGCCCGGTAGAGAACAGAAATACGTTCACCGCATACGACAGCAGGGCCAAACCCAAGATTACCGGAAAGGCTCGCATGCGCAGCACAAGATAAACACCGCCTGCGGTCAGAACACCAATGGTGCTTGCAACGATCATCTCCATGTCACTGCCCCTCCTGCGACGCGGCTTTTTCGGCCGACTTCTCTTGGTTGGCCGCTGATGGATCATAATCCATCGGCTCCACGTTCACTGTCTCACCCGCAAAGCGTGCAATCCGCGACAAGCTGTAGAGCATCAACATCACCGCGCCGAGCACCGCAAGGAACACCCCAAGGTCAAAGGCAATGGCCGTGGCCCATTCAAACTCTTCGATTGGCGGGAAATGCAGATAGCCATAAGCGCTTGTCAGGAAAGGCTTGCCCGCGAGCCACGCCCCAACGCCCGTGAGACCCGCCACTAAAACGCCCCAGCCAATCAAGGTGTGATATTCCACCCGCTGCCGCAGTTGCGCCCACGCAAACCCAGAGGCCATATATTGGGTCAGCAAGGCAATCGAAACCACAAGTCCTGCGATAAATCCCCCCCCAGGCTGGTTGTGCCCGCGCAGGAAGAAGTAGATCCCAACCATCATCGCAATCGGCAGCAAAGCGCGGGTGGCCACAACCATCATCAAAGGGTGGCGATCCCGAGACCGATCCGGCGCGAAATCGCGATCGCGCAACCGCTTCGCCGCAGGGCCGCGCAACAACGCATCCATCATTGCGTAAATCATCAATCCCGCGATGCCCAGAACGATGATCTCGCCGTAGGTATCGTAGCCGCGGAAATCCACCAAGATCACATTGACCACATTGGTGCCCCCGCCCCCCTCATAAGAGTTGGCAAGGTGATAGGCAGAAATCGAGCTGAAGTCGCGGGTCAGGAAAACCATCGCAAGCGCCGTCACGCCCACGCCCGCAGCAATCGCAATCACCGCATCGCGCGTGCGTTTCAGGTCGCTGCTGTCGCGCGGGGTGTGTTTTGGCAGGAAGTAAAGCGCAAGCAGCAACAGCAGGATCGTCACAGTCTCCACGGAAATCTGCGTCAACGCCAGATCAGGTGCAGACAGATAGACAAAACCACCAGAGATGCTGAGCCCAATCACAGATATAAACACAAGCGCGCGGAAACGGTTGTGATGCTGCGTCACCACCAGCACCGTTGCCACCAAAAGGCCAAACCACACCACAAAAACAAAAGGCGGCACCGGCAGCATCTCTCGTGTCGGGGGCAACATATCGGCTGTGGAAAACGCAAAATAGCCAACGGCAAGCGTCACCACGATCAATATGGCGAGGTAGCGGCTCATGATCCCATTGTGCAATGTAAAGATCACCGCCTCTGCACTGCGCACTGCCCCTGTCACCAAGCGATCAAAAATCACCTTGGCCTCAGGGCGCGGCAACGCATTCCACATCCGTTCAAGCCCGCCATGCAGATACAGCAGAATTGCCCCCACCACAAAGGCGATACCAGACATGTAAAGCGCTGGGGTCACCCCATGCCACAGCTTGAGATAGGCTTTGGTCTCATACCCCACCACGGCATCACTCGCCACGCGCACCAGTGGCTCTGCCAGATGTGGCATCAGGCCGACAGCCACCACCAAAATGGTCAACAGCGCAGGAGAGGCATAGAGCCCAAAGGGCGGATCATGCGGCTTGGCGGGATAGTCATCGCGCACCGGACCAGCAAAAACGTGAAAGACAAAGCGGAAAGAATAGGCCACCGACAGGCAAGCCCCAAGCGTGGCCAGCGCAGGCACAATCCACGGGTTCTCAAACCACTTGGTGTGGGCTGCTTCTTCCAGCATCATCTCCTTGGAGATAAAGCCATTCAGCGGGATCAATCCGGCCATCGACAACGCTGTGATCGTGCCGATGGTGGCAGTGATGGGCATGAGCTTTGCCAGACCGCCCAAGCGTTTGATGTCACGCGTATGCACTTCGTGATCGACAATACCTGCTGTCATGAACAGCGCGGCTTTGAATGTCAGGTGGTTGATGATGTGAAACACCGCCGCAACTGCCGCCGCCTTGGTGCCGAACCCCAACAGCATGGTCAGCAGTCCAAGGTGACTGACCGTGGAAAACGCCAGCAGCGCCTTCAGATCGTCTTTGAACAGCGCAATCAGTGCGCCAAGCACCATGGTGATCAACCCTGTGGTTGCCACGAGATAGAACCAAGCATCCGTACCCGCCAGCGCCGGCCACATCCGCGCCATCAGGAACACTCCGGCTTTCACCATCGTCGCGCTGTGCAGATAAGCCGATACCGGGGTTGGGGCGGCCATCGCGTGCGGCAGCCAAAAGTGAAACGGGAATTGCGCTGATTTTGTAAAAGCGCCGATCAGGATCAAAATAAGCGCTGGCAGATACCATTCGCTCGCCTTGATCACATCCCCCTGCGCCAGAATATCGGTCAGGTTGTAGCTGCCCACGATATTGCCAAGGATCAGCATCCCGCCGATCATCGCAAGCCCCCCGGCCCCTGTCACGGTCAACGCCATCCGCGCGCCTTGCCGGCCTTCTGGCAGATGTTTCCAATAGCCGATCAACAGGAATGAGGAGAGGCTGGTGAGTTCCCAGAAAACGAGCAAAAGCAATATGTTGTCAGACAACACAATGCCGAGCATCGCCCCTTGGAACAACAAAAGGTAGGTGTAAAACTGCCCCATCGGATCGTCACCAGACAGGTAAAACCGCGCATAAAGCGTGATCAACAGCCCCACGCCAAGAATCATCATCCCAAACAGCAGTCCAAGCCCATCCAGGAAGAATGACACCGACAAGCCAACTTGCGGAAACCACTCAAACGATGTGGTCAGCACCTCGCCACGCATCACAGCAGGCGCCTGTGTCAGCAACAATAGGAGCGCAAGCGCGGTTGGCACCGCCGCAAAAGTGGCACATGCATTGCGCCCTGCCCGGATCATCACCCCGGGCACCAAGGCGCCCAGAAATGGTAAAATGGCGATGATCGCCAGCACTGTGCCGTCGCGCATAAATGCCCTCCCGTCCGTTAGACGATATTGATAATCATCCGGGGCTTCTGAAACAATGGGAGCACAGAATTAACAATCTGAAAACCCGGAGATTTTTGCTGTTTCAACGTGAAAGGCGAAAAAGCACTCAGAATTGGCTCTCCAAAGACAGCAAGGTCAGGTCACCGGGATTGAACGCCAAAGCCCGCTCAAGCGTGTCTTTGGCCGCCGCGCGCCCGCGCAGCTCTGCGGTCAGCCGCACCAAGGTCGCCCAGGCTTGCACGTTTTGCGGATTGATGCGCACCGCTTCCGTCAATGCACCCGCCGCGGATCGCGTGTCGCCTGCAACCATCGCATAGCCTGCCATCTGCAAATGCGCCTCTGCAAAATCCATTTGATTGCGTACCATGCCGCCAAACGTCTGAAACGCTTGGCGCATGTAACCGCGCAAACTCTCTGGCAAGCGGTGCGCGGGCTGGCTCATGATGGCACGTGCCGCCGCGATCCGCACCGCCCGCACATCATCTTGCAATCCCTGAATCAAGTAAGGCGCCGCCGCCACCGCCGCGCGCGATCTGAGCGCTTGAAGCGCGCCAACACGCACCTGTGGGTCTTCGTCTTCCAAAAAGGCCCCGATTTCCTGCAGGTTCAAGCTGGTCGCACCTGGCCCCAGCAGCCACAGTGCGCTGGCCCGCACCAGATCAGCCTGACTGTCATCCTGCGCCAACGCCAGCAAATCCGCAGCTGCGGCCTGCGGGTTGGCCCGGCCACGCGCCAAGACATCGCCATAGTGGGGCTCGGTCCAGCGCCCATTTGGGAACCAGCCTGCCACCTGATCGGCGGCCCATTCCGCAGATTGATCGCTATGACAGCGCGTGCAGGCATCCGGCGTATCCAGCCGCGCGGACACATCCGGCCTTGGGACACGGAAATTGTGATCCCGACGCCAGTCATTGCCCATGTAGACCTGATCCGTCATGTGGCAGTTTACACATTGCGCCCCTTCGCTGCCCTCGGCGTGATGGGTGTGCGGCGGCGATTGGTAGTCTGTCAGTTTCAGGGTTGGAAAATCTGGGTTCCCCGCTTCTGAATGGCACTGCGTACAGATCGCATCGCCCTCCGCCAGCAGCTCTCCGCTATGTGGGGTATGGCAATTTGCGCAAGTCACGCCCTGCTGATGCATTTTGGATTGCAGGAAAGAGCCATAGACATAAACCTCATCCAGGATCTGCCCGTCGGCATGATACTGACCGGGGCGCAGCATCGCCAAATTATAAGCATCGGCAAATGCCGTGCCGGGCAGCGGATTGCCGTCTCCAAAAGCTTCCCGGCGCGCATGGCATCCTGCACATTGCTCCATGGCCGCCTGCGGCTCAGACATATCTGCTGAAAATCCCCAATCGGTCAAAGCAACCTGATAATGCGCCTCAGGCTGCCCTGCGACCAAATCCAGATGTGCCTGCCCCGGCCCGTGACAGGCTTCACAGCCCACACCGATTTCCACCTGTGTTGAGGCATAACGCTTGCGCTGAAAATCATAGTTTTTCTCAAAACCCGTGGCATGACACTCCGCACAACGCGCGTTCCAGTTCTTGTAAGCCCCAGACCAGTGATAGGCATCTTGCGGCGGCAAATCCTGCTCAGGATAGAGGTGGAACCACCGCTTTTCCTGCACATCCCAAACCACATCGAAACTTTGCAAACGGCCAAGCCCCGTTTCCAAAATCAGATGCTGCAGGGGGAACGTCCCCCCCACAGAGTGCAGTGTGTAAACCGTCTCCACACCGTCTTTTTCGCGCACTGTAACCGTGCGCGCGCCCTCTAGGGTGTCAAACTGCGCCCGCATCCCATCATGTTCAAAGACTTCCCCTTGAAAGGCCCCGATCAGCACCGCGTCGCTGGGCATGCGCCAGGCTTGGGCATGGTGAGAGGCCTGCCAAGCTTCCGTCTCTCCTTCGTGACAAGAAACACAGGTCTCTGACCCAACATAGGCGGGTGCATATGCGGCGCCTGCCTGATCGGAGGCATTGGCAGTCTGCGCCACCGCCTCGGTTGCCAGTGCCAGAGACACAAGAGCAACAAAGCCGAATATCGCGCCCGCAGGCGTACGCAAGGCGAGAAACGCCTGCAAAAAATGGGCCATGTCGTTCCCTTTATTTCCTGGCTGCAGACACCGGATTGAGTGCTGCCAAAGCTAGGTGTCTCACACGACGTCCCTTATGCAACGCGCGCCGCAGGTCTTTCAACGCCGCATTTAGCTCACGCCAGTGCGCAGGTTGGTCTGCTGCGGTCTGTGTGCCAAACAACCCGCTGCCAAGCGCCAGCAATGCGGTTTCAACCGCCTCTTCTTGGGGCACCGCATATCCATTCATACGGCCTCGCCAAACAGAAAACGCCGTGCGTGATCCGCTCAAATCATGGCGGCGCACGGAGTCTTTTACTGCGTGCCATGCATATATTTCACTGGCGCGCCACTGGCTTTGCAACCGCCAAAAGCCGCGCAGTATCCGCCCGCGCACACTCCAAGCGCCCAGCAGCCCAAGCAGGAGCACCGCCCCAATACCAATCAGCCGCAGATCCAAACCTGGCCGCGTGTCAGCACCGGGCAAGAGCCCTCCGCCTGCAGGCGCGTCCGCATGGACAGCCACCTCCGGCAAAGTCGCCTCCTCCACGCTCTTGGTCTTCAAGTTGTACCACTTCAACGTCATCGCTGGCAGCACGCCATCAACGGCAGCTTCCGCAACATAAACAGTCTTTTCAGAGCGCGTGCCCGAAAGGATCCCACGATCGTCTTTCTCTTCAACGACAGGGCTTTCAGGATAGGCACGCAAACCATCTGGAGCCTGTTCCGGCGTAAGCGGTGGTATGAACAACGGGGAAACACCTTTGATCTCGGCCTGCACAACTCGGGTCAGGCTCCCACCTGCCGCAAGGCTCTCCGCTTCCCCTTCGATATTTTGCGACAACGTCAGCGACTGCGCCGCAAGGAAGGGATCAAGCCCTTCGGCCCCTTCAGGCAGCGTGCCAACCACGGAAATCTCCGGCACGGGCAAGTCCGCCTGCTGTACGCCGCCGGCATCGCCCTGATAGGTCACCCGCACAACGCCCGGCGCAATCACGAAACTGCCCGGCACCATCGGTGTGATCTGATAGCGCCGCGAAATCCCTGACCATGTCTCACCGTTCACAGTCTTGCTCGTTGGCGAGCTTGCCTTTTCTGGCAAACGCACCATCAGATTGGGGCTTTCCAGATCGGGCCAGACCGGCGGCTCCGGCATGAAGGTCGGCACCAACACTGTTAACCTCAGCGTGAGGGGCTGCCCCGGTATCGTTTCCGTCTCCTCAAAGACCACGTCCAGTTTTGGCGCATCCTGTGCCAGTGCAAGCCCTGCCCATATCAGCCAAACACTCAAAACCTTCAAAACAAACCGCACGTGCCTTAATCTCCAGTTGGCTGAACGGCTTCCAGACGAAACCGCTGTCGCAAAAAGTCTTCGGTGCGCGTGTCTACGGTGCGCATCCATTGTTCGGCAGACAGATGCCCGCCAGCGGCCTCTTCCTCAGAGGCCTCAATCTGGGTCTCTGCGCCCTGCCCGCTTTCATTGTCAAACACCGTGTCATCGGCGCCAATGCCCGACTCTTCGCCAGTGTCTGATTGCGCGCGTGTGGTTTCCACATAGGTCACAATGTCTTTGGCGATGGGCAGGTTTTGCTGCGCACCTGCATGGTTGGGATCAATCGCCAACGCCCTCTCAAAGGCGCGCACCCCATCCCGATAGCCACGTGATTTCAACTGCGACATACCTTCGATAAAGGCAGCATCCGCCGTATCGATCCGCGCCATTTCCTGTGCGGCTGTTTCATATTGTCCACCACGATAGAGCGCGACACCGCGCAAATAAGGGTCTTCAAACCGCGCGGCCGCCGTTTCGTAGTCCTTGCGCTGATAGGCGCGCCAGCCCTGCTGATCCGCAGTCAAAAACCAGTCACGCCAGCCTTCTGCCTGTGCTTCGGTTGCAGGCAGCACAAACCAAAGCGCCACGGCCAATTGTGCCGCCCAACGCACAGCCATGCCACGCCGGAACCAAATGAGCAGCAACAGCGCTGCGGGCCAGGCAAGCCAAGCGCCGCGATCTTCCCAAGGCTGCGCCGCGTCGCTCAACTGCGCACGCTGATAGGCCGAGGCCAAAGAGCGCTCAATCGCAGCCACATCGCGCCCATCAGCCGTGACCGCCTGCGAAAAGCTGCCCTCCGGTCCTGCAGGAAGCGCACTGCCATCCGGCAACAGATAGAGAAAGCTCATCGAGGCCACAGAGGCCTGCGCAATCGCCGCCTCTTCATCCTCGCCAGCGCCCTCCGCCGCACCACCATCGCGCCATGCGGTTTCCAGAGCGGTCGCATCTGCCGCAGACAAATCATCGAGCAAAAAGACCACGCCACCCGCCGCAGCCTCCCGCGCCAGCAGGGTGCGCGCCACATCAAAGCCCGCGCCCACATCCTGCCCTTCAATGGGCATCACATCGGGCCGCAACCCCTCCAGATACGGCTGCATCACGCCGGGATCTTCGCTCATCGGCACCACGACATGCGCACTGCCGCCAAAAGCCACAAGCGCCGTACGTGCGCCAGCACGCAGCTCCAGCAAATCCCGCGCCTTCTGCTTTGCGCGTTCCAGCCGATCCGGGGCCACATCGGTGGCCTCCATCGAGGGCGACACCTGCAGCGCGATCACCAAAGGCGCGGTTTGCGCGGCAAACGGCGCAGGCGCACGTGTCCAGCTCGGCCCTGCGGCGGCGGCAATCAACAACAGCATCACCAGCGCAATCACATCAATCGGCTGCACACCTTTGCGGGAGGTCCCCGGCACGGTCAACGCCTGCACCAAATGTGGTGCGATCCAATCCGTCTCACTGGCCTGCGCGCCCTGCCTGCTCCGCATCTGCCACCAGATCCAAAGCACAGGCACAGCCGCAGCAAACACCCAGATACGCAAAAAGTGGAACGCCTCTACATAGACCCAGAACACAGACTCGCTCATGCCGCGTCCCTCCGTGGCATGCGCATCGCTGCCGAAAACAACAAAATCAGCCCGACGAAGACCGCCGCAAGCAACAGGTAGTGCCCCAACGGCTCTTTCTGTCGCCATCTGATGGTGTCTTCTTCGCGAGGCGTCAGATCGTCGATCTCCGCGTAAATCTGATCCAGCGCTTCCGCATCTGCGGCAAAAAACGCCTGCCCACCCGTGCGTTCTGCCAGATCGGAGAGTTGCCCCATATCGAGCTGATCTTCACCGCTGGCCTCAGGGTCCCCCACCCCAACCGCAAACATGGTCACGTCGTTGTCCTTGGCTATCTCTGCGGCGTTCACCGGGCTCATCCGGCTTGCGGTGTCATTGCCGTCAGACAGCAAAATCAACAGCCGCTCTTCAATCTCGCTGGCTTCAAAGGTGCGGATCGCCAGACCAATCGCATCCCCAAGCGCAGTATGCGGCCCAGCCATACCCACCTCTGTTTGGCCAAGCATGGCCCCAACTGTTGCGAGATCCTCGGTCAGTGGCGCCTGCACATAGGCGCGCGAGCCAAACACAATCAGAGCAACGCGATCGCCCTCGCGGCCCTCAAGAAATGCACCAACCACATCCTGCACAGCGGCAAACCTTTGCTGCGCGTCGCCGTCAGCCCCCGGAAAATCGACAGTGTCCATGGAGCCGGAAATATCAATCGCAAGGATCACATCGCGTGTTGCCTTGGTGATCTCCTGCGGCGGTCCCAGCCGCATCGGCCCACTCAACGCCGCCACCACAAGGCTCCAGATCACAAAACCCGCCACCAGCGCCCAACGTTTGTGCGCCACCACCATTGCCCCATCGCGCAGCGAGACGCCCGCCGCCTCTGCCAATGCTTCAAAGAAGGGCAAACGTACAGCAGACTCGCGCTGATGATAGGCAGGCAGCAGCCAACGCACCAAAACCGGCAATGGCCACAACAACAGTACAAATGGATGGGTCAGCTCAAACATCGCGCCCCTCCAGATCGGAGGCACTCGGGTGGTGTTTGATCCACCGCCGAGCCAAATCCTGCAAGTCCGGCCCCGCGGGCACTGGCTCTGGCCGATAGGCCGCCTGCGCCAGCACATGCCCCGCCCCGTTTGAAAACGCCGGTTCGCTGGTTCCGATCGTTGTGTCCAGAAACGCCAGCCAGCGCTCACCGCTGAGCGCGGCCACACGACTGCGGCCATAAGCGGTCAGCGCAGTGCGTTTCAAAAGCGCCGAAATCGCTGCCGCATCTCCAGAAACCTGTTCCAGGGCAACGAGCGCCTCGCGGCGGTAGGCATTGGCCTGATAGCACTTCCAGACCCGCCAGCCCCACGCCATCAACACGAGCAAGAGCATCCCCGCCAATACGGCCCATCCCACCGTTTGCGGCATCATCGAAACCGCCTCAGGCTCTGGCACCTCTGCCAGCTGATTGATCAGCCCAACAAGACTGTCGGCCTGCGCCTCCGAGGCCTCAGTTGCGGTCTCAGCTGCGGTCTCACTCATCGCCGCGCGCCTCCCATCAGGGCCACAATCTGCGGCAGCGTATCCTGTGCAGTGGTCAGTGGCAGGACGGAAAGCTTCATCTTCTTCTGCCAACCGGTCACGAGGTCTGTACGATCCGCAGCCACAGACAAAACCCCTGCCCGCACGCCCTCTGCCGCCATATCAAGCCGCGCCTGCTGCTGACCGTCCGTTCCCGTCACCGCGCCCTGCTCTGGCAAACTCTCAGCAGTTGGATCTGTCACCAAAGCCAACACAACATCATTGTGCTGCGCAATCGCGCCCATATGGCGCTCTGTTTCCGCATCTGCCGCGTCAAAATCGCTGATCACGATCACCAAGTGATCGCGCGTGGCCAGCCGAGACACAGCACGCAGCACCGCATTCATCGCAATCGGTTTCACTTTGGCAGCATCCGCATGCAGCCGCTGATTGGCCTGTGTCAAAACACTCAAGAAGCGGGTCAGCGCCGTTGCGCCACGTCCGGGGCGCAACTCTTCAACCGCCTGATCCCCATAAACAATACCGCCCAGCCGGTCGCCCTGATCAATCACGCGATGCGCCACAATCGCCGCGGTTTCAGCAGCAGTGACTGATTTGGTGTTCTGCACCGTGCCGAAAAACATCGACATGCGCTGATCCACCACAATCAAAGTTGGTCGGTCCCGCTCTTCGTTATAAACCCGCACATAAGGCGCGCCCGAACGCGCGGTGACTTTCCAGTCGATCGCCCGCACATCGTCCCCGGGCAAATAGTTGCGCAGCTCTTCAAAATCGAGACCCCGCCCGCGTATCCGCGCACGGTGTCTGCCCTGCAACGCAGAGCGCGCAGGCTGGTGCGGCAAGAAAGATATGGCCCGTGCGGCGGCCCGAAAACTCTGCAAATGCGGCAGCGTCACATGCACCCGCAAATCCCAGTCATCCGTCGCCTCAACACTGGCCGCTGATAGCCCCATGCGCGATATGCTGGCGCGGCGGCTCATGGTCAGACGTCCCAGCTCATGGCAAAGCCACCACAGACAGAACGCGCGCGCTCACCTGATCAGCAGAGACACCGCTGCCTTGCGCTTCATAGCTTAGCGCCAATCGGTGGCGCAGCACATCCGGGGCAATCGCGCGCACATCCTCCGGGTCAACATAATCGCGCCCGGCCAGCCAGGCATGCACCCGCGCACAGCGATCAAGCGCCAGCGACGCACGCGGGCTCGCGCCAATGTCGATCCATTTTGCAAGGTCGCCATCAAAGTCTGCAGGTGTCCGTGTGGCCTGCACAATTGTCGCCATATAGGATTCCATCGCCTCCGCACAATGCAGCGTCGCAATCTCGCGTCGTGCTGCAAAAACCACCTCTTGCGACATCGGTGCATCCGCATTGGATGTCTTTTCGGATTGGGTATCAGCCAGCGCCGCCTGCTCTTCGGCGCGCACCAGCCGGATCACCTTCACCTCATCTTCAAGCGGCGGATAATCAATCCGCACATGCATCAGAAATCGGTCCATCTGCGCCTCAGGCAGCGGATAGGTGCCTTCCTGCTCTACCGGGTTTTGCGTCGCCAGAACCATAAACAGCGGTGCCATTTTGTGGGTTGTGCCCGCAACTGTCACCTGCCGCTCTTCCATCGCCTCAAGCAGGGCCGCCTGCACTTTCGCAGGCGCGCGGTTGATCTCATCCGCCAGCACCAGATTGGCAAAAATCGGCCCCGGCTGAAATTTGAACTGGCCGCCGCCTTCGCTCTGGAAATACATCTCCGTGCCAGTCACATCCGCCGGCAACAGATCCGGCGTGAACTGGATGCGCGCATACTCACACTCCAGATTTTTTGCCAACGCCTTCACCGCGCGGGTTTTCGCAAGGCCCGGCAGGCCTTCCAGCAACAGGTTGCCGTTGGCCAAAAGGCCAATCAACAACCGGTCAATCACATCGCGCTGACCAATGATGCTTTCGCCCATCTGGGCCGCAAGGCGCTCAATCTGCTCTCTTGGCGTCATTGTCCTGCTCACTCAGCTTTGGTGTTCGCAAAAACTTTGGACCAGTCCTGCGCCATGTCCACAATCAGCCAGCCCCGATCCGGGCCTTCGTCCAGCCCCCGATTCAGCACGCCGATATGACCTTCACGGTCATAGGCCCATTCACGCTCTGCATCTGTGTGATGCACATACAGACCCAGACGCGCGCCCTCACCAGACGTCGAAAATTCCAGCATTTCGAAATCGCCATCAGAGTTGCCGCCCGCCAAAATGGGCTGTTTGCCAATGTGGTGCATAATTCCAATTGGCTTGCCCGCTTTATCATCGTTGAAGAACAGCTCCGCGCCCTTCATGATCACCGGCACGCCATCCACAACTTCATAAGTCGACGTGATAGAGCTGCCGATCACCTGCTGTGGGGGAATGCCATAGGCATCCTCTGCAAAGACCCGCATAAACTGAATACCGCCGCCGGAAACGATATAGGTCGCAAACCCCTCATCCCGCAGATAGCGCAAAAGCTCCAGCATCGGCTGATAGGTCATCTCATCATAGCGCAGGCCTGTTTTGGGGTGGCGCGCCTCCGCTAGCCAAGCCGCAACATCCTGTTGGAACTGGTAGAGTGACACTTCGGTATGAGAGGCCGCAAGCACCTCAATCAGACCTTCTTTGCCCGTGGCTGCAAGCGCCTCATAGTCGCCTGCCGCC
Organism: Shimia sp. MMG029; assembly: GCF_027947445.1. Taxonomy (NCBI): domain Bacteria; kingdom Pseudomonadati; phylum Pseudomonadota; class Alphaproteobacteria; order Rhodobacterales; family Roseobacteraceae; genus Shimia; species Shimia sp. MMG029. Next base: position 54,503 of record NZ_JAQJIM010000008.1, on the reverse strand, counting down.
GCTGCACGCAGAGCGTCGCTGGTCAAAATCGACGGATCCTGCTCTGCCAATTTGGCAACCTGATCGACCGCAAAAATCAATTGGAAATACACCGGCTGTTCGGCCCAAAGCGTGCCGTCGTTGTCAAAGGTCGCAATGCGATCCGCCGGGGTGACATAATCTTCAGACGCCGGATCGGTCACAGCCTCAACGAAAGAGATGATCCGCGTTTTCGCGTCAGTATCGTTCCACGAGGGCAAAGGATCTGCCAGCGCCATTCCAGAGGTTACTCCAACGCCACTCACAACAAAGGCGGCCATATGCGCTAGCTTTCGCATCACCCAATCACTCCAAAGAAAAAATAGTGAAAATCTTGGAGCCACCCCGCGCTGCGGGATGGCCTTTTGTCAAACTGAGATCAACTCAGTATCAGTCACCCACTGGCGAGGACATTTTTTCCATCACCTGATCCAGGCTGAAGCTCGCCGCTTTCTGACGTGGCGGGAACTCCTGGAATGTGGCCAGGAACTGACCAACATACTGCTGCGCAGGCACCAGGAAGTACGCACGATTCAGCAGCCAGTCATAATAGGTGTTGGAGGTCTGATACGCACGCTCATAAGGGTCGCGACGCAGGTTGAAGATCAACGGCAGACGCAGCACTGTGAACGGCTCGATCCATGCACGCAGGGTCTTGTACTCTTTCTGCTCCATGAAGATGAACTTCCAGTCCTGATAACGCAGCGCGGTCAGATCACCATCGTCAGAGAAGTAGAAGATCTCGTTGCGTGGGCTTTCGGTGGTTTCGCCGGTCAGCATTGGCAGGATGTTGTAGCCATCCAGGTGTACTTTGTACTCACGACCAATCGCCTGAACACCACCCGCTTTCAGCTCTTCCTTGATGTCGGGACGGCCAGCCGCCGCCAGAAGGGTTGGGAACCAGTCCATGTGGTGCACGATTTCGTTGCTCACAGAACCCGCTTCGATTTTACCAGGCCAACGCACCATGGATGGCACACGCCAGCCACCTTCGTAGTTGGTGTTTTTCTCACCAAAGAATGGGGTCGATGCCGCATCCGGCCAGGTGTTGTAGTGTGGGCCGTTGTCGGTGGAGTAGTGAACGATGGTGTTGTCTGCGATGCCCAGCTCGTCGAGCACGTCGAGCAGCTGACCCACATGCATGTCGTGTTCGATCATACCTGCAGAGTATTCATCCAGCGTTTTGCCCGTGATCTGGTTGGCTTTTTCACGCATGGTGTCCTGCACGTGTGTGCGGAAGTGCATGCGCGTACCGTTCCACCAGACGTAGAAAGGTTTGCCCTGATCGTTGGCACGTTTGATGAAGTCGATGGCAGCTGCCAGCGTTTCCTCATCCACGGTTTCCATACGCTTCTTGGTCAGCGGGCCGGTGTCTTCAATCTCGCCATCAGCAGAAGACTTGATCACGCCACGCGGACCAAACGCTTCGCGGAAGGTGCGACCATCAGGCAGCACAGTGTCGCCCGGATAGTCAAAGTTCTCAGGCTCTTCTTCAGCGTTCAGGTGATACAGGTTGCCAAAGAACTCATCAAAGCCGTGGTTGGTTGGCAGGTGCTCATCCTTGTCGCCAAGGTGGTTTTTGCCAAATTGACCAGTCGCGTACCCTTCTTCTTTCAGAAGACCGGCGATGGTTGGATCTTCTTCCTGCATGCCAAGTTCAGCACCCGGAAGGCCCACTTTGGACAGACCGGTACGGTACACCGATTGCCCCATGATGTAGGAGGCACGGCCCGCAGTACAGGACTGCTCACCGTAGTAGTCCGTAAAGATCATGCCTTCGTTTGCAACACGGTCGATGTTCGGCGTGCGATAGCCCATCATGCCCATGGTGTAGGCGGAGATGTTGGACTGGCCAATGTCATCGCCCCAAATCACCAGGATGTTTGGTTTGTCTTGCGCAGACACGGCTGTTGCAACTGTCGTTAGAACTGCTGCGACCGCCGAAAACGCTCGAACGGTCTTAAGTGGCGATAATATCATCGCTCGGAACTCCTTAAAAAAATACACCTGCACTCTATGAAACGATGATTTTGTCGAAAAGTCCAAAAAAATCAGGCAAGTGTAACGCGCGCCGTTTTCGATGATCCACCCAGGGTTGTCAACCCGCCGCACCATACACACAAGGTAAGGTTTTCAATTCCTGCGCGCATAAATATTTAATTTTCAAAAGGTTTTCACAACGATCAGGCACATCATCGCTCTTAATACATAGCGTAAACTGCGCGGACACACAGCCATGAACAGCGCTTAGGAGCGGCGCGCCAAGGCGTCAAATCTTGCGGTCAGATGAGCGGCTTCTTGCTCAAGGCCGAACGGCGCGTTCACGATGAACATGCCTGATCCAATCATACGGTGGGTCTCGCGCGCTGCGGGAAAGGTCACTTCGTGATGCAACACTTTCGGCAACGCCTTTTCTTTCAAGCCATCGATCATCGGCCGATGCAGCCCATCGCGTAGAATCGGGTACCACAGCGCGATCACACCCACATTCCACTTGCGGTGCAACTGGGCAATTATGTTGGGCAACACCTTGTAATCACTTTTAATCTCATAGCTCGGATCGATCAGCAGCACACCGCGCCTTGGCGTCGGGGGGCAAATGCCCATTACGGTTTCAAACCCGTCTTTTTGATGCACCTTCGCTCCGCTGCCCCGCATCGCCCCACGCAACGCGGTAGCTTCTTGGGGATGCAACTCACAGAACTGCAGCGTGTCATCTTTGCGCGTGAGGGCTGCCGCCAAGGCTGGCGATCCGGGATAGGCTGCCGCCCCATGTTTCGCGCGCACCGCCTCCAGCGCCCGCATGTAGGGGTGGTCTTTGTCAAACCAGTCTTCGGCGCGCCCAATGCCTGCCAGAGCTTCCCCGGTCTTAACCGCCGCGTCAGCGTCAAGTTGATAGACCCCACGCCCAGCATGGGTTTCAAGATAGCTCAATGGTTTGGGTTTTTGCACCATATAGTTGAGCATAACCGCCAAAAGCGCGTGCTTCTGGACATCTGCAAGATTTCCGGCGTGATAGATATGTTGGTATGACAGCATGCGCGCCTTGTATCGAAGAGCCGGCGCGCTGCCCAGCGGTTAAAACAGGTTTTCCCACGGGACTGCGAGCCACAACACCAGAAAGCTCCTAGGTTGCGCGCATCGCAACGTGGCGCCAGCCTAATTTCGTGGCAGAATGTTGCCTTCCACCAATCCGGGGCCTTTAACAAAGTGTTTCCTCTTCCTATAAGGAGACGCCTGCGATTACAGAGTCGCATGCTAAGGGACAATTTTGGGAACGAATTCATATGCTGGGAAATTTGGGCGGCCTGTTTACATCTGACATGGCGATCGACCTGGGAACGGCGAACACGCTGGTCTATGTCAAAGGCAAAGGCGTCATCCTCAGCGAACCTTCCGTGGTGGCCTATCACGTCAAAGATGGTGTGAAAAAAGTCCTCGCCGTTGGCGAAGACGCCAAGCTGATGCTCGGGCGTACCCCCGGCAGCATCGAAGCCATCCGCCCAATGCGCGACGGTGTGATCGCTGATTTTGACACCGCTGAAGAAATGATCAAGCACTTCATTCGCAAAGTGCACAAACGCTCCACGTTCTCAAAGCCCAAGATTATTGTGTGCGTCCCACATGGCGCGACTCCTGTTGAAAAGCGTGCCATCCGTCAGTCGGTTCTTTCTGCAGGCGCTCGGCGCGCTGGCCTGATCGCAGAGCCGATCGCAGCGGCCATCGGCGCAGGTATGCCCATCACGGATCCAACCGGAAACATGGTTGTCGATATCGGTGGCGGCACAACCGAAGTGGCGGTTCTGTCTTTGGGTGATATCGTCTACGCCCGCTCCGTGCGCGTCGGTGGTGACCGCATGGACGAAGCCATCATCAACTATCTGCGTCGCCAACAAAACCTGCTGGTCGGCGAAGCCACCGCCGAACGCATCAAAACCTCCATCGGCACGGCACGTATGCCAGATGACGGCCGTGGCGCATCCATGCAAATCCGGGGCCGTGACTTGCTAAACGGCGTCCCCAAAGAGACCGAAATCAGCCAGGCGCAGGTTGCCGAAGCCTTGGCTGAACCGGTGCAGCAGATCTGCGAGGCAGTGATGACCGCTCTCGAAGCCACCCCGCCTGATCTCGCCGCTGATATTGTGGACCGTGGTGTCATGCTCACCGGTGGCGGTGCGCTGCTCGGCGATCTGGATCTTGCCTTGCGTGAACAGACGGGTCTTGCCGTTTCCATTGCCGATGAAAGCCTCAACTGTGTGGCCATGGGCACCGGCAAAGCGCTGGAATACGAAAAACAGCTGCGTCACGCGATCGACTACGACAGCTAATTTTTCCAAAATACGCTGCCGGTTTGGCGAGAGCCATCCGGCGGTGTAGTATGGGACACACCCAAAATCACCGGAGGCATCTTGGCCAGAGACCGCAATCAGGGCGAGGATTTTTCCGCACCGCTTCGGCGGCTGCTTCTTGGCGTTCTTCTGCTGATCCTAATCGGGATCTTTTTGGTCTGGCGCATTGATAGCCCACGTGTGGAGCGTTTCCGCGCGCAGATCACTGATGCGGTGGTTCCGAATTTTGACTGGGCCATGGCACCCGTCACCGGGACTGTGAATTTGCTGCGCGATTTTCAAAGCTATCAGCGCATAGCAGACCAAAACCGCGAGCTGCGTCGCGAACTTCAGCAGATGAAAGCCTGGAAAGAAGCTGCCATCCAGCTGCGCCAGGAAAATGCGCGCTTGCTGGATCTCAACAATGTGCGACTTGATCCCCAGCTCACCTATATCACCGGCGTGGTTCTGGCCGACAGCGGCTCTCCTTTCCGTCAGTCCGTCCTTCTAAATATCGGCGCGCGCGATGGAATCGTCGACGGCTGGGCGGCCATGGACGGCATCGGCCTTGTGGGGCGCATTTCTGGCGTTGGGGCCTCGTCCTCGCGCGTGATGCTGCTCACCGACAGCTCCAGCCGCATTCCCGCCCGCATTCAACCCTCAGGCCAATCAGCCTTGATCGTCGGCGACAACACCGTTGCGCCGCATGTCGACTTTTTGGAAACACCTGATCTGGTCCGCCCCGGCGACCGTGTGGTCACCTCTGGCGACGGCGGGGTCTTCCCGGGAGGGCTGCTGATTGGTCAGGTTGCCACCGACCCGTCCGGCCGACTGCGTGTCCGCCTGGCCGCTGATTATGAACGGCTCGAGTTTCTGCGCGTGCTGCGCCACCATGGTCAGGAAACCCCCGGAACCACAGGCACTCTGATCGCACCGCTGACCCCAGAGGTGTTTGTGGAAGAGACTGATGGCTGAGACGGCCCCCTCCCGCAAATGGGTGATGCGTGGCGTCTTTGCGATGCTGAGCCTGGCGCTGCTATTTGCGCAACTTTTGCCGCTGGAAACCTCACCACGCCGATGGGCAGGCCCCGATTTCATGGTGGTGCTCACCCTTGTCTGGGCCCTGCGCAAACCCGAGTATGTTCCGAGCTGGCTTGTCGCAATCGTATTTCTGCTCGCGGATTTTTTATTGTTGCGCCCACCGGGTCTGGCTGCCGCCATCGTGCTATTGGTCTCAGAGGTGCAGCGCAATCGCTCCTTTCGCCTGCGCGAAGCCACCTTTGCTTATGAGTGGCTCACCGCCTCGGGTTTCATGCTTGTGATCGCCGTAAGCTACCGCGTTATCGCCAGCCTGATGCTGTTGCCGGTTCCGCCACTCGGGCTTATGTTGATGCAAGTGATCATGAACATTGCGATCTATCCTGTAATTGTGGTGCTTTCTCACTTTCTCTTTGGCGTCCGGCGCTCAACGGCACCGGACGGTGGCTTGGGGGCAAACTGATGCGCAAAACACCGACTGAGCTGACAGAAACACACAGTCGTTTCTCCCGTCGGGCGCTGCTTTTGGGCGGCAGCATGGCCGCTTTCATGACCGGTCTTGGCTTTCGCATGCGCCACTTGCAGCTTGATCAGTCTGATGAATACCGCCTGCTGGCCGAAGAAAATCGCATCAACATTCGTTTGATCCCTCCCGCACGCGGCGAAATCTTTGATCGCAACGGCATCCTACTGGCCCGCAATGAACCTTCCTACCGGATCATTCTGGTGCCCGAAGACACCGACGATGTGGATCAGGTCATCGCCAAACTCGCCACCTTGGTAGAGCTGGATCCAGACGAGTTGGACCGCGCGATGACAGAAATGCGCCGCTCTCCCCCCTTCCTGCCCATCACCATCGCGGATCGTGTGAGTTGGGAAGAGCTCTCCCGGGTTGCCGTCAACACCCCCGCCCTGCCCGGCATCACCCCCGAAGTGGGCCTGTCGCGCTATTACCCGCTCAAAGACGATCTCGCCCATGTGCTTGGCTATGTTGGCCCGATCTCTGACTATGACCTCTCAAAAATCGACAACCCGGATCAGCTGCTGCGCATTCCGAGGTTTCAGATTGGCAAAGTGGGTCTTGAAGGCCGCATGGAAGATGACTTGCGCGGCACCGCAGGAACCAAACAGGTGGAGGTCAACGCGGTTGGCCGTGTGATGCGCGAACTCGACCGCCGCGAAGGCGAACAGGGCGATGATGTCCAACTGACCATTGATCACGCGCTGCAATCTTACGCGCAGGCCCGCCTCGGAGACGAAAGCGCCGCAGCCGTGGTCATAGACTGTGAAACAGGCGACCTTTTGGCAATCGCCTCTGCGCCCTCCTTTGATCCAAATCTCTTTGTCCAAGGCATCTCCGTTGCCGACTACGGCGAACTGACCAGCGATGATCACCGCCCCCTTGCCGCCAAATCGGTGCAGGGCACCTACCCACCGGGCTCCACCTTCAAGATGATCACCGCGCTCGCGGCCTTGGAAGCGGGCATCGTCGGCTTTGAAGACACCGTCTATTGTCCGGGTCATATGAAGATTTCAAACCGTCGCTTCCACTGTTGGAAGCGCGGTGGCCATGGGCATATGAATCTTGTGCAGGCCTTACGCGAAAGCTGCGATGTCTATTTCTACGAACTCGCGATTCAGGTTGGCATCGACAAAATGTCTGAGGTCGCCGCCCGATTTGGCATCGGCGAGAAATTTGACCTGCCCTTGTCAGGTGTGGCACGCGGCCTCAATCCCTCGCGGGAGTGGAAATCCTCGGTACGGGGACAGGATTGGGTGGTGGGCGACACCGCCAACGCCTCCATCGGGCAGGGTTTCGTCCTTGCCTCCCCGCTGCAATTGGCGGTGATGACGGCGCGATTGGCCACCGGCAAAGCCATCCCACCGCGTCTTGTGAAATCCATCAACGGTGTGGAACAACCCGTGCCTGACATGCCCGAACTCGACATCAACCCGGCCCATCTCGCCGAGGTGCAGCGTGGCATGTACGCCGTGTCCAATCACCGGAGAGGCACAGCCTACAGCCAGCGCATCATCGAGGATCGCTATCGCATCGCGGGCAAAACAGGCACCTCGCAGGTGCGCAACATCACTGCGGCAGAACGCGCCCGCGGTGTGACCCGCAACGAAGACCTGCCATGGGGGCGTCGCGACCACGGCCTCTTTGTGAACTATGCCCCCTTTGACAACCCCAAAATCGCCGTGGCGGTAGTGGTCGAACATGGCAGCGGCTCCAAAGCAGCCACACCGATTGGCCGCGACATCACGCTTCAGGCACTTTATGGCGGCCCGCCTCCTCTGACGGCCTATCCAGCCAAAGACCGAGAGAAAATCAAAGCGCAGCAAAAAGAAATGGAAAAGCTCGCACCAAACCGGGAAATCACCCGACGCAATCGGGCCTGATCGGGAAGCGCGCACAGATGAGTTATCTCGAATATAACGTCAAACACGTTCCCACCGGCCTGCGCAAAGTGCTCTACCTCAATTGGGCACTGCTTCTCTTGGTGACCGCCGTCGCAGGCGCCGGCTTCTTGATGCTCTATTCCGTGGCCGGAGGCTCCTTCACGCCATGGGCAGAGCCGCAGATGAAGCGCTATGTGATGGGCGTGATCGTCATGTTCATTGTGGCTATGGTGCCAATTTGGTTCTGGCGCTCCGTGTCGGGCTTTGCCTATCTTGTCAGCCTCGCATTGCTCGTCGGCGTGGAGGTCATGGGCAGCGTCGGCATGGGGGCGCAGCGCTGGATCGACCTAGGCTTCATGCGCCTGCAGCCCTCAGAGCTGATGAAGATCACACTCGTGATGTGCCTTGCAGCCTACTATGACTGGCTTCCCACAGAAAAAACCTCGCGCATTCTCTGGGTCATCTTGCCTGTGCTGCTGATCCTTCTGCCCACGGCGCTGGTCTTGCGCCAGCCAGATCTGGGCACCTCGCTGCTGCTGGTCATTGGTGGCGCGATGGTAATGTTCCTTGCCGGGGTGCATTGGGGCTATTTTGTCACCGTCATTGGCATGGGGGTGGGCGTCGTGGTCGCGGTGTTCCAGTCCCGTGGCACCAGTTGGCAACTCCTGAAGAACTACCAATATCGCCGCATCGACACCTTTCTTGACCCCTCTCAGGATCCCCTTGGGGCTGGCTACCACATCACCCAATCAAAAATCGCGCTTGGCTCAGGAGGCTGGACCGGCCGCGGCTTTATGCAAGGCACCCAAAGTCGCCTGAACTTCCTGCCGGAAAAACACACCGACTTCATCTTCACCACCCTGGCCGAAGAGTTCGGCTATGTGGGCGCGATTTCACTGTTGTCGCTCTATGCGCTTATCATTGTTTTCTGCGTCGCCTCCGCCATCTCCAACCGGGATCGCTATGCCGCGCTGCTTACACTCGGCATCGCCGGAGCCTTCTTCCTGTTCTTTGCGGTGAATATGTCCATGGTCATGGGCCTTGCACCGGTTGTGGGCGTGCCCTTGCCGCTGGTCAGCTATGGCGGCTCTGCCATGCTGGTTCTGATGGTTGGCTTCGGCCTTATTCAAAGCGCCCACGTACATCGCCCCCGCTAAGACGCCCTTGCACTCACGCACCAACTGTGGCCCTCTCTGCGCAAAAATGGAAATGCAGGGAGAGCCACAGATATGAGCATCTTTCACCTGGCCTATAACGTCCGCGATCTGGCAGAAGCGCGCGCCTTTTACGGCGACCTTCTGGGGTGTGCCGAAGGCCGCAGCACTGACACATGGGTCGACTACAACTTTTTTGGTCACCAGCTTTCTCTGCACCTTGGTGAACCTTTTGCCACCGCAGCCACCGGCCATGTGGGTGACCATCTCGTCCCCATGCCCCACCTCGGGATGATCCTGCCCAAAGCAGACTGGGAGGCGCTGGCTGAAAAACTCACCGCCGCTGGCGTCGAGTTTGTGCTCAAACCTTTCACCCGTTTTGCCGGCGAGCCGGGCGAACAAAGCACCATGTTCTTCACCGATCCTTCTGGAAACCCAATTGAGATCAAAGGCTTTGCTGACATGTCCGGAGTGTTTGCCACATGACCAACGTGCTATTCGCCGCCACACCAGACCGCTGGCAGACCTATGAGCCACACCTGAACAGCGCCTTCAACGCGCTCGACCTCACCGCCGATCTGCGCGTCGATTTTGCCCCCAAAGAGGTGGACTACATTGTTTACGCCCCCAACAGCGCGGTGCAGGATTTCACACCCTACACCCGTCTCAAAGCTGTGCTGAACCTCTGGGCAGGTGTGGAGGGTATCGTCGGCAACCCCACGCTGCACGTGCCGCTGGCCCGCATGGTGGATCCGGGCATGACACAAGGCATGAAAGAATGGGTGGTCGGCCATGTCATGCGCCACCACCTCGATATGGATCGCAATATTCTCAGGCAAGACGGCAGCTGGGCCCCACACGTGCCGCCAATCGCGCAAAATCGGCGTGTCACAGTGCTCGGTCTTGGTGAACTTGGCAGCGCCTGTGCCACCTCACTCAGCCAGATCGGCTTTGACGTGACCGGCTGGAGCCGCCGGCCCAAAGAGCTGGCCGGTGTCACCTGCCTCTCTGGGGATGAGGGCTTGTCGCAGGCGCTTGCACGGGCAGATATTCTGGTGCTGCTATTGCCCAAAACGCCCGCCACCGAAAATCTGCTGAACACCGCGCGTTTGGCGCAGATGCCCAAGGGTGCAATGATCGTGAACCCCGGGCGCGGTCCGCTGATCGACGATGACGCCCTGCTGGCAGCGCTCAACAGCGGCCACATCGCCCATGCCACGCTGGATGTCTTCCGTGTGGAGCCCCTGCCCACCGACCATCCCTATTGGGCGCATGCCAATGTGACGGTCACACCGCATATCGCCTCAGAAACCCGCCCGGAAACCGCGAGTCTGGTGATTGCCGAAAACATCCGGCGCGGTGTGGCAGGCGAACCGTTTCTGCATCTGGTCGACCGCAGCGCGGGATATTGAAGGCGGACAAGGGGCAAGCCCCGCTGTGGCAGCACGCTGCCACAGTCCCCTCGGGATAATGGGGGCAAGAGGAAAAAGAGCGCTAGCGCAGGCGCGGCGGCGCGTCCGGATCGCTGCCCGGCGCAACAGGTTTGTACTCCTGCGCCTTGGGCGGCTCTGGCAGATCAAAGCGCAGTCCAGATTTCGCCAGCTGCGCCGCCACCGGATCTTTTGCGACAAAGAACCCCACATCAAGGCTCCCCGCCTCGATCCCGGAAAACGTCAACGCCTCGTTCACCGCTTTGGCAAGTGCGCCTTCGGAGCCGGGCAATGTGTCCACAAATCCCAGCATGTGAGAGCGGCTGCCATTCTCATAGCTGGTGGCCACAAGATAGGCCATCTTGGCCAGCCCCGCCGCGGTGGAAAGCTTCATATCCAGCGCAGTGATCAGATGTTCCGGCAAGCCTTTGGGCGGCGCAAAACTCTCGACTTTGGCTTCGACCTCATCAGGCGCATGGGTCAGCGTTTCAGAGAGCCAGCCAAGCGCCTCACCGGGGATTAGGATGGAAGACGGGGCCACCTCCGGGTTCACCGCAAGCCCAATACCTGACTCTGCAAGCATTGAGGCAATGATCCGGCCGGACAGCGCGGCATAAGGCGCGACGCGGCCCACGAACTGCGCCAGACGCTCTTCTGTGTCAAACACCAGCACAAAGCTTGCATCAGAGGTTTCAAAAATCTCTGGCGCAATCTTGTCGCCCTCGGCCTCTTTTTCCAGCAACAGGAACAGCTCCGCATCTGCCAGCCGCTCATAAAACCGCAACCGCGCCGCATCCTCTTGCGGGGCCGCTTCCATAGCCGCATGGGCCTGATCCAGTGGGGTCATGTCGCTCACGCCAGAGCCTCCTTGATACGGGCCTGCAGGCTGGGCAACAGCTCCTCAGCAAACCACGGATGTTTCTTCAGCCATGCCGTATTGCGCCAGGACGGATGAGGCAAGGGGTAGACATGCGGCGCAAAGCGACGCCACTGCGCCACAGTGTCTGTCACGCCGGTCTTAGTGCCCAAATGCCATTTCTGTGCATAGCCACCAATCACCAAAGTCAGGGACACATCTGCAAGCGTTTCCATCACGTCACTGCGCCATGTTTTTGCGCAAATCGGCGGAGGTGGCAGATCGCTGCCCTTGGCGTTGTAGCCGGGAAAACAAAACGCCATTGGCACTATGGCGATACGTGATCGGTCATAAAAAACAGCATCTTGCACGCCCATCCATTCCCGAAGCCGATCCCCTGACCGATCGGTGAAAGGTCGGCCGCTTTCATGCACGCGCGCACCTGGCGCCTGTCCAACCACCAAAATGCGCGCATCAGGGCGAAACCAGGCCACAGGGCGCGGGATATGCGCCGTGGCAGTATGCGCAAAGCGGTCCGTGCAGAGGCGGCAGGCTTGAATCTCTTCGATCAACGACATGCCAGAACAGATACCCGCCGACAGTTATTTCGACAATATTCGAAATAAACCTTGCACGAAGACTTTATTTCGATATTTTTAGAAATATGAAACACAATGATTCCTCCGATATCTCTCTTGAAGTGGCCGCCTCCACCTTCGCCGCCCTCGGATCAGAGCAACGCCTCGCCGTGCTGCGCTGTCTTGTGCGGGCCGGTGCAGACGGGCTTTCCATTGGTGAACTTGGAAAACGCACCGGCGTCACCGGTTCCACCCTCACGCATCACATGAAAATCCTCGCCCAAGCCGGGCTTGTGACACAGCAAAAACAGGGCCGCTCGATCATCTGCGCCGCCGTCGCCTATGACGCGGTGCGCGATCTGTCAGCCTTTCTGCTCAAAGAATGCTGCGCTGATGAGCTGCAGACCTGCAAGGACCATGACCATGACTGATCTCACGCAAGCTCCATCCCCCCTGCGCAAAACCCTGGCCCGCATCGACTCCGCATGGGCGGCCAGCATTGTGATTCTGCTCGCGGTGGCGGTGCTCGATTGGCCGCAATTCATACCCACAGTGGATTTCACAACCGGGGCGCTGATGCACACAGCCCCCTTCATCCTCTTTGCTGTCTTTGCAATTGGCTATCTCAAGGCAACCGGCGCAGAGACTCTGCTCGCCAAAGCCTTTGAGGGCCGCGAAACCCGGATGATCTTTCTGGCGGCGCTTCTGGGGGGCCTCTCTCCCTTCTGCTCTTGTGAAGTGATCCCCTTTATCGCCGCTCTGCTCGCTGTTGGGGCGCCGCTTTCTGCCGTCATGGCGTTTTGGCTGGCCTCTCCGCTGATGGACCCAGCGATGTTTGCCATCACTTCCGGCACGCTCGGCTTTGAATTTGCCATCGCCAAAACACTGTCTGCCATTGGCCTCGGCCTGCTCGGTGGGTTTGGCACGATGCTTCTGAAATCTACCCCCGTGTTCACGGATCCACTGCGTGAGAAACCGCAAGTTGGTGGGTGCTGTGGCGCAAAGAAACCCTTTTCAGGCAAACCCGAATGGAAGTTCTGGCAAGACAGCGACCGCCGCGTGATCTTTCGCGAGACTACGCTCGAAAACGGCTTATTCCTGCTCAAATGGCTGCTGCTCGCCTATGTGATTGAAGCCCTGATGATCCACTATGTTCCCGCAGAATGGATTGCTCAGGTTCTGGGCGGCGACGGCTTCAAACCCATCGTGCTCGGCGCATTGGTCGGCGCACCGGCCTACCTCAATGGCTACGCCGCCGTACCTCTGGTCGCGGGTCTGCTGGAGCAGGGCATGTCCAACGGCGCTGCCATGTCTTTTGTCATCGCGGGTGGTGTCAGCTGTATCCCGGCAGCCATCGCTGTCTGGGCCCTTGTAAAGCCGCGCGTGTTTGCCGCCTATTTTGGCTACGCGATGTTGGGCGCTCTGATCGCAGGCTCTGTCTGGCAGGCCGTCGCCTAATAAAGCCCGAACCGAGCATCCCAAGGCGCTGCAGATTGCAGCGCCTTTTTTCGTCTGGAGGGTGGTCTTTCGGCCCCGCAACAACAGCCCACCACAAATTGTGAGAAATACGCTTCAATTTTCTGTCGTTATCGCCGCAATCTTGCCGCAGATAGTTGCTAAAACGACCTACAATCCTTCATATTGGGACAAATCGCCGACAGAGCGTTAACAATCGTAAGCTAAACTTCCCTCAGCTTACATATATTTGGGCAGTATTCGGGAGCAGTCGATGCTCGAGTTCGACAACGTGAGTAAGTCCTTCTGGACCGGCACACAGCGCAAGGTCATCCTTGAGCAGGTGTCTTTTCGCGTGGACTTGGGAAACTCTCTGGGCATCCTTGCGCCCAATGGCACCGGCAAAACCACGTTGATCAATATGATGGCCGGTCTTGAAAAACCGGATGAAGGCGTGATCCGGCGCGACTGCCGTATTTCGTTCCCATTGGGGTTCATGGGCGGTGTTGTGAACAAACACACCGCCGTGGAAAACAGCCGCTATATCGCCCGCCTCTATGGTCTCGACCCGGATTATGTTGAAGCCTTCTGTCGCTGGCTCTGCAATCTTGGCGAATATTTCGACCAGCCTCTGGGCACCTATTCCTCTGGCATGCGCTCACGCTTCACCTTTGCGCTGATGCTTGCTCTGGATTTTGATATGTATCTGATTGACGAGGGCATGCCCTCCTCAACAGATGTTGAGTTTAACAAAAAAGCCGGTGATGTGCTGCGCGAACGCCTGCGCACCACCACAATCGTGATCGTGTCACACCAGCCGCAGGTTCTTGAGAAATTTGCGCGCTCGGCCGCCGTTCTGCTGAACGGCAAGCTCCACATGTTCGACACCTTGGAAGAAGCGAAGCAGCTCTATGACTACCAAACCCAGGGCTAAGAAATTCCGCATCCGGCGCTCAGAACCGATCGCCGACGCCGCGCAGGACATAAGCGGCGCCCCTGCTCCTGAAGCAGCGGAGGCGCGCGCGCAGATGAAAATGGTGCTCCCGCAAAAAGGGGCTGCACCCCAAACCCCTCACGCGCAAGATCCCGCACAGCCGACGCCACAAGGCGCAGACGCTGAGATTGACGCAATCAAGCGTGAGGGTCTCACAGGCCGTCAACTGCGGCTGGCGCGCCGTGTGGCACAAAAAAACGAACTCCCGGCAACCTCAGATTATGATGCCGTGCGGGTTTTGCGTAAAGCGGGCATTGACCCGTTTCAACGCACCAACATGTTGGATATGATCCCCTCCAACAAAGCGGAAAAGTCTGCTGCTGTTGGGCGCATCCAATTGCCCCAAACCGCGCCTGTTGGCAAAGCGGGCCTCCCCTCAACAGAAACCGTCTCGCCGTCCGAAATGCGCGCGATGGAAATCGGAGAAATCCAAAAAGACATCGCACGCCGCCGCCGCAGACGTCTTTTGCTGTTGCTTGCACGCCTGTCTGCCTTTGTTTTCCTGCCCACAATCTTTGCAGGCTGGTATTTTTACGCTGTTGCAACGCCAATGTACTCTACCAAATCAGAGTTCCTGATCCTACAAGCCGACGCGACGGGTGGCGGGTCTGGTATTGGCGGGCTTTTGTCTGGCACGCAGTTTGCAACCAATCAGGACAGCATCGCAACGCAAAGCTATCTCGCCTCCAAGGATGCGATGCTCCGTCTGGACAGCGATGAGGGATTCAAATCCACCTTCAGCCAGCCTGAGGTTGATCCCGTGCAGCGCCTCGATGTGGATGCCTCAAACGAAAAGGCCTACAAGCTCTATAAGAAGTACGTCAAAATCGGCTACGATCCGACCGAAGGCGTGATACGTATGGAAATCGCAACGCCTGATCCTCAAACCTCCGCCCGTTTTGCGGAGGCTCTGATCGGATATGCCGAACAACGCGTCGATGATTTGTCGCAGCGCAAGCGCGAAGACCAGCTGAAAGATGCCCGCTTCAGCCTGGAACAGGCCAAGGCCGAGCGGCGCGAAGCACAGGCTGCGATGGTGGCCTTGCAAGAAACCACCATTCTTGACCCAGAGGGCGTGATCGCCTCCCTGCGCCAACAGATTTCCAATGTGCAAATTCAGCTGCAGGAAAAAGAACTGCAACTGGCCGCGCTGGAGGACAATGCGCGCCCAAATCAGGCCCGTGTCGATGGTGTGCGCGGTGACATCCGCCGCCTCAACACCCTTTTGGCCCGACTGCAAAGCGAAATGACAGAGGCCACACAAGGGGAGACATCTCTGGCGCAACAAACTGCCCAGATCCAAATGGCACAGGCCGATCTCGCCACGGCGGATCTATTGATGCAATCCGCCCTGCAAACCCTCAAACAGACCGAGCTTGAGGCAAACCGGCAAGTGCGCTACCTGACCACATCTGTGGTGCCCGTTGCGTCGCAAGATCCCTCTTATCCGCGCAAATTTGAAAACACGATCTTGGCCTTCCTCATCTTTTCAGGCATCTATCTGATGATTTCGCTCACAGCGTCCATCCTCAGAGAACAGGTATCTTCGTGATGAAACATGTAAACGTTGGCAATCTGACCATCGGCAACGACCTCCCGTTGACCGTGATTGCAGGCCCCTGCCAACTGGAAAGCAAAGACCACGCAGAGATGATCGCAGGCACCATGAAAGAAGCCTGCGAGGCGGCTGGGGCGCAATATGTGTTTAAGGCCAGCTATGACAAAGCCAACCGCACTTCGCTCTCGGGCATTCGCGGCATGGGCATTGACGCCGGCCTCGCCGTGCTCGATGGCATTCGCAAAGATTTTGGCGTGCCGGTGCTGACGGATGTTCATACCGAGGAACAATGCGCCATTGCCGCACAGGCGGTCGACATTCTGCAAATCCCAGCCTTCCTTTGCCGCCAGACAGATATGCTGCTCGCAGCAGGCAACACCGGTGTCGCGGTGAATGTAAAAAAGGGCCAGTTCCTTGCCCCTTGGGAAATGGGCAATATCGTCACCAAAATCGAAAGCACCGGCAACACAAACATCCTGCTGACAGAGCGCGGCACGTCGTTTGGCTACAACACGCTTGTGGCGGACATGCGCGCCCTGCCGCAGATGGCAAAAACTGGCTATCCTGTCGTGATGGATGCCACCCACTCTGTGCAGCAACCCGGCGGGCAAGGCGGCAGCTCTGGTGGCCAGCGTGAGTTTGCCCCGGTCATGGCGCGCGCTGCCGTGAGTATCGGAACTGCCGCTGTTTTCATCGAAACGCACGAAAACCCAGACAATGCCCCCTCTGATGGCCCAAACATGATCCCGCTTGATCAAATGGGTGCGCTTGTCACGTCTCTGATGCAATTTGATGCTTTGGCAAAGGCCAATCCAATTGCCATCTGACCCGCTTTTATCCCGCTTCCGACGATCCCGAAGCATATTTTAGTAGAGAGTATTTGACATGAAGAAACCGATTGCCGACGTGCGTCCCAATACATGGGAATTTCTGCGCGATCCGATGATCAAGCCAACCGGCTTTCGTGAATATGACGCCCGCTGGCAGTTTCCGGAAGAGATCAACCTACCTGGCATGACTGCGCTTGGCTTCGGTCTCGGAACTCAAATGCGCCGCCGTGGGATTGAGCCGGTGATCGCCGTTGGCAATGACTACCGCGACTATTCTGTGGCCATCAAAATGGCGCTGATCGTCGGTCTGATGAAGGCGGGCATTCATGTCAAAGACATTGGCCCTGCCCTGTCACCAATGGCGTATTTCTCTCAGTTTCATCTCAACGCCCCCGCTGTGGCAATGGTCACCGCCTCCCACAACCCCAACGGTTGGACCGGTGTGAAAATGGGCTTTGAGAAGCCTCTCACCCATGGCCCGGATGAGATGGCGGAACTGCGTGACATCGTCTTGAATGGTGATTTTGACGCCCATGACGGCGGCAAGCATGAGGTCGTGGACGGCGTGCGCGAAGCCTACATTGACGATCTGGTGGGTGATTTCAAAATGTCGCGCCCGCTCAAGGTGGTCTGCGCCACAGGCAACGGCACCGCCGCCGCCTTTGCGCCCGAAATCTTCAAACGCATCGGCGTTGAGGTGGTCGAGAGCCATTGTGAGCTTGACTACACCTTCCCCAACTACAACCCCAACCCCGAAGCCATGCTGATGCTGCACGACATGTCTGACAGCGTGAAAGCCTCCGGCGCCGATCTCGCGCTTGGTTTTGATGGCGATGGCGACCGCTGCGGCGTGGTGGATGACGAAGGCGAAGAAATCTTTGCCGACAAGGTCGGCGTGATCATGGCCAAGGATCTGGGCAAAATCTATCCCGACGCAACCTTTGTGGCGGACGTGAAATCCACCGGCCTGTATGCCGCAGATCCTGACCTGCTCGCGACCGGCGCCAAAACCGACTACTGGAAAACCGGCCACAGCCACATGAAACGCCGTGTGCATGAACTCGGCGCATTGGCAGGCTTTGAAAAATCCGGTCACTACTTCCTCGCCGAACCGATTGGCCGCGGCTATGACTGCGGCATGCGTGTTGCCGTGGAAGTCTGCAAAATGCTTGACCGCAATCCAGACATGAAAATGTCTGACCTGCGCAAAGCGCTGCCGAAAACATGGTCCACCCCCACCATGTCGCCCTATGCCTCTGACACCGAGAAATACGACATTCTCGAACGTCTGGTGGCCAAACTGGTGGCCAAACATGAGGCTGGCGAAACCATCGCGGGCCGCGTCATCAAAGAGGTCGTCACCGTCAACGGCGCCCGCGTCATTCTCGAAAATGGCAGCTGGGGCCTCGTGCGCGCCTCGTCCAACACCCCCAACCTCGTTGTTGTGATTGAAAGTGCCGAAAGCGAAGCGGAAATGCGCGCCATTTTCGCTGACATTGACGCTGTCATCCGCACCGAACCCGGTGTTGGCGAGTACGATCAAACCATCTGACGCGCCCCTTGCGCATCAGAAACACATAAAACCCCGGGCCGCACCGCCCGGGCTTTTTTCATTCTGAAAAAATCCCGAAGTCGCCACATCGCGGATGTGGCAGGGGAAGTGCCCGTGATACCTACTCCTCTTCCGGCACATACTCCAAAATGTCACCTGGCTGACATCCAAGATGCGCGCAGATCGCCTCTAATGTGTTGAAACGAATACCTTTCACCTTGCCAGACTTGAGCAGGCTCAGATTGGTTTCCGTCAAACCAATGGCCTGCGCCAACTCGCGCGAGGTCATTTTGCGTTTCACCAGTTCAAGGTCGAGATTGATGCGAATGGGCATGCGGCCTCCTACAGGAACTGGCTGTTCTCGTCAGCAATTTCTTGCGCCTGTTTGAGCGATCGACTGATCGCCAGAAACACCGCCGCCAGAACCAGGAACACCACATCAACATCTATGTCGATCAGCTCAAATTCTGGGCGCATCTCCGGGGCAAGATGCGCGGTCAGCACAATCGGCTGCATGGCCACATTCAGCGCATTAAGCAGCCAAAACCCAAGAAAAGCCCATGCACAGCGGCGCAAGTGGTCTCCCATTCGCGAGAAATCCTGCGGGTCACGCAGCAATAAAATCCGGTCCAGCGCCCAGAAACCAAGCGCAAGACTGATCAGCGCGGGCCACATCATGATCATCCCCACCACCAACGCCAAGGCGCCAGGCACTGGCATATCCAGCGGCAAGTCAAACGCGTCCGCCAGCATTTCCCCCTGCCCCTGAAACGCGCTGACCCACAAAACAGACCAGCCGAATGTGAAATAGACAATGGTGATTAACATGGCGAGGCGAGCCACTAATTTCATGATTTTGCTCCAAAAGTTGTTGCCTCTCACTAAAGCAATTAAAGCTTACATGCAAATTTTATCGTAAAACATAAAACTTTCCTCTTGAACTGAAAAACGACTCCTCTTAGGTAGCCGCCATCAAGACAAACCGATTTTCAAAGGAATGACACATGACCAACCGCAAACTGTCCCACAATGCATTGCTCGCCTGCCTTTGCGCCTCCATGGTCCTTGGGGCCTGCACAGCACCAGTGGACCGCCCCCTCACGGTGGACGGCACGCGCAATGCCAATTTTGATGATGATTATGCCCACTGCCACACCAAAGCAGCGACATTTACTGACGGCACCGGCACTGAATACGCCGCCACGGGCGCTGTTGTCGGCGGCTTGATTGGCGTAGCAGACGCAGATGACGCTCTGGAAGGCGCCGTTGTGGGCGCGGCTGTTGGCGGGCTTGTTGGTTCAGCTGAAGCCGCATCAGAGCGGGATCACACCCGGCGCGATGTGTTGATCCGCTGCATGCAGAACCGGGGTCACGACGTTATCGGTTGACCTCAGAGCCCGGCTTACCTCGCCACAAAAAACCCCGCGCAGTCACAAGAGTGCGCGGGGTTTTTCAACACTTCAGATCCCTCAGGCGGCCAGACCGCGCCCTTTCAAGAGCGCCTCCACATCTGGCAATCGACCCCGGAAACGCTTGTAGAGTTCATCGGCCTCCACCGATCCTCCAGCAGACAGGATATGTGTCTCAAGCGCCTTCGCCGTATCAGCATCAAAAGCGCCCCCAGCTTCCTCAAAAGCTTCAAACGCATCCGCATCCATCACTTCTGACCACATGTAACTGTAGTAGCCAGAGCTATAGCCGTCCCCGGCAAAGACATGGGCAAAATGCGGTGTCGCATGGCGCATGGTGATCGCCGCTGGCATGCCAAGATCCGCCAGAACCTCCGCCTGCCGCGCCATCGGATCACCGGGTGCTGCGCCTTCATGGAACGCCAGATCCACCAGCGCCGAAGCCACATATTCCACCGTGGCGAAACCCTGATCGAAATTCGCCGCCCCCAGCACCTTGTTCAGCATCTCCTCAGGCATCGGCGCGCCGGTCTCTGCATGGGTGGCATATTCTGCCAGAACCTCAGGCACCTCCAGCCAATGCTCATAAAGCTGGCTCGGCAACTCCACAAAGTCACGGGCAACAGAGGTGCCCGAAATGCTCTCATAGGTCACATTCGACAGCATCTGATGCAACGCATGACCAAACTCATGGAACAGCGTGCGCGCATCATCATAAGACAGCAGCGCAGGATCGCCTTTGGCAAAGTTACAGACATTGATCACCACAGGCGCCTGCACCTCCGGGAACTTCGCCTGCCCCCGCATGGCCGAACACCACGCGCCCGAGCGTTTGCCGCCCCGCGCAAAATAGTCGCCAATAAACACCGCCACATGCGCGCCGTTGCGCGTCACCTCCCAGGCACGGCAATCCGGGTGATAGAGCGGCACATCAAGCGGCTTGAACGCAAGCCCAAACAGGCGCGTCGCACAGGCAAAACTCGCCTCGATCATCCGGTCCAATTGCAGGTAAGGCTTCAACGCCGCCTCATCCAGATCATGCTCCGCCTTGCGCCGTTTCTCTGCGTAATACCGCCAGTCCCATGGGGCCAGATCACCATTCACACCATCCGCATGCATCATCTCGGTCAGCACAGCGGCATCTGCTTCGGCGCGTGCCTTGGCCGGTTCCCAAACCGCCATCAACAGATCCCGCACCGCACCGGGCGCCTTTGCCATCTCTGTTTCAAGCTTATAATCTGCAAAACTGCCGTATCCCAACAGTGCCGCCCGCTCCTGGCGCAACGAAAGGATCTCCGCAGCGATCTCTCGGTTGTCCGTTTCCCCGCCATTCGCACCACGTGCGGCCCAAGCAGCGAAGGCTTTCTCGCGCAAATCGCGTCGTGGAGAAAACTGCAAAAACGGCACGATCAGGGACCGCGACAGGGTCACAACCGGGCCACCCGCGTCTTTCTCCTCTCCCGCAGCGCGCGCTGCATCCACCACAAAACCGGGCAACCCTTCCAGATCATCCTCTGTCAGAGTCATGTACCAGTCGCGTTCATCCGCCAGCAGGTTCTGGGTGAAGTCCGTGCCCAACACCGCCAGTCGGGACTTGATCTCTTTCATGCGAATGTCATCCGCGCCTTCCAACGCGGCGCCACCGCGCACAAAGCCCCGATGGGTTAGCATTAATACCCGCTGCTGCTCCTCTGACAGCTCAAGCGTCTCGCGCGCATCCCATACCGCTTTGATCCGGCCAAACAGCGCCTTGTTCGCAGAAATCTCCGCACCATGCGCCGCCAGTTTCGGGGAAAACTCTCGCTGCAAAGCCTCGCGTGCTGGTGTGCTGTCCGCCCCTGCCACAGAGAAGAACACCGACAGCACTTTGTCGAGCCCACTCCCTGCCGCTTCCATCGCCTCAATTGTATTGGCAAACGTCGGCGCCGCCGCATTGTCAGCGATGGCCGCAATCTCTGCTTTATGCGTCTCCAGCGCTTCGGCAAACGCAGGTGCGAAATCCTCATCGCTGATCTTGTCAAATGGCGCGAGCGCAAATGGGGTGTCCCAATGGGACAGAAGCGGATTGGTCATTCGGGAATCTCCTTTGACGACGATCTTAGCAGCCCATGCCGGGGCCGCAATCGCCTGCGACTGCCACGCAACAGGCAGCGTACACAAAGGTTAACGCATCCCGTGCACCGAAATTTGCACCGTCGCTTTACCGCCGCGATACAGACGCAATACCGACGTTGAATTTTATGGTTAACGCCGCCCGCAGGTAGGGCAACCCGCGCGACGCTTCAGATTTATTTTTCGTGTTTCGCCCCAAAGCGCGTCATAGATCATCATCTCACCGCGCAAGGCCGCACCAGCTCCGGTGATAACTTTGATTGCCTCCGCAGCCATCATCGTTCCCACAACCCCTGGCAGCGGTCCAATCACCCCAGCCTCTGCGCAGCTTGGCGCCAGCTCAGGCGCGGGGGCCTCTGGGAAAATACACTGATAACAGGGCGTATTGCTGGCTGTATCAAAGACACTGAGCTGCCCTTCCCACTGGGACAAAGCCCCTGAAATCAGTGGCTTACCTTGATCTACGCAGACTTCATTTACTAAGTATCGTGTGTCAAAATTATCCGTACCATCCAGCACAAGATCATACTCGCCAATGATCTCCTCCGCATCATCAACAGTCAACCTCCGAGGGTATGGCACCACTTGCACAAAAGGGTTTTGCGCCACCATCGCCTCCGCTGCTGACAGCACTTTAGGCGTGCCAATCGCATCATCTTTGTGGATCACCTGTCGTTGCAGATTTGAGTTGTCGACCACATCGTCATCCACCACGCCGATGCGCCCAACACCAGCGGCCGCCAGATACAGCAGAACGGGCGATCCCAGCCCCCCGGCACCGATGACCAAGACCTTGGCATCTTTGAGTTTTTTCTGCCCGAGCCCACCAATTTCGCGCAACACGACATGGCGGGCGTATCGGTTGAGTTCGGTGTCTGAAAACACGCTTTTTGCGGCTGTATCCTGCGTTTCCTCTGCGGCCCTTGCGTCCGCTTTTTGGCGCAATTTCTGCAGCGCTGTTGAATAGGCCAGCACCAAAGCCACGGCACCACCGATCATCAGCCACATCGCAAGACTGCCACCCGTCGAAACAACAAGAGGATGCCCTTGCGGAAAGGTCGCCTGAACGCCGATAACGGCAAGATATAAAATAAAAATCATGCTCAAGCGCGCAGATTTGGGAGCCCCCATCAAAAGGCCGATCCCCCACAAAACCGCCGCTATCACAAGAACAAGCAGCATCAGCCGACCCCAGTGGAGCCAAAGCCTCCGGTCCCACGGTCTGTGTCGCTAAGCTCCTGAATAAGCTGAAAATCTGCCATCACAACGGGCGCCACCACCATTTGACAAATGCGCATGCCATGGCTGATCTCTATCGCATCCTGCCCGGCGTTCATTACAATAACCCCAAGTGGACCGCGATAGTCACTGTCAATGGTGCCGGGTGAGTTCGGAAGCATCAGCCCCTGCTTAAGCGCCAATCCAGAGCGCGGGCGAAGCTGAACCTCGTAACCCAATGGAATTTCAAGAGAAAGACCAGTGGGAATCAACGCGCGCGTGCCAGGCTCCAGTGTGAGCCCCCCTCTGTTCTCCTCTGCAAAATTCGCCCGCACATCTGCGCCAGCCGCCCCCGCAGTTTCATAGGATGGCAATCCAAGCGCCTGATCCGCCCCGTCCAACCATTTCAGCTTAATCGCTACCATATCTTCTCATTCCTCAAATATCCCCGCCAGAGACCCCGCGTTTGCGGGTCATGCCCCTAGGGCGTCTGCTAGGCGCACCGCCAGTTTCTCGGCCACTTCAGTCTTGCCCATGCGCGGCCAAGCCTCTGATCCTTCGTTGGAAATCAGGGTCACTGCATTTTCGCTGCCGCCCATAATTCCAGTTGCCGGGCTCACGTCATTGGCCACGATCCAGTCGCACCCCTTGCGAATACGTTTCGCAGTGGCGTTTTCGATCACATCATCGGTTTCCGCCGCAAATCCAACGACCAGTGGCGGGCGCCCCGTGGGCATCTGGCTCACAGTTGCAAGAATGTCCGGGTTTTCAGCAAACTCCAGAACAGGCAAACCACCCTTGGTCTTTTTTATCTTTCTGTCAGAAGCACTTGCGACACGCCAGTCTGCCACAGCCGCACAGAAAATCGCCGCATCCACTGCAAGGTTCTTCTGCACCGCGGTCAGCATCTCCTGAGCGGTTTCCACCTCAATCAGCTCTACCCCTGCGGGCCGCGCAGCATCTGCGGGGCCGGTCACAAAAACAACGTCAGCACCCAGTTTCACAAGCGCATCAGCAATCGCACTGCCCTGCGCCCCAGACGAGCGATTGGCAATATAGCGCACCGGATCAATAGGCTCATGGGTCGGCCCCGATGTCACCAAAATACGCCTACCAACCAACGGTCCAGCCGATGTAGCACGTTGCACAGCCTCAACAATCTCCATCGGCTCCGCCATCCGGCCGGGGCCAAATTCACCGCAAGCCATGTCGCCCTCATTGGGCCCTACAAAAGAGATCCCGTCCCCTTTGAGCTGCGCCAGATTGCGCTGCGTTGCCGGGTGGTCCCACATGCGCACATTCATCGCCGGAGCCACCAAAACAGGTGTGTCCGTCGCCAACAGCAATGTCGAGGCCATATCATTGGCCATCCCGTGCGCCATCTTTGCCATCAAATCCGCCGTGGCAGGGGCGACGACAATCAAATCAGCAGATCGCGACAGCTGAATGTGGCCCATATCGGCCTCATCCGTCAGGTCAAACAAATCCCGATAAACCTGCGATCCCGCCAGTGAGGAAACCGAAAGCGGGGTCACAAATTCTTCGGCAGATTGTGTCAACACAGGCGTGACCTGCGCGCCGCGTTCGCGCAACCTGCGGATCAAGTCCAGCGATTTATAGGCCGCGATGCCGCCAGAAATGATCAGAAGAATACGTTTGTTCGTCAGCATTTAGCGGACCTTTCTACGCCGATTTGGCAAAGGTTAGGCTGCAGAGCCTACAGAAACAAGTCATCCCACAATCGGGTCACTCACTGAAAAGCCGCACAAGGGTCTTCGCGCTCAACGGGCGCCGTGACCACCCATGTGTCATAGGGCGGCGCAGTTTCAGGCTCGGCTTCGAGTTGACCAAATGTCACCACCGAAATGCTTGGATCCATCAGAGTTGGCGCGCCCCAATCGTTGCGCACATGGCCATTGCCGGTGATCACCACAACCGGTCCGCCGGTCTCGCGCAGTGCCTGTGTGGCAGACTGCGCCAGACGCGCATCCCGCAACCGCTGCGCCATCACCATGATCGGCAACATCTCCTCTGGCAACGCGTTGCAATGCGCCTCCATTTGCAGCGCTTCACGCTCCGTTTGCTGTGCTTCTGGCAAAGGCTCTGTCAGCTTATATTGCGACGCTTCCCCAGCCATGGCCGCGTCCATGTTTCCGCTCGACAGCACCTCGCGCGCCAGACCACGAGGCACCTGCGCACCATAAATCCGCGCACCGCCTGAGACAGCAAATATTGGATAATACATGGAAAACTCGGGCCAACCGCTGTCATCCCAAGCCAATGCCTGCCCTAAGGCGGCTTCGTCATCCAGCAACTCCGGGGTTACAAGCGCCGCCTGCTCTGGCGTCAACATCTCAAAGACCATGGCCTTTGGCGCAAGCGCCAGCGTTGCCCCTGCCTGCGCACTGTGGTGCACCGGATTGTCATGAACCTCACCCAAGAACACCACATCCACACCCTGCAGAAGGGTATGGTCAAGCTGTTCTGCCTTTGCTGCATCGCCTGCCAAGGCAAACGCCAAAGCAGCTGCTGTCACCATCTGTTTCATGGCTTTACCAATACGCCCCTGTTCGGTGGATGCAAGTCCGGTTCAGATCCCTCGCGTGATCTGCTGATTTCACGCTTGCCCTCCCATGCGCTTTACCGCAGGGTGCGCCAACTCTTGGAAAGGACGCCGAAATGCTTCCAAAACTGAGCCTTATACTTGGCGGTGCAGCGTCAGGAAAATCTGTTTTTGCAGAAAAATTGGTGGTGTCCACCGGCCAGCCCCGGATGTATCTGGCAACCGCGCAGGCCTTTGATGCAGAGATGGAGGCGAAGGTTGAAAAACACTTGGTTCAGCGGGGACCAGACTGGCAAACCATTGAATCTCCACTGGAAACAGCACAGGCGCTCTTGAATTTACCCGCGAATGCGGTGGTTCTTCTAGACTGCGCCACCATGTGGCTGTCAAATCACCTTATGGCTGAAAACGATCTGGCCACTGAGCAAGACAATCTTCTTACCGCCCTGCGCAACTGCCACGCGAGTGTGGTGGTCGTCTCTAACGAAGTCGGTCTGGATGTGGTGCCAGAAAACAAACTTGCCCGCCAATTTCGCAACGCGCAGGGCGCGCTTAATCAGGCACTTGCGCACCAAGCCGATCTGGCCGTTTTGGTGGTTGCCGGGTTGCCTATGGTTCTGAAAGGACAGCTGCCATGACTGAGCTGCATCTGGTGCGACATGGGCCAACCCATGCAAAGACGATGGTCGGCTGGTCTGACCTGCCTGCCGACCTGTCTGATACAGACGCGCTGGCACGCCTCTCCGATCACCTGCCCGACGATGGCATTGTAGTCAGCTCAGATCTTGTACGCTGCGTCACCACGGCAGACGCAATTCAACGCAAACGCCTGCGCTTGCCACACGACCCACAGCTGCGTGAGATTCACTTCGGCGATTGGGAGCTTAAGAATTTCAAAGAGATCGAAGCAGAGGACCCCGTCCTATCGCGGGCCTATTGGGAGAATCCGGGCGATGTGCGCCCCCCAAACGGCGAAAGCTGGAACGAGGTCTGCGCCCGCGTGAACCACGCCATTGATCGCTTGATCGAAACCCACAAAGGGGGCAAACTGATCGCGGTCGTGCACTTTGGCGTCATCCTTACGCAAGTACAGCGCGGCGAGATGCTCACAGCGGAAGAGGCGTTTAGCCATCGTATCGACAATCTTTCTGTAACCTCCTTTAAAGTCACAGAAGCTGGGTGGAAGACAACCCAAATAAATCACACATCTTGATACAAACCATCAAAACGTTTTGCTTTTGTGATGAATTGGGCTTTGCTAGCTTCATCGCATGACATACGATCTTTACATTGGCGATTACGCCTATTCGTCCTGGTCGCTGCGTGGCTGGCTCTTATTTGAAAAATTCGGCATTGAACGCACCACAACGTTGGTGGACTTCTCTGATCAGTCTGTGGCTGCACAACTCCGCGAAATCGCGCCGGCACGGACTGTGCCGGCCGTCAAGCTCCCTGACGGCGCGGTCCTGTCTGACAGTCTTGCCATTGCAGAAGAGCTTGCCACCCGCCACCCAGAGGCAGGCATTTGGCCCAAAGACCCAGCCGCCCGCGCAACCGCGCGCAATCTGACCGCTGAAATGCACTCAGGCTTCTTTGCCTTGCGCAATGACTGCCCGATGAACCTGCGTCTGTCTTATGAAGATGCTTTGCCTTCAGACGCCGTTTTGGCGGATCTTGCGCGGCTGGAAACCATTTGGGCACACGCACGCGCCGCTTACGGCGCGGACGGCCCTTGGCTCTGTGGCGACTACAGCGCGGCGGATGCGTTTTTTGCACCAGTCGCTGCACGCATTGCTGGTTACAATCTGCCCATGGGCGAAATGGCACAGTCCTATGTTGCGGCCCATCTCGCAGACCCCGCATTCCGCCGCTGGCGTGCCATGGGCATGGTCCAAGGTCAGACACTGCCTTGGTATGCCAAAGACTATGCAACACGCGCTTGGCCCGGCCCAACCCCACGCAAGGCGATCCCAGTTGCGGCCACAAGTTCCGAAAACACCACATGCCCCTATTCAGGCAAACCCGTGACCCATTTTATGGAAATGGACGGGCGTATTTTCGGCTTTTGCAACGCGTTCTGCAGAGACAAAACTGCTGCAAACCCAGAGGTTTGGCCCGCTTTCACAGCCATCCTCTGATGCCAGTGACCATGTTAAGTTAACCTTTCGCTAACCATCCTCCGCTACCAATTCTTTAAGGTTTGTTAATCGGTTTTGGTGGTGGGGTTTGGCATGGTTGCGCGTGCGTACACTGTTGCATTTGAAGGGGTTGAGGCCCATCAAGTTGAGGTGCAATGCGCACTCACGCCTGGCTTGCCAGCCTTCTCAATCGTCGGGTTGCCAGACAAGGCCGTCTCTGAGGCGCGCGATCGCGTCCGTTCGGCGCTCGCATCAATGGCGATTGCACTGCCTTCCAAACGCATCACCATCAATCTCTCCCCGGCGGATCTCCCCAAAGAAGGAAGCCATTTTGATCTGCCAATCGCAGTCGCACTGCTCGCAGCCATCGGCATCATTCCCGAAGACGCCTCAGAAAGCACCGTCAGCTTGGGAGAGCTTTCCCTTGATGGTTCTCTTGTCGGCGTCACTGGAGCGCTGCCTGCCGCCATGAGCGCCGCAGAGGAAGACCGCACCCTGCTCTGCCCGGCAGTATCCAGCCCCGAGGCGGCATGGGTTGCCGCCACTCAGGTGATCGGCGCAGCCACACTGGCGGATGTGGTGCGCCACTACAGTGGCCAATCCCCCCTCAAACCCTCTGAGCCCGGCGAAGTGCACACCCCCAAAAACGCCCGAGATCTGCGCGACGTCAAAGGCCAGGAACGCGCCAAACGCGCGTTGGAGATCGCAGCTGCTGGGCGCCATCACCTGTTCATGGTGGGAGCTCCGGGATCCGGCAAATCCATGCTCGCGGCGCGCCTGCCCACCATCCTGCCGCCTCTCAGCCCCGCAGAAGCCTTGGAAACATCGATGATCCATTCCATCGCAGGCCTGTTGGACCAAGGCGGCATCTCGCGCAGCCGCCCGTTTCGCGAACCGCATCACACCGCCTCTATGGCCGCAATTGTGGGAGGCGGCAGACGGGCCAGCCCCGGCGAAATCTCCCTCGCTCACAATGGGGTGCTGTTTATGGACGAAATGCCGGAGTTCAGCCGCCCCGTACTCGAAACCCTGAGACAGCCCATAGAGACCGGTCAGGTCATGATCGCCCGCGCGAACGCCCATGTGACCTATCCTTGCAAGTTCATGCTGATCGCGGCAGCCAACCCCTGCCGATGCGGTCATATGTTCGATCCAGCGCAAGCCTGCGCCCGTGTCCCAGACTGTGGGCAGGACTACCTTGGTCGCCTGTCAGGGCCGCTGCTGGACAGGCTAGATTTGCGTATTGAAGTGCCACCGGTCAGCTTTCAAGATCTCGATTTACCCAATGACGGGGACACCTCAGAAACCGTGGCCGCACGCGTATCGGCTGCGCAGGCCCGTCAAACCGCGCGCTTTGGACAAGACGACCCAACAATTCGCGTGAATGCCGATGTCCATGGCCAAAAGCTGGAAGAAATCGCAACACCTGACGCGGAGGGCCGCAGCCTGCTCAGCCATGTGGCGGAGCGCTTCGGTCTCTCAGCACGCGGCTACCATCGCGTGCTCCGTGTGGCGCGCACAATTGCCGATCTGGATCAAAGCGACACCGTGCGCCGCCCCCATTTGGCGGAAGCCATCAGCTTCCGCCTGAGCAGCGCCCAAGACATTTAGGCCACTTTGGCTTCAATCGCTTCCCAGATTTTCTCGGCGATGTTCACACCATCAAAGCGTTCAAGCTCCTGAATACCGGTGGGAGAGGTCACATTGATTTCCGTCAGATAGTCACCAATCACGTCGATACCGACGAAAATTTGACCTTTCTCACGCAACAATGGGCCAATCGCTGCACAAATTTCCAGATCACGCTCTGTCAGCCCGATTTTCTCGGGCCGCCCACCCACATGCATGTTGGAGCGGGTTTCCCCCGCCGCGGGCACGCGATTGATCGCCCCCACAGGCTCGCCATTCACAAGAATGACGCGCTTGTCGCCATTGCTCACATCCGGCAGAAACTTCTGCACGATCAGCGGCTCGCGGCTGAAGCCTGTAAACAACTCATGCAGGGAGGTGAGGTTTCGGTCATTGGCATCCAATCGGAACACCCCGGCGCCGCCATTGCCATAAAGCGGCTTCAAGATCACATCGCCATGTTTGGCCTTGAACTCTTTGATGGTGTCCAGATCGCGCGCAATCGTCGTTGGCGGCGTCAGCTCTGGAAAATCAAGGACCAGTAGTTTTTCAGGGTAGTTGCGCACCCAAAACGGATCATTCACCACCAGCGCCTTGCCCGCCAGCCGATCCAACAGATGCGTGCTGGTGATGTAGTGCATGTCAAACGGCGGGTCCTGACGCAGCCAGACCACATCAAAGTCGGCAAGGTTCACCCGTTCCATCGGGCCAAGATCCACGTGATTGCCCTGCTCGCGCCGCACCACCATTGAATGCCCCCGCGCGGTGATTTCACCTTCTTCATAAGCCAGATGATCAGGGGAGTAGTAAAACAGCTCATGACCCCGCGCCTGCGCCTCTTCGGCGATGCGGAAAGAGCTGTCCGCGTTGATGTCAACGGCGGTGATCGGATCCATCTGGAAGGCAATTTTCATGTCAAAGACCTCTTGAGTTGCTCAAACTACATGGCCCATGCCTGCCCCGCTTGCAATGGGGGCAGACGTCTAACAAAGCGCATTTTCGAGGATGTGAACGCAGCCCTGATCATCCACAAGCGCGAGGTCAAATCGCATCTCTGTCAGCAACCCCTGCGGCGCGCGCCCGGCAAAATCTTCTGCGGCCAAGCGCAAACGCGCAACTTGTCTTGGCAACAAGCGTGCCATTGCAGCCTCAATAGAATTGCTTTTCTTAACCTCCACAAAGACCAGCGTCTCTCCATCGTGAAAAATGAGATCAATTTCGCCAGCTTTGCTGCGCCAGCGGCGCCGAGCAAGCCTCAGCCCAAGGTCAAGATAGTGGCGTTCAACGGCATCCTCTGCCGCTGCGCCTGCCAGATAGTTGTTGAGCCCGGTATCTGCCCTGCGCTTGTCACCCATTGCACTGCCTTTCGGCTGAACTTACTCCGCCTTCTGAAGCTTCAACGCCAATTGATACACTTTGCGCCGGTTGATTCCATAGGCTTTGGCCACGGCATCCGCGGCATCCCGCACCGACAGTGTTTCAAGCGCATCCCTCAAGGCATCTTCTACGTCATCCTCGCTTGCCGCTTCACCACGCTGACGATCAATCAGAACAACGATTTCCCCTTTGATCTGGCGCTCAGGCAATTCGCCAGCCAAATCCGAAAGGCTTCCCCGCAGAACTTCCTCGAACTTCTTGGTCAACTCCCGCGCGACGGCAGCTTGCCGTCCGCCGCCAAGCACCTCCGCCGCATCGGCCACCATCGCAGCGACACGTTTAGGAGATTCGTAAAAAACCAATGTACCCGGCACCTCGCGCAGCGCCTCCAATGCCGTTTGTCGCGCTTTCTTTGCATTTGGCAAAAATCCAGCAAAGAAAAACGAATCCGTCGGCAAGCCGGCAAGCGACAATGCCGTGATAATCGCACTTGGACCCGGCGCGCTTGTCACCAGATGCCCCGCCTCAGACGCTGCAACAGAAAGATGATAACCCGGATCGGCTATCAAAGGCGTGCCCGCCTCAGACGCGTAAGCGACCGAGCGCCCCGCCTCCAGATGCGCCAAAAGTTTGGCCCGAGCCCCCTCGCCAGAATGATCGTGGTACGACAGAACCGGACGCCCATTCAGCGAGACCCCGTGTATTTCCAGCAGCTTTTTCATGGAACGGGTGTCTTCCGCGGCGATCACATCGGCGGAGGCCAAAATGTCCAGCGCGCGCAATGTGATGTCACGTGCGGTGCCGATAGGTGTGGCGACAAAGTACAACCCGGGCTGCAATTTAACCGTTTGAAATTTCATGGGTAGACCCGCCTTTCCACTCGTTTATTATTCGCACCAACGCGGCCGGGGCTCAATCACGGGCGCGACCCCAACGGGAGTGGAGCTTTGCCAATTTTGTCTTTTCTTAAACCTGCCAAGCGCTTTGTAAAAGGGGCCGCGCTTAGTGCTGCGGTTCTTGCCATGGCAGCATGTGACCCGTCCAGCCTGAACACAGGCCAGCGTATTTCGCCAAGTGCTCCCGTTCCTGTTGCGTTGCTTGTGCCTGCCGGTTCAAGCAACTCTGGCGATGCCCTGCTGGCACAAAGCCTCGAAAACGCTGCGAAACTCGCAATTTCTGATTTGGATGGCGTACAGATTGACCTGCGCGTCTATGCGACTGCAGGCGATCCCGGTACGGCGCAGGCTGCGGCGCTTAAAGCCGTGGATGAGGGTGCAAAAATCATCCTTGGTCCAGTCTTTGGCGAAGCGGCAAATGCCGCGGCAACTGCTGTGGCCAGCAAAAACGTGAATGTGCTGTCCTTTTCCAACAACACAACCATCGCTGGCGGCAACCTTTTCGTCCTGGGGCCAACATTTGACAACACGGCAAATCGGCTGGTCGCCTATGCACGCGCGAATGGCAAAGATGGGATCATGTCCGTCTATGCGCAAAACAGCGCTGGTGAACTTGGCAACACCGCAATCAACAACGCAATTGCAGCGCAAGGTGCACGCGCTGCGGGGTCTGTCAGCTACGAATTCTCGCAAAAGGGCGTGGTCGCTGCGGTCAACGTGATCAAACAGACTGCCGAGCAGAATCTCGCAGATGCTGTGTTTCTGACATCCAATACCTCAGGTGCGCTGCCACTTCTGACGCAGCTGATGCCAGAAGCTGGGCTTGGTCCTGACACCACGCAGTTCATGGGCCTCACGCGCTGGGACATCCCGGCGCAAACCCTTGAACTGCCAGGCGTGCAGGGTGGCTGGTTCGCCATGCCCGATCCTGCTTTGACAGATCAGTTCCAAAGCCGGTATGCGCAAAGCTATGGTGGACTGCCACACCCGATTGGTGGATTGGCATATGATGGCATCGCGGCCATCGGTGCCCTTGTGAAAGCAGGCAATTCGGATGCGCTTACCTCTTCGGCACTGACACAAGGGGCTGGTTTTCAAGGCGTGAATGGCATTTTCCGCCTACGGAATGATGGAACAAACGAGCGCGGTCTGGCTGTTGCCACGATCCGTGACAAGAAGGTGGTGATCATTGACCCTGCCCCAACAAATTTTGCAGGCGCTGGCCTCTAACGCCGATAATCTCTTTCCAGCCCCGCCGAAAGCGGGGCTGATTTGTACACCAGACGACATCTTCCACTGCGCTGAAGTTGAGGAAGAATTGCGTGCAATCCTCTCCCAGGAGGGCAAGGAAACACAGCTCCGCAAAGAGCTGGTAACCCTGTTGATGGCCCGACGAAAAGCGGCCATGATCCAGATCGCTGCGTCCTTTCGCGAACGCCCACATGCGGCGCGCGCGATGACGCGATCATACTCTTGGTTGACGGATTGCCTGATCGCAGCGGCATTTCACGCGGCCACCCTGCGCTTTCATCCCCTGTCAAACCCAACAGAAGCAGAGCGCCTCTCGCTGTTTGCGGTTGGCGGTTATGGCCGGGGAGAAATGGCGCCCCAATCAGATGTCGATCTTCTGTTCCTGACGCCCTACAAAATCACCCCTTGGGCTGAGAGTGTGATTGAATCCATGCTCTACATTCTCTGGGATCTGCGCCTTAAAGTAGGACACAGCTCTCGCACGGTGAAGGACTGCCTGCGTTTGGGGCGCGAAGATTTCACCATTCGTACCGCACTCTTGGAAAATCGTTTCCTGCGCGGTTTTGAACCGCTCGCCGCCGAACTCAAAACACGTCTAGAAGAAGACCTGTTTCAAGGTACAGAACGCGAATTTATCGAAGCAAAACTCGATGAACGAGACGCGCGACATGTCAAACAGGGTCAACGCTATGTGGTCGAACCCAATGTGAAAGAGGGCAAGGGCGGGCTGCGCGATCTGCAAACGCTTTTTTGGATTGGCAAATATGTCTACCACATCTCTGACGTCTCCGAACTTGTCGCCAAAGAAGTCCTTCGAGAAGACGAGCTGAGCCGGTTTATTTCGGCTGAGGACTTTCTCTGGGCCGTACGCGGCCACCTGCACCTGATCGCTGGACGTCCGAGTGAGCAACTCACTTTCGATATGCAAGTCGAAGTTGCAGACAACATGGGCTACAGTGACAAAGGAGGGCGGCGCGCAGTTGAGCATTTTATGCAGGATTATTTCCGGCACACCACCTCCGTTGGCGATCTCACCCGCATCCTGCTCACGAAACTTGAGGCGATTCACGCCAAGGCCGAACCGCTTCTAGAGCGCATTTTCCGGCGTCGCCCACGCGTGAAAGCGGGCTACACCGTCACGCACAACCGCCTGGATGTTCCTGATGAGGCTGCATTTTTAGCCGACCCTCTCAATCTATTGCGCTTTTTTGAAGAGGCATTGCGCACGGGCATGCTCATCCATCCGGATGCAATGCGCCTGGTAACTGCCAACCTCCATCTGATTGATGAAACAGTGCGCGCGGACAAAGAGGCACAGCGCATTTTTCTTGGCCTGCTGCTTAAACATGGCAACCCGGAGCGCGCCCTACGCCGCATGAATGAGCTTGGCGTTTTGTCGGCATTTATCCCGGAGTTTGAGCCCATCGTCGCGATGATGCAGTTCAATATGTATCACGCCTATACTGTGGATGAACACACCATTCAGGTGATCTCAAATTTTGCGGAAATTGAGCGCGAAGAACTGCAATCTGAGCTTCCCCTCAGCTCCGAAATTCTGAAAAACGGCATAAATCGCAAGGTGATGATGGTTGCGATGCTCCTGCATGATATCGGCAAAGGCAGGGATATCGACCATTCGGTGCTTGGCGCTCAAATCGCGCGTAAAGTGGCCCCGGCACTGGGCCTCAACAAATCCGAAAGCGAAACCGTCGAATGGTTGGTGCGCTATCACTTGCTAATGTCCGATATGGCGCAGAAACGCGACATTGCTGACCCACGCACTGTGCGCGACTTTGCCAAAGCAGTGAAAACCGTAGACCGTTTGAACCTCCTCACGGTTCTAACGGTTTGCGATATTCGCGGCGTGGGACCTGATACGTGGAACAACTGGAAAGCCGTCCTGATCCGCGCGCTTTATGGTCAGACCAAACTCGTCCTTGAAAACGGGATGGAGGCAATCACACGCGAAAACCGCGGCGCGCAAGCGAAAAAACTGTTGCGCAAGGAACTTTCCGACTGGTCCCCCAAAGACCTGAAGAAAGAGACGGGCCGCCACTATGAACCTTATTGGCAAGGCTTGCACATCACGGCACACAAGGTGTTCGCAGCCCTGCTCCGCGATATCCCAGATGACGAGGTCCGTATCGACCTGCATCCGGATGATGATCGCGACGCCACCCGGGTCTGCTTTGCGATGGCGGACCATCCCGGGATCTTTTCCCGCATGTGTGGAGCATTGGCGCTTGTCGGCGCCAACATCGTGGATGCGCGCACATTTACGTCAAAAGATGGCTACGCCACGGCGGCTTTCTGGATCCAGGATGCCGAAGACAAGCCCTATGAAGCCGCGCGCCTGCCCCGCCTACGTCAGACGATTGAGAAAACTCTGGCCGGTGAAGTGGTGACAACAGAGGCGATTAAATCCCGTGACGTGATCAAGAAGCGCGAACGGGCTTTCAATGTTCCCACAACCATCACCTTTGATAACGAGGGCTCAGAGATCTACACCATCATCGAGGTGGACACCCGCGATCGCGCGGGCCTGCTGTTTGATCTCACGCGGACACTTGCAAATTCAAATGTATATATCGCCTCCGCCGTGATTGCGACCTTTGGTGAACAGGTAGTGGACACCTTTTATGTAAAAGACATGTTCGGCCTGAAATTTCACGCAGACAACAAACAAAAGGCACTTGAGAAAAAACTACGCGACGCGATCAAAATTGGCGCAGAAAGGGCCAACGCATGACGCCGATCCGCCTGATGCGCGGCTTTATGACTGTTGGGTTTTGGACCTTGGCGAGCCGCATCCTCGGTTTTGCACGCGAAATCCTGTTGTTAGGGCTGATCGGTCCAGGTCCCGTTATGGATGCCTTTGTCGCCGCGTTCCGCCTCCCCAATATGTTTCGCCGTTTCTTCGCCGAAGGCGCATTCAACGCCGCGTTTGTGCCGATGTTTTCCAAACGATACGAAGGCAAAGAAGATCCGGAAGGCTTTGCAAGTGATGCGTTAAGTCTGCTGGCGGCAGCAGTGCTTGGCCTCACCGCGCTTGGTATGATTTTCATGCCCGCACTCGTTTGGCTCACGGCAGAGGGTTTCGTGGGTGATGGGCGTTTCGACCTTACTGTCAGCTATGGGCGTATTGTTTTCCCCTATATCCTGTGCATGTCGCTAGCCGCGCTGTTTTCCGGTGTTCTGAATGCCACCGGGCGGTTCGCAGCGGCCGCCGCGGCCCCAACTTTGCTCAATATTCTGATCATTCCCGCGTTGCTGATCGGACATTGGATCGGTGGTGAAGTTGTTTTATGGCTGATTTGGACAATCCCGGTTGCCGGAATTCTGCAGCTTGCGCTGGTCTGGACGGCAACCCGCAAGGCGGGCCTGAAAATTCGGCTTAAACGCCCCCGCTACACCTCAGACATGTCTGAAATGGTGCGTATTGCTGTACCTGCGGCTCTGGCAAGCGGCGTCGTACAAATTAACCTGATGGTCGGTCAAATTGTGGCCTCTGACACCACAGGCGCCTTGGGCTGGCTCTACGCCGCTGATCGCCTCTATCAGCTGCCGCTTGGTGTGATTGGCATCGCGGTCGGCATCGTTTTGCTGCCGGATCTTTCCCGCCGCCTCAAAGCCAACGACGATGAAGGTGCGCGCTATGCCTTTTCGCGTGCGGGTGAATTTTCCATGTTCCTGACAATCCCTTGCGCAGTGGCATTTTTGGTGATCCCACTGCCGTTGGTTTCGGTGCTGTTTGAACGTGGTGCAACCGGCGCAGACGACAGCGCAGCCATCGCCGTCGCACTTGCGATCTATGCCGTTGGCCTGCCAGCCTTTGTGCTCCAGAAATTGCTTCAACCACTCTTCTTCGCACGCGAAGACACAAAACGCCCATTTCGATACGCAGTTTGGGCCATGGTGATCAATGCTGTTTTGGCTGTTGGTCTTTCCCCCTATCTTTCATGGCTCGCTCCTGCGATTGCAACAACCGTCGCCGCATGGGTCATGGTGTTTCAGCTTGCTTTTGGCGCACGTATATTCGGAGACGTCGCGCGCTTTGACGACAGATTGAGGCGCCGTCTTTGGCGCATATGTATTGCAGCCACTGTCATGGGCGGCGCGCTCTGGTGGCTTTCGGTGATCTTCACACCCTGGCTTGGCACAGAGGGGTGGCGCTACCTTGCTCTCGGCCTTCTTGTCGTACTCAGCGGTTCGATCTACGCCTTGGTTGGCCGAGTGATCGGCGCTTTTGACATGCAGGACCTTCGAAGCGCAGCAAAGCGCGGCAAAGGCTGATGTTTTAAAGATAAACGGTTGCTTACGCCCGCGCACTCGCCCTTAGATGGATCCATAGATTTATGTATGGAGTGGGAAATGAAAAATTCTGTCCTATTGATGATTGTTGGCGTATTGGCCATCGTTCTGGGCATTGTTGCGCTGGTGTATCCGTTTGCGGCCTCAATCACAGCCACCTTGTTCGTGGCCTGGAGTTTTGTGATCATGGGGTTGCTACAGGTCTTCGCCGCGTTCAGAGCTGAGACAACTGGCGCGAAAATTGTGGGGAGCCTTTTGGGCCTCATCGCCACAGTGATTGGTGTTCATATCATCGGTGAGCCGCTCAAAGGCCTACTATCGCTGACACTGATCGCCGGGATCCTGTTCCTTGTCTCCGGTGCGTTCAAATTGGGCTTTGGTCTTTTGAATTTCCAAGGCAGCGCCCGCTTGGCCCTCGTGCTCTCAGGCGTGATCTCAGTCGCCCTCGGCTTAATGGTTTTGAACAATTTCCCGCAGTCCGCGACGGTTCTGCTCGGTGTGCTTCTCGCCATTGAACTTTTGTCCAACGGCGTCAGCGCACTGGCATTGGGGCTCGCTGTTCGCAAAATCGACAGCGAAAACCCCGCTTAGAATGCGCCTCTACTGGCGGCGGATTTTTTCCACGATGCGCTGCCAGCCACCCGGTGTGAGAACAAAAGATATGGCAAACCCTGTGCCAAATCCGATCACATCCGCAACCCAATCTGGCGCTCCGCCAAAGATGAGGCCAAAGATCAGCTGAATCCCCACAAGCATGCCAATGAGCGAAAACGCGCGTGCCTGTGGCGCGCCAACTGCGCCGAGCCGGGTCCACATCAAAAAAGTAAATGCGCCAATCAGGCCATAGACCCCGGGATAGCTCCC
This sequence comes from Shimia sp. MMG029, assembly GCF_027947445.1. Classification (NCBI taxonomy): domain Bacteria; kingdom Pseudomonadati; phylum Pseudomonadota; class Alphaproteobacteria; order Rhodobacterales; family Roseobacteraceae; genus Shimia; species Shimia sp. MMG029. The sequence goes on along the minus strand of NZ_JAQJIM010000008.1, from coordinate 16,541 downwards.
GAGCAGCGGGATCTCGCTGTCCAAAACCACAGCATAGCCAAAGGCCCCGATCACACCGGACAACAGGAAAATCGCGAGTGTCGCCCAACCAGAAAACACTTCCCCAACCATTTTGCCCATCGCCAGAAGCAAAACACCGCCAAACAGCGCGTGTGTGAAATTTCCGTGCACAAACAAATAGCTCACAAATCGAACAACATGTTCCATCGGCCAATTGCCGGTGGTTACCATCCAGTCATAAATTTCTGCGGAAAATGCATAGCGTTGAATGGTTTCAAGCCGCCAACCCACTGCGGTAGGCCCGCCCAGTATCCCCTTGGAGCCGAGCCACAACACGGCCTCCACCCCTGCCAGAATCAGGAACAATGCCGTCACAACGGGCGGCAGTGGGTTGATGGGGCTTTGATCGTCGGGATGTGACATGCCTGTACTCCTTGCCCGTCCTTCTTGACGGGGTTTGACACCGTAGGTAAGCCAAGCGCGTTAACAAATCCAGACGGAGTATTCCTATGAACGAGGCGGTCCAAACGTCCTCCACCTTTACCCCACGCGTCTTTTCCGGGATTCAACCCTCGGGCGGCCTGACGCTGGGCAATTACCTCGGTGCAATGAAGCGCTTTGTCGATATGCAGGATGCGGGCTCTCATGAGACCGTCTATTGCATGGTCGACCAGCACGCGATCACAGCAAAGCTCTTGGACCCAGCCACGCTGGCGGCCAACACCCGCGAGCTCTGCGCAGGCTTTATTGCGGCGGGCATCGACCCTGCAAAGTCGATCCTGTTCAACCAGAGTCAGGTTGCCGAACACGCGCAATTGGCATGGATCTTCAACTGTATCGCCCGCATGGGTTGGATGCAGCGCATGACACAATGGAAAGACAAAGCTGGAAAAAACGCACAGAACCAATCTCTTGGCCTGTTTGCTTACCCGGCTCTTATGGCGGCTGACATTCTCGTATATCACGCCACTCACGTGCCTGTCGGTGAGGATCAGAAACAGCATCTGGAGCTGACCCGTGACATCGCGCTGAAGTTCAACCATGACTACGGTGTAGACTTCTTCCCGGTGACGGAGCCTGTGATCGAAGGCGCAGCCACCCGCGTTATGTCATTGCGTGATGGCTCAAAGAAAATGTCCAAATCTGACCCCTCTGATGCCTCCCGCATCAACATGACGGATGATACGGACACCATCGCCAAGAAAATTCGCAAGGCGAAAACCGATCCAGAAGGCCTGCCTTCTGAAGCCAAAGGTCTGGAAGACCGCCCAGAGGCGCGCAATTTGGTGAATATATACGCCGGTCTGTCTGAGCAATCTGTCGAACAGGTTCTCGCGGATGTGGGTGGCAAACAATTTTCTGAATTCAAGCCAATGCTGTCAGAGCTGGCGGTTGAGAAGCTTGCGCCAATCTCCACCGAAATGGCACGGTTGATGCAAGACCAAGCAGAAATCGACAGAATCCTTGCCCACGGCGCAGGTCAAGCGCGTGAAATAGCTGCACCGATTTTGAAGAAAACCTATGAAATTGTCGGCATGGTCGGCGCCTGATCTCTGCGCCAAGTGAAACAGTTCAAAGCCCTGCACAAACGTGCGGGGCTTTTCCTTTTGCGCGTTGTGCACGTCTGAGATGTGCCTGAAACGCCTAGTGCTCGCCAAAAAGCGCGACACTCAGCCGCTTGGCTGCTGTGTGCAAAACATCGACTTGCTTAACAGCCTCTGCGAGCACCACACGTTGCGTCGGCCCATGATAGGCAAGCGCGGCAACAAAGCGACCGGCCGGATCTTTCACAGGAACGGCCATCGCGACCATACCCTCTAAAAACTCCTCTTCATCAAAGGCATACCCACGACTTGCAATCAGCTCCAATTCGTCAAGAAGGGTATCTTGCGACGTATGTGTCGCCGGTGTCATCCGCTGTAAAGTAAGCGATGCAACACATTTTCTGCGTGCCGCCGGCGCAAGGCTGGCAAGGAAGCTTTTCCCGCTTGCCGTACAGTGAAACGGCACATGCGTGCCAATTGGCAGTTGAATACGAAACGCCCAATCCGTCTCGACACGATCCAAATAACTCATGCCCGCATCTTCCGGCACAACGTAATTCACGGTCTCGCCAATCTGATCTGCCACATCCAAGAGGATCTGGCGTCGTGCGATGTGGTCACGCGAATTGTACAGCAATCCAGCCCCCAACTCTCGCAACCGCCGCGCCACTTGAAACCGCCGCGAATTGCCTTGCCGCGTCAAAAATCCAGTCTGCTCCAGCGTTGCGCACAACCGATGCACTGTCTGTTTGGGCAAGCCCAGCGCTGTGTTGATCTCCGTCGCGCTCATAGCCCGATCGCTGCGACCCAGCACTTCCAAGATCATCAACGTGCGTAAATTGGTTGGTATACGGTCAGTCTCGGTCATCTTTCCCTTAGGTAAGAAAGGTTCTTGATTTGTCGGTGAATCATTGTAGCGTCAATAATTGAGCAAAAAACAAGACAAAAAGTCTCATTTTTTGATCTTTGGAGGCAATTTGGAGTTTGATTACGTCGTTGTAGGGGCCGGCTCGGCCGGATGCGCTCTCGCCAATCGGCTTTCAGCTGATGGGCGGCATAACGTTGCCTTGATCGAAGCCGGACCACGCGACACCAATCCTTGGATCCACATTCCCGTCGGATATTTTCGAACCATGGGCAATCCCGGAACCGACTGGTGCTATCACACCTCCCCGGATCCGGGCATCGCAGGTCGCGGCATTCCGTGGCCTCGCGGGCGTGTGCTGGGGGGCTCAAGCTCCATCAATGGTTTGCTCTATGTGCGCGGCCAGCCACAAGACTATGATGGCTGGGCGCAACTGGGGTGCACAGGCTGGTCATGGGAAGACGTCCTGCCCTATTTCCAGCGCTCAGAACGGTGGGAAGGACCAGATCATTCCGGGTTGCGTGGCACGTCAGGTCCGCTTTCGGTGCAAAACTCACGCCTCACACGTGACGTGGTCGATCGTTGGATCGATGCCGCCGAGGCCGCAGGCTACCAGCGAAACCCAGACTACAACGGCGCAGATCAAGAAGGCGTTGGGTATTTTCAACTTACAATGCGCGGGGGGCGGCGGTGTTCCTCGGCGGTGGCCTACCTCGGCCCAGCGCGCCACCGACACAATCTTGAAATTCTCACAAACGCCCAGACAGAGAAAGTTCTCCTCGCCAATGGTCGTGCGACCGGCGTACGCGTGCGCATCAACGGCGAACCAACAACCATAACCGCGCTGGGTGAAGTTATCTTAAGCGCTGGCGCAATCGGCTCGCCGCATATCCTCATGCTTTCTGGGATCGGTGATCCCGAGACCTTGAAACCGCACGGCATACCGACCCAAACCGCTCTGCCAGGTGTCGGCAAAAACCTGCAAGACCATCTGCAAGCCCGCCCGGTTTTCAAAACCCGCCTCAGCACAATAAATGTTGAGACCAACAATATTATCAAGCAGGCCGCAATTGCGCTGCAGTATGCGGCAACCCAGCGCGGCCCTATGACAATGGCGGCGAGCCTTGGCACCGGTTTTTTGAAAACTGCGGCGCATCTAGAAACACCTGATATCCAATTTCACATCCAGCCCTTTAGTGCGGACAGTCCGGCAGAAGGCCCCCATAAATTCTCTGCTTTCACGGCGTCCGTCCTGCAACTGCGCCCGGAAAGTGCGGGCCATTTGGAGCTGAAGTCGGCCAAAATGGACGACCACCCAGCCATCCACCCCAATTATCTGGCCACCGATACAGATTGCCAAACCATCGTCAAAGGCATTCAGATCGCACGCAAAATTGCACAAACTGAACCGCTTAAGTCGCACATCATAGAAGAACATGCACCTGGGCGCGACATCGCCTACGATGATGAAGCTGGCACGCTGGAATGGGCGCGCAAAACGGCAGTGACCATCTATCACCCCACAGGCACCTGTAAGATGGGCAACGATCCTCTTGCCGTTGTGGACGCCCGTCTGCGCGTACGCGGCATCGACAGACTGCGCGTGGCCGACGCCTCCATCATGCCCCGTATCGTCAGCGGCAACACCAACGCCCCCGCCATTATGATCGGCGAAAAGGCCAGCGACCTCATCTTAGAGGACGTCACCCCATGACACAGTTTTCAAAAGAGGAAGGGCAACATGCCAACAAAGACACCGCCAGGTTAAAGCCTTCGGCCTTGGTGAGACAAAAACAAGTCCAGGAGGCAAACATCTAGGGAGGAACTAAAATGCTGAATTTGAAATCCATTGCGGTGGGCGTTGCGACCTTCGCCCTGACCGCATCAGCGGCGTTTGCAGAAACGGTGATCCGGGTACAATCCGTGATCCCGGCACAGGCAGACGAAGTGACAATGCTAAATGAGTTTGCCGCCGATGTGGCCGCTCTGACAAATGGATCTGTGAAGATCGAAGTTCTGCCCGCAGGAGCAGTTGTGGGTGTGCGTGAAACGCTAGATGCCGTTGACAGCGGCCTGATCGAGGGGGGCTTTGCCTGGACCCACTATTGGGGCGGTAAGCACCCTGCAGCCAACCTCTTTGGGGCCCCAATCGCGGGCGCAGGTGTTGGACTGGACAACATCGCTTTCATGTCTTGGTTTCAATATGGCGGCGGTAAAGAGCTCTATGACCGCCTCTGGGACGAAATGGGGGTAAACGTCAAAGGGTTCATGCTGCAACCGGTTGGCCCTGAAGCGCTTGGGTGGTTCCCAGAACCGATTGCCTCCATGGACGACTTCCGCAAGCTGCGCTTCCGCGCCCCTCCCGGCATGGTTGGGAAAGCTTACAGCGATATCGGCGTGGCGGCCGTTGCTATGGGCGGTGGAGACATCTTGCCCGCACTTGAGAAAGGCACAATTGACGCCGCTGAATGGTGCTGCCCCAAGCCAGACTCCGTCTTTGGCTTCCAGAAAGTGCTGAAACACTACTACCTGCAGGGTCTGCATCAGGTGGTTGTGAACGCAGACCTCTACATCAATGGCGATGTCTATGAGGGTCTCACAGATACAGAGAAAAAAGCCCTGGAAGTGGCGGCCAATGCCTCCCTGTCAAAGGCAATGTCATACCGCATTTTTGAGAACGGCAAGGCGCTCAAGGATCTGACAGAAAACCACGGCGTGCAACTGCATGATACCCCAACGGACTATTTCAGCGAATATATGACCGCGGCGCAGGCGTCCCTTGAGGCAGCGGCGGCTGAAAATGAATTTTTCGCCGAAGTCTGGCAGTCCCAAAAAGACTTTGCCGAAATCGCAGTTCCGTTCTGGGCAGGGGCGCAGACTTCAAACGCAAACCTCGGAAAAGCGTTTGCTGACAGCCTGAAATAAACCTGCATTACACCTTGGTCTGCCCCAAGCCGCTCGGGGCAGACCAACACCGATAAAACACAAATACTTTTCAACGGGGACGTGCCAGATGGCCGAAGAGGTGACACCAGACGAGCTCGACATCACCGATGAGCTGATCGCTGAAAGGCGCACAGAACAACCAGGTGAGACGCCAGAAGACATGACGCCGTGGCAGCGACCGATCACTGCGGCAATCGATATCCTGAACATGTGGGCGGGGCGGCTGATCTGCCTTCTGATGCTGCCACTGATCCTCGCGATCGTGTTTGAAGTGGTCTCACGCAATCTGTTTGCGATCCTCACGCAAAACGGCATGCACAGTGTCGCAACCGCTTGGGGGCTTGGCCCGACGCTGTGGGTCTATGACATCAGCCGCATGATTGGCGGCGTGCTGTTCATGGCCGCTGCAGGCTACGCGCTGTTGCGCGGGGTGCATATACGCGCCGACTTTCTCTATCGCACGTGGTCCCCCAAGACGCAGGCCACAGTCGATGCGACGCTCTACATGGCCTTCTACCTGCCCGCGATGCTGTTTTTTACATGGGTTTCAACAGAATACTGGCTGAAGGCTTTTCTGGTGAATGAAACCGCAGCAGACAGCACATGGGCCCCGATTTTATGGCCCGCGCGTCTTGCCATGCCAGTTGGCGCCGCACTGCTGTTTCTGCAAGGTTTCCCGGAACTCTTCCGCGCCTTTCACCAGATGGGAAAAGAGCGTGAACGGATCTTCCTGCGGATCTTACCGTTTTATGCCATTGTTCTCACGGTCGTCACCGTGGGAGTGTTCTTCCCCGATGTACTGCCGCTTGGTGATGTCTGGGAAAGCATTTTTGGCAGCGGGCCGGGCATCGACAAACCCACCATCGGCCTCATCATGCTTGCCGTGATGCTGTTTGCCATCTTTGTGGGCTTCCCAATTTCCTTCACCCTAATCTTCCTCGGTTTTGTCTTCGGCACATGGGGCGCGAATTTCAAACTCGCCACCTTCCTGATGACGCTGCAAACCAACTCGGTGATGCTCTCTGATCAACTGGTCGCGGTGCCCCTCTTCATTTTCATGGGCATCGTGATGGAACAGGCCGGCCTGATGGAGCGGCTCTTCCAAGCGGTGCAGATGATGATGAGCCGTACCCGCGGCGCCCTCTTCATCGCGGTGCTGTTTGTGTCCACTATCTTCGCCGCCGCAACCGGCATTGTGGGCGCATCGGTCACGATCCTCGGCATTATGGCCGCCCGTACGATGAACAAGTCCGGCTATGATGTGCGCCTCGCCGCAGGCACCATCACAGCAGGTGGCACATTGGGCATTCTGATCCCGCCCTCCATCATGCTGATTGTGATGGGACCTGTGCTCGAAGTGCCAGTGACCGACCTCTTCCGCGCCGCCATCATCCCCGGGATAATGCTCGCCGGACTGTACCTACTTTATTCGCTGGGCCGTTGTTGGCTGAACCCGGATCTCGGCCCCATCCTGCCTCCAGAAGAACAGCCTGAAACATCTCCATACTACCTGCTCGAAGTCGTTCTGGTGATGGCCTCGTTGGTTTTCTTGATCTGGCTCATCACCCGTGGCCTTGTAGAGGGATTCGGCTTTCCGCTCGGCGCGTTGGTGGTGCCCTGCGCGTGGATTGGAGTGATGTTTGCCGTCTACGGCTGGCTCAACAAAACCCGACCGGGAGGATTTTACTTTTCTGAACTTTGGTATGAATTCTTCATGGGGCTTGTGCCACCCACGGTGCTGATTGCCTTCGCACTCGGATCCATTCTCGCGGGCTGGGCAACACCAGCTGAAGCCTCTGCCTGCGGCGCGTTCGGCGCGATTGTACTGTCCGTACTGTACCGCAAATTCACGATCCCCGGTCTCTATGAGGCCCTTCTGAAAAGCCTGGAAATCACAGTGCTCATCATGTTTTTGGTGGCCGCCTCAAATTTCTTTGGCGCCGTCTTCTCCAACCTTGGCACGCCAAAGATGTTGACCGAGCTTCTCTTGTCGCTCGACATGAGCCCCGTGCTCATCCTCATGTTGATTATGGCCCTGATCTTCCTGCTGGGGTGGCCTCTGGAATGGGTGCCCATCGTGCTGATCATTGTGCCCATCCTGATCCCCACAGTCACCTCGCTTGATCTGGGCTTTGAAAACACCAATGATCTGCTGGTCTGGTTCGCGATCTTGGTAGCCGTAAACCTGCAAACAGCCTGGCTCAGCCCGCCTGTGGCGCTCTCTGCCTACTTCTTGAAAGGCGTCGTGCCGGAATGGGACCTGCGCGACATCTATTTCGGCATGATGCAGTTCATGGTGATCCAATTGATCGGCCTCACCCTGATCTTCCTCTTCCCCCAAATCGCTCTCTGGCTGCCCAATTTCATCTACGGTCAATAACCCTGCTTGCGCACAAAAGGACATCGTCTATGGCCCGAACCTATCTGAAGAAAGCAACGCTGACCCCGAAGTCCGATGCCTCGGATGTGCATGAAACGGTCAAGACAATCCTCAATGACATCGAAACGGGTGGCGATGCTAAGGCGCTGGAATATGCGGCCAAATTTGACAAATACGATGGCCCAACCCTGATGACACAGGCTGATGTTGATCACGCATCTGAACTGGTGCCTGACAAACTCAAAGACGACATTCTGTTTGCCTACGACAATGTGCGCCGCTTTGCCGAAATGCAGAAACGCACGGTAAAAAGCTTTGAAACCGAATTGATCCCGGGCTTTATCACCGGCCAAAAAGCGATCCCGGTGGATGCGGCTGGCTGCTACGTCCCCGGCGGGCGCTACAGCCACATTGCCAGCGCGATCATGACCGTCACCACCGCCAAAGTTGCCGGATGTCGCCACATCACCGCCTGCTCCCCTCCACAGCCCGGCGTGGGTGTGGCCCCAGCCATCGCCTATGCCGCCCATATCTGCGGCGCTGATCGTATTCTGGCGATGGGCGGCGTTCAGGGGGTTGCTGCCATGACCTTCGGCCTCTTTGGTCTGCCCAAAGCCAATATCCTCGTCGGCCCCGGCAACCAGTTCGTGGCTGAGGCCAAACGCATCCTCTTTGGCCGCGTGGGCATCGACATGATCGCCGGTCCGACAGACAGCCTGATCCTGGCAGATGGCACCGCCGACCCCCACATCGTCGCAACCGATCTCGTCAGTCAGGCAGAGCATGGCTACAATTCACCGGTGTGGCTCGTCACCGATGATCGCGCCTTGGCCGAAGAGGTGCTGACCCGCGTCCCCGATCTGATTGCCACTCTGCCAGAGGTGAACCGCGACAACGCCTCCGCCGCTTGGCGCGACTATGCAGAGGTCATTCTCTGCGCCAACCGCGAAGACATGGCCGCAACTTCCGATGAATACGCCCCAGAGCACCTCACAGTACAAGCCGCAGAACCTGATTGGTGGCTCGACCGCCTCACCTGTTATGGCTCGCTGTTCTTGGGCGAAGAAACCACAGTCTCTTACGGCGACAAGGCCGCCGGCACCAATCACGTGTTGCCCACATCTCGCGCCGCCAGCTACACAGGCGGGTTGTCTGTGCACAAATACATGAAAATCGTAACCTGGCAGCGGGCCACGCGTGAGGGATCAAAACCTGTTGCAGAGGCCACAGCGCGCATCTCACGCCTTGAAGGCATGGAAGGACACGCCCGCGCCGCCGACGCGCGCCTCGCAAAATACTTCCCAGGCGAAAACTTCGACCTCTCTGCCAATGGATGATCCCCGTGTGCTTTTTGATCTGACGGGCAAAACGGCCTGTGTCACGGGCGCCAGTTCTGGCCTTGGACGCCGCGCGGCGATTGCACTCACTGCCGCTGGCGCTAATGTCATTGCCGTCGCCCGTCGCAAACCAGAACTCCTCTCACTGATCGAAGAGCTTGGCGAAAAGTCGGGTTTTGTTGCGTTTGATGTGACAAACCGTGACGGCCTCTCCAATCTCAGAAATGCAGTCTCTGCGCCCTTCGGCACACCCGATATCCTCGTCCATGCAGCAGGCATCAACACGCGGCAATCCGCAGATGAGGTCACCGCCGACGGCTGGGACAAAACCCTCGCTCTCAACCTATCGGCGCCCTTCTTTGTCAGCCAAGCCTTTGCGCCCGCCATGAAAGCCAAAGGATGGGGGCGGATTGTCAATTTTGCCTCTTTGCAAACCACGCGCGCCTTCCCGGGCGGAATTGCCTATGGAGCCACAAAGGCCGGAATTGCACAGCTGACCCGCGCGATGGCAGAAGCGTGGTCCTCTTATGGGATCAACGTGAACGCAATTGGCCCCGGCTTCTTTCCGACAGAGCTCACCCAACCCGTCTTTGAAGATCCAGACCGCGCTGCCCGCAATGCCGCCCAAACCTGCATTGGACGCAATGGACAGATGACAGACATCGACGGCCCCCTGTTGTTTCTTTGCTCTCACGCCTCGGCCTACGTGACAGGTCAGCTCCTTATGGTCGACGGAGGATATACCGCCAAATGAAAGCCCTCATCTACGACGCCCCCAAAACGCTTCGCTTTCAAGACGTCCCCATGCCCGCCATGCAGGAACGCGACACACTGATACGGGTGGAGGCCGTTGGCATCTGTGGCTCAGACATGCACGCCTTCTTGGGTCATGACAGCCGTCGCCCTGCCCCCTTGATCCTCGGTCATGAGGCAGCAGGCATCGTCGAAGAAGGCCCAGAGAAGGGCCGCCGTGTGACACTCAACCCCCTGGTGACTTGCCGAAATTGCGCGGCCTGTCATTCCGGGCGCGAGAACCTTTGCCCGCAACGACAGATCATTTCCATGCCACCGCGCGAAGGCGCCTTCGCACAATTTGTCGCGCTGCCTCCCGAAAATCTGGTCACTGTCCCGGATACATTCCCGCTTAGTAAAGCGGCATTGGCAGAACCGCTAGCGGTGGGATGGCACGCAGCGCGATTGGGGCTTGAAGCCCTGCATCCAGCCATGGAACCACGCGCATTGGTCATCGGAGGAGGTGCGATTGGGCTGGCCAGCTACCTCAGCCTGCGTGCCCAAGGGCTGCCAATGGTCGACATTGTTGAGCCGAACCCGGCCCGCGCCAAGTTCCTCAGCGACCATTGTACTGCACAGATCCTGCCGAAACCGGAACGAGCTGCACCGCTCATCATCGACGCGGTCGGTATCGCGGCCACACGCGCTGCGGCATCGGCGCACGTTGAACCCGGAGGCGTGGTCGCTCATATCGGCCTCGGAGAAGACTTGGGCGGTTTGGACATTCGACGCATGACGCTTCAGGAAGTGACCTTTATTGGCACTTACACCTATACCTCCCAGGATTTTCAAGACACCGCACAGGCACTTTTTGCCGGAGGTCTGGGATCATTGGAGTGGTTCGAAGAACGTACGCTCGAAACGGGTGTGCGCACATTTGAAGAGCTGCACGCAGGCACAGTGGCCGCGCCCAAAGTCATACTTACCCCTTGGAATTAAGCCCGATCTGAACACCAAGTGGCCGCAAACAGGAGATGGCAATGTACGATAAAATTCTCGTGCCCATGGCACTCAATCACGACATTTCACCCGAAACACTTGCAGCCGCCAAGGCGCTCTGTAAGCCCAGCGGTCAGATCATCGCTCTGCATGTCTACGAATCCCCGCACAGCATGGCGAAAGCCGCTCTCGGTGAAAAATTGCTGCAGCAGGGCTTTGAAACTGCCAAGGACCTATTGCGGGAAAAAACCGCATCCCATCCGGAGGTCAAACCGGTGATCGTCACCGGTCACAGCTATCGCACGATTGTGGAATACGCAGCAGACAACGACATCGGTTGCATTGTAATGGCGTCACATAAACCCGACTTGTCTGACTATCTGCTCGGCTCTACTGCCGCGCGGGTGGTGCGCCACGCATCCTGTTCGGTGCTTGTGTACCGCGCATAACCACTGTGACCGATCACGAGGCTGGCGCAATCTCAGCCCCCATGGCGGGAGCAGGGATAACTGCTTTGGAGTGGAAACAGGGCTTAGCTTTGGGACACTATGAGATGCAGTGGGGTCGATTAATCACACAACACACCCCATAAGAAGACCAAATCCAGTTCTTAGATGACTTCCTCAAAGACAGCCAAAAGAACCAGTTTCGCGCGAATGGCTTCTATGGTCTCTTTCAATGCGGCAACCACCGCACCAATTTCATTTGGGCGATCGCCGCTGCGGATCATAGGCACACTTAACGCGCCAACCACTTTTGTGCGACCTTTGGTCCAAAGCGGCGCAGAAATCTCCACGATCCCGGCATTCTCAGCATGGGAGAGAACACAGACATCCGTGCGCGCGCAGTCCTCGACATCCTTATCAAAAGGCGCATACGCACCTGCCGCGACAAACTCATCCATCGTGGCGAGTTTTTGCAGACGGGCATCTGCATCTGGCAAGCCCGCTAGGAAACACGCCCCAGCAGAAGACCCAAACACCGGCGCTTGCACCCCCTCGCTCAATGCAAGACTGTAAGAACCAGCCGCACTCGCAGCCGCACCAACCCGCATTTTACTGTCTTCAATGACCCATAAGTGATTGGATTGCTCAATTTTCTGGGAAAGCTGCGCCATCAAAGGGCGCGCAATATCAATCATCTGACCAGTCGGGTTTCGGACACCGCCAAGCTCACCCAGCTTTGGTGTAAGAAAAAACACATCCCCTTCGCCCCGGCAAATGTAGCCGCGCTCTTCCAGAACCACCATCATCCGAAAAATCTCGTTCTTTGAACGGCCAATGCCTTTGGCGATGTCTGCATGTGTCAGTGCGACACCGGGTCTCAGCGACAGAAGCTCCAAAATGTCCAACCCCTTCTCAAGGGCCGGTGCGGAGTATTTTTGCAGTCTGCTGATTGGCTCGGTCACGGCGGTCGCTAAGCTCAGGAATTTAAAGCAAGTTGCGCAGGAGCCATAAGCTCCTGCGCAGACTTTGTCGACCCTTGGGGGAGGTCAAGGGCCGCACGGGGATCACTTCAAGCCATTACGCTTAAGGATATCGTCGGCGTTTTCAGCGGTGACCGCTTCTGTGCCCATCACAACGGATTTTTCTACCTTTTCGCCCCCAAGATACGCCAGCGCCTGACGCAGCCCTTCGGCACCCGGAGTTGGGTAGAGGAATGTCGCGGCCAGTTCACCATTGGACACCCAAGTGACACCTTCACCTGGCAATGCATCTACGCCGATAAACAGGATGTCATCTGCGCGCCCTGCATCTTTGGCCGCCAGATAGGCGCCATAGGCCATCGGGTCATTGTGACCATACACCATGGAGATATCTTCATAGTTGCGCAGGGCTGTGGACATGATGTCATAAGCCTGATCCTGCTTCCAATCGCCCGACTGCTGATCGAGCAGGAATTTCACACCGGCTTCACCCTCAAACGCTTCATGGAAACCATTTGCGCGGTCGTGCGCCGCTTGCGTGCCAAGCCCACCCCAGATTTCGACGATGGTGCCGGACGCGCTGCCTTCACCACCGAGTTTGTCCAGTGCAAATTGCCCCGCCGCGCGGCCGATCAGCTCATTGTCACCACCGACCCACTGCACAAACTTATCCGTGTCCACGTTGCGGTCGAGAACAAACACAGGAATGCCCGCATCTGTGGCCTGTTCCACAACACCAGTCAGGCCCGCGGATTCTTTTGGCGAAATCAGGATCGCATCCACTTCCTGACGGATGAAGTTTTCTACATCCGCAACCTGCTTCTCGGTGCGGTCATTCGCATCCGCAATCAACAACTCCACATTATCATGCAGCGCCGCTTCCGCCCGCAGGTCTTTGTTGAACTGCACACGCCATGGTTCAACCGTTGTCACCTGTGAAAAGCCAATGACATAGTTGTCCGCTGCCAACAGCGCTGTCGCGCTGGTTGTAACTGCGAGCGCCGCAACGCATAGGCTCTTGCCGAAAGTTCTTCTTTGCATAATCTTCTCCCTTGTCATGGTTCAGCCAGTAGGCTGTTTGGCAAATGCCCTGATCTCCGGTCCTCCAAACTGCGAGGTCAAGGCTATTTCTCTCCACGGATCTTGCGTTTCACCGCAGAGAGGAATTCTTCGATCCGGCCTTCCTGCAACAGGACGGCGGCAATAATGATCACACCTTTCAGAATCAGCTGGGTGTTGCTGTCGATGTTGTTGAGCTGCAAAATATTGCTGAGGAAGCCAAAGATCAGCACCCCCACAAAGGTACCCAAGATCGCGCCACGTCCCCCCATCAAGCTAGTGCCACCGATCACCACAGCAGCAATCGCATCCAGCTCCAGCCCAAGGCCCGCATCCGGCTTGCCCTGCCGGAATTGCGCAACATAAAGAATGCCCGCCAGCGCCGACAGCCCGCCCGCAATCGCATAGGTCACAATGGTGTTGCGCTTCACATTGATCCCGGCCAGACGCGCCGCCTCCGCATTGCCGCCAATCGCCAGCAGATAGCTGCCAAAGGTGGTGAAACGCGTCAGCACAAAGAAGATCGCGAGAATGGCGAGGAAAAACAGCCCCGGCACCGGCACCACGCCCCACAGCAGGCTGCGCAGCACGTCAAATTCCTGCACGGCATTGCTGCCGGTATAGACCGGGTAAACCGCGGTATCCTGTCCAGCAATCACCCGCGCCAAACCAAGCGCCCCCACCATCATCGCCAGTGTCACAATGAAGGGCTGCAAGCGGCCATAAACGATCAGCGCGCCATTGAGTGTGCCCATGATGATGCCGACGCAAGGTACGGCAATCAGAACACCCATCACGCCGAACTTGTCATCAACCTGCAAGCCAAGCCACAACATCGCGGCCAGTGCCACCACCAGACCAATCGCCATGGAGGGCAACTTTGAGGGAACGCTTGGTTGATCTTTTGTACTTGCCGCACGCATCTGCGATTGCACAAAGAAAATCAGCGCAGCCACCGCAACAAACAAAATCACGCCGGTCGCAGGTACGGAAAACATGCTCGCAGCCGTCCAACCCGACTGGGTCAACAGCATTGCGCAGATGACTGTGCCAAGCGCCATTATCGACCCCACCGAAAGATCAATTCCAGCAATGAAAATCACCAGCGTCATGCCAACGGCAACAATACCTGTCACCGAAACCTGTCGTAGAATATCCGTCAGGTTGCCAAGCGACAGAAAGATATTGTTGCCCTTGGACGAGAGCGGCGAGGTCAACGCGCCAAACACGATCAGCGCCACAAGGCCCCAGTAAAGTTTTGTCTTGTCCAAAAGCTGTAACAGCCATTTTCGATCAGCCTTTGGCTCGACACTAGGCTTGGGAGTTGCAGGGGGACGGGCGTCTGTCATACTCATGTCTCGGCTCACGCTTGGTCAAATTGCATAGAAAGGTCTTTGATCGCGTCCACGGACATCTCGTCCCGCGTCAGCTCTCCAGCGACATGCCCGTCACAGAGCACGATCATGCGGTCACAAACCGCCATGAATTCAGATATTTCAGAGCTCGCAAACAATACTGAAATACCTTGATCTGCCAGTTGCCCAATCAGATCGTAAATCTCATCTTTCGCACCGATATCGATCCCGCGCGTCGGCTCATCCAAAAGTAAAATACTCGGCGATGTGGCCAACCATTTGCCAAGCACAACCTTTTGCTGGTTCCCCCCGCTCAAACGTCCCACAACGTGCTCCACACCGTTCGCCGCCACACGCAGTCGCGCAATCGCATCTTCGGCCTCTGCATTGCGCCGGTTTTTTGACAGCAGACCAAAGCGGGACTTCAACGGCAGCAAAGGCAAGATCACATTGTCCGCAATAGAGCGGTCAAGCAAAAGCCCGTTGCCTTTGCGATCCTCGGTAATCAACGCCAAACCATGACGTACAGCATCAGACGGGGTTGCCAGTCGCACGCTTTCGCCATGCACAAGGATCTCCCCGGCAAAGCTGTCACCGCGTGCCCCAAAAATCGTCTCAAGCAATTCCGTGCGACCAGCACCAAGCAGGCCACCGATACCAAGAACTTCTCCGCGCCGCAGATCGAAGGACACCTCGTCCAAAACTTGACGACCACCCGCCTTTGCACTCAGATTTCGCACCGACAAAACCGTCTCTGACACGGCAGGCGTCTGGCGGATCACCGGTTTGATTTCAACAGACCGCCCCACCATCATCTGGACCAGATCTTCAGGTGTCGTATCCGCCGCCAGCGTTGTGCCGATCATGTCACCATCACGCAAAACCGTGACCCGGTCAGAGATTTCAAAAACCTCATCCATGCGGTGAGAGATATAGACAATCGCCACACCCTGCTGCGCCAGATCGCGCACCACCTCCATCAGGATATCTGCTTCGGCCTGCGACAATGCACTGGTCGGCTCATCCATAATCAGAAGCCGCGCATCCATCAGCAAGGCCCGCGCAATCTCCACCAGTTGCTGTTCGCCAACCCGCAGGTCTTTCACCAGCGTGTCCACTTCCAGAGAGAAGCCAAACTTCTTCAGCGCCTTTTGGGCCGTTTCACGCAGCTTGCCGTTGTCCACCATGACACCGCCAATCATCGGCTCTTGGCCCAGCATGACATTCTGCGCGACTGTCATCTCCGGGATCAGGCTCAACTCTTGATGCATGATCACGATGCCACTCTCGTTGGCCTCAGCAGGCGAGTTGAACTGCACCTCTTGCCCATCGATTTCAATGGCCCCAAAGCTCTGCCCCTGCACGCCACTGATGATCTTCACCAGTGTGCTTTTGCCTGCGCCATTTTCGCCCATCAGTGTGTGGATCTCGCCACCTGAAATCTGAAGGCTCACATCACGCAGCACGCTCACCCCGGAAAATGATTTTCCAATCCCGTGAAGCTGCATTGTGATCTTGCTGTTCTGCGCTAGGAAATCCTCCTGCGCCAGCGTGGATGCTGGAATCATCCTCCTCCTCCCAAAGGCTGACGTTTCATATATAAAGCCACTTCATATCTGAAGTGTCAACGGATTTTTGACAGAAATAGCGCGGCAAGGGCAGATAGCTAGCGCTCTGACTGGCAGTCTCAAAGCGGAAAATTTCACGAGGTAAATCTTATCTAAATCATAGACTTAAAGACAGGTTTTCAAGTAGATCTTCGCGCCTTTTGCGCCGTGAGATCCAACATGCAGCATGTCAGGCACTTGGATCTTTACTCAGGGAGCGCAGGGATCATATCGCGGCTGCGACGCCCCAGACAGATCAACGGCACAAAGCCCGCCACTGCACGCTGCCTG
>NZ_JAQJIM010000007.1:0-250334 GCF_027947445.1 Shimia sp. MMG029 | reverse complement strand
GCTAATTTTATCCCACACAAATGCGATCTTGGGCCGGACTGGTGAACAGCTCCGGCCCGATTTCTGTCGAGACGCACCTCGCCGACGCCAGGTAGCCCTCACCTAGCTGACGGCCAACCGCAGGCAAAAAAACGCCGAAACCGCACCAAAATCTGCGTCAGCGGCACTGTCATATGGTTGAGAATTTCTTGTCACAAAACTGATTCAGGCGCACCCTAGCGTTTTTAACGAGTGATACTTGGGGTCCGCCCCAGCCAGCTTAAGGAGCCAGCCATGTCCCATGATGACCTGTCGTTTGACGAGATTGATGAACTGATTTCCCCCCGTGCCGAAGAAACCGATTTTGACCGCGTGGTGGAAAGCGCCCTGTCGCGCCGCGGCTTCCTGGGCGGTGTCATGACCTTTGGCCTCGGCTCTTTCCTTGTGGGCACCACCGCCCTCACCCGTGAGGCACAGGCAGGCGGGAATGGCCACGCCGACCGCTTTGGCTTCCACCAGATCCCGGCCAACTCTGAGGACACCATCACCGTGCCCGAAGGCTTTGAATGGGAACAGCTTGTCACATGGGGAGATCCGCTCTTCAAAGACAGCGTCGCCTTTGACGAAACCACCCGTGGCACCGCCGTCTCTCAGGCACGCGCCTTTGGTGACAACAACGACGGCATGTCGATCTTCACCAAAGATGGCCGCACCGTCATGGCCATCAACAACGAATACACCAACCGCAAAATCCTCTGGGGCAACAACCCAGATGGCGCATGGGTCAGCGATGATGACATCGAAAAGGGCATGATGGCTCACGGTGTGTCTGTGGTCGAAGTGGCCCGCGATGACGCAGGCAAATGGCAGGTAGTGGTCGGCAGCGACCTGAACCGCCGCATCACCCCGCAAACCGATATGGAGATCAGCGGCCCAGCCGCAGGCCATGACCTGATGAAAACCGTTGCCGATCCCACCGGCACCACCTGCAAAGGCACCTGGAACAACTGCGGCAACGGCGAAACCCCTTGGGGCACCTATCTGGCCTGCGAAGAAAACTTCAATGGCTACTTCTCTGCCGAAGATGAGGCCCATGAGGTCAGCGCCGAGCTGAAGCGATATGGCGTGTCTTCCAAAGACTGGGGCTATGGCTGGGCCAAAGTGGATCCGCGCTTTGACGTTGCCAAAGATCCAAATGAACCCAACCGCGCGGGCTATGTGGTGGAAATTGACCCGTTTGATCCCACCTCAACCCCGAAGAAACGCACCGCACTCGGCCGCTTCAAACATGAAAACGCCGCTGTGGTGGTCGCCGCAAATGGCAAGGTTGTCGTTTATATGGGCGATGACGAACGCGGTGAGTTCCTCTACCGTTTTGTCTCTGAGGGCACCTATTCCGGCGTGGGCGACAATTCCGACCTGCTGGAAAGCGGCGATCTTTTTGTCGCCAAGTTCCACGATGACATGCGCGGCGAATGGCTGGCGCTGACACCAGAAACCACCGGCATGACAGAGGCGGAAATCCGCATTCACACCCGTCAGGCGGCTTCAAAAGTGGGTGCCACCACCATGGACCGTCCGGAATGGGTGGCCGTGAACCCCACCAAGGCAGAGGCCTATGTGGCGCTCACCAACAACAAAAACCGTGGCGTGAAACCCAATGCGGGTGGCGATGACACCTCTGCAAACGGGCCCAACCCGCGCGTCGAAAACCACTATGGTCAGATCGCCCGCTGGATGGCCGATGACGCCGATCACACCGCCCCGGGCTTCAGCTGGAACCTTTTTGCCCTCGCGGGCAACCCGGATGTACACAGTGATGCATATGCAGGCAGTCAAAACATCAATGCTGGAAATATGTTCAACTCGCCTGACGGGATGGCGTTTGACAGCACCGGCCTGTTGTGGATCCAGACAGACGGCAACTATTCTAATGCCGAAGACTTTGCGGGAATGGGCAACAACCAAATGCTCGCAGGCGACACAGTAACCGGCGAAATCCGCCGTTTCCTGGTGGGGCCAAAAGAGTGCGAAGTCACCGGCGTGTGCTGGTCCCCAGATCGGCGCACCATGTTTGTCGGCATTCAGCATCCCGGCGAACGCGGCGACTCTCACTTCCCAGACGGCGGCACCTCTGTGCCACGCTCTGGTGTCTTTGCCGTCCGTCGCACCGACGGCGGCCTGATTGGATAACGACGACGCAAATTCTGACTACACAATTCCTTTTTATGACGTAGCCTTTGGCCCTCGATCTCCCCAAAGATCGGGGGCTTTCTCATATCTAGGTAAACAAATTTGGATTGGGGCGTGCAGAGGACTGCGCAAAACGCGCACGCAAGAACCCCCTCGCTTACCCGACTGAGAACTTTACCGACAACGTGTTCATTACGTGCGTCAAAACAAATCTCTAGTGTTCTTTAAGAGTCGGGCAGTGTCCGTCGATAAACAACAAATTCTGTATTTGTCGCCACTTGGTCGTAAAGCTGCATTGCCGTCTGATTGGTCGAATGCGTGTGCCAGTAGACCCCAACTGTTCCAGCCTGCTTGGCCCTGTCATAGAACGTTGAGATGAGCACTCGGCCAACACCTTTGCCGCGCACCCCAGGCGCTGTAAAAAGGTCTTGTAGGTAGCAAGTGTTTTCAATGGTGATCGTGTTTCTGTGGAAGACAAAATGCGCCAAGCCGACGATCTCTCCCTCGTATTCAGCAACCAAACAATGAACGGGTTCGTCCAGATCCAGGAAACGAGACCATGCTAATTGAACGATTTCCTCTGAAAGGGCGGAATCGCCATGCCTCCCATAGAACGCATTGTATTGATCCCACAACGGTCGCCACTGACCATAATCACCAGCGGCAGCATCGCGCACCAATATCTCACGCCCCATGGTCTGTCCCTTTGCTTTCAGCAACCCAACATCGGCTTTGCCCAAAAACCCTTTATCACCCCCGCCCGATATACGGCATTTTCGTCGCCATAACGGTCATGAACTGCACATTCGCGTTCAACGGCAATTCCGCCATGTGCAACACGGACTTGGCTGCATCGTCTACATCCATGGCCGGATTGGGCTCTTTGCCCTCTGCCACCAATCGCGCGTTGATGCCTGCAACCATGTCTGTCGCTGCATTGCCAATATCAATCTGTCCGCAGGCCACATCAAACGGGCGTCCATCCAGCGACAGGCTCCGGGTCAGACCCGTGATCGCGTGTTTGGTCAGGGTGTAGCAGACAGAGCCCTCGCGTGGCACATGCGCAGCCAGAGATCCATTGTTGATGATCCGCCCGCCCTGCGGGCTTTGACGCCGCATCTGGGCAAAGGCCAGTTTGGCTGCAATGAACATGCCGCGCACATTCACATTCAGCACCTGATCAAACCCACCCAGATCCACTTCATCAATCGGACCTGTCGGCCCAAACATCCCCGCATTGTTAAACAGCGCATCCAAGCGCTCACTGCGGGCGACAAACCGTGCAAAAGCGCTTTCCAGGGCGGCCGCGTCGGTGACATCCGCCACCAGCGGCACCGCAAATTCATAAGCGCTCGCAAGCTCCTGCAGCTTTTCTTCGCTGCGCGCCAGCACCCCCACACGCCAGCCTGCATTCAAGAAAGCCTCTGCGGTGGCGCGGCCGATGCCCTGACTGGCCCCGGTGACAATGATGTTTTTCATGCGCTATCCTCCTGCGCCTGTAGCGTGAGTGGCGCAGGTGCCGAGATCAGATCGTCCACACGCAATCCATCTGTTGGCTTTGCCAGCCGATTGCGCACCACCCAATAAAGCCGCTCACTGGCCCGCGTGATCGCCACATAGGCCAGCCGCTTCCACAAGGGCTGTCCCGCCTCCATCCGGTTCATCCGCGCCGCCACAAACAGATCCGGCGCAAACACCTGCACGTTCTCCCACTGGCTGCCCTGTGCCTTGTGAATGGTCACGGCCGCGCCGTGCAGGAAGGTTGCGCCCATCCGCGCCGCAAAGGGAATGAACGGCTCCTCTTCCTCCGGCGCTTCGATCTTCACGATCGAGGCCGCAGACACACGCGGATCTTCCGCTCCCATCACATGCAGCCGCGAAAAGCCCGGCTTGCGACCAGGGCCGAGGTATATCACCTGCGCGCCTTTGATCAGCCCCCGCGCCTCCAGATCCAGCCGCTTCTTGCGATGCTTTGCGGGCAATTCGATCCCGTCACAGATCAGCGGTTCACCTTCCAGCAACTCATCTTCTGGTGCGCCATGCACATGGCGAAACGCATGGATCAGGCGGATCCGCGTTGCATTGCGCCAGACCAGCACCGGGCTGCGCGCCATCAGATCCACTTCTACCCGCTGGGCAAACTGCACCCGATCATCGCGGCGGGCGGTCTCTTCCACCATGCGCTCAAAATCCTGAAACTGCATCTGCGGATCGGCCAGCGCATGGGCCAGATCCAGGATCGGGTTGTCCGCCTCTTGGCGGTGGATGCGCTCCAGATTGTACACCGCAGGCGCGGGCAACTTGTCAAAAACCATCGCGCCGGACTGGTTCACTGGTGCCAACTGCGCAGGATCACCAAACAGCACCAGCGTGCTGAAAATATCCTTCAGATCGTCAAACTGCTTGTCATCCAGCATAGAGCTTTCATCAATAAAGCCGATGTCCAGCGGATCATCCCGCCGTTTCCACCCGGTGATAAAATCACTGCCCCGCAATCCCGCAGCGGCCAATGCACCGGGGATGGATTTGTGCAGTTTGTAAAACTCCAGCGCCCGGTCCAGCGCCTCATCCGTCAGCCCCTCAATCTCGGGCCGCTCGCCATTGTCGGCCAGCCATTCGGCGATCTTTTCATATTCCGGGTCATAGACCGGCGTATAAATGATCCGGTGGATCGTGGTCGCGGGCACGCCCCGCATCCGCAGCACACTCGCCGCCTTATTCGTCGGTGCCAGAATGGCCAGCGTGCGCTGGTCCTTCTTTTTCTTGCCCTCATAGTCACCAGAGACGATTTCAACACCCACCTCTTCAAGCGCTTTCACAAGCTCTGACAACAGCATGGTCTTGCCAGACCCAGCCTTGCCTGTGACCGCGGCAATCGCCTGTTTGCCTTCTGTGGGTGGGGTCAGAAGACTTTGCTCCAAATCCACCCCAAGCCCCTTGAGAAGGAGGGAAATATTGTCAAAGGCCTCGGCCTGATCATGGCTGAATGTGATGGACGTGCTGCTCATGGCGCGACCCTATAGTGGGCAGCGATTAGGGGCCAGCGGGTTTCGCAAGCCAATGTCCAAAATCGCCCCAGACGCGCGCACCCTCGTTTCCAACAAAAAACCCCCGCTACCATCGCTGGCCACGGGAGTAAGCTCAAGCCCTGTCTAGCGCCTTACTTCGCATGCGCGTCCCATGCATCTTTCAAGGCTTCACCTTGCGGATGCGCCCGGGAGAACAGAACATACACCGGAACCGAGCGCACCACAGAGCCTTTCGCGATGTCGCCCATCTCAGCGCCAAGTACAGACTTCAGGGAAAGATCGCCCGCCACTTCATTCTCGATCAGCAAATCCACGCGGCCTGACTGCAACAGTTTCCACGCACTCTCTTCAGAAAACACATCATGCATCTCAGATCCCAGATCTGCGAGGGCCTTCTCATACCAATAGCCAGAATAGCCGACCAGTTTCAGACCTTGCGCATGGATATCCTCAATCGAGCTCACATTCAGCCCTTCGGGGTACTTGGCCCGACTGTAATAAATCACGTCAACCTGGTCTTCCAAAAACACTTCTGGATAATAAAAATCCGCCAGACGATCGTCCGTCTTGGACCAAGAAAATGTCGCTGGATACTCCCCTTTTTTGGTCAGCTCGTAGGAGCGCTTCCAAGGCAGAAAATCAAGCGCCACTTCATAGCCCGCAGCCGCCATAACGTCTCGCACCTTTTGCGCGTGCACACCCTGCTCCGGCAGCTCTGCTCCGACATAAGGCGCCCATTCTCCAACAGCCATCTTCACCGTATCGGCCATGGCCATAGCACCGGTAAAACTCAGAGCCACTGCTGCCATCAAGCTTTTGATTTTCATTTATTTCTCCTCTTCTTTTTCAAGGAAGGCCCTAAAAGGGTCTCCTTAAAAATTGGCAAAGAGATCATAGAAAACTCACCGCTCCGCAAATCTCCTTTAAAGAGAATTGAAATCTGCGAGAGCCCAATACGTTCTACCCTGAATACAATGCAAAACACCCCACAGGCTGGCAAACCTGCGGGGTGCTTTTGGGTCTCAATCAGCCTGCGAAACTGGCCTTTTACTTGCCAGCCTCAAGCACGTCTTCCAGCGTGCGCAGCCCTGTCTTTGGGGCCTGCACCAGCACCGACATATTGCCGGGCTTGTGTTCATTGCGAAGCATTTTCATATGCGCCTCAGGCAGCTCCGCCCAAGGGAACACTTCAGACATACATGGGTCCAGGCGACGCTCCACCATCAATTGGTTCGCGGAGGCGGCCTGCTTCAGATGGGCAAAGTGAGAGCCCTGCAAACGCTTCTGATGCATCCACATGTAGCGCACGTCAAAAGTACAGTTGAACCCGGATGTGCCCGCGCAGATCACAACCATACCACCCTTCTTCACAACAAAGGTCGACACCGGGAACGTGCTTTCACCTGGGTGTTCAAACACCATGTCCACATTGTTGCCTTTGCCGGTGATGTCCCAGATGGCTTTGCCGAACTTGCGCGCCTCTTTGAACCACTCCGCATATTCGGGCGTGTTCACGGTGGGCAACTGTCCCCAGCAATTGAAGTCTTTGCGGTTCAGAACACCCTTGGCCCCAAGGCTCATGACAAAGTCGCGTTTGGTTTCGTCTGAAATCACGCCTATCGCGTTGGCACCTGCAGTGTTGATCAATTGGATCGCATAAGATCCCAACCCGCCAGACGCCCCCCAAACCAGTACATTCTGGCCAGGTTTCAGATCATGAGGCTCATGGCCAAACAACATGCGGTACGCAGTGGCCAGCGTCAGCGTGTAACATGCGCTCTCTTCCCATGTCAGGTGCTTGGGACGTGGCATCAATTGCTGCGCTTGCACGCGGGTGAACTGGGAGAAAGAGCCATCCGGGGTCTCATAGCCCCAAATACGCTGGCTGTCCGAATACATTGGATCGCCGCCGTTGCAGTGCTCATCATCACCGTCATCTTGGTTGCAATGGATCACCACCTCATCGCCAACCTTCCAGCGCTTTACCTTATCCCCCACGGCCCAAACGATGCCAGACGCATCGGACCCAGCAATGTGATAGGGCTGCTTGTGCACGTCAAACATGGAAATCGGCACACCAAGGCCTGCCCAGACACCGTTATAGTTCACACCTGCTGCCATCACCAGAACCAGCACTTCGTGGCTGTCCAATGTGGGAACATCTACAACTTCCTGAAGCATCGCCTTGTTGGGCTCGCCCTGACGCTCACGCCGGATCGCCCAAGCGTACATTTGCTTTGGGACATAGCCCATTGGGGGCATTTCGCCCACTTCATAAAGATCCTTTTGCGGCGCGTCGTAAGTTGAGATTGCGCTTTCGGTATCCAGAGCCATCTTCGCCTCCTGTTGGTCGTTTTGCCGCGATGCAGAATCGCGTTTCTATCACCGAGATACCGACGACAGAGAAACATTGCAACCTTAGGCGCACTCATTTTGTAATTTTATGACCCTGCAATCGCAGCAATTTATGCTGCAATCGCGAAATCATTCCAATAAGTGACGAATGGAATTGGCATAAAATGCCAGCTCATCTCTTTGATTTTCTTTCTTAAAATATCGATTGTCATCTTCACCGATCATACGCCGACCAACCAGAATGCGCAGTCCAGTTTCCGTTGCGTCCCCAGCGACACAATCTTGCGCCTGTTGCGCGGTTTCCCCAAGGTGATCCATATGGGCGACATAGGCGGCCTTGATCTCCTCAAGCGTCATAGGGGCCGCTGCGTCTTCCAAAATCGCCGCCACCAGCGGCACAGACAGCACGGGAACCACCGCATTGATCCGCCCCATAAGTTCAAGCGACAACGGCTCCGCCAGATCCTCTCCGGCACTTGTCGGATGATATTTTACAAATTCCGCCAAAGACAACGGATGCCCAAAACGCACCTCTGCGGTGCCAAATTTTCGATACTTCCCCAAACAGCGCAACCAGATCTGCTTCAGGAAGAAACCCAAAATCACACTGATGCGCGCACGAAACCCTTTGCCCCCGCGCGCCTTGGCCTCCAACAGGATGCGATCCTCCAAAATTCGATCATAGTTCAGCGCAACAGGCACAAACACAACGTCCCGCGCCTCGGGATCATAGGCATCTGTGATATACTTGAGCAGGCCACGTTTCGGCTCCTGAGGCGCACCATCAAGGCTCAGGCGGCCCTCAGGGAACATCGCCTGCGTGACACCGGCCTCTGTGGCCAGCCGAACATATGCGGCAAGCACCTTGCGATAGAGTTCGCTATGCGATCTGCGCCTTATAAAATAAGCACCAAGCGCCCTGATCAGGCGGCTCAGCGGCCAGACACGCGCCCATTCGCCCACCGCATATGTCAAGGCAGAGCGCCGCGCAGCCAGATAGGTCACCAGTACATAATCCATGTTGCTGCGATGGTTCATCACATAAACCACCGTGGCATCTTGTGGCAGCGCATCAATTGCCGCTTCATCCACAAACCCCACGCGCACATGGTACAACGCGCGGCTGAAGAACCGGGTGAGCCTGATCGCCACACCAAAATACATGAACGCAGAAAAGGACGGCACAATTTCGCGCGCGTAGCGTTTGGCTTCCTCAAACGCCACCGCGTCGGGGATCCCTTTGGCGCGGGCATGTTCCGCAACCGCACGCGTCACATCGGGCTGATAAATCAGCCGCTGTATCATGTCATGGCGCTGTGCCAGCTTGAAAGGCTCGATTGGCCGCTGAAGACGCTCGTTCAGATGCGCGACAGCCCGCTCCATGCGACGGCGAAAAAACCAACGCACAGAGGGGAAAAGCAAGTGGCTTGCGGCCGTTACAATCGCAAACAACAAGATTAGGCCAAACAGCCAAACGGGAAGTTCTACAGTCGAAGTCATGGCGCGGACTCTGGCAACTGCGCTCCCCAAGGTAAACATGTATCTCTGCTTGACAGTCCGTCGCCGATAACGTGACGGGACGTACTCGCCGCAGCGCAGCGAATTCTCTTGCAAATGATATTTCTCCAAATTACGCTCTGACGCAACATTATTGCCAAGCCCTCGCTGGGCCATCGAACAGAGGGACCCCCAATGTCGCAGACGCAGCAAAAGCCGACAAAAGACCGCCCATGGTTGATTCGAACATACGCAGGCCATTCAACCGCCAAAGCCTCAAACGCGCTCTACCGTTCCAATCTGGAAAAAGGCCAAACCGGACTGTCGGTGGCTTTCGATCTGCCAACACAAACCGGCTATGACAGCGATCACATCCTATCGCGTGGTGAAGTGGGTAAGGTGGGCGTGCCGGTATGTCATTTGGGCGACATGCGGACCCTGTTTGATCAGATCCCGCTTGAGCAGATGAACACCTCAATGACGATCAACGCCACTGCCCCATGGCTCTTGGCGCTCTACATCGCCGTGGCCGAAGAACAGGGCGCTGACGTCACCAAGCTGCAAGGCACCGTACAAAACGACCTGATCAAGGAATACCTCTCCCGCGGCACTTACATCTGCCCTCCAGAGCCAAGCCTCAAAATGATCGCGGATGTCGCAGAGTACTGCTACACCAACGTGCCAAAATGGAACCCGATGAACGTGTGTTCCTATCACCTGCAAGAAGCCGGCGCGACGCCAGAACAAGAACTTGCCTTCGCGCTTGCCACCGCCATCGCTGTGCTGGATGCCCTGAAACCTCGTGTCGCCCCAGAGGACTTCCCACGTCTGTGCGGCCGCATTTCTTTTTTTGTGAATGCAGGCATCCGCTTTGTCACCGAGATGTGTAAAATGCGCGCCTTTGTGGATCTGTGGGATGAAATCCTCGTGGAGCGTTACGGCATAGAAGACCCAAAATCCCGCCGCTTCCGTTACGGGGTGCAAGTAAACTCACTGGGTCTCACAGAACAGCAGCCGGAAAACAACGTCTACCGAATCCTGATCGAGATGCTCGCGGTGACACTGTCCAAAAAAGCCCGTGCCCGCGCAGTGCAGCTTCCCGCCTGGAACGAAGCCCTCGGCCTGCCCCGCCCATGGGATCAGCAATGGTCAATGCGCATGCAGCAGATCATGGCTTTTGAAACGGACCTATTGGAATACGACGATCTATTTGACGGAAATCCAGCCGTCGATACGAAAGTCGAATTCTTAAAAGAAGGCGCGCGTTCTGAATTGGCCAATTTGGAAAGTATGGGCGGCGCAATTGGTGCAATTGATTATATGAAATCTCGCCTCGTGGACAGCAACGCCGAGCGGCTCAACCGCATCGAGGCGGGGGAGACCGTGGTGGTGGGCGTCAACAAATTCCAAAAGGGAGAACCCAGCCCCCTGATAACCGGCGATGGCGGCATCATGGTGGTCGATCCCGCTGTGGAGCAGGACCAAATTGGCCGGCTGAAGTCTTGGCGTTCTGAGCGTGACAGCGCCGCGGTCGAGAAAGCGCTCAAAGATCTGCGTGACGCCGCCGCCAGCGGAGCAAATGTCATGCCCGCCTCCATCGCCGCCGCAAAAGTTGGCGTCACAACCGGTGAATGGGCCGCACAGATGCGCATCATTCACGGCGAATACCGCGGCCCCACCGGTGTATCCGGCGCCCCATCCAACAAGACTGAGGGCCTTGATGAGATACGTGAAGAGGTCAACGCCGCCTCTGATCGACTGGGCCGACGCCTCAAGTTTGTGATTGGAAAACCGGGACTTGACGGTCACTCAAATGGCGCTGAACAAATTGCCTTCCGTGCGCGGGACTGCGGCATGGACATCACCTATGACGGCATTCGCTTAACACCCGAAGAAATCGTTGCCAAAGCGCTAGAAGACAAAGCCCATGTGGTCGGGCTGTCCATTCTCTCAGGCTCTCACATTCCACTCGTTGAAGATCTTATGGCCCGCATGGAGGCTGCGGGCCTCGCAAACACACCGGTTATTGTTGGGGGGATCATCCCCGATGACGACGCCGAGCGGCTGCGCGATATGGGGGTCTCTCGTGTCTACACGCCCAAGGACTTCGAATTGAACACCATCATGCGCGACATTGTGACACTCGCTGCGCCAGAGTCTGAAGCGGCCTGAAAACGCATAAAAATAAGAGCACGGGGATGCATTACCAATGCGGGAAAACCATATTTTTCCCGCAATTAATCCATGTTTAAACACACAAATTTGTGAGCAAAATACAGATATCTCTTGCGCAATCCCCCTCGCATCGGCGAAATACCGCCACCACCAAATAAATAGAGACTACTAAATGAACTTGGAAGAAATGTCCCGCGAGGCTCTTGTCGATTTGCGCGCGCAAATCGATATACAGCTGGAAAAGCGCGAAGCCAAACGCAAGACAGACGCGCTTAAAGCTGTTGAAGAGGCCGCCGAAAAATATGGCTTTTCCCTGGAAGAGCTGGCCAACGCAACGGGCAAGAAAAAGAATGGCTTCATGAAAGGCGTGCCAAAATACGCACACCCAGAAGACAAAACTCAAACCTGGACTGGAAAAGGCCGCAAACCGAAATGGTTTGATAATGCACTCGCCGCAGGCATTTCTCCCGAAGAAATGGAAGTCTAACAAGACGACACCCGAATATGGGGCCTGATCTTACTGGAACAGGCTCCCACCAGCCACAGAGCTGATGCTAGAATGCACGCCGGTTGATCTGAAAGGTCGCCCGGCTTTATTGTTTTTGAGCCATCACTATCACCGAAATCTGGCTTGATGTTTTGCACCTCTTTGCGCATTTAAGCTAGCCTAGCCTGGCGACATGCCACGCGTCTAATTGATGCTTGAAAGGATACTTCCATGACCGTTCATATCGGCGCTCAGCCCGGCGATATTGCTGAAACAGTATTGCTGCCCGGTGACCCTTATCGCGCAAAATGGGCGGCAGAGAGTTTTCTAACAGACGTGAAACTCGTCAATGAAGTGCGCGGAATGCTTGGCTTTACCGGCATGTGGAAAGGCAATCGCGTCACAATACATGGCTCAGGTATGGGCATGCCATCGCTTTCAATTTACGCAAACGAGTTGATGAAAGACTATGGCGCGCAAACTCTGATCCGCATTGGATCTTGCGGCGGCATGCAAGAAAGCGTCAACGTGCGCGACGTAATCATCGCCATGACGGCAACATCACTGTCAACGCCATCACGCGGAATCTTCAAAGAAATCAACTTTGCCCCATGTGCAGACTACGGCCTGCTGCGCGCCGCCGCAGACGCCGCAGCGGCAAACGGTACGCCAACCCACGTGGGCGGCATCTACAGTTCCGATGTATTTTATGACGAACGACCGGACCTAAACGAGCAAATGACACGCCATGGTATCTTGGGTGTAGAGATGGAAGCGGCAGAACTCTACAATCTTGCCGCGCGCCATGGCCGCCGTGCATTGGCGGTGCTCACGGTTTCCGATCATCTGCTCACAGGCGAAGCGCTTCCCTCAGAAGATCGCGAAAAAAGCTTCGGTGATATGGTCGAAATCGCGCTTGAGGCTGCTTTCAAATCGTAAGCGTCAGACTATACGGGGGCGGGCACCTGCCCCCGCTACTGTCTTGCGACCCGCGCGCTGTCATGCCACACACGTCTCTGAACTGAGATCACATAGGGCCGTGACATGACGCGCGTATTGCAAACCCTCCGCAAAGAACCCGCTTCGGGCGAAACCCGTTCCGCGGTCATCTTCCTGCATGGCTATGGCGCCAATGGCGCAGATCTCATGGGCCTCGCGGATCCGCTGGCAGAACATTTGCCAGACACGCTTTTCTTGTCACCTGACGCCCCTGAAGAAATTCCCGGCATGCCCATGGGGCGCCAATGGTTCCCTATTCCCTGGATTGATGGATCCTCGGAGGAAGAAAGCGAACGCGGCATGATGGCGGCGGTGGATGATCTGAACGCGTTTTTGGATGCGGTCATGGTCGACGAAGATCTGCTGCCAGAACAGGTTGTGCTATTGGGCTTTTCGCAAGGCACAATGATGAGCCTGCACGTCGCCCCACGGCGCGAAGATCCCGTCGCAGGTGTTGTGGCCTTCTCTGGTCGCCTGCTGCAGCCGGACCTGCTGAAAGATGAGACGGTCAGCAAGCCACCAATCCTGCTGATCCACGGTGATCAGGACGATGTGGTTCCCCCCCAGTCGCTGCCTGAAGCCGCCGAAGCACTACAAGAAGCCGGTTTTACAGATGTCTATGCCCATATCATGAAAGGCACGGCGCACGGCATTGCACCAGATGGTCTTGGCGTCGCATTGGCCTTCATGCGCGACAAGCTTGGGCTTTAATTTCAACAGCGCCCTTTCGGACCCTTTTTGATCTTTGCGGGCGGTTCTTGCCGCTCGCCAAATACCCTGTGAACGACACCCTAAATCAATCTGCGATGCGCCAGAGCCACGCCTTAAAAAAACTCTAACAAAAACCTCATTATCACGGCAAAATTCCTTGGGTCCAATCTCCGCTCAATATACTATCCATTCGTACTAAAGCTCTTTGCGTTTTCATGAAGCATATGGCGGGCAATTTCGCGTTCTCATTTTGTGAGAGATGCCCAAGCGCCTCTGAAACAGCGCAATTCGCTACATCTTTATTTTACTGGAGCCCACCGTGAGCCATCACAATTCTGAGGCGCGTGCTTTTTCTCCTCTGGTGCTGACCGTGAGTTTGGCCACTGCAACCGCAATCCCGAGCTTGGCGACAGCTCAAGCAACAAGCCTATCCGTTGTTGAGGGTCCACCCACACGGATTGTGGGCTTTGAAACCGCCAACATGAACCATGCGGGCACGGTGGAACTCAACATCGGTGCACGTCAAAACTCGCCAAGTACCCCAACCGGCACTGGCAACCAAGTCTACAACGGCGGCGGCTCTTATGCGTTCACAGACCGCTTCACCATGGGCATCGACGTCCAAAACTATGTTGATCCCATCGGTGGCCCCGTCGCTGGCTTCCCCACGATCCCACAGATCGAAACCACGCAAGTCGCGCTCTGGGGCAAATACCAGCTCTACAACAATGGGCGCGTCAGCATCGCAGCTCTTGGCTCAGTAGAAAACTTTGTGTCTCTGAAATCTGATTTCTGGGGCGGTTTTGACACCAATCAAGATGGTGTGTTCATCGGGGCCATAAAGGCGCCGATCACCTACACAGCATCGCCGAAACTCCAGTTTCACCTGACCCCAGGCGTGACACTGGCACCCGATGATGTGGCCGGAGATGAGTTTTATGGCACCATCGTCAGCCTCGGCGCAGGCGTCAGCTACCGCGCTTCCAACCGAGTGTTGATGTTTGGCACCGTGGAAACAGCCCTGTCTGGCGAAAACACAATCAACAGCGATGGAAATTTTGAAGCTGTCCCTGTCTGGACGGTGGGCGGACGTTACAATGTCACCCCGCGACTTGGTCTTGAGGGATATCTCACCAATGGCTGGGGCAACTCGCCTGCAACCAGTGTCATGACCTTCTGGCCCGACGGCGACGATGTGCTCGCGGGCGCGCGTCTGATCTACACGCCCGGTGCAAACCGCCCGCTCAGCTACCGAGATCTCTCCTTGCCGCCCACCACCCGTCAGGTCCACTTGCAACAAGACGGCTTCACCCTCGGTGCCGCCGATACGCTTGAGCCCGGCATGCTGCGCACAGATATCTGGGGCGGCAGCGACAACAACAAAGGCATTGCCTTGAGTTTCAGCCCCGATCGCGACGGCGAAATTCAGGTGATTTTCGAACAGTACTCCGACAACCCAACCGCAGACCCGGATCTCGTGCCCACCACCAGCGTGCGCTATATGATTGGCCCAAAACTGCGCTTTATGGATCAGAACAACGGCAATCTGTTCTCTTTGACCGGGCGCATGCTCTATGGGCGCCAAATCAACTCTGATCCCACCAAAGTTGGCGTCTTCTACACCGATCTGATCGCCACCTACAAAACCCAGTCTGGCCTGTCCCTCACCGTCAGCCCGAAAATCGGAGCCTTTGGCAACAATGAGCTGGTCGGCTTTGGCATGGGCGTGAACTATGGTTTTGGCAACGGTTTGGAACTGATCGCGGAGGTCACCCCTGTGGGGCGCGATGGGGACGAAACAACCTGGGCCGCCGGCGCACGCTACCATCTGGGCCAATCCGGCTTCAGCATAGACGCCCAAGCCACCAACGCCATCGGGCGTCAGGGCATCGGCAGCATGGTTGCTCAAGACGACACGCGCTTTGCCCTGACCCTGTCCAAAACCTTCGATCTCAACGGCTTGAAGTTCTACTGACACCGGCCAACAGGTCAATTCTGTTAACGCCGCGCTTGATATTTGAGCGCGGCGCTTTCATTTTATCCACAGGCCCGTCATGAAAGCGTCACGCACTGCTGACACTCTGCACCTGCCTCATCCCCTGCGACACTTTCGCATATCGTGAGGCTTGTCAGATCAAAGACACGAGATATAGTGGTTACAAGCGGGCAGCCCAGACAGCCTAACGTCGCAAGATGGGCGCATAGGGAGATCGAAGATGGACGGAGACTTTAGGACAGAATTCACACGAAGTCCCGGCGGGTTGAAACACCACCCTGCCCTCGTATTGAATGCCGACTACCGCCCCCTCTCCTACTACCCGCTCTCCCTATGGCCTTGGCAAGACGCCATAAAAGCCGCCTACATGGATCGCGTCGACATCGTTGCCGAATACGACCATGTGGTGCGCAGCCCCTCTACCGAAATACGTATCCCTTCGGTTGTTGTCCTCAAAGACTATGTACAATTGCAAAAGCGCGTGGCCTTCACGCGCTTTAATTTATTTCTGCGCGATGAATTTCAGTGCCAATACTGCGGTGCTCGCGGAGATCTGACCTTCGATCACGTCATCCCCCGCGCCGCCGGAGGCGTCACCAGCTGGGAAAACGTCGTCGCCGCCTGCTCGCCCTGTAATCTCAGAAAAGGCTCCAAAAGCCTGCGTCAAGCGCGCATGAGCCTGCGCAAACCACCGCGCCAGCCCGGCTCCGAGGAGCTCCGCAACGTCGGCCGCAAATTCCCTCCCAACTTCCTGCACGACAGCTGGATGGACTACCTCTACTGGGACGCCGAATTGCAGGCGTGATTGGGAGGAGTAGCCCGCAACCCCGCGCGCATGCAGCGGTGACGTTCTATTTGACTGTGAAACCACCAACCAACAAATTTGTAACGGTTGTAATAGATCACACAGACCGGCCACCGACTCTGGGTGGGCGTGAAGCCCTCTCCCGTGGGGAGGGCCCATAGAGATAAACCGAGGCTGGTCGGCTTCGCCGCCTGCGCGTTGGTGGAGCCCATGCGTTTTAGATTTTACGGACGGTGCCTTAACTTTCAATGACCGCTGTGAGCCCAAAGTGCGTGATGCTGCGTGGTGCCCGAAAGGCAGCTTTCCTAAAAGGACCGGTTAATCATGAAGACACCCAGCCCACCGAACAGAGTGCCGAAGACGGCCTCGCTCGCTCTTTGGAAACGGCGGTAGAGCCCTCGCGCGTGCCCGGTCGAGAACAGCCATCCATAAGTTCCGTAGATCACGAATATGATGATAGCAGAGCCGGTCGTGAAGAGGATCAGATAGGACCATTGGGTAACTGCCGGACCCACGAACGTCGAAAGCGATGCCCAGAGCAGTGCGACCTTTGGATTTGTCGAGGTGACAGTCAGACCATGGAGGAAATCTCCAATCGGTCCTTGCCCGGACTTCGGTTCGATCTGGCCACCTTTGCCAGTAAGCGCTGCGCGCCAGCCTTTAATGCCAAGCCAAAGAAGGTAGGCTCCACCGAAAAGCCCCAGGATTTTGAGGAGTTGGGGGTAGGTGCCGAAGAGGCTACCCAAGCCAACAGCCGTCAGGAAGGACCAGAGAAACGCGCCGCACGCCAATCCGCTGGCAACGATCAACGCAGAGTTTCTACCGGAACCAAGACCACGAGAGGCCACCGCGACAAGGTTCGGTCCTGGCGAGATCGCCGCCGTTGCCAGCGCAAGCCAAGCTGTTGCAATGAGCGATATCATGCGTGCTCCTTTCGACTGTCTATGGGGGCTTCGTCTCTGTCGAACATGCCGTAGTCGCGGATCACGCTGGCGATCCGCAAACGATAGTTATCGAAAATACCGCTTCGGCCTTTCTTCTGCGCACCGCGATGTGCGGACAGGGTGCGCCACCGCGCAACCGCTGCCTCGTCCTCGAAGAACGACAGCGACAAGATTCTACCTGGATCGGTCAGACTCTGAAACCGTTCGACAGAAATGAAGCCCTCGACGTCGTCCAGCATCGGACGCATCTCGGCTGCGATGTCGAGGTAATCCTGCTTTCGTTCGTCCGCCGGTTCGACTTCGAAGATCACGGCAATCATGTCGCATCACCGTGCGGTGCGGATGCGAGCTTCAGGAATGTCCTGTCCTCGCGCAGCAGGAACTTCTCCTTCTGGGCAAACTCATAGTTTTCCCGCCCGAGCGGGTCATCGGCCAATCTGGCACGAAAGGCCTCGTAGTCGGCCAGGCTCTTCACGTTGTAGATGCCGTATGCCAGCGTCGATGATCCTTCGTGCGGGGCGTAGTAGCCTATCAGATCGGCCCCGCAGCGTGGGATGGCCTGCCCCCAGTTGCGAGCGTATTCGCCGAACTGAGCCTTCTTGGTGGGGTCGATGTGGTAGCGGATGACGCATGTCAGCATGGGTGTCCCTTTCGCGGTTACTTCTCGCCAAAACTAGACGATTGCTAGCGCGGAATGCTTCGACTAAGGTCGAACTATGAAAGAAGGACCTGATATCGCCCATGTCGCCACGTTGATCGGCGATCCTGCGCGCGCGAACATGCTGACGGCGTTGATGAGCGGGAAGGCACTGACTGTAAGCGAACTGGCGGAAGAGGCCGGTGTTACGATCCAGACGGCCAGCTCACATCTTTCCAAGCTGGATGCAGGTGGTTTGCTGCGACCCCGCAAACAAGGGCGGCACAAGTATTTCTCTCTAGCCAATGACGAGGTAGCCCATGTTCTAGAAGGGCTGATGGGTCTGGCAGCGGGTGCAGGTCATTTGCGCAAACGTACAGGCCCAAAGGACGCGGAATTGCGCGAGGCACGGGTCTGCTACAATCATTTGGCCGGTGACATGGGCACGCAGATGTTCGACAGCCTGATGGCGCAGGGGCATCTTGTGTTGGAGGGAGAAGATTTAATTTTAACAGCTTCTGGAGCTATCTTCGCAACCGGCTTCGAGATTGACCTTGGTGAGCTTCGGAAGGCGCGCGCACCGCTTTGCCGAGAATGTCTGGACTGGAGCGAGCGCCGCTCGCATCTTGCCGGAAGTCTCGGTCGCGCATTCCTGACCCGGTTTGAAGAACTTGGATGGGCCAAGCGGGATCAGAAAACCCGCGTGGTGTCCTTCTCAAGTTCTGGAGCTACAGCGTTCCACCAGTTATTCCCGAAAAATGTTGCGCGCTGACAGCAGACATTCTTGCAGCCGCAGCGAAAGCACACTCCGTCCCGCACAGACGCCAAAGAAAACTGAACTTTGCAAAGCTCGCTTTCTGCGCATTGCTGTCGTTGGTGCGGAGCGCTGCATCGGTCAAATCGACCTCACTGCCAACCTTCGCGACAAGATGTCCGGATAACCGATCCAAAGTGCCCGTCCCATTGCACCTCTAGCCGAAAGCCCCCGCTCACTCGGCACCACACCCCTTCACTTGCGATACCACAACGTCTCTCCTCCCCCGCCGCAACACCGCGCGCTGGGAAAACGATCCATTAAAATCACAACACCAGCGCGCAGCGTTTACTTTTTGAGGGAGGCGCAAATTTGCACCTCCGCAATACCGACGCGATACAGACGCAATACCGATGTAAAATTTTATGGTTAACGCGACAGCCCGTGGCTGCGATCATACCCATTGATCGCGGGGCTTTCCCACCCTTCCAGCGCGCCCTCTTTCGGCGCAAAAACCTCCACCAGAAGCGGGTAACACGCGGCGGCATCGCTGCTGTGTTCAGCCGAGCAATCGCCCCCCGGACAGGCGCTCAATGCGCCCAGCAGATCAATCTCCGCGAAAGCTTCCAGATAGTCGCCGGGGCGCACCGGGCTGGCTTTCATAAAGTACTGCCCGGTGTCTCGCGTGAAGCCTGTGCACATGAAAACGTTAAGAACGTCATGCACATGCGGCTCCGCGTCTTCCAGGCTCATCCCTCTGTGTGCGGCCAAGGCTCGGGTCAGATTGGAATGGCAGCAATAGTGATATTGATCACCGCTCAACAGATTGCCGGTATAGGGGTCACAGCGCGTGCCAATCACATCATGCACAGAGCCACCATAGGCATCGATCCCGTACCAACCCAACGTATCCGTCACGATTGTCGCCATCGGACGCAGATTGGGCAGGCTCGACCACATCCGTTCTCCGGTCGTGATGTGCGTGCCGTGTAAAGCTCTTGTTTTTCCGGAGAAAAACCGCTCATTCAGATCATGCGCATTCCACAGATTGAGATCCCCCACCTGCGGGCCTTCCACGGATGTGATGCGGAAAAAATGCCCGGCGGGCACCTCAAAACAGCGCGCATCCCGCGCGGGGATCAGTACTTCGTCCACCTTGGTCGCGTCTTTTCTTGCCGCTTGGTAAAGCGCCAGTGGTGGGGTCGGCAAAGTCGTGTTTGGATAACAAATCACCGGCTGGATGGCACGGCGGTCTTCGGCGTCAGCGGGGGGCAGGATGGTCTCAGTCATGGCGCGATCCTGCCCCCAAGTGTTAACGGGTTGCAATGGCTATCCGCAACGCAGCCATCACTTAGTCGACAGTGATCGTAATCACGTCAGAGACAACCGGTGGGGTGTGTGGCACATGGAATTCATCTCCCAGCACCAGCTGCAATGTATGGGTGCCCGCTGGCAGCTCCAGTGTCACTTCCGTCTGACCGCCGCCGAAATGACGATGGTTGTCATCCGTTGGCACTCCGTTTTCAAGCAGATCAGCATCCTCAGCCCCCTCTCCAAGCGGTGGCCGGTTTATGAAAATGTGGTGATGTCCCGTATTCTCAACCTCCGTCCCAGCCGGCGCAACTCCCATCCCAGAAAGTCCAAACTGCACCAAAACCGGGGACTGCACAGTGTCCCCATCAGACAGGTTGACAAAGTACACCTCCGCCCCCTCAGGCGAGGGCGCACCACCTGCAACCCCTTGAGAAGCAATAGCAATCAGAGCTGCCACAAACAGATGTTTCATAGTAATCCTCCCAATACTCTTTAAAATATGGGGAGGGTAGCACGGCTTAGACCACAAATCTAAATCTTAAACAGCGCGCCCCACGGCCCGCCCGGAGAAGATGCAGCCACCAAGGAAAGTCCCCTCCAACGCATTGTAGCCGTGATAGCCACCACCACCAAAGCCTGCGACTTCTCCAGCCGCAAATAGCCCCTCAAACGCACTGCCATCTGGCTTGAGAACCTGTCCAGCGATATCAGTATGCAACCCACCCAGCGATTTCCGCGTCAGAATGTTAAGGCGCACGGCAATCAACGGGCCGTTGGCTGGATCCAGAATGCGATGTGGCTTGGCAGTACGGATCAGGCGATCCCCAAGAAATGCACGCGCCCCTCTGATCGCGGTCACTTGCGCATCCTTGCTAAATGGGTTGTCGATCTGTCCATCGCGCGCGGCGATCTGAAAGCGGATTTTGTCAAGCGAGACAGGCACTTCTGGCGTGACTGCATTCATGCCAGCCACAAGAGTGTCCAGCTCATCCGCAACAACAAAATCTTCCCCATGACGCTTGAACGCCTCCACCGGTGCCGGTGCGCCTTTGGACAGCAAACGCCCCTTAAGCACCTCTATGAACTTGCCTGAAGACAAGTCAGGGTTCTGCTCAGATCCGGATAGGGCGAATTCTTTCTCGATGATCTTTTGCGTCAAAATGAACCAGCTGTGAGCGTGCCCTGTCGACAGGATCCGCTTTAAGGTGCCTAAACTGTCAAATCCCGGCAGATAGGGCGCCTCCATCCGATCTCCCAAAGCGTCAAACCACATGGAGCTTGGCCCAGGGAGGACACGAATACCATGGTTTGGCCAGATCGGATCCCAGTTGGCCAACCCTTCGGTATAGTGCCACATGCGATCGCCATTGATGACCGCCGCCCCTACTGCCTCAGCTTGTCGCTGCATCTGCCCATCAACGTAGTCTGGAACCCCGGCCACCATGCGTTTGGGTGCGGTACCCAGCCGATCTTCCGGCCAATACCGCCTCACCATCTCATGGTCGCCGCCAATGCCTCCTGTGGTCAAAACCACGGACTCTGCCCTCAGTTCAAAATCGCCAACAATATCGCGCGATGTAGAGCGCCCCCTCTCCGCAGCATCGTCCGCTAAGATTGCCCCACGCACTCCTTTGACAACGCCGTTTTCGACAATCAACTCAGTGACTTTTCGGCGAAACTGCAAGTCGATTTTACCGTCGCCTGACAGTTGTCGGACGTCCCGCTCAAACGGTGCGACCACTCCGGGGCCTGTTCCCCAAGTGATGTGAAAACGTGGGACAGAATTTCCGTGACCATGCGCCAACGCGCCGCCACGCTCGGCCCACCCCACCACCGGGAACCACCGCATACCGATCTCTCTCAGCCAGCTGCGCATCTCACCGCTGGCAAATTCTAGATAGGCTTCGGCCACACGGCGCGGGTTTTCATCCTCGGGCCTTTCGAACTGCGCAGACCCCATCCAATCCGCATAAGCAAGTTCTGCGCTGTCTTTCACCCCCATACGCCGCTGTTCAGGCGTATCAACCATAAACAAACCGCCAAGGCTCCAAAAAGCTTGGCCGCCAAGGCTCTGCCTACCTTCCTGATCCAACACGACAACTTGACGCCCCCGAAGCGCAGCTTCCCGTGCAGCCACCAACCCAGCCAGGCCGCCGCCTACGATGATCACATCGACCATGTTGCCTCCTCCCGTTTTCTAGAGGCTAGCGGGCAGTCGTCTGTGGACCAAGACCAACCTTACGTAAAGAAAAGCGCGTCACTCTCAAACCGAGAAACGCAAAAAGCGCCCCAGAAAGGAGCGCTTCATATCAGCAATACCAGAAAGTTCAGGCTGCTTTTACATACTCAAAATATGTTTCTTGATCGCTGTCCTGCGACAAAACCGAAACGCGTGGCGGCTCTGAGTAGTAGGCGTAGGCTTGCTCAAGTACTTCCAAGGCACGCGCGGCAAAGTCTTCTGGTGTGTTTGTCTCTAGGGCGGACATCGGCAGTCTCCGTATTCACAACTGATCTCCTTCCCTGCTTGAGTATATAGCCAACGCAGCACAGCCAAAGAATTGCTCAGTTGGCAAAGGCGCCATGCAATTTATGCACAGAAAGAAACGAAAAAGGGCCCGTAAGGGCCCTTGTCGAAAAGCGTTTCATCCACAATCAGACGTGGCGTTCGACCAGCATCTTCTTGATCTCTGCAATCGCCTTGGCGGGGTTCAAACCCTTCGGGCAGGTCTTTGCACAGTTCATGATGGTGTGGCAGCGGTAGAGCTTGAACGGATCTTCCAACTCGTCCAGACGCTCGCCTGTCGCCTCATCACGGCTGTCGATGATCCAACGGTAAGCGTGCAACAGTGCCGCTGGCCCCAAGTATTTATCGCCGTTCCACCAGTAGCTTGGGCAAGACGTAGAGCAGGATGCACACATCACACATTCATAAAGCCCGTCAAGCTTCTTACGGTCCTCAATGGACTGACGCCACTCTTTCGCGGGGCGATTGGTCTTGGTTTCCAGCCACGGCATGATGGATGCATGCTGCGCATAGAAATGGGTCAGATCTGGGATCAGGTCTTTCACCACTGGCATGTGCGGCAGAGGATAAATCTTCACATCACCCTTGATCTCATCGAGACCGTAGATACAGGCGAGCGTGTTGATCCCGTCGATGTTCATCGCACAGGACCCACAGATGCCTTCGCGACACGAGCGGCGGAAGGTCAGCGTAGGGTCGACCTCATTCTTGATCTTGATCAGCGCATCCAGAACCATTGGACCGCACTTGTCCATGTCCAGAAAATAGGTATCCACCTGTGGGTTTTTGCCGTCGTCCGGGTTCCAGCGATAGATCTGGAACTTGCGCACATTGGTCGCGCCAGCCGGCTTGGGCCAGGTTTTGCCGGTCATAATCCGGGAGTTCTTGGGGAGGGCAAATTCGACCATCGTCTTTCCTTCCTACACGTGGGCGCGCAACCTGCGCTTACCTTCGTTCTCATTCTCATGCTCACTAAAACCGCTCCGCGGTTGGGTCAGCGTTTTTTTCGTTTCAAGTCGCGCTTAACCCTAAGGTTCAGCACAAAGTAGTTTTCTAGCGACGGCAGTACTGAGAGCCGCCATGCAATACATCAGACTTACGCGAACACCCGGACGCGAATTCCAAACCTTGAGATTGAGAAACACCTTTGTCTCTCAAGCACTGATTCATAAGGTTCGGCCCGGTGATCGGCGCGCCAATTAACGCCAAAGCAGCGCCCTCAGCCGCCGGGTATCCAACCCAATGCCAAATCACTGCCCCTGCTACCACTCCTATGATGACGCCGCCGACGACCAAATTGAGGCATTGCTGCCTAGCACGTTCCACGCTTGCGTCATCTGTCACAGAGGAGAACGCACCAATAGAGTACTGGACGCTGTAGGTGTCCTGCAGGCAGTCATTGACATTTCGCGCCCCCAAGTCCGTTCCCTCCGCATCCGCGACTACGATTGGCACATTTTCATACGCAGTCACCTTATAGGTACCAGGCGCGCGCGTATCAGCGATACAACGTTGGATTTGCTGTACAATCAATGGAGTAGCGACATCTTTTGCGGCAACTTGTGTCGCAAGCATCAGCCCAATCAATAATCCAGCAAATCCAAATTTCATCAGAAGGTTCTCGCTTTAGGTGCAATCTTTTTAAGTTCGATCCCACCCTCTTCTTCTTTGGTCAGCGGGTCAACAATCACTGGGCGATAAGATAGATCAACTTTCGTGCCATCTTCGTTCACACGGCTCACCGTATGCACACGCCAGTTTTCATCATCACGTGTCGGGAAGTCCTCATGCGCGTGCGCGCCTCGGCTTTCTTGACGCGCCTCAGCGGACACGATGGTGGAGATTGCAGACGGCATCAGGTTGGTGAGCTCAAGCGTCTCCATCAGGTCGGAGTTCCAGACAAGAGATGTGTCTGTCACGTGCAGGTCAGTCATTTTACCTGCAATCTCGGTCATGGCCTCGACACCCTCTTTCATGGTCTTGGCTGTCCGGAAAACGGCCGCGTCACGCTGCATGGTTTTTTGCATATCCAGACGCAGCTCTGCCGTCGGAATGGCACCTTTGGCGTGGCGCAAACCATCAAAGCGCGCGAAGCACTTGTCGATCTCGACCTGAGGTGGG
This sequence comes from Shimia sp. MMG029, assembly GCF_027947445.1. Taxonomy (NCBI): domain Bacteria; kingdom Pseudomonadati; phylum Pseudomonadota; class Alphaproteobacteria; order Rhodobacterales; family Roseobacteraceae; genus Shimia; species Shimia sp. MMG029. Next base: position 225,814 of record NZ_JAQJIM010000007.1, on the reverse strand, counting down.
GTTGGCACGGGCGCGTCACGATCCACAACTTTGCCTGCACGGATCGCTGCCGCGCGGCCAAACACAACAAGGTCGATCAAAGAGTTGGATCCCAGACGGTTTGCACCATGAACAGAGGCACAGCCCGCTTCACCAACCGCCATCAGGCCCGGCACAACAGCTGTGGGATCTTCTTCAGTTGGGTTCAGCACTTCGCCCCAGTAGTTCGTGGGAATGCCGCCCATGTTGTAGTGCACAGTCGGCAATACTGGGATTGGCTCTTTGGTTACGTCAACACCCGCAAAGATCTTCGCGCTCTCAGAAATCCCTGGCAGGCGTTCTGCAAGCGCTTCCGCCGGCAGGTGGCTCAGGTTCAGGTGAATGTGGTCACCTTCTGCACCGACGCCACGGCCTTCACGGATTTCCATCGTCATGGAGCGCGAGACGTAGTCGCGTGGTGCAAGGTCTTTGTACTGTGGCGCATAGCGCTCCATGAAGCGCTCGCCTTCGGAGTTGGTCAGATAGCCGCCTTCGCCGCGTGCGCCCTCGGTGATCAGACAGCCGGAGCCGTAGATCCCGGTTGGGTGGAACTGTACGAACTCCAAGTCCTGCATCGGCAGGCCAGCGCGCATCACCATGCCGCCACCATCGCCCGTACAGGTGTGTGCAGAAGTTGCAGAGAAATACGCACGGCCATAACCGCCAGTTGCCAGCACAACCATTTTGGCGTGGAACACGTGGAAAGTACCGTCGTCAAGCTTCCAGCAAACCACACCCTGACATTGGCCGTCTTCGGACATCAGCAGGTCAATTGCGAAATATTCAATGTAGAATTCCGCGTTGTTCTTGACCGATTGACCATACAGCGTGTGCAGGATCGCGTGGCCAGTCCGGTCTGCGGCCGCACAGGTCCGCTGCACGGCAGGCCCTTCGCCAAACTCTGTGGTGTGGCCCCCAAACGGACGCTGATAAATCTTGCCTTCCTCGGTGCGCGAGAACGGCACACCATAGTGATCCAGCTCATAAACAGCCTTGGGCGCTTCGCGTGCGAGATACTCCATCGCATCGGTATCGCCAAGCCAATCAGACCCCTTCACGGTGTCATACATATGCCACTGCCAGTTGTCGGGGCCCATGTTGGAAAGCGAGGCGGCGATCCCGCCCTGTGCCGCAACTGTGTGCGAGCGGGTCGGGAAAACTTTGGTCACACAGGCAGTGCGCAAGCCCTGCTCGGCCATACCTAGAGTGGCGCGCAAACCAGCGCCACCGGCGCCTACCACGACCACGTCATATTCATGTGTTTCGTATTCGTATGCTGCTGTCATCGGTTTAATCCTTGCCGCCGCTATACAGGGCGTTCAGTTCACAGTGTTACACGTGCGCCACAACCTCGGTCGGGCGCTCCGGCGTCAGAGGGCGAGTTTAATCAGCGCAAACAATCCTACGATGATAATCGTGTAACAGATTGCACCTGCGGCAATATAAGTCAGCTTTTCCGCAACGCCGTGCATATAGTCTTCGATTGCGTCCTGAGCTTCGCTTTTGATGTGGTTCACACCAACGATCAGCGTGAGCGCCGTGATGATCGCAGGGAACGGCTTACCAAAATAGGCCAGAACCTCTTCGTAAGTGCCGCCAATGCCCATACCAAAGGTAATCACAAACAGCGGGACCAAGACCACCAGGAGCGACGAGTTGATCATCATGTGCCAGTGATGCTCGGTGCCTTTACCAGATGCCCCGGTGCCTTGCGCGCGTTTGCGGTCGGTTAGAAAGTTCATCTCGTCTACTCCTTACACAATCAGCGCGGTCGCGATGGAAAGCACGGTTGCCCCTACAAACATGCCTTTGCCGAGCTTAACCGCAGTTTCGATATCCAAGCAGTAGCCGAAATCCCAGATCACATGACGAAGACGCCCCAGCATGTGATAGAACACCGCCCACGCAGACAGGAAAAGGAACACGTCGCCAAGGAAGCTGCGCAGTAATCCATCAATGAACGCAAACGCGCTTTCTGATGTTGCCGCAGCGAGGAGCCACCAAACAACGACCGCAGCAATGGGAATCAACGCAATGCCGGTGATCCGCACAAAGATAGACGACACAGAGGTCATCTGAGGTCGGTAGATCTGCAAGTGGGGGGAGAGCGGGCGCTCAATCCTTTTCACATCAGCCATAATGAATCCTTTCAAGGTCTCTGCGGATCTTCTAGCGCATTTTTGCACGCTGTCACCTTGGCGAAGACTTAATTCTCGCTGTTTTTTTCGCCAATCATATCGATTTTTTCACTTTTGTGATCACACGTTTTTATTCGTGATCACAATTCGTATTTATAGTATTTTTGTCAGGATAATGAGGAAAGGAATCCCGCTCCGCCTGCGCATCCGAACGGCCAACCGATGTTGGCGCTCACATTTTTCCGGTCGTTTCTACGAAAGAAACAGACGTTTTTGAAACCTGCATTGCGACTTCGCGGATCAACTTTTGCCTGATCCGTCTTGGATAGTCCTCAAAACCTTGCGCGGTGACGACAAACGCACCGGGCCCCGTGATCACATTTTCCCAGAAGTAGGCTGTCAGGTCAGATGCATCGGTTTCGATCACGACCGCATTGATCGTTACCCCAAGTTCCGCCAACCGCTTCCGGCCGTATTCAACCAGCGGGCCTTCGTTTGACGGTCCGTCCCCGGACACATCTACAACCTTCCGCTCACAGGAAGGCGCGGCTTCCATCAACGCAGCGGATGCCAAAAGCGCATCGCCAATCGCTGTCGAATATCGGCTCCACTGACGGCGCATGTGCCCCACTCTAACCGCCAGATCTTCCGCATCTTGCGCCGACGTGATCCTGCTCCAAGGTACACTCACATGCTGGCGCCCTTCCCCTGTCCACTGCATCAAGGCAACCGCAGCCTCTTGCGCGACCAGCGCCTCGACCACAATCCCGTCACGCAGCGCTGCAGCCAGCCCATCCATCTGAACGCGATACTCGTCTGCATCAATGCTGCCAGAGACATCCACTGTCAGCAAAAGCGCCAGCTCGCAGCCCTTTGCCGACGCCGGAAAACACAAAAGCCCTGCCGCTATGACATTGAGAAACCGCATGGCAAAAGCCTAACCCGATGCCAGAACACGCGCCATCAACTCCGCGTGTGTTTCAGAGATCAGGCGCCATTTCGACGAGGGCATCAGCAAATTCAGTGCACATCGTGATCTCGACATACTCAGGATCATAAAACGCGTTTGCTTCACCACATGGCTGGATCGAAATCGTAAGTGTCTCCGGCAACCGGAAGTCACCATTGAGGGCTTCAACCTCCGCCCGAAGAACCCTTTCAGTCAGAATCCCTCCATCTGTCTCGGCATCGACACCACCAATGATCAGTGTGTTTCCACCGCCCTCATGGGAGATCTCATCCAATGCGCCGCCCCAACTGTCCGCTGCCTGAGAATACTCCTCAGGACAATAGTCAGCGCGGTCCTCGGGTAGCCCCAAGTCTTCCGCCAAATCGGCGCGTTCGTCCGGGTTCGCACCGTAAAATAGGCAGACCGTGTTATAGTATCTTTGCAGATCAGGGCCATGCACATCCCAGAAGGCAATCTCTTCATTGGCCTCGGCTTCGCCCAAAAAGCCAAAAGCCGCATCATACGCCAGCTGTACAGCAGCTTCTTCTTCATAAAACGCATCAATCAGGAAAATCGAAAGAACATCCGCAGCATCTTCTTCTTGACCAAAGATCGGCAGCTCCAGAACGTCGATCAACGCATGCCCCAGCTCGTGATAAAAGATGCCGAGCAGATTGCTCTCCACAAAGGCAAGCGTCTCCTCAGAGGTGTGGCTCAAATCCACTTCGGCCTCAGAAACGCTCGCAGCAATACATAAAGCAAAGGGTAGGAGTAAGTGTTTCATTGTCGTAGAAAAAGACAACACACCACCTAATTCAAGACCAAAGTTTCCATGGGTTGCCAATGGTTTTCCGGCGTAAGCGTTCGGGTATCAAATTCAAACCAGTGCCCGCCACCTTTCTGATCCCACTGGCGGTCGATCGGCACGCCAGCCAACGCACAATACAGCAGCGTTCCGACACCTCCATGTCCGCAGATCACAAGGTTGTCGTTTGAGCAATCCGAGATAAGGTCTTGCACTGCCCCAACAATTCGGGCCTGTGCATCCACCGCGCGCTCCCAGCCGTTGTAAGATACGTCAGAGGCACCGAAGAAAGCGTTTGCCGCCGCCTGAAAGGCGCTATCTTTCAAAAACCCTGTGCTGGAGCGATCATTTTCGCCGAGGTCGTGACGGATGGAAACCGGCGCCTGTCCTAAACAGGCGGCCAACGGCCAAGCCATCTCCAGCGCTTTGCGCTCCGTGCTCGAGGCAACCTGCCAACCTCCACCAGAAAAGCGCGCAACCAAGGCAGCCACGCGCGTCTGGCCAATGTCATTCAATCCCCAGTCAGGCACAGCGACATTTGGATCAACATTCACTTCCGGATGTGTCAGATAAATCGCGCGGGGCATCACAACTCCCTAAGTTGGCATAAGCGCCCAATAGTCGAGATCCAAAAGCACATCCGGCAGATACTTCCCATCTTCGCCTTTCAGAGCAAAGGGGGTGCCGCCTTTGGTTGCCACAAGGCGCAAACGGATTGCACCGACACCGGGGGCAGATGTCTCCGCTTTATCAAGCACTTCCGACCAGGCTTTCACTGTCAGACCCGAGAACGCAGGATTGGCATGCGCGCCCCCATTCAGGCCCACAATCATCTGTGCATTGGCGAGCCCATTGAAGCTCAGCGCCCGCGCCAAGGAGATGATATGCCCACCATAGATCAGACGCTGCCCATCTGGCCGAAACGTCGCATCAAAATGCACCTTGGCGGTGTTCTGCCAAAGACGCGTCGCCATCATATGCTCAGCCTCTTCCAGCGTCACGCCATCGACATGGTCAATGGTTTCGCCAACCGCATAGTCGCCCCAGCGGTGGCTTTCGCCAGCTTGCGCAAAATCATAGCGGCTAAAGTCCAGCCCCTCCGGGATCACCAAATCCGCTGGGTCAATAACCTTCGACAACTCGGGAACCACGGTCTCAGGTGCCGGCGCATCTGCATCACGCTTGCGCACCATCACCCAGCGCACATATTCCATGACAACCTCATCGCGCTGGTTCATGCCGCGCGTGCGCACGTAAACCACCCCGGTTTTTCCGTTTGAGTTCTGCTTCAGGCCAATCACTTCGGATGTAGAGCGCAGCGTATCGCCTGCATAGACCTGCTTCAGCCAGCGTCCCTCGGCATAGCCAAGGTTTGCCACAGCATTCAGCGACACATCCGGAACCGTTTTTCCAAAGACCACGTGAAACGCCGCCAGATCGTCCAGCGGAGATTGCGGCAGGCCAGAAGCGAGCGCAAATTCGTCACTGGAGTAAAGCGCATGACGCGCAGGATAAAGCGCGTGATAGAGTGCGCGCTCGCCTGATCCCACAGTGCGCGGCACAGCGTGTTCAATCACCTGCCCCAGCGTGTAGTCTTCAAAAAACCGGCCCGGATTGGTCTTGGCCATTTAGTGTTCTCCCAGTTTTGTCTCCGGGGTGTAGGTGCCTTCAACCTCTTTCACGACGGCCTGACCACACCGCATAACACCTGTGGCCTGACAGAAAGTCTGTGTCGGAGAGCCGTAGAGCTCCCACCCCTTGTTAAGCGCATCCGTCACTTTGTGACAAAACGCGGATGTGTCTTCTTCAGATAGAAAACGATAAAGTTTCATGCTCTTAGCCTCCAAATGGGGATGGTCCGATCAGGCCGTGAATGGCACCGATCACACCCATGAGGATTACAGAAGCAACAAAGAACATGCCATCCTTTGCAATGGTTCCACGTTCGGTTGGTTGCCAGGGGCCTTCAACGCGGTTGAGCACAACAATCTCCGCAAGCGCCCAGGCCAGCAAACCGCCGAACAAAACAATCGATGGCGCGTCGCCATTGACCAAGATATGCGCCACAGCCCAGAGCGAAAACCCGATCAACATCGGATGGCGCATATTGTTGAACAGCTTGCCCTTACGCGGCGCAGGGCTCATCAGGAAAATCGCAATCAGCACCAACAAATTGTTGATATGAAAAACAAAGCTTGGCGCTATCCAAAGCACATCCTCAATCTCTGCCGCGCGGTAGCCGAGCACCATGAACACGATGGATATAGCCAGCGTCAGGGCAACCAAGCCCTTCCCTTTGTCACCCATCGGCTCCCGTACAGCCGGCATCGCCCGCTTGAAAAAATGGGCTGCTGCCCAAAGCAAAACCCCAAGAACCAATAATGTCATCTCGCTCTCCGCTGGATTGTTGGTTGTCAGGACAAAGGTTACCCTTCCAGCTCAGCGATTGCATCCGCCTTCGCGAGGATTTCTCGCGCCGTCACCACGTGCAAGTTTTCCACGATTTTGCCATCTACAACGGCCACGCCCTGCCCGCTGGCTTCTGTGTCCTCAAATGCTGCGATCTGCCGCTTTGCCAGATCGATCTCAGCCTCCGAAGGTGCGAAAGCCGCATTGGCAACGTCGATCTGTGCAGGGTGGATTAGGGTTTTTCCGTCAAACCCCATATCACGTCCCTGATCACACTCGGCCTTTAGCCCTTCGGCGTCTTTGAAGGCGTTGTAAACCCCGTCAACAATCACGATACCCTCTGCCTTCGCCGCCAGAAGGCACAGGCCAAGCCCCGCCATCATCGGCAGACGGTCAGGGCGGAAACGGGTCTGCAACTCTTTCGCCAAGTCATTGGTCCCCATCACAAAACCGCTCAGCTGCGGATGCGCAGCAAGAGCGGCGGCATTCAGCATGCCGCGTGGCGTTTCCATCATTGCCCAAATCGGCTTGTCCCCAATCAAGGAGGCCAGTGCATCCAATTGCGCAGGGCTTTCGACCTTTGGCAACAGCACCGCATCACAATCCATTGTCGCCGCTGCTTTCGCGTCTGCAGCACCCCACTGCGTGTCGAGCCCATTGATCCTTACAATGCGCATCCGGTTGCCATACCCGCCTTGATCAAGCGCAGCAGAAAGCGTGGCACGGGCGTTTTCTTTCTCGTTAGGGGCAACCGCATCTTCAAGATCAAAGATGATCGCATCGACTGGCAAGCCACGCGCCTTGTCCAAAGCCCGATCTTTAGATCCAGGTATATACAAAACCGAACGATAAGGGCGCGCGCGCTGATCCATAGCCAGACTCCAAATTGGAACAGTAATTTTGTTGCGCAATCAGGTGCATTTTTCTCAGAAAACTTCAAGAGCAATCTTGCCGCAGCGCAGAAAAACGCTCCGTCACCTGGCGCCGCCCCATCCGTTAAGACTTTTCACCCTAGGCGTTAACTTATTGCTTACCAGTTTAGATGCACATTGTTTCCATCGCTTCCTGGGGAGGAGCGAATGCAGACAGAACGGGCTGCAACACAAACAATAAGAGGCGAAGCAACTAGACACATATGGCGCGCACAACGGGAAAAGCCCACTGCGTGACAAGATTTTCCTGAAAGGAAACCACATGAAATCCATGCTTCTGACCCTAACTTCTGGTCTTTCTTTATTGGCGCTCTCTGCAACGCTGACCGAGGCGCAAACCTCTCGCAATTGCGCAGAACGCGACAAGGTGGTCGAACGTCTGGCCGACAAATACGGCGAGTCCCGCCAAGCGCTTGGTCTCGGAGCCCAAGGCGCCATGGTGGAAATCTTTGCCTCTGAGGACTCTGGCAGCTGGACCATAACGGTGACCATGCCAAATGGCGCAACCTGTTTGATGGCGACTGGCCAAGCCTTTGAAAAGCTAGCGGAAGTTCTCCCAACGAAAGGTGACGACGCCTAAATCAGACGTCTCACACAAGCGCATCATAAATCAGCTTCACGCCGGTCACTGACAGCAAAATATATGTCACAAAAAAGAAGACCCGCTCTGAAACGGCGTGATGCGCTTTCACACCTATGTAGGCACCAAGGCACGCAAATGGTGCAAGCAAAATGCCCGCTTTGACTGTTTCCAATGTGAACACACCGAGAAACGCATAGGGTACAAACTTAGCGATATTGATCGCCCAAAACACCAGCACAGTGGTTGCCTGATAGCTGGTTTTATTCAAACCACGCGATAACAGGTAGACGGCGGCCGGTGGTCCACCTGCATGGCTCACAAAACTTGTAAAACCGGCTACGCCCCCTGCAATCACGCCAGCCCCAACCGGCAATTGCGCAGCGATGGCTTTGCGCGGCCAAAGCTGCCAAGCAACGAATGCAAGTGAAACGGCACCGATCAGCAGGCGAAGCACGTCATCGTTTGCAACGCGGAACAGCGCAACGCCTGCGACCACTCCGGGCAGTGCCCCCAAAATCAGCACCTTTGCATCCAGCCAACTCCACCGCCCCCAGTAAGGCCGCAGTGTCATCAAATCGACCAACATCAAGAGCGGTAACATCAGGCCCAAGGCTTGCGCGGGCGGCAGAATCAACGCGAGCAACACCGCGCTTGCAAAAGCAGCACCCGATCCAAATCCGGCTTTGGAGATACCCGCAAACATCACGGCTATCGGAGCAACGACCATAAATAAGAGAGAATCAATCAAGGGAATCGCTCACTCTGTCAGCGCCAAAAAATCAAAACGTGACGCTGACAGCATACTTTTGCATACAAAAGATCACTTTCCGTCGAGAATTTTCTCGCGCTGCTGTTTGTATTCTTTGTCTGATACCAGCCCCTCAGCATAGGCCTTCTCCAAAGAAGCCAGTTGATCGCCAATTGTCACCGCATTCACAGTGGTCGTGCTGTTGCCACCGCCACCGCACGCAGCGACCGTCATACCAACCAAAGCCAGCGAGATCAGGGTTTTTGCAATCGAAGTCATGGCGTTCGTTCCTCATTAAATAGAGTTGTCTTGTCGCGCATCTACCCACAGCGATACCCGCAAAGCAAGCGCCCCAAAGAGATAGTTTTTAGACTTGAATCTACCTGTGATGATGACGCCCCGCACGGCAAATCCGCGCGCAACCAACAACACACCTCACGTGCAAACACTTGCGTCAAAGCCGATTTCGACTTAAGCCACCCGCGATATTTAACCGGACCGGAGACAGATCCAATGGCAAGACCTAAGATCGCCCTCATCGGCGCAGGCAACATCGGCGGTACCCTCGCCCACCTCGCTGCAATCAAAGAACTTGGCGACGTTGTTCTTTTCGACATCGCAGACGGCCTGCCCCAGGGCAAGGCGCTCGACATCGCGGAATCCGGCCCTGTTGAGAAAATCGACGCCGCGATGTCCGGCACATCCGACTACTCCGCCATCGCTGGTGCAGACGTCTGTATCGTGACTGCCGGTGTGGCCCGTAAGCCAGGCATGAGCCGCGACGACCTTCTGGGCATCAACCTGAAAGTCATGAAGTCCGTAGGCGAAGGCATCCGCGACAACGCGCCAGACGCATTCGTGATCTGCATCACCAACCCGCTCGACGCGATGGTTTGGGCTCTGCAGAAATTTTCTGGCCTGCCAACCCACAAAGTCTGCGGCATGGCAGGTGTTCTGGACAGCGCACGCTTCCGCCACTTCCTGGCCGAAGAGTTCAACGTGTCCATGCGCGACGTCACCGCCTTCGTTCTGGGCGGCCACGGCGACACCATGGTGCCTTCCGTGCGCTACTCCACCGTTGCAGGTATCCCTCTGCCAGACCTGATCGACATGGGCTGGACCACGCAGGAGAAACTGGACGCCATGGTTCAGCGCACCCGCGATGGTGGCGCAGAAATCGTTGGCCTGCTGAAAACCGGCTCCGCGTTCTACGCACCCGCCGCCTCCGCCATCGAAATGGCCGAAGCCTACCTGAAAGACCAAAAGCGCGTTCTGCCATGTGCCGCCTACTGTGACGGCGACCTCGGCGTGAAAGACATGTATGTTGGCGTGCCAACCGTGATCGGCGCTGGCGGTGTTGAGAAAGTGGTGAACATCAAGCTCAACAAAGAAGAGCAAGAGATGTTTGACACCTCCGTAAACGCTGTGAAGGGCCTCGTGGACGCCTGCAAAGGCATCGACAGCTCACTGGCATAAGCCGGACGACAAACTTAAAGGGCCTGCGACATGTTTCGCAGGCCCTTTTTTTGTGCCTGCACACAACAGATCATTGATCTTCTTGCCCGAACACGGGTTAACTCACCTCCAACGGCGCCTGACAAACGTGCCATATTCCTATCGAATTCATATACATGGAGGCACGATGACAACCTCGCTCGCAAAAAGCTTAACACTGGGCGCACTGATCACCCTTGCAGGCTGCACATCCGCCGCCCTGCGCAACCAGCCGGGTGACACCGCTGACCACAACATCCGCAGCGGGCCACAGACACAAGCGCCAACCACCCCTGGACCAAACGACGACACATCTCGTCAGAGATCTGCGCCTTTAACCGGCGCAAACGTTTCTACGGGCTGCCGATCTGGCGAAACTCTGATCCGCACATCCTCGGGTGCGACGTCTTGCACACGAACGAACGCAACAAATATTATCGTTGGGGACACGCCAGCCCTCGACCCCGCTTTGTTTGAAACCTTGCAAGCGCAAGCGGCACAGACCGGCCAACCTGTCGCATATACCGACGGTGACCTGACAATCACTGTGAGCCCGGCACCTTCGTCTGGCCAGTGAGTTTCGCGTCCGATCGCTCTGAATAAGACATGATCTAAAGGCTTCGCCCGTTATCGTTAACGCTGCACTGCAATACGAGTCGTTGCTCCAACCCCTTATTTCACTGACAATTTAACAAAATTGTTCTCGGTAGAATTGGTCAAACCGCATTTGTGATCACAGCTTTTCTAACTGTGATCACAAATAACGAAAAATCCACCTTCTTTTTCGAATTTGCTTATCGACTGCTTTGGAGTGTGTCAAAACGCCGCCAATCGCAGCAAGATGGGACCAGTTCTATGAACATCCATGAATATCAGGCGAAAGCCCTGCTTCGCTCCTACGGCGCCCCGGTGTCTGAAGGTCGCGTTGTTCTGAAAGCAGAAGACGCCAAAACCGCCGCTGGTGAACTTGACGGCCCACTGTGGGTTGTTAAAGCACAGATCCACGCAGGTGGTCGCGGCAAAGGCACCTTTGAAGAAGCTGATGCAGGCGAAAAAGGCGGTGTGCGCCTTGCCAAGTCGGTTGAAGAAGCCGCCGAAGAAGCCAAAAAGATGCTGGGCCGCACCCTTGTGACCCACCAGACTGGCCCAGCGGGCAAACAGGTCAACCGCATCTACATCGAAGACGGCTCCGACATCGAGCGCGAACTTTATCTCGCCCTGCTCGTGGATCGCCAGACCTCCCGCGTGTCTTTCGTTTGCTCCACCGAGGGTGGAATGGACATCGAAGAAGTTGCAGCCGCAACTCCTGAGAAAATCCTCTCCTTCTCCGTTGACCCAGCCACCGGCTATCAGGCCTACCACGGCCGCCGCGTTGCCTTTGCTCTGGGCCTTGAAGGCGCACAGGTCAAAGAATGCGTGAAGCTGATGGGCATTCTCTACAAAGCCTTCATGGAAAAAGACATGGAGCAGCTGGAGATCAACCCTCTGATCGTCATGCCAGGCGGCAAACTCAAAGTGCTCGACGCCAAAGTCGGCTTTGACGGCAACGCCATCTACCGCCACCCAGACGTGGCCGAGCTCCGCGATGAAACCGAAGAAGACCCCAAAGAGCTTGAGGCGTCCAAGTACGACCTGAACTACATCGCTCTGGACGGTGAAATCGGCTGCATGGTGAACGGCGCGGGTCTCGCGATGGCCACCATGGACATCATCAAACTCTACGGCGCAGAGCCAGCCAACTTCCTCGACGTAGGCGGCGGTGCGACCAAAGAGAAAGTGACCGAAGCGTTCAAGATCATCACCTCTGACAAAAACGTCAAAGGCATACTCGTGAACATCTTCGGCGGCATCATGCGCTGCGACGTGATCGCAGAGGGCGTTGTGGCCGCAGTGAAAGAGGTTGGCCTCGAAGTTCCGCTGGTTGTGCGCCTTGAGGGCACCAACGTGGAGCAGGGCAAGGAGATCATCAATACCTCTGGCCTGAACGTGATCGCCGCGGACAACCTGTCTGACGGCGCAGAGAAAATCGTCAAAGCGGTGAAAGGATAACACCCATGGCAATCCTCGTAGACGAAAACACCAAGGTCATCTGTCAGGGCTTCACCGGCTCTCAGGGCACCTTCCACTCTGAACAAGCCATCGCATATGGCACCAAAATGGTCGGCGGCGTGACCCCGGGCAAAGGTGGCATGGAGCATCTGGGCCTGCCGGTCTTTGACTCCGTACATGATGCGAAAGCAAAAACCGAAGCCAACGCTTCTGTGATCTATGTGCCGCCCCCCTTCGCGGCAGACTCGATCCTCGAAGCGATCGACGCGGAGATGGAACTGATCATCTGCATCACCGAAGGCATTCCTGTGCTGGACATGATGAAGGTGCAGCGCGCGCTGGAGAACTCTTCCTCCCGCCTGATCGGCCCAAACTGCCCAGGTGTTATCACACCTGACGCCTGCAAAATCGGCATCATGCCGGGCCACATCCACAAGCGCGGCTCTGTGGGCGTTGTGTCCCGCTCCGGCACCCTGACCTACGAAGCGGTGAAACAGACCGCAGACATCGGTCTGGGTCAGTCCACTGCTGTGGGCATCGGCGGCGACCCGATCAAAGGCACCGAGCACATCGACGTGCTGGATATGTTCCTGTCTGATGACGAGACCCAGTCCATGATCATGATCGGTGAAATCGGTGGTTCTGCCGAAGAAGAAGCCGCAGACTTCCTTGCCAACGAGCGCAAGAAAGGCCGCTGGAAGCCAACCGCTGGCTTCATCGCGGGCCGCACAGCGCCTCCCGGCCGCCGCATGGGCCACGCCGGTGCGATTGTTGCTGGTGGCAAAGGTGGCGCAGAAGACAAGATCGCCGCAATGCAAGAAGCAGGCATCATCGTTGCAGACAGCCCAGCCGGCCTCGGCGAAGCTGTGCTCAAAGCGATCGAGCTGGGCTAAATTGTCCGCTCGCACGGCACATATGCAAATGTTCAGCGTCCGAGCCTCATAGGTTCGGGCGCTGTCCCGCATAAGCGTCGCGCAGATAACTGAAAGGTGAACGCGAATTTCTGTGTTTCAAAGCGAACCGCGCTAAGTGTTTTGAAACGTTCCCGCGTTCATCTACCCCGACATGCCCTATTTGGGGCCAAAATCAAAACCGGTCCCAGTCTCCATGAGGTGCCATCATGACCGAACAGTCGCCTAACGATATCTTCCATGCCTCTTCCTTTATGCAGGGGCACAATGCGGAATACCTCGAACAGATGTATGCCCGCTACGCCGCCGACCCAAATGCGGTCGATGCGACCTGGCAGGAATTCTTCCGTCAGCTCGGCGATGCGGAGCTTGACGTCAAAGCTGAGGCCCAGGGCCCAAGCTGGCAGCGCACCGATTGGCCACAACAGCCCAGTGATGATCTGACATCCTCGCTGACCGGCGAATGGGCAGAACCCGCCGAAGCGAAAGCGGCAGGCGACAAAATTAAGGCCAAAGCAGCCGAAAAGGGCGTTGAGGTCTCAGACGAGGCGGTCAAACGCGCGGTGCTGGATTCAATCCGCGCCCTCATGCTGATCCGCGCCTACCGTATTCGCGGCCACCTGATCGCTGACATCGACCCACTGGGCATGCGGGATCAGACGCCGCATCCAGAACTTGATCCCAAATCCTACGGCTTCACAGAAGCAGATCTGGATCGCCCCATCTTCATTGACAAGGTGCTGGGGCTCGACATCGCCACTATGCGCCAGATCATGGCAATCGTGAAGCGCACCTACTGTGGCACCTTCGCGCTGCAATACATGCACATCTCCAACCCCGAAGAAGCGGGCTGGCTGAAAGAGCGTATTGAGGGTTATGACAAAGAAATCACCTTCACCCGTGAGGGCCGCAAAGCCATCCTGAACAAAATGGTTGAGGCGGAAGGTTTTGAGAAATTCCTGCACGTGAAATACATGGGCACCAAGCGCTTTGGTCTGGACGGCGGCGAAAGCCTCATTCCAGCCATGGAACAGGTGATCAAGCGCGGCGGCAACCTCGGCGTCAAAGAAATCGTGATCGGCATGCCCCACCGTGGCCGCCTGTCTGTTCTGGCCAACGTGATGCGCAAGCCTTACCGCGCCATTTTCAACGAATTCCAGGGCGGCAGCTTCAAACCTGATGATGTGGACGGCTCCGGCGACGTGAAATACCACCTCGGCGCCTCCTCTGACCGTGAATTTGACGGCAACACTGTCCACCTGTCCCTGACAGCAAACCCCTCCCACCTTGAGGCGGTGAACCCCGTTGTGCTTGGCAAGGTCCGCGCAAAACAGGATCAGCTGAACGATGCGCAACGTACTGCTGTGATGCCTGTTTTGCTGCACGGCGACGCGGCCTTTGCAGGTCAGGGTGTTGTGGCCGAGTGTTTCGCCCTCTCCGGCCTGCGTGGCCACAAAACCGGCGGCACCATGCACATCGTGGTGAACAACCAGATCGGCTTCACCACCGCACCGCACTTCTCTCGGTCTTCGCCTTACCCAACAGACAACGCTCTGGTGGTTGAGGCGCCGATCTTCCACGTCAACGGCGACGATCCAGAAGCTGTGGTCCACGCCGCGAAAGTGGCCACCGAGTTCCGTCAGAAGTTCCAGAAAGACGTCGTGCTCGACATCTTCTGCTACCGCCGCTTTGGTCACAACGAGGGCGACGAGCCCATGTTCACCAACCCGGTGATGTACAAGCGCATTAAGAAGCAAAAAACCACGCTCACCCTCTACACCGAACGTCTGGTGAAAGACGGCCTCATCCCAGAGGGCGAGATCGAAGACATGAAGGCCGCCTTCCAGGCCCATCTGAACGAAGAGTTTGAAGTCGGCAAAGACTACAAACCCAACAAAGCAGACTGGCTGGATGGTCGCTGGTCCCACCTCGACAAACGCGGTGAAAACTACGAGCGGGGCCAGACCTCGATCAAAGAAGAAACCCTTGCAGAAATCGGCAAAGCGCTGACCTCTGTGCCAGAAGGCTTCCCGCTGCACAAAACCGTGGGCCGTCTTCTCGACACACGCGGCAAAATGTTTGAAAGCGGCAAAGGCTTTGACTGGGCAACCGCAGAAGCGCTGGCCTTCGGCTCTCTGATGACCGAAGGCTACCCAGTTCGTCTGGCCGGTCAGGACGCCACTCGCGGCACCTTCTCTCAGCGCCATTCCGGCATTGTGAACCAGGAAACGGAAGAGCGTTACTACCCGCTCAACAACATCCGTGCCGGCCAAAGCCAATACGAAGTGATCGATTCCGCGCTTTCTGAATATGCGGTGCTTGGCTTTGAATATGGCTATTCGCTGGCAGAACCAAACGCGCTGACCCTTTGGGAAGCCCAGTTCGGTGACTTCGCCAACGGCGCGCAGATCATGTTCGACCAGTTCATCAGCTCCGGCGAAAGCAAATGGCTGCGCATGTCCGGCCTGACAGTCCTTCTGCCGCACGGCTTCGAAGGCCAAGGCCCAGAGCACAGCTCCGCGCGTTTGGAACGCTTCCTGCAGATGTGTGGCGGGGACAACTGGATCGTGGCCAACTGCTCGACCCCAGCGAACTACTTCCACATTCTGCGTCGCCAGCTGCACCGGACCTTCCGCAAGCCGCTGATCCTGATGACGCCAAAATCGCTGCTGCGTCACAAGCTCTGCATTTCCGAAGCGGAAGAGTTCACCAACGGCTCCTCTTTCCACCGCGTACTGTGGGATGACGCCGAAAAGGGCAACTCCGACACCCAGCTGAAGAAAGACAAAGACATCAAACGCGTCGTGATGTGCTCCGGTAAGGTCTACTACGATCTCCTGGAAGAGCGTGATGCACGCGGCATTGATGATGTCTATCTGATGCGGATCGAACAATATTACCCATTCCCGGCGCATTCGCTGACCAAAGAGCTTGAGCGTTTCAAAGACGCTGAAATGGTCTGGTGTCAGGAAGAGCCAAAGAACCAAGGTGCTTGGAGCTTCATTGAGCCCAACATCGAATGGGTACTGACCCGCATCAAAGCAAAACACACCCGCCCGACTTACGCAGGCCGCGCAGCTTCCGCGTCGCCCGCCACCGGTCTGGCAAGCCAACACAAGTCACAACAAGCAGCGCTGGTCGATGCCGCGCTTACCATGGAAGGAAACTAATCCATGACCGAAGTCCGAGTCCCCACCCTAGGCGAGAGCGTCACCGAGGCAACTGTCGCGACCTGGTTCAAAAAGCCGGGTGATGCAGTCGCGGTGGATGAGATGCTGTGTGAGCTGGAAACCGACAAAGTCACCGTCGAAGTACCAGCGCCAGCCGCTGGTGTGCTGGGCGAAATCGTTGCTGGCGAAGGCGAAACCGTTGGCGTTGACGCACTGCTGGCCACAATCAATGCTGGCGAAGGCGCTGCTCCGGCGCCTGCCGCAGCAGCGGCACCCGCAGCGGCCGCTCCCGCAGCATCTGGCGCGGAAGCCGTGGATGTCATGGTTCCAACCCTTGGCGAGTCCGTCACCGAAGCCACCGTGTCCACATGGTTTAAAGCCGTGGGTGACACCGTTGCTCAGGACGAAATGCTTTGTGAGCTGGAAACCGACAAGGTTTCTGTAGAAGTGCCAGCCCCAGCCGCAGGCGTGCTGAGCGAAATCCTCGCGCCTGAAGGCACCACCGTTGATGCCACCGCCAAGCTCGCCATCATCGGTGGCGCATCTGGCGCAGCGGCAGCCGCGCCTGCGCCCGCTCCAGCTGCGGCGCCTGCCGCCTCTTCTGACGTGGAGAACGCCCCCTCTGCCAATAAACTGATGGCGGAAAAAGGCATTGATCCAGCCGCTGTCACCGGCACTGGCCGCGATGGCCGCATCATGAAAGAAGATGTCATGAAAGCTGCGCTTGCCCCTGCTGCCGCTCCGGCTCCCGCCGCGGCTGCTGCACCGCGCGCACCTGTTGCTGCAGAAGATGCCTCTCGCGAAGAGCGCGTGAAAATGACACGTCTGCGTAAGACCATCGCAAAGCGTCTGAAAGACAGCCAGAACACCGCCGCCATGCTGACCACCTACAACGAGGTGGACATGACCGAGGTGATGGCACTGCGCAGCCAGTACAAAGACCAGTTCGAAAAGAAGCACGGCGTGCGTCTTGGCTTCATGTCCTTCTTCACCAAAGCGTGCTGCCACGCTCTGAAAGAAGTGCCAGAAGTGAATGCGGAAATCGACGGCACCGACATCGTATACAAGAACTTCGTACACATGGGCGTTGCTGCTGGCACTCCAACAGGTCTGGTTGTGCCTGTGATCCGCGATGCGGACAGCATGTCCTTTGCTGAAATCGAAAAAGCGATTTCCGAAAAAGGCAAGCGCGCCCGTGACGGCAAACTGTCGATGGCGGAAATGCAGGGCGGCACCTTCACCATCTCCAACGGTGGTGTATACGGCTCCCTGATGTCTTCCCCGATCCTGAACCCACCACAGTCCGGTATCCTGGGCATGCACAAAATTCAGGACCGTCCAATGGCAATCAACGGCCAAGTGGTGATCCGCCCGATGATGTATCTGGCGCTCAGCTATGACCACCGCATCGTCGACGGCAAAGGCGCCGTGACCTTCCTCGTGCGCGTGAAAGAAGCACTGGAAGATCCACGCCGCCTGCTCATGGATCTGTAAAACACATGCGAGGCTGGAGAAAACTCCAGCCTCGCAAGCTTCGACCACTGGTACAAAGCTAAAACGCGCATTCAAACGCTTTAAGTCTTGCAGGAGGTAAAACCGATGATCTTCGAGAAAGAGCACGCCTCTTTTTCTAGCTCTGAAGACTCCCAGACAAGCGCATCCCAGATGCAGCCAAGCCAGCGCTGTGCCCAAATCAGGGCCGTTGAAATGCACCGATATCGCACCTCCGCATTACCGATGCGATACAGCCGCGATACCGATGCAATACCGACGAGTGTTTTGCCCAAAACCACGCTGTCCCTTTTCCCTCACAAGACGCTATTCCATGACCTATGAACTGACCATTCTGACCTATGCAGCACTGCTTTGGGGCCTACAGTTCTTTGCTTACCTTGCGGTGAGCCACGGAAAAATGGATCTCGACTGGGCCATGGGACCACGCGATGAAGAAGGCAAACGCCCCGGCGCGTCCGGTCGGATGCACCGCGCCTTGAGCAACCACACCGAGGGCCTTGTGCTTTTCGCAATCGCCGCGCTCGTAGTCACAATCTCCGACCAATCCACAAACGTTACGGCCACTTGTGCCACCATATACCTGGCCGCGCGCCAGCTTTATGTTCCCGCCTACGCCCTTGGCTGGCAACCTTGGCGAACGGTCATCTGGATGGCTGGCTTTTTTGCCACCATGGCACTGCTCATAGCGGCACTTATCTAACTGATACGCAACAAAAATCCTTGAACCCTGGACAAAGAAGCCCCCTCGGTTCCCTCAAACCTAAAAAGGACCCCGTACATGGCAAACTATGACGTCATCATCATCGGCGCTGGCCCCGGCGGCTATGTTTCTGCGATCCGCTGCGCACAGCTGGGCCTGAAAACCGCCATCGTAGAAGGTCGCGAAACCCTCGGCGGCACCTGCCTGAACGTTGGCTGTATCCCATCCAAAGCCCTGCTGCACGCAACGCATGAACTGCACGAGGCAGAGCACAACTTCGCTGGCATGGGTCTGAAAACCGGCGCCGTGAAGGTCGACTGGGATCAGATGAAAACCTATAAATCTGAAGTGGTTGGTCAGAACACCGGTGGTGTCGAGTTCCTCATGAAGAAGAACAAGATCGACTGGCTCAAAGGCTGGGCCTCGATCCCTGAGGCCGGCAAAGTCAAAATTGGTGATGACGTTCACGAAACCAAAAACATCGTGATCGCCTCCGGCTCAGTTCCATCTTCACTGCCAGGTGTCGAAGTCGACAACGACAAAGGCGTCGTCGTGGACAGCACCGGCGCACTTGATTTGCCAAAGATCCCAAAGAAAATGACGGTGATCGGCGCAGGTGTGATTGGTCTTGAACTCGGCTCCGTCTATGCACGCCTCGGCTCCGAAGTGACCGTTGTTGAGTACATGGAGGCCGTCTGCCCCGGTATGGACGCCGACGTACAACGCACTTTCAAACGCATCTTGGAAAAGCAGGGCCTCAAGTTCATAATGGGCGCAGCCGTGTCCGGCGTGGATGCAGCCAAGTCCAAAGCTAAGGTCAAATACGCGCTGAAGAAATCTCCAGATACTGAGGAAACACTGGACGCAGACGTGGTGCTGGTTGCCACTGGTCGTAAGCCTTACTCTGAAGGCCTGGGACTGGACAAAATCGGCGTTAAAATGACCGAGCGCGGCCAAATCGCCACCAACGCCCACTGGGCGACAAACGTGCCCGGTGTCTACGCAATTGGTGACGTGATCGAAGGCCCGATGCTGGCACACAAAGCCGAAGACGAAGGCATGGCCGTCGCCGAGGTGATCGCAGGCAAACATGGGCATGTGAACTACGGCGTGATCCCAGGTGTGGTTTACACCACCCCAGAGGTTGCCACCGTCGGTGCCACCGAAGCCGCGTTAAAAGCCGAAGGCCGTAAGATCAAAGTTGGCAAGTTCAACTTCATGGGCAATGGCCGCGCCAAAGCCGTGCATCAGGCCGATGGGTTTGTAAAACTCATTGCAGATGCCGAAACCGACCGCGTGCTTGGCGCTGCGATTATCGGCCCTGCAGCGGGTGACATGATCCATGAGATCTGTGTAGCGATGGAATTTGGTGCATCCGCACAGGATATCGCCCTGACCTGCCACGCGCACCCGACCTACTCCGAAGCTGTTCGCGAAGCCGCACTGGCTTGCGGCGACGGTGCTATCCACAGCTAAGATCTTGTTAGAGAGACAAAAAAGGCGCCTTAGGGCGCCTTTTCTTTTAGCGCTTTACTTCATAGCTTTTGCAGCGCGTGGTGCCCAAGCCTCGTCCTATGACGCGCGATTTTGTTCAAAAATTCAAAACACCGCGCGTCCTAAAGCGAGTCAAACTCTGAGATATCAGCGACGTACTGTATCTAGATCAAACCCAGCTTCTTGCATCAACGCGTTGGAGCGATCCTCAATGACAGCTTCCAGCTGCGTCATGAATTCTTTTTGGCTCAAACCCTGCTCAATGGGCGCCAAAAATTCCACCACAGCAAGGCCGGGTTTGCGCAACATGGTACCCTTGGGCCAAAACATGCCACAGTTTGTCGCCACTGGCACAGCGGTTTGGCCTGTCTCTTTATAAAGAGCGTAAGGGCCAACTTTATAAGGCACATACTCCCCGACAGGCACACGGGTTCCCTGAGGGTATATTGCCAGCTGGCCTGGAGGCACACGGCCACTTTCGACATCAGCCAGCATCGCCTTGATCGCCGCGCCGCGTCTTCCGCGCCTAACGGGTACACAGCCGAGACGCCACGCATATACCCCAATGATTGGTGTAAACAGCAGTTCGTATTTCATAATGAATCTGGGTTGAGGCAACACCTTGAAAATCATCATGATATCAAGAAATGACTGGTGTTTTGCGGGTATCAGAACAGCCCCGCTGGGCACCAGTCCACGCACTTCAGATCGAATACCAACAAGCCAGCGCGCCGTCCAAATAGCCCAAGTCGCGTAGGTGCGACATGCAGCTGTTGCGCCTTTTGGCGAAAACAGTGCCCAAGGGAAAAACAAGATCCCCATCAACAGCATCATGACCGCATTCTGGATGACATAGATGATCGACAAGACCCATTGTATTGCCAGTCGCATCAGCTCAACTCCGACAGTGTTTTGCGCGCCGCAGCACCCGTTGCAAAATAGGCCACCCCAACGGCGACAAAGGGTATCAGCGCTAAGAAAAACCACCCCACGCCCTCAAAGCCAAGACCAGTCAAAAACCCGGCTTCTTCTTGTGAGGAAGGCAATAGGAGGATTGCCAAAGCGCCCACAAGGGTTCCAACCACAGACCCGCTGAGCGCCCGCAACGCAAATCGTCGCACAAAAGCGGAAGCGATGTAGTCATCTTGCGCACCAATGAGGCGAAGCACAGAAATAACCTGTGCATTGGCGGCCAAGGCCGCATTCGCCGCAAGAGTAATCATCGCGGCCATCGCAGCACCGATCAGGACAATCGAAACCCAACCAAGCAATCGCAAGCGCATTGCAGCCTTTTCCAAGGGGCGCCGCCACCGTGTATGATCATCAAGCACAGCGCCGGGAACTTCTGCTTGTAAGCGCAAGCGCAGACCCGCTGCGTCATAGCCTTCGTCTGTTTCTACAATCTCGATCAATTGCGGGATTGGCAGCGTGTCTATTGGCAGATCAGGTCCAAACCAGGGCGCAAGCAGTTCACGCTGCTCTGCCGCACTCAACGCTCTTGCCGATGCGACCCCCGGAGTGCTTTCAAGCAATGACAGTGCAACAGCCGTCTGCGCATCCACTTGTTCAGTGGGCGCAGAGATACGCAGCGTTGCGCTTTGGGCAAGCTCTGCGCCCCAGCGCGCAGCCAACCGCCCGCTCGCAAGAGAAAGTGCAAGTGCAAAAACCGCAAGGAATGCCATCGCACCGGCAGCAAAAAGCGTGAGCTGCGCAGTAAAGCCGGTGGGCGGCACCACACGATCGGCTTGCACATCACCAACAACCAAAGACGAGAGACGACGCGCTTTACTCACAGATCCGCCCCCGCCAGCTGCAATTTTCGACCGGATATGCGCAAGACACGCGCTTGCACATGATGCTTTGCGGAGCGGATCAGATTGAGATCATGCGTGGCAATCAGAATGGTTTTGCCCATCTTGTTGAGCTCCACCAAAAGCTGCAGCAACCGTTGGGACATTTCCCAATCCACATTTCCGGTTGGCTCGTCAGCAAGAACAACGTCAGGCGACATAATGACCGCACGCGCCAGTGCCGCTCTCTGCCGCTCACCACCAGAGAGTTCGGGTGGCAACGCATCCGCACGGTGGCCGAGACCGACCCAACTCAATAGTTCCTTTAAGTTTGAATGCTGCTCTAGCGAGTCCCGTCCCGAAACGGTTAACGGCAATGCCACATTTTCTCGCAATGGCAAGTGATCCAAGAACTGGCAATCCTGATGCACAACACCAATTTGGCGACGAGTCATCGCATGATCATCACGAGACATGGTCCGTACATCTTTACCGAAAAGCTGCACCTGCCCCGCCGTCGGGATCAACGCACCATAGCAGAGCTTCAAAAATGTCGTTTTCCCAGACCCGGACGGGCCGGTCAGAAAATGAAAGGATCCCGGGGCCAGTTTGAGGGAAACATCATTCAACAGCTCACCGCCGCCGTAGCTATAGGCTATTTTTTCAAGTTCAATCACTGCGGGCCTCATGTATCCGGGCTGTTGTGCACGAGCATCGGCTCGGTTGCAATCCGTTCTACGCCTGCTTTGCACTTTCGCTATACTTCGTTACAGAATATGGTCCAGAGACAAGGATAAGAAGCTAGAGCGCAGGGGAAGACTATGCGGCTGACTTGCCCAAATTGCGGGGCGCAATATGAAGTGCCTGACGATGTCATCCCTACAGATGGTCGTGATGTGCAATGCTCAAATTGTGGCAACACATGGTTTCAGTTGCCAGCAGATCTTTCGTCTGAACTGCAAGAGCCTGAAGAACCAACAAACGAAAGCCCTGCACTGCAAGAGGAGCGCGCGGCCGAGCCACAGGCTGAAGAAGTGGCCGCGACAGACGATTTCATAGAAGTTGAGCCCCCGGAACTGACCATCGCGGAAGACACGGCAGATCGCGAAGACACATCAGAGCAAGATTCGGATGACGTAGATCTCGGTGGTACCGACTGGGATCTTGAAACCGAAGACCCATGGATGCCTGCGCATGGCGACACTGCTGCGACAAATGAAACGTATGAAGAAGAAGAGCTGAGCGACACACCTGCAGCTGCGCCAGGTGCCATTGCGCAGACCTCTGGTGGTAACGACGACACTGTGTCCCCTGATGACACCAATGGCCCTCGGCGCCGAGGGCTTGATGACTCTGTCGCGGATATATTGCGCGAAGAGGCTGCGTTTGAATCTCAGGCCCGTGCGGCCGAAGAGCCTCAAAGTCTGGAAACACAAGCGGAGTTTGCTCTGCCTGAGGCAGAGACCTCAGCCTATGATCCGGTGGAAGAGCGTTTGGACCGTCTCCGGGGACAAGATGAAAAACGCGCCAACGCGGCATCCCTGACTGATATTCGCTCGACACGTCGTGATCTGTTGCCAGACATTGAAGAGATTAATTCTACTTTGCGGAGCGCTTCGGACAAACCAAAACGCAAAGCAGATCCGCGCAAAGCAGAAGAGGCAGGCGCACGGCGCAGCCGAGGGTTCCGCCTTGGATTTGTTGCTGTCCTACTGATCGCAGCCGCTTCGATTTTTGTGTATAGCTCGCATGATCGGCTGAGTGCACAATATCCCGTAGCTGCACCTTACATAGAGAGTTTCATGACGTCCTCGAACCAGGCACGTATCTGGCTAGATGAAAAAATGACGCTGTTGTTTTTGAAATTAGACGAAATGACCGGCTAGTATATAACCAGACTGTTTCGTTTAACTCTGATGCGATACGCCTAGAATCGATCGAGCAAACGCTCCAGATAATTGCGTTCAATTTCGGGGCGCTCTGCCTCTCCAGCACGGCGTCGAATCTCATCAAGCAAGCGGCGCGCTTGGCGATACACATCTTCGCCTTGCAGCAATCCTTCCTGCGTTCCTGCAGCACCGCGATTGCCTTGGCTGCGCCCAAGCGGATCCTGCGCGTTGCCTTGCGCCTCTGCAGTGCCTTGCTGGCCATCTTGCTGCTGCTGAGCCATTGCCTCACCCAAGTTGCGCAGCCCTTCGCGCAGGGCATCCATGGCTTCGGCTTGTCGGTCTATAGCCGTCGCTAAATCATCTTGGCGCAACGCGTCTTCAGCGCCCTGCATAGCGCCTTCGGCCTGATCAAGCGCCTCACGGGCAGCGTCGCCTTCGGGCGTCCCCTGTCCCGGCAGATTACCAAGCTGCCTGTTCAACTCTTGACGTAGAGCGCGCTGGCGATCTTCAAGTGCCTCGGATTGCCCCGGCTGCGCCCCATCAGACTGCCCCTCCTGACCTTCGCCCTCACCGCGCCCTTCAACGCCAGTGCCATCATGAGACTGGCCGCGCCCTTCGCCGCCATTAAAACCCTGGTTCTCGCTTGATTGGCCACTTTGTGCACCCGGGTTAAATTGCTCCTGCAACTCTCGGAACGCTTCGTCAGACAGACCTTGCTGCTCTCGCAAAGTATCAGCGAGCCCCTCCATAGCCTGCTCACCCTCGCCCTGCTGGCCCTGGCCTTGTGTGACACGCATATTCTCCATCATGCGCTGAAGCTCTTCCAACGCTTGCTGCGCTTCCGCCATCCGGCCTTGTTCCATCAGCTCTTGAATGCGGTCCATCATACGCTGAAGGTCATTTTGATTGAGCTGCATACGGTTCTGTGCAGTCTCTTGACTTTCCTGACCGTCGCCCTGCTGCGGCTCACGGCGGGCCAACTCTCGCAGGTAATCATCGGTGGCCTCTCGAAGCTCCTGCATCAGGCGTGCGATCTCGGACTCACTTGCGCCATTCTTCATCGCTTCGGAGAGTCGTTCTTGCGCTTGCCGAAGCCGTTCAGCCGCGTCGCCAAGCGCACCGTCTTCCAGATCCAAAGCCAGCGCCCATAGCGCTTCTGCAAATTCATCTCGCTTCTCGCTGCTCAAACCATGCGTTAGGTTTGTTTCAAGCCGCGTCAGTATTGTGCGAAACCGAAGGTAATCGGTTTCCTGCTTGAAGACGCCTTCCTCCGGCCGGTGCGAAATCGCGCGCATCAACTGCGCAACACGCGCGCCATTGTCCTTTGACCAAAGAAGATCGCGCCGCAATTCTATGATCGCTGCCGCCAGAGGATCAAAAAACCGTCGGGCCGGCAGATCGAACCGCATAGGCCCTGTCGTACCCGTAAGCCCTGCGTCGTCTTTCACCGTAAGTGTCACCTCAACCGGCAAATGCGCCCAGGGATGCTTTGAAAAATCTTCAATGAGAACTTCTTGGAAATAAACTCGATCCCCTGAGATCGGGAGTGGCAGCGGGACGTCCACGTCAGGTCTTGCCTCTGGCGGAACGCGCAGGCCATATTTGCGTTCGATTGCGTCGAGATCCAAGCGCACAGTGGCACTGCCACCAACAACGCTATAGTCATCAGTCGCTTCAAACGGCAGTGTCATTTCTCCGCGGCCAGATGTCTCGGGTTGCGCAAGCGCCATCACTGTTGGGGCGCCATCTGGCAGCAAAGCGATGTCCCAGCGCGCGCCGCCGGGTCCCGCGATATCAAGCATTCCAGATTGCGTAACCTCAAAGCTCTGTTCGGCATCCGCCGCGCTTTCGACAGGCCCGGTGCGCCCAGAAACTGTTTCTGCAACCGTTAAAGCACCGACTTCCCCATAAAGCCTCAAAAGCACATGACTGCCCTCGGGGAGCTCCAACGCCCCTTCCGACAAGTCGTTCAAATAGAGAGCCGGCTTTCCTGTGTAGGACGGAGGCTCAATCCAGCCTTCCCATGCCGGACCACTCGCCAGCGCACTCCCACGTGGCGTGCCGAGATCTTGGATGGTCGTGAGATTTGCGGCCGAACCAAAAACCAGCGCGACCATGAGAAACAGCATCGCAATATGGCGCAAACCAAATGGATCAAGATAGGAAATCTGCAGGTTCGGCTGAACGACCTTCGCGCTTTCAGTGCGCGTCACCATGCGCCCCTGATGTGCCTGCCAAAGCGCCTCGGAAGCGGCATCGCCTCTTCCAACAGCAGGAGTGTCGCGCAGCGCTTGAAGTGGACGACCAGGCAGAGTTGCATCCAGCCGTGCCTCTGCGATTTCCTGAGTCGGGAAAACAAAACGCCGCGCGCCGATAGCCACTGCACAGGTTAGGCTCACAACCGCCAGAACGCCTCCAACCCACGTGACTTCTAACGGTAAGACCTCGTGCACTCCGGTCATGAGCGCCGCGAGCACAACGATAAGAATGGTCCAGACGGGCCAGAACGCACGGGTCAGCGATTCTGCAAAAAGTCCCAAACGAGTCAGAGCAATCACTCTGCCAAGTCGTTTTAGTGCAACTTGAGACCCGTTTTTATTGACCACTTCACTCCCATCCGCATCGCAATGGGCCGATAGGCCCTATAACCATTCTGGGATGCTATCGCGATTTATCATCTCTTCATAGCTTGGGCGTCGGCGGATAACCGCAAATTGATCGCCGTGCACTAACACCTCTGGTATCAGAGGACGCGTGTTGTATTCGCTCGACATCACGGCCCCGTATGCGCCCGCGCTTCGAAATGCGACCAGATCACCTGCCGCCATTGGCGCCATTTCACGCTCTTTCGCAAAAGTGTCGCCGGTTTCACAGACAGGGCCAACAATATCATATTGTGCAGGCTCTTGGCCTGCGGCCGCTTCTTGCACTGGCACGATATCATGGTGTGCTTCATACATCGCGGGGCGGATCAGATCATTCATCGCGCCATCAACGATCAGAAACTCGCGATCCTCACCGGATTTCACATAAATCACCTTGCTGACCATGATTCCGGCGTTTCCAGCGATAAGCCGGCCTGGCTCAATCTCGATTTCACACCCCAAGTGGCCGAGCTCCCGCTTGACCATTGCACCGTATTCAACGGGCAGTGGCGGCGCTGTATTTGAACGCTCATAAGGAATTCCAAGGCCACCGCCCAGATCCAATCGTTTGATGTCATGGCCATCTGCGCGAAGTGTTTCGGTCAGCTCTGCCACCTTACGATACGCCGCTGCAAAAGGCTCTAATTGCGTGAGCTGACTGCCGATATGTACATCAATGCCAACAACCTTCAGTCCGGGCAATGATGCAGCGAGCGCATAGACTTCACGTGCACGGCTGATTGGAATCCCAAATTTGTTCTCTGACTTCCCGGTTGCGATCTTGGCATGGGTTTTTGCATCCACATCCGGATTCACACGGATGGTGATAGGCGCTTCGACACGCAGTCGCGTTGCAACAGCGCTGATCACAGCCATTTCAGGCTCACTTTCGACGTTGAACTGACGAATGCCGCCCATCAGAGCAGACGCAATCTCTTCTTCCGTTTTGCCAACGCCGGAAAACACGATTTTGTCACCAGGGACGCCTGCTGCTTTGGCACGCGCATATTCGCCGCCCGACACCACATCCATGCCGGCCCCAAGCGCAGCGAGCGTTTTTAGGATGGCCTGGTTCGACGCCGCCTTCATGGCGTAGCACACGAGGTGATCAGTGCCTTCTAGCGCTTCGTCAAAAAGGCGAAAGTGCCGTTCCAAGGTCGCAGTAGAGTAGCAGTAAAAAGGCGTACCAACTTCGGCAGCTATCTCTGAGACAGGCACGTCTTCAGCATGCAAAACACCATCGCGATAAAGAAAATGATCCATGGCCGTGCTCTCCTGAAGTCCCGTGCGCCGCTTTCAACCCCTCTTACGCGGCAGACATGCTCCGTTCAATCCTGCCAGCCATTCTTTCAGCAGAAAGACATCAGTTCCTTGGCGCTGAGCGCAAAAAGAGGAACAACGGCAGGCCGAAACTCACACCAACCATCCATGTTGCGGGGATCGCCAACAGCCCCCTCCAGTTGCGCCGGGTCACAGCCTCGTAAATCACCCAAACGGTCAGCACGATCGCCGAAATCACCAGATCCCAGTAGATCCCAGTCACTGCAGGATTTGCCTTCCACAAGGCGACCAATGCCGGAAGATCGAAGCCATTTTCAGCGATCCATGGACCAAAATAGCGCATCGGCATGATGGCACCCCAGATGGCCAAGCCAAGGTAAATCCAACGAATTATGGTCATAGTACCCCTTTGCTCGCACACGGAATTGTGTTTGCAGATCTTACGCAAATCGACTGCGCTCAGATCAAATTGATATGAATATCAAACCGTTCCGAAACAGCCAAACTGGATGCGTTCACTCAGCAACCATACCAGCGGCATCCACCGCCGATCGAGACACTGACAGTCCCATTGCTCAGACCAACGCTGCCCGAGGTGTGAACGCCATCAGATCCAATGCCAATGTTTGCATTGGCCCGTGGCTTAAATGGCTCCCCATCCGCACCGCAGGCGGCAACCGCCAGAAGGCTCAACACAACAAAAACGACTCGCAGCATCGGATCTTTCTCCCCAAAATACACTTGCAGATTTAACGCATTGCGCCCGCAGAGGCAAAACTATTGACCACTCGGCCAAAAGCAAAGCGCCCCGAAAACGTCGGGGCACACCCAATACACATCTGTGGAATTTAGCTCAGTTTTTCACGCCACGCAGTGATCTGTTCGCGCACTCTCTGCGGTGCCGTACCACCATAGGACATGCGCGAAGACACCGAATTGTGCACGCCCAGCACGCCGAATACATCATCCGTGATTGCGGCGTGAACGCTCTGCATGTCTTCCAACGTCAAGTCTGGCAGGTCGCAATTCTTGCTCTCCGCCATTGCGACCAAAGAGCCCGTCACGTGGTGTGCATCGCGGAAGGGCATGTTGAGCGCACGCACCAACCAATCAGCCAGATCGGTGGCTGTTGAGAACCCGCTACCAGCTGCCGCCTCCAGACTTTCACGGTTGGCGGTCATGTCTTTGACCATGCCCTCCATCGCCGCCAGCGCCAGCATAAGGTTGTCCGCTGCATCAAAGACCTGCTCTTTGTCTTCTTGCATATCTTTGGAATAGGTCAGCGGTAGCCCCTTCATCACCATCAGCAAAGCGGTATTGGCACCAAAAATCCGACCAATCTTCGCACGGATCAATTCAGCTGCATCCGGGTTTTTCTTCTGCGGCATGATGGAACTGCCGGTAGAGAACCGATCTGACAATTTCACGAACCGGAACTGCGCGGATGACCAGATCACCAGCTCTTCGGCAAAACGGCTCAAGTGCATCGAGCAAATGCTCGCTGCAGACAGGAATTCCAGCGCAAAGTCGCGATCCGCAACCGCATCGAGGGAATTTGCAGCCGGACGGTCAAAACCCAATGCCGCCGCCGTCATCTCCCGATCAATTGGAAAAGAGGTCCCCGCCAATGCGGCCGCACCCAAAGGCGATTCGTTCATCCGCACACGTGCATCTTTGAAACGGCTGAGGTCACGGCCGAACATCTCGACATAGGCCATCATGTGATGTCCCCACGTCACAGGCTGCGCTGTTTGCAGGTGGGTAAAGCCCGGCATCACCCAGTCCGCACCGACCTCTGCCTGCGCGACAAAAGCCCGGATGAGCGCCTCAATACCGGAAATCGCCGCATCAATTTGATCGCGCACCCAAAGCTTAAAATCGGTCGCCACTTGGTCATTCCGGCTCCGTCCAGTGTGCAAACGCCCTGCAGGCTCTCCTATAAGATCCTTAAGACGCGCCTCTACATTCATGTGAATGTCTTCGAGCGCGGTCGAGAATTCAAAGCTTCCGCTTTCAATCTCTGACAAGACCGTGAGCAGCCCTTCCCGAATAGCTTCCGCATCGGTATCTGTCAGGATGCCTGTCTTGGCGAGCATCGCCGCATGGGCCCGAGAGCCAGCAATGTCCTGTGCTGCCATTCGCTGATCGAACCCGATGGAGGCGTTAATCGCTTCCATGATGGCGTCTGGTCCAGCGGCAAAACGGCCGCCCCACATCTGGTTCGAGGTATCTTTAGTCATGAGCAGCCCTTTTGGAGCGAAAATGAAACGAAATTGGTCCGCGATGGTTTATACAGGCTTGGCAGCTTGCGCAATTGCTGCCTTCTCCTTTGTCACAGTCAGCGCGCCTGCGCAGGCTGCAGATGTCGACTACACAGCAGCCAAAGAGCTGCGTGATGGTGACATGCGAAAGCTGATTTTCCACCCAGCAGCTAAACAAATCTCGGAAAGCCCGTTCATCAACGGCGATGGTGGTGAAGCGACACTGCAGGACTACAAAGGCAAAGTGGTACTGTTGAACTTTTGGGCAACTTGGTGCGCACCATGCCGTCATGAAATGCCCATGCTTTCGGAGTTGCAAACACAGCTCTCAGGTGACGATTTCGAAGTGGTGACGCTTGCAACCGGACGCAACATGGTCCCGGCGATGGAAAAGTTCTTTGAAGAAATAAACGTGTCCAATCTGCCTTTACACCGTGACCCCAAAAGCACGGTCGCGCGCGAGATGTCTGTACTCGGTCTGCCTGCGACAGTCCTGCTGGATCGAGAAGGTCGAGAAATTGCACGTCTGCATGGTGATGCTGACTGGTCTAGTGAAACCGCGCGCGCAGTTCTGTCGAGTGTGATTGAAATTACGCAATAATGGTACTGAATTTAGCGGAGCTTTATTAACACCAGAACGATAAGGTGCCGCTGTGATGACCCGTTTGTTGTGCCTCATAATGCTGCCTTTGGGCGTCTTGCTGTCAGCAGAAATGCTGGCAGCTCAGTCTGTTGCAATTCAAAGCAATCGAAGCAAACTGGAGCAGATCAAAGACTTTTCTTTGAAGGGTGAAGCCAGATCTGAATTCAAAGAGTTTCGCCGTAAGTCAGAGTACTTCGGCAGCATCTATGTAAATCGTCCAGAACGCGTGGCGGGAAGCTTTCAAAACACCAATTCCGTTGAGCTCGCAGACTACTATGCGCGCGCGGCTTGCCAAGTAAAGTCCAAGAGACCGCAGAATTGTGTGCTCTACGCTCGTGTCAAACCTAGGAAATACAAACCCACAAAAAACACACAAACGCTTTCACGCGAAGCGAATATCGAATTCAAAGAGTATCTTCGCCTACAAGATCGCAAGCGGTTCGGGGCTTTTGCCGCCTCAGACAACGGTGCATTTGGCTACTCTTGGGCTGAGGCGTCATGGAAAGAGGCCGAACAAGAGGCGCTAAAGCGTTGTTCAAAATCGGCGCGCAAGCTCATGCGCAAAACGCCAAAACTTCTACGGCCGATCGTCGCGACCCCTTCCAATCACGGATGCAAACTTGTGCACAAGTCTGACTAATCAGACTCATACCCGCGGTTGCGCATTGGCTCTGCGTTCCAGCTTTGGAATACGCGGCCCATCTCAAGCTTCCAAGTTATCTAAAAATAAGCAGATTTACCGTCTGGCAAACGCTCCCGCGATAGGCTGTTTAAGTGTTGTTTCACTTGTCTGCACCTAAAATGCATAGCGCATCGTTAGAAAGTCGAGAGGCAGCTATGGGTCGCACGCCCAAAATAAAATCCGCCAAACCATCACGCGAGCACCGCAGCCCGCTTGCCTACGCTGTTGAAACGCGTGACTCTTCCGTCTTGGATATGGTGCGAGACGCCATTGCTCACAAGCAAGTTTTGCTTGCCTACCAACCCGTTGTGCAAGCCGCAAACACCAAGCGACCTGCCTTTTATGAGGCATTGGTGCGTGTTCTTGATGAAACTGGCCGTATCATCCCTGCAAAAGACTTCATGTCTTCCGTCGAAGACAGCGAGCTGGGTCGCCAGTTAGATGTCCTTTCGCTCGAATTGGGCCTTAAGGCGTTAGCGGAACAACCCAACCTGCGCCTTTCTGTGAACATGTCGGCACGTTCGATCGGCTATGCCCCATGGATGGAATGCTTGCAGCGCGGCCTGTCACGTACTGCAACCATTCCAGAAAGGCTCATTTTCGAGATTTCAGAGAAGTCTGTTGTCCAAGTTCCTGAAATCGTAAAGGGTTTCATGGAAGAATTGCAGCTTAAGGGCATGTCTTTTGCCCTAGATGACTATGCCAGTGGACTGACCACTCTGACAGTGTTTCGCGACTTCGACTTCGACATCATCAAACTCGACGGCTCATTCAGCAGAAACATTGCAAACGATGCCGCCAATCAGGTGCTCGCAAGCGCCGTAGCCGCAATCTGCGAGCGGTTTGATATGCATTCGGTCGCAAGCCGGATTGAAAGCCCAGCTGACGCGCAGATGATGACAGACCTTGGATTTGATTGCTTGCAGGGCTTTGCGTTTGGCGCGCCGACGATTTCGCCCCCATGGAAATCGCGCAAGGCACGATCCAGCGCAGCCTAAGAGCAAAAAGCCCCACTGCCGTGCCTGTCAAATCGGCGCCGATCCGCGCGCGAAGCAACATCCAGATCCGTGTGACACCCTGCCCGTTGCCGCACTGCGGCAAATGCGCTATCCATCTCAGAGAGGGAGCTTGGAGGCGTGGTCGAGGAGGACCAAAACCAAGTTCCACCCGGAATTTGGTAGAGGAAATTTTTCATGACAAACGTAGTGATCGCCTCCGCGGCCCGGACCGCAGTTGGAAGCTTCAGCGGATCATTCGCCAATACCCCAGCACACGATCTTGGCGCAGCTGTTCTTGAGGCGCTGGTTGTCCGAGCGGGGATCGATAAAGCAGACGTTTCAGAAACCATTCTGGGTCAGGTCCTGACAGGTGGACAAGGCCAAAACCCTGCGCGTCAAGCCCATGTCAATGCAGGCCTTCCCGTTGGAAGCGCCGCTTGGGGCATCAACCAGGTTTGTGGATCTGGCTTGCGCGCGGTGGCGCTTGCGGCACAACACATTCAACTGGGTGACGCGAACATTGTTGCTGCAGGTGGCCAGGAAAACATGACGCTCAGCCCGCATGTTGCACATCTGCGTGCAGGAACGAAAATGGGCGACGTAAAGTACATCGACAGCATGATCCGCGATGGGCTTTGGGATGCCTTCAACGGCTATCATATGGGGCAAACTGCTGAAAACGTCGCAGAGAAATGGCAAATCAGCCGTGATGCGCAGGATGCCTTCGCACTGGCGTCGCAAAACAAAGCTGAGGCCGCTCAGAAAGCCGGTAAGTTTGACGATGAGATCGTTCCCTTTACCGTAAAGACCCGCAAGGGCGACATCGTTGTGGACAAAGACGAGTACATCCGGCACGGGGCCACACTCGAAGCCATGGCCAAAATGCGCCCTGCGTTCACCAAAGATGGCACAGTCACAGCCGCCAACGCCTCTGGTCTGAATGACGGAGCTGCGGGCGCCCTTGTTATGAGCGCAGACGAAGCGAAAAAACGCGGAATTGAGCCTCTCGCGCGTATCGCCTCCTACGCCACGGCTGGCCTTGACCCATCCATTATGGGTGTTGGGCCGATCTATGCGTCTCGCAAAGCATTGGACAAAGCTGGCTGGTCTGCGGAAGATCTTGATCTTGTGGAAGCCAACGAAGCCTTCGCAGCACAAGCATGCGCCGTGAACAAAGACATGGGCTGGAACCCAGATATTGTAAACGTTAACGGCGGGGCCATCGCCATTGGGCACCCGATTGGCGCATCTGGCGCACGCATTCTCAACACACTGCTGTTTGAAATGAAGCGTCGCGACGCCAAAAAAGGTCTCGCCACGCTGTGCATCGGCGGCGGCATGGGCGTGGCTATGTGCCTTGAGCGTCCCTAAATCTGCGCCCCAATTCGTTTGAGAAAGCAAAGGGGCGCCCATGTGGCGCCTCTTTTTTTGCACCCAAGGGAGGACGACCTTCGCACAAGCAGAAAAAATATCTGCATCGCGGCATTTCATCGCGCAATTTTCTTGCGCAAATAATTTAATAAAAGTAACAGAGTTACTAAGGGAATTTGGAACTGGAGGACCAACATGGCAAAAGTAGCACTCGTCACCGGCGGTAGCAGAGGCATCGGTGAAGCCATTTCTAAAGCACTTAAGGCGGAAGGGTATGACGTCGCCGCCACATATGCTGGCAACGATGAAAAGGCGGCAGCCTTCACCGAAGCCACCGGCATCAAGACCTACAAGTGGAATGTGGCAGACTACGAAGCCTCCGCCGCGGGAATCGCACAGGTTGAGGCTGATCTTGGCCCGATTGACATCGTGGTGGCAAATGCGGGCATCACCCGCGACGCGCCGTTCCACAAAATGACCCCTGAACAGTGGAACGAGGTTGTTGATACAAACCTCACAGGTGTGTTCAACACCGTTCACCCAGTCTGGCCAGGAATGCGTGAGCGTAAATTTGGCCGCATCATCGTAATCAGCTCAATCAATGGCCAGAAAGGCCAATTTGCACAGGTCAACTACGCTGCCACAAAGGCAGGCGATCTGGGCATCGTGAAATCCCTCGCTCAGGAAGGCGCACGGGCCGGCATCACAGCAAACGCCATTTGTCCGGGGTATATCGCGACTGAAATGGTCATGGCGGTTCCTGAAAAAGTGCGTGAGTCCATTATTGGCCAAATCCCAACGGGACGCCTGGGCGAACCGGAAGAAATTGCACGCTGCGTGACTTTCCTCGCCTCGGAAGATGCAGGTTTTATCAATGGTTCGACAATCTCCGCGAATGGCGGCCAATTCTTCGTCTAACCCGTAAGAGTACCAACTGCAGAGGGCCGGTCTTTAGGGACCGGCCCTCTCTGTTTGCCCCGTAAGTGCTTTGAAAGTTCTGCTTTCAAGCGCAGCGGGACGGTTCCGTAAGTGCCATTTGGCGCAGCGGAAGCTTTTTAATGCCAAACAAAGCTCGAAAAATGCCAAAAAAGACTCGACTACGCTCTGCATGCGCTGCTTCGAAGGCTTGGCGGGTACGGGCGTTGTGCGCGGTCTCAATCATGGCTCTCTCACTCGCAGTTGAATGTATTGAATAACTGCACCCAATATGAATTTAACTATAGCCTCTGACAAACGAGACTTTTCATACTTTCAGTTAAGCTGTACTTAAGTGAATATGCCTGACCGCCTGCCTCCACTAACTGCTCTGCGCGCCTTTGAAGCTGCTGCAAGACACATGTCCTTCGCAAAAGCGGCTGAGGAACTTTTTGTGACACCGGCGGCTTTGTCTTATCAGATAAAATCTCTCGAAGAGCATTTGGGCGCACCGCTGTTTCATCGCCTCAATCGCGCCGTTGCTTTAACTGAGATTGGAAACAGTCTGGCACCCGGCGTTCAGGAGGGATTTCAGACACTAACCGCTGCGTGGCGATCAGCGCAGCGCCAGACGGATGACGCAACACTGATGGTCACAGCCGGTCCAGCATTCACCGCGAAATGGCTGGCGCCCCGTTTTTATGAATTTGCACGCGCGCACCCGGACATCGATCTTCGATTTTCTGCCACTTTGCGAAATTTGGATTTCAATCGGGATGAAGTGGATGTCGCAATCCGGTTTGGTGAAGACCACAAAGAGCCGGGTTTGTGGTCTTTTCCCATGGCTCAAGAGTGGGTCACCCCCGTTATGGTACCGGAAATGGCGGAACGTTTCCCAACGCCAGAGAGCCTGTCAACAGCAACATTGATACACGACGAGTCAATTGATTTCCTGCGTCCACGCGCTGACTGGGCGGCCTGGTGCCGGTTGATGAAACTTGACGTAGACACAAATCACGGCCCCCGGTTTTCAGGCGCAGACCACAGCATCGACGCGGCGCTCGCCGGCGCAGGGATCGCTTTGGGTCGGCGAGCGCTGGTTGTGAAAGACATCCATGAAGGACGCCTCGTTGCGCCATATGGGCACGCCATTTCTCTCAAAGCACGCTTCAGGTTCTTATGCCGCGAGGGCACGCAAACCCGCCCCCACATTGCCGCCTTGCACAGCTGGATGATGAAAGAGATTGAAAAAACTGCCGCTGTGACCCAAGCGTTGTCTCTCACACCGGTCGAGGAGATTCCCCCACATGACGCGCACTAAGTCCACAGCCGTCGGATTCATCGCTGTTTTGCTTTGGGCACTGCTGGCGCTTTTCACCGTGGGCAGCGCCCCTACTCCACCGCTGCTGCTGAACGCCCTATGCTTCACAGTCGGAGGCATGATCGGTGTGATTTGGGCTCTCATGACGGGCGAGTGGCGTGCGCTCTCCAAGGTGCCGTTTAAGGTATATCTTTTCGGAACACTTGGTTTGTTTGGCTACCACGCGCTTTATTTCAGCGCCCTTAGGCTCGCACCCGCAGCAGAGGCTGGCTTGATCGCCTATCTTTGGCCTCTGCTGATAGTATTGCTCTCAGGGCTTCTACCGGGTGAAAGACTGCAAGGCGGCCACCTGCTTGGCGCGCTCCTGGGCTTTGCTGGGGCTGCGCTGATCATTGGCGGTGGTGACGTTGGTTTCAATCCTGCACATTTGCCGGGCTATGCACTGGCTCTGGCCTGCGCTTTTACTTGGTCAAGCTATTCGGTGCTCTCCCGTCGCATGGGAGATGTGCCTACCGTTTCAGTTGTGGTGTTTTGCCTAGCAACAGCCGCTTTGTCAGCAGGGCTTCACTTGCTGCTAGAAGAAAGCATCTGGCCAAATACCACGGTGGCATGGGGCGCCATTCTCGCGCTCGGATTGGGGCCTGTCGGGCTGGCCTTTTATGTTTGGGATATCGGTGTCAAACGCGGTGACATTCAATTGCTTGGAACCGCTTCATACGCAGCGCCACTCTTATCGACATTGACGCTGGTCGTATTCGGATTTGCGGAGCCCAGCCTACACTTGGGCGCTGCAACACTCCTTGTCACTGGCGGCGCAATCTTGGCTGCGCGCGCCAGCCTTAAAACAGCTCAGGTCTAAATCGAGAGCCTGTTGATCTCTTCTTTAAGTCGGAGCTTTTGTTTCTTTAAGTCGGCGATGGCGAGGTCACTGCTGCCTGGCGAACGTTGTTCCTGTTCGACTTGATCAGAGAGGGCTTCATGTTTGCGTTTCAGCTCTTGCAAGTGTGCGCTTACGCTCATCTTGGTCTCCTATCCAAACGATCTTTAGCCCATACAGTGCAGCACATAATCCAGCGTCTGTCACGCACCGACTGTGTCACATTCGAAACACAAGAGATTTTCCGCCACATCCACGCCCCGCTGTCATATGCGCGACATGGGGTCATCGAAACGGGCGGCGAATCAGCCCCCCCTGACTGCCGGACTGATACGACGTCTACGGGAAGGTCAGCGCAGCGCCGTTGCGCAAAACATCGCGAATTTGCTGCGTATAACTTTCACCATCGTGTTGATGCACAGCGCCTTCGTGCATCACCACTGGCGCATGTAAACGAAAGGCCGCACGCGCGCCTTTCTGGGCACGCACCAAAACCAATCCGGCATCTCGCCCCACACGCGCCTGCAAAGGCAACACTTGTAGCGCACCCAAGACTCCGGACATCTCCGCGAGCAGCTCAGGCAGTTTTTCAGCGCGGTGAATGAACGTCGCTGTTCCCCTTGGTTTCAGCCGCTTCGCAGCCACCGCCACCCACTCAGCAAGCGGGGTGATCTCTCCCATCGCAACATCACGCCCGGTGTCCTCTGCGCGC
Organism: Shimia sp. MMG029; assembly: GCF_027947445.1. Taxonomy (NCBI): domain Bacteria; kingdom Pseudomonadati; phylum Pseudomonadota; class Alphaproteobacteria; order Rhodobacterales; family Roseobacteraceae; genus Shimia; species Shimia sp. MMG029. Next base: position 188,514 of record NZ_JAQJIM010000007.1, on the reverse strand, counting down.
GTGCTGGCAGACCGATTAAAATAGGGGGGATTGGCCAAAACGTGATCAAACTGTCGCTGCTTCAGCGCCTCAGGAAGCGCTGTTAAATCTGCGTCCCAAATACGAGCGACAGCCTCGTTTTCTGTCACGTTTTTTCGCGCCAAAGCTGCATAATCCGTCTGGATCTCCACAGCGTCAAAACACACGCCTGCGACTCTTGCGTGCAGGCACAGAAAGGCCGCACCAACGCCGCATCCCAACTCCAATACGTGATCGCCTGTCTTGGCTGGAACAGACGCCGCCAGAATGACCGGATCGACCCCCGCACGGTAGCCCTTGGTGGGCTGCCAAAGTTGCACACGACCGTTCAAAAATTCGTTTAGAGACGCCTCAAGCTCCATCACGGACGCCCCATCGCTATCTCATTGTCACGCATAACGCGCTCAGCGCGCTGCAAGTCTTCGCTCCGCACCATAAGGCGACGTGGAAAAATTCCGATGCCTCCTTCTAAGATGCTCATATTTACGTCCATTTCAAAGCAGTCTATACCCTCCCCTTGAAGCAGGGCTGTGGCAAAGGCGATGATGGTTGGATCGGTGCTACGCAAAAGCTCTTTCATAATGGGGATGTAAAGTCAGGGATCGACGATTGTCGAGCCCTCACGTCAGGAAGTCTAAGATGAGCCTCGATCACGCTGCCAGCAAACCACATGAAGCCCTCGCCACTTTGTTGCGCGACGACATGGAGGCGGTCAACAACCTTATCGAAGCGCGCATGGCATCAGAACATGCACCGCGCATACCAGAAGTTACTGCCCATTTGGTTGGCGCCGGGGGCAAACGCCTGCGCCCCATGCTCACACTCGCTGCCGCGCGCCTGTGTGGATACAATGGCCCACACCATGTGCACCTCGCTGCGACCGTCGAATTCATTCACACTGCTACGCTTTTGCATGATGATGTCGTTGACGAAAGCGCGCAGCGCCGCGGGCGCCCCACTGCAAACCTGCTGTGGGACAACAAAAGCTCGGTTCTGGTTGGCGATTACCTCTTTTCTCGCAGTTTTCAGCTGATGACGGAAACCGGGTCACTCGATGTACTTCGGATCCTCTCAAACGCATCCGCCACCATCGCCGAAGGCGAGGTTCTGCAACTCACAGCAGCGACCGACCTGCGTACCGACGAGAACATCTATCTGCAGGTTGTGCGTGGCAAAACCGCAGCGCTCTTTTCTGCCGCCACCGAGGTTGGCGGTGTGATTGCTGATGCAGGTCCGGAAATCGTGAAGGCTCTGTTTGACTACGGAGATGCACTTGGCATCGCCTTCCAAATTGCCGACGATCTTTTGGATTATCAGGGCGAGACATCACAAACAGGCAAAAACATCGGCGACGATTTCCGCGAACGTAAGCTCACACTTCCAGTTATTAAAGCCATTGCACGGGCAACAGAAGACGAGCGCCAATTCTGGGTGCGCACCATAGAAAAAGGGCGCCAACAGGACGGTGATCTTGAGCATGCACTTGAATTGATGGACAAATACGGCACGCTCTCAGCCACGCGTGATGATGCCTATGCCTGGACAGCAAAAGCCAAGGCCGCGATGGCCAAACTGCCAGAGCATGAAATCCGAGACTTGCTCACTGGCATTGCGGATTACGTGGTTGAACGCCTGAGCTGATCAAACAAACAGGCGCGCTCGGATCATACCAAAGCGCGCCTTAAGACAGCGAAAACTGCTTAAAACTCAGTTCTGATTCTCTGCGGTCAACGGCGCAGCACCCTCTTCTTCCAAAACCACATCGAGGCCATCTTCCAGTTTGCGGCGAATACGATCAGGATTGGCTTCCTCAACCGTGTCACCGTCCACAAAACTCAATGCGCGACGCCATTGAAACTGTGCTTCAAGCTTGCGCCCCACGGCCCAATAAACGTCACCCAAGTGGTCGGTCACAACCGGGTCAACCGGCATCAATTCAACGGCGCGTTCCATGTGCTCAACAGCCTCCTCATACCGTCCAAGACGGAAAAGAACCCAGCCAAGACTGTCCACGATATAGCCACTGTCGGGACGCACTGCCACGGCGCGCTCAATCATATCAAGCGCTTCATCAAGTTTGATCTGCTTTTCAACAAGTGAATAGCCAAGATAGTTCAGAACTTGTGGCTGCTCGGGATTAAGCTCCAGCGCTTTGCGAAAATCTGCCTCAGCCTGCTCCCACTGATCAAGCCTTTCGTGGCTGATGCCGCGCGCATACAAGAGGAACCACTGGCGGCGCTCAAGCGTGTCATACAGCCCTATCGCCGCATCGTAAGCTTCTATCGCACCTGCAAAATCACGCTCCTGGCGGCGCAGATCGCCCAACGCAGTAAAGACGTAAGGCACATCACCATGGCTGCGCGTCAGCTGCTCAAGAACTTCAAGCGCGGCCTCCGTTTTGCCAGTCTCCCGCAGGGCCTCCGCTCTTCCGAGCTCAGCAGCATGAAACGAAGGGTCCTCGGCTGGAACCTTTTGGTATGTCTGAGAGGCCAATTCATACCGACCAAGCGTTTCGAGCAATTCAGCCGTCATCAACAACGCTTCTGTGTGGGTCGGGCGCAGGTATTCGGCCACACGCGCATACAATAGCGTGTAGTCGGCATTTGCTTCATTGCGCAACGCGCTTGCAATCGAATGATACACCTCGGCAATACCATCTGCGGCACTGGTCACATGCGTGAAGGGCAAGGTTTCCCCAGCCACCAAGCGATCGCGCACCTCGCGCAGAGCGGGATCCAAATCACTGCCGAACGCAGAATCAATGCGTGCGATAGCGTCTTCATTGCGCTCAAGCTGCGACAGAACCTCAACTTCACTCATCACGCCGCGGCGCGTCAGCTGCAGCCCATCCATCGCATCGGCCTCATAGACGCTCAGCGCGCCCTCAAAATCGCCCACGGACGCCAAAGCCATCGCTTTGTGGTATGCGGCAAACCCACCAAGCCCAGGCTCATTGGAAACCTCGTTGAATGCCTCAAGACCCTCAGACATTTCCCCGCGACCAATCTCAGCCCAAGCTTTCAACAAGCCATCAACGAGAGGCCCGACACCGCCATCGGCCAAGCGTTCAAGAAGTTCCGTAAAATTCCCGTCTTCAACCAGTCCAGTCGTCAGGGCCATCTCGGCAAGTTGACTGCCATTGCCATCCGCGACCATTTGACGGGCAATCGGCATGGCACGATCAATTTGACCGAGAGCGAGAAAGGCGAGAACCGCATTTTCTTGCAGCAGCGGATTGCCTGGGTCCCGTGTAAGCGCCTGCGTGAAGTACCGCGCAGCTTCACTGTAGTCCGCTTCATAAGTGGCCTGGCGTGCAGCGAGGTATGATCCTGCAAGACCGTCTGCATACGATGGAAACGACAGCGCGGCCAAAACCGCTGACAAGGCAACTGATCTGATAAGCTTTTTGGCCACGTGAAACTCCCATGCATAGGCTATCCCTAGAACGTAGTCGTGCCCATTGGGACACGCAATGGTGGGCAGGCAATAATGCGCCCAATTCCGTTCAAGTTTTGGAGGGAAGACCTGTGTTCCGCAAAAATCAGCCAGCCAAACGCAAAACCCCGGCCTGTTTGCGCAGACCGGGGATTGGCTGATGCCATGTTGCACCAAAAGGATAATCACATATTCGGGTAGTTTGGTCCGTCGCCGCCTTGCGGGGTGACCCATGTGATGTTCTGGCTTGGGTCTTTGATGTCGCAGGTTTTGCAGTGCACGCAGTTCTGGAAATTGACCACAAAGCGGGCGTCTTTGCCCTCTTCTTCCACGACCTCATAGACACCGGCCGGGCAGTAGCGCTGTGCAGGTTCTGCGAACTTCGGCAGGTTCACGGCCACAGGGGTTTCCGGGTTGGCCAAGCGCAGGTGGCAAGGCTGGCTTTCCTCATGGTTTGTCATGGAAAAGCTCACATTCGTCAGACGGTCAAACGACAGTTTGCCATCGGGCTTGGGATAGTCGATCGGCTTATGCTTGCTGGCCTCTTCTGTGGCCTCTGCATCGGTCTTGCCGTGTTTGACCGTGCCAAACAGGGAGAAGCCAAGGGTGTTGGTCCACATGTCCAGACCACCCAGCATCAAAGACGCGGTCAGCCCCCATTTGGACCAGATCGGCTTCACATTGCGCACCTTCTTGAGGTCTTTGCCAATCGCGCCGGTGCGCACCTCTTCTTCATAAGCGCTCAGCTCATCGCCGGAACGCTCGGCCTTGATCGCCTCAAAGGCGGCTTCCGCAGCGGCCTTGCCAGACAGCATCGCATTGTGGTTGCCCTTGATGCGCGGCACGTTGACCATGCCCACAGAACAGCCCAGGAGCGCGACGCCCGGCGCCACCATTTTTGGCATGGACTGATAGCCGCCTTCTGAGATCGCACGCGCGCCGTAAGCCACGCGTTTGCCGCCCTCAAGCAGTTTGGCCACCTTGGGGTGATGCTTGAAGCGCTGGAATTCCATGTAGGGGAACAGATGCGGGTTTTTGTAGTTCAGGTGCACCACAAACCCGACATAGACCTGATTGTTCTCAAGGTGATAGATGAAGGAGCCGCCGCCCGCATTGCTGCCCAGCGGCCAGCCCATGGTGTGGGTCACTTCGCCTTCGTTGTGCTTCTCCGGGGCGATCTCCCAGATCTCTTTCATACCCACGCCAAACTTCTGCGGCTCTTTGCCGTCCTGCAGATTGTATTTGGCGATCACCTCTTTGGCGAGCGAGCCCCGCACGCCCTCAGAGAGGAACACATATTTGCCGTGCAGCTCCATGCCGGGCTCGGTGCCGGGGCCATAAGAGCCGTCTTCTTCCAGACCAAAGACCCCGGCCACCACGCCTTTGACTTCGCCATTGTCGCCATAGACCAGCTCAGAGCACGCCATGCCCGGGAAGATCTCCACGCCCAGCTCTTCGGCCTGCTCCGCCATCCAGCGACAGACATTGCCCATGGAGACAATGTAGTTGCCGTGGTTGTTCATCAGGGGCGGCATCGGGAAGGTCGGGATGCGGATTTCGCCGGCTTCGCCCAGCATGAAGAAGTTGTCTTCTTTCACCGGCGTATTGAGCGGCGCGCCTTTGTCTTTCCAGTCAGGGATCAGCGCATCCAGACCGCACGGGTCCAGAACCGCACCAGACAGGATATGCGCCCCAACCTCAGAGCCTTTTTCCAACACCACAACGTCGAGGTCCGCATCAAGCTGTTTCAGACGGATCGCAGCTGACAGACCCGCAGGGCCCGCGCCAACAATCACAACATCATACTCCATGGCTTCGCGTTCGATTTCCGACATTGGCTTCCCCTTCCGGCTCGCTGGGTAATATTCTTTCGCATCTGCTAGCGTGACTATATTCGATCCGTCAATCAGAACCCGACGACATTTCGCCCCATTAAAGTGATTTTGCGGCACAGCCGCACATTTATCCTTGCAATAGGAGGACCACTTGCATTTTTAAGGAGCCTCGGTGCATGCTGCACTGCAACAGTTGAAACAGAACTGCCGCCCTGCTGTTATGGCGGCCAAAAACCAACGGGACCGCACCCATGGAAAAACTACCAATGACTCGCGCTGGTCACTCAGCGCTCGAAGCGGAATTGAAGCAGCTGAAAACAGTCGAACGTCCTGCAATCATTGAAGCAATTGCCTCTGCGCGCGAGCTTGGCGATCTCAAAGAGAATGCCGAATATCACTCTGCACGTGAAAAACAGGGCTTCATTGAGGGTCGTATCAAAGAGCTTGAAGGCGTGATTGGGCTCGCCGAGGTTATTGATCCTGCGACCTTGTCTGGCGCCATCAAATTTGGCGCAACAGTCACCTTGGTGGACGAGGACACTGACGAAGAGAAGACATGGCAAATTGTTGGCGAGCACGAAGCCAATGTGGAAAAGGGTCTTCTCAACATAAAATCGCCAATCGCCCGCGCCTTGATCGGCAAAGAAGAGGGCGACAGCGTTGAAGTGCGCACGCCAGGCGGCGAAAAAAGCTACGAAGTGCTCACGATCGCGTATAAGTAACTGATGAGTACCAGACAGACAGGTATGAAAGACGAAACGCAATCCCAGTCAACGCCGCTGGGAATCTACGAAAAGCCTTTGCAACCAAAGATCACCGTCATTGAGTGGATTGCGGTTGGCGCGACTTTCGCTTGGTTGCTCGGGGCGGTCGTGTTCTTTATGATTCTTCCTGGCAATCCGTTTGATCATTCCGACGGTGTCGCCTTCTTGATGACACTGTTCACGGTGTTCATGCCCGTTGCGATGATTTGGGTAGCAGCAACCGCTGCCCGCTCATCGCGCGTGATGCGTGAGGAAAGCGCGCGCCTTCAAGCCGCCATTGACGCAATGCGACGCACCTATGTGCTGCAGGCCCAGGGCGCACAAGCCGCCCAGGGCGTTGAACCGTCTGTGACAAAAAAACTGGATGAAATCGCAGCGGCGACTCGGAAAACGGAAACTGCTCTGGCAACCTTCTCATCCAGCCGTGACCGAACAGACAGCATTCGCAAACCCGCATCACCTGACACGCCAGAGCATGCGCAGATCGATCAGGGCACGCTCGCCTTGGGCACGCCAGCAGAGGATCTTTCTCCGCCTCTCGCGCGTTCCGATTTCATCCAGGCCCTGAATTTCCCTGAAAACGCAGAGGATGCAGATGGCTTTGCCGCTTTGCGTAAGGCGCTACGCGACAGGCAAGCCGCCCAGCTGATTCAAGCGAGCCAAGATGTGTTGACCTTGCTCAGTCAGGACGGGATCTACATGGATGATTTGCGACCAGACTTGGCACGGCCTGAAATTTGGCGCCGTTTCGCATCAGGCGTGCGTGGCAAGCCCATCGGCGCATTGGGCGGGGTGCGAGATCGCAGTTCTCTTGCATTGGCTGCGGGCCGCATGAAGCAAGATGCGATTTTCAGGGACGCCGCGCACCACTTCCTTCGTCGTTTTGACAACAGCTTTGTCGAGTTTGAGGAAACAGCAACCGACTCAGACATCGCAGCGCTTTCCGAAACACGTACAGCGCGCGCATTCATGCTTTTGGGCAGGGTTGCTGGGATATTTGACTGACCCTTACTTGGAGACAGGAATGCCGCGTTCAGCTCAAACCGAACGCTGTGTAGGGGTAGTATGCAACAAGGCTCCCCTCGCAGACCTGCATCGCCTCATCCGGCAACTCAACCAATCCATCTGCCCAGCTTAAACCACTGATCCGACCTGACCCTTCTGAGCGAAACACCTCTGCTTTGCCGTCCCTCAGACGTGCCCGAAGGTATTCTCGCCTTCCCGCTTTCTTGCTCTTTGTGAACGCTGCGGGCACCCACTGCGGCGCTGGAAGTTGCCACCCTGCCCCCGCCAGACAAGACATCGCAGGTTTCGCAAAGATCAATGTACAAACCATCGCCGCAACCGGGTTTCCCGGTAGGCCAAATACGGGCGTTCCATTCCACACCGCCAAAGCAAGCGGCCGACCCGGCTTGATGGCAAGGCGCCAAAGCGCCATCGCTCCTGTCTCATTCAACAGAGCTGACATGTGATCTTCGTCCCCAGCAGAAGCGCCTCCAGACGTCAGGATCAAGTCAGATTTCATCGCTGCTTCATCAAGAAACCGCTTCACGGCCAACCGATCATCGGGGGCACGCCCCATATCTACCGGCTCGAATCCAAACTGTAAGATCATTGCCAACAGCATTGGGCGATTGGCGTCATAAATCTGATCAGCACGTGCGGTGTCACCCGCCTCTGCCAGTTCGTCTCCGGTCGAAATAACTCCGACTTTCAGTCGCTTATAAACCTTAAGCGCACCAACACCTGTGGCCGCCACAAGGGCCAAGTCAGCAGGTGTTATCTGTCGGCCCTTGACCAAGATCACATCACCGGCGGCGACATCCTCGCCTGCTTTGCGCGTGTTCGCGCCTTTCTTGAGAGGCCCATGAAACGCAATCACGTCACCGTCCGTGTTAACATCTTCCTGTAAAATCACGGTATCCACGCCCTGAGGAATAGTTGCGCCCGTCAATATCCGTATCGCGTGTCCTTCTGGAACCGTGCCCTGATAGGGCGCACCGGCAGCAGAGCGCCCCAGCACCAACGGAAGGCTCTGTGGACCATTTACAATATCAGCATGTCGCAAGCCGAAACCATCGACAGCAGAGTTGGGCTGAGGCGGGTTGGAACGCTGCGCTATCAGGTCTTCTGACAAAATGCGGCCAAGCGCGTCTGCAAGCGCCACATATTCTTCGCCGACGCAAATATCCAAGCGCTCTTGGAGCAGCGCCAAAGCTTCGGCAACAGGCGTCCAATGCGTGTCTGAAGGCAGCGCGAAACAATCGTTTTTCAACGGTGGTGGCACCAAGTCATTGTCTTCAGCCATAGTCATACCCTCCCGGCAACCACCTGAAACAGCGTCTACATTCCAAGATCAGCGAGAATAAAATCTGCGATCGCGGTGGTGTCATCCAATTCTATCACCGGCCGGTCAATTTCAAGCGGCGTGTCTGAAGCTATCGCACGCACAGTCAGGTCGTCCGGCGCTATCAGCGGATTGCCAGTCACCGCGCGGTGCGCTTCGATCTTGCGGTGATCGTCACGTTTATAACCTTCAATCAAGATCAAATCGACGGGCGCGAGTTTCTCCAACAATTCTGAGAGTGGCGGCTCTTCTGCATCACGCAGTTCGTGCATCAAAGCCCAACGCGTACCACTTGCCAACAGCACTTCGCTCGCGCCAGCAACCCGGTGCCGATGACTATCTTTTCCGGGCTGGTCCACGTCAAAACTATGGTGCGCATGCTTGATGGTCGAAACCGAAAATCCGCGTCCCGTAATTTCGGCCACCAAGCGTTCCATCAACCCTGTCTTGCCGGAGTTTTTCCAACCGACCACGCCATAAACCTGCTTCACTCTTCTGCCTCTCCAGACATCCGGCGCGCCTCTTTCAGGTCCTCCGGGGTGTTGACATTAAAGAACGGATCCAAGCCGTTATGCATGAATGTGGCTTCACCAGCGTTGTGCTTATCCGTCCACAACACCACTTTTCTAAGACCGTCTTTCAATGCGTTTCGCAAGTCATCCCGCAGCGCAACTGGCCAAAGCCCAAATGTTGGCTGCCGCCAGACTTTAGCACCAATCTGACCTGATGCCGCGAGTGCAATCGGATGGTCTGCCTGCTCGGAAGCCAAAAGCAAACGCGGGACCAAATCGCATGGAAAAAACGGGGTGTCAGCCGCAGCAGTAACGATGGATTCGGCGCCTTGCTCCGCGGCCCAATCAAGGCCCGCAAGGACACCGGCAAGAGGGCCCGGGTACTCTGCAAGAGAATCCGGCACCACTGGTAAAGCCAAGTCTTCAAACCGCGCAGGGTCGCCATTGGCATTTAGCGCAACCCCCGCCACCTGCGGCTCCAACCGGTCAATGACATGCTGTAATATACTGCGATCCCCAAGCATGAGGCGGCCTTTGTCACCACCGCCCATACGTGTGGCCTGCCCGCCAGCGAGGATCACTCCCAAAGGTTGCTTCACGCTGTTTCTCCGCCTTTGCGTCCTTGTTTGCGGGGTTCTTGCGGGATGCTGTGCGGATCGGCATCTCGCACGAGACGCTCTTCTCCGCTCAAACAGACAAACCGCTGCCCCCGCATGCGGCCAATCAGGGTCAAGCCAACCTGTTGTGCGATTTCAACGCCCCATGCGGTGAAACCAGAACGGGAAGCCAGAACAGGAATGCCCATCAACGCACATTTGATCACCATTTCTGAGGTCAGCCGCCCCGTGGTATAAAGCACCTTGTCCTCTGCGCTGACGCCTTCCTGAAACATCCATCCGGCGATCTTATCAACCGCGTTGTGGCGGCCTACATCTTCCATATAAACAAGGGGTTGCGCCCCCTGACACAACACCGTGCCATGGATAGCCCCCGCCTCCAGATAGAGAGAGGGCGTGCGATTGATTTTATGCGCCAGAGTGTACAGATCGCTGGTGCGCACTGCGGTCTTGGACAGCGTGACACCGTCTAAGCCTTCCATCATATCGCCAAACACTGTGCCGACAGCGCAGCCGGATGTGCGGGTTTTTTTCTTGAGCTTTTCTTCGTGGTTTGTTTGCGCTTCGGTGCGCACCACGACGACTTCAAGCTCTTCATCATAATCCACGCCCGTCACTTTGTCTGACGGCTGAAGCATGCCTTGGTTGAGCAAAAAACCAAGAGCGAGATAGACTGGATGATCCCCAATGGTCATTGCCGTCACGATCTCGCGGCTGTTGAGGTAGATGGTCAGGGGCCGCTCTTCCACAACTGAGATTTCAGTCGGTTGCCCAAATTGATCGGTGCCCATAACGGCCCGCGTCAAACGCGGCGCTTTGGGGTTTGGCGCAATCAAATAGCCCGCTGTCTCTGGTGCATCTGCCATGAAACATCCTCCACATCGCATTGAAACCTAATCAGCTTTCCCGAGAATGACCACCACCAATCCAACACGTTTGCGTCTGTTCAATCCATTGCAACCCTGCCCTGAGTTGGTTAGGCGTTGCATGCTTTGTTTGCTTGGCGGACCTCATGACATCTTTCTTTGATCGCACCGAGTTTATGCGCGGCTTTCGCCATGGTCTCCCCTTCCTATTGGTGGTTGGGCCTTTTGCCCTGCTGTTTGGGGTTGTGGCCACGGAAACGGGGCTCCCTGTCTTGCAAACCCTTGCTTTTTCAGTGGTTGTCATTGCCGGGGCGGCCCAATTCACCGCGCTGCAGCTTATGGCGGAAAACGCGCCGACATTTGTTGTGATTGCCTCCGCGCTGACCGTAAATCTGCGCATGGCGATGTACTCGGCATCGCTGACACCACACTTTGGGGGCCTGCCTTTCTGGCGACGGGCCTTCGTCGCTTATGGCTTGGTCGATCAGAGCTATGCCCTTGCAATCATTGAGTTTGAGAAGCGTACTGAAATGACGCTGGGGCAAAAATTCTCTTACTTTGTGGGCTCCATTACCCCTGTGTTTCCAGTCTGGTACGCCGCCACGTTGGTGGGCGCGGTGGTGGGGCAGGCCATTCCGCCTTCCTTTGCGTTGGATTTTGCGGTGCCGATCACATTTCTGGCGATGATCGGGCCGATGCTGCGCACCAAAGCCCATGTTCTGGCGGCGGTGGTCTCTGTCATCACGGCGCTGACATTCGCCTTCCTGCCTTGGAATCTCGGGCTGATGGTGGCCGCTGCGGCAGGGATGATCACCGGAGCTGAAGTTGAGCGACGCACCGAAAAAGTGAGGGATTCCAAATGAATGAGACCACGACCTGGATCATTATCATTTGCATGGGGATCGGCAGTTTTGGGCTGCGCTACGTGTTTCTGGGCATCATCGGCGACCGGCAAATGCCCGAGTGGGTGCTGCGCCACCTGCGCTACACCGCAGTTGCGGTGCTGCCCGGCCTTGTGGCCCCGCTGGTGATTTGGCCAAGCGCCACAGGGGGCGAGCCTGACCCTGCGCGGATGGCGGCAGCGGCGGCGACGCTGGTCACCGGCTATGTCACCAAAAACATACTCTGGGCGATCCTCGTCGGTGCGTTAACCCTTTTTGGCGGGCTGCAAATCCTCTGAAAATCACACGTCGGTATCGCGTCGGTATCCCTACGGTATTGCGTCGGTGGCATTTCACGCACAGAACTTCCACAGATTCATGGTTAACGTGCGCAAATTAGTTGGTCGCCGCGCGCTCATATTCCGGCACAAAAGCCGCAAGAACCTTGGATTTGTCCGCGTCGTCATATTCAAACAGACGATCATAGCTCGCCCCTTTGGCCGCGAAATACTCACTCAGCTTAAGCGGCGAAAACGTGCCCGGCGCATCTTCAAACCCCGGCAAACTCGACAGCAACTGCGAGGTGGTGAGCGCACATTGGGATTCCAACACCGGACCAAGAGACTGCGCCTTGCGAAGTGCCAGTTCGGCGATCTCTGGACTGACGTCCAGAGACTGCACAACAACATGGAAGGTCTCGCGCGCATGGAAGCGGGTGTATTGATCCACAAGGTAAGGTGACATGCCGTAGACCACGTCATTTTTGGCGATGATGCCTTCGGTACGGAATGAGCCAGCCGGATCAAAAGCCACACGTTCGCTGGCGTTGATCAAAAGAGAACTGTGCGCCCCTGCCCCATTGTCATTGGACACCATAGTATAGAGCGTCAGCTGTTTGGGACCGGAATGCGCATACCGCGCCGCAGCAACATCACGGTCGGGTGCGTTGGTCTCCACCGGATTGCGAATGGTACAAGCCGCAACAGAAAGCGCCAGCAAAGCCAGCGCCATCAAACGAAAAGTTCTGATCATGAGGGGGCACCTCTGTGGCCCGAATGCGGCCCTTTAGACCTTAGCTGTTGAAGAGCGCCAAGAAGACCAGAATGCCAATGCTGCCAGCGGCCACATACACAGAAGCTTTGATAAAGCCTGCAAAGGTTTTTTCCTGAACTTCGATATCCATCGAGCCGTGTTTGTGTTCTGCCATGGTCATTCCTCCTGTCGCTTACGTTTTGGATAGCTGATTCAGCATCACCTGTCACCCTGCCTGCGCAAAGCAAGCCCGGTGAAAGGCGACACAAAATGACGCACTGGCCGCGCGCCTACTTCTTCAGCCCTTCTGCCAGGCGGAAACCGATGCGCGTGGGGGCCTTGCGATCATCGCTGGGTTTGGGCAATGCACGCAGCATCACATTGAGCTGGCTGACGTGCTGGACAAGCTGGGTTTTGATGCCGCTTGAGTCCGTGCCGTAGAAGGTCACGATGTCGGGATCAAAATAGCCCATGCCCTCGATCCGCAGCACACCGGCCTCTCCGCCGACAAAACCCATGGCAACTTCGTGGGATTCATCCAGCTGCTTTTCGAAGTTCTGGATATAGAGGATCAGCCGCTCATAGGCCCATTCCGCTGCGCTTTTGGATTGTACGGGTTCCTTGGCGACCTTTTCGGGCACCTCGACCTCTGCCACGTCTGGATTTGAATGTACCTCACGGCGGCGGGGCAGAGCCGCAGCCTCTGCTGCCTCTGCTGTGGTCTTGATGTCTTCGCTCATAAAAGCTGCCTTATTTGATCCTCTGCCAAACGTAGGCGCCATCTTCGCGCATTGTCCGGCTTATCTCCCCAATCTGGTTGAGATGGTTCAAATGAGCAAGGGCCTCCACCAAGGCGAGACCGTAGGCCCCTTCATCAATGGTGCGCTTGAACAAAGGCGGGAAGCATTCGCCTGCGGTTTTCGGATCGTCCAAATGATCTTTCAAGCGGTCGAGCGCGCCGTGGTGGTTGTCGATCAGTTGGCGCATGCGGGTTGGCGCGCCGGTGAAGGGCAGTTTGTGGCCGCCAAGAATCAGCTGATCCTCCCGCGCGTAGGTCGCCAGCCGTTCACAGGCCTCCAGCCAATCCGCCACCGGATCGGCCTCTGGCTCTGTGGCGTAGACGCCGATGTTGGAGCTGATGGACGGTAGGATCTGATCGCCGGACAGCACCAGATGATCATCGCGGCTCCAGAAAGTGGCGTGCTCTGGCGCGTGGCCGTTGCCGATATGCACGTCCCAGTCCCGCCCGCCCATGCGGATCACATCATCCTGTTTAATGCGCTTAAAGCCAAGCGGCATAGGCGCGACCATATCAGCAAAGTTGAAAGGGCGTTCGCTGGCACGTTTCTGGAAAATCTCTTCGTCCATGCCGCAGGCGCGGTAGAAATCCAGCGTTTCCTGACGCGGCAAAGCCTGTTCATCGAGCTGCAGCATACGGGCAAACAGCCAAGCCGTGCGGGTGGTCCAGAGCTCCGCACCATGTGCGGACTGAAACCAGCCCGCAAGGCCAACATGATCGGGGTGGTGGTGGGTGACGACAACCCGCCCCACGGGTTTTCCCGCAAGCGGGCCATCAAGAAGCTTTTGCCAGATCGCGCGTGATCGCTTGCTGTCAAACCCTGTGTCCACCACCGTCCAGCTGTCGCCCTCATCCAGCGCATAGATGTTGACGTGATCAAGCTTCATCGGCAACGGCAGGCGCATCCAGAGCACCCCTTCGGCCACGGTGATGGCTTCCCCCTCTGCCGGGGGAGTGTCCCATGGATAACGGATGCCGCCGGCCGCGCCGTCTGCCATCAGGCGGCTCCCAGTTCTTCTGGGCTCAGCGCATAGAGATCGCTTGCACCTTCCATGGCGTGGGCCAGCACGCCTGCATGCTCTGGCAGCAGGCGTTTGATGTAGAATTTCGCCAGTTTGCTGCGTGGACCTTCACCGCCCTCCGCAATGGCGGCACGCAGGTGGTAGTAGCCACCCAGCACGCGGGCAAAGCCGCGCAGGAACGGCACGGAGCCAGCAAAGCGGTCGTTCAGATCGCCCTGTGCCACCATCCATTCGGTGGCCTCGCGCAGGGTTTCGGTGGCCTGCCACAGAGGCTCTGCCAGATCGGCCATGCTTTCACGCACTTTTTCGGCGCAGTCTTCGATCTCATCAAGGATGGCGTAGGCAGCGTCGCCACCATCCATCAGTTTGCGCGCCACAAGATCCATGGCCTGAATGCCATTGGTGCCTTCATAGATCGCGGTCACACGCACATCGCGATAAAACTGCGCAGCGCCGGTTTCTTCGATGAAACCCATGCCACCGTGGACCTGCACACCGTCTTCGGAGACTTTCATGCCCACATCAGTGCCAAAGGCTTTGGAAATCGGGGTGAGGAAGGCGGCGCGGGCTTTCCAATCTGCGGCGCCTGTGGCGGTGCCCATGTCAATCGCGACAGCGCAGGCCATTTCGATGGCGCGGGCCGCGAAGATGTCGGCTTTCATGCCGGTCAGCATGCGGCGCACATCGGCGTGATCCATGATGGTGCCGGTGCCACCCTCGATCGGGCTGCGGCCCTGGGTGCGGTCCATCGCGTAGCTGAGGGCGTGCTGATAGGCCGCTTCGGCGGTGCCGACGCCCTGACCACCCACGCCGAGGCGTGCGTTGTTCATCATGGTGAACATGGCTTTCATGCCACCATGCTCTGGCCCGACCAGCCAGCCTTTGGCCCCGTCGTATTGCATCACGGCGGTTGGGGAGCCGTGCAGGCCCATTTTGTGCTCAAGGCTGACCACTTTCAGGGTGTTGGCCACACCCGGTGCGCCGTTTTCGTCTGGCAGGAACTTCGGCACGATGAAGAGGCTGATGCCTTTGGTGCCGGGCACACCATCGGGCAGACGGGCCAGCACAAGGTGGCAGACGTTTTCGGTGAAGTCGTTGTCCCCCCAGCTGATGTAGATCTTCTGACCGGTGACCGCGTAAGAACCATCACCGTTCGGCTCCGCTTTGGAGCGCAACGCGCCCACGTCAGAGCCTGCGGCGGGCTCAGTCAGGTTCATGGTGCCGGCCCATTCACCTGAGATCAGCTTGGGGAGATAGGTTGCTTTGATCTCATCAGAGGCGTGATGCTCCAGCGCTTCGATCTGGCCTTGGGTCATCAGCGGGTTGAGCTGAAGCGACAGACAGCCAGAGGCCATCATTTCGTTGACCGCTGTGGTGATGGAATGGGGCAGCCCCATGCCGCCAAAGGCCGGATCGGCGCTGGTGGAGACCCAGCCGCCTTCTGCAATCTGTTTGTAAGCCTCACCAAAGCCCGGAGAGGTGCGCACCACCCCGTTTTCCAGCACGGCCCCTTCAAGATCGCCATTGCGCTGCAAGGGCGCCATGACCTCTTCGACCATTTTGCCTGCTTCTACCAGAATGGCATCGCGCGTATCGCTGTCCGCATCGCCAAAGCGTTCGGTTGCAGAGATCTGAGCGAAATCGACCACGTGATCGAACAGGAATTGGAAATCAGTCACTGGGGCGCGAAAGGGCATGTGTCTCTCCGGCAGGCTTGGCTTTGTGTAATGACGCTTGTATGCAGCTTTTGAACGCCAAGATAGTGGGGTGGCTGACCCTATCATAGCGGAACGCCACGTCACAGGAGAGCCCTGAGTTGGATACCAAAACCCTATCCGCCACCGCCGATGGCTTTGCTGAGGCTGCGACTGTACTGACAGGCGGTGGTTTGGTCGCGTTCCCTACGGAAACCGTTTATGGACTGGGGGCTGACGCCCGTCAGGACCATGCCGTGGCGCGGATTTTTGAGGCCAAAGGGCGCCCCCGTTTCAACCCGCTGATCGTGCATGTGGCCAATGTGGAAGCTGCGAAACGCTACGTCATTTGGAGCGATACCGCAGATCGGATCGCCGCAGCCTTCTGGCCCGGACCACTGACGCTGGTGCTGCCGATCCGCCCGGATTCGGGCCTGTCTCCGCTCGTCACCGCCGAATTGCCAACGCTGGCGATCCGCGTGCCAGCCCACCCGGTGGCCAAGGGCCTGCTTGCGGCCTTTGATGGCCCGGTTGCCGCGCCTTCGGCCAATCCATCGGGCAAAATCAGCCCGACCGAAGCCGCCCATGTGATCGCAGGCCTCACAGGCCGGATTGAAGCGGTGGTGGATGGCGGGGCCTGTGATGTGGGCGTGGAATCCACCATTCTCGGGCTATCAGAGACCCCAACACTGCTGCGCCCCGGTGGCCTCCCGGTGGAAGCATTGGAAGCCGCGCTGGGTGCGCCGGTGACCGGGCGGGCAGACAACGCCCCGCTGACCGCGCCGGGACAGATGACCTCTCACTATGCCCCCGGTGCTACGGTGCGACTGAACGCAACCGACATAACCGCTGGCGAGCGACTTTTGGGCTTTGGCTACGTTGAAGGGGCAACGCTAAATCTGAGCCCTGCGGGCGACCTGACCGAAGCGGCGGCAAATCTGTTTCACCATCTGCACAAGCTTGACCAGAACGGAGACGCACCCATCGCGGTGTCGCCGATCCCGGAAACCGGACTTGGACTGGCGATCAATGACCGGCTGAAACGGGCAGCTGCGCCAAGGGATTGAGCCCTCACGTCTGCACCGTTGTTTTGAAAAGGCACCTGCGCTAGCCTCCCTCCCAATCAAGATCTGGGAGGAATACAATGTCGTCTGAGAATTTTGATCGCATCCTCAAAGATGCCGTCGCCGCACAGGATGTACCCTTTGTGGTGGCCATGAGTGCCAACGCTGATGGGGTCACCTATTGCGGCAGTTCGGGAGAGGCTGCCGCGGGTCGCCCCGCCACGGAGGATACGGTGTTTCGGATTTTTTCCGCCACCAAGGCCATCGGGTCAGTGGCAGCGATGATCCTGATCGACCGGGGCAAATTGTCGATGGACACACCAGTTGCCGACATTCTGCCCGAATGGGACAGGCTGCAGGTGCTGGAGCGCTGGGATGGAGATACGCCCGTGATGCGTGCCCCCAAAACTACGGCCACCATCCGCCATCTGGCCACCCATCGCAGCGGTCTGGAATATGAGTTCTGGAACCCAAATGTGGGCAGATACCTCGAAGCGACCGGGCATCCGAGCATTTTGAGCGGAACAAAAGCCGCGCTCAGTTATCCGCTGATGTATGATCCCGGCGCGCGCTGGGGTTATGGCCCAGGCATCGACTGGTTGGGGCAAGTGGTTGAGACCCTTGACGGACGGCGGATTGACCAGTTCTGCCACGAGGAAATCTTTGCCCCGCTGGGCATGACAGACACTGCCTTTGAACCGGAAGCCTTTGCGGACCGGCTGTCAGAGGTGCGGGCCCGTAATGAGAACGGCAATTTTGTGCCCTTTGAATTGGCGCCGCCGCCAAAGCCCGAAGTCTATGGCATGGGGCATTGCCTCTATTCCACCGCAGCGGACTACATGAAATTTCTCCGCATGTTCTTGAACAAAGGCACGCTGGACGGGCACCGCATCCTCTCTGAAAGAGCCTTCGCCGAAATGCTGGAGGACCAGATGGAGGGCAAGACCTTTCAGAAAATGGTGACTGTGGCGCCACCGGTGACAGCAGATGTAGAATTGCCCGAGGGCACCACCCACAGCTTTGCAGCTGTGCGTTTTGAAGCCGATGTTTCGGGACGGCGCAAAGCCGGTTCACAAAGCTGGGCCGGGGTGTGCAACACGCATTACTGGGTCGATCCGGCCTCAGATGTGGCTGGCCTTGTCTTCACGCAGTCCCTGCCCTTTGTGGAGGCGCGCTATTTGCGGACCTATGAAGCGTTTGAAGCGGCGGTTTATGCGCCATGAGGCTGGTTGAAGCAGACTTTTGACCCGCCTCTAGGCGCGCCCGGCACTGGCTGAGAGCGTCAGCGCATCCACCCCGAGGCTTTTAAGCGCATTGCCCCATTTTTCGCCATCCGGCGCGTCAAACACAAGATCGGGTGCGGCCTCGGCCACAAGCCAGCCATTTTCACCGATCTCGCGCTCCAGCTGCCCTGGCCCCCAACCGCTGTAGCCCAGCATGGTCAGTGCTTTTTGCGGGCCACGACCCTCTGCCATATCCTCAAGCACGTCCTGCGTGGTGGTCAGGGCAAAATCGGTCCCCACTTTCATATGGCTGAGGCCGGATTGATACTCAGGGGAATGCAGAACGAACCCGCGCCCGGTTTCCACTGGCCCGCCAAAATGAAGCGCGGCGGGCGCCTCTTTCTGATGGGTGGAAATGGAGAGCTGTTCAAACAGATCGGTCAGCTTCAGACCGTCAATGGATTTGTTGATGATCAACCCCATTGCGCCCTTTTCGGAATGCTCACACATCAGCACAACCGAATTGGCAAACCGTGTGTCTTCCATGCCGGGCATGGCGATCAGGACCTGCCCGGTGAAATCGAGCTCATCTTTTGTCTCATTGCGGCTTTTGTCTTCGCTGCTCAAAACGCCTCCTTTGTCAGACGCGCTGTCTGTTCAACCACCATGTGCGCCAATCATCATAGACTCAAGAGGTAAGCGTTCTGTTTCAATCACACACAGCAATCTCGCCCAAATGTGAGTTGGAATTCGCCCGATTCTGGCCCATCTGATACACATGTTCAAGACAATCGCCCACTGCCTCGCCCCGCTCTGCGCCCTCGTATTGCCTGCCATGGCCTCCGCTCAGTCCTTTGACCAAGTGGTGCAGGCGGAGGTTTTGCCCGGTTGGCGCAATGCAGACGGCACGCATATGGCAGGCGTGCGGATCACGCTCAACCCGGGGTGGAAGACCTATTGGCGCGCGCCCGGCGACGCCGGCATACCGCCTCAGATTTCCTGGCGCGGGTCGCGCAATGTGGGAGATCTGGCGATCAGTTGGCCGACGCCCGACGTGTTTTATGAAAATGGCATGCGCTCCATCGGCTATTCCGAAGATCTGGTTTTGCCGGTGAAGATTGCCCCGATACAGGCTGGCAAACCTGTACGTCTGAAGGCGGTGCTCGACATTGGTGTGTGTCGCGAGATCTGCGTGCCGCAGCGGCTCAAGATTGATGGCGAGCTGGCAGCACCCGGTGCGCGGGATGCGCGGATTGTGGCCTCCATTGTGGATCAGCCGCTGTCTGCAGAGGAGGCTGGCGTGCATCAGGTCACATGCACCCTGACGCCGAGTGAGGATGGGATCAAACTGCAGGCCAAGATCAAGATGCCGCGGGCGGGTGCTGACGAAGTGGCGGTGATTGAAACCGCCAATCCAGAGATCTGGGTGGCGGAAGGCACGACCAAACGATCCGGGGACACTTTGGTTGCCGAAACCGAAATGATGCATGTGTCGGATGCGTCGTTTCTGATCAATCGCGCGGATCTGCGCTTCACCGTGCTGAGCACTGGTGAAGCGGTCGATATTCATGGCTGCACCGGCTGAGACCGATGGCCCATGGGGTTAGCCCGCAGATGATGTAGAGGTTTTGCCTGCTTTGATCATCATCCACGCCGCTGCCACAAAATAGCTGATCAGGCAGATAACCGCCGCGCCAAGAGCAAAAACGGGCAAGGCTTTGGCTGGAGCGGATGCCGCCTCTGTCGTCGGGCCGTCGGCGACTGTGAGCGGCACCTGCGCCTGAGACGACAGCGCCGCAAGCGCTGGGTGCAGCTCCCCCCGAACCACGGCCCATCCAATCGTGAAGGCAAACCAAACAGCCACCGCCCCAGCCACAAGCGCCAACAGACCCTGCAGCGAACGCACCCGGCGCGCGCGGCCCAAAGCCCGCACCTGACTGGAAAAATCATTCTGGATGGCCATCAATGCAGGCACCACAATCAGCACCAGCACCATGCCAAAGCCCAGACCATAGACCAGTGTGATCACCGTTGGTTTGAGAAACTGCGCCTGCTGACTGCGTTCAAACAACAGCGGTGCAAGCCCCAAAACCGTGGTGGCCGTGGTCAGGAAAACGGGACGCAAGCGATCTGCGGTGCCGTCGATAATGGCAGGGATCATGCCGCGGTCTTTGGCGTGATCGTCTATCGTGGTGACAAGCACAATGCTGTCATTGATGATGATCCCGGTCATGCCCAAAAGCCCGACAACGGTGAACATGCTGAGCGGCACATTGTGGAAGTGATGCCCATAAATGGTGCCCACAAGCCCAAAAGGAATGATCGCCATCACCACCATTGGCCGGGTCCAGCTGGAAAACACCCAAGCCAGCACCAGATAGATCCCTGTCAGGCACAAGATCATGCCGGTGCTCGCATCGTTGAGAAACTCATCTTCCTGCTCAGCGAGACCAGCAAGGCGCCAGTCGACCTGTTTTTCACTGGCAATGGCGGGCAGAATCTCGCTGCGCAAACTTTCCAGCACCGCTTCTGCGCGGGCAGGATCATCTTCGGAGATATCGCCGGTGACATTGATCAGGCGTAAACCGTTTTCACGGCGTACGGTGCTAAAGCCTGTACGACTTTCCACGGTCACAACATCTGCAAGTGGGACATAGGCACCATCCGGGGTGCGCATCAGACTGCCCTCAAGAAAATCCGCAGTCAGTTCCCCGTCCGGCAGTTCAACCCGGATCGCGGCGCTGCGTGGGCCATCTGGGTAGGTGGCCGCCTCAAGCCCATTGAGACGGTGGCGCAGCTCGCGCCCCAGCGCATCGATGGAAAAGCCCAGCGCCCGGCCCTGCGGGGTCAAATCAAGGATCAACTCTTCTTTGTCATAGCTGAGATTGTCCTCAACCGCAGACACCTCTGGGAAGTCTTCAAGGGCGGTTTTGAGCGCTTCGCTTGCGGATTTGAGGGTCGGGCTGTCCGCGCCATAAAACTCCACATCAAGCGCATCCCCACCGGGACCTGAACGCCAGCCACGGAAGCTGATTTGATCCAGCAGAGGATGGCGCGCCACGCGGTCCTGCAGTTCACCCACAAACGCAAAGCTGGAATAGGGGCGCAGATCCGCATCAATCAGCTCGATACTCACACTGCCCAGAAGATCCCGATCCAGACTCTCCGTTCCGGGAATGGCCCGCCCGCTGTTGCCTCCGACTTCCGCCATCACAAAGGCCAGGGGGTTGGTGCCATGGCGCTCTTCGTAGTCTTTACCAAGCTCTTCGACAGCGCGCTGCATTTCTTTCATCATCGCCAAGCTGTCATCGCGGGTTGCGCTTGGCAGCATTGCAAAATTGCCAGTCACAGAGCCCCGCTCCGGTGCGTTAAAGAACCGCCATTTCACATCGCCATTGATGAAAAGGGCCGCCTGTGTGGCCAGCGCCACAAATGCGATCGCCAAGACCGGATAGCGCGCCCAGATCACCAAACGCATGAACGGACGAAAGAGCGTTTCACGCACCCAGCGAAAGCCCTGGTTCACCACCCGGCTTGGCACATCATACCAATGCTCTTTGGCGGAATGTTTGATGGCGTGCGCCATGTGGTGCGGCAGGATCAGAAAACACTCCACCAAAGAGGCGATCAAAACCGCAATCACGGTGAAGGGGATATCTGAGATCAGATCGCCGAACCGCCCCCCCACAAAGGTCAGGCCAAAAAAGGCGATCACTGTGGTGAGCGTGGAGGAAAACACCGGCATCGCCATACGACGGGCTGCATTTTCTGCGGCGACGGGAGCGGGTTCGTTGAGACGGCGGGCGCGGGCGTCTGCGTGTTCGCCCACCACAATGGCATCGTCGACCACGATCCCGAGTGTGATGATGAGGCCGAACAGGGAAATCATATTGATCGTCAGCCCACCCACATACATCAGAGCGACCGCCGCGAACATGGCGGTTGGAATGCCCGCGGCCACCCAAAAGGCTGTGCGCGTGTTCAGGAACAGAAACAGCAGGATCAGCACCAAGGACAGGCCAGCAATGCCATTGTCCAACAGAAGGTGCAGACGACTTTTGATCGCTTCTGAGCGGGTGCGAATGAGATCAAGGGTCACCCCTTGGGGCAAGGTGGCCTGCATCTCTGCGGCGACCGCTTCCACCTTTTGCTGGATGGCAATGGCATCGCCTGCGTTGGTGCGATCCACGCGGATCGACATTGCCGGGTTGTCACCCACGAAATAGGCGCGATCACGATCGACGCCCTCCAAGCGGATGGTGGCCACATCGTCGACGGTAAGTTTTGTCCCATCGGGGTTGGAGCGCAAAACAATGCCTGCGATTTCATCCGGGGCACGCTTCTCTACACCGGTGCGCACACGGGCAAAGGCTCCGGTGACGTCCCCTGCGGGATCGGCATTGACCTCTTGTGCGATGGCGTCCACAATCTGGGCAATCGCGATATCGTGGGTGATCAGATCAACCGAGGAGACTTCCACGATGGTTTGACGCTCGGCAACGCCGCGAATTGTGGTGCGGGTCACCCCCTCGGCATAAAGGCGCGCCACAAACTCATCCGCATAGCGGGCCAATTGATCTGTCCCCACAGGCCCTGTGAGCACCACATCCGTAACACGGTCGCGCCAGACGCCGCGCCGCACTTCGGGTTCGTCCGCTTCCTGCGGCAATGTAGTCACTGCATCGACGGCGACCTGCACATCATCGGTTGCCCGGCCCATATCCCAGCCGGGTTCGAACTCCAGCGTGATGCGCGCATTGCCTTCGGTGGAGCGGGATTCTGTGTTGGTGACACCTTCCACAGACAAAAGGGCTGGCTCCAGCACCTGAACAATCGCCGCATCCACATCTTCGGCGCCTGCCCCCTCCCAGCTGACCAGCACCCGCACGTTGTCGACAATCACATCGGGGAAGAATTGTGCCCGCATGCGTGGCATGGCGGCGATGCCTGCGATGATCAAAAGCACCAAAAGCAGGTTGGCCGCGGTGCGATGGCGGGTGAAATAGCTGAGGATACCGCCAGCGCGGGCGCCGATGTCACGCATGGCTTATCCCCCCATCCGGCTGCGCAGACGCTCCACCATACGCGCGGGCACCTCTGGCTCTGCGAGCGCGCGCAGCATGCGTTCTTTCGCCTCGCTGGGCATGCGGCGGTTGCCTTCGATGGCCGCAACGAAGCGTTGGCGCTCCTCATCGGACAGGGCCACCATTTCAGGGGCTTCGATTGCGGAACGATCGCCTGTCAGAGGTTTGACGGAGATGCCCTCCCCCAGAAGGGGCGTGCGGCGGGTGACAACAAGCTCGCCAGTGATCTCTGGCGCACGCACCAGAACGTCGTCCTGTTGGCGGCGGATCAGGGTCACTTTGCGCGCCTGCAGACGGTTGCCCTCTCCGACGATCAGCACTTCGCCTGTGGCGCTGAGGGCGGTGGCGGGCAGACGCACGACGTTTTCAAGCGCGGGTTCTGTAACGCGGACGGTCACAAAATCCCCCGGTTTAAGCCCGCGCGCGCTGTCAAGGCGGGCAAAAAGCACGCGCCCGGTCTGACCTTCGCCAACGGCGGCCGCATCCCGCGTGATCACGCCAGTGGCCGACAAATCGGTGTTGAGCGCATCAAGCGACACGCGCACCTCTGCCTGAACCAGCTGATCCTCGGGATCCAAGAGCCGCGCATACTGGGTGGTGGACACACGAAAGGCGACTTCCAATGCGTCAGCGTCAATCAAGGTCGCAAGGCGTTCGTTCAGCGATACGAGCCCGCCCTGCACGATGGTCACCTCTGACAGGGTGCCGCTGAAATCGGCGGTGATGCGTGTATCATCGAGATCTTTCTGCGCCTCTGCGAGCAGGATAGAGGTGCGCTCAAGACGGGTTTTGGCCTGATCGACACGGGCCTCTGCCTGAGCAACAGCGCGGCGGTTGGAAAGCACAGCTTGTTGGGCTCCGGCCTGTGCCAGCTCGGCCGTTTCCACAGAGGCGGCGGTGCCGACACCGCGTTCCTGAAGATCGACCTGTCGCGCAAAGGCGGTCTGGCGCAAGGCGAGCTGCGCCTGTGCGGCGTTCAGTTCATCCCGTGCGAGCGCAAGTGTGCGGTCCGCATCCCGTTGCTCGGCCTGCGCATCAAGGAGGTCGTTGCGGCCCCGGTCCAGCGCATAGCGCGCCTTGGTGGGGTCCACTTGCACAAGCACTTCGCCGCTGGTGACACGCGCCCCGTCCTCGAAATTTTCTGAAAGCTGCACCACGGTGCCTGCTGCGGCGGCGCGCACTTCGAGGGAGCGGCGGCTTTGCACTTCGCCAAAGGCGACAAGCTCTGGGTTTTCGACCCCGGGTTCTGCGCGTTGCACATTGACTGTAAACACACGTTCGTTGGCAGGCGGGCCTTTGATATCCTGCGCCAAACGGTCTTGCACTGCGCCATGGATCAAATACCCGGCGTAGAGCATGAGCGCTGCTGTCAGGGACAACAAAAAGAGGCCCGTCAGGCTCTGCCGCAAGAATTTCATATGCTCCGCCTCCGTGCGTGGCTTAGGTCCCATGATGCGCCTGTTTGGGCAGGATTCCAAGCGGACGCCCTCATATTACGGAGGTGCCCGCAGTTTCCGTCACTTTAATTTCGAAAATAATGCCCGCAGGAAGTCAGGGCACCGGCGCATCACTTGCGACGTTGGTGTTCATCCAATCGCGGCATGATTTCCACGAAATTGCAGGGGCGGTGACGATAGTCGAGCTGATAGGCGAGGATTTCGTCCCAAGCATCCTTGCAGGCCCCAGGGCTGCCGGGCAGCGCAAAAAGGTAAGTGCCCAGCGCAACGCCTCCGGTGGCGCGGCTTTGCACCGCGCTGGTGCCGATTTTCTGCATCGAAACCATAGTGAACACCGTACCGAAGGCGTCTATCTCTTTTTCATAGACATCGCGATGCGCCTCAACCGTGACATCGCGTCCGGTGAGCCCGGTGCCGCCGGTGGAGATCACCACATCAATCGCCGGATCCGCGCACCATGTGCGCAGCTGATCTGCAATCTCTGCGCGTTCATCGCGGATGATCTTGCGATCTGCGAGCACATGACCTGCCGCCTCTAGCCGCCCCACGAGCACATCGCCGGAGCGGTCTTCTGCCAGTGCGCGGGTGTCACTGACCGTGAGCACAGCGATGCGGACAGGGATGAACTCTTTGCTTTCGTCAATACGGCCCATGAGCGGCTCCTAGTTTTGCGGGGTGACATCCAGCCATGTGCCGGTGGGGCCGAGGTTCATCACACGGCTGTCACCCACCATGGCGCTTTGCCCCCAACAGTCATGAATATGGCCACAGACCACAAGCGGCGGCGCGATGCGTTTGATGGTGTCCAGCACGGCAGTGGAGCCAAGCGACAGACCGTTTGAGGCCACGTCCACCACACCTTTGGGGGGTGAATGGCTGATTAGAATATCGGCGGCGTTACAGTTGGCGAGCATGGCTGCGGCCTCCGCTTCGTCCAGATCACAAGACCAGTCTTTGAAAGGGGTGACGGGCACGGCGTAGCCCAGACCAAAGAGCTTGAGCCCCTCAAATTCATAAGCCTCGCCATGCAGCACAACGGCATTGGCCGGTGCGGCGGCGCGCAGTTCGGCTTCGCTTTCGTTGTTGCCGGGCACCATGACCATGGGCGTGGATATGTCTGAGATCAGCGCCAATGCACCTGCCAGATCCTGACGATGGTTGGTGAAGTCACCCGCAGCGATCACCAGATCGGCGTCTTTGCTGGCCTCCACAAGGCGGGCGGCATGCACGCGGGCGCGATGCAGATCGGAAAAGGCCAGAATTTTCAAGACAGTGTACCCAATCTGGCCTTCAGGCTGAGGAGGTCAGCCCAGGCTTCGCGCTTGGCCGCTGGCTTGCGCAATAGGTAAGCCGGGTGCAACATCGGCAACACAGGCTTGCCAAAGGCCTCCTGCCAGTTGCCGCGCAGGCGGGTGATGCCGCGACGCCCGAGCACCGCGTCACAAGAGATATTGCCCATCAGAATGATGACATCTGGCGCGGCAAGAGCCACGTGGCGCGCCAGAAACGGGCGCAGCATGGCGATCTCTTCCGGTTTGGGATCCCGGTTCTGTGGCGGACGCCATGGCAGAACATTGGTGATATAGACCGCATCCTCGGACATTGACGCCGCGCGATCCAGATCAATCGCGGCAAGCATCCGATCCAGCAGCTGCCCTGCGCGGCCCACAAAGGGTTTGCCTTCGCGATCTTCATCGCGCCCCGGCGCTTCGCCAATGATCATCACCCGCGCGGCGGGGTTGCCATCTGCAAACACGAGATTGCGGGCGCCGCGTTTGAGATCGCAATGCTCAAAGGCTGCAAGTGCTGCTTCGAGCTCATCCAGTGAATTGGCCCGCTTGGCCGCCGCTTCGGCCTCGGCAGCCGTATCGACCTCTGGGACAGGTTGCACCGGCAGGGGCTGGGCAGGCTGTGCGGCAGATTTCTTGGATTTCGGCGCCTCTTTCGGGGCCTCATAGCGGTTGAAGGGCGCATCCAGCAGAGCCTCTGTCGCACCCAGCTCGACCTGCCATTCCAGCAGGGCGCGCGCCGTGTGATAATCCAGTGCGGAGAGGTCATAGGTCGATTCCATGGCCACAGACTATCCTTATGCCCTGCCAGACAAAAGGGCACATCACACCACACGCTTGCCCCGCCCCGCTGCGCTACCTATAAGCGGGCCAATATCGGCATAAGGAGCAGGCTATGCGCTTTGACCACAAGCACCTTCTGGGGATCGAGCCTTTGCGGCCCGAGGAAATCACCACCGTGCTGGATCTGGCCGATCAATATGTCGATCTGAACCGTCGCGCGCACAAACATTCTGATGCGCTGAAGGGCCTGACGCAGGTCAATATGTTCTTTGAAAACTCCACCCGCACGCAGGCAAGCTTTGAGCTGGCTGGCAAACGACTGGGCGCGGATGTGATGAACATGGCGATGCAGGCAAGCTCGATCAAAAAGGGCGAGACCCTGATTGACACCGCCATGACGCTGAACGCCATGCACCCCGATCTGCTGGTGGTGCGCCATCCGCATTCCGGTGCGGTGGATCTGCTGGCGCAGAAAGTGAACTGTGCGGTGCTGAACGCGGGCGATGGCAAACATGAGCACCCAACGCAGGCGCTTCTGGATGCGCTGACCATCCGTCGTGCCAAGGGCCGCCTACACCGCCTCAACATCGCGATCTGTGGAGATGTGGCGCATTCACGCGTGGCGCGCTCTAACCTGATCCTGCTCGGTAAGATGGAAAACCGCGTGCGCCTGATAGGCCCGCCAACGCTGGTGCCGGGCAACTTTGCTGAATTTGGTGCCGAAATCTATGAGGACATGGAAGAAGGTCTGAAAGACGTGGATGTCGTCATGATGCTGCGCCTTCAGAAAGAGCGCATGGATGGTGGCTTTATCCCCTCGGAACGCGAGTATTATCACCGCTACGGGCTGGACGCAGCCAAGCTGGCGCACGCCAAAGACGACGCGATTGTCATGCACCCCGGCCCGATGAACCGTGGCGTGGAAATTGACGGCGAGATCGCAGATGACATCAACCGCTCCGTTATTCAGGAGCAGGTGGAGATGGGCGTGGCCGTGCGCATGGCGGCGATGGATCTGCTGGCACGCAATCTACGCGCGAACCAGCCTGCGACTGCGGAGGTTTAAGGGCATGGAAGACCCCAAAGATCCCCGCATGTCTGGCAGGGTCGCCACGGTGGCGCTCATTGTGATGTTTGCCTTTGTCGGCCTGATGATCTGGATCGGGGGCTAAGCGCGATGCGGGTGTCGGCGACCGAGCGCGGGTTGGTGCGGCTGTTTGCCGTGGACCTGCCCGGCGAGGAGATCGAAAATTTCCGAACCCCCAAAATCAACTCCGACGGAGAGCTGGCCGATTGGCCTTTGGATGATGCGCTTGGGTTCAGCTTTTTGGATGAAGATTTCATTGAGCTCTTTCCCGTCAGCGACCTCGAAGACCTCGGGCTCACCGGATACATGGTAGAAGGCCTTGGAATTGCGCAGAAAGACGTCGATGAGGACGCCACAAGACTGGCCGCGCAAAAGGGCTGGGTGCTGGTTGTGCTCTCCGCTGCTTTTGGGGGTGTTGCGCAAACGCTGACACCAAAGTCGCCGCTGCGCTGGATTGGCACATACAAAGAGGAAGCCGCGCCGATACAATTCACGCCTTTACCAGACACATCCGCAAAAGGCGCGCCGCTTCCCCCGGAGACTGATCCGGCCCCCACCCCTGCCCAACGCAGCCCTTACCTCACCCTGCTTGTTGCACTTGTGGCTCTGCCACTCTGCGCGGCATTCCTTGGCCTCTTGATATTATGGATGATCGGATGACACCCCATCTGACCCCCGCCGCAGATTTGCTGGAAAACGAGCGCGTGCAACAAAGCTTTGCCGCGGATCGCGCCACTTACATCCGCACGAACACCTGGCTGGCCGCCGCCGCCATGTTCGGCGGCATGGCGGTGTTGTGGCTCTTGGGCAATCCGTATGTCTGGACCGGGGCGGTCGGAGGACTGGGGGCGATCGTGGTGCGCGGGGCCTATCTGATGTCTGATGAGCTGGCGATGCGCTGGGATCTGACCAATCAGCGCCTGCTGGGACCGGGAGGGCGCACCATTGCGCTGCAAAACATCGAAAAAATCAACAAAATGGGCAGTTTCGTGCAGGTTGTGACCCAGAGCGGGGACAAACATCTGATCAAGTATCAGAGCGACCCTGACGCCACGATGACCGCCCTGAAGCGCCAGAGCGGCGCCCTTTAAGGAGAGCAGAGATGACCACGCTTTTCACCAATGCCCGCCTGATCAACCCGGCAGAGGGCACGGATGCCTCCAGCTGGCTGATGGTCGCGGATGGCAAGATCGCAGGTTTTGGTACTGAGACGCCACCAGCCGCAGAAGAGACCATCGATTGCGGTGGGCGCTGCCTTGCGCCGGGGATTGTCGACATTGGTGTGAAGGTCTGTGAGCCGGGCGAGCGCCACAAGGAAAGCTATAAATCCGCAGGCCTCGCGGCGGCGGCGGGTGGTGTGACCACCATGGTCACGCGCCCAGACACGTTCCCCGCGATTGACACGCCCGAAGTGCTGGAGTTTGTGGAACGGCGCGCCAATGAGGCGGCGCCGGTGAATGTCCTCCCCATGGCCGCGCTGACCAAAGGGCGCGAAGGCCGTGAGATGACCGAGATCGGCTTTCTGATGGACGCAGGCGCGGTGGCCTTTACCGATTGTGACCATGTGGTGCGCGACACCAAAGTCTTGTCACGGGCGCTGACCTATGCGCGCTCTTGCGGGGCGCTGGTGATGGCCCATCCGCAGGAGCCTGTGCTGTCTAAAGGTGCGGCAGCGACAGCGAGCAAATTTGCGGCGCTGCGCGGCTTGCCGTCGGTCTCACCCATGGCGGAGCGTATGGGGCTCGATCGTGACATTGCAATGGTCGAGATGACTGGCGTGCGCTATCACGCGGATCAGATCACCACGGCGCGTGCCCTGCCCGCGCTGGAACGAGCCAAAAACAACGGCTTGGACGTGACAGCGGGCACCTCGATCCACCATCTGACGCTCAATGAGCTGGATGTGGCGGACTACCGGACGTTCTTCAAGATCAAGCCGCCATTGCGGGCCGAGGACGACCGTCTGGCGCTGATTGCGGCGGTGAAAACCGGGGTGATTGATGTGATCAGCTCGATGCACACGCCACAGGATGAAGAAAGCAAACGCCTGCCATTTGAAGAGGCCGCCTCTGGCGCGGTGGCGCTGGAGACCCTACTGCCGGCGGCGATGCGGCTGTATCACAACGGGGATCTGACCCTGCCGGAGCTGTTCCGTGCGCTTGCGCTGAACCCGGCGCGGCGTTTGGGGCTCGAGAGCGGACAGATTGCCGAGGGTGCGCCCGCCGATCTGGTGCTGTTTGACCCGGATGCGCCTTTTGTGCTCGACCGGTTCAAGCTGCGTTCCAAATCCAAGAACACCCCGTTTGACGGCGCCCGCATGCAGGGTAAGGTGCAGGCAACTTACGTGGCCGGTGAGGCCGTATACCGGAGAGACTGATGCCCATTTTGGAAACCGCGCCCGCCGCCCTGCTCCTGTGGGCCGTGATTGGCTATCTTTTGGGCTCGATCCCCTTTGGCATGGTGCTGGCCCGCGTGATGGGGCTGGGCAATCTGCGCGATATCGGCTCTGGCAACATCGGCGCGACCAATGTGCTGCGAACGGGCAGTAAAAAGGCGGCAGCGCTGACCCTCTTGCTGGATGGCGGCAAAGGCGCGGTGGCAGTGCTGATCGCGCGCGCCATGGCGGCGGAGGACGCTGCTCAGATCGCCGGTTTGATGGCCTTCCTAGGCCATTGCTATCCGGTGTGGCTGAAATTCAAAGGCGGCAAAGGGGTGGCGACCTTTCTGGGCCTGATCCTCGCGCTGGCCTGGCCGGTCGGCATTGCCTGCTGCCTGACATGGCTTGTGACCGCAGCAATCAGCCGAATTTCCTCGCTCTCAGCCCTTGTGGCAGCCTGTGCAAGTGGGGTTTGGATGTTTGTGCTGGGCTATGGCAGCGCGGTGTATCTGGCGCTGTTGCTCGCGACCATCGTGCTGTGGCGCCACCGGGAGAACATCGAACGGCTGCAAAAAGGCGAAGAGCCGAAGATTGGGGCGAAGTGAGGGGCGATTGGTGTTGGCAGGTCAGCTTTGAGCCCTGCCTTCGAAAAATCGATAATTGCCAGGCCCGATAACCTATTTTACCGCTGTCAGCACGTTGCTCACCTTGGAAGGTATCCTAACCCCACCTTCCGCCATTACCTGATTCCGGCCAGATTTTTTGGCCACATATAGCAACTCATCTGCGCGCTTGAGCAAGGCCGCGCCAACCCTGGCTTGGTTGCAAACCTCAGTCAGCCCGATACTCACCGTTAAACGGATTTTGTTTGCGTCTGCGTCAATTTCGCTGGCTTGGATCGTCGAACGCAGCCGCTCACAGGCTGCATATGCGCCAACCAAGTTTGTGTCCGGAAAGACAAGGGCAAATTCTTCGCCACCGAGCCTGCCAACAAGGTCAATTGAGCGAAACTCGCGTATCAGCATCCGTGACAGCTGCTGCAGCGTCTTATCCCCTGCATCGTGACCGTATGTGTCATTGATCCTTTTGAAATGATCGACGTCCAGCATAGCAACCGACATTGGCAGCCCGTCACGCTTGGCTCTATTGAATTGATTTTCCAGGGTTTTCAGAAACGGGCGTCGGTTGGAGACCTGGGTCAACGGATCCGTATTCGCTTCGATCTGAAGCAGCTCATAAGCTTTGGTCAGCTCTCTGATACTTAAAATGCCGACCAGTTTCTCATTTTCGATCACGGGGATGTGCCGGATCGCGTTTTCATTCATGAGGTGCAACAGGTAGCTTACTTCGTCGTCCGGTCCGCAAGAAATCACGGAGCGGGTCATGACGTCTGAGACCAAAGCGTCTGCGGCGTGTGGGTCGCAACTTGCCACGACAGGCAAAAGATCTCTTTCAGAGACAATCCCAACCATTGTGTTGGTTTCATCGGTCACGACCAATGCGCCAAGTTTGAGATCTATCAGTAAATTCGCGGCCTGCCGCAGCGTCGATTGAGGTGGAATTCCCTCGACCTTGTTCGTGTCTTTCGACTTCAATAGCTGCGATACTCTCACGCTAAAGCCTCCCTGTTCAACGGCTTGTGGCGTACAAGCAATAGGACAGCAGCGGTTAAAAGGTTCTTTCTACATGTATTTTTGAAGATAAAATTTAGCACAACTATCAATGCTTTGCGCCGCATACACGCGCCTTTTTCTGCGCTAGCCGCGATCTTGCGGGGCAGAAATCAAACGACTGTCTTGTCCAAACAGCCGTTCTTGTACCCCCCTACTCCGCCGCCTCCCTGCGCGCTTCTTCATCCGCTTGCGGGCGCATGGTGGCGATCAGTTCGGCGACCTTGATGCCGAACTTGCGCATCTCGGAGCGGTTCATGATCACGCCGCTTTCGGTCAGATAGAGCCAGTCGGTCACATTCAGGCTGTGGCCGCCCGCTTCTTCGGTCAACACGATGGTGTAATCCATGCGGATGGTGGCGCCGGACACCTTGCCTTTGGCGACACCAATGATGTCATCAGCGGTGGCGGTGAAGGTGGTGTCGTCCACCATGGTCAGGTTCCATTGCCGGTTCTGCTGTTTGCCGTTGGAATAGGTGAACGCCTCTGTCAGCGTGCCGGTGGCGCCTTCCCAACGGCCTTCCATGCGCGCGACGAAGCTGTTGGCCACACGGCCATTGGGGCCATAGATGACGCCTTCAGACAGGATCGGCCCGTTCAGGTGCTCTTTGAGCGAAATATCGGGGCCAAGGGCCGCGTAATCAGAGGAGTCCTGAGCGCGGAAGCTGAAGAGACGGGCTTTCAGATAGACAATCCCTAGCGCCAGAACAACAAGCACAGTCAGTAGTTTCATAGGTCTGCCTCCTCGGCAGGCAAGGCCAGCACAAGCGCCAGCGCAACAAGTTTCAACACACAGGGCACAACCGCATACGCGATGTTGAGCGCGCTCAGGGCTTGGGGCGCATTGGCCGAACCGGGCACAAACCCGGCGGCCTGCAAAGCGGGCAAAACCAGAAACGCTGCAAGAGCCAGCGCGAGCTTTCCCGCAAAGGACCAGATGCCAAAAGCCAAAGACGCGCTCAGACGTGCCTTTGTGAGAGATACGGAGAAGAGCGCCGGAAGGATCACCATATCCGCGCCCAAAGCCGCGCCGGAGGCCACGCAGATGATGGCAAAGCCAAGTGCGTTCCCGGCAGAGAGGAACGCAGCCCCAACAAAGCCGCCAATGGCGAGTGGCATGGCGATGATCAGGGTTGTGCGCCCGCCAAGCTTGCCCGCCACACGCGCCCAAAGGGGCACGCTGAGCCCGGCGCTGAGAAAAAACAGCACAAGCAGCGGCCCGGTGGCATTTGGGAGTTGCAGGCGGTCTTCGACAAAAAACAGGAAAAGGGTGGAGGTGATGGCCACTGGCAGACTGTTGACCAGCGCAAGCAGAATGAGGCGGCTGGCCCCGGCCTGCTTCAGATCGTGAAACGAAAACCGATCGCCCAGTATCACCGGGCGTTGCCAGATGGGGCGGGACAGCCAACCCACCACAATGGCCATGCCCCCCAACGTCAGGCCAAACGCGCCATAACCTGCACCTGAGGCGCCCAGTGCAACAAGGAGTGTGGGCAAAAGGGCTGCCATGATCACGCCGGCGAGCATGCCCGCCTCCCGCCAAGCGGCCAGCCGCATGAGTTCTGGTGCGGTAGGGGTGATCGCCAGAGTGGCGCTGCGCCCATAGAGCAGGATCATGCCCAGGCTGTAGGCGGAAAATAGCAGCACCAAAACCGCCGCCAACGCGCCCATGCCGCCTGTCGTCAGCGCCTCGGATCGGGTAAAGAGCAGCGGAAATCCAATTGCCAGACCGCCCACCGCCAAGAGCGCGAAGCCCATCTGGAACCGCGGGAAACGGTCAATGGCCCAGCCGATGAAGGGATCCTGCACAAGATCAACCAAGCGGATCGCCAGAAGCAGCCCCCCCAAAGCCCCCAGCCCGATGCCCAGCTCAACCGAGGCATAACGCGGCAGGTGGATATAGAGTGGGATGCCTGCAGCAGCCAGGATCAAGGCGTAGAGGCTGACGCGCGGATAGACCGCGCGCGCCTGTTCTATGGCCGCCTGCGCTGCCATGGTTTAGGCGCTGTCGCGCATCAACACTGCCTGCGCAGCGCCCTTGGCGTCGTTAAGATGCCCAGCGCCCGCGTTTTGCATTGAAGCGTGCTGTGCAGTCATCTGCGCGACGACGTGCATTGCGCTGTCGATGCCATCCTCATGGAAGCCATGGCGGTTGTAGGCGCCAGCAAACCACGTGCGGTTGTGACCCTGAAGCTCGCGGATTTCGCGCTGTGCGATCAGCGCCGCCTTATCAAACACAGGATGCGCAAAACTCACATCATCATAGATCGCCTCTTGGGCAATTTCCTGCGTCGGATTGAGCGTGACAAACAGCGGGTCGTTGTCGTCGATGTTTTGCAGTCGGTTCATCCAGTAAGTGACCCCAATCGCGCCGTTTTGTGACCGGTAAGCCCAGCTGGACCAGCATTTGCGGTTTTTGGGCATGAGTGCCGGATCCCGGTGAAGCACGGCCCGGTTAGGCTGATAGCGGATGGCACTCAGGGCTTTGCGCTCTGCCGGTGTGGCATCAGCCCCCAGAATGCGCAGGGATTGATCAGAGTGGCAGGCCAGAATGATTTCATCAAACTGCTCAGGTTCGGCACCGGCCGCTTTGACCGTGACGCCGGGCACCCCACGTTGTGGATGAAGACCGCGTTGAATGTGTTCGATTGGTGCCTTCATTCGGATGGTGCAACCACGTGTGACAAGCGCGGCTTGTAAACGGTGTACATATTCCCTGCTACCGCCCTGCACCGTGTACCACTGATGCTGCTTGTTGCCCGCCAGCAGAGCGTGGTTCTTGAAGAATTGCACCAGAGAGCGCGCGGGAAACTGATCGACTTCGGCAATTGGCGTGGACCATATCGCGCCGCACATGGGCATCAGGTAATAGTCGCGGAACCAGCGGCCCAACTGCAATTCTTCCACCAGTTCCCCAATGGTTTTTGTGTCATCAACTGCCGCCGCTTCCGCACGTTTGCCGAACCGCAGGATGTCGGCGATCATGCCGTAGAACTTCGGCTTCAGTAGGTTTCGTTTTTGCGCCGCAATTGCTCCAAGACTGTTCAAACCGTATTCAAGCCAGCCGTTGTCGATGCTGGCGCCAAAGCTCATCTCGCTTTTCATCACTGGCACATCAAGTTCGCCAAACAGACGTGTGAGGTGTGGGTAGGTTGCGTAGTTGAACACGATAAAGCCCGTGTCGACTGGCTGATCCCCGTTGCGCCCCGCCAGCACAGTGCGCGCATGGCCGCCAAGGCGGTTCTCAGCTTCGAAAATGGTGACGTCATGTTGCTCTGACAAAGCGTATGCCGCAGAGAGCCCTGAAATCCCGGCCCCAACGATGGCAATCTTGCGGCGTGCGTTTGTCGACTGATCGAACATGTGGTCCTCGTTTGTTGATCGTTTAGAAGCGGATACGGGGCGAATGAAACCTTGGTTCACTCTCAAGGACATGGCACAGTTGTTCGGAGAGTAAGAGGGGGTATTTGGTCACAAATCCACAGCCTGTGTGATCTGTGACGCAAAGCCGCGCGTATCGGGAACATGACCATCGAGCACATTCAGGGCCACACAACACACGCCCGAAGAGGACAGTTGAAAAACGCGTTTCGCTATGGCGTTGATTTTGTCCTGACAGACCTTTCAGAGCAAGACACGCGCTTGGCGGTGTTGTCGCGCAACCGATTTAATCTGTGGTCCGTTTGGGATCACAACCATGGTGGCGTGCGCGGCGATGGCAGTGGCGTCAGCTGGTTCAAAGATGTGCTTCTTGAGCGTGGATTTCCAGTTGAAAACGCCCGTCTGCTGTTGCTGACACAACCCAGTTTCCTATGGTTTCACTTCAATCCAGTGAGTTTCTGGATTGCGTTGATAGACGATCAGCCCTGTGCCTTTGTCGCGGAGGTCAACAGCACCTTTGGGCACCGCCACTGCTACTTCTGCGCACATGAGGATTTTCGCCCCATTGCGGCAGCTGACCAACTTCATGCGCAAAAGTTGATGCACGTGTCCCCGTTCCAGAAAGTTGCCGGCGGCTATCGCTTCAACTTTGGCTTTGACAAAGACGAAGTGCGCATTCGCATCGCTTATGAAGACGGTGACCAAGGCGTGATTGCCACGCTTTTTGGGCCGCGCAGGGTGGCAAGCAATGGCAGCCTGATCTGGGCGGCGGTGCGTAGACCGTTTGGCGCTGCGCGCGTGGTCGCACTGATCCATTGGCAAGCTGCAATTTTGTGGGCAAAACGCGCACCGTTCCTGAAGAAACAACCCGCGCCAGAAACGCTGTTGTCAGACAACACGCCCGCATCGGCGCAAAACCAATGATTGCGTTTCAAGGCAAAACCTACTGGCTCATCGGGGCCAGCGAGGGGCTGGGCCGTGCCTTGGCCGAAGAGCTGAGCCTTGAGGGCGCCGAATTGATCATTTCGGCGCGCAATGGCGAGCGCCTCGCCTCTTTGGCGGCGCAGCTGCCGCACACACGGGTTCTGATCCTGGATGTGACTGATGAAGCGGCGGTGAAGGCAGCGGCCAAGTCGGTGGGGGCGATTGACGGCGTGATTTACAATGCCGGCGCTTATGAGCCGATGGCCGCCACGGATTGGAAAGCCGACAGCGCATTGACCGTGGCGGATGTGAATTTCATGGGCGCGATGCGTGTTTTGGGCGCACTGATGCCGGGGTTTGTTGCGCGAGGCAGTGGCGACATCACCCTTGTGGGATCGCTTGCGGGCTATCGCGGCCTGCCCAACGCGGTCGGGTATGGCGCCAGCAAAGCTGCGCTTGTGAGCCTTGCTGAAACCATGCGTCATGATCTGAAAGACAGTGGGGTGACTGTGCGTCTGGTCAATCCCGGCTTCATTAAGACGCGCCTGACGGACAAAAACAGCTTCAAGATGCCGATGCTGATGACACCCGAACAGGCCGCAGGCCATGTGATCAAAGCGATGCATGGGCGCCGGTTCCGCACCGATTTTCCGCGCCCGTTTTCCTGGGCCATCCGCGCGCTGACCTTCTTGCCCGACTGGCTGATCTATCGCGGGAAATAGCGGCCCAAGCATTGCACATGTTTTGATATATTATTACACTTTGGTCATTCAGCAACGCACAGGCGCACCATGACCGAAACACGATTGCCCGTTACCCTGCTCACAGGGTTTCTCGGCGCAGGAAAATCCACTCTTCTCAACAAGATCCTCGCACAGCCCGAGAAAGAGAAAATCGCTGTGATCGTGAATGAATTCGGCGAAGTTGGGCTGGATCACGATCTGATTGCGGCAATGGATGAAGAGGTGGTTCTGCTATCATCGGGGTGTTTGTGTTGCTCGATCCG
The DNA here is from genome assembly GCF_027947445.1 of Shimia sp. MMG029. Taxonomy (NCBI): domain Bacteria; kingdom Pseudomonadati; phylum Pseudomonadota; class Alphaproteobacteria; order Rhodobacterales; family Roseobacteraceae; genus Shimia; species Shimia sp. MMG029. The sequence goes on along the minus strand of NZ_JAQJIM010000007.1, from coordinate 151,347 downwards.
CGACGATCTTTCAAAGACGCTTGCAGATCTGATGGAGCGCCGCGCGCGCGGCATACTGGATTTTGATCGCGTGGTGATTGAGACCACTGGATTGGCGGACCCTGCCCCGATCCGTCAAACCCTACTGAAGGACTACTATCTGGCCAGCACCATACATATGGATGGGGTTGTCACACTGGTGGATGCCAGCAATGGCAAAGCGACACTGGATGCACAGTTTGAGGCGGTTTCACAGGCGGCCACGGCTGACCTGCTGCTGATGTCAAAGACGGATATTACACCGCCAAAGGCAACGTCGGCGTTGCAACGGCGACTGGAAAAGCTCAATCCAACTGCCGAGATCCTGAAGGTCGTCGACGCTGTGGCGGATCCGCAGCGGCTTTGGGGCCTGTCTGCACTGCGCCGGGGTGCCGAAGCCACACAGGCGCTCAACTGGCTGACGCGCGCGCCATCTGAGACACCGCCAACTGATCCCCTGCGCAATCTCTCTGGATTTGCCCCCACCAAGCTGCTGCGTCGGTTCTCTCCGCATGATGCGCGCATTGAATCCGCCTCCATCACACTGAAAGAGCCCCTGGAGGACGCGGTTTTTGACCACTGGCTTGATACGCTTGTGGCCCTCAAGGGGCCGGACCTACTCCGGGTGAAAGGCATTGTCTTTCTCAAAGGTCTGAAGACACCTTTTGTGTTTCATGGTGTGCAACACATCTTTGACCGTCCGGAACCGCTCACCAACTGGCCTGAGGGGGACACAACCTCGCGCATTGTTGTGATTGCAAGAGACATGACCAACCCCGAGTTGCAGCGCAGTCTGGACATGCTGCGCGCAACGGCGGCCCCAAAGCAGGAAGAGGTCTTTCCGGGATGGAAAGACCTGAACGCGCAGCAGCACGTTTAAGAATCAGATACGAAAGATCGGTTGCAACATGCGCGGCACGAAGGCGTTGAACTTCAGCCGCGCGTCCGTCGCCGCGAGACAGATACACGCATCCCCGGCACCCGCGATCGGCGTGTGCTCCAGCGTTTCGTCCGCGACTTCCACGTCACCCACACCGAAGAACCCGGTTTCATCCGTGAAACAGCCCTGTAGAACCATTGTCAGCTCCAGACCATTGTGACCATGATCCGGCACAGCCTGCCCCGGTGGGATATAAAGCAGACGCACGCTGCCGTGTTTGTCCTCTGCGAGGATATCTTGGCGCACGCCCATGCCGAGCTTTTTCCACCGAGGCGCGCGCCCGTTCAGCGCTTCCATCACGGGGCCGGGATAGGGGCCTGTGCGCGCATAAACTGGCGCCTGCGGGATCGGATCATCCAGAAGGCTCAAAACGTCGGCCTTCATAGATGAGGATACGGCGATTGCACCGGTGTCTTCCATAACGATACCGCCCACGGCCTCATGTGCCTCCACAACTGCGCGACACTCTGCACACATCGATACATGTGCGGCCACAATAAGGGAGAAGGCATGCGGCAGGTTGCCTGCCGCGTAAGCCGCCAACATGGGCTCTGGGATATGATGGCTGATGGCTGTCATTCACTCAGATCTTTCAACTCGTGTCTCAGACGCTGCAATCCAAGGCGGATGCGCGATTTGATGGTACCAAGCGGCAAGCCCGTTTTGGTGCTGATCTCCTGATGGGTCAGCTCCCCTAAGTAGGCCTGCTCAATCACCTCCCGCTGTTCGGGCCGCAATTTTTGCAACGCGGTACGCAGCTGTCCCGTTTCTTGCTCGATGGCCACAATCTGTGTTGCGTCCGGTTCGGCTTCAGGTTCTTCCTTCAGCGCCTCCGGCATCGGGCGGTTTTCCTTGCGCGCCACGTCGATCTGACGGTTGCGCACGATTTGATAGACCCAAGCGGACACCTGAGCGCGGTGTGGATCGAACATGTGGGCCTTACGCCACAGTGTAAGCATCACGTCCTGCACAATTTCCTCGGCCTGCGCAGCTGGTGTTCCATTGCGCATCACAAAGCCCTTCAGACGCGGGGCGAAGTGATCGAACAGCCGGGAAAAGGCCGCTTTGTCGCGGTGATCGCGCACAGCGATCATCCACTGAGTCTCCTGTGAGGGCTCCGCTCTGGCTTGCGTCACGCGCTGCCTTTCCGTTGGTCGCTTCACCGGCGCTTTCGGCCGGTCGCGGGAAATATCAAGTGTCGCGCTCATCATATGGTCATTACGCGCCGACTTGCAAAGCGGATCACCGGGGAATGGGATTTTTTATGGTGCATTTTGAGCGTGATGGAGGGGCACAGCTCAAAATTATATCCAACCTTTGGACGCAGCCGACGCGCCTGTCAAAGGAAAGACGTGCAGCCAGCGGGCCCTGAGCACATACGCCGCGCACAACGGGGTTTCACTCGCGAAGTCGAGAGAATATGCTACCATTTTACAAACGTAACGCTGATATGATTGGTCAAAGCTATGGAAAAGCGCCCCATCGTTTCCTCCCGCCACCTAGCCGAGGGAGATGGCTGGGAAGCCTCTGAGGTCGAGTATGGGATGATCATTGCCTACAACGCGTTCTCACGCTGGATGACCCGATGTATGGCGGCGGCGGGGCACCCGGAGATGACACCGCTGGAAATCTTGGCACTGCACAATGTCAATCACCGCGACAAGCATAAGCGGCTGACGGACATCTGCTTTCTGCTCAATATTGAGGACAGTCATACCGTCAACTATGCGCTGAAGAAGCTTTTGAAGCTGGGGCTGATCCAATCAGAAAAGCGCGGCAAAGAGGTGTTTTACAGCACATCGCCAGAGGGCAAGGACGTCTGTGAGGCGTACCGTGTGGTGCGCAATCGCTGCTTTATCGACGGGTTGCCCCGGCTGGACATATCCGGTGAAGAAATGCGCGAGATTGCGGCCTCTCTGCGCTCGCTGTCCGGGCAATATGATCAGGCCAGCCGGGCGGCTGCCTCGCTCTGATCTCGCGAGGCAGCTTTGGGTTTAGCGGCTCATCAGCTCCGGCAGGTAAGTCACGATTTGTGGGAAGACACAGATCAGCAGGACCCCCAGCAGAAGCAGCAGGAAGAACGGGAACGCCGCCTTTGCAATGCGCAGGATGTCGAGCCGGGTCATGCCTTGGATGACAAAGAGATTGAAACCGACCGGTGGTGTGATCTGGCTCATCTCCACCACGATCACGAGGTAGATGCCAAACCACAGCGGGTCGATGCCCACAGCAGAAATCATCGGCATGATGATGGAGGTTGTGAGCACCACTACGCTGATGCCATCCAGAAAACAGCCAAGCACGATGAAGAAAAGCGTCAGCGCGACCAGCAGGGCGGGCACCGAAAGCTCCATCGCGCCAATCCACGCGGCCAGATTGCGTGGCAGACCAGTGAAACCCATCGCCACGGAAAGATAGGCCGCACCCAAGAGGATGAAGGCGATCATGCAGCTCGTGCGGGTGGCAGAGAGCAGCGCCTCCATGAAGAGTTTCACGCTGAAGCTGCCGGAGGCCCAAGCGAGCACGGTGGCGAGCACCACGCCCAGCGCCGCGGCGTCGGTTGGCGAGGCAAGCCCTGTGTAGATTGAGCCGATCACGCCGATGATCAGCAAGGCCACGGGGATGAGATTGCGCGAGGCGGCGAGTTTTTCGCGCAGTGGGAAATCCCGCACCTCTTGGGGGATCAGAGCGGGGTTCATCCACGCACGCACTGCGACGTAGCCCGCAAAAAGCGCAATCAACATGAAGCCTGGCAGGATGCCCGCGACGAACAGGCGTGCGATGGATTGCTCGGTCGCGACGCCATAAACGATCAGGATGATGGACGGTGGGATCAACAGACCCAAGGTGGCGGAACCTGCGAGCGTGCCGATGATCAGGCTTTCAGGATAGCCGCGTTTGGTAAGCTCTGGCACGGACATGCGCCCGATGGTGGCGGCGGTGGCGGCGCTTGAGCCAGACACCGCAGCAAAGATGGCGCAGCCAAAAACGTTCACATGCAAAAGCCGCCCCGGCGCGCGGGTGAGCCACGGGGCAAGACCTGAGAACATGTCCTGGCTCAACCGGCTGCGCAGCAGGATTTCCCCCATCAGGATAAACAGCGGCAAGGCTGTGAGCGCCCAGCTGTGGGAGTGCCCCCAAAGCGTGGTGGCAAGCACCAGCCCGGCAGGCGCATTGGAAAAAGCGGTCATGGCAACCAAGGCGACAACACCAAGCGCCATCGCCACCCAAAGCCCGGCCGCCAAGCAAACCAGCATCAGGCCCAGAAGGGTTGCGGCAATCATTGGATCAGCCATCTTACATCTCCTCCGCGGCGTGCAGCACGGGTTTGCCAGATGTGATCAGTTCGATCAGGGACTGGACCAAAGCGAGACACAGCAGACCAATGCCAAAGGTCATCACACCCTGAGGGAGGAACAGCGGCACCGGAATAATACCGTTGGAGACATCCCCGTAGTGCAGGCTTTCCATCACCAGCGCGCCCGCGAAGTAAAGTGCATAGCCAACAAAGCCGATGGCCACCAACAGCGTCACGGCCTCAAGCGCGACCACCGCGCGGCGGCCCATACGCTGCACAAACAGCGTCACCCGGATGTGGCCACCTGAGCGCAGCGTGTAGGCCATCGCCAGAAAGGTGGCCCCTGCAAGCATGAAGCCCGCAAAATCCGCATAAGAGGGGATCGTGGACGGCAAGACGCCGGGCATGATGCGCCCCATGCCGTTGAGCACAATCTGCGCGCTGACCAGCAGGCAAATCGCCAAGATCAGCAGTGCGCTGACATATCCGGCGGCCCGGTAAATTTGGTCCAAAGCTCTGCTCATGCCCTGCCCTCCTGTTTGTGGTGTCTTGTTCGCGACATATGAAAACCGGCGGTGAACTTCGCCGCCGGTTCGCGATGTGGCTTACTTGCTGGAATACTCTGCCAGCGCCTTTTTGGCGGCGTCAGAGGCGTTTGCATTCCAGTTTTCCAGCATCTTTGCGCCGATGCCCTGCAGGCCCTCGACCAGAGCTGGGCTTGGCTCATAAACGGTGATGCCATTGGCGGCGAGCTCTGCGGTTTTGGCGTCTGCCTCGGCGGCGGACATGTCCCAGCCACGTGTTTCGGCGGTGTCTGCGGCGGCCAGAACCGCGGCCTGCACATCAGCATCCAGACGGTCAAACACGCGTTTGTTCACCACGACGATGTTTTTGGGCACCCAAGCGTTGATTGGGCTGTAGTGGCTGACAAAATCCCACGCGGTTGAGTTCACGCCGGTGGAGGGCGAGGTGATCATCGCGGCAACCTGACCGGTGGTGAAGGCCTGCGGAATGTCAGAGGCTTCGACCTGAACAGGCGCGGCCCCGGCGAGGGTCGCGAATTCTTCCAGAGCGGCGTTATAGGCGCGGAAGCGCAGACCGTTCAGGTCGTCTACAGTGGCGATTTCGCCGTTGGTATAAAGACCCTGTGCCGGCCATGGCACCGAGAAGAGCGGCATCAGGCCCTGCTCTGCCAGAAGCTCGGTCACAACCGGCTCTTGCGCTTCCCAGAGGGCGCGCGCGTCGTCATAGCTGGTGGCGACAAACGGTTGGCTGTCCAGACCATAGGCGAGATCTTCGTTGGACAGACGGGAAAGGAAAAATTCCCCCATTGGCACCTGACGCGAGCGTACGGCGTTTTTGATCTCGGCGTGCGGGATCAGCGAGCCTGCGGAGTGAATGGTGATGTCCAGCCCACCGTCAGTGGCGGCGCGGACATCATCGGCAAACTGCATGATGTTTTGTGTGTGAAACGTGCTGTCGCCATAAGGCGTTGGCATGTCCCAACCTTCGGCTTGTGCCATGGTGGCACAGGTCATGGCGGCGGCAAAAGCAATCTTGCGCATGGTTTTGGTGCTCCCTGTTTTTTTGCAGAACGTCGAATCTTACGCCCACATAACGTTGACAAATTGTCAGCGTTCTCATCATAAAGCAACAGTAATTCGATTCTAGGAGAGAGCGATGACCACAGAGCACGACAGCGCATGGCAATTCTGGGTCGACCGTGGCGGCACGTTTACCGACATCGTGGCGAAGGCGCCCGATGGCGGGCTCAAAACGCATAAGCTCTTGTCAGAAAACCCAGAAATATACCAAGACGCGGCCGTGCATGGCATTCGCCAGCTGCTTGATCTGACTGAGGGTGACGCGATTCCTAGAGGCGCGATTGATGCCGTAAAAATGGGCACAACGGTTGCGACCAATGCGCTTTTGGAACGCAAAGGCGAGCGCACCGTGCTGTTGATCACCAAAGGGTTGCGGGATCTGTTGCGCATTGGGTATCAGAACCGCCCTGCTCTGTTTGATCTGAATATCGTGCTGCCAGAGCTGCTCTATGATCAGGTGATCGAGGTTGAAGAGCGGCTGGATGCAGATGGCAATGTCATCACCGCCCTGAACGCCGAAGCGGCGCGGAGTGCGCTGGAAGCGGCCCATGCGGCGGGTTTCCGGTCTGTCGCGATTGCGCTGATGCACAGCTATCGCTTCCCCGCACACGAGAAAACGCTGGGCGAGATGGCGCAAGACATCGGCTTTTCCCAAATTTCGTTGAGCCATGAGACCAGCCCGCTGATCAAACTGGTGGGACGCGGCGATACCGCTGTGGTGGATGCGTATCTCTCCCCTATCCTGCGGCGCTATGTGGATCAGGTGGCCACCGCGCTTGATACCGCCAAAGGCGGCTGTGAGCGGCTTTTGTTCATGCAGTCCAACGGCGGGTTGACCGATGCGCGGCTGTTTCAAGGGCGTGACGCGATCCTGTCTGGCCCAGCGGGCGGCGTGGTTGGCATGGTGCGCTCTGCGGCGGAGCTTGGCTTTGACAAGCTGATCGGCTTTGACATGGGCGGCACCTCAACCGACGTGTGCCACTATGCGGGCGAATATGAACGCTCCTTTGAGACCGAAGTGGCCGGGGTGCGGATGCGTGCGCCCATGATGTCCATTCATACGGTGGCGGCGGGCGGCGGCTCTATTCTCAGCTATCGCGATGGTCGTATGCAGGTGGGCCCGGAAAGCGCAGGCGCAAATCCGGGGCCTTGCGCCTATCGCCGGGGTGGCCCGCTCACCGTGACGGATTGCAACGTGTTGCTTGGCAAATTGCAGCCGGATCATTTCCCGCATGTCTTTGGGCCCAATGGTGATCAGCCGCTGGATGTGGATGCGGTGCGCGTGAAATTTGAAGCGCTGAAGGCGGAAATTGGCACGAATAAATCCGTGGAAGACCTCGCGGAGGGCTTCCTGCGCATTGCTGTGGAAAACATGGCCAATGCGATCAAGAAAATCTCGGTGCAGCGCGGCTATGACGTGACAAAATACACGATGAACTGCTTTGGCGGCGCTGGTGGGCAACATGCCTGTCTGGTGGCGGATGCGCTTGGCATGGAGAGCATCTTTATTCACCCGTTTGCGGGCGTTCTCTCTGCCTTTGGTATGGGGCTTGCAGACATCCGCGCCATGCGGGAAAGCCAAGTGGCCTGCGCGCTGGAAGCGGCGGAGGCAGGCACCGCCCTGCAAGCGCTGGCGGCCGCGGCGCAAAAAGAAGTTGCAGACCAAGGGGTTGCTGCAACGGATATTCATGTTTCGCAAACCGCACATATCCGGCCCAAAGGCGCGCAGCAGAGCCTGTCGGTCGCCTTTGGCACGCCAGACGACATGCGCGCGGATTTTGTCACCGCGCATAAGCAGCGTTTCGGATTTGCGCCGGACACAGATGATCTGATCATTGATGTGGTGGTGGCTGAGGCGATTGGTCAGACCGGCGAGCCGGTGACTATGCCTGACCCTGTTGGCGCAGACTGCACGCCCCCCAATGTCTCGCTTTATACCGGCGGGCGCTGGCAGGAAGTGCCGCTGGTGGACCGCGACACGCTGGCGATTGGCCAATCGGTGACCGGCCCGGCCATCCTGACGGAGCCAACCGGCACCAATATGATTGAGGACGGCTGGCAGGCGACCTGTGCCACCGGCGGCAATCTGGTGCTCAAACGCATTGTGCCGCTCAAACGCTCTGAGGCGATTGGCACCTCGGTGGATCCGGTGATGCTGGAGGTGTTCAACAATCTCTTTATGTCGATTGCTGAGCAGATGGGCGCGACGCTTGCGAACACCGCTTATTCGGTCAACATCAAGGAGCGCTATGATTTCTCCTGTGCGATCTTTGATCAGAATGGCGATCTGGTGGCCAACGCACCCCACGTGCCGGTGCATCTGGGCTCTATGTCGGAAAGTGTGCGCACGGTGCTGCGCGAGAACGCAGGCAAGATCCGCCCCGGCGATGTGTTCATGATGAACAACCCGTATAATGGCGGCACACATTTGCCGGATGTGACGGTGATCACGCCGGTGTTTGACGCGGCTGGTGAAAGCATCATCTACACCGTCGCCTCACGTGGGCACCACGCTGATATTGGCGGCAAGACGCCGGGCTCCGCCCCGCCTGACAGCCGCCATATCGAAGAAGAAGGCATCGTGATCGACAACTTCCTGCTGGTGGATCAAGGCAGCCTGCGGGAGGCAGCAGCGCGCGAGTTGCTCACCTCCGGGCGCTATCCCTGCCGGAATGTGAACGAAAACATGGCCGATCTGGCCGCGCAAATTGCGGCGAATGCCACCGGGGCCTCTGAGCTGACCAAGATCACCGCACAGTTCGGCCACTCTACGGTGCAGGCCTATATGGGCCATGTGCAGGACAATGCCGAAGAAAGCGTGCGGCAGGTTCTGGATGTGCTGAAAGACAGCGCGTTTTCCTACCCGCTGGACGGCGGTGCGAAGATCGAAGTCGCCATCAAAGTTGATAAGGAAAACCGCACCGCGACGATCGACTTCACCGGCACATCAGAGCAAAGCCCAACGAACTACAACGCGCCCATGGCGATCTGCCGTGCGGTGGTGCTTTATGTCTTCCGCACGCTTGTGGGCAGTGACATCCCGATGAACGAAGGCTGTCTGAAACCGCTCTCGCTCATTGTGCCGGAAGGCTCCATGATCAACCCGAAATTCCCAGCCGCCGTGATCTCCGGCAACACAGAGGTGAGCCAGGCGATTGCCGACTCATTGTATGGCGCGCTTGGTGTGATTGCAGGCAGTCAGGGCACGATGAACAACTTTGTTTATGGCAATGACACCTATCAGAACTATGAAACCATCTGCGGCGGCACCGGGGCTGGCGACGGCTTTGATGGCACGAGTGCCGTGCACAGCCACATGACCAACACGCGGATGACTGACCCGGAGGTGCTGGAAACCCGCTTCCCGGTGCGGGTGGAGGAGTTTTCGATCCGGCATGGGTCTGGTGGCGACGGCCAGTGGCAAGGCGGCGATGGCATCATCCGGCGTCTGCGCTTCAATGAGCCAATGACCGTGACCGTGCTGTCCTCCCACCGTGTGATCGCGCCTCATGGGGCGTCTGGCGGTGGCAGCGGCAAGGTGGGCCTGAACAGCGTTGTGCGCAGTGATGGCACCAAAGAGACGCTGGAGGGCAACGATCAGGCGGAGCTGACAGCCGGAGACATCTTTGTGATGGAAACACCCGGCGGCGGCGGCTTTGGCGCAGTCTAGTCAAACAAAGGGCCGCTTGAATGATCTCAAGCGGCCCTTTTTCGTTGTGATCTCAGCTTGCTGCGCGGCGTAGCAGGCAATCCTGCACCCGACCGGGATAGTCGGTGACAATACTATCCACACCGCAGTCAATCATGCGGTTGATCTCTTTGACGCTGTTGACTGTCCAGGTGCCAACGACCAGGCCAAGCGCGTGGGCCTCGGCTACACCCTCTGGAGTAACATCCAGAAAATGCGGGCACCACATTTGCCCCCCTGCCTCAACCACAGCATTCGGCATAGAGGCGGGCACCTCTTCCCAAGAGGGCATCACGGTGCGATCCGTGTCTTCCCCCGGCAGGCCCTTGGGCAGGTAGGATAGGTAGGATGTCGGCATCTCTGGCGCCTGTGCGCGCGCTACATCGAGAATGCCCCAATCAAAACTGTGCATCACGGTGCGATCCACAAGACCCGCAGCACGCACCTGAGCGACAACCGTCGCCACCATTTCTGCGCGCTCCTGCGCGAGATCGGGGGCATCCGGGTCCGTCTTGAGCTCCAGCAGCAGGGACAAGGAGGCATTCTCAGGCTTTGCCACAAATGTCAGCACATCATCCAGCGTGGGCGCCTGTGCATGCGGCAGCACCGCCTGATCTGAGAAACGACGCCCATATTCAGTGCCCCGATTGGCCATGCCAACGTTGCAGGCGCGGACCTCTGCCAGGGTCATCTCTGCCACGCGTGGACCGGGGTCGGGCAACCAATGCCCCTCTGCATCACGTGCCAATGCGCCATCCAGCGTATGGTTGTGGACCACCACCGGCACGCGATCTTTGGTCATGACCACATCAAACTCAATCGAGGCAATCCCAATCTGCTGGCAGAAGGCGAAACCCTCAATCGTGTTTTCCGGCAACGCACCTCGGGCGCCACGGTGCCCTGAAACTCTGGGGCCCGACGCATCTGCGCGAAACCCGTCTAACTGCCCAAATTGCTGACCCATCGAAGCGATCCGTCCTTGCGAGTACGGCGCGCAGACTCATGGAGACTCTGCGGCCGTGCCAAATTTCATTCCGATGGACCACGGGAGCACCCGATGTGACGGCCCGTGCCCCACCATTTCTGTCTCGGTACCTGTAAGATCGCTCTGGAGCAATGAGTTCGCGCCCAACTGACCCATCAGTTGCAACTGTACCTCAATCTCTCCCACTCTTAAGGGAACGCCGGCCGCTCTTGCCATATCCGTCCTGCGCGACAGGCCCGCCATGCAACCTTGCCCGGTGGTCGGTTATGGCAAGACCGCATCCTTCGGCAACATCACCGGATAGTCGGTTTTGAAGATCTCCGGCATTTTCACAGGGCGGCCGGTGGTGAGGTTGGTGCTGACATAATCTGACTGCGCGCGCAGGATGGTTTTGTGATCGCTCAAGCGGACCACCTGGAACACGCGACTGCACCTCAGGCGCCCGTCGTTGGACGAGATCCACACAAAAACAACCACTTCATCGTCGAGGAATGCAGAGGCCAGATATTTGATCTCGTGACGGACAGCGGCCATGCCGCGCTCCATTTTCAGGCATACCTCTGCGGTCAGCCCCACAGAATCTGTATGCTCCCAAACGGTGGCGTCGAGCCATTTCAGATACACCGCATTGTTGACATGGTGAAAACCGTCCAGATCCTGCTGTGTGACTGTGAACCGCTTCCAATATGCATTCGGGAAATCAGCGAGGGCTTCAATCTCTTGATCTGTCATCAGCGCTGCGCGTCCTGTTTTGGGAAATGCCTATCCGGGCGACAGGTTACGCGCTGCACCAGTGCGCCGCCAGCGCCGGCCTGCGACGCAACGCAACGTTCTTTCACCCGGCACACCGTTCTTTGACCCAAGATCCTGCAATCTCACAAAACTGCGCCAAATGCGCGGCGTGATCCAGACCAGTGACGCGTTTGCGCGGTTTAAGATCGTGATCGCCGTCTTCAAACCATGCCATTTCGATTTGCGGCGACAATGGATAGGTGGCGACATCCGCTTCGGTCCCAAAGGGATCCCGTGTGCCCTGACACATCAGGGTCGGTGTCAGCAGCGCTTCAAGGTGATCCACACGCAAGACATCCGGTTTGCCCTGCGGATGAAATGGATATCCCAGACAGAGCACCCCTCGAATGTGCCGCGCCGCATGCAGATCATCCGCGATCAAACTGGCAACGCGCCCACCCATTGACTTGCCGCCAATCACTATAGGACCATCTGCGCCAACATCCCGCGCCAACGCAGAAAGCGCCGCGTGATACTCTTCTTGCAGAAGGGGCATTTTCGGAGGTGGCCGTTTTGAACCACCGGTGCGCCGCTGCGCCATATAGGCAAATTCGAAACGGACCACGCGCAATCCAGCCTGAGCCAGACCTTGGGCAACCGTGTTCATATACGGCGCGTCCATCGGCATGCCTGCACCATGGGCAAACACCAATGTCGGTGCGTCGGTGCGCGCTCCATCCACAAGGAAGTTTATGGGTGCCATGCGGTCTCTCAAAAACGCGTGTTGATCCCAAACAAGATAGCCGTTTCGTCACGCCCTGCAATGTGGCCGCGATTCATGGCGTGTGCGAGCGACACGCCCATGCTGGTTCTGCGAGACAGAGGCCGCCCGTAGCTGAGCTCCAGACGGACCTCACGCTCATCAGGGCTAAGGTCAATTGGCACCGTCTGATGCGTGACAACCCCAAGCGCATTTGTCACCGGAAGAGACAAAGCCGTGGCACCAGAAGAGATCGCCGCGGGCAGAGACACAGACAGATTGAGCCGGTCGTTGCGCGCCCAGACATCGCGATGCGACAGGGTCAATGCGCTTGCGTTCATTACAACATCCGAGGCTTGGCCAAAACCAGTGGCCTCCTGCCCGAAGGCATAGCCAAACTCGACCCTGAGCTGTGATTTTTCGGAAAGGTCTGTGGAAAGTGCCATGTCCATGGAGAAGATGGCGGCGTCACCGCCTCCGTTCCAATCGGAGAGCAGAGAGGCGGTGTCATCGCCGTAGGTTGCGCTGACCCTCAGGTTGGCACCGCCAAGATCAAAGTGGCGCGCCAATCCAAAACCGATGCTCTCATCTCCGTAGTTTTGAGACTGGAAAAGCAGCATTTCTGTCTTCGCATTGAGCGTGGCAAAAGGCGTCAGGCGATTGTCACCAAAGAAAGCGATGCTGCCGTAGCCCTCTTCTTGGATTTGGTCGAAGTTCAGAACATCATTCAGCGAAAACAGCGGGCTTGTGTCACGGGTGGCGACCATTTGGGCCGCGTCGATGACAAACCCAGCAGACAGCGCGTCGCGGCTGACAACGTCGACCCCCTCAAGCGCTTGTTTGATCGCGTTGCCACTGGCCGCACCAGACACCACAAGCGGTTCACGTGTGTTGATCGTCCTGCCATCAGCGGTTGTTATTGTGGCTTGGCCAATTGGCAACAATGCCGCCGCCACATCAAGGAACCCATGACCCCATTCACGGCTGTAGTCATGCTCAAACCCCGGAACCAGTTCAACGGACCCACTTTTCTGAAATCCGTCAAACTCATTGTCCGCTGTGGCCAGCAACCTGACCCGCAGCTGCTGGTGCGACATATCGGGGAAAGCTTCGGCCAACAGCGCCAAGGCCCCGGAGACTGTCGGCGCAGCAAACGACGTGCCCGTGCCAAAACGATAGCCATTTGATGCGTTCGCACCGGTCCAGTTGCCGTTTGCAGCGATACACCAGGCAGCGGCTTCCAGACAGGCGCCGGACACACGTGTTGCCGAAACGACATCGTCCCCATTGAGCTCAGGCACGCCGTTGATGACCGCGATCCAGCTCTTTTCAAGATCGGAGTGGAACACAGGCAGACCCGGCAACAAGCCCGCTCTGGAAATCTCATGATCGTTTGAGATTGCAAACACCACAATTCCGTCTTCGGCATAATCTGTCAACGCACTGAGATAGTCCGCCCCCGCCGATGAGCCGAACACGCGATCGTAGTCTGAACGCACTGCATCGCGGGCGACAAAGCCCCATGAATTGTTCAACGCAACCGCGCCCTGCGCACGGGCAGCGCGCGCGGTTTCACTCAACTGCGCAAAGGTGTTGTAGCTGCCAAAGATTGCGTCAGCCTCTGGGGCGACGCCAATCATTGTGGATGAATTGCCCGTCGCGACCGATGCCACGAAAGTGCCGTGATCCGTCACCGGCAAGTTGCGACCCAAAGTGATATCTTTGCCTGCAAACACAGTGTGGCCGGGCAGGAAGCCACTGTCAGAAAAGGCGATGGTTTCGCCGGCACCGGTGAGGCCCGCGGCATGGGCATAGTGAATGCCTGCGGCCTCAATCGGGTTGCCTTCTAAGCTGACATCAACACCGTCGTCAAAGGTGCCATTGTTGTTGCGGTCAACAAAGTATCGCCCATCTGCTATTTGACGCCGATATCTGGCATCCTGACGGAGCAGCCTGTTGGCGCTCGTGCGCAGGGAATCCAGATTGCTGATAAACGAAGCCAGCAGCGTTTCATCATCGGTAAATGGGAGGTTCGAAACAGGCCCTCCGCCACCTCCGGGCGCGTTGCCACCGCCAGCGCCGCCACTTGTACTGTCGTCTTCACCGTCACCGCCGCCGCACGCGGCAAGAACACTTGCCCCCAAAAACGCAATCGTCACACGCTTCTTTGGTATTGGCATCAAAGTGCCCCCCACTGGTCTTTCAAGCTCTCTTAGGAATACCCTAAACTCTTTAGCCAAACCCTAAAGGCCAAATCATCTTAAAGATGTATCAATCTGGGGATGCTGTGCTTCAGACAACACGCTTTCGATGCCGTCATCATACCAGATTTTTTCATGCCAAACACAAAGAAGCCCGGCGCGATGCGCCGGGCTTCTTAGAGACGTTATGTCACGCAATTAGAAATAGCGCAGCCAGAGATACACGTTTGCGATCATCAGCGTCAGGATCATGATCGGGAATGCATAGTACATGAATTTCAGGAAGCCGATTGGCTGTTTGGCTTTTTCTGCGAAGGCCGCAACCGTCAGGTTTGCCGAAGCGCCGAGCAGAGAGCCGTTACCACCCAGACAAGCACCAAGCGCCAGCGACCACCACAGTGGCTCGATCGCGTCAGGGCCACCAAATGTATCCGCAGTGGATTCAATCAGCGGGATCATGGTTGCCACAAAAGGAATGTTGTCGAGGATCGCAGAGAGGATACCAGAGGCCCAGAAGATGAAGAACGCTGTCCACATCATATCGCCTTGGGTCAGCTCCAGCACTTTCTCGCCAAAGTACTCAAGCAGACCAACCTGCTCCACACCAGCCACGATCACAAACAGACCACCGAAGAAGAAGATGGTAACCCATTCCACTTCGCCGAAAATGTGGTGCACGCTTTCGGTTTGATCTTCGCCGTGCTGGTGCCCATAGGCCAGAAGCATCAGCAGCGCGGCGCCGGCCAGAGCGGAGGTGCCTGGCTGAATGCCATAGCCGTGACCAACCACGAAGCCAAAGATCACCAGAGCCAGAACAGCCAAGGACTTAACCAGCAGAACCTTGTCGGTGATGGCTTCTTTTTCGTTGAACTGCATGATCCGTGCGCTGGCTTCCGGTGGGATCTTGGACAGCTCTTTGCGGTTCATGAAGTAGATGATGAAGGTCAGAATAACGAGGCAGATCGCGGAGATCGGGGCCAAGTTATACAAGAAGTCGTTGAAGCTCAGGTTCGCCGCAGAGCCAATGATGATGTTAGGCGGGTCACCAATCAACGTGGCCGTACCCCCAACGTTAGACGCCAGGATTTCTGCCAGAAAGAACGGGAACACACGTGTTTCAAGCGCATCAGTGATCAGAAGTGTGATCGGCGCAATCAGAAGCACAGTCGTCACGTTGTCGAGCATCGCGGAGAAAACAGCTGTGATCAGGGTCAGCATGATCAGGATGCCCGTGGGATCCGCTTTCACCCATTTGGCTGACTTGATCGCCACGTATTGGAACAATCCACATTTGCTGGTGATGGCCACAACCACCATCATGCCAATCAAAAGCGCGAGCGTGTTTGCATCAACACCATTGACCGCTTGCTGCTGGTTCAGAATGCCGAACAGCACCATGAGCGAGGCGCCGAGCATGGCCAAAATGGCACGGTTGATTTTTTCGGTGATGAGTACGGCATAGACCAAAACCAGAATACCGGAAGCAATCCACAAAGGATCGACCCCAAGCATATCCGGCAAGGAAAAGCCCGCCTCACCGTGTGAGGAAGAATGTGCAGACACGATACTGACCCGCTTTCATTTAGATTGGTTAAGGAGGCGTCAGGCGATGGCCTCAGAACACTTTGTCGATCAGTGAGTTCGCGCTCACCGTACCTACAAATCGCTGCGAATTTGGCTCCACAAGCATCACGTGGCGTTTGTATTTATACACCAGGAAGATGCCCTCCATGATCGGCGTATCAGGCGCCGTCACAGGAATGTTGCTGGGATCGGACATATTGTCCGAAACTTTTTCTTGCTTGAGCATTTCAACCTGTTGGGAGAAATGATCCTTATCCAGGTTCATGAAGCTCAAGTGATCCAAAGACACCCGCATACTGTCCGTGTTCAGACCGATGGTGGCGGCTTTGGGAAGAAGCAGCTTCAGCATCGTGGGCGCACTGAAAACGCCATGATACTTGCCGGTTTCGTCAACCACGGGGAGGAAACGCGAACGGCGTTCCTTCAGAATTGCGAGAGCTTCTGCGACGCTGGCGTCGGGGTGAATTGTCTTTTGCAGGTCGGGTGAAACCATGACATCAGCACATGTCAGACCCATATTGGTGACCTCTTCATTTTATGACGCCAGAAACAGCGACGTTGTTGCAACCGAGCGGCGGTGCAACGGCGGGATGAGGCCAAATTACGCACACATCACATGTTGAATCGCCAGAGTCGCTCGCCTATGTCTATTGTTTGGCCGCAAATTACTAGTGGTGAAATGATGAAAAGGCGTATTGATGGCTTAACCATCGCGAAACGCACTCTCAAAAACGCCCTCTTTTCGCGCCAAAGAGACGCCACAGGCGGAACGCGGGCGCTTTAAAGCCACCGGATTGCAAAACCTTGAGCCTGCTCTTTCACACAAAAGATAGCAGACTTGGCGCGTCGGTCACAAAAAATGTTGTCCATCTGCCGTCAACTGGGCAAAACACAAACAGACTTAAGGCGCAAAAACCGAGCATCGAGAGATCTATTGGCTGACGACCCCACCAAAAAGCTCGCCGCGCGCGTAATTTGCGACCGAGCCGGCTATGACTTTTCTGAAGTCTTCAAATACCAGTTTGTGCTCTCGAAAGCGCCGGTTGCGACATCGTACAGATGGCGTAACGCAAAATTGGGAGAGTGGTATCTGCACGCATGTCCAGATCTGCGCGTCACTCCGATCTATGACACACAAAATGAACACGTTGGTTGGTTCCTTGGGGTTGGCATCCTAGAGGATGGAACGGCGGTCAAAGACAGGCTCACTGTTCCCAATAGCGCAACCGATGCACGTTTGATTGCGTCATTGCGGACGCTCATTTTCAAGACTGCCGGGCGCTTTGCCGTCCTCCTTTGCAAAGAGGGTGTTGAGCAGATCCACTTCGATGCGGCACTGGACCAATCGGTGGTTTACAATCCTGCCGAGGGGCTTGTGGCCTCCAGCACAATGCTGGCTGCGTACGGAGAGCTTCAACACAACCCGCGTTTTAACGGAAAGGCAATTTTACGACGCAACCTGTGCTATGCATTTGAACACACAAGCGACCGACGTGTCCTGCGTGCGTTTCCCAATCATTTTCTGGACCTCGACAGCTTTGAATTGCAACGATTGTGGCCAGGAACAGACGCAGAGTTTGATGTCAGCCGCGCCGAACGACCCGGCTTGATTGCGCAGATGGAAGACAGGCTGCGGCAGGTTATGTCTGGCCTGCTTACCAACTTCGACTGCTGTTTGCCGGTCAGCGGTGGTTATGACAGCCGATTGCTGTTGAGCTACGGCAAGGAGGACATTCAACATCTCAAGAGCGCCTTCACCCATGCCATCAATCACAACACGCTCGCCGATTGTTTGATTGCACGAAATTTATGCCAGCAGCTTGGCGTCCCTCATCACATCATAAATACCCTCGATCCTGAACATGAGCCGGTCCTGCGCAAACCGATCAATCGCATTCGGTTTGATGAGTTTGCTTTGCGCACCGGGTATGAATCAGGCACGCGAGATCCGCGCGCCGGGCTTGCCAACACGCTTGCACCTGAACATGAGGTGTTGATCCGCGGGAACCTCGTGGGCATTCTCAGCGCGCAACAATACCTCAGAGAGTATATCGATGCGCCTTTTGACATGGGATATGCTCTGTACCGGTTGCGCATCAGTGAGGACTGGACCCCGGATCAGAAAGCGTTCTGGAGCGCCAGATATCGCGACTGGATGAACACACTGCCAGAGGCTGCGCATGCACGCATCTATGACATGGCCTTTCTGGAACTGGTGCAACCGCATGCATTGGGCGCACATTTGAACGGATCCACTAACGCCTATCATGTGAACCCCTTCAATGACCGGATTTTGCTCCATGGGTCCATGAGACTGCGCCCGCGCTTCCGGGTAGAGCGCAACGCCATTGACCGCATGCAACAGCGCGCGGCGCCAGAATTTTCCAGCATTCCACACACAACGAAAGTGAAGCGTCTGATTTCAGATGCATTTGGTAAGGCGCCACCGCTGGAAGATGTACTAAAGCTTGATATAGTTGCGTAAAATCCGCTTGATCGTCAGCCCCATCTGAAAGCTTCGAATGCCGCAATCCCCCCCTCCAATCTACATTCACATTGGCACGCAAAAGACCGGTTCCACGTCGATTCAGGCGCATCTTTGGGCGCATCAGAAGGCTCTGAAGGCGCAAGGGGTGAATTACGTGCAGGCCGGGCGCAAACGCGCGGCGCACAACCAGATTGCGATTACAGAAAGAAATGGTGACATCCAGCCGCTGCTGGAAAAGGTGGTGCAAGAAATCGACGCACTGCCCGATCACACCCACATCATTTCCTCTGAGATGTTTTTCCGGCCTTCTATAGCCGCGGCGCTCGCAGCTCATTTACCAGAGCACCAAAAGCAACGGGTCAAGTTGGTCACGTATCTGCGTCGTCAGGACAAGTTTCTGGAGGCCATGTACAAACAGACGCTCAAAAACGGGCGGTTCCGTGGGTCACCCGCCAAATACGCCCAGCAACGCCAAATCGCATCTTTCTATGGAACAACCCTCGACGCCTTTGCCGCGGCCTTTGGCAAAGAGGCCCTGATTGTGCGCATTTTTGAGCGCAGCACGCTACACAACGGCGATGTGGTCGAAGATTTTGCACAGAGTATCGGCCTGCATGGCACGCTGTGTGCGCTGCCGCGTCAAGCGCAGTCAAATCCGACGCTGTCGCTGGAAGTGTCGCATCTGTTGGGCATGCTCAACCGCACAACGGACATCAACACGAAACAGCTCATCAGAGAGATTTCGCGCCATCAGACCAAGGGGGCCACACGCAGCGGTGATTGCTATTCGATCGCCGAGCGCGCTGAAATCATGGATTTGTGTGCGCAAGACAACGCCTATGTTGCCAAGACATATTGCGATGCGCCCGCAGCTTTGTTTGAGATCGACGATCTAAGCCCGTCTACCACGGTGTCGGGACCCTCTGACACTGAAAAACTCAGCAATCTGGAAGACGCCATTTTTGCTGTGTTTCGGGCTATTGGAAAAACTCATAGTTCACAGCTGAAGTGACAGATTGCGATGGCTGCAGGTGCATCCCCTCCCGAAGACGAAGAGCGACAGACTTTTCTATATGTCCTGAAGGGGCAGGTTCAGCATGTCGGCTTTCGCAATTGGACCAAACGGGAAGCGACGCGGCGGGGCATCTGCGGTTGGGTGCGCAACAAGTCAGATACTGTTGAGCTGATGTTCACAGCCAGCGCAACGGAAGCATCTGATTTCGAAGTGGCTCTGCGAAACGGGCCATCACGTGCCAATGTCACCAGCGTTGAAAGCAAGCCCGTGCGGCTGCGCGCCTTTAAGAGCTTTCAGATCTTAGAGAGCAAAGGACACCCGAAGCAGGCACCGGCCGAACGCCCCTCTGAGGCCCAGCCGCTCTATCACTTTGACCCTGAATTTGTCGCGCTGTGTCAGGGCCTTTACGATGCGCTCCCGACCGCGCTCCGACGGCACAATCGTGTTGATCACATTGAGAAGGATTGGGGGTTTCAACAGCTTGAGCATGCAGCGCGCGCGGCAGGCATGATCACAATGCGTGTCGATCAGGGTGCGCCAAGACGCTATCTGTTACAAAGTGAAACGGCGCGACTTGGCCTCAGCAGCACCCGACTTAGCGTTTCGCCATATTTGGATACGGTTGTTGCAAACGACAAATCGCTAACGATGGACGCCCTGTCGCACGCCGGTTTGCCGACACCAAAGAGCATGGTCGCCCAGACAGAGGCTGAGGCACAGGACGTGTTTGATGCGCTGGGGCGTTGCGTCGTTCTAAAACCAAGCCACGGGTCCAATTCTGTGGGTGTGACCACCAATCTGCGGCAGCGCGATGCGTTGCCAGCGGCCTTTGCTTTGGCGCAGCAATCCTCTCCCGATGGGCGCGTGATTGTTGAAGAACATGTGCGCGGCGTGGACATGCGCATCCTGATGGCGGGTGATCGTTTTGTTGCGGCGTATCTGCGGTTCCCGGCAAATGTTGTGGGAGACGGAAAGGCATCTGTTGCTGAGTTGATTGCACGCAAAAACACTGACCGCGCCTCCGTTCCGGGGATCGGTGCGGCCAATCCAATCCCGACAGGCCCGCTCGCGCAGGCGCTGCTGAAAGATCAAACGCTCGCTTTGGACGCCGTCCCGGCCAAGGGACAATTTGTGCTCTTGGGTTTGCGGCCCAACACCTCTGACGGTGCTGACCAAATCAATGTGACAGAGCATTTGCACCCCGAACTGAAAGACATCTGCGTTCAGGCGACCCACACGCTTGGCACATCATCGCTGTGGGGGTTTGATCTCATCACCGAAGATTTCACGCGCCCACCGTCCCAGGCCCGCAGCGTCTTCTGCGAAGCCAACAACCGCCCGTTTGGCGGTGTGTTCCGGCATGCAACGCATGGGCCATATGTAAATTTTTTCACCCATGCGCTTGAGGTTTTTGCGCCGAAACAACCGTCGCAGGCATGGCAGACTTCTGATTGGGAGATCGTGTTTTGCGCCCCTCCTTCCGAAGAAAGCACGGCGCAGCGCTTTGGGTTTCACAAGGCTGTGCGGGGCGACACTTGGCATTTGCCGCTCGGCCTGATGGGTCAAGACGAGGCTTTGCGCAAATTTGGCGCGCTACAACAAAACGCAGATTTGTTTGGGCGCCTGAAGCTCGTGGATCGAAACGCTCCGGTTCAGAGCCCGCCATACGTCCACCTATCGACGCGGGCTTATCCTAGGCTGGCTGTATCGCCGACCGCAGAGCAGAGCCTAACCTTCGCCATGTCAGCCGCATTAGAAGGAAACGCGCAAGAGTGGCGCCCTCAACTGATCGGCCGCGAGCAGGACAAGGGCTTCTCGGTCTATGACACAGCATATCCCACAAGTTTTGCAGAATACACGATGCAGCCCAAACGGCTGCTTGCGCTGCGTGCCATTTTAGGGAGTGCTGGTCTCCCAATTGTGCCCTTAAGACTGATCAAAACCGCTGCGGAACTGGGGCAACTGCCGCATCAACAGGCCAACCTACACCTGTCTCGCAAATGGCGTGGCGCGTTTTGCCATTGGGTTGGCCCTGAAACCCGCTATCAAAGCCTTGCAAACCAGATACCGGAACGTTGCTATCCGATCTTACAGGATCCCTGCACCTCGCAAGAAACGCTCGAGTGCGTCATATTGCACAACAATATTTTAGGCGCAGCCGTCAGAACGCAAGAGGGATTTGCAACACTGCCCAGCCTGCCAGACGGGCTTGAAGCATTTGCGGGAAAAGTTGCACAGGCCATACCTGGCCTCGGACGCGCGCGGCTGATCTGTCGCGCCTCTCAGCAAGATCCGGCGATGTATGAAGTGCAATCTGTGACCACAGATCTTGCGCAGTCTGACTTTGCGGCACCGGACTTTGGGCTGCCAATTGACCTGGCTCTGGCAATCAAAGAACGCCTTTTTGACGGGATGGACAGCGCCGTTTCAAAGCAGTGCTTTTCCTCAGCCAAATTCTGAAAAGCACTTCAGATTGCGAGATAACAAGCTGCGCGATTGATCCTTGAACGCACTTCGCTTCGCGTGCACGCAGTTGCCTATCACAGGTCTTACGCAGCGGAGGAATGAGATAATTCACAAATTATATATCTCAAATACCTATTTAAGTAATTGAAACTATTGTGCTTTTAAAGAAAAGATCGTGATTTTTAGGACAGCCCTATATATAGATCACTTGTTATACACGCATTGCGGTAGCAATCTTACGAGATCCCGTTCGCTCGGAATGGCTGTGAAACGATGCGTTTTTTACTTGGTCAACATTTGAGAGGTGACCTGAATGACAACTGCCTATGACTTTTTTGGTGCCCGTGCGCCAGATATGGCAGATTCAGCAACCTCTTTGGGTGAGGAGGGCACAGCCCTCTGGCAAGCCGATCTGATCAACAAGACAATCTGGTGGAACCGCAAGGCGCAGCACCTGCATGCGGTTGGAGAAGATTACCAACCCAATTTCGAAAACGCGTTTGAATTCTGCAGCCTAGACGATCGAACACACATTCGGAACATACTCAGCAACAGCATACAAAACGCAGTCCCCTGGCGTTTTGAATATACTGCGGAATTGCCTGGAGGGGACACCCTCCTGATCGAGAGCGAAGGGTACCCAGTTGTCGAAAACGGCAAGACCACAAAGCTCATCGGACGCTTTGCACGCAAAGAACTGGTGCTCAGTAAAACGCAGCTTTCCTCCTCTACCCTCCCCGACACATGGCGATACTTGAACGAGCTCACAGATCTGCATGCGGTTGTGGATGAGACAGCGATTTTGTCTGTATCTGATGCGAGTGGGAAAATTTTACGCGTCAACAAGAACTTGCTGCGCGTTTCTGGATACTCGGCCGATGAACTAATCGGACAGAACCACAACCTGATGAACTCAGGCTACCACAGCAAAGAGTTCTTTCAGCAAATGTGGGAAACCATTTCCTGTGGCAAAATCTGGCGCGGAGAGATCTGCAATCGCAGTAAGCAGGGAGAAACACTCTGGTTTGACACCATCATCTATCCGGTGACTGACACTATTGGGCGTCCTGACAAGTTTTTTGCTCTCCGATTTGATGTCACCGAGAAGGTACGTTCCAGCCGGCTCGTTTCCGCATTTTTTGACATTTCAAGTGCACCCAATTTCATATTGGACGACCACGGCTATATTCTGAAGGTAAACCCAGCCTTCTGCGCGGCGGCTGGGCACACCAAAAAAGATCTTCTGGGGCGCCACTTTAACAGCCTCGCGAATTCAGGTGATCGCAGCAAAGTCACCAAAGCCCTACGCAAGGCGCTTTTGGGCCGGAAATCAAACGCACTTCAGATCAGGTTGCACAGTCGACATGACAAACAGCGGATCATGGACGTCCATTTCAACCGTTTTGAGGGCCAGATCTTTGGGTCTGCAAACGACATAACTGAACAATTGGAACGCCAGCAATCACTCGCAGATGCCCGCAATACTGCGGAGGAGGCGAACCAGTCCAAAACCGCTTTCCTTGCGAACATGAGCCATGAGATCCGCACACCGCTCAATGCGATTGTGGGGATCACAGACGTTTTGAATAGAGACCCTGACTTAACGGCCAAGCAACAGGATCTTGTCAAAACGATTTACGAAGCGGGAGAGATGCTCGAAGACCTGCTTTCTGACTTTCTCGATCTCTCCAAGATCGAAGCTGGCAAGCTGACAATCGAATCCATCCCCTTTTGCCCAAGCGTGGAGGCGCAAGCCGCATTGCAGCTGCACATGCAAAAAGCGGAACGCAAAGGCCTCCGGTTTTCGCTTCAAGCCAATGCAAACACCGAAAATCTTGCTTTGGGTGATCCGCTTCGCTTGCGTCAGATCATTTCTAACCTCGCATCCAATGCTGTGAAATTTACCGACTGTGGTCAAATATCTTGCAGCCTGTCCGTGCAGAAAGCGGCCTTTGGCGAGAAACTCGTCTTTGAGATCGAAGACAGTGGCATTGGCTTTCCGACCAAAACCTCTGGCGCGGTGTTTGAGCGATACACGCAACAGCGAGAAACGGACAGCCGGACTCACGGCGGCACAGGGCTTGGCCTCGCGATCAGCGCCTCATTGGCCCACAAAATGGGGGGCACGTTGCGCGTGATTTCTGCCCCGGACGAAGGCACCATATTCACGCTTACACTCCCGCTTAGATCAGCCCTCTCAAAGGCACCGGTGCAACATCAACAGGCCGCAAAGCTCGAAGAGCTTGATTTGAGTGGGTGTCGGGTACTTGTCGCTGAGGACAGCAAAGTCAACCAAAAGGTGATCAGCCTCGTTCTCCAAAACTCAGATTGCGACATAACGTTTACATCCAATGGCGTTGAGGCGCTTGAGACCTTCAAAGAAGAGCCGAAGCCATTCGATTTGGTTCTCATGGATATGCGGATGCCCGTCATGGATGGGGAACAAGCCGTTCGCAACATGCGTGTTTTTGAAAGCGAAAACAAACGTGCCCGCACCCCAATCATTATGTTGTCAGCAAACGCCATGCCAAATAATGTAAAAGACGCGCTGACCGCGGGATGCGACGCCCATGTCGCAAAACCTGTGCGGCGGGGCATCCTGTTTCAAAAGATTGCGGAATGTCTGGATCTGACCAAAGGCGATCACGCAGGGGTCTGATGGCGCGCGCTTTCTGCGCGCCATCGCTGAATCACGCGGCATCACGATCAGGGTTGCGTGCTGTACCATCCAAGCTCAGCTTGAATTGAGACACCAGTCTTTCTAGTTCATTGGCTTCTTCTTTCAGCGTTGCGCAGGTTGCGCTGACGTCCTGCGCCATGACCGCATTGCGTTGGGTTGCTTCTTCGAGCTGAGACACACCCGTGTTGATTTCCCCCAGAGTGGCCGCCTGGCTTACGGTCCCATCCGCCAAGTTAGACACCAGTGCGGAAACGTGGCTCACACGGTTTACAATCACACCAAGCGCTTCTCCGGTTTCATTCACCAGCCCGACACCGTTGCTGACACTGGCTGTGCTTTCCCCAATCAGATCCTGAATTTCTCGCGCTGCACCGGAAGATTTTTGTGCCAGTGCACGTACTTCTGACGCAACCACCGCAAAACCGCTGCCTGCGGCGCCGGCCCTTGCGGCCTCAACACCCGCATTCAGTGCAAGCAAATTGGTTTGAAACGCAATATCGTCAATCACGCTGATTATCTGGGCGATTTGCTTGGACGACTCTGAGATCTTCGCCATCGCATTAACGGCTTCTTTCACGATCGCGCCGCTCTCTGTCGCGTCATTTTTCGCAGAGAGCGTGCTTTCTTGCACATCTTTTGCGCCAGAGGCAGCCGATTGAACGCTGGAGGTGATGCCTTCAAGCGCAGCCGCTGTCTGTTCCAGCGTACCAGCCTGATCTTCGGTGCGGCGCGACAGGTCATCTGAGGACTGGCTAAATTTGACCGTGCCTGATCGAATGCTGGAAGCCACATCAACAACATGCACAAGTGTTTCGTTTAGCTTGCCAACCGTTGCGTTGAAATCCGCCCTCAACCCCTCGTACTCCTCAGGGAAAGGCGTTTCAAAGTGGTGGGTAAGATTGCCTTCTGCCATCTCCCCGAGACCAAGGCGGATTTCGCCAACCACAAAGTCCTGTTCCTTTTTGCGCCGCTCTTGCTCCGCCTTAAGAGCCTCAGCATCGCGTCGCATTTGCAGGGTATCTTGCTTAAAATGATAGACGGCTTTTGACATTTTGCTCAATTCATCGCGGCCTTCAATACCTTCGACGAACACATCAAAGTTGCCGCTTGTGAACTCATTGATGACAGCGATCAGGTATTTGATACGTGCCACCATGCGCTCAAAGGAGAAAATAGCAAAGGACAGAACCAAGAGCATGACGCTCATTCCCAACCACATCATGCGATTGAATCTGGCATCTGCCGCCGCTTCGATTTCCAGCGTCAGATTTGCAATCTGCTCTACAAACCGCAATTCTTCCTCTCGCAGAATATTGATCCAAGCTGTTGATATTTTGAACCAATTGGGCGCGGTTAGCCCATCATAGTCTTGCAACTCATATCCTGATCGCACTGTTTCACGCGCTTTCTGGACCGCTTTGAATTCGGCGGTTTCGCGCAAGGCGGCCAGCCAACCTGCGTCGTCTAAGGCGCCGGAAGCTTCGAGCAAAAGCGCCCCCTGAGCGCCGCCAAGTTCAATAAACCGGTCATGCACAATGGTTGAGAAGCCGCCCCCAAGCCCGGTTGCGCCCATGGCGCGCTCCAGGCCTGCACTCTCTTTCGCTGATCCAATCAACACACGAGCGCTCAGCAGGGCCTGAACCTGACTGTGCGTGTCGCGCATGCCAGACGGGCGTGAAAAATCAATCAACTGATTGATTGTTTGCGTATAAAATGAGGCCATTTCTGGAACGCGAAGCTCCAGCCCATCCACCTGATCGCGCATCGATTCCAACTTGCTAAGACGCGTAGAAATCTCCGAAAGCAGCTCTGGCCGTTGCATGGCCAGCAAATCAATCTGCTGCTGAAAGCTCTCGATCGCGGCACTGGAGTGTTCACGCTGCTCTTTCAGCTCCGCTGGGAAATTCTTGCCTTGAGACGCGATGTAACCGGCAGAGTAGCCGCGTTCTTTTTGCAGTTCGTGTATCACATGGCCGACAACGGCGCCCTCTTGCGCACGCATTGTGGTATCGTGAGCACTTTCTACAACCGCACGCTGACTGGTTACATCGCCGTACATCAAAAACCCGGCGAGCGCAAAAATCGGTCCGATGACGAACAACATCACAATACGCAGTTTCATTGGGAGCACCTACTCGTCTGCATTTATAAGATGTAAGCTGAGTACACATACACGATTTAAGGCTGTGTAAATTGACACTGCTTTTTTGCTACACAAACCCGCATTCGTAGATGTCGACAGTCAAACGACTGTTTTTTGAGCACCACCTGCCTCACAGCAGTGCGCATTCCGAGCGATGGCAAAAGGCGGGTCTGTTCAACGACAATGGGCACAGAGCAGGTAGATTCCGACACGTTTGCCGATTGACAGAATCCTTAGAGTTTTACATTGATAACTTTGATGGTTTCCAGCCTGTGACCGGCTGGATGAAAAGGGAATACGGTGCGGCACACAATTGCCAATTCCGTAACTGCCCCCGCAACTGTAAGCGGTGTGCAACCTCCGATAGCCACTGGGCCAGCGCTCGGGAAGGTGGAGGGAGCCAGTCACCGCAAGTCAGGAGACCTGCCATCTTAACTGAAACTCAAACCGGGCGGGGTGTCTCGGAAGGAGGCCAAGATGGCTCAATCGGCTTACGCCGCTGACATGACTGGTTTTGTTCTCGCCCCGCGTTTTCGCGGAGGGCGAAATGAACGGAACTGTATCTCATCGAATGACGATTTGCACATCGTGCCGGCACACGGGCGAAACCTGCAACTCCGGCTATGCATTGATTGCGAAACTGCGCGCAGCGATCTCCGCTGCGGGTGACAGCATCGCCGATGACTTCGAAATTGCAGGCACGGCCTGCCTTGACGGTTGTGACCGCCCCTGCACTGTTGGCTATCACGCTACACGTACAGCCTCTTTCCTGTTTGGTGACATCACGCCAGAGGAAGATATAGACAGCCTCATGGATTTTGCAAAAGACTATGCAGCTCAGCAAGGCGATTGGTGCGTGTCCACCGGCCATCCCATAAAATTGCGCGACGACTCTACCCTGACACGCATACCCTGCGCGATCATGGCCATTGAAGACACATTGGAGCGCGTTTCATGACCTCCCCAACGTTGGACGTGCGCGATGTCACCTGGGCGCCGCGCAAGCGCGACCCCCTGCTGCTTGAGGCGACCAGCTTTAGCCTGAACAAGGGTGAGGTGATGGGCCTTGTTGGGCCAAATGGCGCCGGCAAAACCACGCTTTTGCGTCTGATATATGGCTATAACCGCCCTCTGTCCGGCGACATTCTGCTGGATGGCGAGTCGCTGCGCAAAATGGCGCCACGCGCGCTGGCCAAAAAGGTCGCCGCGGTCTTGCAAGAACAACCTTCTGACTTTGCGCTCACTGTGCGCGAAGTTGTTGCGCTTGGGCGGGTGCCACATCGCCTGGGCCTCTCCACTCCCGGACAACACGATGCGGAAGTGATAGAGGCGGCGCTCAAGCGGCTGCAGCTGCAAGATCTGTCACACCGCAGCCTCTCCACACTTTCCGGTGGCGAACGCCAGCGGGTGATGGTGGCGCGCGCATTGGCGCAAGAGCCGCAACTGCTGGTGTTGGATGAGCCGACCAACCACCTCGACATCCGCCATCAGCTGGAAGTGTTGCAACTGATCCGCGATCTGGATCTGACGATTGTCACATCGCTGCATGATCTCAATCTGGCAGCTGATGTCTGTGATCGCATTCTGATCTTAAAGAATGGCGCACCGAAGGGATTTGGCGCGCCTATGGAAGTTCTCAAAGACAGGCTGGTGTCCGACACCTTTCAAGTGCGCGCCCAGCGCGAACAGCTCAGCGTGAGCCAGAAAAACCATCTCACTTTCCAACTTTAACACCTCAATCTTCATCAAGGACCAACAATGAAAAAGAGCTCCCTCGCCCTCGGGCTGATCTTGGCAGCACAATCCGCTGCGGCAGAAACCACCGTGCAAAGCTGCGACCGCACCGTGACATTTGACACCCCGCCAAAAGCGGCCATTTCCAACGACGTGAACCTCACCGAAATGATGCTGGTTCTTGGCCTTGCGGATCGTATGGTCGGCTACACAGGTATTTCCGGCTGGAAAACACTGGACGCAGAGATGCGCGCCGGCGTGGAAGAGCTACCTGAGCTGTCTGCGAAATACCCCTCCAAAGAAGTTCTGGTTGGCGCTGACGCGGACTTCTTCTTTGCGGGCTGGAACTACGGCATGAAGGTTGGCGGCGAAGTCACCCCAGAAACGCTCGCGCCGTTTGGCATCGATGTGTACGAGCTGACCGAAAGCTGCATCCACATTGGCGACAAACCCAAAGTCAGCATGGATGACATGTACAATGACCTGCTGAATCTCGGCAAAATCTTCGCTGTGGAAGACAAAGCCACCGCACTCGTGGATGGCTACAAGGCGGAGCTTGCCGCGTTCACCGACTCTCTGGAAACCGCGGACGAGCCGCTGCGTGTGTTTGTTTATGACAGCGGCGAAGACACGCCGTTCACCGCAGGCCTCTATGCGATGCCAACAGCCATGATCGAGGCCGCAGGCGGCACCAACATCATGGACGACTTTGAAAAGAGCTGGGGCACCGTCACCTGGGAAGCCGTTGTGGAGCGCAACCCTGAAGTGGTTGTGATCGTGAACTACGGCAATGTGACCGCCGAAGAAAAGCGCGCCTTTATGATGAACAATCCGGCCTTTGCAGAGCTCGATGCGGTGAAAAACGACCGTTTCGTTGTGCTGGAATATGTCGAAGCGACCCCTGGCCCACGCAACATCAAAGCTGTGAAGAAACTGGCTGAAGGTTTCTGGGGCTCCGAAGGCGCGGCCAGCAACTAAATGAGCAAAGGCACCTCCCAATCTAAAGCCACCCTTTGGATCGTTCTCCTGGGCAGCCTCGCCGCATTGGGAGCGTCCTTGTCTTTCGCAATCTCGGTGGGCGCAATTTCTGTGCCCATCGAAACGGTTTGGGGCATATTTGCACAAAAAACCGGCCTCTGGCCCGTGGAACCAACATGGTCTAAGGGGCGCACAGCCATTGTCTGGGAAATCCGTTTTCCACGCGCCTTGCTGGCCGTGATGGTCGGTGCGGGGCTCGCCATAGTCGGCGCAACGTTGCAGGCTGTGACGCGCAACCCGCTGGCGGATCCACATCTGCTTGGCATTTCTTCGGGTGGCGCCTTTGGGGCCATTCTGGCGCTGTTACACACCGGGCTGTTTCTGGGTCTGCTCACTGTGCCCGTGATGGCGTTCCTCGGTGCGCTTGTCGCGACGCTCGCTGTACTGGCAGTATCCAAATGGGCCGGAGCGACCAGTGCGGACCGACTGGTGCTGACCGGTGTGGCCATCTCTTTTGTAATCATGGCCTGCGCGAACATTCTTATCTTTCTGGGCGATCCGAAGGCACATCACACTGTGGTTTTCTGGATGCTAGGCGGGCTGGGGCTGGCGCAGTGGTCTTACCTGATCTACCCGCTCGCTATTCTTGTGCCCTGCGCGCTGTGGCTCTGGATGCAGGCTTCGCAACTGAATGCGATGACCATCGGCGATGAAACGGCAAGCTCGCTGGGCATCCGCGTTGCGCGCTTTCGTCTGACCGTGTTTGTGGTTGGCGCCCTGATCACCGGTGTGATGGTGGCATTTTCGGGCATGATCGGCTTTGTCGGGCTGATGGTGCCGCACATTGTGCGGCTGATCGTTGGCGGCAACTATGCGCGCCTTGTGCCGATCTCTGCCGTGTTTGGTGGGATATTCCTGCTCTGGGCCGACATTGTTGCGCGCACCATCATGGCACCGGAAGACATTCCCGTTGGCATCGTCACAGGTTTGGTTGGCGGGCTGTCGTTTGTTGTGCTCTTGCGCAGACCTTAGACGCGCCAACGCAGAACTTGCGCCCGCTCAGGGCGCAAGTTTTTGTATTGCCTGCCTTAGGCGATGACACTCTGCAAGCGCGCCTGATCGTAGTTGGCCCCACACAGCAGAACGACGCTTGTTTGACCTTCATAAGCCTCTGGCTGCGCAAGGTAGGGCGCAAGCGCGAGAGCGGCGGCGCCCTCCACAATCATGTTGTCGGTCCAGGCAATCACGCGCAGCGCTTCGGCAATTTGCTCTTCGTCACAGTGGATCACCGCGTCGATCACCTCGCTGGCCATTGGCAGGGTGACCGATCCTGCGTCAACACCGCCAGCCACACCATCCGCAAGCGTGTCATAATGTGCAGTTTCCACAATTTCTCCAGCAGCTATAGAAGCCGCGAGCGCTGCGGTATTCACCGCACTCACGCCAATCACACGGGTGTTCGGGGAGAAGGATTTCAAAACCGCCCCAATGCCAGAGATCAGGCCACCGCCGCCCATAGAGATGAACACGTTGTCGATCTGTGGCAGTTGTTCCAGCAGCTCAAGCCCGATCGTGCCCTGCCCCGCAATCACGCCGGGATCGTTGTAGGGGGAAATATAAGTATAACCCTCATCCTCAGCCAGTTTGCGGGCGTGGACTTCCGCCAGAGAAGAATCCGCCCCAGCGATGATCACCCGGGTGCCGTAGCTCTCAATCGTCTCCCGTTTTTTCGCGATCACATTTTCCGGCAATACAACGGTAAGCTTGTGCCCGGTTTTCTGCGCGGCCAGCGAGCAGGCAATCCCGTGGTTGCCAGAGGAGGCCGTGACCACCGGGCGATCTGTCGGTGTGGTGGTCAACATCGCGCTTGCCCCGCGCAGCTTGAAGGAACCGGTGAACTGGAAGTTCTCGGTTTTATAAAGCAGCTGCGTGCCCTTGGGCTGCGCTATGCGAGAAGCCACGATGGGCGTTTTGTTGATCAGAGGCGCAATCCGGCGGTGGGTGGCGACAGAGGCCGCGGCAGAGCGCAAAATCAGTTCAGAAGCATTAGACATGAGCGGCCTCATTCTCGTTTGATGTTTGGTTTTGAAATGCCTGTACTACGGCAAGAGACACAGCCGCATCCTGCACCGCAAGGCCAGTCAGATCCGCGATGGTGATTTGAGAGACGTCGCTCCGCCCCAGATGGCGGCTTTCAAGCACGTCCCCCAATGCGATGGTCGCCGTACCCTGTGGCAGGTGTTGGAATTCGCCATGGTGCAGGGATTGCGCGGCCTCATCACAGATCAGCAGGTCTGCAGCTTCTGTCAAATCGCGGGCCAGCTCCTGTTTGCCAGGACAGTCTGCGCCAATGGCCGTGATATGCGTGCCTGGCGTGATCCAGTGCTTTTCAATCAATGGTTGCTTTGACGGTGTGCAGGTGACAATGGCCTGCGCATCAAGACAGGCCGCCTGAAGATCCGCAGCCAATGCCGCCCGCAAGCCTTCCGCCTGCAAGTCCGCAACAACAGCCTCAGCTTTCTTCAGATCCCGCCCCCAGATCTTAAACGTCAACGGGCGATCCACTAGCGACTGCAGGCACTCTGCCTGATGGCGCGCTTGCAGGCCAGTGCCCACGATCAGCACCTCTGTGAACCCGGCTGGTGCCAGCGCCGCAGTCGCCAGCGCACCTCCAATACCGGTGCGGATGTCTGTCAGCCAGCCTTCGTCGCGCAGAATGGCCAGAGGCGCGCCATTTGTTGCTGAGAACACCAGATTCATCCCATTCGACGACGGCAAGCCCTGCGCTGGGTTGCGATAAAATCCGGTGGAGACTTTCACAACAAAGCCTTCCGCGCCCACAACATGACCGGTTTTAACGCAACAGTCGCCCTCATTTTCAGGGAAGGCCAGCTGCGCAATTGGCGGTGCCTGCACCTGACCTTTTGCGGAGGCCACGAAGGCCGCACGAATGGCATCGGCGGCAATATGAAAATCAAACAGATCCCGAATCTGCGGCTTGCAAAGATCAATCACCCGGCGCCTCCCCCCTGCGTGCTGGCGCGCCGTTTAGTTGACGCTTGACCAGATTCCTAGACAGAAGTATCCAGACTAGACACTTGGGTCAACACCTCAACCCGCTGATTGAGGTCTCATTGGAGGCAAAGATGTGGATCTGACAACGCTGAAGGCCAATGCCTGCGCCACCGCAGACGCCATCGGGCTCCTGTTTGGCCAGCAGGTGGAAATCGTGGTGCATGACCTTGCCAGTGGCACCATCACCCATATTGTAAATCCATACTCCCGCCGTGTTCCGGGCGACCCCTCCAATGTGCAAGACATTGATTTTCGCAAAGAAGATATGGTGATCGGCCCCTACGAAAAGGTGCATTGGGACGGCAGCATTCTGCGCTCG
This sequence comes from Shimia sp. MMG029, assembly GCF_027947445.1. Classification (NCBI taxonomy): domain Bacteria; kingdom Pseudomonadati; phylum Pseudomonadota; class Alphaproteobacteria; order Rhodobacterales; family Roseobacteraceae; genus Shimia; species Shimia sp. MMG029. The sequence goes on along the minus strand of NZ_JAQJIM010000007.1, from coordinate 118,639 downwards.
ATCAGTATTGTGCAGCGCATGCCGGATGGGCGCGCGGCCTTCATGATCTGTGTAAACTATGACCAGTCCGATCTGCTCGCGGTGCAGCGCGCGGTGGAAGCCCTGCTGCCTGCGCGCCCGATTGGGCAACAGCCGGATGATCTGTTTCGCAATGACTGGCATGAGCGGCTCAACATCTTTGTCAGTGACTGGTGTCAGGAGCGGGGTGCGCGTGTGGATACGCTCGACCGTGCCTCGCGGCGCGCACTTCTGGCCGCGCTCGACGCCTCTGGTGCTTTATCGGAACGCAATGCCGCCGCCTATGTCGGCCGCCTGCTCGGGGTCAGCCGCGCCACCATCTACAACGACTTAAAAGCAGGAGCGTCTGATGTCTGACTTACAGGCTACCGTTGGAATTCTGGAGCGTCTGATCGCCTTTGAAACCGTTTCTGACCGCTCCAATAGAGATCTGATCGCCTATGTTGCGGACTATCTGGAAGCTCTCGGGGTCACCTCGCATGTATTTGCCGATGACACCGGGCAAAAACACGGGCTTGTCGCTCACATCGGCCCGGATGTTGATGGCGGTGTTGTGTTGTCAGGCCATACGGATGTTGTGCCTGTCGACGGTCAGGATTGGCAGACCGACCCATGGACATTGACCGAACAGGACGGGCGCTATTTCGGGCGCGGCACCTGTGACATGAAAGGCTTTCTTACGCTGGTGCTGGCCGCCGTTCCGCAGATGTTGGCAGCCCCCCTGCAGCGACCCGTCCAGCTCGCGCTTTCTTTTGACGAAGAGATTGGCTGCACCGGCACCGCGCCTTTGCTGGCGGAGCTTCAGGCCCGGTTTGCGCGTGCGGATCGCGTGATCGTTGGGGAGCCGACAGAGTGGCGCGTTGTGACGGGGCATAAGGGCGGCATCGGGATCACAACGCAGATCACGGGCAAAGCCGCGCATTCCTCCATGCCGCATCTGGGTGTCTCTGCGATCTCTGCCGCTGCGAAGCTTGTCGCGTGGCATGAGGCGCAGATGGCGCTGTGTGAAAATAGCGCCGACAAAGCCTCCGGCTTCACCCCACCTCACAGCACGCTGCAAGTCGGCACCATTCAGGGCGGGGCCGCGATGAACATTGTGCCTGATGCCTGCCGCATGGAAACCGACATTCGCTTTGTGCCCCCAGACACCGCGGAAGACTGGCTCACCCGTTATCGCACATTGGCCGCAGAGATCGCCCGCGACATGCAACGCAGCCATGCTGAGGCAAACATCGAACTGTGTGATATTGAAGTTATCCCGGCAATGATGCCAGAGACGGACGGCGCGGCGGAACAGCTGGCGCGGCAACTGACCGGGGACAACTCCGACAACTGCGTGTCCTATCAGACAGAGGCAGGCCATTTTCAGAGTGCGGGATATTCCACGGTGGTCTGCGGGCCGGGCAACATCGCACAAGCGCATCAGCCTGATGAATACGTGACAGCAGACCAACTGCGCAAAGGGCAGCGTTTTCTGACGAAACTGATTGAGAGCCTCTGCTGACGCATCTCAAATTGTAGCGCCATCACAAAATGATAAGGGCCCTGCCTGTTGGCAGAGCCCCTTGATACGCGGTTTATCAGGCCGCGTGGCGCTTCAGGAAGACCGAGAACTTCGCAAGCCCCGCCACCAGATCCGTCGTTGGGTTGGTGTAGCCAAGTCGCAACCAGCCCTCCATGTCCATCGCGCTGCCCGGGGTCAGCATCACGCCCTCTTCTTTCAGAAGGGTCACACACAGGTCGCGTGAGGTCATGGGCAGATCATACTTCAGCAAGGCCGTTGTGCCGGATTTTGGCTTGACCCAGCTGATCAGGGGCTGCTCTTCGATCCACTCTTCCACAATCTGCAGGTTCTTGCGCGTGATCTCCTGCGCGCGCGCCAGAATCTTGTCGCGGTTTTCCAGCGCCATGGCAGCCAGCAGTTCGTCGATCTGCCCGACAGAGATGGTGTTGTAGTCGCGATGGATCATCACGTCATGCAACATCTCTTTTGGTCCCGAAATCCAGCCCACACGCAACCCCGCGAGTGAATAGGCTTTGGACATGCCCGCTGTGCTGATCCCTTTTTCATAAAGATCCGCCACGGCAGCAGTCATGCCATCCCCCTCCTGATCGGTGCCGCGGTAAACCTCGTCACACAGAAGCCAGGCATCCACAGAGCGGGCGATCTCAACAATCTCTTCCAACATGGCTTGACCCATCAAAGCGCCGGTCGGGTTGTTGGGATTGTTGATGGCAATCAGCTTTGTGTCTGGCCGCACCATGGCCCGCAAAGCGGCAAGATCGGGCAGGAAGTCCTGCTCTGGGCGCAGATGCAGCAGTTCAATGTCGGCGCCGATGCTTTCAGGGATGGAGTAGTGCTGCTGATAGGTGGGAATGACAGAGATCACGTGATCGCCGCGCGCAACAAGGGTCTGGTGCACAAGCGAGTTGGCCCCAATCGTGCCATGTGTGGTCAGAATATTGTCGCGGCTTTGATTTGTGTAAAGACCACTGATGGCATCCCGCAGGCGGTCAGAGCCTTCAATCGCGCCATAGGTCATCTTGATCGCGGACAGCTGATCCAGAATGCTGTCTTTGACATCGGCCATCTCAAAGAGCTGGCCGAGGGTGATGGATTCAACACAGGTTTCAGCAAGATTGAGATCACATTTGGTCTCAAACTCATTCATCCACATTTCAACACCGAAGGGGCGGATATCCATGGGTCAGTCCTTTCTCAACCTTGGGCCTTGGCGGCGTCATACACCGCTCGGGCCATGAAAATGTCTTCGAGTCCCAATCCGATGGAGCGGAAGAACACGGGTTTTTCACCGGTTGGGCGCGCGCAGGCAGCAGTCTGGAGCTGTGCCAGATCCCCACAAATCGCATCCGCCTGCCAACCGGCCTCTGCCGCCAGCTTCATCTCGCCCGCAGAGGAAGGGGTGGTTTCGCGATAGTCGCAGTAAACTTCCGCAGCAGAGAGAAACGCAGGATCAACTTCATGCGCATTGGCAACATTGGTGCTGATCGAGGTGACCAAAGCCCCCGCGGCCACAGAAGTTGTGTCAAACACTGGGGTTCCTGAGGAGGTGCAGAGCATCACCACATCCGCTTCAGTCCCGGCTGCCGCGGCGCTGTCTGCAAACCGCACCCGTTCATCCAGCGCCTGCCACGTGGCTTTCAGCTCGGCGTTTCCAGAGAGGGAGGGAGAAAACACACGGATCTCTGCCCAGTCACGCAACGCGGCTGTGTGGCGCAAATGCGCCTGTGCCACCTTGCCAGAGCCGATGATCGCAAGGGTTTTTGCCCCCTCTTTGGCAAGATGATCCACCGCAAGCGCTGTGGTGCCAGCCGTGCGTTCTGTGGTCAACTCGCCTGAGTCACACAACATCAGCGGCTGGCCGGTCTCCATAGACATCAGAACGGTCCAAGCGGTGATGATCGGCTTGCCCGGCTGCACAAGGTAAGGCGACAATTTCGCCCCAAACAGATTGGCGCCTGTGCTGGCGCCCTGATAGGTGATGAAATCCCCTTTGTCCTCAGGAAACAGGGTCAGGGTCTGCGCCGGCTGAACCGCCTGCCCTTGCCCCAGTTCGGAAAACAGCGCGCGCATCGCGCCAAGCGTGTCCACATTGGGCAAAACCGCTTGCACGGCTGCGGCGTCCAGAACCAGTGCGGCCTGTGGGGTGGTTGACATCATTTGGTCTCCTGAGTGGCTGATCGCGCGTGCGGTCAGGCGTGGTCAATTTTGTTGAGGAAGGCGCGGGTGCGCGCGTGTACGGGATGCTCAAAGAAGGCGCTGGGGGTGTTCTCTTCTAGGATTTTCCCGCCATCAAGGAACACAACCCGATCCGCCACCTTTCGGGCAAAGCCCAATTCGTGCGTGACAACGATCATCGTCATGCCCTCAGATGCAAGATCTTCCATCACCTCCAGAACTTCGCCCACCATTTCAGGGTCCAAAGCCGAAGTGGGCTCATCAAACAGCATCACCTTGGGCTGCATACACAGCGCGCGCGCAATGGCGACACGTTGCTGTTGACCACCAGAAAGCTGACCTGGGTAATGGTCCGCCCGATCCGCGATATGGACGCGCTCCAGCAACTCCAGCGCACGTGCGCGTGCCTGAGCCTTACCAAGGCCCCGCACAAGACGCGGCGCAAGCATAAGATTTTCCAAGGCGCTCAGGTGGGGGAACAGGTTGAAGTGCTGAAACACCATGCCGACATCGCCGCTGAAAGCGCCAATGTTCTTGCAGTCAAGGCTCAACGCATGCCCGGCAACATCAATGTCCCCCCGGCTGCGCGTTTCCAGCCCCGCGATACAGCGTATGAGTGTGGATTTGCCGGACCCCGACGGGCCACAGAGCACCACTTTTTCCCCCTGAGCGACAGACAGGCTAATGTCGTCGATGACCTTGAGAGGGCCGTAGGATTTTTCGAGATTTGTTACCTTAATGGCGTTGGACGCGCGCATGTGGGCTTCCTCGCTAAGTTATGCGTCATTGCCGGACAGGCCGGGGATCGCAGTTTTACGTTCAATCGCGCGGAAGAGCGCGGCAAAGCCAAGCGCAAGCATCAGATAGAGCGCGCCAGCGACGGTGAAGACTTCAAAAGGGGCATAGGTGCGGGCCACCAATGCGCGTGCGGCGCCAGTCATTTCCACCACCGTCACAGCAGAGGCGAGCGAACTGGCTTTCATCACCAGCGTGATTTCATTGCCCAGCACTGGCAGCACATATCGGTAGGCCTGCGGCAGCGTCACGCGTGTGAGCGTTTGCAAAGGGGACAGGCCCAAAGTGCGCGCCGCCTCGCCTTGCCCGTCTGGCACCTGCGAAATAGCACCGCGCAACAGTGCGCCCATATAGGCTGCAGAATTGAGGCCGACGGCAAGAATCGCACAGCCCAGAGGCTCTTTCAGAATGGGCCAGAAAATGCTGTCGCGCACCGCTTCAAGACTGCCAAGACCGTAGTAGATGATGAAAAGCTGCACGAGCATGGGACTGCCGCGCACAAAGAAGATGTAAGCGCGGGCTGGCGCGCTCACAAAACGCGTGGGCGACTCAGCGGCCATGGCCAGCGGGAGCGCGACCACCTGTCCAAGCACAAAGGCAGACAGCGTAATGACCAAGGTCAGCCACAAACCGTCCCAGACGATAGGTATCGCAGCCATTAGAATTTCATAAGACATGGGCGCTCCTATCTTTGCACGGGCGTGAGCCGCTGTTCAGCTTGTGCGAAGATCGCCGAAGACAGCGCGGAGACTGCCACATAAAGACAGGCCGCACTCAAATAGAACGTCAGCGGATGGTGCGTCGCACCGGCTGCGATCACCGACTTGCGCATCAATTCTTCAAGCCCGACAATGGACACCAGCGCGCTCTCTTTGAGGACAATCAGCCACTGGTTGCCAATGCCAGGCAAAGCGCGCTGCAGCATCTGCGGCAAGATCACGTGCACAAACATCTGACGCCGCGACAGGCCCAGCACCAACGCGGCCTCACGTTGTCCAACAGGAATGGATTGCAACGCCGCGCGCAAAATCTCAAGCAGGTAGGCAAAGGCCACGGCACCAAGCGCCACAATCCCCGCAGTCAGCGCGTCCACCTCAAAGTAACTGCCGCTGAGCTTTGTCAGAACGATGGTTCCCCCATAAAAGATCAGGAAAATCACCAAGAGCTCCGGGACGCCGCGGATCACGGTGACATAGAGATCAAGCACTTTCCGCAAGGGATTGCGTCGCGATTGCGTCAGCGGTGCGCAGAGCACGGCCAGCACCAGCCCCAACACAAAGCTGCCCAAGGCAACTTTGAGTGTGAGCAAAAGCCCAAGTAGCAGCTGTGTCGCATAGGGTGCGATCACATCAAACATGCATATGTCCTTTGTTCTGTGCCCGAAGACAGGAGACCGCCCCCGGGTATTGCCTCTTTTAACACCGAAACATTCGAAATATCGGCGACTTACATTTGAAAATTCGATGCTTATGAATCCAGCGCCACCACGGCGCCCGTCTGCATCAACACTCCCTCAACCAGAGGCTGTTCGCGCACGCGATTGATAAAGGCGCGCAGGATGATGTTGAGTTCGGCGTTGCGGCGATAGGCCAGATAGATCGGCGAGTGATATTGCAGCTCCGACCCGGTGCTGAGCGCGGAAAGATCAGCAAGCGATCCGCCGTAGTAGTCCGGCAGAAACCCAACAAACCGCCCACTGCGGATCAGGATCGCATGTGTTTCCATCTGGTCCACAGTGGCGGAAGGATAGATGTTTTCATCGGCTTCATCGCCCCGACCACGACGCCGACGGCGGATGAAAGGGAAGCGCTGCAACTCTCCCGGAGTGACGATCAGAGAGTGACGGCTCAACTCCTCAAACCCAATATGCGCCATGCGGGTCAAAGGATGGCGCGGAACGGCGTAGAGAGAATGCCGCTCCTGAAAGAGCGGAATATATGCGATACCAGCGCGCTTTTGTGGGAAAGGCCCGATCACCGCATCTCGCTGCCCCTCCAGAAGCAATCCCTCCATCGCGGAGGGCGATACCAAGGACAGATCTACATAGGTGCTTGGCGCCCGTTCCGAAAACCGCCCTAAGACATCCGGCAGCGGCCAGGCTGTATTGGCAAGCATGGCATCCATGATGCCAATCCGAAGTACGCCACGCATATCGCCTGAAATCGTGGCCGTCGCATTTTGAAATCTGTCCGCCGCCGCGAAGAGATCATCCAGAGCCTCAAGCAGCTTTTTGCCCTCAGCGGTAAGTGAAAACCCGCTGCGGCCGCGTTGGCAAACCCGAAACCCCAACCGTTTTTCCAAGTCCGCCAATTGTGTCGAGAGGGTTGACTGGGAACAGTTCAGCGTCGCCTGCGCCCCGGCGATCCCGCCCGCATCGGCAATTGCCTGAAAACTACGCAGCAGCTTCAGATCGATATCCTGTAGCCTTTTCATGCTTTGCCCTTGCTGCGTTAAATGAATATTGCGTCACATCGGAAAGTATGATGTTTAGCCGCGACATTTCATATTTTTCCACCCCCCGCAACGACAACAGTGCAGCACATAGCCGCCATGTCGCAGACGGGCAGACCAACCACAACAAATTGGGGATCACCATGAAAAACCTCGCCGCTTTGGCCGCAATTGCGCTGTTCGCATGCACAACTGCCTCCGCAGAAGACCTGCGCATTGGCACAAGTGCAGACTACCCACCCTGGGAGTCCGTAAACGAAAACAACGAAATCGTTGGGTTTGACCGCGACTTCGGCGACGAGCTTTGCCGCCGCATTGAAGCAAACTGTACCTGGATCAACCAAGCCTATGATGGTCTGCTTCCTGCACTTCAAATTGGCAAGTTTGATGCTGTGATTTCTGGCATTTCCATCACCGAAGAGCGCGCAAAAATGGTCGACTTTTCGTCCGCCTATGCCGACGCACCAAACTCTGTGATTGGAGCAGTGGACGCTGGGTTTGGCACGCTGGACACCCCTGCAGACCTGCTTGCTGCTTTGGCTGACAAAACGGTCGGCGTGCAGACCGGCACCACCCATGAACAAGTGGTCAAAGCCCATTTTGAAGGCGCAACCTTGCGCAGCTATGACCGCCCCGACCAGATTGTGAACGACCTGCTGGCAGGCCGGATTGATGCCGCCATGATGGAAACATCCGCAGCCGAACCATTCCTGAAAGGCGATCAGAAAGACAAACTGTCGCTCGTTGGCCCATTGCTGACCAGCGCGGATTTCGCTGAGTTTGGTCAGGGTCAGGGCGTCGCGTTGGGCAAAGGCAAACAAGATCTGCAAAGTCGCATGGATGCTGCCGTTGCCGAGATGCTGGCCGACGGCACAATGGCAAAGCTATCTGAAACCTGGTTTGGCTACGATCTGTCCGCCAAGTAACAGACACGGGCCGGATGCCTCCTGAGGGCGTTGGAATCCGGCTCGCAAGAAGTAGAATCGCGGCCTTTCGGGAAACACCCCCGAAAGGCCGCTTTTTTTTGAGATCCCAGCGACAGTTGCGAACCGTCGCTTCTGACGGACCTGAGACTTAGTAGACTGTTTTCACGCCGTTCTTTTCACGCAGCGCATCTCTCACCACCGCTTTGATCAGCGCAATGCCCATCAAAACCATCACCAAGCTGAAAGGCAGCGCGCCAATCACCATGGCTGTCTGAAGGGCGCCAACGAAATATTTATACAAGCGGCAACCACGCGAGATCCGCGTCAGGAACACGCCTACAAAGGAGGCAAGGCGACCCATCAAGCCCAACAGAAGACAGGCTGCCGCCTTGTCAGCCTGCCGGTGCATCGCCCATCCCGGTGCCATCAGGGCTCCAAACAGCGCGGACAGGGTAGATGCGCCCATGATGATCGCCAGTGATACGACGATGCCTGCGACCGACGGTTTGCCCGCCTCATTGAGCAGCCAGTCGTCCAGACCGATACGGGTGAGGTTCGACCAGAACTGTGCCCTGTGCCACACCCAGAATGGTCGCCAAATCGACTACAAAGTGAACAGCATGGCCGATACCGCCTGACAGACGTCCCCCAAACAGCGCCGCCAGACCGGAGCGGTTGGTCAGCGGCAGATTGCGACGGTTTTGCTAAAGCCGGCATAAAAGCCTGTTTCAGCCGTTGGGATCGACAGATCCATCATTGGGGGTTCTTTGGCCATAACTCCTCCTTTTTGGCGCAAGAATTCACATCCCAGAAGGATGTGCGGGTGTGGGCGCGCTCAGCCAAATGGCAGCACGCGCACAAAAAACCGCCCCTGCGAGGAGGGGCGGTGTGTTGGATTAACTTGGAAGATACTCGTCAGCCCAAGATGTGCCGATATCACCACTGGCGATCATCTGCTCAATCGCTTTCTCCGCATAGCCAAGGTCACGCAGGATCGCGCGTGTAGAGGTGCCGAATTGCTCGGCGGGTTCAAGGGCATAGACTTTGCTTTGCGCCGGACGCACAGCATAGGGATCAAGTTGTGTCACCTCGTGCCCGCTTGGATGGTCGGGGTAGACCGAGAAAGAATAGCTGCCTTTGTCGATCCCCGGCAGGCCGTCGCTTTCACGCGTGTTCAGCGCGCGCAGGGCTTCGAGGTTTTCACAGATCGTGGCCGCGAGATCGGCGGCACGCAAACGGGCCACCCACTCAGATGCGGGCTGCAGTTGGAACGCCTGAGACAGATAGGCCGCGCGCTCTTCCTCGGGCAGGTTTGGCAACTCTTCCAACCCATCAACTTGCGCAAAACGTGGCAGATCGCTCTCATAGGCGCTCAGAAGAATGTAGCGACCTGACGCAGTATAGTAAAAGCGGGTCAGAGCATCATATCCGTTGGCCTCTGGGCCAGAAGGCTCGTCAAACAAACCGCGCCCCTTATAGTCAAACGCAAAGGGCGCCTGTAGCAGGCCACTGTTGGCTGTCAGCGAAGTGCGGCCCCGTCCAATACGCCCGAACCGATGCTTCTGATACAGCGCCGCAGCGACACTCAACGCTCCACCAAAGCCGCACATGACATCGATGGTGCCAACGTGGGCATGCTCTTCGGGGCGATCCATGGCCCCGCCAAAGCGCAGCATGATGCCGGTGGCGGCCTGCACCAGATCATCATAGCCGATATAGTCAGTCCGTGTGCCACGCCGCACGCCGCTGAAACAATCCAGTTTGCAGAAGATCGCATCCGGATTGAGCTTGCGCAGATTGTCGGCATCCAGACCCATCTTGCGGATCTGATTGTCCGGCGCGTTCCAGACAATCACGTCAACGGTTTTCACCAGATCTTCAAAGACCTGACGGCCATGGCGCGAGGTGATATCTGCCAGAATGGAGCTTTTGCCGCGCATCTGCGACATGCCGTAGATCACGGTGTTCCAGCTGTCATACATCGGCTCTGCCGGATCCAGCTTGATCACCTCTGCGCCAAAGCGCGCCAGATAGCTGGCAGAGTGAGGCCCGGCAATCACGTTGCATAGATCGAGGACCCGTACGCCAGACAGCCAGCCTTCGCGGCTTTCTGCTTCGTCCGGTTCCGGCAGCTCTGTGCGGTGTTTTTTGAGAATTTTCAGGGCTTCGTCAAATTCGACCCAACGGCGTGGTTCGGGCTTCAGTGCCTCTTCGCCGCTTTCCTCAAGCCACACCACCGGCCCGGGTTGGGTCATATCGCCATAGACCGGATCCCAAACGTCGATCATCAACCCTGAGGTCTCGGCGTATTCGTCGTGAATCCATTCCTGAAGCCACCTTTGCGGCGCGCCCGGGATCATGCCCCGGCCAAACATCTTTTTCCACTCATGGGAGGTGCGGGTCATAAACACCTCTTTCATGCGCGCGGCGATCTTGTCCGCCCAGTCTTTTGGCATCGGGTAGACCCCCAGAGAGGTGTCGTGTTCCCATTCAGACCACGGCTTGTAGGTGTCTTCTTCGGAGGTCAGCCCCTCTTCGACCAACTCGTCATAGATCCCGAGCACTTCCAGACAGCGGCGCGCGTGGTTCTTGTGGCTGGGACAGACCACATAGAACATCCGACCATCTTTGCACATGTAGCTGCGGAAAAATGGGTCCAGCAGTTCCTGCAGATCCTCATAGCTGACATTCATCGGCAGGCCTTCGATCCGGCGGCGCTCGATCTCTACCTCGCGCTGGGTCAGATAACGCTGGGGCATGTCAGAAACGTAGATGGAGTTATAGCAAAGCCCCTCCATCACTGCGGCGGCCAAAGGCACTTCGATGGCGTCCCCCTGCCCTGTGATCTGTCGCGACTGGAGCGCCAATACGGTGGCAGACGCCGCAATCTGGGAGGCATAAGCAGAGGACAGCGGCAACGGGGAGAACGACGGGTTGAGCCCCATCAAAACCCGGTTCAGCCCCATATCGGTGAAGACACCGGAGCTCGCGGCGACAATGCTTTCAAAGGCGCGCAGGTCGCGGCGTTCTTCGTCGTCAGAGGCAAATCCTGGGATGCTAAGCGTGATCAGCTCGGGGCGGTTTTTGCGCAGGGCAGCGAAATCGACCCCCAGCTTGGCCAGTTTTCCGGGGCGGAAATTCTCGATGAGAATGTCGGCCTCCACGCATAGCGCAAGCGCCTGTTCCAACCCTTCAGGCGTTTTCAGATCGAGATTTACGATCACCTTATTGCGGTTCAGCATCGCATTGGCTGGGCTGTCCCACATCGCGCCTTCGGGCGGGTCGATGTGCACAACCGTCGCCCCCAAATCTCCAAGCAACATGGCGACAGCCGGACCGGCAATGTATTGGCCAAAGTCCACAACTTTGACGCCTGTCAAAGGCAGGTTGGAAAACGAATGACGCATATGTCCTCCGATCATTCAAATTTATGAAGTTGCGCGACTATTGGCCGTTCAAGATCCAGCCAGCGGCCTTTTCGGCAATCATTATGGTTGGTGAATTGGTGTTGCCGCTGGTGATTTCCGGCATGATCGACGCGTCAACCACGCGCAGCCCGTGAACGCCACGCATGCGCAGATGCGGGTCCAAGACGGCAGTGGGATCATCATCGCGGCCCATCTTCACCGTGCCAACGGGGTGAAAAATCGTGCTGGCGATATCCCCCGCAAGCCGCGCCAGTTCCTCATCACTTTGGTACTGAGGGCCCGGCTTGAACTCTTCGGGCGCGTATTTTTGCATTGCAGGCTGCCCCATGATCTCGCGCACCTGACGCAGGCTGTCGGCCGCCACTTTGCGATCGTCTTCCGTGTCCAGATAATTCGGTGTGATCTCTGGCGCATCGTAAAAGTTGCCGGAGGCAATACGCACATGCCCGCGGCTGGTGGGATTGAGGTTGCAAACACTCACGGTCATGGCAGGAAAATCATGCAAATCTTCGCCAAAGGCCTCAAGGCTCAGTGGCTGCACGTGATATTCGAGGTTTGCATGCGTGCGGCCAGGATCTGAACGGGTAAACGCGCCCAGTTGACTTGGAGACATGCTCATCGGGCCAGAGCGCTTGAACATATACTCCAGGCCGATTTTGGCTTTTCCAATCATAGAGTTGGCGAGCGTGTTCAGTGTTTGCGTGCCTTTGACTTTAAAAACCGCGCGGATCTGTAGGTGGTCCTGCAGGTTTTCGCCCACATAGGGCTGATCCATCACCACGTCGATGCCATGCTCTTTCAACAGAGCGGCGGGGCCAATGCCCGACAGCTGAAGGATTTGCGGAGAGTTGATGGCACCGGCGGACAAAACCACCTCTTTGCGCGCCCCAACATCGACAGTTTCCCCAGCGAGGTTGACCCGCACACCGGAGCAACGCAGGCCATTCTCGCTGTCAAACAACAGCTTTTCCGCCTGCGCCTCTGTCCAGATTGTGAGGTTTGGACGGGACTTTGCCGGCCGCAAGAAAGCCTTGGACGTGTTCCAGCGCCAGCCGGATCGCTGGTTCACATCAAAATAGCCCACACCTGCGTTGTCGCCGCTGTTGAAATCATCGGTTTTGCGCACGCCGGTCTGTTCGGCAGCATCAGCAAAGCTATCCAGCACCTCCCAGTTCAGGCGCTGTTTCTCAATGCGCCACTCACCGCCATGACCGTGCATATCCGAGAAGCGGCTGTTGTCCCCTGTTTTGGGATCTGCCCCATTATCAAGCTTGTAGTGATCCTCATGAGACTTGAATGACTCGAGCGCGTTGTCCCAGTTCCAAGCGTCTTCACCGGTCAATGCGGCCCAGTTGTCATAATCCCGTGCCTGACCGCGCATGTAGATCATACCATTGATAGACGAGCAGCCACCAAGCGTTTTGCCGCGCGGGTAAAGCAGGCTGCGGCCATTCAGCCCCTTGTCAGGCTGCGTTTTATAAAGCCAGTCTGCACGGGGATTGCCAATGCAATATAGGTAGCCAACAGGGATGTGAATCCAGGGGTAAGTGTCTGCTTTACCCGCCTCCAGCAAGAGCACGCGATTTGCTGGATCTGCGCTCAAGCGATTGGCCAACAGACACCCAGCAGATCCGGCGCCAACCACGACATAGTCAAATTCATTTTTCTGATCGGTCATGTTTTGTCCCTCGGCGACTCGGTTCATCATCCTGAGTGCAGTTCGAGGGCGAATGACACCGTGCATGGCAACCCTAGACATTCACCGTGCGGCAGCGCTCTGCATCCCCTCCCCGAAATGCACCTGTTGCCCGCTTATTCGACATTGGCACGCATGTGGCTAATGACAAATCCCACAAACCTATATTAGAAAAATTTATATGGATCGTTTTTCAAACCTAAACAACCTCTTGGCCTTCGTCACTGTGGCCAGAGAAGGCAGCGTGTCGCGGGCGGCAGAGGTGCTCAACCTCACGCAGCCTGCAATCAGCCATCAGATCAAGCGACTCGCTGAAGAAACCGATCTGTCTCTCTTCACGCGCACCACAACCGGCCTTCAGGTTACACCCGATGGCGCCGCGATGCTTGCCAAGGCGGAAAAGGTTCTGGACGCCATGAGCGATTTTCATCGCAGCGCCCGCCAACGCTCTGGCCAGCTCAGTGGCACGCTGCGCATTGGAACAATCGTGGACCCGGAGTTCATTCGCCTTGGGCATTTGCTGGCCAAACTGCGGCAGGATCACGCCGCCATTGAAACCCATTTGCTGCATGGGGTGAGTGGCAATACGCTCAATTGGCTCAAACGCGGCCAGATTGATGCGGGCTTCTATCTCAGTGCGCCGGACGATTTGCCTGACAGTCATACAGACAATGAACTGCCAATCCACGCTGTGCGGCTGGCAGATTTCAACTATCGCGTAATTGCGCCCAGCGGGTGGGGCACCCAGGCAGAGCACGCGGATTGGAAGCAACTCGCAGCATTGCCATGGATCGGAACACCGGAACTTTCGGTGCATCATCGCCTGCTCAATCGCGTGTTTGAGGCACACGGTTGCACCCAAAACATCGTGGCCCAAGTGGATCAGGAAGCCTCTATGCTGGCAATGGTCCGATCAGGGATTGGGCTCAGCCTGTGCCGTGATTCCATCGCCCTGCACCAAAAACAAAGCTTTGGCATCGTTGTCTGCGCCACCGTATCCGTGCCCGCCAGCCTCAGCTTCATCACATTGGAACGCAACGTGGAACGTCCCATCATGGCCGAGACACTCAACCTGCTTCAACAGGTCTGGTAGGACGGGGATCGACTGCTCTGACGAACGCGCACCAAAGGGCGGTGATCTGTTTGCGATGCGTTACCGGGGCGGCCAAATAAATCTGTTGCATCGGCAAGCTCAGCTGCACCAAAAGTCCGCCCGTTTCAGTATGCACCATCGCCAGAAACGGCTGTGGCCTTCCGATCCGCTCCCCTGCGCGTTGCGCTGTTGCGCGCGAAGCTGCAAACTGACGGAGCACCTCAACAGCTGGCGCATCCCCATACGCGGCGGGCTGCGCACTCTCAGGCATGTCAATCCAACTCACGGACAGCGCTTTCAATTGGGCCACAAGATCGGCCCAGTCAGCGGAATTGGTGGCGGTGTCGACGTCCTGCTGAAGCGCCTGAAAAAGCGCTGTTAGGGGCCATGATCGGGTGCCGTTTCTTATGAGTGGCGCTGTGTCTATGATCTCAAATTTTAGCACGCGCGCATCTGTCATCGCCTGACGCAAGGCTGAAACAATCTGCTGCGCCGTGGCCTCTTCAGGCGACACAGACAACCCTGAGATGTCGATCAGGTGTCGGTTGCTTATGGTGAGCTCTAACACCCTTTCGGTGTCCCGCACGCTGACCCGAACACGACGCGCCAAAATCACCTGCCCGACCTCGACGACCACGGCCCTTAGCGCCTCATCATCCGTTGCAAACATGCGCCAGCATCCATAGCGATGCTCAGCCGGTTTTGCGAGCGCCTCCAGCGCGTCACGCAGATCGGTATCCTGATCGGGCGGCAATGTGGCCGACCTTGCGTTGCGACGCGCGATCATGCGGGGCCTGCCAGTGCGGTCAACATCTGCCGCCCCGCAGAGGAAACAAGATCGACATCACTCTCTAAGTCGCACACCAGAAACAGGAAATCTGTCCGCCCCTCATGACGCAAATAAACCCGCATATCTTGAGCGCCCAAAACGACACAGTGGTCACCAACAGTTACACTCTGGTTGGCGGCACCTGCGGTTTCAAACCACGTCAAAGCCTCTGTGCAATAGCTGTCGAGCACCTCACGCGCCAAGCCATCCTGATGTGCCGCTTTAAGCACAAGGCGTGCATCAACGTCCCCAAAGCCAACAACCTGGCACTTGGGAAGCTCCCTGCGCAACGCGTCGAGACGGGCGGCAATGGTCACAGATGTGTTGCCTCCACTGTCGCGCCCTCAGGCTGTTTCATTTTATGCCCCCTGTTCATATCTTCAGCCGCCTGGAAACCCTTGCAGCGCATAGGGTTGCAACTCAGCGGCCGACGGCCTTTCTGGATTGGGCGATTTTGGGCGCACCCTACGCGGCACAACCTTTTTTCCGTCTTCGCCAATCGCACCTGCACATGACGCATGATCCATTTTCGGCTGCACCTGTGCGTCAAGCGTGGAACGATCCACCTCGCCGTCTCTTGGTTCTAGCGTGCTGACGTTAACAAGGTCTTTTTCTGAGGGTGCCTGCGGGACACCCCCCTGTGGCACACCAACAAGCATGGTCACCATGCGTTCAATCAGGGCCGCGCCTCCGCTTGCGCGCCAGGCCTCTTCATCTGATCCGGCATTGATCGCGTCCATGGTGGCAAGCGGGATAATCGCCTCAAACTCCGCGGTGGCTTCTGCTGCAAGACGCGCCAAAACGCGCGCGCGATCACGCTCTGATCTCAATTTGTCAAATTGGGTGACCACCAGATAGTTGGGCCCCTTCACAGTTTCGCTGATCTGTTCCCAAAGCGCAGCCTCCGATTGCCGCCAAGCCTGTGTGGCGTGCGTGCACCACAGCACGCAATCCACCTCTTCCAGGACATCCAACCAAGTTTCGTAGTTGAGATTGGGATCAGAAATCCCGGGAATATCAATCAACTCACAAAGTTTTAGAATATCAGACTCCATGGAGAAGCGGATCAGGTCGGTGCCTTCCATCGGCGCCTCAGTCAGATCAGCACCTTCAAAACGCTCCTCTGACCCATCTTCGCGCAAAAGCACCGCGCCACGCGGGCCATGGGTTACCCAAACCGGTGGCACCCGCGTCGCTGTGATGCGCACCGGCATCGGGTCGCACCCCAACAGAAGGTTCATCAATGTGCTTTTGCCTGCGCTGAACTCGCCCATCAAAGCGATGCGCGGTTTGCGAACAGGTTGCGATGTCACTGGGGTTGCCTGCGGATCTGTCATCACCTTGTCCCTTTTGCCTCAGCGTCCCGTTCTGCCAACAGGCGCTCAAACTCTGTGGTCAGCGTTTGCAGCTGACCACGCTTCTGTCCCTCTGCTCCATTTTGCAGAAGAGAGTCCAATTGTGCGCCTGCCGATGTGGCGCCGATATCTCTGAGTATGTCTGTGTGCTGCTCAAAAAAGCTGTGCAGTTGCGCCTGCGCCAAATCGCGCATCTGGCTGGTCTGCACATCTTTGGCCTGCGTCATGAAGTCTTCGGTTTCCCGCGCAATCAAATTCTGAAACCGCTTGGAAAACGCGTCATATCCGCGAATGCGCGTCCACCAGGAAATCCACCAACCATCGTTGAAATCCAGCGCAATGGTCTGCCCGAGCGTCACCGGAGCAGGCACTTCAGGCAGGTTGGGTGGCGCCATCTGGATGCCTTCAACGGCAGACCCAAAGGCATTGGCGTAAAACACCGCCACATCCGTCATCGCCGCCTCGAAACGCGCCTTCGACATGCTGCGCACCCGCGCCCCAAAAGCCGAATAAGCCGAGCGCAACAGCATGCGCAACCCCACGGGGTCATAGTCCCAAACGACGGCTTTCCCGTAGGCTTCCAGATGCGACAGCAATGAACGCAGCGCGCGGTCAATGAACTTCGCTTGCGCCCGATCTGCACGGATGTGGTAATCCGCAATCGCCGCTGTCAGTTCTTTGTCAAACGCGTCTTTGTGGAACGCGGCAATCGCAGCAAAATCCTCTTGCACGTTGTCTAGTGAAGTGGCCGCTTGCGCGGTTTCACTGGGCTTTATGCGCACCATGCCTGCCGCCACTTCACTGGTCGCCACAGTCAATGCCGCTTTCGCCGTTTTTGTCACGAGTTCTGCGCCCTGCGCCTCGATCACGCGCTCTGATAGGGCGCGATAGAGGTGGCTCATGCCGGAAAGCTCCCAGACCAACTCGTGGGGCGCCATCGGGCCGCTGTCAGGCTCAAGCGCGATCTCGGCCCACTCCAACAGCGCCTGACTGGACACTTTTGGCATGCCTTCAATGTTTCCGCTCAGGGCTTTATTGGCCCAATAGGCACTGCCAAACAGGATATCCACCTCTTCGGGGCCCTGCCGATCACGCAGCGTTTTGCGGATGCTCGCCTCAATCTCTGGCACCTGATTCACCGGATCAGGCAACTCATCAATGCGATTGACAAAAATCACCACATCACGGGACTTTAGGTTGGAAATGAGCCGGATCAACCCCATGTCCACAGAGGTCAAAGCCTGCCCGGCAGAGAGCACCACCACGCAGGTTTTGCTGCTCCTGAGGGCCTGAATGGTGACCTGCTCACGCATCATAAAGGTGTCGTTGACCCCGGGCGTATCTCGCAGGCAAAGCGGCACAGGGATGGTGTCGCAATTCAGATGCAGATCCGCAGAAGACAGAATATCTGCAAAGCGCCCCTGCTCACTGTCATCTGCACCAAAATCGTCACCCATGACGATATAACGCTCAAGCAGATTCTTATCGAAATAGCCGTAGCGATGTGTTTCCCCGAGCAGCAGATCGAATTTCTGACCGAGCCGTTTCTGCGCTTTGGCACGCACTTTTTGAACTTGCTCGCCGATCTTTGCCAGCTCGCTCTCTGCGCCTGCGCGGCTGGCCATTTCTCCGATGCGCCCGCCCTGATTGAGCAACCGGTCCCAGTTCTTTTCCGTCATAAACTGAAACGACGCTCCGGTTTCGGTCGGACGCGAAGCGGGCTTTAGATGCAAAGAAGTCACAACCGACGTCCATGGGTTGACATCAGAGGGCAAAAGATCCGCCCAGCCTGCCATGGCATTGACCAACGTGGTTTTCCCGGATTTGACCTGTCCCAAAACGGTGATTGTCGGCTCAAAAGAGGCCACATCCTTGCGCAACCGCTCGACAGTTTTGCGCGTGTTCTTCCCCGCAACCTCAGAAAGGGCACCAAGCAGAACGTCTAAGCGGTCAAGATCGCGGCCAAGATCCTGCAAGCCTTCCAATCCAGTGCGCAGGTTTGCGATCCGTCGGGAGGATTGGACATTGGGCTTGCCCTCGGGTCGAATTTGCATGTTCATGCGGGGGCCCTCGCGCCGATTTCTTTTTTCAGCTGCAACAGCACAACCACAGAATCTTCAGCCGCCTTGGCATTTTGCTCGACCTGCAAAAGGGTGAGCGTTTCGCCTCCGTCCTGCGCATCCTCCAGCAAGCCTTCAAAGACACCGCCTTCTGTGGCCGCAGCATCAGAAAGCATCTCAGTCAGCCCATTCAACGCAGAAGTGCATCGCGAAACAACAACGTCCGAATTGGGCACTTTGCCCGCATCCAGATCCGCCAGCATCTCTTGTGCAGCGGTTTGCAAATGCGTTTGCAGTTCATCAAGCAGAACCATCTGCTGCTCGCGCGGCGCCTCTGGGGCATTGCGATCGCGCCCGAGCGTTTCTTCCTGCGTTGGCGCGACATCCAGATCGGGCACCTGTGCCAGCAACATTGCTGCTTGATCCAGATCCGCCGAACGTCCTTTCTGAACCTGTGCTTGTACCGCTTCTGACAGATCTCGACCGCCGGAAGCCTCCCATAAGTCGGCTTGAAAATTCTCTGCGCAGCGCGCTTTCAACCCGTGCAGGGTGGCGACAGGATGCAGGCCAAGAAATTCATCCGCAGCGACAGCTTCCAGCTCCGCAATGCGTTCTGAAAGGTCCCCTTTCATGATCTGGCGATCCGCTTTTGTCAGGGCAAGAAAGCTGTGATCTTTCACGGTCTCGGGCAGCGCAGTCCAGATCTCTTGCTCTGCGCGGTCAAAAAGCTCACTACACCAGACGAACACCTGCCCCTTTGCCAAGGCGGTCTCCAGCAGGTCCCGCTGTCGCGTCGGTTCATTGGGCTGAGCAATTTCACAATATCGTTGCGACCGCAGTGTCTGCAACGGCAGCTCATATCTGGCCCAGATCGCGCCTTCCGCCTCTGAGGCGTCCACCGCTGTCCCCCCAAACGCGCGGGTTGTACCGTCCGACCAGCCCAAAGTCAGTTTTGCGCGGTCGCCATATACGACATCGCACATCTCGACGCTTGCCGGAGGCGCAAGCAACTCTCCACCCATCAGCATATTGATCAGGCTAGACTTCCCGCTGCCAGCACGTCCCAACACGACCACGCTCACCGCCTGAGACAAGTGATCCAAAACCTGAAGCCCAAGAGCCTGATGGTGGGCGGGCAAACGCCCCGTTTCCAGCGCAGAGTGTAGCTGTGTCACGATCTGATCTGACTTGGCAGACGTCATTTTGCGACCTTTCGAATGAGCGTAAGCACAGAGCGTTGCACACCATTGCGTGCGTCTCGATCTATCTGCACAACAGTTTTGCATTCCACGCCGCCCCTTTGGGCAGACTCGGTGTGACGGGTCTGTTGTGGTTGCGCTTGCGGCGTAGAAAGCATCGCCTCCGTCGCGCGCGCAGCCTTTATGACACACAATGACAGGTTGTCTTGATCCGGGCAGCCTGCGGCCTCAACTGCGCGCAAAATCGCGTCGCCAATCTGGGCGCCAGACCGCTGCGCATGCGCACACAAAATTTCTGTCAGCGCCGCATCAGAAAGCGTGTGCAAGCCATCGCTTGCCGCCAAAACAATATCCTCGTCATTCAACAACGTGGGCACAGTCCGGCAATCGACTCTGGCAATTTTCCCGCCAGCCAGCACCGAAATCAAGGCGCTGCGATCCGGATGGTTGTCGGCCTCATCCTGTGAAATCTCGCCCCGCGCGCGCAAACCATCTACATAGGCGGCAAAGGAGTGATCTTCGTTCAAGCGATAAAGCTTTTGGCCGCGAAACAAATACAGCGGAGAGTCCCCAACCGACACCCAATAAAGGCGATTTTCAAACAGAACCGGCGCAACAAGCGTTGCTCCCATGCCCTGCGCAGCGCCGTTTTGGGCCTCATACAGATGGATGCAGCGGTTCGCGGCAGTCACCGCATCCCTTAAAATAACACCAATGTCGTGTTCCATTTGTGCCGGAGCCGCCGCAAGCAGCTTCAGTTCGCTGAACATCTCTGTGGCCACAATACCGCTGGCCATGTCGCCGCAAGCATGTCCGCCCATGCCATCAGACAACACCGCAAAGCCAACTGGCGCACCAAGCGGGAAATCCGCAACAACGGTATCTTCCTGCCTGTCACGCGCACCGAGGCTCAGCCCCGTGGCCACATCAAAACAAAGCTCAACCAAGATGCGCAGATCCTTTTTCAGTGTCGCTCCAGGTAAACTCTTCCCCACAAAGCGCCACAAACCGCAGCGTGGTTTCTCCGATCCGAATGAGGCTCTGTGAGGCCAGAACTTCAGTGCTCAGAACCGGTTGTCCGTTCAGACGCACAAGGTTTGCCTTGCCGCCATGGCCGAAAAAGAACCGGCGTTGCTCTCCGTCAAAGGCGATGGCCGCATGGTTCTCGCGCGAAATCGTGTTGTCCCCAAAATCAAGACGCAAGGTCTGCCCTTCACCGCGGCCAATCTGCGTGAGCCCATCGAACAAAGCAAACGACGCCCCTTTGCCTGGCCCATCCACAATCACCAGCCAACCGACCGGAAAACTCGCCTGTGCCGAGGTTGGCGCCTCTGGGGCTTGTGACAACGGATCGGTTGCCTGACTGGAGGGGGCGCTAAAACCCAGTAGCCGGGTTTTGACGCGGCCCTTTGTTCCACGGCCACTTGCGGGTTTGTGTGCGCCCACATTGGCTTGCAACGCTTCAAGGCCAATCTCTGCAAGCGCAGGCTCCCGTGTGACAGGTTGCGAGGGAGGAGCCATTTGCGGTGCTGACTCGGCGGGCGCAGGGGCTGCGGTAGGGATCGCCGTTGGAGCTGGTGTCGGCGCTGCCGCGGTCTCTAGGATTGGCGGGGCCGGTACCGGGTCCGCCGCAGGAACATACCCGCCTGTCATATCCAAATGGCGATGATCAGGCACAGCCACCTTTTCTTCGGCTGCTGAACTGGACGTGCGCGCACCCAGATGTTCCGCGTTCTCAAGGCGATCTGGAGAGACAACTGCTTGCTCCAGCACCAGTGGTGCAGGCGCCTCAGCAACGTGTTCTTCTGACACCGGCGCGTTTGTCTCCGGCGCGTTGTGCAGCGCGCGCTCATCCGCCTGCGTTCCCATCAATGCCGTGATCGCATCCATGTTCACCTGCGGCTCTGGATTTGGCAGCAGGTCTTCGGCGGCGGGCGCTATCGCAGACGCCCGCTCAGCGGCTGCCGGTTGCGCAACAGGCGGCTCAGATTCGAGTGGCGAAGCCACGGTTGCTGCAGATGGGTACGCATGCGCCTCTGCAGCGCTCTCAGTCCGATCCTGCGCGCTCAGGCGCAACGGATAAGACAACGCAGCGGCAGGATCCTGCTCCGCCGCCTGTGTTTTTTCAGCAATAATATCGCGGATGAATTTCATGAGATGTCCCTTCAGATCAGGAATAGACGGGTGTTGGGCGGCGGCCGATCCCCTTTGAGCCGGTCACAAAGCCGCGCAAACAGCGATCCGGTTCCTCTTGGATTTGGTGATGCGGTGGTCTTAGGATCAGTCCCGGCGGCCTGCGCCTTTGGACCATGAAGGAGGGATGGCACCGCTTTGCGTTGACGACGATCACAAAGTCGGTCCTGCTCTTTTAAGTAGGCTTCGACATCGTCGATTGGGTCTCCAAATATATCGACATATTGCTTCGGGCTTTCAGCCACTGACGCAGGAACGCCTGACGCTGGTGTCGGCTGCTGTAACGCCTTGGGCAATCCCGGTGTAAGTGTCTCATTGGTAGCGCTGACCAAAGCACCAATCGTTTCGATCACCGCTGGATCAAACGCAGCCAAGGGTTTGGGGATGGGGCCATCCATGA
The DNA here is from genome assembly GCF_027947445.1 of Shimia sp. MMG029. Lineage (NCBI taxonomy): Bacteria > Pseudomonadati > Pseudomonadota > Alphaproteobacteria > Rhodobacterales > Roseobacteraceae > Shimia > Shimia sp. MMG029. The sequence continues at coordinate 96,496 of NZ_JAQJIM010000007.1, read as the reverse complement.
TCGCCAGAAAATCGCCAGCAGAGCGCAGGCGGTCCTGCGGATCAAGCGCCAGTGCACGATCGGTGACAAGCTTCAGGCGTATATCAATGTCAAAATCGGTGGACTCCAGCGGAACATATGGGTCCATGCGACCTTGAGCGATCGTATCAAGCCGCGTCTGCGCATCAGGTGGGGCTTCGCCAGTGAAAATCAAATGGCAAAGCGCCCCCATGGAATACATATCGCTGAAGGATCCCTGCGCACCATCTGCGGTATAGAATTCGGGCGGCGAGTAACCATCCTTCACCGCCAGTAACCGATGACCTTCTCCCTCACTGGCGTCCCCCGCGGAGTACGCCGCGCCAAAGTCAATCAGGGTCACGTCACCCTTGGCGTTCAACAGAATGTTGTCCGGTGCCACATCGCGGTGCAGCACGCCACGATCATGCAGATAGCTCAGCGCTTCCAAAACTTGTCGAAACAGCCCGTCCACGAGTTTGGGTGTCAAGCGGCCGGGCGCATGATCCACCAGTTCATGAATGTCATCGCCTTCCACAAAATCCATCGCCGTATAGGCCGTGCCATTTTCGGCAAATGTCTGATGCACCGAAACAATATTGGGGTGATTGAGGTCAGCCAAACGATGGGCTTCCGCCTGAAACTGCGCCAGCACTGCGGCAAAAAAAGCAGCGCTTTCTGGATCCGCCGGCACAACGCGCGCGCCTTCACGTCGGCAGATCTGGTCCGGATAACATTCCTTGATGACCACCGTCCGATTAAGACTGTCAGACGCCAGATAAGTCAGGCCAAATCCCCCTTGGCCCAGACTGCGCGTGATCCGGTACTGCCCCCTCAGCAATTCGGTCCCCGGAGGGAGCACAGTCAGGGTATCTTCGGCGCAGTCAATCAACGCATGGTCCTCTATCTTTGATACAATCGGGAGGAAATGCAGCTGCACGTACCCACCTGGAAGGCCAAGTTGTGAAGGAAATGTGTTCCGATTGTGGCAACCCTGCGCAACAGGTTTGGCACTCAATTAGGGTTTGAAGAGAATATGTTAGGAACTGCGCAGACTGGGCTCATTGCCCAAGGCATCAAGCTCCTAGAAACCAAAGAACCGGTCCACCCTCACGGGATGAACCGGCTGTAAACACCTGTAATTGCTTACTTAAAGCCCAGCGCCGGTCTTAACGCCCCCAATAGGCCGCCAAATAATGCGCTTTGGCGTTCAGGCCCGCGTCTTTGAAAAAGCTGCGCATTTTTTGCACATCCTGTTTCTCAGCAGCGAACCACAGCATGTGATCGGAGTAAGCTTCGCGCTCTGACAGCGCTAAATCAGCAAGCGACTCCAGCGTCGCGGCGGAATGCCACTCCGGTTTGAGATTCGCATGCAATGGCATAGGATAGCCAGATGAGGCCCCTGCGGCGCTCAAGAGAACAACCCGCCCGGTCGTCTCCTGTGGCAACGTTTCCAACATGCGCGCCACAGCCGGGAAACCCGTGTCATCTGCATAAATCGCAATGGCCGCCACATCAGGCACACCGCCCCCGCCGGGGCCCGTCAGCCCCACCTTCGTACCCGGCACAACAGACGTCGCCCAATCAGTCGTGCGCCCGCCTTCATGCACGAACACATCAAATGTCAGCCTGTTGGTGTCATGATCGATCGAGCGCGCAGTATACACCGGACGGTGCAAGGCTTTCTCACCTTTTGGCCAAACGGAGACCCCTTTTTCATTCACGGCGGGCCATTGCGGCGCATCATCGCCCGCTGGCGGCAGCACAATCCGGAAATGGATCGCCGCATCCGTATAGTTTTTCAGATCATCGGCCTGCACAACAACCCGCATGAAATTGCTGCCAAGTGGCGTTGCGGAAAGCACGGTGACCAGCTGGAAGTTCGGGGGAAACCCGGTGCGTGCCCCCGCATCAGACCAGGACATCTGATCAGCGAGCTCCGGCGCAAAATGGGAGATGCTCTCCTGCAGACTTTCCTTGAGGATAAACAGGTTCTCCTCACTTTGAGAGTGCACTGCCGCCACAACGCCGCCCTCCATCGCATCAAAAATCAACTGGCCATATTCAGTCATCAACGCAACACGGCTGTCCGAGTTTTCGCTCAGTTCAAGGTCATGTTCCTCTGCTTCATGCAACAGCAGGGCCTGTACCGCCGGATAAGCAATGCCCGCCAGCTCGGTTTGCGCCAGATAGGGGAAGGTTGGTTGGTCTGTCATACTGCGGCCTTTCAAGCGGGGATTACATGGGGATGACCATGGACAGGGTCGCTGATCACCGTGCACGGCAGGCCAAACACATCTTGCATCATGGCCGCGTTGACAACCTCGGCTGGCGGGCCCTGAACCTGCACCTTGCCCGCTTTCAGAGCGACAATGTGATCCGCAAAACGCGCCGCCAGATTGATGTCATGCAAGACCATTGCAACCGTACGCCCGGTCTCTTGGTTGAGAGACTTAACAAGATTAAGCAGGTCAATCTGATGCGGCAGGTCCAGATAGGTCGTTGGCTCATCCAGCAACAGAATGTCGGTGTCTTGCGCCAGTGCCATCGCGATCCAAGCCCGTTGTCGCTGCCCCCCAGAGAGCGTTTCAATCGCGCGCTGTGCGTTGTGGGTCATACCTGTCAACGCCAGTGCACGCGCCACCGCCTCTGCATCGGTTTTGGACCACTGCTGCAATGCCGACTGATGGGGGGTCCGTCCGCGACGCACGAGGTCCAACACCGTGTTCCCCTCCGGCGCAGAAGGGGACTGCGGCAACACCGCAAGCGCACGCGCCACATGTTTGGAGCGTTGCTTCGCAATCGCTTGGCCGTCCAGCATGATCTGACCTGCGTCAACCTTCTGCAAACGCGACAGGCTGCGCAACAAAGTGGACTTGCCACAGGCATTTGGGCCGACAATCACCGTGACTTGGCCGTCTGGCAGCGCCAGCGACAAGTCTTGCAATACAGGCGTGTCTCCAAAAGCCACCGAAACGGAGTCGGCGCTCAATCGCACAGATTGATTCATCAAAAATTCCCTTTTCGGTATTGCACGGCCAGCAGCCACAACAGCACAGGTGCGCCGACCAACGCAGTGAAAACCCCAGCCGGCAATTGAATCAAAGGCACTGAGCGCGCCGCCAAATCCGCGGCCATCGTCACAATCGCGCCCACGCAGGCCGCGGTCAGAACAGCTGGCCGCCCGCCGCCCGTCAGACGCCGCGCAATGGGTCCTGCTACAAAGGCAACAAACGGCAGCGGCCCTGCCACGCTGACCGCCAATGCCACCAAAGCAACGCTTGTGCAGGTGATCGCCAGACGCAGCGGGGAGAGCGCCAAGCCCAACCCGATCACGATGTCATCATGCATCGCCATCCGTGCGAGTGGAAACTGCAACCAGCCGACAATCGGCAACAACAGCACCAGACCACCCCAGATCAGCGTCACATCCTGAAAAGAACGCGTGTTCAACGACCCCGTCAGCCAACGCGCCATGTCAGCGGCCACCTGTTCATCAGTCATACTCATCAGGACATCAGCCCCTGAGGCGAGCGTCAGGCTCACGCCAATGCCGACCAGAATGATCCGACCGGTCTGTAGCCCGTGGTGCCAGGCCAAAACAGTCACAAGGCCAGCCGTCGCCAGCCCTCCCATCAGCGCCCCAAACAGAACCATGCTTCCGGTCAAAACAACCGCCAGCAGCGCGCCAAAATTTGCGCCAGCCGTAAAGCCGATCACATCCGGTGAGGCCAGCGGGTTGCGCAGCATGGCCTGAAACATTGCACCCGCCATGCCAAAGGCAGCACCGGCGCCAATGGCGACCAATATCCGGGGCAACCGGTGGTCGCGCACGATCATCTGCTCAATACCGCCGAGTTGTCCGGCAAGCCCTTGCACCACCTGATCAATGCCCAGCGGGTAACTGCCAATACTCAGCGACAAAAGACCAATCACAAGGACCAGCGCCAACAGGCCAAAACCCACCCACACGGCGCGCCGTTCGATGCAGAAAGACATCACATTTGTCCGGATAGAAAGACTCATAGCGCACGTCCCCCACTGCGGCGGACCATGATAACCAGAGCGGGTCCCCCGATCAGCGCAGCCATAACGCCCGCCTGCATGTTCCCGCCAAGCAGCGGCAACCGTCCCACCAAATCTGCGCACACCATCAACACCGCGCCAAGTACGGCAGAAAACGCCACCTGCCAGCGCATATCTTGCTGAGACAGCGGTCGTGCCAGATGCGGCACCATCAAACCGATGAAAGCAATTGGCCCGGCCATCGCAACGGTGCTGGACGCAAGGCACACAATTCCGCCCCCCGTGATCAGCTTGGCCAAACCAACATTGACCCCCAGCCCACGGGCTGTGTCCTCCCCCAGCATCAAAGCGTTCAACAGAAACGCCGCCACAATCGCGATGCCAAAGCCTGTTACAAAGAAGAAAAGCAATCCCTGAACGTCAGCTGCGCTGATACCATCCAGTCCGCCCAACACCCAAAAGCGGTAAACGTCCAAACTTTGCCGGCTCATCAGGAGAACCGCGCGGCTCATCGCAAGGAAAAATGCGGTGATCGCGGCCCCCGCCAGCAACAGCCGCGCCGGGCTGGCCTGCGCGCCGCCGCCCAATGCGAACACAAGGACCGCTCCCACCGTGCCACCAGCCATCGCCACCCAGACAAATTGTCGAGGGTCGCTCCAGCCGAGCGCAAAAACAACGGTCACAACACCAAAGGCTGCACCCGCGTTGATCCCCAACAGACCGGGGTCTGCCAAGGGATTGCGTGTCATACCCTGGATCAGGGCCCCCGCTACGCCCAGTGCGCTGCCCGCAAGGAGCGCCGCCAGCAGGCGAGGAAAACGAATGTCCAACACAACAATCTGCGCAGCGCTGTTCCCATCAAAATTCGTGAACGCGCTCCAAACACTCGGCCAATCAACCGGGCGAAATCCAAGCCGTAGTGACAGAACAGACAGCATTCCGAGGCCGAAAACAGCGAGCAGGAACACAGCCGGACGTCGATCGCGCCTTTCTGGGAGACTTTGGTCCGCCAACATCGTCATTTGGCTTCTCCCGGCAAAATCCCGACTGCTCGAGATGTGGAAACTTCTGTGGCTGGGTCACCATCCATTGCCGCTTCGAGCAAGGGCACCAGATGATCCAGCGTGTAATTGATGCTCAAAGGGCTTGAATGTGAAAACGCGGCCGCCAGCTCTAGCCCCACATAGATCTCTCGCCCTTCCTGATAGGCCCGCATGGTGTGGCGCAAAGGCAGACGGTTCAACCGATCCACATTGCTGCCCGCGTCAATCCAAAGCAGTGCATCCGCATCGATCGGATCCGTGACTTCTTCCGGGATGACTTTGTAAATTGCATCAAACGCCCCGATATCGTTCAGCGCCGGTGGTGCGCGAAAGCCAAGCTGCGCCATGAACTGCATCCGGATGTCATCCGCCGTATAGGCCCCAGTGGTCCCGGACCACACAACGGCAGCCGTTGCATCTTGCCACTTTGGATGCGCCGCGCGGATGTCTGAAAAGCGCCGCTCGATGCGGTCAATTTGTGCCTCCGCATCTTCAGATCGCCCCAGAGCCCGTCCAAGCGTGCGCAGCATCCCGGCCCAGGGAGCCCCATAATCTCCCCACGCCTCTTGCGGGGCGATGGTCGGCGCAATCTGGCTGAGCAACGCATAATCACTCGCTGTCATCCCACTCCACTGCCCAACGATCAGATCCGGCTTCATCGCCGCAATCTGCTCTATATCAATCTCGCCGCGCATCACGATCGGCTGCCCATCGCCCAGCGCCTCTTGTGCCCAAGGCCACACCCCATAGGGGTGCGATCCGTACCACATCCGCAGCGCATAAGGCACAGTGCCCAGAGCCAACAAAAAGTCATGGCCGATGAAGCTCAGCGACACCACCTTTTGCGGCGCGGCCTCTATGCGGGCTGTGCCGTATTTGTGCGAAATCTCCACGGGAAAAGCGCCCGCAGCCAAGAGCTGTGTACTGAAGAGCCCTATCGCCAAAGCAATGGAAAAAACTATGCGCACCTGCCTGCCCTTGTCTTGCATACCCACGTTGCTTGAACGCTTCGAACCTTGGGGCTGGCTGCAGTGTGAGCGATGCTCATCTCAACAGTGGCTGGAGTATTTCGGTAAATTTGTGGGTCTGAGTTGTCAAGAATTGAAAGGGCCAGCCACAGCTTACACGACTGGCCCTCGTTGAACCGCTTAGAATGTTTTGCTGACCGTCAGCATCACATTGCGCCCTTCACCGAAGTAACAGGCGAAAGCACCGCAGCCAGTGATGACACGTTCGTCCGAGAGATTGTTGACGTTAAGCGCCACAAGCCAGTCATTTTTCCGATAGGACACCGCCGCATCAAACAGGGTGTAAGCACCGGTTTTGAACTCGGTTGGCAGACCCGGCAGCGCAACAGGCAGACCAGCTGAACCAAAGGTAGACCCAGTGTAGCGCGCCCCAAGACCAAAGCTCCAGCCATCAAGCTGCTTGGGAGTGTAGTTCACCCATGCTGACGCCAGATGCTCGGGGATACCATCAATGTAGTCCTGAGTGTCTGTTTGCGTATCCAGATAGGTATAGGAGGCCTGAACAGAAAAGTCGCCAAAGCTATGGAAGGCCTCTAGCTCAACCCCTTTGGAGCTCGTTTCACCTGTCTGCACCTGGAAATTCGGGTTCGTCGGATCTCTCTGAAGCAAGTTCGACTTTGTGATGTCAAATGCCGCTGCAGACAACAGAGTGTTTGTACCGGTTGGCTGGTATTTCACACCAACTTCATACTGCTCACCTTCGGTTGGATCAAATGGTCGACCATTGGCATCCGTGCCAAACGCTTCTTGTTGGAAGCTCGTTGCCCAGCTGACGTAAGGCGCCAGCCCGTTGTCAAAGCGATACATCACAGCGGCATTGCCGGTCCATGCGCTGTCCTCTGCACCTGGACGCAAATTGCCATTGGCGGAATCCAGATTTTCGCCAACTTCAACGCGCCCGTAGCGCACACCGAAGTCTACAAACAGGCGGTCATTGATGGTTGCGCGGTTTTGTGAATAGATCCCCCACTCCTTCGTTGTGACCGAAGGGGTGTCAATGATGTCGACATCAATGATGTTACCGTATGTCGGATCAAACGGATTGATCGGTGCGCCGTGGTTGTTTGGGTCAGTGTTGTCCGAGGAGTCTTTGTCAAACTCACCGCGGCTGTAGTTCAATCCGACAATGCTGCGCATCTCGACAGAACCAAGGCTGTATTCCGCCGTGGTGTAGGCATCGGCACCAAAGGTTTTCAGAGAATTGCGCGCCTTGTAGAAGGTGCGGTTGATTGTGCCATCCAGTTTATAGCGACCGAGATAGAGATATTGGGCAAGCGCTGGCAGGTTTGTACGGATATCTGTCGCACCATACCAATAGGCGTGATCATATTCGGCATCAGAGTCAGAGAGACGTGCATTCGCATTCACAGACCATACGTTGTTGAAGCGATGCTTGAAGCTTGCCGACAAACTGGCTGACTCGGAATCGTATCGGTCAAAACCGGGTTCCCCAACATATAGGTCAGAGTCAAACTCGCGCCCAGCGTTGGGTGATGGCACAACAATCGGAGCACCACCGGAAAAGTCAGGAATGACAAAGGCGGATGGCACAGGCTCCAAAGTGCCGATCCAAGAGGCAAACTGCGTCGCTGGGGTCGCACGGCTTCTCTGATAGCTGGCAAGCACCGTCAGTTCGGTATCTTCACTTGGACGCCATGTGAAGGACGGTGCGAGATTGAAGGTGTCGTCCTGTGAAGATGGCAACACATCATCGGAATCACGCAACAGCCCCACAAAACGGTAGCTCAGCGTCCCGCTTTTATTGCCGTTCCCGCTTACGTCCACACCAACTTGCTTGCGATTGTTGCTGCCGAGCTGGAATTGAACAATGTTTGGCGCATCCTGTGCCGATGTCTTGGAAGTGGTGTTGATAACCCCGCCAACAGAGCCGCTGCCGTACAGACCAGAGGCAGGTCCGCGCAGAACTTCAACACTGTTGAGCATGAAAGTCTCAGGGCGCGGTCCATTGTAAAAGTCATAACGTGTCTGCAGACCATCTTGCAGGAAATTGGGGGTGAACCCGCGGACATTTGCCCAATCCGCGCGGTTATCCTGACCAAACAGCCCGGCACGCACACCCGGTGTATAGGCCAGAGTTTCCTCCAGATCACGCGCGCCTCTTTCTTGAATTTGCTCTGTCGTGATCACACTCACAGACCGTGGTGTGTCGATGATCGCATCACCTGTTTTGGCAATCGTACCGGTGTTGAGGGCCACTGGCTCGCCGAAGTATCCTTCAGTATCCGCGCCGGTTACGTTGATATCTTTCAGTTGTGTATCTTGTGCGAAGGCCGGCCATGCCGCAACCAACGCCACGACGGAAACCGCCGCTCGCTGCAAACGCATCTCTTCTGTCCTGTTGTTCCTTGAAGATCCGCCTGGCAAGCCGCTGGGTTAGACCGCGCTATCTCTGCCTTACGTTTTGGTCAAGCAAGCACGCCAAACGCGCGCAACGATGATGCAATAATGCAACCACCAGAAAATCAGCGTGTTTGCAGCTCTAACTGTGCTGCTTTGCAACGGCGCTAGTGCGTCCAGGGCCCACGCCGATTGGTGGCAAAATTCTCACCATATCCACCGGGCCGGATGTTGGGCTTACGTTTTTGCGGCTCGATCACCTGCGCCTCGATGCCATGCTCTCGCGCGTAGGACACCGCTGCCTCTTTACTCTCAAATTTAAGCCGCACTTGAGTTTGCGTATCACCAGATCCAGTCCACCCCATCAGCGGATCAATGTCCTTGGCTTCAGAGGGTCCATACTCCAGAACCCACTGGTGGGTCTTTGCTGTGCCCGACGACATCGCAGTCCGGGCGGGCTGATAGATACGCGCAATCATCGCTTTCTCCTTGGACTGCAAAATGTATCCCGGATTCTGACCATTCAAACAAGTGTCAGATTGGCGCAAGCGCCCACAAACCGGTGATGTGACGAGAAAGATAAGCTTGCAAGCAGTCAGAACGCTCAGTCAGGCTGCGGGGAGCGAGGGGTGTAATTGCAGCTGGACAGTCCGTCCTCCATGACTGCTTGCTCACAATAGCATAGCGAGACCAATGCTTAAGGTGCAAGTGCAGTATATATTTAGTTTCACAAATGCACGGAACCACTTCCCATTATTTCAAAACATATAGAAATTTCTTACCCAAAAGAATGTTGCCCAGATGAACCCTAGGTAAATCAATCCGGCCCGCGCTGCGCAAAGCACTGTGCAGTCATGACCCTTTTCTACACCCGCAAACATACGCGCGGATCACCACGGCGCAGGGCCAGATCCACAGAATGCCTCCAAATGCGCTTTCGCCCTTGCACAGGAACAAAAAGAGACCAAAATCAGGAGCACGATCTGCCCCCCGCGATGGAGTCTCTGATGAGCGACGCTGCTAACGCCCCCCTGCTGAACAGCCCCGGCCCCGAGGCTGTCCGCCGCCCCAAACTTGAGGGCGGCAAGCGGATTGTGATGCACACAGAGTTTGAGCCTGCTGGCGATCAGCCCACAGCGATTGCCGAACTCTCCGCGGGCATCAACGAGGGTGACCGCAATCAGGTGCTGCTTGGCGCAACAGGCACCGGCAAAACCTTCACCATGGCCAAGGTGATTGAGGAAACGCAACGCCCCGCCATTATCCTCGCGCCCAACAAAACGCTCGCCGCCCAGCTCTATGGCGAGATGAAAGGCTTCTTCCCGGAAAACGCGGTCGAATACTTTGTCAGCTTCTATGACTACTACCAGCCTGAGGCCTATGTGCCGCGCAGCGACACCTTCATTGAGAAAGAAAGCCAGATCAACGAACAGATCGACCGCATGCGCCACTCCGCCACGCGGGCTTTGCTGGAACGGGATGATGTGATCATCGTCGCATCTGTGAGCTGCATCTACGGCATCGGTTCGGTGGAAACCTATTCGGCCATGACCCTCGATCTGAAAGCGGGCGGCGAGTATGACCAGCGTCAAGTGATCGCCGATCTGGTGGCGCAGCAATACCGCCGTAATGACGCGGCCTTCCAACGCGGCTCCTTCCGCGTGCGCGGCGACAGCCTTGAAATCTTCCCCGCGCACCTCGAAGATCGCGCCTGGAAGCTCTCCTTCTTTGGCGAAGAGCTGGAAAGCATCACCGAGTTTGATCCGCTGACCGGCGAGAAAACTGATACGTTTGAGCAGATCCGTGTCTATGCCAACAGCCACTACGTAACGCCCAAACCGACGCTCAATCAGGCCATCGTCAACATCAAAAAAGAGCTGCGCCAGCGGCTCGATCAACTGGTAGACGAGGGCAAACTGCTAGAGGCGCAGCGGCTGGAGCAACGCACCAACTTTGATCTGGAAATGCTGGAGGCGCAGGGCTTCTGCAACGGGATTGAAAACTACTCCCGCTACCTCACCGGCCGCGCACCGGGCGAGCCGCCACCCACCCTGTTTGAATTCATCCCTGACAACGCCATTGTTTTTGCCGATGAAAGCCACGTCTCTGTGCCGCAGATCGGCGGCATGTACCGGGGCGACTACCGCCGCAAATTCACGCTGGCAGAACATGGCTTCCGCCTGCCTTCCTGCATGGACAACCGCCCGCTGAAATTTGAAGAATGGGACGCCATGCGCTCTCAATCCGTCTTTGTCTCCGCCACGCCCTCAAACTGGGAGATGGAGCAATCCGGCGGGGTGTTCAGTGAACAGGTCATCCGCCCCACCGGCCTGCTGGACCCCGAGGTGGAGATCCGTCCGGTTGAGATGCAGGTGGACGATCTGCTGGATGAAATCCGTAAAGTGACGCAAGACGGCTTCCGCACGCTGGTGACAACCCTCACCAAACGCATGGCCGAGGACCTCACCGAATACCTGCACGAGCAGGGCGTGAAAGTCCGCTACATGCACAGCGACATCGACACGCTGGAGCGCATCGAAATCCTGCGAGATCTGCGCCTCGGGGCCTTTGACGTGCTGATCGGCATCAACCTCTTGCGCGAGGGTCTCGATATTCCCGAATGTGGCCTCGTCGCCATTCTCGATGCCGACAAAGAGGGTTTCCTGCGCTCAGAAACCTCACTGGTGCAGACCATTGGCCGCGCCGCACGCAACGCCGAGGGCCGCGTGATCATGTATGCCGACCGCATGACCGGCTCCATGGAGCGCGCAATTGGCGAAACCAACCGCCGCCGCGCCAAACAGATGGCCTATAACGAAGAGCACGGCATCACCCCCGCGACGGTCAAAAAGAACGTCGAGGATGTGCTGGCCGGACTTTATCAAGGCGACACAGACCAAAGCCGCGTCACCGCCAAGATCGACAACCCGCTGGCTGGCGGCAATCTGGAGGCCGTGCTCTCCGGCCTGCGCGACGACATGCGCAAAGCCGCCGAGAACCTCGAATTCGAAGAGGCCGCCCGTCTGCGCGATGAGATCAAACGGCTTGAGGCGGTGGACCTCGCCGTGGCGGATGATCCGATGGCCCGGCAATACGCGATCAAGGCTGCCGAGGAAGATGCGGTCAAAAGCCGAGGCCGCTCAACGGCAGGCCGTGCCGGGCAACGTGGTGGGAATGTGAAGCGACGGGGGCGGTAAATGGCGCGTCAAAGGATCACAAAGTCGGATGAAACCGCCGTTTTGCTTCGATCAAGGCGACGTTGCTGTATATGTTATGGAGCCGAAAGAGATGCGGAAATCAAACCCGGACAGATAGCGCATTTAGACAAGGACCACTCTAATTCATCCTTAGAGAATTTGGCCTTCTTATGCCTCGAACATCACGACATCTATGACAGTCGAACAAGTCAGCGAAAAAACTTTACCTTACTGGAAGTAAAAAAGATGCGTGAAGAGCTGTACAAGTTCGTCGCATCACTACAAAAAACGGTCCCGTTCGGGAAAATACAAAATAGTGACGAGCAAATCTTTACACGAAATTTTGTTAGAGCGGGCAATACAATTCAAAGTGCAGAACTGAACATAACTTCTTTGCCCTCCAATGTAGAAGGTTTGACGCGATTGTTAGTAGACGGCTTAGCATTCTTTGGCGAAGACAGTGAACTTGGTCCCAATATCGGGGTTCTCGAACACATCTTAGTTTCTGATGAAGTGCCGAGTACTTTTACCTATTTTGAAACCGGCCACCATCTTAGACTACGTTTCATCAACCAAAGCCAGATAATGCTCGAGGAGAACGCTGACCTCGGCGTCCACGGACTAGGGGTAAATTTTAGCGGTATGTATATTGGTGGAAAGAGCCAACCGTCGGAAAACGAAGTCTAGGACCGTGCCCGACCTCGGTAGGAAGCGAACGCGCCCTCCCGTGGGGGAGGTCGGGCGCGGCATGATGCTCTGCATCATGCTTTTGTGACGCACTACACTCTCGACGCTATGCCACCCACCCCCTAAGCTCGCCACATGCGCTGCCTCATCATCTCCGTCCTCGCCTCCCTCGCGACCCCGGCCTTCGCATGGCAGGCCACCAGTGGCAAAACCTGCACACTGACGCATGAAACCACCGACACGCACATCTACCTCACCTACGACCCAACCAAACCGCTCTACACCCTAGCAATCACCCGCAAGCCTGACCCGTGGCACCCCACCCCATGGTTCGCCATGCGTTTCCTCGGCCCCAATAAGATCACCATCACCACGCCAGAACACGCGCTCTCAGACAACGGCCAAACCCTCAACGTCGCGGACAGCGGCTTTGGCAATGTGCTGGACGGCTTGCAGTTCAATGACACCGCGTTGGCCTTTACCGAGGCCCAAACCGTCGGCGTGTCACTGATCGGCGCCGCGCCCGAAGTGCAGAAATTTCGCGACTGCACCGCAGCGCAACTCTCTTAAGGCCTCCCGCTATCCAATAACACCGCCCCGCTTTTGCCTGTCAGCCCACGCTGCCCCATGGCTCCGCAAAAAACGGAGTCACACATGCACGCAAAAATTGTTCTTGCGGGGATCGCCCTCTCAACCCTCGCCGCTTGCGCCACGCCGCTGGAGCGTTGCCTCAACACAGCCAACAGCCGCGTCACCCATTTGCAAAGCGCGATTGCCACGGCGGACGCCAACATCTCGCGCGGCTACGCCCTGCACAGCTATGAAGAGGCCATTCTGGTGCCGAAAGACTGTCACGACGATGACGGCCGCTGGTATCGCTGCGACGAAGTGGAATATCACACGGTCGAAGTGCCGGTGGACATTGACCTGCGCGCCGAGCGCACCAAGCGGGACGCGCTGCGCCGCGATCTGCGCGCCGCGCGCGCGGATGCGTCCCGCCAATCCGATCAGTGTTTTGCCACTTTCCCAGAAGGCTGACCGCACCGCCGAGATAAAAAGGGGGCCACCGGCCCCCAACTGGTCTGCTTAGGCCGCAACCTCAGAAATCAAAGATGTCATCCAGAAAGCTGCTCATCTTTTTCTTTTTGCGCGGCTTGCCCTGATAGCGGGAATCATAGCTCTGATCATGCCCGCGCTGCTCCTGCGTGTGGCTTGCGCGCGGCGGTGGCGGCGGCGCGCTATAGGCCCCGGCGCGCTCCACAATCTTGTCCAGCTCTCCACGGTCCAGCCAGACCCCACGGCATTCCGGGCAATAGTCAATCTCCACCCCGTTGCGGTCTGCAATCACCAGCGTTGCGCCATCCACCGGACATTTCATCAAAGCTCTCCTCTCAGGTTTAGATACATTGAAAATAGGGAGCCCACTCAGACTTTTCACCTGTCACGGCAAGGAGATAGCGGCATTTCGCTGAAATGCGCACAATTCCGACAAAAAGACTCTGCGCCCCGCAATTCCGACAAAACTACTCAAGTATTTGTTTTTAAACGATTTTTCTTGCATCCCGCACCGACTCACCCTAAGTAGATACTCAAGAAATACAGCGAGCCAGATCGCAACCCACGTACGAAGCAAGCAATCCAGCAAGGTCAAACAGACCAAGCCAGACAGCCAGCCACGCACGAAGGCAGCCAAGATCAAGCCAGCACCTTCCCGACAGTTCAGCGAGCAAGTTTGCACCCAACGCATGCAGCGCGCACTCCAGCAAGGCCCAGCCAAACGCCAGGTCCAGCAAGACAGCAAGCCCCAAACGCAGGCAGCCACACGCCAGCCAGATCGCGACAGACAGACCGGCCCGCCAATTCGCTTCCAACGCATGCAGCCCGCGCTCCAGCCAGATCCAGCCCAACGCCAGATCGAGCAAGACAGCACGCCCCAAACGCAGGCACAGCCGCTCAGCCAGCCATCCCTCCAGATCGCCATTTGCCAAAGCGTTTAGACCGTGACGTAAGGCAGCCTCACCCGAAGGGCACGCTCCCCAACGGCAGCACAAACGCACCCCGCCTATTTCAAACCCAAATCACCTAAGCTGACACCGAGATATGAAAAAAGATCCCTTTTTGCCCGCCGATGACGACGCCCGCGCCTTTGCACAAGCCATGATCCGAGACGCAACCTACGCCTCTATGGCTGTCATCGATCCAGAGACAGGTGCCCCCTCCGCCACCCGAGTCGCGCTCGCCACCACACCTGCATTTGAACCGCTCACGCTGATCTCAGACCTCGCGAGCCACACAACGGCACTGCGCGCTGATCCGCGCTGTTCCTTGCTGCTGGTTGAACCTCGCGAAAAGGGGGATCCGCTCACCCATCCACGCCTCACCATTCAAGCACGGGCGGAATTTGTGACACGCGGTAGCGAAGATCACACGGCCTTGCGCGCGCATTATCTCGACCAGCGCCCAAAGGCAAAAATCTACGCGGATTTCGGTGATTTCAATTTCGTCCGTCTGATCCCACTAAAGGGCTTTCTCAACGGCGGCTTTGCCAAAGCTTACACGCTCACGCAGGCCGATATGACACCTGCGACCAATCCAGCTTAACCCGTCGGAACACAGCTTTGTCGCGCGCGATCAGGTCGCGACAAAGCGGCGCCCAAACGGCTGGTTCTGCACCGCCAAGCCCCCGCAACAAAACCGCAGGGACGACCGGACTATTGCATCATGGATTTTGTCGCCAAAAGCGCCTGAGAGATCGGCTCGAAATAGCGCACTTCCAAAGACGACGCGCCGCGCATCGCGGCCACCGCACGGTCCACACCATCGCGATAGAGTTGCTGCGCCACCGGCACCGACGCGGGCGTCACAGCCTTGATCCGTCCGCCATTCACCCGTACCCGCGCAACGTTGCGATCCAAATGCTCTCGCACAAACGCATAAAGCCCACGGTTCACGCGCGTCAGCGCCACTTCTGCTTCCCAATAGACCGAGGCATTGGCAACAACCCGTACCGTCTGACTGTAAGCCTGCCGCAGACAATCTACGCGAAACACCGGATCCAAAGTCGCACAGGCTGCCGACGCTGCCTCAAAGGTATCCACCGCGCGTTTGGTCTGATGTTCTGAGAATCCGTTGTCGTCATCTGCAAAAACAGGCCCCGCCAAAAACAAAATCGCAGCCGCAGCAATACCACGTAACCATTTGACAGACTTCATCATTTCGGCAGAGCTCCTCACTATCGGGTGACGTGTATCGCACAGGTGGCATGCCGGACAACCTGCGCTGCGGTGCTGCCAAGTACTATATCTTGCACCCCAGGTCTATGCGACGCGATAACGATGCAATCAACACCTTCATCTTTGGCCCAACCAACGATTGTCTTGCCCACGGCCCCCTCCTTCACGATGCCGCGTGCATGGGGCAAATCTGCGCCCATGGCCTCCAGACTGGCCTCGATTGAAGCACGGGCCTCGGATTGAAACCCCTCAGGCACGTAGTTCATCACATAGCTCGGGACATGCGCCATGACATGCAGCAAACTCACGCGCCCATTCTCAGCCACCAACCGGCGGGCCACAGCGATAGCCTCATTTGGATCATGCCCATCATCAAAAGCCACGGGAACCAAGATATGATGATACATGACGGCCTCCTAAGCCTTTGAAACTGCGATCAGACTATGCTCAATCGAAAGCCTCGACAACATCATACATCACTGGCTCGAAACTGCGGCACAGTTGGTGAATACGTCGGTTGCGTTCCCGCATTTCCGCACTGCGCAACATGCTCTGAAAATCCTCGCGACGACGCCACTGCGAGTAATTCGCGACCCGCGTTTGCGCGTCATTCACATGCAATCCTGCCGCAATGAATCCAGGCTGTTTTGAAATAAATTGATCATAAGCTTCGGTCAGGGCATCCAGCAGATCCTGACAGGTGCCGGGCGTCATTTCAAAAGTTGTGATCACGGTTTGAAGGTCTGTTTCCTTGGTAATCCTGGGCATATTTCCTCCTCCATTTCATTGGCTTAGCCTCAATGCATCACAGCGGGCCCTTCTATTGACGCTCAGACAGACGGTCGCAATTTCAGTCCTGACTGATGGCCTTCAAAACCCACGCGCTTGTGATTGCAACAAAGCAACAGCTGCCCCATAATAAGCGCGATATCCGGTCAGGCCGCAACGATGGACCAAAAGAATCTCCACGGGCCCGAGCAGAGACATGAGGCAACTATGACCCGAGCACTACTGGCGCTGCTGCTGGCAGCCGTACTGATCCCATTCGTTCCACAGCAAGTTGACGCGCGCGTTCTCAATCGTGCCTGCCAACAATCTGAGCGTGACGCGGCCAACCGCAACCTGTGCCGCTGCATTCAGAAAGTGGCCAACAAGTCGCTGTCGCGCGCGGATCAGCGACTGGCCGCAAGCTTTATCAAAGAACCGCACAAGGCGCAGGAAGTCCGCCAGTCCGACAGCCGCAGCCACGAAATTTTCTGGAAACGCTACAAGGCGTTCGGCGAAGATGCGACGCGCAGCTGCAACCACCTGCGCTGATCCGCAGCGACAAACGGCATGTCTTGTGTTTCCGGCGCTTCGGTCACGGCCCTAAGCGCCACTCACCAGCTTCAAACTGGGTGGCCGCAAAAACTGCGCCTCCCGCATCTCCGCGCTGATGGCATGCCCCACCATGCCCTCCTCGCGCGAAATCACCGATGACGCCCGAACCAGCTCTGGCAGCGCTTCATCGGCCACGCGCTGCCACGTGACGGTTTTCAGGAACTTATGCACTGACAACCCGCCCGTATAACGCGCGGCCTTGTCGGTGGGCAGCACATGGTTCGGCCCCGCAGCTTTGTCGCCAAACGTCACACAGGCGCGCTCACCAAGAAACAAAGAGCCATAGCTGCGCAACCGCGTCTGCCACCATGCCAGATCGCGCGCCTGCACATGCAAATGCTCTGGCGCATAAGCATCAGACACTTCAGCCATTTCTTCTCGATCGGCGCAAAGGATCACCTCCCCACGCTCCGCCCACGCCTGTCTGGCCGCACTGCGATTGGGCTCTGGCAACTGCGCCACGCAGCCATCAATCCTTGCCATCACAGCCTCCGCCAGCGCCTGATCGTCACAGACCAGCCACACGGGCGAATTGCCCCCATGCTCTGCCTGCCCCACCAGATCCCACGCCACCAGATCCGGGTCGGCACTGTCATCCGCCACGACCAGCACATCGGTGGGCCCTGCGAACATGTCGATGCCAACTTCCCCAAACAGCTGGCGTTTTGCTTCCGCCACATATTGATTGCCCGGCCCGACCAGAATATCGGCACGCCCTGCACCAAAATGCCCCTCGGCCATCGCCGCAACGGCCTGCACACCGCCAAGCGCCAAGGCACGATCCGCCCCCGCAAGCCACATGGCATAGAGGATCGCCGCCGGAATGCCCTCATCTGGACGCGGCGGTGACGCCGCCGTCACATCCTCAACCCCAGCAACCCGCGCCGTGGTGATGCTCATCAAAGCGCTGGCAATATGGCTATAGCGCCCACCCGGCACATAGCAACCCGCAGCATGCAGGGGGATCACGCGCTGCCCTGCCATCAATCCAGGCCGCAGCTCAACCTCAAATTCATTCAGACTGTTGCGCTGCGCCTCCGCAAAGCGACGGATATTGTCATACGCATAGCGCATGGCCTCCCGCAGCTCTGGTGCAACCTGCCGCGCCGCCTCTGCCATCTCATCACGCACCACAACGATGGCCCCTTCCCAGCGATCCAGCCGACGCGCATACGCCCGCACTGTGGCCTCGCCACCTTGCCGGATCCGGGCCAGCATGATCTCCACAGTGTCGCGGGCATCTGCGGCCCCTGCCTCTGCCACAGCGGCGTCTGCGCGTTTCAAATATGTGATGGCCATCGCCGTCTCCCACAGTTTCTATTGTCTATTCTTGGCTTGACCCAACCCGCGCGACTATTCACAAAAGGCAAATCTGCCGGAGAGCCAAAATGTTGAACAAAGGTGTCACCCTCAGGGGTTTGGAAGTGTTTGAGGCGCTGGCCGCCACCGGGGCCGTGGCGCAAGCGGCCGAAATCACGGGCCTGTCTCAACCCGCTGTGTCTCAACAGATCCGCAATCTTGAAAAGGCGCTTGGCACCGACCTGCTCGACCACAGCAAACGCCCCATGCAATTGACCCCAGCGGGGCGGGCCTATCTGATCCGTGCGAGCGCTGTGCTCTCGCAATTGCGTCTTGCACAGTCCGAGCTGGCGGTGATGGATCTCACGCACCTCACCCAGCTCTCCATGGGCATCATTGATGACTTTGACAATGACCTGACCCCCCGCCTGGTGACGACCCTGGCGGAGTCCATGACCCGCTGTCAGTTTCGCCTTGTGACCGCTCCGAGCCACGAAATCACAAAGGCCATTCGCGCCCGTGACCTGCACCTTGCGATCACCGCGACCTCTGGGGAAGTGATGGACGGCATTGCCGAATATCCGCTGACCCGCGACCCTTTCATCCTGATCGCGCCCGCTGGCCGCGTGCCTGCCAAGGGGGATGTGATGTCTGCGCTCGCGAACTTGCCCATGCTGCGCTACGGACAGGAGCAACTTATTGGACGACAGATTGAGGCGCACCTGAAGCGCTGCAAGATCGACATCCCACATCGGTTTGAAATCAGCTCGAACCCCTCGCTGATCGCCATGGTCTCGCGCGGGATCGGCTGGGCGATCACAACGCCACTGGGGTATTTGCGCGCCACCCGCTTCCACGATCGCGTCACCGCGCATCCCCTGCCGTTTGCGCCATTCAGCCGCACAATTTCTTTGCTCGCCAGCGGCGATTGGGCAGACACGGTGCCGCGTGACGTGGCGCAGACCATGCGCAATCTGCTCACCAGCCACATGATCACACCCGCCATAGAAAAATTCCCATGGCTGGAAGAGGAATTCCGCGTTTTGGACAAATAGGCGCGACACAACCGAGGCTCCAACTGGACATCGAAACCAATGTCGGGCCGCGCTGGTCTGCTGCGCAAGAGGGGCAAGCTCTGCTTTAGAAACACCAGCCGTTAGTTTTCAATTTTCCGAAACTAATGCCCCCATCGCACGCTTTCAGAGCGTTTTCGCCAGCCCGCGCGCGCAGTCTTCGATCAGATCGAGTGTCCCATCAAAATCGCGGGTGTAGTAGGGGTCTGGCACCGCTTCTGCCCCACTGCTTTCATACCCGGTGAACAGCCGCACCGGCGTATCATCACCTGCGGGCCGCAACCGCTCTATATTGCTCAGATTGTCGCGATCCATCGCAATGATCAGATCGAATCGCGCAAAATCCTGCGCCACAAACTGCCGTGCGCGCAGATCAGACAGATCATACCCACGTGCACGTGCGGCGGCCTGCATTGGGCCATAAGGCGGCTCCCCCACGTGCCAGGCGCCAGTGCCCGCGCTGTCCACCTGCGCCTGAGGCGCCATTGCGCGAAACACGCCCTCTGCGGTGGGTGAACGGCAAATATTGCCGAGGCACACAAACAGAATTTTCATGGCACATCATTCCCTTACCTTGCCAGTCCAGCGCGAGATTGCCACAGTCAGAGCAGAGCCGCCACCCGACAGCCAGAAAGCAGAAAACCACCATGGGCACCAATATCGTTATCCTCACCGGCGCAGGCATCAGTGCTGAAAGCGGCCTTGGCACCTTCCGCGACGAGGGCGGGCTCTGGGCGCAGCATCGCATCGAAGATGTGGCCACACCGGAGGGCTTCGCCCGCAATCCTGACTTGGTTCACGCCTTCTACAACGCCCGACGCGGCAATGCCGCCGAGGCCACACCCAATGCCGCACATCACGCGCTCGCAGAGCTCGAGGCCGAACTGGATGGCACCCTGCTGATTGTCACTCAGAACGTGGACAATCTGCATGAAAAGGCAGCCAGCAAGAATGTGCTCCATATGCATGGCACCTTGGCCGGCGCGCTGTGCGCCGCATGTGGCCACCGCTGGGAAGCGCCACCTGTCATGACAAAAGAAGATCCCTGCCCCGCTTGCGCCGCGCCCGCAACACGGCCAGACGTCGTGTGGTTTGGCGAAATCCCCTATTTTATGGAACGCATCGAACAGGCTTTGGACGCGGCAGATCTGTTTGTCTCCATTGGCACCTCAGGTGAGGTCTACCCAGCCGCCAATTTTGTCGCCCATGCGGACCACATCGGCGCGCATACCATCGAGCTTAATCTGGAGCCCTCTGCTGGTGCGTCGCGCTTTGCGGAGGTCCACCTTGGCCACGCGTCAGAGATCGTGCCGGATTGGGTGGCACGCGAGCTTGCTCAAACACGCAGCTGATCTTACGAAAGGGCCACCCCGAAGGATGGCCAAATGATCAAATCTTTGCAGCATGCTCAGTGCTTATGCGCGCCGTGCCCATCACCATGCGCAGGCTTGCGCTCCAGATCCACGGGCACGTCCAGCGTGATGTCACCGGCCTTTTCAAAGGTCAGCGTCAGCGTGACCACATCTCCATGCTCTAGACCCTGGGTCAGCCCCATGAACATCACGTGATCCCCACCACGCGCGAGCATATGCTTGCCCCCTGCAGGCACCGCAAAGCCTTCTTTGACATGCAGCATCTGCATGTTGCCATTCGCATCTTCTTTGTGGGTGTGCAGTTCAGTGCGCTTCGCCACCTCGGAAGACACCGCCACCAGACGGTCGTCCTCGTCGCCTGTGTTTTCAATAACCATGAAGCTTGCCCCGGATTTGGACACTTTCGTGGCCACCCGCGCATAGGCGTCTTTCACAGCAATGGTGCTTTCCGCAAACGCAGGAAAGGCAAAAGAAACGGCTGCAATGGCAGCAACGACGGTTGTTTTTACGGACATATCAAGTCTCCTGTCCCTATAGGGTATCGTGTCAAAAAGTCAGAAGAACACGAAGGCAGGAGGCGCACGGGCGTTTACCGCAACAGTGCGAATCGCTTCATCAAAGTCGCCACGCACAATCCGCAGACTACGCACATGCCCCAAAACCATAGGCAGGATCGGCTCGTCATCCACAACCCAGGTGAAAAGCGAGGCGCTGAAATCCGGGCAGATATGCGCCGGCCCGGTTGGGTTGCCATCCGCATCCACCGGCACCATTACCGCGCTTTCGGCGATACAATACTCCGCATATCCAGCCACACCGGGCATGCCACGCGCCACAGCCATGCTGTGCCCTGTCAGCACAAGCACAGCCACCAAGGCCATCGTGAGATATCTGCGGAAAGCCACCATTATGCCCGCATATAGGCACGTCATCTTAACTTTGTGAAGGCGACAAAAAGAAACAGCCCCGCAAAACTGCGAGGCTGTCAAAACCTAAAAAGGTCAGCAAAATTAGGCAGTTGCTGCCTGTGCTTTTGCGATCTCTTTTTTCACTTTCAGAGCGTTGTCAGAAAGCTCGGTATCTTTAGCTTTTGCCAGGAATGCGTCCAGACCACCGCGGTGATCAACGGTGCGCAGCGCAGCTGCGGAGATACGCAGTTTAACGCCACGGCCCAGGGTCTCGGACTGCAGGGTCACGTCGTTCAGGTTAGGCAGAAAACGACGCTTGGTTTTGTTGTTGGCGTGGCTGACATTGTTGCCAGTCATCGGGCCTTTTCCGGTCAATTCGCAACGGCGCGACATGGGTTCATCCTCGTTTTACGGTGCACGGGGATAACGGCCCCGTCAAAGCATAAGGGCGCTGCCAAGGCCGCGCCCGGAATTTTGTTTGGCGTGATTAGGCGGAATTGGCAGGGGCGTCAAGTGATTCAGCGGCTCACGTTCATTATTTGACGATTCCGCAAAGCAAATACGCCCATCATAAGACGAATACACTCACAGATCGCACGATCTCTGCCCCAACTCGTCCGAAAGATCAATCACGGCACCCTGATCTCGCTTCGCATAGAGCGCAGGCAAAAAGAACTCAAAGTTGCCAATTTCTTCGACGCTATACTGTAGCCACGCATCCAAAAGCTTCATGTCGACAACCATCGGTAGGATAAAGTTGTTCATGATCACCTTCACAAGCCCGTTTTCAACACCAACTTCGGTGCGCATCACGACATCAGTGCCGTCTTGTGTTGCCTGAAACTCCCAACGCGCTATCGCCATCTGCATGCCAAGCCGATGCACCTTGACCGCAAAGGCCTCGGCATCCCGCTGCATGACATGAAACCGTTCATAGCTCTTAAAGGCCCGATCTCGCGCAAAATACCGCCTGACAGCCAGCACATCCCCCACGCGCAAAGGCTCCTTGAGGTCGCCTCGCGACACACTTAGCCCCACATTGTCTTGCGGATGCCAGATCAGATAGGCGTCAAAGACTTGCTCACAAATCCGTATCTTCTGCGTCGCATAGACGCCAAACCACCAGTTCAACATCTCGGGCGTCACACCTTTGATCGTGTTGTGATGCAACTCGATCATGATACGCCCATCGCGCATTTGCTCAAAAAGGAACTTGGCGTCACTAAACTGCCGACGTGGCCAATCTAGGGGCCGAGGTTCAGGCAAGTCAGTGGAACGAAACAAACGCATCACCAAAGAACAATCGCTCCTGCACTCTGCAGAACAGCCCGACCCAATATCGCAGTCGAACTAAAGGATGCGACCTCACCAAAGCACCGCTGCGCAACCATTTAACCCCGATCCTCCAGCACAATAACATTACCCTGCGCACGCTTTGAAAACAGTTCAGGTAAAAACTGCTGCAAATATCCAAATTCTTGAACGTTGTGCAGCAACCATGGGTCCGACATCCCCATGTTAAAACTCAAGCGCGCGATGAAGTTATTCAGCAGTGTCTTAGCCAGACCACGCTCAAAACCAAGCGTGGCCTCCGTCACCACATCAACACCTCCGGGCACATCCTGAAAGTTGTAGCAGATACTGCCAATTCTGACCCCGGCACGTTTCAGGCACACATGGAACCCAGCCGTGTCGCGCTTGGACACCCAGACACGCTCGCGGCTCTGCAACTTGGGATCACCACCAAACATCTCACCAACGTAAAATTCATCCCCCACCCTGAGCGGCCGCAACGCTTTGTCATCAGACACACGAATGTCGACATGGTCTTGAGGATGCCAGAAAAGAAACGCCTTTTTCACATCACCTCGGTAGGAGACCCGCTGAGAGACAAACACGCTGAACCACCAGTCCAGCATTTCCGCAGTGACCCCTTTGAGGGTGTTGTGCTCCACCCGCAACTGCAAACACCCGTTTTGCAACTGCACAATCGACGTATATGCATCTTTAAGCTGTCTTGACGGCCAACCGAGAGGATGCGCCTGCCCGGCACCCTCCGAAAAAGCCGTGTGCTCTTGCATACGCATAAACTCCGATCTCAGCTCCTTATCCGCATCAGAAACGCAAAAAGGTGACCGACAGAATGATCCAGTTATGCCAAGCGTGCAAGCATCTCCTGCGCCGCCTGAGACGGCGTAATCACACCAGATGCGACTTTTTCATCCAGTAATTGTAGGTCCTTACGCGCCTGCGCCTTATGCAGGCGCGCCAAGAGACCCTGCCGGACTTCCTCATGGAACCAGAACTGGGCCTGTGCAGCACGCCGGGCTGTCCAATGCCCTTCTTCCTTACGCCACTCTGTCAACGTGTTGATCTCTTTCCACGCAGTCATCAGCCCCTCTTCCTCCAGCGCGGACACGGTCATCGCCTTGGGAAATCCCTTTGGGTCTTGTGGTCGCTTGCGCAAAAGCCGCAGCGCCCCTGCATAATCCGCACAGGTTCGCATCGCGGTGGTCTTGAGTGCCCCATCCGCTTTGTTCACAAGGATCACATCCGCCATTTCCATGATACCGCGCTTCACGCCTTGCAGCTCATCACCCCCCGCAGGCGCCAGCAACAACAGAAACAGATCAGACATTTCAGAAACCACCGTTTCCGATTGTCCAACCCCAACGGTTTCAATCAACACAACATCAAAGCCAGCCGCCTCACACAGCGCCACCGCTTCCCGCGTGCGCCGGGCCACACCGCCCAGATGGGTCTGGCTGGGGGACGGGCGAATAAAGGCGTTTTTGTCCCGGCTCAGCCTTTCCATCCGGGTTTTATCCCCCAAGATCGAGCCGCCACTGCGCGCAGAGGACGGATCCACAGCAAGCACCGCAACCCGCAGCCCTTGCCCGGTCAGCATCATGCCGAAGCTCTCAATGAAGGTGGATTTCCCCACTCCCGGCGTCCCAGACAACCCGACACGCAGCGCCTGCCGCCCAGCCCCTCGCAGGCTTTCCAGCAAAGCACTCGCTTGCGCGCGATGGTCCTCGCGCGCGCTTTCCACCAAAGTAATCGCCCGCGCCAGCGCTCTGCGCTCTTGTTTCAGTATTCTGTCACGCAGATCTGCGATATCCATAGCGCTACCCTGTGTTTTTTGTTTGGAAATCTTCATGCCGCGCCCCACCCTCTCTTGTCTAGTCCAGCGACACATCGACACGCGCAAATTGCGCCTACCGTGCTTTTGCGCCGCAGTCTTTTTCGCGCAATTGTGTCTCTCGGCGGCCAAGGCAGACACCACAAACCAGCTTTGGTCGGTCCATGCCTTCGGCCTCAAAGTGGGAGAGCTCACACTGGAAATGGACGAATCCGCAGAGCGCTATAAGGGCGCAGGCAGTTTTCAGACCACCGGCCTCGCCGGCGTTCTGCGCAGCATCCGCTTCACCGTGTCTGGCGCAGGCACACGCAGTGGATCCGACCTGAAACCGGCGAAATATGACGGCTATATCAACACAGGTAAGCGCGTATCAGAAACCAGTTTGGTTGCAAAAAACGATCTGCTGATCAAAACCAAAGGCGCCCAAAGCCCTGCAACGCCCATTGCCCCCAACCGCACCAAAGGCGCGCTCGACCCGATGAGCATGATGTGGCTCAGCCTGCGCGACCAAACAGACGCCACACTTTGCCAGATTGAGCGAACCCAATTTGACGGAACCCGCCTTGTGCGCATCACGCTCAAAACCCGCCAGCAGGATGGCGACAGCGTGACCTGCTCCGGCACCTATGACCGCATCGGTGGCTACTCAGAAGAAGAACTTGCTGAGCTGAAAACCTCCCCACTCTCTGTGACCTACAGCCGCGTGGGGGAGATCTGGCGCGCAACCGAAGTGCGCCTCACGTCGCGCCACGGCAGGGCCAAGCTGATCCGTCGCGACTAGCGCGGGCGATACAACCCCTCTGGACCCGGCGGCAAGCCTGACCGATAACGACCCCATGACGCAGCTCCCCATTCACGACGCCCTCGATCCCCTGCTCTCTGCCCTGCGCACGCGCAATCGCGCCGTGCTGCAAGCGCCTCCCGGCGCAGGCAAAACCACCGTGGTGCCGCTCGCGATGCTGGAGGCAAATCTAACAAAGGGCCGCATTCTCATGCTGGAGCCGCGGCGCCTCGCGGCCCGCGCCGCTGCTGAACGCATGGCTCAGACTTTGGGGGAAAACGCCGGGGAAACCGTGGGCTACCGCGTACGCGGCGACAGCAAGATCTCCAAAGCCACGCGGATCGAGGTTGTCACCGAAGGTATCCTGACCCGCATGATCCAATCCGATCCAGAGCTGTCAGGCGTAGGTGCCGTGATTTTCGACGAATTTCACGAGCGTTCTCTGAACGCCGATCTTGGCCTCGCGCTGTGCCTCGAAATCTGTGACGCGCTGCGCGACGATCTGATCCTGCTGGCCATGTCCGCCACGCTCGATGCCGCCCCGGTCGCCGCCCTCATGGGGGACGCGCCGATCATCACCTCAGAAGGTCGCGCCTTCCCGGTGGAAACCCGCTGGCTCGACAAGCCAGTTGCCAAAGGCACCCGCTTGGAGGAGGCCACCGCACGCCTCATCACACAAGCCGTCAGTGAAACCGAAGGTGGCGTGTTGGTCTTCCTCCCCGGCGAAGGCGAGATCCGCCGCACACAGGCCCTTCTGAAACTGTCAGCGGACTGTACCGTGCATCCGCTATTTGGCGCGATGCCCTTCAAGGATCAGCAAGCCGCGATCCGTCCCGCCACAGACGGCCGCAAGGTGGTGCTCGCCACCTCAATTGCGGAAACCTCCCTCACCATTCAAGACGTGCGCGTGGTGGTGGATGCAGGCCGCGCCCGGCGCGCGCGCTTTGATCCGGGCTCCGGCATGTCCCGCCTTGTGACAGAGCGTGTGACCCGCGCCGAAGCGACCCAGCGCCAAGGCCGCGCGGGCCGTGTCGCCGAAGGCATCTGCTATCGCCTCTGGACCAAAGGTGAGGAAGGTGCGCTGCTGCCCTTCCCGCCCGCCGAGATCGAGGCCGCAGACCTCACCGGCCTTGCGTTGGAGCTTGCGCTCTGGGGGGCAACGCCCAGCGATCTTGCCTTCCTGTCCCAACCCAATCCCGGCAGCTTTGCAGAGGCGCAGGCCGTGCTCCAGATGCTCGATGCTCTGGACGATACAGGCCGCATCACAGAACATGGCAAAGCCATTGCCGCCCTGCCCCTGCATCCCCGCCTCGCCCATATGCTGACCATCGCAGGACCGCAGGGTGCCCAAATGGCGGCCCTGCTGGCCGCGCGGGATCCCCTGACCCGCGAGGCACCCGTGGATCTCGCCCTGCGCATGGAAGCCCTCAGCGATCTCAAGGCGTTTACAGATCGTCGCCCCTATGGGGTCAACCGCGCCGCGCTGCACACGCTCAAAGACGAGGCCAAACGCCTCGCCAAATCCACAAAAACCAAAGCTGCGCCCAGCTACAGCGCGGCAGAACTCGCAGCCCTCGCCTATCCGGACCGCATCGGTTTGCACCGCAAAGGCGACGCCCCCCGCTTCGTGCTCTCCGGCGGCAAAGGCGCGGTGATGGAGGAAAGCGACCCGCTCGCAAACACACGCCTGATTGTCGTAACCGACACCGATGGCAACCCGCGCGAAGCCCGCATTCGACAGGCCATACAAATTTCTGAATCGCAGGTGCGCAGCCTCTTTGAGGCACATATCGACTGGGAAGACAGCTGTGCTTGGTCCAAACGGGAGCGCCGCGTGATCGCGCGCAAACAGGAACGCTTAGGCGCCATCGCTCTGGATGACCGCATCTGGAAAGACGCCCCCTCTGAGGCCATCGCCGAGGCCATGCTGGATGGCGTGCGCGACCTTGGCATAACACTGTCGCCTGCGGCACAGCGTTTTGTCGCGCGCGTCACCCTGATCCGTGACGCAGGCCATGATTTGCCCGACATGTCCCCAGGCGCTCTGATGGACAGCATAGAGGAGTGGCTCCTGCCCCACCTCACCGGCATCAAAACCGCCGAGCACTGGAAGAAATCTGATGCGCTCGATGCCCTCCGCGCACGGCTGGACTGGAACCAGATGCAACTGCTCGATCGTCTCGCGCCTGCGCATTTCACAACACCGCTGGATCGTAAAATTCCGATCGACTACGCCGGTGAGCACCCCGAAATCTCCCTGCGCCTGCAAGAGTTGTTTGGTCAGACCACACATCCCATGATTGGCAACACACCGCTGCGCGTGACTTTGCTCTCACCCGGCCAGAAACCCGTGCAAACCACAATGGATATCCCCGGCTTCTGGGCCAGCTCCTATGCCGATGTGCGCAAAGACATGCGTGGGCGCTATCCCAAACACCCTTGGCCCGAAGATCCCACCGAAGCAGATCCAACATTGCGCGCAAAACGGCGCAAAAATTAAGGAATTATTCACCATAGCTTGATTTATCGGTTTCAGAAACGTATATACACAACTTGATAATCAGCAGATCCGCAAAGCGGACTTATCCACAGACCGAGCAGACGTTTATGACCAGTGCCATTAAAACCGCCTACGACAGTGTGATTGCGCCAATTTGGCGGCGTCCGCGCCGCATCCAGATGGCAGCGCTGTGCACGCGTAAAGCTGGCAAAGGACGTGAAATCCTGCTCATCACATCGCGGGACACGGGCCGCTGGGTCTTGCCCAAAGGCTGGCCGATTGACGGGCTCGATGCCGCAGACGCCGCCCTGAGAGAAGCTTGGGAAGAAGCCGGCGTGAAAGACGCCAACATCAACCGCGAGCCTCTTGGTGTATATGGCTATGACAAACGTTTGGATGGCGGTCTGGCCGTGGGCGTTGATGTGACCGTCTTTGAAACAGAAGTCACCAAAATGGTAGACGACTTCCCAGAAGCCGAAGAACGCACCCGCAAATGGGTCGCCCCATCTGAGGCCGCCCATCTGGTGGATGAACCAGAGCTGCAGGCGCTACTGCGGCAATTGTAACACTTTTGTGACCGGTTTCTTGCATTGCCGCGCCATTGGGGATAGGCCCCCGCGCAAGCAATCTGGGATTCTCTGCTATGTCTGCGCCAAACAGTGGCAAAGAGTGGTCCACGCTGGACCGCGATCTTCACCGTATTTCTCATCTTGAAGCCGCGACTCTCTATGTCTCTCGCCCAATGGTTGGGCTTGGCATTGCTCTGGCCTTCATTGTGCTCGCCGCGATTTTTGCAGGTCTGCTGACGGGTGCAGGCTCCAACAGTCTGATCATTATCGCTGCCGCCGGGTTTGGCGCCTATATGGCGATCAACATCGGCGCCAATGATGTGGCCAACAACATGGGGCCAGCTGTGGGGGCCAATGCGCTCACCATGGGTGGCGCGATTGTCATCGCCGCCATCTGTGAAAGCGCAGGCGCGTTGCTTGCAGGCGGTGATGTGGTTTCCACCATTTCCAAAGGCATCATTGACCCCTCAGGCATGGGCGATGCATCGGTCTTTATCTGGGCGATGATGGCGGCGCTGATCTCTTCTGCACTCTGGGTCAACATCGCCACCTGGGTTGGCGCGCCGGTGTCCACCACCCATTCTGTTGTGGGTGGCGTGATGGGCGCGGGCATCGCCGCTGCCGGGTTCGCCGCCGTGAACTGGCCCACCATGGGCAAAATTGCCGCCTCCTGGGTGATCTCTCCGGTTCTGGGCGGCGTCATCGCCGCCATTTTCCTCGCTTTCATCAAGGCGCGGATCATCTATCAGGATGACAAGATCGCCGCCGCCCGCCGCTGGGTGCCGGTTCTGATCGGCATCATGGCCGCCGCTTTTGCCTCCTATCTTGCCCTCAAAGGGCTGAAGCGGATCATGAAAATTGATCTGCAAACCGCTCTGCTGATTGGCGCCGGGGCGGGCGTAGCCTTCTATGTGATTTCCAAACCGCTGATCCACAAACAGTCTCAGGGGCTGGAGAATCGCAACAAATCCCTCAAGGTGCTGTTTGGCGTTCCGCTGATCTTCTCAGCTGCGTTGCTGTCCTTTGCCCATGGCGCAAACGATGTGGCCAACGCGGTGGGCCCGCTTGCCGCCATTGTATACGCCGCAGAATTTGGCGACATCGCCACCAAAGTCTCCATCCCGAGCTGGGTGATGATCATTGGCGCCTTTGGCATCTCTTTCGGTCTGTTTCTCTTTGGCCCCAAACTGATCCGCATGGTGGGTGAGAAAATCACCAAGCTGAACCCCATGCGCGCCTATTGCGTCGCGCTGTCTGCCGCCATCACCGTGATTGTCGCCTCCTGGCTTGGCCTGCCGGTCAGCTCCACCCACATCGCCGTGGGCGGGATCTTCGGCGTCGGCTTTTACCGCGAATGGGACGCAGAGAAACGCCTGCGCAAGAACACGGGCCAGCGCCCTGTGGTCAAACGCATCGCCCCCGAAGAGCGCCGCCGCCGCAAGCTGGTGCGCCGAAGCCATTTCATGACCATTGCCGCTGCGTGGGTCATCACCGTGCCAGCCGCCGCCACTATGTCAGCTGTGATCTTCCTGCTGCTAAACGCGGTCACCAGCTAAACCTGCCAGCCAACACTGGCGGCCTGCGGCGTCACGCACGGCGCAGGCGCTCCTGTAGCTCTTGTATAGGCATACCCGGCGCACCAGCACCTGCGGCCACAGCCTCCCGGATCAGTTCAGCAACACCCGCGTTGATCGGCGCCACGTGACCCAACTGCTCCGCCAGTCGCACAATCTGGCCCTGCAACTCGTCAATCTCCGTGGCCCGCCCACGATCCAGATCCTCCCACATGGAGCTGCGCGCATTTGGATCAATCGACAGCATCGTTTTAGCCGCCACACGAAACAGCCACGTCGGCAGGCGCAGCACAGTTGGCACATGGCGCATCGGCAGCGCTGCCACCGGGTTCTGCGTGCGGATCGCTGCCCCCTCCAGAATGCCCAGCGCCTCTTCCATCTGCGCGGCCATCAGCCCCCGCCAGCGCCTGTCACCAATCTGCACACGCAACGGCAGCCCAGAGAGGGCGTTCAACGCATTGTTGAGATTGATCACCAGCTTGCCCCACTGCAACGCAGCCATATCCCGCCGCTCATACACCGCCAGATCAGGACAGCTCAGATGACGCCCTACATGGCCGCCCCCCTGCGCGATGGCAATATCGCCACTGGTGCCACGGTGAAACCGACCACCGCCAACCCAAACCACATTGAACGGCACCATACCCGCGCGCGCATCATACTCCGGCAGTGCCGCCTGCAGATTGGCCGCGTTCTCCACACCGTTCTGCAAGCTGACAATCACCGCGTTCTTTGGGGCATGATGCGCGATCTCACCCGCAATCTTTGCCGTGGCCTCACTCTTGACCGTCACCAGAACGATGTCTGCCTCAGCAAGGCAGGCCGGATCGGTGTCCATCGCAAAACTGTCAGGAGAAAGCGCCACATCCAGACCGGCATAATCGGTCAGCGTCAGCCCATTTTGGGAGATCTCTTCAAGCGTTGCCGCGCGCAGCAGCAGCGTCACGTTGCACCCTGAGCGCGCCAGCATCCCGCCGACAAAACAGCCAATGCTGCCAGCCCCGGCCACGACAATCCGAGGGTGTATTGCACTGCGCTCTGCGTCACTCATATCTGTCCCGCCCCTTGCTTTGGCAAGTCTCCGCTCGCGGCCCCCACAGGTCAAGACAGCGCAACAAAAAAGCGCCAGCCAGGGCCAGCGCTTCTTGTTTCACATCACTGATACAGATGTCAGTTCAGGCACCATTTCATCACCGCTTTCTGCGCATGCAGCCGGTTTTCCGCCTCATCAAAAATGACAGAGGCCGGGCCGTCCATCACCGCGTCAGTGGCTTCTTCGTTGCGGTGCGCAGGCAGGCAATGCATGAACAGAGCATCATCGGCCGCATGGCGCATCAGCTCTTCATTGACCTGATAAGGACGCAGCTGGTTGTGGCGACGCTCGCGGGTCGACACCGCATCATGCATGCTCACCCATGTATCCGTAACAACCAGATCGGCCCCCTGCACGGCTTTGACAGGATCCCGCTCAATCTCCACCTTCACACCCTTGGCACGCGCCTCTTCGATGAAAACCGCTTCTGGGTCCAAGGTCTGCGGCCCGGTGAAGGTAAGATCAAACCCAAACTGCCCTGCCGCATGGGCAAAGCTCGCAAAGACGTTGTTGCCGTCACCAGACCAAACAACCTTTTTGCCCGCGATCGGGCCGTTGCGTTCCTCAAATGTCAGGATGTCCGCCATGATCTGGCACGGGTGGGTGCGGTTGGTCAGCCCGTTGATCACTGGAACAGTGGCGTTCTCTGCCATCTCCAGCAGGGTCGCTTCTTCAAAGGTACGGATCATGATCAGATCGACATAGCGGCTCAGTACTTTGGCAGTGTCCGCGACAGTCTCCCCATGGCCCAGCTGCAACTCAGAACCGGACAGCACCATGGTCTGCCCACCCATCTGGCGCACGCCCACGTCAAAGCTCACCCGCGTCCGGGTCGATGGCTTTTCGAAGATCAGCGCAACCATGTGGTCTTTCAGCGGCAGATCATCATCCAGCGCGCCTTTCGGGCGACCATTGCGCGCGTTTTTCATCGCCTTCGCGCTGTCGATCATGCCCCGCAGATCGGCAACTTCGGTTTTGTTGATATCCAGAAAATGTTTCATTGTATTCAGTCCTTAAACCTGCGCGCCCAGTTGGGCCGCCGCTTTCTCAAGCCGCGCAACGGCTTCGGCAATTTCGTCATCTGTGATGTTGAGAGGCGGGAGCAGACGCACCACATTGTCCGCCGCAGGCACGGTCACAACCTCATGGTCATAGCCCGCAGCCACCATATCGCCACAGGTCGCTTTGGCACATTTCAGCCCCAGCATCAGGCCCGCGCCACGCACCTCTTCAAACACATCCGGGTGCGCCGCAACCAGCCCTTCAAGCTTCTGGCGCAACAGGCCTGCTTTGCGGTTCACCTCCGCCAGAAACGCCTCATCGGCCACCACATCCATCACCGCGCCGCCAACAGCGCAGGCCAGTGGGTTGCCTCCATAGGTGGAACCATGGGTGCCCGCCACCATGCCGCTTGCGGCCTCTTCTGTGGCCAGCACCGCGCCCAGCGGGAAGCCGCCGCCAATGCCTTTGGCAACCATCATAATGTCAGGCGTCACACCGGCCCATTCATGCGCAAAGAGCTTGCCAGTCCGGCCCACGCCACATTGCACCTCATCCATGATCAGCAGAATGCCCGCCTCATCACAGATATCGCGCAGCGCTTTCAGGTCCGCATCCGGCAGCGGGCGAATGCCACCTTCCCCCTGCACGGGCTCCACGATGATCGCAGCGGTCTGATCACCAACCAGCGCCTTGGCGGCTTCCACGTCGCCCCAAGCCACCTGATGGAAGCCCGGCAACAATGGCCCAAAGCCTTTCACCAACTTCTCAGAGCCCGCCGCCGCGATGCCCGCGGAGCTGCGGCCATGAAACGCGCCTTCGAAGGCAATGATCTCCACACGCTCCGGCTGACCTTTGTCGTTCCAGTACTTGCGCGCCATCTTCACCGCCAGCTCACAGCATTCCGTGCCTGAGTTGGTAAAAAACACGGTGTCGGCAAAGGTATGCGCCACCAGCTTATCCGCCAGCGCCTGCTGCTGGGTGATGTTATAGAGATTGGACACATGCCACAGCTTACCCGCCTGTTCGGTCAACGCATTGACCAGCACAGGATTTGCATGCCCCAGCACATTCACCGCAATACCGGCGCCCAGATCCAGAAAACGTCGGCCGTCCGCCTCGATCATCCAGCTTCCTTCACCGCTCTCAAACGTGAGCGGTGCGCGGTTGTATGTTGGCAAAATGGACGGGATCATTGCGATCTTCCTTTTTCAGATCATGAGCCTCAGTGACTGCATCACTCAAGGCATTTACGTCAATGTTTTTGAAGGGGGTTGCGTCACTTTCTAACGCTTAAGACCATTCACAGGCACAGATGCCGATTACGCAATAAGGCGTCGGCGTCGCAGCAAGGATTTGTAAGCACATCTGGTCATAAGGCCTCCCTAACCGGTCAAACGACGAATGGGAACCCCAAAGTTCCATTTCGTTCAGTTTTCGCCAAATGTACCCATTTCGAACCCTTCAATCCCGTTTATGCAGCGACGAAATCACGGCCTTGTCAGCCCGGAACGTCCGCTTCATAAATCGCTCATGCAACCCACACCTGTGCCCACCTCGAATCCTGCACTCGCCGCCGCGCTCACGCTTGCAGCCTCGGCGTTTGCAGCAGGCACAACGTTGCTGGCCAAGGCGCTTGGCACAGGTGCCCTTGGTCCTGCACTGCACCCACTGCAAATCAGCCATGGGCGATTTCTGTTTGCCTTTCTGGGGTTTGCCACAGCCGCGATGATCCTGCGCCCAACCTTCAGCCGTATTCACTGGGGGCTGCACATTGGCCGCTCAACACTTGGCTGGGGGGGCGTGACGCTCATGTTTGCCGCCGCGGCTTTCATCCCATTATCGGACGCCACCGCAATCAGCTTTCTGAACCCGGTCGTGGGCATGCTGCTGGCCATTCCGTTTCTGGGTGAAAAAATTGGCCCATGGCGCTGGGGCTCAGCGGCACTTGCGTTTGCGGGCGCCATGATCCTCACCCGACCGGGCGCTGACGCTCTGGAATTTGGCGCAATCCTTGCGCTGTGCGCAGCTGTCTCAATGGGGGGAGAGCTGATCTTTATCAAAAAGCTCACAGGCCGCGAACGCCCCTTTCAGATCTTGCTGATCAACAATGCAATTGGCCTGGCGATCGCGACGGCCGCCGCGCTGTTTGTCTGGCACATGCCAACATGGCCGCAATGGGCTGCGCTGGCGGGCATTGGCCTTCTCATGGCCTCTGCACAGACCTGCTTCATAAACGCCATGCGGCTCGCTGATGCGAGCTTTGTTGCACCGTTCTTTTACGCCGCGCTCGCTTTTGCAGCCCTCTATGATGCTTTGGTCTTTTCTGTGCTGCCCGATGCCATCAGCTGGCTCGGCGCGGGCGTGATCCTGACAGCGGCGGGCATTCTGGTCTGGCGCGAAGGGCGCAGCAAACAGACTTAAGCGGCCGCATCTAAGGCGGGCTGCAACTGCACGGCAGCAATCCGCCAGACGCCATTCTGCGGCACCATCAGATAGTTCAGCACATGTGTGACCCCAGCTGCGTCTTTCATCAAAACGCGCTGCCAGACCGCAGCCCCCTCCAAGGTTTGCGCCCCAAACTGCACCGTTTCGGGTCGATACACCATCGGGTAGCCGCGTTGCACCATGGCGCCAAAGTTCTCAGGCGTCAGAAACAGGCGTCTGATATTGTCCGCGGCAAATCCAAAGGCGGTGACAAAATCGTCGCCTCGAAAAGCTTCGATCTGTGCGCTGATCACCGCCTCAATTTCCGCCTTAGCGCTCTCTTGGGCCTGCGCCGCACCGGCTCGCGTGAACTCAAGCACCACAACAAAGGCGAGCAAAATATGTTTCATCTCAGTCCCTCCCTTTAGGAAGGCTACGCCGCAACCGCGCGCCCAGATCATTCGACGCATCGCACCGCCAAACGCAAACAGGCCCCACCGAAGTGGGGCCTGCTGCAAAAGTCTTTCTATTTCTGCTACTTACGCAGGCTTGACCAGATCGCCCGCCAGCGCGCTGTGGATCAGTGTCAGAGTTTCTTCCACGCCGTAAAGCGCAATGAAGCTGCCAAAGCGTGGGCCTTGGGAGTCGCCCAAAAGCACTTCATAGATCGCCTTGAACCAATCGCGCAGCGGTTCAAACCCATGATTTTTACCAACCGCAAAAACGATGGACTGCAGGAATTCCTCATCCGTGAAGTTTGGCTCCGGCAGCGGATCTTCGTTGCCCACCAATGCGTTCTTGGCTGCGATCACGGCCAGCGCTGTCTCAGGCGACGCCAGCGCCCCCGCCAGGTCTTCCAGCGCACGGCGCTCCTGCTCTGTGGGCGCGCGATAGGTTTTCGCAGGCTTCACAAAGTCATTGAAATAGCGCACCGCATGACCGGCCGCCGCATCCATACCCGGATGCGTTTCTGCGGTCGCGTCAGGCGCATATTTGTTGATGAAGCCCCAAAGCGTCTCTTTGTCTTCGGCGTTGGACACAGAGGCAATGTTGAGCAGCATGGAATAGGGCACCACCATATCCGATTGCGGCACGTCGCCGCCGTGAATGTGCCACACCGGGTTGTTCAACTGCGCCTTGATGTCTTGCCCATGATAGGCGCGCAACTGCTGATGATACTCATCCACCGCTTTCGGGATCACATCAAAATGCATCCGCTTTGCGGTCTTTGGCTTCTGATACATGAAATAGGCAAGGCTTTCGGTGGAAGCATAGGTCAGCCACTCGTCAATCGACACACCATTGCCCGAAGATTTCGAAATCTTCTGCCCGTTTTCATCCAGGAACAGCTCATAAGAGAAGTGGTTTGGCTGACGCCCTCCCAGCGCACGACAGATCGCATCATAGATCTTTTCGTTGGTGGCGTGCTCCTTGCCATACATCTCAAAATCGACGCCCAGCGCGGCCCAGCGCGCACCAAAGTCCGGCTTCCACTGCAGCTTCACATTGCCGCCGGTCACTGGCACGGTCCACTCTTTGCCGTCCTCGTCATCAAAGGTGACGGTATAGGTTTCCGCGCAGACCTTTTTCATCGGCACATAAAGCACACGACCGGTTTCCGGGTGCAGCGGCAAGAAGATCGAATAGGTCGCGGCGCGCTCTTCGCGCAGTGATTTCAGCATGATCCCCATGATGGCATCATAGTTGTCCACCGCGCGCTTCAAGACCTCGTCAAACTGGCCGGTTTCATAGAATTCCTTGGCCGAGTAGAACTCATACTCAAAGCCGAAAGTATCCAGGAAGCGGCGCAACATAGCGTTGTTGTGCGCACCAAAGCTGTCATGCGTGCCAAACGGATCAGGCACCGCCGTCAGCGGCATCTGCAGATAGGGCTCAAGATTCTCAGGGTTTGGCACGTTTGACGGCACTTTGCGCAGCCCGTCCAAATCGTCAGAGAAACAGATCAGTTTCGTGGGAATGTCGCTGATCGCCTCAAAGGCCACTTTGATCATCGTGGTGCGGGCCACTTCGCCAAAAGTGCCAATGTGCGGCAGACCCGATGGGCCATAGCCGGTTTCAAACAGAACATAGCCCTTCTCAGGCGCACCCTTTGCATAGCGTTTGAGAAGCTTTCGGGCTTCTTCAAAAGGCCAAGCTTTGGATTCGAGGGCTGCTGCGCGCAGGTCAGACATTGTCCATCTCCGGTTCAGGATCGGGGTTTCAGCAAAAAACGGCCACGTGCTTCATTGCACGCGACAATCCGACGCTTCCTATTGCCCCAGAGACTGGCAGTCAATATTCTGCACTGCAACACAGCATTGCAAAGGATTTGCACGTGACCCAAGAACTTCCCCACCCGCTCACGCCGCAGGACTGCCTGGTCTTGGTGATGGTGGCTGTCTCCGCCTCTGATGAAAACATCCGCACCGCAGAACTCGTGAAAATTCAGGCGGCGGTCAATCACCTGCCAGTCTTTGCCGAGTATGATCTCGACCGGATGCAGATTATCAGCCAGATCGTGTTTGATCTGTTTGAGCAGGAAGACGGTCTGGCCGCTCTCTTTGGTTTGGTGCGCGACAATTTGGATGAGCGTCTGTTTGAAACCGCCTATGCGCTGGCCTGTGATGTGGCTGCGGCGGACGGCACGCTGGCCGAACCAGAGCTGCGCCTGCTCGAAGAAATCCGCTATGAGCTGGATCTGGATCGCCTGCACGCAGCGGGCATCGAACGCGGCGCACGCGCACGTCACATGACCTGACCGCGACAGGTTTAGGGTACGCAGCGATGACAGGCCCTCCTCAACCTTGCGGAGGCGCCTGAGTTATACGTTGAGTGCGTCAAGCAAAGCCCGTTTGCGAAATGGCTTGCTCAGAAAATCATCCATCCCAGCGGCGAGACAGGCCTCTTCATCGCTGGGTTGCGCATTGGCGGTCAGCGCAACAATCTTGCACCGCGCCAAGCCCTTTTCTTGCTCAAACTCCCGGATTGCACGGGTGGCATCCAGACCGCCCATCACGGGCATCGACAAATCCATTAAAACAAGATCCCAAGGGCGTGCCTCAAAAGCTGTCAGCGCAGCCAAACCATCCTCGACGACGTGCAAGTCCACCCCGGCGGGCTCGAGCATCTTGCGCACAACAAGCTGATTTGTGCGATTGTCCTCCGCCACCAAGACTCGCAGCCCCGACAACAGTGGTGGCCCAGCAACGTCAAAACGCCTATGCGCCGCGATCTTGTCGCTTGACCAAACAAGTTTGGGTGTGGGCT
Organism: Shimia sp. MMG029; assembly: GCF_027947445.1. NCBI lineage: Bacteria > Pseudomonadati > Pseudomonadota > Alphaproteobacteria > Rhodobacterales > Roseobacteraceae > Shimia > Shimia sp. MMG029. The sequence continues at coordinate 58,542 of NZ_JAQJIM010000007.1, read as the reverse complement.
CGCCCACTGCGTCCGGTTCCTGATAGGCTGGTCGGACAGTCGCAGCCACAGGAAGAGGCACCACATCGCTGGGTGCCAATCCCAATGAAAACACAAAAGTAGAACCCGCCCCCGGCACACTCTCAACTGTGATTGTACCGCCCATGCGCTCCACCAATGCCTTGCTGATGGCCAGCCCCAGCCCCGTGCCTTTGCCACGCAGTGCGCTATCCTCATGCGCTTGCTCAAAGGCTGCAAAAATCACCTCTTGCTGGCCCGGCGCGATGCCAGCACCCGTATCGGTCACCGCAATCTTCAGCGGCCTATCTGCTTCTTCTGAGTCGTAGGATACACTGACATACACCCCACCCTCCTGCGTGAACTTCACCGCGTTGCCTATCAGATTCATTAAAACTTGGCGCAACCGGTTGACGTCACCAATAAAGGCGCTCGGCACACTCTCTGGGTAGGTTACTTCCATTTTCAGGTTTTTTGCATCCGAATGCAGCCCCAGCAGTGCACAGCACTCCTGTACCAAATCTCGCAACGAAAAAGGTCCGTCATTCAAAGAGATCTTATCTGCCTCGATCTTTGAAAAATCCAGAACGTCATTCACGATGGTCAGCAGCGCATCAGCAGAGTTGTGAATCGTTTTCGCAAAAAGCCGCTGCTGTGCATTGAGGTCCGTCTCAGCCAAAAGCTCCGACATGCCCAATATACCGTTCATCGGCGTGCGAATCTCATGACTCATATTGGCAAGAAATCGCTCTTTGGCGTGCACCGCGTTCTCGGCTTCCTCACGCGCCAATCGATTGAGTTCTAGCGCCTGATCCCGCTCCCGCGCGGAAGTGATGTCATCTGTGGTGCCAACAATGTGCGTGAGCTTCCCCGCATCATCAAAAACCGGCATCAGCGTGGTGCGGAAATCCGCGATCCTGTTTTCAAATGGAATGGTGACGATATAGGCCATCTCTGTTTGCGCTTCCATCGCATCCAGATGCAACTGCAGCCCGCGCTTGCCATTGGCACCACCAAAAATCTCGTAGGCTGTTTTTCCGATCGCGAACGCCGCATCAATCTCCGTGCGCAGTTGCCACTCTTTGTTCACCTTAGCATAGCGCGGCATGCCATCCTGTGCGACTTCAAGCACAAAAATCGCACCCTTCACAGCATCAAGGAACGCAAACTGATCCATCAGATCCTTTGTCATACAGGACATACCCAACTCTTCAGTCTTACGCCCAAAGCGCAAGTCATATGCAAAAACGGTAAGGTGACATGGTTACGAGACTGTTACAAAACAAGTGGTCGACACCAATCGCTCTGCCTAAATCGCCATAGAATGCTGCGTTTCTGTCACCTCCACGGCACGTGCTTTGCTAAGCCCCATACACCGTGCCCCAACGTGCAATCAAAGCCTGCTGCAATCGTTTTGCACGCCCATTCCAGGTGCGCGCGCCCTTGGGCCTCTCTCTGTTCGGCCCAATCAACCGCGCCCGCGCATTCACATCCGCCTCAAAAATCGCAAACGCCAGAACTTTGCCATCCGGCGCATTCAGATATCCTGCTAGGGCACTCACAAAATGCAGGGTCCCCGTTTTGGCCTTCACCTTCACCGGATGAGACTTGATCGGGCGGCCGTTCTCATCTCTCAGCGGGATGTCTTTCAAAATCGGCTGCAACACCGCATGCTGCCCCGCCTTCGCCAACATCAGCGCCGTCTCATCAGCCCGCAGCCGCGACGCCTCTCCCAATCCAGAGTGATCCACCAGCGCAGCCGCCTGCATTCCCATCTGTTCTTTGGCCCAGGCATTCATCGCACCCGCTGACTGCCGAAGCGAAGCAGGATGCGCGCCGCGCGCCTGGCTCGCCGCCAACCCCACCATCTCCGCCGTCAAGTTGGTCGAATACTTCAACATGCCTTTGAGGATCGTGCGCAAATCAGGGCTTTGCTGGCGCGCCACAATGGTGCCACGCGGCGCATCCCGCGCCACCTTCGGCGCTTTCAACTGCACCCCATGGGCGCGGGCAAGCGTGCGAAACACCTCACCGGCATAAAGCTCTGGCTGCCGCACCGGCAGCCAACGCGCGCCCCCATTGCCAAGCGCGCCCCGTGCCACCGTCCACTGATCCGTTTTCCCAGCAGACTTGTAGGTATAAACCGGCACCGCCCGGTTTGCGATTTGCATCTCTGCCACCGTGACCGCAGGACGATATCTATCACTGCGCGCATCCATCGTCACACCATAGCCGTTGCCACTCCGCTTCCATTCGAAATGCACACGATTATAGTTCAGCGCGAGCCCGGACACCGCAGGATTATAACCTGCCTCAGCGGGTTGCTTGTCGTCGATCTGCCTAGTCGCAGGCAGCGCTCCGCCCCACACCAAGAACCGCCCTGTCACCTCACGAATGCCAGAGGCTTTCAAGGTCCGTGCCAGATCGGCAAGCCGATTTGTGTCCAACGTCGGGTCGCCCCCGCCGCGCAGCACCAGATCACCTTTCAGAACCCCATTTTGCACAGTCCCCACAGCAACAAGGCTTGTGACAAATCGATGGGTCGGCCCCAGATAATGCAGCGCATAAAGCGCCGTCAGCACCTTTGTGACGCTCGCAGGCGGCAGACCCGCCGCCGCATTGTGCCCCTCCAAGATGCCGCCCCCCTCTCCGGCCCGTGCCACGGCATAGCTGATCTTGCCGGACAGCCCACTGTCCCGGATCAGGCTCTCAGCTGTCGGCGCAGCGTTGATCAACGACTGCGCGCTCGGGCGCAGCACAGGGCGCAAAGAACGGCTGGGGGCATTTGCCAAACCCGGCGTCGCCAAGCTTGCGGCAGTCAGCGTCAAAAACGAACGGCGAGAAAAGCGCTTTGTCATGACAGCAACCGTAGCGCTGTTCCGCGCTTTGGTTCAACAGCTGCGCAGCGCTTTCCTGCGAACAAAACACACAAATCTCATGGGGTTTAGCTTCGTTAATTTACCTGTTAAGGGAAGTGCATGTTCAAAGTCTTTGCTCTGATGTTTGTGGCCATGTCGATGATCCCTGCCGGGGACACTGCTGGCAAACTGATGATGCAAAACCATGAGGCCAGTCCAATCTTTGTGGCGTGGTCCCGCTTTGCTCTTGGCGCGCTGATGGTGGTGCCGTTGATGCGCCCGTCGATGATAGGCGCCTTGCGCCACTGGGGGATCTGGCTGCGCGGCGCTCTCATGAGCTGCGGAATCTTCTGCATTCAAAACGCCCTGCAGACCGCCCCGATCGCAGATGTGTTTGCCGCCTTCTTCATCGGCCCGATCTTTTCATATCTGCTGTCCGTCACGCTCTTGAAAGAGCCTGCAACCCCCAGCCGCAACATGTTGATGGCGGTTGGCTTCATTGGTGTGCTGCTCGTCGTACGCCCCAGCGCCAACATGTCGACCGGCCTGCTCTATGCGGTTGGCGCGGGGATGTGTTATGGCACCTTCCTGACAATCTCCCGCTGGCTTTCAGACACTGTGCGGCCAACCGACATGCTGGTCACTCAGCTTATGTTGGGTGCGCTCATTCTGACGCCGTTGGGTCTACCCCATGTGCCAGAAAGCATGACGCTGGAGTTCAGCGCCCTGACCGTTGCGAGCGCGGCTTTCTCCATGGGCGGCAACCTGCTTCTGCTGTTCGCCTATCGCCGCGCCGAAGCCGCACAGCTTGCCCCGCTGGTCTACCTGCAACTGCTCAGCGCCACCGCACTCGGCTGGGTGATCTTTGGCACGCTGCCAGCCACCCTGACTTGGGTCGGGCTCACGCTCATCCTTGGGGCTGGAGTGCTCTCTGCTGCATTACCGGGGCTACAGGCCAGAAGGTTGCGGCAGCAGGCTACACGCTAAACAGCTACTCGCCGGATACTGGCTCTGCAGGTAACTCAAGATATTTGCCCCATTTGCGTTCAAACGCAGCTTCCAGATCAATCCCCTGCCATTGCGCAAAGACCAGCAAGAAACCAAACAGATCCGCAGCCTCATCCTCTAGCGCCCGCCGCGCAGAAGTGTCTGACTTACTGCCACGCTGATTTCCGGTCACGGAAAGATAGGCAGCCTGCAGCTCTCCCAGTTCTTCTGTCAGCTTGGCCAGATGCCATGTTGCATCACGCGTGATACCAAAATTCTGCGCATAAATATCGCTCACACGCGTTGCACGTGTCGCCAACTCTGTCACACTGCGGTGCGATCCCTTAACACTCTCACTCATCCACTCACCCCGAAAATTGCACCGTCGCAATACAGTCGTGATACCGACGCAATACCGACATCTAATTTTCAGCTCTTTTTAGAAGTAAACAGGTCCGACTGATCCGGTCGTTTTGGTGCAGAAAGCCCCAAATGCCGCCACGCCTTTTGCGCAAGCATACGTCCGCGCGGCGTGCGCTGAATAAGACCCTGCTGCAAAAGAAACGGCTCAATCACCTCTTCAATCGCGTCCCGGCTCTCGCTCAGCGCGGCGCTGATCGTATCAATGCCGACAGGGCCACCGCCGTAGTTTTCCGCAATGAAAAGCAGGTAGCGGCGGTCAGCCCCATCAAGGCCCAGATTGTCGACCCCAAGCCGCGTAAGTGACCCATCTGCAAGGCTTTTTGTGATGATACCATCGCCTTCCACCAGCGCGAAATCCACCACACGCCGCAGCAGCCGCCCGGCAATCCGCGGTGTGCCCCGCGACCGCCGCGCAATCTCGCGCGCCCCGCCTTCTTGCGATGGCACACCCAGTTTGCGGGCATTGCGGGTGACAATCTCATTCAGCTCATCTTCCGTGTAAAACTGCAGCCGCGTCGGAATACCAAAACGGTCCCGCAAAGGCGTGGTCAGCAGCCCAAGCCGTGTGGTCGCCCCAACCAGCGTAAACGGTTGTAATTCAATACGAACTGTCCGCGCCGCAGGCCCTTCACCGATCACAAGATCAAGCTCAAAATCCTCCATCGCCGGATAGAGCACTTCCTCCACAGCCGGGTTCAATCGGTGAATTTCATCAATAAAAAGCACATCCCGCGCTTCCAGATTTGTCAGGATCGCCGCCAGATCTCCAGCCTTGGCCAGCACCGGGCCAGAGGTCATCCGGAAGTTCACCCCAAGCTCCCGCGCCATGATCTGCGCCAGCGTGGTCTTCCCCAAACCGGGCGGACCATGGAACAACGTGTGATCCATTGCCTCACCCCGCCGCCGAGCGCTCTCAATAAACACACGCAGGTTGGCCCGCGCCTCCGCCTGACCAATAAAGGCTTCAAGCTCCTGCGGGCGCAGCGCACGGTCAGCATCCTCAGGCCGGGGCTCCGGGCGCAGTGTCGGGTCTGGCTGATCCATAAATTATCCCTTCGGTGCCAGTAGCTTAAGCGCCGATCGGATCAGTGAAGCCGTGTCAGCCTCAGGATCTTCGCCCGCCGCCTGAGCCACCGCAGTTGCCGCGTCAGACGGGCTGTAGCCAAGGTTGCCAAGCGCAGACAGGGCGTCGGCCTGCACGCTCATCGATGCCGCAGCTGCGGAGCCCTTGCCCCCTGACGCACCATCTCCAGCCGCGATGGGCTGAGGCGCTGCATCCTCGATCACCGCGTCCTCTTCTGCGACCGACTGTGCTCCTTCGGCTGTTGCTGCGGCCATCGCATTGCTCAGGCTACCGCCAAGCGCCATGACCTCAGGCGCCTTGTCTTTCAGTTCAATAACAACACGTTGTGCGGTCTTAGTGCCGACACCTTTGGCCGCTTTGATCGCAGCCACATCGCCAAGCGTGACGGCCCGGCTCACACCTTCGGCACCCAAAGTGCCAAGGATCGCAAGGCTGGCTTTTGCGCCAATGCCTTGCACACTCATCAGCAAACGATGCCATTCCTTCTCAAAAAGACTTGCAAATCCAAAGAGTTGGAGCAAATCCTCCCGCACCAGAAGGTCAGTATAAAGCGCCACGGCTTCGCCAACACCCGGCATCCCAGCCAGCGTGCGGTCAGAGCAATAAACCATATAGCCGACGCCGCGCACATCGATCAACACATGGTCTGTGCTGCGATACTCCAGCGTTCCGGAAATCTTCCCAATCATGCCTGCGCCTTTTTTAATGCGGCGGCATACCCCGCCCCTGCCCGTGCATAATGCGCATGACACATCGCAATGGCCAGCGCATCTGCCGCATCCGGCCCAGTTATTTGCACACCCGGAAGCTGCAACTTAACCATATGTTCTACTTGATGTTTTTCTGCGTGGCCGACACCAACGACGGTTTTCTTGACCTTGTTGGGCGCATATTCGCCAATAATCAAACCTGCCTGCGCTGGCACCAAAAGAGCAATGCCCCGCGCCTGGCCGAGCTTCAGCGTACCCGCGCCATCTTTGTTCACAAAGGTTTGCTCAATCGCCGCATGATCAGGTAGGAAACGTGCAACAACATCAGTCAGTTGCTCATGCAGCGAGAGCAGGCGCGCGGCGAGATCTTCACCCACCGAATGACAAATTCCATTGCCAACGTGGCTTAAGCGGCTGCCATCTGCGTCAATCACGCCCCAGCCCATGTTTCTCAAACCGGGATCAATCCCCAAAACACGCATCGCCTGCCCCATTTCTGCTTTGTTGTTCTATTTCTGCCGAAGTAGCACGAAACGAGAACAAACGCCAAGCCCGATCCCATTCAAAAAATGGCATGCGTAGAAAGCAAGCCCGAATTGCAGCGCCAACATGGCTGATCTGGATGCGACGGGAACGAACTGCAAAGGGTCGGTTTCAGGCCTTATTTTTATGACTCAGCATAACAGCCCAACCCATGCAATTGCCGCATAGGAGCTATGCCAGAATCCAGCTTGCGAGCCATCCTTCGCATCTCTATCTGCGCTCCATCCTAGAACAAAGTCCATACCAATTTAGCAAAAGGAGCACTGATATGGCCTCATTTGAAACAGCGTCTTATCCAAGTTTTGCCGGTCGTATCCGCGCAACCTTCGGCGCGGTTACCGCCCAAGTCAAAGATTGGAATGAAAAACGCATGACCCGCAATGCTCTGGAACAGCTGAGCGACCGCGAGCTGGAAGACATCGGCATGTCGCGTGCTGATATCGCTCGCTACCGCTGAGCCTGCCAAGCACCGCTCACGAAGGGCATTCCTTCGGGTCAGGAAACCGCAGCCTTTGGGGAGGCTGCGGTTTTTTTGTTTTAAAACAAAGGCGGCCCCGGGGGAGAGAACCCGAGGCCGCATAGGATCTTGGAGGGATCCATGAACTCTAATAGCGTTTAGCTGTGTGTTTTGATCTGCATTGCGATCCAACGAGACACTGGGTCCGGGCGCATCGTCCAGGCGGCGGCTTTCTCGATGGCGGATCCACCACTCAGCCTTGCCACATCCTGCGAATAAAAGTCAGGCCCCAGTTGCGACATCATGAGCCCTTTGATGACGAAAAAAGACATCACGACCATGCCCAAGCCGTGCCACGGGATGCTGCGCCGTCGTCCTGCGCCGCGCACAATAATGTATCCATTGCGATCGACCACGACCGCTTCACGCGCCTTGGGCCCGGCTTCCGCCTGCTGGCGGTAAATCCGTGCAAGACGCTCATGAAACTCAGCGTTGGATTCACTCATGGCTATTACCCAAGTTTGGCCCCCACCAAACATGTCTAAAATTGGCCAAAAATTGCCCTAAAATCAAGCCAACTCACCGCAATTGTGGCGAATTCGAGACAAAACTGACACTTATGCTTAACAGATGATGTCAATTTCGAAACGGAAACACCTAAGACCCTCAACCGTCTTCAAAGTCGAAACAAAGTGCGGGTGAGTTACAAAAATGGCGCCCCAATTCTGGGACGCCCAACCTTGATTCTCGCTAAGGAGCGATCATTGGTTCATGCCTGTGAAGCGTCAGTTCACCGCGTTCCGCTGCATGGTAAGTGTCGTCCACTCGCCAATCTCTTCGCGTGTGTGCACGTCAAAACCAGCCGACTGATAGGCCGCTACAACCTCATCTGCTTGCTCATTCAGAATGCCTGACAAGATGGCAAAGCCACTTGGCGCAATGTTCTGCCCCATGTCTGGTGCGAGATCGACAAGCGGTGCCTTGAGGATATTGGCAAAGACCAAATCGAATGGGGCTTTGGCAGCCAGGTCGGGATGACCAAAGCCCGCGGCCTCTAGGCAGATCAGTTTGCCTTCCAAACCATTGGCGACGGCATTGGCCTTCGCCACGTCGACGGCAACCTCATCGATGTCGCTCGCGAGCACTTTGTTTGGCCAGATGCGTGCCGCTCCCATAGCCAATACGGCCGTCCCACAACCGATGTCAGCGACGTTCGCGCCAACAAACCCTTCATTTGCAACACGATCCAGCGCCTTGAGGCACCCAAGCGTGGTGCCGTGGTGCCCAGTGCCAAACGCCATAGCCGCTTCGATCAACAGCGGCTCGGCGCCTTCCGGCACTTTGTCTGCATCATGACTGCCGTAAACAAAGAAACGCCCGGCCTCCACAGGGGCCAGCTCACGCTTCACATGGGCCACCCAGTCGGTTTCCGGCAGTTCGGACACTACAAAGGGCTTTGCCTCAAAAGCAGCAGCGAGAACGGCGAGGCCCGCCTCATCAGGCGCCTCGGTGAAATAGCCGCCCACTTCCCAAAGACCAGATCCATCTTCAATCTCAAAGACGCCCACACCGGTGGGTTCCGGCACCAGACGCTCCATGGCTTCGCCAAGCGCCTCAGCTTGGGATTTCCCGACGAGCGTGGTCAGCGCGGTGAATGTGGCCATAACAGATCTCCAGAAACTTTGTGCCGGGCCTAGGGTCTTGGCCCAGCTTCGTCAAGCCTGACGGGGCAAACTACTCTGCAGCGGCGGCCAAAGGGCGTGTCAGGCGGGTTTCATTGCCTTTCTCAGGGTGGCGCGGGATCAGGAAGGCCAGACCAAGCGATACCGCCGCCATAGACGCCGCCAGCACGAACACCGCCCCCGGGGAGGCAAGCCAAAGCAAACCAAGCAGCACCGGCAGGAACACCGCCGCAATGTGGTTGATGGTGAAGGCGACAGCAGCGGTTGGTGCCATATCTTCAGGATCGGCAATCTTCTGGAAATAGGTCTTCAGCGCCAGTGCGAGGGAGAACAGCAAATGGTCCACCACATAGAGCGTGGCCGCCAGCACAAGCCCCCAACCGAAGAAGTAGATGCCACCGTAGGCGAGGAACACGATCACCAGACCGGCGTATTCAAAGATCAGGGTGCGCCGCTCCCCAAATCGGGCAACAGCCGCGCCGATCATCGGGGCAAAGATCATATTGGCGACAAGGTTGATGAGGTAGAGTGCCGTGATTTCATGCACGTCAAAACCAAAGCGCTCGACCATCATGAAGCCGGCAAAAACCACAAATATCTGTCGGCGCGCGCCCGCCATAAACTGCATCGCATAATAGAGCCAATAGCGCTTTTTGAGCACCATCTTACGTGCTTGCGGCGTGCGGCCTTCAAACTGCGGGAAGGCGAAAATACAATACAGCGCAATCAGCGCGGTCATGCCGCCCCCGGCGAGGTAGACAACCTCATAGCTCAGATCAAACCGTTTCCAGCTCAGCACAATCAGCCCATAGGCAATCAACGTTGCGCCAGAGCCTGCGGCCACCAGCCAGCCCAGCACTTTGGGCGCACGCTTCTTATCGAGCCATTGGAGCTGAAGCGATTGGTTCACGGTCTCATAGTAGTGAAACCCAATAGAACTCAGAAGGGTGATCATCAAAATACCGCCCATGCTGGGGAAATAGGCGGTCAGCGCAGTTGCAACGCCCAAGAGCAGAAGGGCAATCAAGCCTAGAACCTGCTCGCGAATGAAGAGCAGCAGGAAAATCACCCCAATCGCCAGAAAGCCTGGTATTTCCCGCACGGTGTGCAAAAGGCCAATGTCGGAGCCGTCAAAGTCTGCAACCTCTACGACAAAGTTATTCAGCAGCGCGCTCCATGTGTTGAACGCGATGGGCATGGCCAGCGCCATCAGGAACAAAAGCGCGATTGGGCGACGCCACCATGGCAAAGCCTGTGCGTCATCAATGGCAATTTTTTCAAACATGCTTAGCGCATACTGGGAAACACCCCAAAAGGCGAGAGCGAAAGGATGCACAAGCCGGGCTGCGTATTTGCACGCAAGACAAATGCGACGCTCTGCCTCGCGCTCCGGGATGTTGGCGGCAAGAGGAAACCCTACACTTAATAGAAGCTCTGCGGATCAATATCGACAGCGAGGCGCAGATCGCCTTTGAGGCGGAACTGGCCAATCCAACGTGCCAAGGCGGCTTGCAGTGGCGCGGATTTGTCGGCTTTCACCAAAAGCCGCACCCGGTGCCGTCCACGCACACGCGCAATCGGTGCCGGGGCCGGTCCGTAAACTTCAGCTCCAATCGCGCGCAGAGCATCAGAATTGCGCGCCAGCGCATTGCCCAGATCAAACACCTGCCCAACATCGCTGCCTGAAAGGATGATCCCAGCCATGCGGCCAAAAGGCGGCACCACAGCGTGGCGCCGCTCATCCGCCTCAGCCCGCCAAAAGCCGTTTTCATCGCCGGTCAGGATCGCGCGGATCACGGGGTGTTCCGGCTGGAAGGTCTGCAACAGCGCAAGCCCCGCGCGTTCAGAGCGCCCTGCCCGACCGGCAACTTGGCGCATGAGCTGAAAAGTCCGCTCCGCCGCGCGCAGGTCAGAGCCTTGCAAGCCGAGGTCTGCATCGATCACGCCGACAAGCGTCAGCAGCGGGAAATTATGCCCTTTGGCCACCAGCTGCGTGCCGATGATGATATCTGCGCCGCCATTGGCGATGGTCTCAATGCTCTCTTTCAACGCACGGGCAGAGCCAAACAAATCGGAACTCAACACCGCTTGACGGGCGTCTGGCCAAAGCTCTTGTGCCTCCTCAGCCAGCCGCTCGACCCCCGGACCGACTGGCGCAAGCTTACCTTCGACCTCGCAGCTCGGACAGGCGTCAGGCATGGGCTTTGTTTCGCCGCACTGATGGCACAGCAAACGTTTCAGGAAACGGTGCTCCACCATACGCGCGTCGCAGTGATCGCAGCCGATCTGATGCCCGCAGGCACGACAAATCGTAACAGGCGCATAGCCGCGGCGGTTGATGAACAACAGCGCCTGTTCGCCTTTGGCAATGCGTGCATCTACAGCCTCTTTCAAGGCCGGGGAAATCCAACGGCTGGCCGGCAGCTTTTGCGTGCGCATATCAATCGCGCGCATCTCTGGCAGCACGGAAGCCCCATAACGACTGGTCAACTCAAGGCGCTTATATTTGCCCGCTTCGGCGTTGGCCCAGGTTTCCAGCGAAGGCGTGGCCGACGCCAGAACAACTTGTGCGTCACACATCGCCGCACGCAGCACCGACATATCGCGCGCGTTGTAGAGCACGCCGTCCTCTTGCTTATAGGAGGTGTCGTGCTCTTCATCGACGATGATCAAACCAAGATCACGATAAGGCAAAAAAAGCGCAGAGCGCGCGCCAACCACGAGCTGTGCGCCACCCTCTCCCACCATCTTCCATGCGCGGCGCCGCTCGGTCATGGTTACACCGGAGTGCCATTCCGCTGGGCGCGCACCAAACCGCGCCTCAACGCGGGTCAGAAATTCGGCGGTCAGTGCGATCTCTGGCAAAAGCACCAACGCCTGCCGCCCCTTGCGCAGGCATTCCGCGACAGCCTCAAGATAAACCTCTGTTTTGCCGGAGCCCGTGACCCCGCGCAGCAAAGTGGTGCCATAGACACCTGATTGAATACCGGCGCGTAGCTCTGCCGCCCCGGCTTCCTGATCCGCTGTCAGCTCTTTGCCGCCATAGTCCGGATCAAGCCGCAAATATGGTGTGTCCCGTGGCGCGGCTTCTTCCAGCACAACGCCTTGTTTCACCAGCCCCTTGATGACCGAGTTTGTGACCCCCGCCATCTCGCCAAGTTCGCCCAGAGTAAACGCCAGCCCGCCGTAGTCTTCCAACGTTGCGAGTACCCGCCGCCGCGCGTCGGTCTGTCGATCTGGCGCACCTGTGCCGCGGCGGTACACCTTGCGCATTGAAGGCGGATCGCTGAGCCCCGGCGCACGGGTCGCGAGCCGCAGCATCGCATGAAGGGGTGTCAGGGTGTAATCGGCGGCACGCTGCAAAAAGTTGCGCATATCGGCTCGCATCGGTGCCACGTCCAGCGCCTTATTGGCCGCACGAATTTTGGAGATGTCATAATCGCCCTTGCCCATCCCCCAGACCACACCAAGCACTTTGCGCGGCCCCAGCGGCACCTCGACAAAGCTGCCAGCCCAAACGCCCCCGGCCGGTGCTTTGTAATCCAAAACCCGGTCCAGCGGTTGCGTGGTCAGAACCGCAATCAAAGCCCCTTCGGGATAAAACTCTGCGTCGCTCAAAAGGCCCTCTTGCCAGCTTTGCCCGCCAAATACCGTTATCGCTAACGAATATTGCGCCCTTTTGGCGCATTACAGCTTTCGGCGCGGCCTTCTATCGGGTAAAGCCATCACAGCCGCAGCGCAATCCCGCAGTTGCACCAAACACCCATGCACTTGTCAAACCCAGCAAAGGACCTGACATGAAATTCTTTGTAGACACTGCCGAAATCGACGCCATTGCCGAGCTTAACGCCCTTGGCATGGTTGATGGTGTCACCACCAATCCCTCCCTGATCAAAAAGTCCGGCCGCGACATTCTCGAAGTGACCAAAGAGATCTGTGATCTGGTCGAAGGCCCGGTTTCTGCCGAGGTCACCGCAACCGATGCCGACGAAATGATCGCAGAAGGCCGCAAGCTGGTTGAGATCGCTGAGAACATCGCAGTGAAAGTGCCGCTGACCTGGGACGGCCTGAAAGCCTGCAAAACCCTGACTGATGCAGGCCACAAGGTGAACGTGACCCTATGTTTCTCCGCCAATCAGGCGCTTCTGGCCGCAAAGGCAGGCGCAAGCTTCATTTCTCCTTTCATCGGCCGTCTGGACGACATCAACATCGATGGCATGGATCTGATCGCAGATATCCGTCAGATCTATGACAACTACGGTTTTGAAACCGAAATCCTCGCCGCCTCCGTGCGCACCGTGAACCACGCCACCCAATGTGCGCTGGTTGGTGCAGACGTGATGACAGCCCCTCCCGGCGTGATCAAATCCATGATCAACCACCCGCTGACCGATAAAGGTCTTGATGCCTTCCTCGCAGACATCAAAGCGGCGGACATCAAAATCCTCTGATCAAAGATCGGAAGTAAAAACATCAAGGCCCGGCACTTTGTCCGGGCCTTTTTTATGCTCTGCCTCTGTGGGGCAAGTGATTGCCCCGCCCTTCGCGCCCATGCTAGGGATTGAGCCAATCAGAGGCCTGAGCAGACCCACCATGAGCACTGCACTCGAAAAATTCCAACGTCTGGAAGCCACAGCCCTGTGGCGAGAGACACCTGACACACAACGCAGAGATGTGATTGTGTCGCTGGGAGATGCGACATTGGTGATCAAAGACAGCAATGATCGGGCGCTGACCCATTGGTCCCTTCCCGCCGTGCGCAGGCTCAACCCAGGCGAACGGCCCGCCGTGTTTTACCCGGACGGCGACCCAAGCGAGACACTGGAAATAGATGCTGACCACCCAGAGGTGGTCGAAGCCATCGAAAAGCTGCGCAAAGCGGTGGCCAATCCAGGAAAGGCAACAGGTAGGCTACGCAAATTCATTTTTGGCGGGTCCATCGCAACGATTGCAGCGTTGGGTATATTCTGGCTGCCCAATGCACTGATCAACCATGCCCTGCGTGTTGTACCCAATGTGGCGCGGCAAACCATTGGACAAGAGCTGCAAACCCACGCGCTGCAGCTGACCGGTAAGGCGTGCAGCAGTTCACAAGCGCTGCCCGCCCTTGACGCGTTTCAGAAACGCTTGCAAGTGCGCGCCATCACAGTGGTGCCAAGCGCCCTGCGAGATGCGGTGGCTTTGCCTGGCAACATCGTGCTTTTGGGGCGCGATGCAGTGGAAGACTTTGAGGAGCCGGATGTGGCCGCAGGTTACGTCATCGCCGCGCAGGCCGCGATCGCAGACCCGCTGCGTGGACTTTTAGAAAGCGGCGGTATTCGCGCCAGCCTGCGCCTCCTCACCACTGGCACCTTGCCAGACGCGCTGCTCAGCAAGCACATTGAGGCACTGATCAGCGCGCCCCCAATGGCGGCGCCGGATGATGCACTGATTGCAGCCTTTGAGGAGAAGCGCGTGCGCCTGAAACCCTATGCCTTGGCGCAGGACCCATCCGGAGAAAGCACGCTGGCGCTGATTGAAGCGGCCCCATTCACAGACAATTTGCCCGAACCCGTTCTAATAGATCGATATTGGGTGGCGCTTCAGGAGATTTGCGGCGGCTAAGAGCCACAAATCACGATGCTGTCGATTTACTTGCGCAGGAACGCACCGCCAAACCCTGCACTCTTGGCCTTGGCCAGCGCAGATGACGCCTCTGCTTGCGTTGCAAACGGCCCTGCCAACACAATTCTTTGCGTTGCGCCGTCGCGCTCATAACGCCCGATCCGCACCGGGACACCCAGCCGGCGCACATCCCGCGCCAAAGCTTGCGCCTGGGTCGCATCAACCGCCTTTGCCACCTGCACGTATGACGTACCAGCTAGACGCAAGGCTTTCTGTGGGGCCTCAGCCTTGGTGGAAACCGTTTGGGTTTTGATCCGCTCTCCGGTTTTGTACCTCGTGATGGTTTGTTCCGAAGCTCCTTTGTCCAAAGTCACCTGGATCAAGCGGCGCGGCACGGTCTGCGTCCAAATCTGGTTGGTCTGCTCATGACCCGCGAAGGTCATAACAGCGCGCTCCGTGTCCAAACGCCCGTCTTCAAAGGCGCGTCGATACCCTTCAGGTACATAAGAAGAAACAGAATTTGTTCGGCGTGCCTCATACACATGTTTGGGCACAATCCTGACATCTGCGGCAACTTCGCCACGGCGCACGACAGTGCCAGCAGGAGGTCGCGGCAATGCGCTGCTTTGCTCCAGATTGATCTGAGGCGGGGTCGAGATGGTGCCACCTACACCAGGTGTAACAGGCGATTGCGTCTGCGGACCGCAACGCACGCTGGATCCTTTGTATTGCGTCACGCCCTCCCGACAAGGAGAGACAATACCCGAAGCCCGCGGCGACTGCTTTGAAGTGCGACGCTCAGCTGGTTGCGGGGTAGGATTTGTATAAACAGTCTTCGCGGGTGCGGGTGACGGAGCAGGCGCAGCTGTAGTTTTCGTCGGGGCGGCTTTCACTGCGCTGGGAGCGGCCTTCGCGTTTGATTTGGTGGGCGCCGCTTGCGCCTTGGGCTGTACTACAACCGGCGCGGCTTTCGGCGCCGGTGTTACGACCGTTGCTGTTGCCGCGGCTGCTGGTGCCGGTGCGGGGGACGGCGGCACGGCTTGAGGCGTTGGCCGCGCGTTGCCAAACAACGAGGGCTTTTCCGTAGGTGGGGCAGCGGGCTCAATCTGTACAACATCGCTGTCTAACTGAGGGGCTGCGCTTGTCGGGCGAGAGGCAGTGTCGAACGTGGGTTTGAATCCACAGATCACTTTGCGATCACGCGTGACACGAGGCACCCAGGTTGTCGCGCCGTCTACGCCAGCGCGAATGTAGACGCACCCGCGACTGTCGACAAATTGTTTGCCCTGAAAATTCGCCGGGGGAAACTCCGCCGGGGTTTGCCTGTCGCTGATTGATTGCGCCTGAGCTGCCCCGACTCCGGATGCCGCTGCGAGAACCGCAATCGCAAGAAATTTGACTAGTGTCATTTTGCCCCCACAAGATGTAGGGGCACATTAGCCAAAATCTTTACAGTGAGTAAACCACTGAAAAGCCTTATTTTCGCCTAGCGCGTGCCAAACATACGGTCACCCGCATCTCCGAGACCAGGCAAAATATACCCTTTTTCATTCAAACGCTCATCCAAAGCGGCCGTCACAATAGGCACATCTGGATGCGCTTCTTTCATGCGCGCGACACCTTCTGGTGCGGCCAGCAGGCAGAGGAATAGGATATTCTTTGCGCCCTGCTCTTTCAGCAAATCAATGGCCGCAGCGGAACTATTGCCCGTTGCCAGCATTGGATCCACCGCGATCACAAGCCGCTCATCAAGCTCACTTGGCGCTTTGAAGTAATACTGTACGGGCTCCAATGTTTCTTCGTCGCGATAGAGGCCAACAAAGCCAACGCGCGCCGATGGCACGAGTTCGAGCATTCCATCCAACAGGCCATTGCCTGCGCGCAGGATCGACACCAATGCCAGCTTACGACCCGCCAGTGTCGGGGCATCCATTTCAACCATCGGCGTTTTGATACGCTTTGTGGTCATTGGCAATTCGCGCGTCACTTCGTAGGCGAGTAGCTGGCTGATTTCGCGCAGCAAGCGGCGGAATTCACCAGTCGAAGTCGCCTCATCCCGCATGATTGTCAGCTTATGCTGTACCAGTGGGTGGTTCACTACAGTCAAATGATCCATCAGGCTTTCTCCAGTCTCTTGGCCACAATTGCCTTCGTATCTGCGTCACAGAAGGCGGCGTCAAGCGCGGTTTTGGTGATCCCGTCAAAATCCGTTTCATCCCAACCGAAGACCTGCGCAAGCATCTCATATTCGCGACGCATGGTGGTGTGGAAGAACGGCGGATCATCCGTGCTGACTGTCACCTTCACGCCTGCATCCCGAAGTTTCTGAATGGGGTGTGACGCCAGATCCGGGTAAACGGCAAGCACAACGTTTGAGCCCGGACAAACCTCTAGTGTTACATCGCGCGCCACCAACTCTTTAACCAGATCGAGGTCCTCGATCGCACGCACACCATGACCGATGCGCTCTACATTCAGATCGTTGATCGCATCCCAAACGCTCTCAGGCCCAGCAAATTCACCCGCATGCGTGGTGAGCTTCAAACCCGCCTCACGCGCCTGATCGTATGCATAGGCGAAGTCGCCCTGTTTGAACTGCCCTTCATCGCCGCCCATACCAAAACCAACAATAAATTCACCCGCTGTCTCTGCCGCACACAAAGACGACGTTCGGGATTTCTCAGGGCCGAAATGTCGAACAGCCGTTACAACCCCCCGCAACGTGATGCCATGTTTGGCTTCGGCCGCACTGGCGGCCTCTTGGATGGCATGCAGATACTCACGCCAAGCCCCCACATCTCCGCCGCCACAAAAATCCGGGCTGATGAAGCTTTCTGTGTAAACAACACCATTGGCTGCGCTTTCCTCAAGCCAAGCGGCGGTCAAACGCGCGAATTCTTCTGGCCCTGTCAGCACGCTTGTTGCAGCTTCATAGACACTCAGGAAGTGCACAAAATTCTCAAACGCATAGCCGCCGTCTTCGGCAAAGACTTTGCTCAGATCCATCTTTTTTTCATGCGCGAGCTGTTTGATGAACGCAGGCGGCGCCGCACCCTCATGGTGAATATGCAACTCAATTTTCTTGAGATCGGCAACGGTCATAGGAAACTCCTTCCACGCGGCGGCGTAATGCCAAGATGTGTCGCCGCCGTCGCCGCCACATCTACAAAATCAATCAATCCAGCCTCTCCGGCCCCGACACCGGCACAGAGCACTGGGACGCGTTCACGGGTGTGATCCGTTCCTGGCCAGCTTGGGTCGTTGCCGTGATCAGCCGTCAGAATAAGTAGGTCTCCGTCGCGCATCTTATTCATAAAATCGCCAATTTCACGGTCGAACCATTCCAGCGCGCGCGCATAGCCCGAAATGTCCCTGCGGTGTCCATAACGGCTGTCAAATTCCACAAAATTCGCAAATGTCAGGCTGCCTGCAGGCGCAGTCTCAGACAAACCTTGCAAGTCGTCCATCAACTTTGCGTCACTGCCTTTGGTACAGCTGTCTATACCCGCCATCGTCATAATGTCGCCGATCTTACCGACACCAAGGACCGCACCTCCAGCGTCTTGCACCCAATTGGTCAGGATCGGCTCCGGCGGCGCGATCGCAAAATCGCGACGATTGGTTGTGCGCTCAAAACCTGTCGCTGCATCGCCCACAAAGGGACGCGCAATCACGCGGCCAATCTTCATCTCATGGAGGGTTGGCGCAAGTTCGCGACACAGCGTGATCAAGCGCTCAAGGCCAAAATGCTCTTCATGTGCAGCGATCTGAAAAACGCTGTCTGCTGAGGTGTAACAAATCGGAGCACCGGATTTGACATGCTCCGCACCAAGTTCGTTGATAATAACAGTGCCCGATGCATGACAGTTGCCCAAAATGGCCTCTGTTCCCGCGAGTGCACAGACTTTCGCAACAAGCGCTTCAGGAAAACACGGTTCAGACTTTGGAAAATACCCCCAATCCCAGGGTACAGGCAAACCGGCGAGTTCCCAGTGACCCGAGGGCGTATCTTTGCCTGCACTTTGCTCACTCGCTGCACCCCAGAAACCTGTTGGCTCAGCCTCAAGACCCGGCGTTTCAGCACCAGACGCCAATCGCACTGCGGCCCCCAAACCGAGCGAATCCAGATTTGGCAAAGACAACGGACCACTACGCCCATACTCTGCGAGACCGTTGGCGCAGGCCTGAGCGATATGGGCAACCGTGTTCGCCCCGGTATCTGGCAGCGCATCATTAAAAAAATCTGCTGCATCGGGTGCTCCCCCACACCCCACAGAGTCCATCACCACGAGAAACACACGTGCCATCGTTCTATTGGTTCCCTTCATGAATAAGCGGAGGAATATCGGGCATTCCCTCACCGATGACAATGGCTCTGCGTACAATAGCCTCGGCCGCTGCGGCCGCATCTTCCCGCGAGGCGTGCACGCGCAACAACGGCTGCCCTACTTCCACGCGATCCCCTAAGCGCACCACATCTGACAAACCAACAGACGGGTCAATTACATCACTTTCTATTTGGCGCCCGCCACCAAGGCCAACCACGGCCAGCCCAAGCGCTTCGCCGTCAATGGCTTGCACGATACCTGCCTGAACCGCAGTGACCTCATGAATGACAGGCGCCTCCGGCAAAAACCTCTGCCATTCGTCGGCGAAATGCTTTGGGCCACCCATCGCAGCAACCATACCAGCAAACACCTCAGCAGCTTTGCCACTCGAAAGTGCGCCCATCATTTTGGACACGCCTTCAGCAACATCTGTTGCCAGCCCCGCGCTTACCAAAAGCATCCCACCGAGAGAGACAGACAGCTCTGTTAAAGCCCCCCCACCCTGATTACAGAGAACCTTCATACATTCAGCGACTTCGAGTGCATTACCCAAGGAGGACGCAAGAGGTTGGTTCATATCAGAAATAACCGCGCTGGTCGGACACCCTGCCAAATTGGCCGTCGACACAAGAGAGTTGGCCAAAGCCTGCGCATCCTCGACAGACTTCATAAATGCACCGGAGCCAACCTTCACATCCAAGACAAGACCTTCAAGCCCAGCTGCGAGCTTCTTTGACAAGATCGAAGCGGTGATCAAATCAAGGCTTTCCACCGTCGCAGTCACATCACGGATCGCATACAACCGCTTGTCCGCGGGCGCTATCTGCGCCGAAGCGCTCACAATGGCGCAGCCCACATCCGCCACTACTTTCTTGAATTTTCCTTCCGGCAAGGCCGTGGTCAGCCCTGGGATGGCTTCCATTTTGTCCAGCGTCCCGCCTGTGTGCCCAAGGCCACGCCCAGAAATCATAGGCACATAGGCCCCGCAGGCGGCCAATGCAGGGGCAAGCACCAGTGAAACGCAATCGCCCACGCCACCTGTCGAGTGCTTGTCCAGAACAGGTGCCGGCAAATCCCAAACCATGCGATCTCCGCTGTCGCGCATCGCAAGGGTCAGCGCAACGCGCCCCTCTTCTGACAGCCCACGCAAACAGACACCCATCGCAAAAGCGCCGGCCTGTGCATCAGAGACTGAGCCATCCGAAAGCCCCCGCGCAAACCAGGACAGCTCTGCCTGGCTTGGCACTTCACCTTTGCGAAGATGCGTGATGATCGCTCTCGCATCCATTTAGTCGCGATCCTTGTGATCAACATCCATATGGTCGACACCAAAAGCGCCTGGCAATAGCTCATCCATGGTCATGGTGACCCGGACCCCATCAAGATTTGCCAATGTCACTTTTGTGTCTGAGGATCCAAATTCAGCAATTTTTTGACGACATCCACCGCATGGGCTTACCGGTTGCTTGCTGTCGGCCACCACAAACACTTCGGTCAAGCGCGTCTCTCCGGCCGCAACCATCGCGGCAATTGCTCCCGCCTCAGCGCAGGTCCCTTCAGGATAGGCAATGTTTTCGACGTTGCAGCCAACAAACTTGGCGCCGCTCTCTGACAGGATCGCCGCCCCAACTTTGAATTTGGAGTATGGCGCATAAGCATTTTCTCTGACTTCAAAGGCAAGCGTTGCGAGTTCGTTGTCTGTGTTCATGATTTCCCAATCTTTGTATAGCGCTGATCAAGGACTGCGTTGGAGCAAGTCAAAACCACCACCACGTTTAGCCTGACGGACCGGCTACGTGAAAGAAATATCAAAAGCTGGCAGGGCTTCAAACTCAATCTCAGAAAGCCCCACCGGCAATCACCCCAACATTTCCAACGCGCATGCCAAAGAGGTGTAGTAGAGTAGCGTATCGTCGGGAGATCCGATCGCCCGCCCCCCCTACCCGTGAGCCCCTGCATTTCTTAGACAAGCTAGGCCAGAAACGTCAAAATCGCAGGCTCACGCCGCAACGTCACTTTTGTGCATTTAAACGACACCGAAACTGGTTTAAGGCTGAACTAATTCCTTTTTGACCGCACTCAAAGTGCCAAACAGAGGTCGCTGATGTCTGAAAATCGCAACCAATCCCTGCGCGAAGCGGCGCTGACTTATCACGCAACTCCCAAACCCGGCAAACTAGAGATCCGAGCAACCAAGCCGCTCGCGAATGGACGCGACCTGTCTCGCGCCTACTCTCCCGGTGTGGCGGAAGCCTGTCTGGAGATCAAAGCAGATCCAGAAAACGCTGCACTTTATACTGCACGTCAGAATTTGGTGGCCGTCGTATCAAACGGTTCTGCGGTCCTCGGGCTGGGAAATATCGGCGCGCTTGCTTCTAAGCCGGTTATGGAAGGCAAAGCAGTTCTTTTCAAGAAATTCGCCAACATCGACTGCTTTGACATTGAGCTTGACGAAGCAAATCCCGAAAAGCTGGCTGAAATTGTCTGTGCAATGGGGCCCACCTTTGGCGCCATTAACCTCGAAGACATCAAAGCGCCAGATTGTTTCATTGTTGAAAAAATCTGCCGTGAGCGCATGAACATACCGGTGTTTCATGATGACCAGCACGGCACAGCGATTGTTGTGGGTGCCGCCGCAACGAATGCTCTTCAGGTTGCAGGCAAAAAATTTGAAGACATAAAAATTGTTTCAACAGGTGGCGGCGCTGCGGGCATCGCTTGCCTGAATATGCTCGTGAAACTGGGTGTGAGGCGCGAGAACATCTGGCTCTGCGATATTCACGGGCTGGTTTATGAGGGGCGTGAAGAGGATATGAATCTGCAGAAGGCGGAGTTTGCTCAAGCTTCCGATCTGCGCACGCTAGAAGAGGTGATCGATGGTGCGGACATGTTCCTTGGCCTATCCGGCCCCGGTGTCCTGAAGCCTGAACTTGTCGGAAAGATGACGCGCCAACCTATTATTTTTGCGCTCGCAAACCCAACCCCAGAGATCATGCCGGATCTCGCACGAGAGGTGGCGCCTGACGCAATTATCGCTACTGGCCGCTCCGACTTTCCAAACCAAGTCAACAATGTACTGTGCTTTCCATTCATTTTCCGTGGTGCCTTGGATGTTGGCGCAACTGAAATCAACGATGAGATGTGTGTGGCCTGCGTCAACGGCATTGCAGAACTTGCCCGCGCAACGACCTCCGCAGAAGCCGCAGCTGCCTACAAAGGGGAACAACTCACCTTTGGCGCGGACTACCTGATCCCAAAACCATTTGATCCCCGTCTGGTTGGCGTCGTCTCAGCAGCTGTGGCAAAAGCCGCAATGGAGAGTGGCGTTGCCAAACGTCCGATCGCAGATATTGACGCCTATATCCACACCCTCAATCAGTCCGTCTTTAAGTCTGCGCTGCTTATGCGGCCGGTATTTGAAACGGCCCAAAAAGCCTCCCGTCGCATTGTATTTGCAGAAGGCGAAGATGAGCGCGTTCTGCGGGCGGCGCAAGCGATCCTGGAGGAAACCACCGAAACACCTATCTTGATCGGTCGCCCAGAGGTGATCGAGGCACGGTGCGAGCGCGCAGGCCTGTCTATTCGACATGGCCGCGACTTCCAAATTGTGAACCCGGAAAATGATCCGCGTTACTATGACTACTGGAACAGTTACCACGAGCTGATGGAGCGCGAGGGGGTGACCCCAGATTTGGCCAAAGCCATCATGCGCACCAACACCACTGCCATTGGCGCCATCATGGTTCATAGAGAAGAAGCAGACAGTCTGATCTGTGGCACGTTTGGAGAGTACCGCTGGCACCTCAACTATGTTGAACAGGTGCTCGGCAACAACAACCTTTCCCCACACGGCGCGCTTTCATTGATGATTTTGGAAGACGGGCCCCTCTTCATCGCAGACACGCAGGTTCACGAACTGCCCAGCCCAGAGGACATCGCCCGCATAACCGTGGGTGCCGCCCGCCATGTCCGCCGTTTTGGCCTTGAGCCGAAGATTGCGCTTTGCTCACAAAGTCAATTTGGTAACCACCGGCAAGGGTCTGGAAAACGCCTGCGCGACGCGCTTGCGATCTTGGATAGCAAACCAAGAGACTTTGCATATGAAGGTGAAATGAATGTTGATACCGCGCTAGATCCCGATCTGCGCAGTCGTATTTTCCCACGCACACGCCTTGAAGGCGCTGCGAACGTTCTGATCTTCGCACATGCAGATGCAGCATCTGGTGTACGAAATATCTTAAAAATGCGCGCAGATGCGCTTGAGGTTGGCCCCATTCTTATGGGTATGGGCAACCGCGCACATATTGTCAGCCCATCGATCACACCCAGAGGTCTGCTGAACATGGCTGCCATCGCCGGCTCGCCAGTTACGCACTACGGTTAATTTTTCGGTGAAAGTGGCGCGCATGAAAGCGCGCCACCGCCCCCTCACTCAGAACGATTGATGCGCGCAAGGATGCGCAAGTCTATTGTCGGTCCCACCAGATCCGCATATCCGCTTGCTCCGAAATCGTGACGATCTAAGCTGCCCGTCAATAAAATTGACAACTGATCCAATTCTCCCGCGTCTGTACCGCGTTGCCGAAACAGTTGAGCAGCAAGCGCAACCGGACGTGAGACGCCGCGCACAGTCAAGTCACCGACAACGCGCGCACTATGGACAGTTCCAGTGATCTCACGCGCAACAAAGCGTATGGTTGGGTGTGTCCTGACATCCAGAACCTGAGCACCCTTCAACGCTTCTGTAGCAAAAAGGAACCCAGCCCTCGCGCGATCAGGCCTAAGGGTCACATCGATTGTGCTGCGCGACACGTCCTTAAGGTCGAGACTCAACTCTGCAGTCTCGACAGGCATTTTCCCTACGGTGCCATTCTCATTGAAGTAATACGTAAACCCTACAACGCTTTCCGCCTGATCGAGTTCATAAGTGACGGGGGCAGCGGCGACTGGATGCGCGAGCCAAACGAACCCAAACGCCACCCAAGCCAAAACACCAAGGCACGACGCCCTGAAGCCACTCCGAGTTTCAAAATTGAATATCGCTCTTAACATGTCTCTCTCCCGCAACTTGTCGTCCGAATACACAGCCCAGTTCAGTATCGCAGAGTTTGTTTTGACACGTCCGCACGTTTCCGCGAGCGTTTGTGCAAGGCGTTCGGCCTGAGCGCAAAATTTGCAAATTTGCAAAAATTCCATTTTTGTCAATTTTTCCTGCAAAAATTGGCGAGTTAACTAAAGTTTGCAATTTGTCCTATCGGAAATAGCAAATCTGAGGTGAGAATCTAGCGGATAACTCTAGCGCAGACTTGCTGCATGACTTGCTCCTCCTCTATGCCAGATAACAGGAAGAGGAGGACCGAAATGTCATATCAAGACGTTTATGAACGCTGGAAAAATGATCCGGAAGCTTTCTGGATGCAGGCGGCAGAAGCAATTGATTGGCATACGCCACCCACCAAGGCGCTCTCTGACAAGGGCGATCACCTTTATGAGTGGTTCGCTGACGCAAAGGTCAATACTTGTTGGAATGCGGTTGATCGCCACGTAGAAGCTGGCCGCGGAGAACAAACGGCTATCATTTATGACAGCCCAATCACGCACACGAAGCGAGAGATTTCCTATGTAGAGCTCCGCAACCGTGTCGCGACACTCGCCGGTGCATTGCGCGCCAAAGGTATCGAAAAAGGTGATCGCGTTATCATCTACATGCCAATGGTCCCCGAAGCGCTTGAGGCAATGCTGGCATGCTCCCGCTTGGGCGCAATTCATTCAGTTGTGTTTGGGGGGTTCGCCTCAAATGAACTCGCAGTGCGCATTGATGACGCAAAACCCAAGGCGATTATCGCCGCATCTTGCGGCCTCGAGCCTGGGCGCGTGGTTCACTACAAACCACTTCTTGACGAAGCCATCGACCTCGCCGCGCACAAACCGGACTTCTGCGTCATATTTCAACGCGAACAAGAGGTTGCTGAGCTTAAAGAAGGCCGCGACGTCAACTGGCACGGTTTCCAATATGGAGTTGAACCCGCCGAATGCGTTCCGGTGGAAGGCAATCACCCCTCCTACATCCTCTACACCTCAGGCACGACAGGGCAGCCCAAAGGGGTCATTCGTCACACTGCAGGGCAACTCGTTGCGCTGAATTGGACAATGAAAAACATCTACAATGTTGACCCCGGCGATGTGTTCTGGGCTGCGTCAGACGTAGGTTGGGTCGTCGGGCACAGTTATATCTGCTACGCGCCCCTCATCCATGGCAACACGACCATTGTTTTTGAGGGCAAACCGGTTGGGACTCCGGATGCCGGCACCTTCTGGCGTGTCATATCGGAGCACAACGTCAAAAGTTTCTTCACGGCACCGACAGCGTTCCGAGCCGTAAAACGCGAGGATCCTACCGGCGAATATGTCGCAAAATATGACACCAGCTGCCTCAAGCAGGTCTATCTGGCTGGGGAAAGGGCCGATCCTGACACGATAATCTGGGCGCAGGAACAACTAAAGGTGCCCGTTATTGACCATTGGTGGCAAACAGAAACAGGCTGGTCGATTGCTGCAAACCCATTGGGCATAGAAGAACTGCCAATTAAACTGGGTTCACCTACAGTCCCGATGCCCGGCTACGATATTGAGATTCTGGATGAAGGCGGTCATCCTGTGGCTGCTGGCGAACTGGGTGCGATCGCAATCAAGCTTCCCCTCCCCCCAGGCACACTGCCAACACTCTGGAATGCTGAAGACCGCTTTAAGTCATCTTACCTTTCCCATTTCCCGGGTTATTACGAAACCGGCGATGCAGGGATGAAAGACGACGACGGCTATGTCTACATCATGGCGCGCACTGACGATGTGATAAACGTCGCAGGGCACCGCCTTTCAACCGGAGGCATGGAAGAGGTACTAGCTGGACACCCGGATGTTGCGGAGTGTGCCGTGATTGGTGTGACTGATCAGCTGAAAGGTCAGATGCCCATAGGGTTCCTTTGCCTTAACGCAGGAAGCAACCGCCCACATGATGAGGTGGCCAAAGAGGTCGTTGGCCTCGTACGCTCCAAAATCGGTCCAGTGGCCGCGTTCAAACTCGCGCTTGTGGTAGACCGTCTGCCGAAAACGCGCTCCGGTAAGATCCTGCGCGGAACGATGGTATCTATTGCTGATGGAACAGAGTGGAAAATGCCGGCGACAATCGATGACCCGACCATTCTGGACGAGATCACAGAGGCATTGAAAACAATAGGTTACGCTTCGGCCTGACCTACTGTGTCAGAGAGGCGCGTACCTCGCTCACGCGCCTCTCTTGATCTCATACAAACTGTTCGCGAATAAGGCGCTCTTCCAGACCATGGCCTGGATCGAAGAGTATGCGGTGCGCTATCTGCACGTCAGATCGAATTTCAACTCTAATAACATTTTCGATGGCACGGCTGTCAGCATGGGCCATCACCGGCCGCTTTTCCGGCTCTAATACATCAAACGTAACGGCTGCAGACTTAGGAAGCAAAGCCCCGCGCCAACGTCGGGGGCGAAAAGGGGCAATCGCAGTAAGTGCCAATACGTCAGACCCTATCGGCAAAATCGGACCATGCGCAGAATAGTTATACGCTGTTGAACCCGCGGGCGTGCTGATAAGCGCACCATCGCAAACCAGCTCTTCCATACGCAAACGGCCATCAATTGCGATCTTCAGTTTTGCGGCTTGCGGGCCTGCACGCAGGAGCGACACTTCATTGATGGCCAAAGCTTCTGACACCGAACCATCTATCGATGTCGCACGCATGGCGAGAGGGTTTAGTTGTTCTTCTTCCGCCGCTGCCAGACGTTCTTGCAAGTCGCTTTCGGAGTAGGCGTTCATCAAAAAGCCAACGGTGCCGCGATTCATACCATAGACAGGTGCTGATAGAGCCTCAGTTGCGTGCAGTGCTTGAAGCATGAAGCCATCGCCGCCCAGTGCCACAATGACATCTGCCGACTCAGTCTCAACATCACCATATCGCCCAATAAGTGCAGCACGTGCGGTTTGCGCCACGGGCGCAGTGCTGGCCAAAAACGCGATTCTCTTGGACATGATCGTCCTTGCCCCCCAAATCGAAAGCAGGTTTCCCTGCGCCGCCAAAGGTTTCCGATAGCGACATATGTTTATCCCCTGCACCATCTGAGGCGCTCAGGCAAGGTGTTGCGTCGCTTTGGGACCTTTCAAGCCACGCATGTTTCCATTAGGAAACTCGCAACACGAACCGTTCAACAGGAGCAAACGTCCATGAGCACCTCCCGTGATTCTGGCTTTTTCACAGAAACCCTCGCATCCCGCGACCCAGAGCTGTTTGGCTCCATCACAGATGAGCTGGCGCGCCAGCGCGACGAGATCGAACTGATCGCGTCTGAAAACATCGTGTCTGCGGCCGTTATGGAAGCGCAGGGGTCTGTGCTGACCAACAAATATGCAGAAGGCTACCCAGGCCGCCGCTACTATGGTGGCTGTCAGCACGTGGATGTGGCGGAGAACCTCGCCATCGACCGCGCAAAAGAGCTCTTTGGCGTTGAGTACGCGAACGTACAGCCAAACTCCGGCTCGCAGGCCAACCAGGGTGTGTTCACCGCACTGCTCCAGCCTGGCGACACCATCCTCGGCATGTCCCTAGACGCAGGTGGCCACCTGACCCACGGCGCAAAACCAAACCAGTCCGGCAAATGGTTCAACGCGGTTCAGTACGGCGTGCGTCAACAAGATAGCCTGCTGGACTACGATCAGGTTCAGGAGCTGGCCAACGAGCACAAGCCAAAGTTGATCATCGCAGGCGGTTCCGCCATACCACGTCAGATCGACTTCGCGAAGTTCCGTGAAATCGCAGACTCTGTTGGCGCATACCTGATGGTAGACATGGCGCACTTTGCTGGCCTCGTGGCCGCAGGTGAGCACCCATCCCCGTTCCCCTATGCGGATGTGGCGACCACCACGACCCACAAAACCCTGCGCGGCCCACGCGGCGGCATGATCGTGACCAACGATGAAACAATCGCCAAGAAGGTCAACTCCGCGATCTTCCCAGGCATTCAAGGTGGCCCGCTGATGCATGTGATCGCAGGCAAAGCCGCTGCCTTTGGCGAAGCGCTGCGTCCTGAGTTCAAAGCCTACCAGAAGCAGGTTCGCGCCAACGCTGTGGCGCTGGCGGATCAACTCGTCAAAGGTGGTCTGGACATCGTCACCGGCGGCACCGACACCCACGTGATGCTGGTCGACCTGCGCCCCAAAGGTGTGAAAGGCAACGCCACCGAGAAAGCTCTGGGCCGCGCGCACATCACCTGCAACAAAAACGGCATTCCGTTTGACCCTGAAAAACCGATGGTGACCTCCGGCATCCGTCTTGGCACTCCCGCAGGCACCACCCGTGGCTTTGGCGCAGAAGAGTTCCGTGCAATTGCAGACATGATTGTGGAAGTGGTCGACGGTCTGGCCGCCAATGGCGAAGAAGGTAACAGCAAAGTGGAAGAAGCGGTTAAAGCCAAAGTGGCAGAGCTCTGCGCAAGCTTCCCACTTTACCCAAACCTCTAAAACGCAAACGTTCTGAATTCGAAAGTCGCTGCAGAAAAACTCTGCGGCGGCTTTTTTCATGTAGAACACGACATTTGTGGGAAATTGGCTCTCATCACAAAGGTACTACCATGAATTTCTGGACACCTTTGGCGGAAGTCTCCTTGCCAATTTCAGTAAACCGCGATGTAATTGTGGTTTCAGACGGTGGGGAATGGAGCAATCCAATTAAAGTTGAATCCTAATTGGCGCTTTTCAGTATTGAAAAAGCAAACCCACCAACGCAGAATTCTTAGTCCCAGAAACCCGGTTGAGAGCACCGCCATGAAAACAGTACTGGCTGCGATCACATTTCTATTTGTGATTTTGTTCTCTCAAGACGCGCGCGCTGAGACTCTCAGGATCGCATTCTCATCTGCGCCCCGCTCCATAGACCCCCATCCCTTTGGCGGGACGCCAACGGCTTCATTGAAGGAACATGTGTTCGAAGCTTTGGTTGCATCTGACGATGGACCGTTGCTTGCGCGAAGCTGGCGTTGGATTAGCCCTGTTTCCCTGGAAGTCAAATTGAGAGGAGATGTATTCTTCCACAACGGAGCTCCATTTACGTCCAGAGACGTTATCTACTCTGCATGTCGCATGATGCGGCGTGTCGATGGCCGACGCAATCTCCTGACCAATTCAATGGGCCCAATCGATGACATAGTCGCAGTGGACGACCTTACGGTTCGCTTTGAGTTTAAGACGCCATACCCGCTGTGGATACAGAAAATGAAGTTTCTTTCGATCCTGTCATCAGAGCATGCAAACCTCCAATCAAAGACAATTGCCTATGATGAGCATGGCGACTGCGGCGGTTTAAACTATCCAAGCCGTCAAGATTTCGAAACTGGCAGCGCTGCAATTGGAACCGGGCCTTACAAACTCGACAGATTTGCAAGCACGGGCGAAGCTGATCTTTCAAAAAATGACAACTACTGGGGCGCCAAACCCGTCTGGGATACTGTTCAAATCAGGACGGTAACCGACGCCGGTGATCGCCTCGCCGGGCTAATTGCAGGCAACTTCGATGTGATTGAAAATCCTAAAACTGAGCACTTGCCTCTTCTCTCCTCAAGCGAGCGGCTCACCTACACATCGGTGCCCTCTTGGCGGTCTATATTTTTAGTTTTGGACGTTAGCGAGGATGGCGCCAAAGGCGTTCGCGCCGGCGGAGGAAACGCACCGCTCGCGGACATACGTGTAAGACAGGCTATGTCCATGGCAATCGACAGGAAAGCAATCACTGACAATCTCTTCTTAGGCGAGGCTACCGTGGCAAATCAATTTGCCCCGCGTTATCGCGCGGATGCGCCAAACATGCCGGAATTGCCCTATAGCCGGGAAAAAGCGATCGCACTGTTATCGGAGGCAGGTTACCCGGGAGGTTTTGAGATTGATTTTTATGTGCCCGCTGATCGGTATGCGAATTGGGATCGAGTGGCGCAAGCCGTGGCGCAATATCTGTCACGCATAGGTATAAAAATCCATATCAAGTCAGAAAACTGGCCAGATTTCTCCAGAAAGCGGCGCGCAGGAGACCTAGGCTTTTTTCTGTATGGCTGGGGGCATCCGCAAGGGGCGGCGCAAATGATCTCTTTTGCCTTTGCGTCCCCCAACAAAAAACTCGGACTGGGTTCGGCCAATTATTCTAACTATCGAAATGATCAGTTTGACGCCGCTATTGGCGCGTGGGCCGTTGAAACAAATGCCTTGCGCGCAAGAACATTTCTTGGCGCAGCTATGGGGATTGCCGTCAACGATCTCCCCGGAATCCCTCTATATTATCAGCACACCATCTGGGCGCACCGTGCCGACTTACATGTGAATGGCAGGCAAGATGAACGCACCAGTGCGACACGTGTGAGCCCCCGATAGACGCAGCGCGATTTTTGTCCATAAAGCCTGACCTGCGTCACTTTGGTGGCTGTCGCGCTTTCCGGTTGTGGGTTAGCGCTCCTCAAACTAGATAGTGCAAAAAGGAACACACTATGGGCCATTGGTCAGACCTATTTCCAATTGTTTTTTTGTCATTCAAGCTCGTTGTCTTCGGGATCGGCATGTTCTTTGCGATCAAGTGGCACTACGATCAGGACAAAAAGAAGAAAAACGAAAGCAACGACCCAAAGACGCCTTCCGCATAGTCAAAGCCTACAGTCGTTGATGCATCTGTGAGACTACAAAAACCTTACTCCCTACGAAGGGTCTAAAACACACCAGTCTAAGCCGAGTTAGGCGAATCCCACCAAAGCGAACAACATTCATTGGTTGCTATAGCCTTTGAGAATCTTTGTTTACAAAGACAATGTCGCTAGGCAGGCGCTTTGATTGCACAAGCTGCGCATTTTCTAAATCGTTTTCCTCTGCGCGCTGCTCCGCCTGCTCCTGTGACAGACCGTGGGTCAGCCACCGCTCCACCAGACGCCGACGCAGCTCTTCTTCTGGTACCGACAGAAAAACCGACACATCCCAAATTTCGGGCAGCGCCCGCCAGACCGGCGCGTCAAACAACAGATAATTGCCTTCAACCACCACCGTATCGCAATCCGCCGACACCGCGCCGCCGCCGGGTATGGTCACGTCGCGGGCCCGGTCAAAGGTTGGGTAGGCCAGAACCCCGCCTTGAGACAGCTGACCCGCCAAGGCCACAAACCCTTCTGCATCAAAGGTATTTGGCGCGCCCTTGCGCGCCAGAAGCCCTAGGTCCACGAGATCTTGGTTGTCCATGTGAAACCCGTCCATCGGCACAACCTGCGCCACTGATCCGACGGCACGCAACCGCGCGGCAATCTCTTCTGCCAGCGTTGATTTCCCGCTCGCCGGTGCGCCCGCCACCGCCACAACCCGGCGCACACCTTTGCGCGGCGCGGCCGCTATGGCCGCAACCAGCGCATCCAGATCCTGCATCACGCGGCTCACGCCGCCTCCGATGGCGCAGCCTTCGCCCCGGTCATAAAGGCCACCGCATCTGACATGGTGTAATCCTTTGGATCAATCACGCAAAGCCGCTTGCCAAGACGGTGCACATGGATGCGATCGGCCACCTCAAACACATGCGGCATGTTGTGACTGATCAGGATAATCGGAATGCCCCGCGCCTTCACATCCTGTATCAACTCCAGCACTTTCCGGCTCTCTTTCACGCCCAGCGCCGCAGTCGGTTCATCCAGAATGATCACCTTTGAGCCAAAGGCCGCGGCGCGCGCCACAGCCACACCTTGTCGCTGACCGCCGGAGAGGGTTTCCACCGCCTGATTAATGTTCTGAATGGTCATCAAGCCCAGTTCGCTTAGCTTGTCGCGGGCAAATTTCTCCATCGCGGGACGGTCGAGCTGGCGCATCCATTTGCCGCGAAAACCGGGTTTGCGCAGCTCGCGCCCCATGAACATATTGTCGGCAATCGATAGCGCAGGCGACATCGCAAGGGTTTGATAAACCGTCTCAATCCCCGCCTCGCGCGCCTCAATGGGGGAGGTAAAGCGCACCTCTTTGCCCTCCAGCGTCACCGTGCCCTCATCGGGGATCACCGCACCGGAGACCGCCTTGATCAGCGAGCTTTTCCCAGCTCCGTTGTCGCCAATCACCGCAAGGATCTCGCCCGGCATAAGGTCAAAATCACAATGATCCAGCGCCGTCACACGGCCATAGCGCTTGACCAGTCCGCGGCCTTTCAAAATCGGTTCCATTATGCCGCCACCTTTCTAATCCACTGATCCACGGCCACCGCGCCGATGATGAGTGCGCCGATGAGCAGGAAGGTCCATTGCGCATCTGCGCCGGCCAAACGCAGCCCCAGCGTGAAGACCCCAACAATCAGCGCGCCAAAGAATGTGCCCAGAATGGAGCCACGCCCGCCAAAGAGCGAGATGCCCCCGATCACCACCGCAGTGATGCTCTCGATGTTCAGAAGTTGCCCCGATGTGGGCGAGACAGAGCCAATCCGCCCGATCAGCGCCCAGCCCGCAAAGGCGCAGATCAACCCGGCCAGCGCATAGACAGAGATCAGCACGCCTTTCACATTCACGCCAGACAGCTCCGCCGCCTCCGGGTCATCCCCCACCGCATAGACATGCCTGCCCCAGGCCGTGTGCTTCAGCACATAGGCCAGCACGACAACCAGAAGCACCATGAAGACCACGCCCAACGTGAACACGGCCCCGCCCAGTTTGAATTTCGCCCCCAAGAGCTGCAACAAAGGCGCCTCTGCGGCGATGTCCTGTGAGCGGATGGTTTCATTGGCCGAATAGAGGAAATTCGCCGCAAGAACGATCTGCCACATGCCCAATGTGACGATGAACGGTGGCAGCTTCATACGCGCCACAAGCCAGCCATTGAGCGCACCAATCGCGGTGCCAAAGGCCAGCCCGAATGCCACCGCCACCGCAGGCGGCAGGCCGTAGCGGAAAGTGAATTGCCCCATCACCACGGAGGAGATCACCGCAATGGCCCCGACACTCAAGTCGATGCCTGCAGTCAGGATCACCAGACTTTGGGCCGCCGCCACAATGCCGACGATCTGCACCTGCTGCAAAATCAGAGTGAGCGCGAAAGGCGAGAAAAACCGGCTGCCCAGCAGCAGGCCAAAAATCACCACCGCCCCGACCAGAACGATCAGCGGCACCAACGCAGGCGTGGTGTGCAAGGCGTGGTGAAACCGCCCGACAATCCCCCTTTTGCCCTCGTCAAAATGAGCAACTTCGGACGCTGAATCTGTCACCACAGCCTCATAATTCTCCAACTGAGACATGTGAGCCCTCCCCCGGCATTCTGTCTGAGCTTGTGCAAAAGGGTGAGGCTGCCCCCACCCTCTCGCGTCAGGTTAACACGTCTAGGCTGCGATCAGCCCCAGCAAAGCTCGGTGCCTTTGGCAGTGTCGATGCTGTCCACGCCATCAACAGGCTGATCAGTGACAAGCGAGACGCCGGTGTCAAAGAATTCCTTGCCATCAGAGGCCTGTGGCTTAGTGCCGTCTTTGGCCCAGGCGGCAATCGCCTCAATGCCTTTGGATGCCATCAACAGCGGATATTGTTGCGAGGTTGCGCCAATGACGCCGTCCTTGACGTTGTCCACACCTGGGCAGCCACCATCCACAGACACGATCAGCACGTCGTTTTCACGGCCAATCGCCTTCAGCGCTTCATAGGCACCCGCAGCGGCAGGCTCGTTGATGGTGTAGACCACATTGATCATCGGATCTTTGGCCAGCAGGTTCTCCATGGCGCGACGGCCACCCTCCTCGTTACCTGCGGTGATGTCATTGCCCACAATCCGTGGATCGGTCTCATCGCCCCATTTGCCGGGGTCGCCCAGCTCAATGCCAAAGCCCTTCAGGAAGCCCTGATCGCGCAAAACACCCACAGTGGGCTGGCTCACAGCCAGATCGAGCATCGCAATCTTTGCGTTGGCCGCCTCATCACCCAGCGCCGCTGCCGCCCATTTGCCGATCAGCTCCCCGGCCAGGAAGTTGTCAGTAGCAAAGGTCATATCCGCAGAGTCAATTGGCTCCAGCGGGGTGTCGAGAGCAATGACCAAAAGGCCCGCATCCCGCGCCTGCTGCACCGCTGGCACAATCGAGCTGGTGTCAGAGGCGGTCAGCAAAATACCTTTCGCGCCATTGGCAATGCAGGTCTCAATCGCCGCCACCTGAGTTTCGTGGTCACCATCCACCTTACCGGCATAGCTGTTGAGCGTGATGCCCAGCTCTTCGGCCTTTGCCGTCGCGCCTTCGCGCATCTTCACAAAGAACGGATTGGTGTCTGTTTTGGTGATCAGGCACGCGCTCACATCCGCCGCCGCACTGACCGTCATGCCGGCCAAAACAAGGGCCGATGTCGCAAGTAGCTTTTTCATAATGTCCTCCCAAGGTTCGCAATATTTGGGTCTGGCTCCCTCCAGCTCCAGGCCTGCCTCTAATTCGTGACGCAGGATGCCCCCATAGGTAACGGCGATTCCCCAAGAGCTGTCAATAAATAAATTAACTTTATTAAATAATCGAAGCGCCCTATCTTCCAAAGCTGGGAGGAGCCTTTTATGGTCAGCCATATGGATGGCGGAAAAATCAGAGCACTCAGCGGAGGCGTGAATCAACGGCGCGTCCGCAACCGCAACGAACGCCTTCTGATGTCCATCCTGCAGCGACAGGGCGCCCTGCCCGGCATCGACCTCGCCAAACGTATGGGGCTGACGCCACCGGCGATCTCCACCATGCTGCGCAAGCTGGAAAGCGATGGCCTGCTTCAACGCGGCGAACCCACGCGCGGCAAGGTGGGCAAGCCCTCCATTCCCATGCACCTCAACCCCGACGGGGTCTTGGCGCTGGGATTAAAGATCGGCCGCCGGACTGCGGATCTCTTGCTTCTGGATTTCGCAGGTAATGTGCGCGCCTCTGAGCACACCACCTACGACTACCCGCTGCCCGCAGATGTCTTCACCTTCCTGCATGACAGTCTTGAGACATTGCTCGCCACTCTCAGCGCCGAGGAGATCGAGCACATCTGCGGCATCGGCGTCGCCGCTCCGTTTGAGCTGTGGCGCTGGAGCGATCTGGCAGGCCCCGCCGCAGAGCAGTTCAAGCTCTGGAAAGACATTGATTTTGCCGAACAGGTGGCCCGCTTCAGCGACCTGCCCATCTTTGTTGGCAATGATGCTACCGCAGCCTGCCGCGCCGAGCATCTTTATGGCCGTGGCAAAGAGTTCCGCGACTATGCCTATTTCTTTGTCGGCTCCTTTGTAGGCGGCGGCATCGTCATGAATGACAGTGTGTTTGAGGGCAATCAGGGCAATGCAGGCGCGCTTGGCTCCATGCGTGCCACAGGCCCTATGGGGGAAAGCCGCCAGCTCATAGATGTGGCCTCCATCCACCTTCTGGAAACGCGGTTGATTGAGGCCGGTCTCAACCCCGACATGCTCTGGAGCCAGCCACAAGATTGGTCGGTGCTCAGCCGCTATGTCGATCCGTGGCTGGGACAGACCGCGCAGGAGCTGGCCAAGGCCGCGCTGTCGGTCTGCTCCGTGGTCGATTTTGAGGCCATTCTGATCGACGGCGCTTTTCCCGCCGATGTCCGCCAAGAGCTGGTGGAGCGGGTCCGACGCTATCTGGTCAATCAGGACACACGCGGCCTGATCGTGCCGCGCATCGAAGAGGCCGTGGTGGGTCAGGACGCCCGTGAAATTGGTGCCGCCAGCGGCCCGATCTTCTCGCAGTTTTTCCTCAACACCCACGCCGGATTGTCCCGTTAAGCCGCAACACCCGGCTTTGTCGCAACCAAAGTGAGCGGGCCTATACCTGCGTATAGTCGCACTTTCTTTTGCCAGCCCCACCATACCTCAGCGCGGCGCGCGCTGGCGCCACCCGCCAGCTACCTTCTGGGCATTCAACCTGTGAGAGTGCCCGTGCAAATCCGCCATGAAAACCCCAGCGCCCAGCTTAGCTGGAAGGTGCACGCCCCGCTGTTTTTGGACACGCCGGACGGCGAGCAAATCCGCATTGAGGCGTGGTCTCTGGCTGGCTTTGACTGGCCCGAGGACGCAGGATCGCCACCGCAATCCGGCACCCTCAGTGTGCCTTTTCAGGGAGTTGACGTCCGCTTTGACGTGCGCCTGACGGCACCGGATGCCGACGGCACAGTGTCCTTTGAAGGCCTCAGCGGGCGTCAGCGCGAAACGCTGGCTCTGTTTTATCGTTCCATCCTGTCCGGTCGCATGGCCAGCAGCGAAGACGTGATCATGAGCCTTGATACGCCTGTTGATCTTGTCCCCATGGGAGAAACCGAAGAAGAGAAGTCCACCAACCAGCAATCCAAGATGCCCGGATCCGTGCGCGCGGTGATCCATGTGGTGATCTACCTGCTGCTGGCAGCCCTCATCGCCACCGTGCTTGGCTCTGCGCTCTTCAACGGCCTCACCCGCATCAATATCCAGCACGGCCGCGTCGTTGCGCCCATTGCCGAAGACCTCCCCGCCAGCGAAGGCTTTGTGAAATCCATCCACGTGGTCCCCGGCCAGCGGGTTGAGGCGGGCGAGGTCATGGTGCGCCTGCGCGATCCGGCAGCGCAGGCGGAACTGTCCCAGACCCGCGCCCGCCTGAGCCTTGCAGAGAAAGAGCGCGACCGTGTCATTGAGGCTCGCACCATGCTGGAGGCCCTGGACGAGACACAACCCCTGCAGGTGCGGGGTGCCCTTGCCGCCCAGATCTATGCACAGTTCATCGGCGACCGCGGCTTTGACGCCCTCTGGAAGCGTTGGCTCGATATTCAGACCCATGATCCAGAAGCCGCCACAGCCTTTGATCCTTTTGCCTTTGCGCTGGACAAAGTCATCGAACTGGAATTTGAACACAACGCCAAGGTGCGCCGCCTGCGCGCCACCCGCGATGCCAACAAATCAGCGATCTCCATGAGCCACGTGCGCGCGCCCTCAGATGGGGTGGTGCACGAGGTTCTGGTGCGTAAGGGGCAACCCTACCGCCACGATGATCTCGCGGTTGTCTTTGAGTCCGACACCCCCCGCGTGGCCATGGGATGGGTCTCCGAGCGGTATTCCGAGGCCATCTTCATCGGGATGGAGGCGAATATCGGCGTCAATAGTCTTGGCCAGAGAACCACCATCGCCGGCACCGTCACCGATGTGCGGGCGGGCGCCGATCCCCGCCGCCCCGGTGAATTTGGCATCATTGTTACCGTCACCCCCCAAGACATCACTCCGGCGCAGACCAAATCCCTGCTGCGCCGCGACGCGCCGGTCAATATCCAGACCCGCCGCGCGGTTGGCCAGCGCATGATTGCCCGCATTCAATCTCTGGTGAACCGCGATGAGTGAGTTGTCCGAGTTCGCCTTTGACAAGGATCTGACCCTCAAGCTGCGCGAACTGCAGACCCCGATCAAACCCTACTGGGCGCGCTGGACCCTGCCCAACATCCTTGCCCTCATGGCGGTGATTGCGGCGCTGCTCTGGCTGCTGGTGAATGTGCCCAACCGCTTTGTCGATCCCAATGCTTTGCATATCACTGTGATCCTTGGCGCTTTGGGACTATGGCGCTTTGGCTGGTGGTTCACCCATTCTGTGCGCGCCATGATCTACGCCCGCCTGAAGTGGCCCCATATCCGCGCCCGCGCCGACGCGCTCTGGCAAGAAGGCTGGCGCCCCAAGCGCCTGCATATCCAGATGACCACCTATTATGAGGAACCCTCGATCACCAAAAGGGTGATCGGCTCCATCCTTGGCCAGATCAAACGTGAGCGCATCCCCACCACGCTCTACATCGGCACCGGCAGCGCCTATGATGAAAACATCATTCGTCAGTTCGTGGACACCTATGCACAGGACATCCCCGATGATCTGGCGGAACTGGTATTTATCCGGCAAAACCAACCGGGCAAGCGTATGGCGATCGGGCTGATCCTGCGCGCCATTTCACGGGCCGGGGCTGATCCCGACGATATGGTCATCTTTATGGATGGAGATGCGCTTTACGGGCAGGACGTGCTCAAGAAAACCCTATCGATGTTCGCCTATGATCCGGAGCTTCAGGCGCTCACCACCGACGAAGAGGTGATCTGCTACGGCCCTACATGGATCGCCAAATGGCTCGACATGCGTTTTGCCCAGCGCCGCCTCGCCATGCAGAGTCACGCCCTATCCAATCGGGTGCTCACCCTCACCGGCCGGATGAGCGTTTTTCGCGCCCGCCACATTGTCGATCCGAAGTTCATCCGCACCATTGAGGCCGACCACCTCAATCACTGGCTTTGGGGGCGGTTCCGCTTCCTTTCAGGCGATGACAAATCCACCTGGTACCGTTTGCTCAGCGTGGGCGCCAAGATGACCTATGTGCCGGATGCAACAGTTTACACCATCGAAGTCATCAAAGAAAACGGCCTGCTGCGCATGGTGCAGAACTTCCGCCGCTGGTCCGGCAATATGCTGCGCAACGGCAGCCGCGCCATCGCGCTTGGCCCGCGCCGGATGCCATTTTTCATCTGGTGGTGCGTGGTCGATCAGCGCATCGCCATGTGGACCATGATGGTGAGCCCGTTCATGGCGGTGCTCGGCAGCATCGTCGCCCCAGGCTACATATGGAACTGCCTGATCTGGGTGATCTTCTCCCGCGTCGTGCTCTGCATGTTCCTGTTTGGCTACAGCCGCCGTGCCGACATGACCTGGCCCTTTATTCTTTATCTGAACCAGGTCATCAATGCGTCGGTCAAGATCTACATGATCTTTCACCTTTCCAAACAGAAGTGGTCCAACCGGGGTAATCAAAGCGCTGGCGATGGCGACGGCCTTCTGGAGAAGCTGCGCAACGGCTTTGCCAAATTCCAACTGGTGACTGCAGTCACGGGCTTCTTGACACTGCTGATGATATACGTCGGACTGATCGAATTGCCGTTTTGAGCTCTGCGCTATCCTTAAGAGCGTGATGGCGTCCAGCCAACTTACTATAGCCTCAGTTACACTTCGTGGGCATCAACAGCGCCTACCCAAATGCGCCACGTGGCAAACCTGCATGACCCGTCATGCAGGTTTTGCTTTTCTCCAATATGTACAATTTTATCAAAAGGATAGGCATTTGACCAAAAGCCATTTTGGACTGACCTATCGCCGCCAACAACAGACTGAACAGCGATCTAGGCTGATCTCAAACAGGAGATCATATTTATGCAACATCGCGATTTTTCGAACCAGCCTGCTGAACTCGTATCAGCTATCCCAAGCCGCAAAGCCAGCATTAGTATTGTCGGCCTTGGCTATGTCGGCGCGGTATCAACCGCCTGCCTTGCCGCGCTTGGTCACCGTGTGATCGGTGTTGATCTCGATCTTGGCAAAGTCGCTCAAATCGGCCGCGGCAAAAGCCCGATCCATGAGGCGGATCTGAGCGAAACCCTCACACAGGGCGTCAAAGATGGGCTGATCTCTGCAACCGACGATCTCACCGCTGCTGTGCGCGAGACGGATGTGACTTTTGTCTCCGTTGGCACGCCAACCGCGGCAGATGGCGGCTGTGATGACACCTACATCCGGGCCGCCTCCCGCGCGATGGGCGAAGGGCTGCGCGACAAAGAAGGGTTTCACGTCTTTGCCATGCGCTGTTCGATCCCGCCGGGCACGACCATGTCTGTGATGACCCCCATTCTGGAGGAGGTCTCCGGCAAAGTAGCGGGCCGCGACTTTGGTATCTGCTTCAACCCGGAATTCCTGCGCGAAGGCGTGGCGATTTCTGATTTCCACCACCCCCCAAAAACCGTAATCGGCACCACCGATTTTGCCACCGCGGAAATCATGCGCCGGATCTATGCACCCGTGGATGACAATCCGATCCTCACCACCATCGAAGTGGCGGAGACGATCAAATATGTCGACAACGTCTGGCACGCCACCAAGGTCTGCTTTGCCAATGAGGTTGGGCGTCTGTGCAAACCTCTTGGTGTCGACAGTCACGCCGTGATGGACATCTTCACTCAGGACCAGAAACTCAACCTGTCCTCCTATTACCTCAAACCCGGCTTTGCCTACGGCGGCTCCTGCCTGCCCAAAGAGGTACGCGCGGTGCAATATGTGGCGGAAAAACACGGCGTGTCGCTGCCCATGATCGGCAATCTGGAAAGCTCCAACGCTGAACAGATCAACCGCGCGGTGGAAATGGCCTTGGCCACAGGTGCCCGGCGCGTGGGCGTCCTTGGACTCGCGTTCAAGCCGGGCACCGACGATCTGCGTGAAAGCCCAATTCTGGAGGCGATGGCCACATTGCAAGCGCAGGGCGTGGAGCTTTTGGCCCATGATGCAGCCGTCACCAAAGACACCCCTCTGGAGGGGCTCGCGAGCTACACCAAACACGGAAGCCAGGGCCTCGCGACACTCTCCGCACAACTCACGGACATGCTCTGCGAGGACGTCGATCACCTGATGCGCTCGGTTGACGCGGTGATCGTCTGCCACGCCAGCAACACCTACCGCGATGCGGTCACCCGTCATCCAGACGTCGAAGTTGTCGATGTGGTGCGCCTCTTTGACGAAGCCCCTCGCAACGTCGCCGTAAACGGTATCGGTTGGTAAGCCCCCGGCCCTCTTAGAAAACAGGAAAGGAAAGGCTATGCCCGACCCAACAGAAAACACACTCATCGGCACCATTCTGTCCGAAGCTTTCGATGGCACGCAAGTCAGCGACCTCATGATCGGACTGGATGGGGACGACACCCTGACCGGCTCTGCAGGGAACGACGTCATCCATGGTGACCACGCGCAGGAAAACCTACTGGCAGGCACCTCTGGTGCCTCCGGCTTTCAGGATTACGCCGACACCGGAAACTGGACAATCACCGAACTCGCCGGGGGTCATCAATCGATGAGCCAAAGCCTTTCGCTTGCGCAGGACGGGGTCTATCGCCTGAGCTTTGATCTGGCGGCAAACTTTTCGGCGGGCCTGACCAACGCCTCAATCGAAGTGCTTGTGGACGGCGCGGTTGTGGGCACCTTCTCTTCTGAGAGCGGAGCTTTCTCGACATTTGAAACCACCTTCGCGGCTCAAAGTGATGCGCCCGAAATCACAATCCGCTCCATTCAGGGCGAGTCCCAAGGCCCCGTCATCGACACATCCGGCCCGGCCTTTCACTATGACAAAGAGGTTGAAATCGGCGGCCAGACCATCACCGTATCCGCTTTTGCTGACGGTCAATCCAATCTTTATCAGGTGCTCAATGGCACCCTGCATGTCTTTGATGTGGAAACACAAACCTATGAAGTCGCAGGTGTCGCCGGGACAGTGAATGTCAACTCCATGGGCTACAACGCCGAAGATGATCTGCTCTATGCGATTGCCGTCAGCAACGGAGTCGACAGCCTTGGCAATGCGGTTCAGCGCTCAGATCTGATCATGCTCGATGCCGAAGGCCACAGCTACCGGATCGGTGAAACGCCTTACCGCTCCTGGACTGGGGATTTTGATGATCAGGGCAATCTCTGGTCTTTTGAATCCAGCATGGACCGCATCGCAGTGATCGACGTCGATACATTTGACGAAAATGGCAACCCGGAAGTCACCGTGCACCACCTGCCCCGCTCACTGGTGCAGCATCGCGTCTATGATGTGGCTTATGATGCCGGCAGCCAGAAATTCTACGGCGTTGCCCGACCACCGGGGGAAGGTCAAAACACCATCCTTCTGGTCGTCGACATCTCTTCTGGTGAGCCCACCTTCTCCACCGTTCCGGTCACATCAACCGTGGTGGATGGACAGACCCTTGCTGGCGCGCCCGCGATCACCTTTGGTGCTGCGATCGTGGATGCAGATGGCACGCTCTATGTCGGCGGCAACTCCGGCGATCACGATATGAACAACAGCACCCGCAGCTCAGGCGGCATCTATCAGGTCATCATCGATCCAGACACCGGCGAAGCGGCCCTGCATCTGATCACCAACGCACCGCGGTCTTACTCCAACGATGGTGCCGCTGACCCAACCGCAGAAAGCCCCTTTTCCGAGGTGGATCTCAGCTCCTCCGTGCTACTGCGTGATCTGGAGCTTGTGGCCACCACTGAAGGTGCGTTGACCTATGATGACCATCTCTCGGGAAATGCAGGGCATGACACTATCAGCGGCGGCATCGGCACCGACGCCCTTATCGGCGGCAGCGCCGGAGACGAACTACGTGGCGAAGATGGTAGTGATTATCTGCACGGCGGGGCGGGTCCCAACTATGAAAGCAGCATCATATCCGACTACGCCGGCGGGCTGCGCTATGACCAGTATGGCAACCTCCTGCCGGAGGATGACGACCTGTTGTCAGGCGGTGCCGGAGACGACACATTGGAAGGCTCCGCAGGCCACGACACGCTGGATGGCGGCGCAAACAATGATGTGCTCAATGGCGGGTCCG
The DNA here is from genome assembly GCF_027947445.1 of Shimia sp. MMG029. NCBI lineage: Bacteria > Pseudomonadati > Pseudomonadota > Alphaproteobacteria > Rhodobacterales > Roseobacteraceae > Shimia > Shimia sp. MMG029. The sequence continues at coordinate 16,429 of NZ_JAQJIM010000007.1, read as the reverse complement.
GCTCAGACGCCCTCTATGGCGGCACCGGCGACGATCTGTTGTCAGGCGGCGGTCAAGACGACACGCTGGATGGCGGCAGCGGTGCGGATACCCTAGACGGCGGTTCAGGCGACGATGCCCTCTCAGGTGGCGCAGGGAGCGATCTGCTGCGCGGCGGCTCCGGCGACGATACCCTCAACGGCGGCGGCGATGCTGACACGCTCGAAGGCGGCAGCGGCCACGATGCACTCTCAGGGGGCGCAGCCGATGACAGCCTTGTGGGCGGATCAGGTGAAGACACGCTAAACGGCGACGATGGCGCAGACACGCTCCGTGGTGGTTCCGGCGACGACCAGCTTGATGGCGGCGCGGGCAGTGACGATCTGCGCGGTGGTGTGAATGACGATGTGCTAACAGGCGGTTTGGGGCGCGACAGCCTGCGCGGCGACAGCGGCAACGACGTCCTGAACGGTGGCGATGACCGCGACTATCTCAGCGGCGCGTCAGGCAATGACACTCTGGACGGCGGCGCAGGCGGCGACCGGCTCTACCTCGGGGCTGGCGCAGACCTCGCATCAGGCGGCAGCGGCGCTGACCGCTTCATCTTCCGCAGCGATGATCTGGATGGCAGCACCGACCGCATTCTGGATTTCGACACAGATGGAGGTGACCGTCTGGACTTCCGTCGCCTAGAGTTGGGTGCAAGTGACGCGGAACATCTGCAATGGTTCGCCACGCATGTCACAAACTCCGGCGATGATCTGCAGATCTCCCTGTCAAACAGCACCACTCTGGTGCTGGACGGCACGGCCGCAGATCTTGGCGATCTTTATGGCACCATCCTGTTCTGACAGACAGGCCCTTAGAGGTGGGCTTGGGGGGCGCAAGCCCCTACTCAAAGCCCGCCTCTTTCGCGATCAGCGCCGCCTGCGTGCGGTTCTTCGCATTCAGCTTTTTGCAAAGGGTACGCACATGCAGCTTGATCGTGACCTCCTGAAGATCCAGATCCCGCGCGATCTCTTTATTGGAATGCCCTTTGCAAAGCCCGGTAAGCACTTCCTTTTCGCGTTGGCTGAACTGCTTGGTAAAGGCCGTTTCTTCTGCCGCTTCGCCTCCTGCCATAACGCTGGGAGGCACAAAACTCTCGCCTGCGATCATGAATCGCACGGCGTTTACCAACGACTTGGCCCCCATGGTTTTGGGCAGAAACCCGATCGCTCCGGCATCCAAAGCCTCCTGCGCCACCTTATTGGGGGCGGTGCCACTGACAATCGCAATGGGCTGTTCCGGGTATTTGGCTAAAGCATCGGTCAATCCCTGCAACCCGTTCATGCCCGGCATGCTGAAATCTAACAAAACGAGATCAAAAGTTCCCTTCTGCTCCAGCGCCTTCATGGCCTCAAAATAATCAGACACTGCTACAACGGCAGCGCGCCCTTCAGTCGTAAGATATGCAGAAATGGTTTCGCGAACCATCCCATGATCATCTGCAAGCAATATTCGCATCGAAATTGTACGCCTTATACGATTGGCCTGAGATGACACTAACCCGGAGGTATACGCAGCGCTAGTAAACTCTCCCCCACCTTTCAAACTCAGCTGTCGCATCACTGTCTCCTCACTTTCAATCATCTGACCCATTGGTCTGATTTCAGTAGATCCTGATGAGATTTTGCTTATCGAGACAAGCTAACGTAGGGTCAGAGTCGCGAAAGTCGGCCCTCTCTATCCTAAAGGTTACAACGCTCGCCCTTTGCACCAGCCAGTAACTTCAAAAGCGTGGCACACACATCCCAAGCACAAATTTTGAAAATGTTTAAGGAGATGAACCCGTGCCACTTGCAAGATTATTTTGTATCGCAAGCGTCATGTCGCTTTGTTTTGCAACAACGAGCGCTGCTGAAACAATACTGACCGTTTCCGGTGACATCAAAGGATCGACGACACCAAGCCAGTGGAGTTTTAGCGCAGACGACCTGCGTGAGCTGCCTCAAGAAAGCTTTCAAACAAACACAATCTGGACTGACGGACAACAGACCTTCGTCGGCGTTTCGCTACACAGTTTAATGCAATATGTGGGTGCCAGCGAAGGCATGCTACGTGCGACAGCAATAAATGACTACGCAGTTTCTATTCCGACAACGGATGCAATCCCATCTGGTCCAATTGTTGCCTACTTAAGAAACGGCGAAGAAATGTCCTTGCGTGACAAGGGGCCATTGTGGATCGTTTACCCATTCGAAAGCAACCCGAGGTACAATACAGAGGAATACTATTCGCGTAGCATTTGGCAACTCAACCGTATTGAAGTGGTTTCGGAGTAAAGAGGTAAGGAACAAGTTATACGCGAAAGACTGTCACGGATGATTGGCCGTTGGCCCTTTATTTTATTAGTCACGCTTATGGCACTAAGCCTTGGGCTGATAGGCCTATTGGGGCGTTCTGTGATTGCAGATATGCGTGTTCTATCAGAGGCGCAAAACGATGACGTGAGCTGGCGAATGTCTCAGCTCGAAGTCGAGTTGCTGCGACTACAGAACTCCGTGCAAGGCGTGCTTGCAGATCCAGATCGAGATGTATCGGAAGTCAGAAAACGCTTTGATATCTTTTACAGTCGCATCACAACCTTGCAACAAAGCAGGCTTTATCAGTCGTTTAGGGGTGATCCAACAATAGACACTCACTTAAGCGCCGCGACCGATTTTCTCGACAACACAACGCCCCTGATTGACGGCGCGGATGACGAGCTCCGCGCCGCGCTCGGGGGTATCTACCGCAACATTGAGAATCTCGGACCAAACATCCGCGGCCTTGCACTCTCTGGAATTGAGAATTTTACCAGTCAAGAAGCGCTTCAGCGTGAAACCTTTTCCCGCACCTTGACGCGCCTCGTGATGGGGATCGTTTCATTGATCGCGGTGCTGTTTATCGCCCTGGCGATTTTGATAGCGCTCTATCGCCAGGGCCGACGAATTTCGCTTTCTAGCGAAATTGCACGCACGCGATTTGAAGCTGCGATTTCGTCCTCACTAGATGCGATTCTGATCGTCGACTCCTCTGGACGTATCATCGAATTCAATGGCGCCGCCCAAGACGTATTTGGTTTCGAAAGGAGCCAAGTACTGGGCAAAGATATGGTTCAACTCATTGTTCCGGAACACTTACGATTCGCCCACACAAAAGGCATGCAGCGTTTCCTGCAAACAGGTGAAAAGAAAGTAATCGGCGCAGGCAGACTTCGACTAGAGGCACTCCGAAAGTCCGGAGAAATTTTCCCTGTCGAGTTGTCGATATCACTCTCCCAAGCACGCGGGGAAAAGGTTTTTGTGTCTTACTTGCGAGACATCACCAAAGAGATCCAAGCAGAGCAAAAGCTGCAAGAGGCACTCGAAAAAGCGCAACTCGGCGAAAAAGCCAAATCAAATCTGTTGACAGTGATGAGCCATGAAATGCGGACACCGCTGAATGGTATTTTGGGATCATTGGAACTGATAGATCAGTCGAACATGTCAGAACAAAACAAGCAGCACCTCAATGCCATCTCAGTCTCCGGTGATCTTCTTCTGTCTCATGTGAATGATGTCTTGGACTTTTCAAAACTTTCTGCAAACAGCGCATTCACAGAACAATCGGTTTTTGATCTGCCAACTTTAATAGACGAATGTGTCAAAAGCCTGAGCGCAAGCGCGCAGGCACGCGGCAATGTCATCGCCGCAAATGTTCGCCCAGAAGACATTGGATTTGTGATTGGATATCGCCGCTCTCTCCAGAGGAGCATCGTCAACCTTGCTGGCAACGCGATAAAATTTACCCGCGACGGTTCAATAAACATCGAGGTTGAACGTTTGCAAAACCAAATGATTGAGTTGCGGGTTTCTGATACTGGAGTAGGCATCGCAACAGAGAATTTAGAAGCAATTTTTGAAGAATTTGTCACTGTAGATACTTCGTTTGATCGCTCAGCTAACGGAACTGGGCTGGGGCTGGCGATTACAAAGCGCTTGGTCGCGCAAATGGGCGGCGAAATCGAAGCCGACAGTATCTTGGGCGAAGGTAGCCTTTTTGTGATGCGCCTGCCTTTGCCTGCTGCGACGCAAACTGAAGTTGCAATGCCCCAAGCTCCAGCAAGCCAAGGCCTACAATTGCAAAGGAAATTTCGCGCGCTCGTTGTGGATGACAATAAGATCAACCGTGATGTTTTAGGAGCGCTGCTTACTGACTTTGGAGGTCACATCGTCGAAGCCTCAAATGGGTATGATGCAATTGATTTGGCGAGAGAACATAAATTTGATGTGCTCATGCTCGACATCAGCATGCCAGGGATCGACGGGATAGAAACACTCCGACAAGTCCGTAAAGAGCAAAAATATTCGCCAGCGATTGCCGTCACAGCCCACGCGTCACCTGCAGATCACAGACAAATCTTGGCATCTGGTTTCTCAAGCCTGCTTGTCAAACCCATCACGCGCTCAGCTGTGCACCAGTGCCTATCAGGTGTCTTTGACTTGCCCCTTGGGCACAAAGAGAGCCCCGCAAATGGAACGGTAGTTAACGAATTTCTCGACCATTTTGGACCGGAGCGCTTCCGCGACGCATCGAAAGAACTCTTGATGTCGCTAAACAGTTTGTTGCAGCGCCTCGTCACCCAAGACGATCTTACGCAGTCAGTTAGGGAAGAGATACACCAACTTTCTGGCTCAGCAGCAGTCCTTGGCCTGACTATTCTATGGGAACAGCTGCAATCGCTGCAAAATCTCCCAAACGGAGTTTGGCGAGAGGAACACGCTGAGATAGTCACCCGTTTGCATCAAAGTCTAAAAGACGTAGAAAAAGATGTTGAGGAATTGATCACCCCCACCTGAGTGGCCCAATTTGAATGTTAGTGCATGATTGGCTTGGGTTCCATCGGAACGATGACCTTTAGGGCTGGCGAGCGGCAACCCAGCATCTGCAAATCACTACGAGGCCATCGCGGAACTGGCGACACCCAGGAACTTCTCTTGTCAGCCGGCCGCAAAATTGGAGGCTTCGGAGCCAGCCGTCATCATGGATCAGATTCCGCATCTGATCGAAAAGAAGGATGCACCACAGTCTTCAGCCGCACTAGCCCTCTTGGGAGGGGTCGAGAGGCCAAAACTCACGATCACTGAAGCCCCAAAAGGTCGCGCCGATGAAGATCGCTTGGTTGCCGACATGATCGAACTGGCTCGCCAGTATGGCCGATACGGCCGGAGTATCGTGATCACGTCTGGTCATATGACTTTGTTCACCATCGGACAGATGACGGGAAGGCATTCCGTACCTTGAACACGGAGATCATGAATATGCGGAACAACAAAAACTGCAAAAGGACAAGTTCTCAATGATGTGGAATGAGATTGTAGACCTCACCGATTACCAATGAGACGTGAACAATCACTGCCGCAACATGCAGCTGGTGATATGCGTTTTTGAGGAACTCTATCCTGCATGTTTGCGGTCCTTATGCTGCCGAAAGAGTTTTTGAAAGTGTTGCCGCGATCTCGTTTGCCAAGGCTGCGACATTGGCATGTGCGGATTGTGGTGCCGATCCTTGGAAGGCACGTGGCAGGTCCAAATAGTCGCCGCCAAAACTGACCATAGCTTGGAAAATCGGTCGGTTGGCCAAGCGCGTGATAAAGACTGGCGCATTTGCCTGCCTCAGGACCGCACCGATCTCGCCGGTGATGCGATGCTCGACGGCCCCTGGTTCCGTTTGGGTCATCAAGACGCGAGCCGCAATATTGCGGTTCAACACCAAACTCTTCTGACGGACTTGTTTCAGAACCTGTACGGCACCGGGTGCGTCCATACGGCAGGCCTTCGTGGGTACAACAACCAGATCACTAACTAATACAGCGTCAATCAGTGAGGCATCATCAGAACCTTCGACATCGATCAAAACATAGTCGTAGAGTTCAACTGCCTTGAGCGTTGCGTCTGTAAGATCCTGCTGCTCGACTTGATGCACGGTAAATCCGTCAGGCAAATCCTTTAGATCCGCCCAGCTGGACAGCCAACGTTTCGGATCGGTATCCAATACAGCGACCGACTTGCCAGACCTCGCGACTTCCAGCGCCACTAAAATACAGGTTGTGGGTTTTCCTGTGCCACCTTTTGGTGAACAAAATGAAAGTGTTGGCAAGAATTATCTCCTCTTGAATTTGATAACAATAGCTTACCAAGAGAAGGTTTCGGAATCTTTTAATCAAATTGCTAAGAGCATCCGCAAACACGCATCTGAACGCATCTGTCGCGTCAATAAGGCTCGGTCAGTTCAACTGTAAGGCCGCCAGATCTTGATTCTTGCGGCGACATAAAAATAATTGATTGCTAGATCTATCCTTGGAAAAAATGAAAAAATTCAGCGAAATATTATTGCGCACCGAAATTCCGCTCAAAAGCGCATTTGCCCCGTTAGAGACCGGAGATTTGCTGTAGCGATCATGACGTTTCGGTAGCGGCACTCCCTGAATCTCATGGGGCTTCGCGGAGTGCTTGCTTTGACCGAGCCTTTATACGTCATGTACGCCGGTAGCTTTCGTTGCCGCTGTCTGCCTCCCTACCGTAGCAACGCAACAGGTTGTCAGATCAAGACACTCGTTTCTGGTCTTCTAATTTGATGTTTTGGCAAGCTCCTTGAAAGCACTTCCCATCAGCGCCCGCTAAAAAGCTTCAAACGATCATCTTAACCGGTTCGTCCCCACAACCGCTCGTTTCCGTCCAAGCCCGCTAGTTCGTCGAGATCTTCAATGTTTTGAAACGAGTATTAAACCGGCTCTAAGTGGTACAGAAATGGTACGGCAATAGGGAGACGTGGTGTTCTAAGTAGTCGCAACTTTGGAAAAACTCAGCTTTATCGAAAACTTGAGTGGTGCACCGGGGAGGAACAATCTAGAACCTTCTGAGTGCGAGCAGATACTGACGGAACTTGAAGAATGGACAAGCATTCTTAAGGCGGAACCGGAGGTTATCCACAAGTTAGCTGCGTTTGCAGAGGCGGCAGAAGATGCATCGGATGAGGTCGATGTTGCTCCCACGGTCGGTGCTTCGTTTGAGGAGCCGTCGCCATGACTGCGGTGCCGCGACCAGATCGGGCTGTGACACCTGCCTTTGAGAAGGCGGCAACAGCATCGCCAAAGAAACGCACCGCCTTGTCGCCGCTGACGTTGCGCCTGACGTGGGAAGAACGTGAACGGCTGGAAGATTTGGCCGCTGGCATGACGCTCAGTGCCTATGTTCGCGCCTGCGTTTTTGCTGAGGATGTGAAGCTACGCAAAACGCGGCCTGCTGATGCTGTTGAGGATAAGAAAGCAGCGGCTGAGGCTTTGGCTCTGCTGGGGCAGTCGCGCATTGCGAGCAACCTCAACCAACTGGCCTACCATGCCAACATCGGCGCGCTTATCGTCGGTGAAGCTGAGAAAGCTGACATCGCGGAAGCCAACGCGCATCTTGCGGCCATTCGGACCCTGTTGATGGATGCACTTGGTAAGAAGACTCGCCGTTCCGCTGGAGGGAGACGGCAAGCGTGATCCTGAAAGGCAACGCACGCGGCTATGGCGCACAGCTCGCGCATCACCTGCTGAACCCGCGCGACAATGATCATGTCACGGTGCATCGCATTGACGGGTTTGTTGCTGACGATCTCTATGGCGCGTTTGCGGAAGCTGAGGCGATCTCGAATGCCACGCGCTGTGACAAATATCTGTTCTCTGTGTCGCTGAACCCACCGCAAGATGCGGAGGTCTCTGTCGAAGACTTTGAAGAGACGATTGCCCAAGTTGAGAAACGTCTTGGGCTCGCGGGTCAGCCCCGCGCGATTGTCTTTCACGAGAAGAACGGACGGCGGCATGCGCATGCGGTCTGGTCGCGGATCGATGGGCAAGAACACAAAGCGATCAATCTGCCACATTACAAGCGCAAGCTTGGGGGCCTCGCGCGCGAGCTTTATCGCAGCCATGATTGGGAGATGCCGCAAGGCTTTGTGGATGCCGAGAAACGCGACCCGCTCAATTACACGCGGCAGGAAGCTGGACAGGCGAAACGGGCCAAGCGCGATCCCAAAGCGCTTAAAGCCATGTTCCGCGCCTGCTGGGAGGCTTCAGATTCCAGGGCCGGGTTCGAGGCTGCATTGAAAGAGCAAGGGTTTGCCCTGGCGCGAGGCGACCGGCGCGGCTTCATTGCAGTCGATGCGGATGGTAAAGTTTGGTCGCTGTCGCGCTAGTGTGGCGTGAAACCGAAGGAGATGCGCGCCCGGATTGGCTCGGAAATGGACCTGCCATCGATTGAGGATGTCGCGGTTCGTCTAGATGACCTGCCCCAACAGCCTGTCGATCCACGCAACACCGCTTTTGAAGCGCGGCGTGCCAAGCTGGTTGCGACGCAACGTGCGGAACGCGCGGTTCTGTTGAAAGCGCAGGAAGAGCGGCGGCTGGCTGAGCTAAAGGCACGGCAAGCGCAACTGCCCACCGGTTTGCGCGGGCTGCTGTCGCGTACAACCGGGCAATATCAAGCGACGCTCAAACGCTTTGAAGAGGACGCCAAAGCCGCTGCGCAGCGGGATCGTGATGCGCAGCAGGCACTCATTTCCAAACACCTTGCCGAAAGACAGGCCCTGACCCGTGACGGCCAGTCGCAAGGAGTGTCGCCCGTCTTTCACGCTCAAAGGCAATCCGATCCGAAGCAGGCCTTGGTTCTGCCCGATGACGACTTGGCGCATTCCAAGGCCGAACTGATCCGATCACCTGCCTTGGTGCTGGATCATATCTCGCAGACCAAAGCCGCTTTCAAACGTGTCGATGTGTTGCGCGCGCTGGCGAAGCGGATCGATGATCCGATGGCGCTGCAAAAGGCCGCAGATCAAGCGATGCAGTCACCGCAACTGGTACGCTTGGCGGATGATGGATCAACGCCCGTCTTTATGACGGTAGATTATCAGCGGGCAGAAAGGTCGCTGGATCGCGCGGCGTCCTCGATGTCGGCCAAAACTGGCTTTGCCGTCAACGCCGCGCATATCGAACGAGCCATCACATCGCAGAACAACAAAATGCGCCGCGCCTTTGGTGGCACGTTGAGCAACGAACAGCAGAATGCTTTGCGTCACATCCTCGGCGAACGACAAATGTCGTCCGTCGTTGGGCTTGCCGGTGGGGGCAAGAGCACTCTGCTGGCAACGGCACGAGATGCTTGGGCACGGCAAGGCGTCACGGTTCACGGCGCGGCTCTGGCGGGAAAAGCTGCCGAGGAACTGCAAAGCGCATCCGGCATCACCAGCCGCACGCTCGCATCATTGGAACTGTCGTGGAAAAGCGGAAATGCACCGATTGCCAAAGGCGATGTGCTGGTTGTTGATGAGGCAGGCATGATTGGTACGCGGCAGCTGTCCCGCATCACTACCAAAATGAACGAAATCGGCGCGAAGCTGGTTCTGGTTGGTGACCCGGATCAGCTGCAGCCGATTGAGGCCGGGACGCCCTTCCGGCGTGTGGTGAAAGACCACAGTGCTACGTATCTGACTGAGATTCATCGCCAGAAAGTGGATTGGCAGAAACAGGCTTCCCGCGATCTGGCGGCGGGTGAGATGACAAAAGCTGTTGAGCAGTACCGCAAACGCGATGCTGTGATACAGACCAATGAGCGCGGCGACGCCATCGAAGCCTTGGTCGAAACCTATGCGATGGATGTCGCCGCAAGTGGCGCATCAAAGTCGCGCTTGGCCTTTGCACACAAACGCAAAGACGTGCACGCGCTCAATCAGGCCATTCGTGCTGCACTGCAGCCAGACGGAAATGCGCCAGCCGAGACATTGTTCACGACCGACACCGGCAGGCGCGCCTTCGCAGCTGAAGACCGCATTGTCTTCACCCGCAATGACAAAGGCATTGGTGTGAAGAATGGCATGTTGGGAACGGTTATGTCGGCAAAAGATAGGGAGATAGCCGTTGCTCTTGATGGCGACAAAGATCGGCTCGTCCGCTTCAATCCGCAAGACTTCCGCAGCTTCGACCACGGATACGCCGTCACCATCCACAAGTCCCAAGGCGCGACGGTCGATCAGTCCTATGTCCTGGCATCCCGGTCCATGGATCGTCACCTCGCCTACGTCGCCATGACCCGCCACCGCGATGACATGGAGCTCTTCATCAACACCAAAGATCGCCCGGTCTGGGCAACAGACCATCAACGCCACAGCCGCCCGGCACAGGTGCGCAATCGAGCCGGGCCGTCGATGGGGTGATCATTTACGCCTAGGTGACAGCAGTCGTTCAGACGGAGCGCGGAGAAAGCTAACTGTGAGCCCGAGGCGGCCATCGACTTTTCTCGCTGCGTGTGCACGCAGCACGAAATTTGCCGCAGATGCTTAGTCCAGGACGCCGCGCGGCAGCGGAGATTGCTGCCATTCGTTCACCGCGCGGCGGGGATTTTCAAAGCAACTCACAAGTTGCGGGACAAAACGCCATTTCGCTGCGGTTGCGCCAAGGTCAGCTTTCGAGAAACCAGGCGGGTAAAAAACGGTCCTTTTTACCCCTGCCAGAAACCACAAGCAGCATCCTTCGATGCATGTGGCTGATGAGATTGTTCAACTCTGTTAAAGTCGCCATGAAGCTGATCTTTGCTCGAAGGATGCGAACGAAATGGACCCGCGAGGTTATCAGGCGCTCGAACTGATATACGACACAGCCGTTAATCCGGGAAGTTGGCGTCGTGCATTGGATGCTACGGCATCAGCCGTCGATGCCAAGGCTATTGCATTGGTGATCCGTGGTAATAAAGCAGGCGCGAAAGACCTGACGATGATGTCCAGTGTCTACCTGGATTTTTCCCGCACACCGGCGGGCTGGTACTACGGTGCATGGCTCTCACGCATGCAGAACCAAGACTGGGATTTTCTTCAGGCCCAACCCCCGCATGAACCAGTGCCCGACCTGGAAACGGGACTGTCAGCTGAAGCCCTAGATGCGCGAAAGGACTATGCGTTTCTGAGAAAACGAACCGGTGTTGCCCGGCGGCTTGGGATCCGTTTGAATGCAGACTCGGTATGGTTTGATGCCATGAGCATCGGGTTTGATCGACAGAAGGCTGAAATTCCACTGTCCGCAAGCGAACGGTCACGCGCCCTACTTCCCCATCTGACCAAAGCACTTGAGATTGGTCGCGTGTTCGCGCTTTTGAAGGCACGGTACAAGGCGGCGCTTGCGGCCTTGGAGCGGGTGCAAGCAGGAATCGCAATTGCGCTTCCGGAAGGGCAGATTGTCGTGAAGAACGCCGAAGCGGAAAGAATATTTGGCCTGAAAGATGGCATCGCGCTGTCTGGTGAGGGAAGAATTCTCACCTCCGATCCCGATGTAACGTCCAAAATTCAGGCGCACGTCCTCGACGTAGGTTCCACAGCCCGAGGCCAGGCCAACCGGCACGAGTCCCTGATTTCAATCGCCCGACCATCTGGCCGGACGCCATTCCTGTTGGATATAGGACCCATCAGCGACAGTAAGGCCGAACTGGAAAAGGGACTGGATGGAGCACTCGTCACACTCATCGACCCAGAGCGAATCCCCTATCTCCGGATGGATCGTTTCACCGAGCTCTACGGATTGACCCACGCAGAGTCTGATGTCTGTCGGTGGATCGCAGACGGCGCCAGCATAGCTGAAATCGCCGAGCGGCGAGGCACCAGCCCGACAACGGCAAAGAACCAGGTTTCAACCGTGCTCTCCAAAACAGGAGTTGGAAGCAGGCTCGAACTGATCAGACTGATCCTTCGTGTTCTGCCGCCAGTTGCATGACAGCAACCTCGTAAAACTAGGGGCTATGATCCGTTCGGATCATGAAATTGCGTATTGTCCTCGGTACTCTCCAGAGAATCATCTTAAGCGCGGACAAGATAGGCCGCGATTCGACACATTAAGGTTAAAAAAGGAGGATTTCACGATGGCTACACGTTTGGTGCTTGGGTATGAGAAGGACGCAATCGACTACAACGGTTTCAATTCTGGATTGTCGGTATCGACGAAGCATGAGTTTCCAGACACGAATCCTCAAGAAGCCGTGGAAACAATGAAACGCGACCTCGAGATCATGTTGTCCCGTATCGAGATGTATCCGGATGAAATCAAAAACCTATTCGATGCAGTGCGCCAAGTGGACCTAGAGGCAGCTGCAAACCATAGTCGAGGTGCTCGGCTAAGCGAAGAAGAATTTGCTTCGGAAGGCGGCGGATGGTTCTGGGTTGGTCCGCTTGTCGTTGGAACAGTCGTGCGAATGTGGCCCAGGAAGGCATACTGAACTGCCCCAGTTCTTTCGATAACACTAACTGACGGCTAAGCGCTCGGCTCCAATGCGCGTCAGAACCTTCCTCAGGTATTGTCGAAATTCATCCTAAAGTTGATAGGTCCTGACCAAGGGCCCTACCGTAAACCATTAGTTAGTTTGATTTAGGCGCATGCAATGAATAAAAATGTCGCTTTAATGCTCTGTGGCATATTCCTAACTGGCTGCGATCCGATATCGGTGCCCACCATTCCTGGTGTAAGCGACGACCGTCCTTCTCCGTCTCAGGATACTAATGTCTCCAACGACCAATGCGATAGGGTTCGCGCATACGCAGATGGTTCGCAGGGTCCCGCGCTTATGACCGCCGAACTTTGCTCTTCTGGAATTAAGATTGTAGAGTTTTATGGCAAGAAGGCAGGTAACGGCTTCAACCAATCGGCTGTAGTTCCGGCCGCCGATAGCGCAGACTTCAACGTCGTTCTGAGTACCCCTAGATTTTCTGCTGGATATCCAGACGCTTTCAGCGACCAGCCAGGGTCGGGAAGTAGAGTTGTTGCGGTCCTTATGTCCGATCTGAATGTTGAGAGTAGGTCGGGACGTGCCTTCTTTTGCGCCAACAAATCGATTTGCAAGAAGTCTGATGCTGATGTCTTAGCAAGATTGGAGTTCGAATGACTATGCGAGGCGCAGCGGGAATTTTCTTTGTTTTGTTTATGGTTGTCTCCTCGGCCACTGGGTTGAGAGCCCAGAATACCGAGCTGCTTGTTCGAGATCCGACGAGAGAGGTTCCTAGTCCTGTTTGTTGCATAACAGGTTCTTGCCAATGCGAGTTCAAACTAAGCACTTTTTTTCAAAGTAGTGAGAGCTTTACCTTCGAAAGTCAGGACCTTCCGTTTTCCGCGGCACCTCCTTTTCCGAACCCAGTTTGTTGTATTACTGGATCGTGCCAATGTGATTTACTGCAGCAGAGTTATTCGATTTCTTCTGGAGAAAGCTTACAGCAATTTTTTTCTTCGCCGCCGCCAAGCCCCATTGGATGTATTACGGGCTCAGCGCAGTGCGAAGCTCTCAGAGTTCAAAAGGTTGAGGGTGGTCAGTTATCAGCATTGGCTGCAGAGTCGGTTTCAAGTGAAGCGTTAGCTTCGCAATCAGCAGCTGCTTCAGAGGTCTCTATCTCAGATGGTGGAAATCAAGAAATCACCGGAAGCAATTGTGACCCAGATAGCCCTCCAGCAGGACTCACTGAAGTTCAGAAAAACACGTTTAGAGTAGCGTGCAATTTCGAGAATACTAGCATTGGACGGATGTGCAATGAGGCGGCTTTTTACCTCTACAATAAAGGCAGTAGGGGCGGGTTGTACCGGTATCTCGTGCAGACAAACCCTTCCGCCGAGCACAGGCGGATGCTTGAACAGTACAAGTCCAGCTGTTTTGTTGAGACCGCATCAGACGAATTTCCTTCACAACTTTTGACCAGAGCAGCAAATACTACATATGCGGGTAGAGATTTTGTGAGATGCTCAGGCGTTATTCTAGATGATGACTATGAGGTGTTCATAACCGCTCGACACTGCTTGCCGGACGGTTGTCCATTTGGAAAGCAGTGCATCGGAGCCAGTCAAAACCTCGAGCTACTTCCTGGTCGACAGGTTTGGTCTCTAACAGAGGATCCAGAGGACACCTTCAGACTTTCGAAATTTTCGAGCGTTGAGGAGGTTGAAGAAGCTCTTGGACCGGGGGACTGGTCCGATCTGGATTTGGAGAAACTTATAGGCACGGAATTCTATGGGAACTCCGATGTTGCGCACGACAATTGGAGAGTTCCAACCGATAAGATCGTCCTACGAACGAATTTTACTGACCCTAACCGTGCCCGGGCCGCGCTGTCTATGCTTCCAATTGGGAGGGCAGAACAGGGTGATCGTCTTATGATTTTGGGAAAGAATAACCATCTGGTCACACTGGGCCTCGCCAATGCTGACGCCACCAACGGGATTAGCCGTGTTGATCTAAGCGATGCTTGCCAAGTTCTAGAAGCGCAAACAAGTTGCATGTTTTCGCTGTGCCAGACAGAAGCCGGAATGAGTGGAGCACCTGTTTTTGCCATGCGCGATGATAATTGGCTCTTGGCTGGTATCCACTCCGGCGGCGTCGCTCCCAAGACTGACATTTCAAGAGCTCAGTGTTCGGCAGAGAATAGGATAGGAGTTGAGAATGTCAGTTCATCGTTATTTTGGCCAGAGTAGTGCTCTATTCCTTTCGCTGGCTCTACTGCTAGGCGGAACAAGCGTCCAAGCGGACAATCTCGCAATTGATTACATTGCCCCTGAATCCGAGGATCGCGGTGTGGCGCCAGAGTTCTTTTTGAGCGTTGGCCCACGGTGGGTTTTGGTCGAGAAATACGACTCAGAGATACATGTATTTAATGAGCTGTTTCAGCTGATAAGTTCAAAGAAGGTAACAGGCCTTGGGAGGATTGCTGACGTCAGATTGTTGGAATCATCACTCTTGGTCGAGGATGAATTTGGGTCTCAAGAAGTAATAGAAGATATCGCCTCCATCCCAGCAGGTTCATCTGGAGAAGCGTTCTCCACTGGTGTGGGCAGCGTTGATGAAACTGCTCTTGTCGGTTTCAATCTTCTTGCCGATGGTACTTTGGAAGTAGAGGCGTCTGAGAGAGCAACGCTCGGTGTCGCCCCGGGATCAGAGAGTTTCCTTCCTGTTTCTGTAGATGGGAGTCTGTCACCTGTCACTTCTGGCGGCAGCATAATCGACTGGCGCGCTATTAACCGTTTGGACTCTGGAGAGGTTGTTGTGTTTTGGAGTGAACGGCAAATTATCGATGGTAAAGGTGAAATTAGTAGAAGTTTTGCAGGCATCGTAGGAGAAGGAGGTCTGCTGGCGGGACTGGAGGTCCCGAATTGGACGAATGAGATGTCCCTACCATTGCCTGTTGCAGTGGACTCAAAGGCTCGTGCCGTATTCCTTAAGATATCAGGTGGCGTATCATTTGAAGAACTTATATTTTTTGAAACCCCTGAGTTCGTCGATCGAGTGAACTCACCAGGTAGAGTTGCACTACTCTTAGAATTTTTCGACCTAGGCGCGGTAGATGGCGGAGGGGCTGAAGGGCTGCCATTGGTTGATCCGATAAGCCGAGCTCAGGTAATCGCCAATGCAAACACATTCGTGCAAGCCCTTACTCGATTGAACTCGAACAATCTTTCCCGCGCGTGGGGCGAGAGTTGTTCAAGCAATAACCGACACTTGTTACCGGCCCGACTAACCAATGCTATCGGTGGAAGTGTGTTTGTGGGGTTGCCGTATGGATGGGGTAAGTGGGACTCCTTAGATGGATACTTTGCAAAAATTGACGATGGTGCGCTCGCTGGGGATATTTGCACACGTGGTCGATACAAAAGGAATAATGGGACAACGTGCTCAAATGATTGTGTATTGTCGACTGATGTCGCCGGTATCGATTGCTCGGGCCTAATCACGCGTGTCTGGGGCTTGACGAACAAAAAATATGGCACGTCCACTCTGAAGGAGGTCGCAACAAGGCTTAGTTCAAACACAGAGCTGAAGGCTGGCGATATATTGCTGGATGCTGGAAGCCATGTTTTTTTGGTGGTCAGTGTATCAGGCCCACCTTCGAGGTACACAATAATTGACTCTAGCGTCTCGCGTGGCGGTGTCGCCCAACGCACTCTTACGGAGCCGGATGTAGCTGGTTATTCACCCTATCGTTTCAATGGCATTATGGAGTAGGAGAAAATGAGAAATTTTGCGTATTTGTTCACTGTTTCGGTATTTTTGATGGGCTGCGATGTAGACCTTGGTGCGGAGGGTGCGTCGAAACAGTTCTTTCAAGAAGTTCAAGAGGCGACTTCATCGGCATGTAGTTTTGTTCCGAAAGTTGGCGTGATTTCCGAAATTCTGGGTCTTGGAATCCCCGAGCTGACAGCTGCTTCGGCGATTGCGACTGCAGTCTGCGAAGCCATCACAACTAACGCCGGTGCAGAGGCGCTGCCAAATGTAGAAGGCGTTCTGATCGAAGGCTATTTCGTTAACTAGCTTTTCGTTGCCGCTGTAGAAACCTTGGCAGTTGCTACAGCGGCACGTAGTGATGGCGCAAAAACGGTTGTTTTTGGCACAGGAG
>NZ_JAQJIM010000006.1:0-252411 GCF_027947445.1 Shimia sp. MMG029 | reverse complement strand
CATCCAAGAGTACATCCGATCTTAAAACAGGCCAGAGTTCACAGCCGAGGCGATGCAGGGATGGTTTGACAAAACAACTTCATCCCTCCACATCAGGCGCTCAATTTACCTCCACAAGTATCGGATACCACTTGAGAAACCCCGATCTGTGGCCAAGAAACAGAGAGCTAAACAGTGGGTCGACGCCGAACAGTGCCCAAAGATCATGAAAAAGCAAGTGGATGGCGAGCAATCAACTGGTCTCAGCAGCGACAAGACAACTCAAAAAATCCAGGCAGGTTTCCATTTGAGAAACCTCGACAAACTCGTTCGGCTTGTGAGCTTGTCTGATAGAACCAGGGCCCAAGATGACAGATGGTATCCCGCCGATTTTCTCAAAAACGCCACCTTCGGAGCCGAACGAGACTTTCCCGCCATAGTCCGGCATCAGATCTGAAAACCTGCGAAAACCATGGGAATTGCGGGCGTCATTCATTGCGGGATATGAGAAAAGCGGCTGCCATTCAAAACCCGTACCCGGTGCTTTGGCCTGCATCTCGGCCTCTATTTGCTTGGCGCCTTCCAGAAATTGGGCGATTTCCCGTTCGGGATCGTTTTCACCGATCGAACGAAGTTCGAAGGTGAGTTCGCACCGATCAGGCGTGATATTCGTTGCGACGCCGCCCGCAATCGTGGTTGTCATAAAGGTCGCATGGGGCACGGTAAACTCGGGATCAAACGGGCCTTCGGTGGCGTAGCGTTCCGCTTGGGCCGTGATCAAATTCAAAAGCCGCCCTGCATATTCGACCGCATTCACATGGCACGGGGCCAGGGATGAGTGGCCAGACGTGCCTTTGACAATCGCGCGCATCGCGATTTTACCCTTTTGGCCGGTGATGAGCCTCATGTCAGACGGTTCACCAATGATGGCAAAGTCGGGCGGCACATCCAGCCCTGCCAGATAGCGCGCAATATCGGGCGCGCCCAAACACCCGACCTCTTCATCATAAGAAAAACACAGGTAGAAAGGGCGCTCAAGCTGGGCTGCGGCCATGTCCGGGGCGATAGCCATGACACAGGCGATAAAACCCTTCATGTCGCAGCTGCCCCGCCCATAGAGCCGGCCATCGCGTCCGTGCATTTCAAACGGAGGGGTTGTCCATTCTCCTTCGTTCACAGGCACGACATCAGTATGGCCGGACAGGACGATCCCAGGTTTGTCAGCCGGACCGAAACGCGCGACAAGGTTTGCTTTTTCCCCACTTGCGTCAGGCAAGAGAGTCAGCTCGGCACCCAGTTCATCGAGGTGACTTGCCAAGTAGTCAATACTTGGCAAGTTCGACTTGTCAGAAACCGTATCAAAGCTGATCAGGTGCTGTAGATGCGCCTTGGCGCGTTCCAATCGGGACTGAATAGTTTCAACGGTCATTGCAGACATACTCATGCCACTTCACCTTTACGTTCTTTGGCTTTGTGAATCTCTCTTCGAACGGTCAGGGTGACAACGAAGACGATCAGGGCCGCAAATATCCATGTGATGGGCGAAGACAGTAAGATGCCTGGCTCGCCTCGAGAAATGGCAAGCGCACGACGCAGATTGTCTTCGATCATCGGGCCGAGGATGAAGGCGATCAGGAACGGCGCGGCGGGGATGTTCAGCAGGAACATGCCAAAGCCGACGCAGCCCATGATCAAGAGCACCGTGACATCAAACATGCTGGACGAAATCGAATAGATCCCGAACAGGCACAACAGCAACACGGTCGGTGTCAGCAATGTCTGGGGAATATGCGCGACATACGAAAACATGCGCATGGTCAGTTTTCCTGCGCCGAACAAAAGCACAGATGAGAACAGCATCCCGATGAACAGCATGTAGATTTCATGAATGTTCGTCTGAAAGAGCAGGGGTCCTGGCGTCAGTCCCTGGATCATGAAAGCCCCCAGCATGACGCCGGTGATGACATCACCGGGCACGCCCAAGGCCAACAGAGGGATCATAGTCGCCCCGCAGGCACCGTTGTTTGCCGATTCCGAGGCTGCAATACCTTCCAGCTCGCCCTTGCCAAAATTCTTTCCGTTCTTGGACGAGCGCTGTGCCTCGCCATAGGAAAAGAAGGCTGCTGCCGAAGGCCCGATCCCGGGGATGGCCCCCATGAGCACGCCGATCGAACTGCCACGCAGGATCGACTTGAACGAGCGCATAAATTCCGCCCGGCTGACCTTCTGGTCCCCGAGTTTGGCGGTTTCATTGTCGGGTGCCGCGCGCATGACGATCATCTTGATCAGTTCGGGCAACGCAAACAGGCCGATCAGAACCGGTGCCACTGACAGCCCCGCCTGCATGTCCTCGGTGAATGCGAAGCGGAAGGAGCCGTAAATGTCCTCACCCGCCGTGGCCAGCAACAGTCCCATTGCGGCTGAGACCAGTCCAAGCAACAAAGAGTTGCCGGATACGCCTGCAACCGTGGTTAGGGCGAACAGCATCAGCATGAAGTATTCCGGTGGCCCGACTCGTAGCGCCAGAATGGCCAGTGGAGCCGCGAGAAAGATCAGTGACAGGTTCGAGATAAAGTCCCCGGTCACGGAGGAATAAAGCGCCATATTGAGCGCCTTCCCCGCCTTGCCCTGTTGCGCCAGCGGATAGCCATCGAGCGCAGTACAGGCGGCCGACGCGGTTCCCGGCGTTTTGATTAGAATGGCCGAGACCGACCCGCCATAGGTTGAGCCTTTGTAAAGGGCGACCAACATCAGAATCGAGGGCACCGGATCCATGTAAAACGTGAACGGTAGGGCCAGCGTGACTGCCATCGTGCCGGTCATTCCCGGAATGGCGCCGATGATGACGCCTCCCCAGATCCCGGCGATCATGATGAGAAGGTTTTCAAGTGTGGCAACTGCTTGCAGCGCCATTAGGATGTCATTGAGCATTTCCGTGTCTCCTCACAGTCCGATAACCGGACCCAGCACCCCTTGCGGGAACTGCGTGCCGAGCGCTTTGTGAAAAAAGAATGTCAGCGCCAGTGGACCGAGCACCGAGATGGCAACCGCCCAGATCACATGCCCGCGCTCGCCCGTCAGCAGGATGCAAACGCCGGTCAATAGCATCGCCCCGATCGCGAACCCCACAATCGGCAGGATCACGATAAATCCGACAAATGCAGAGGCCGCTCCGAAGGCTCTGAGAATAAGGGTTTTAGTGGGTGCGCCGTCCGATTTCGGCGCTGGGTCTTCGGCCTCGCCTTTGCCCAGCAGGGTCAGGCAAAACGCTACAAGTCCGAGCCCCATACCGATGATTGAGATCACCCGGGGCCACATGTCTGGGGGAGGCGCAAATCCTGGGATGAAGGCTGGTCGCGGAACATGGATCGGGATCAGGACGAAAGCGACGAAAGCAAACAGCACGGTGATTAAAATACCGCGAAAAAGAGGCTTAGTCATAGCTGGACTCCTTTGCCAATTGAAAAGCGGCGCGCAAGCTATGATCGAGCGCCGCTTTTGTTGTTTCAAAGGAGTTTATTCAGGGATGTAGCCGAATTTCTTGGCCAGTCCATTGAACAGTTCATATTGGGCTTTGGCATAGGCCGGCATGTCGATCGACCCGACAGTCGAGATCGATCCGCGGCGTTCAGCAAGCGTCAGCCAGGTTTCATCGGTGGCGACCTGATCCAGAACACCCTGCCATTTGGCAACGACGTCTGTGGCCAGGTCTTTGGGAGCGTAGAGCGCGCTCCAGCCTGTGACCTGACCTGCTTGCTCATAGCCCAGTTCCGACGCGGTCGGGACATCCGGCAGGTTGTCCATGCGCGAAGGTGCAAAAACCATCAGCGCCTTCATGTCGCCGCTTTCGATATGGGGCATCAAAGACCCGGCCGAGATGGCAAGGAAGTCGACATGACCACCCAGCAGAGCGGTCGCCAGAGCGCCCCCCCCTTTATAGGGCACCAACGTCGCGGCCGTCAGCGGGTCCATCCCGGCATCCGACAGCAGGGTCTGAACGGTGAAGCCATCGATTGAGGTGGCCCCGGACGCAGCATAAGCCATACGTCCGCCGGCTTCGGACACGGCGTTGGTCAGGTCTTCGACCGAGTTGTAGGGCGCGTCACCTTTGACCGCCAAAATCATTGGCGTGGCCTCCAAGGCACCAACGAACGTATAGGCGTCCCAATCGACCGAGGCTTGCGGGTTGACCGCTGGTGTCAGCGCCATGCCAACACGGGCCAGCAACAACGTATACCCGTCGGCATCGGATTCAGTCACAAACCGAGCGCCATTCATCCCCCCTGCGCCTGGTTTGTTCACGACGGTAACAGGTTGGCCCAGATAGGGTTTGGCGCTTTCCGACAAGGCGCGACCCGCCAGATCCGAGGCGCCGCCAGGCCCATAGGGGATCACCAATGTGACCGCTTTTTCTGGATAGTCTGCTGCAAACGCCGCGCCAGCAGCCATCGTTGCCGCCAATGTCAATCCGGTGATGAGTTTCTTCATGGTTTCCTCCCAAGATGCGGTCGGAAGCCCGACCCTGTAATAATGTGAAAAATACCTTCAGTATATATTTTTTGGCAACAGAATCGTTTAGTATAACGCATATGCATACTGAGAGGATGACATGCTCAAACAGCGAGAGTTAGAGGCATTTGACGCTTTTATGCGTCTGGGAAACATGAAAGGGGCCGGGGAATTTCTTGGCCTGAGTCAGCCTGCGATCAGTCGCCTGTTGGTCGCTTTTGAGTCACATACCGGATTCGCGCTTTTTGTCAGGAAGCGCAATAGGTTAACGCCCACTCAAGAGGCGCTTCAATACCACCAGACTGTGCAGCGTACCCTTGCAGCACTGCGCGACGCCGAAGAAGAAGCCGTCGCCATTGCCAACAAGAAAACCGGGCATCTGGTCATTGCAGCGCAACCGGTGTTTTGCGACACGTTCCTGCTGGATGCTGTTTCCATTTTCCGCGCGAAACACCCCGGCGTCAGCGTAAAACTGGTCGATGTAGGGCTCGAGGAAATGACCCGGATGCTGGCAGAGCGGACCTGCGACATGGCGCTGGGAATCACGCTTGACGCTGAACCGTTCGGTGCAACCGCGACAACGCTGGCCAGATGCGAAGCCTGTTGCATTCTCCCCATAGATCATCCCCTGAACGAAACCGACGTTCTGCCCCTGCCAAGACTGCGTCAGGAAACCTTCATTGATCTGTCGCTCGGGAGCCCTTTGAGAACGCGTGTTGATTTTCTGATGCAGACCATCGACGTAAAACGTAGGATCGCCGCAGAGATGCGCAATTTGCGCGGTGTGGTAAAGCTTGTGGAAATGGGTATAGGGCTGGCGATTGTGGACCCCGTCGCCTGTCGGTTGCTGCATCCTGACAAGGCGGTTGCGCGACCTCTTTTACCTTCGATAAGCTGGGAAATCGCCCAGTTCATCCCGCGCGACCGCCAGATCAGCGCAGTAGGGCAGGCATTTCTTGAGGTGATCAGGGCAGAGATTGATCTGCTGAAAGAACAGAAACTCGTGGTTTGATAGCTCTGAAAACCAAGGTCATAAACCAATAGAACTTAAATCTGTGTGGGGTAAAACTACTCGATACCCCGAGCTATACTGGGTTTGATTTTTTGCATGCCCCCTTAGGGTAATACAGTTTGAATGTTAGTGCATCGTCGGCCTATTTTGGCAGCCCGCGCAAGATGAAAAGACCGGTCGACGCGTCTAGCACGCCTGTCGAGTTGAGTTTGCGACAATCGCGGATCAATGGAGCCTCTTTTGTGAATTCGTCGATGATTTTGAGAGTAGCCGCACCGCAGCCGCGTCAAGACCAGTGAATGACCGCTTTGGGCTGAGGCTGCTTGAAAACTCTGGATGCTGTATTCTTTTCAGCAAAGGCTGTAGGCAGGTATGTCAGGATATATCGAGGGCGCGGAGCGAAGTCAGACGACGCTTTTTCCGGATCGGCTTGAAGATTGGATTGACGAGGGTAATCCGGTTCGCGTGATTGACCTCTTTGTGGAGGAGATTGATCTTGAGGAGATAGGTTTCCAGCGGACGGCGCCGGCGCGGATAGGGCGGCCCGGCTATCACCCATCGGTCTCATCTACGGCTATCTGAAACGCGTGCCCTCCAGCCGCGCGCTTGAACGGGAGGCTGGTCGCAATGTCGAGGTGATTTGGCTGACCGGGCGGCTCGCGCCGGACCATAAGACAATCGCTGATTTTCGCCGCGATAACGGTCCCGCCATTCGGCGGACATGTGCGCAGTTCGTCGAACTCTGTCGCCGCATTGGGGTGTTAAAGGGGGATTGTGTCGCCATCGACGGCTCCAAATTCAAGGCGGAGAACAACCGAGATAAGAACTTCACCAAGGGCAAGACCAAAAGCCGTACGGTCCATCTGGTCGCGAGTATTGAGCGCTACCTTGATGAAATGGTCCGGATCGACCGTCAGGAAGAGGGTGAGGCCCGGGTCGAGAAGATCGCCAACCTGGCGCAACGCTGCGAGCGCATCCGGCGGTAGATCGCGCGCTTGGTGGACATGAGCGAGGCACTCAGGGCGAGCGCAGACAGGCAGATTTCCCTGACTGATCCGGATGCCCGCTCCATGGCCACCAGCGCTAAAGGCAGCGGATTTGTGGGCTACAACGCCCAGTCCGCGGTGGATGCCGAGACCCATCTAATTCTCACGCATGATGTGATCAATGCCGGGCACGACCGTGAACAGCTGTCGCCGATGGCCAAGGCGGCGAAGGCCGCTCTCGGACGCGGCGAAATGAGCGCGGTGGCGGACAAAGGTTATTTTAGCGGCCGGGAAATTCTGACCTGTCACGAGGATGGCATCACCACAGCCTCCCCCGCCCCGAGACATCCGGCAACCGCAAGAAGGGCCGGTATGTGAAGGCAAACTTTGCCTATGACGCGGGCGAAGATGTGTATCTTTGCCCAGCAGGTGAGACGCTGACATACCGCTACACGACCGCTTGAGCCGCGACCCGGCCTTGATGGGAGCGACGCACTTCCGGATGCGGCGGCTCAAGAACGTCCGCACCGAGATGGCATTCCATGTCCTCGCCTATAACATCAAGCGGATGATCGCCCTGATCGGGGTGCGTGGGCTTCTGACAGCCCTTCCGACCTAAACCGGAGCGAACCGTTCAGATTGTACGGCGGGAAATGTTTTGAGAACTCAGTTTCCACCCTCCCTCCGGCGCAATGGGCCCCAAAATGGTCTAGAAACCGAATTCCCTAAAGAACCCCGCAGAAAACCGCAAAAACCACGAAACCAAAAGAGTTTCCACACAGCCTCTGCCGGTTGGAGACACTCAGGTAGATTTTCCCTTCTGCGCCGCAACAGACTCGCCAACTTATCAAGGTGCATGAGCTTAGAGGCTCCAGCTCTTGGCTGAGCGCCAATGAAAACCCTAGGTTTTTCAGCGGGTTTTGATTGCAAGAAATTTGTTTCGAAGACGACCGTAGCACGGCTGACAAACTGATCCTTGTGCACATTGGCTCTGGCTTCCGTAACAAAGGGATGTTCGGCGACCAGACTGTCTTGCACCCTCTTGGAAACGATATAGCCTTGCAGATCCATATCGATCGTCTGAAATTGCAGTGTTTGGCCAGTTTGACTGGTGATTTTAAAAATTGGCTGGCATGGCCAACCCAAGCTCACAAAGTCTTTTTGCACCATGAATTGTTGAACTGCCGTGCAAATCTAGATTTACAATTTCTGCAAGATCTTCTGGCGTTACTGTTTGTGGGAAAGCGGAGCTCCAAGTTTTTTCAGCGATTTGCGGTACCTACAAGCTTCGTGACGAAAAGCAAACTTTTAGGGTGCTTCAGCGGTCAATTCGAAAATCAAGTAGCAATCGACTTTCCCATGATAAGTCCTACGGGAAGTAGTGGCCCCCTATAGCGTGGAATTTCCGCCTGAATTAGGCCCGCTTCCAGAAGTATGTTTCTTGCGATACCGAGCTTTCTGGCAACTCCGATGATCGTTTCGGTGTCTCGCCAAATCCGGATTAGTTTCCTTGGAGTTACCCTTGGCCTGCGTGCGGCGTTGAAAGAGAAGCACGGCTTCTGATCTGTCTGAAAAAGAAAAACATGTGAAGCGCCGATCATGGAATGGTTGGCGTTTCCTGCTTTGTGGGCTGTGGTTTAAGGCATCTGTGAGATCTCTTTGGCCTGCAGCCAGACGCCGCCTTCTGGGCGCAGGGTCAGGATCATCACGGGTTTGGGGGTGCGACCCGGGATGGGGGCGAAGTGAAACCGGCGCAGCAGGGTTGCTAGGATGATCACGGCTTCCTGAATGGCAAAGCTGGCCCCGATGCAAATGCGCGGCCCATCGCCAAAGGGCAGGTAGGCATAGCGATCAATGGCTTTGCGCTCGGCAAAGCGATCTGGATCAAAGGCGTCCGGGTTGTCCCACAGTTGGTGGTGACGACCAAGGGCGTAGATCGGGATCATGACGGTGTCGCCGGGGCGGATCTCGCGGGCGCAGAGCGTGTCGTGGCGCTGCGCCGTGCGGGAAATGATCCCGGCAGGTGGATAGAGGCGCAGCGTTTCATCGACGATCTGTCGGATATAGGTGAGTTGCGGCACATGATCGCCGGTGATCGGGGTATCTCCGCAGATTTTTGCGATCTCTGCGCGAGCTTTGGTCTGCACCTCCCTATCAAAGGCGCAGAGATAGAGGGCCCAAGCCAGCGTCAGGGCGGTGGTTTCATGGCCCGCGACGATGAAGGTCAGCAGGTTGTCGCGCAGCTCGGCCGTGTTCATACGTTTGCGGGTTTCTGGATCTTCGCCCGCCAGAAGCAGATCCAGCAGGTCGGGCGTGTCTTTGGCGCCTCGGATGCGGCGCGCCTCAATGGCGTCATCCGCGACTTGTTTCATGTCTTTCATGGCATGGCCGGTGCGCAGGCGGCTGGGGCGGGGCACCCAATCTGGCACCCCCAACATGTCGAGCAGAGAGATTTTGCCAGCTTCGGCGATATAGGCGTCTATCGCATTGTGCACCGCGCCGCTGTCAAAACTGCCATCGCCGGAGAAGGTGACTTCTGAAATCACGTCAAAGGTGGTTTTGACCATCTCATCCATCAGATCGACGGCGCGGCCAGAGGCGGATTGGATGCGATCCCCTGCACGATCGGCTGCGCCAGTCATGATCGGAGCGAGATTGGCGATGTTGCGATGGGTGAACACGGGGGCCGCGGCGCGGCGTTGCCAGCGCCAATGGGCGCCCTCGGCAATAAACAGGCTGTCGCCAATCGCGGGGCGCAGGATGTTTTTGGTGGCTTTGGATTTTGGGTAGTCGTCGACCTTTTCCAAAAGCATCTGCCGGATGGCGCCGGGATCCATCACCATATGCCAGCGCAGACCGGTGCGGCCCGTCAGCATGGGCTGGCGCGTGGCGATGTCTGGGATGATGGAGAGCAGGTTGCTGCGCGCAGCTTTCAGGGAGCGCCACAGGCCGAGGGGCTCTGTCACCAAGGCGGCCCGTACGGGCAGGGCAGGCGCGGAGGCGGGCTCGGCCCGCACAGAAGGGGGGATATCATCAGGCATCTTGATCCTTATACGCAGAAGTGTAGGCGCAGGATCAGTGCAAAGAAAGGCCAAGATTGCGCGGGCGCTGGGCATGGGCTATGTCATCACCCAATCAGAATGAAGAGCAGTGGGAACAGCTTACATGGGCAGGATTGGGGTGTGTTTGGCGGCGTTGGCCGTGCTGGTGTCTTGTGGTGCCAAGAGCACAGAGGTGACCAGCGAGAAACTCGATCTTGGTGATTTCACCATGGGGCACAACATTGTCGTTGCGCCGGATCTGCAAAAAGGCCCGCTGTCGCGTGAATTGCCAAAAGAGCAGTGGATCGCGTCGATGAAAGACGCCGTGGACAAACGCTTTGGCCGCTATGAAGGCGAGCGATTGGTGCATTTTGGCATTAACCTGTCAGGCTATATGCTGGCGCAACGGGGCGTGCCGCTGCTGTTGTCCACGAAATCCGCACTGATCCTGACGGTTACGGCCTGGGATGACCGGGCGGGCGGTAAATTCAATGCGGAGCCTCGCGAGATTATTGTGCTGGAAAGCTTTGGCAGTGGCACGGTTGTGACTTCCAGCGGCTTTACCATGAGCGCAGAGGAGCAGATGGCCAATCTGACGTTCAATGCGGCACGCGAGATTGAGCAGTGGCTGCATGAGAATCGCGCCTGTCTGGTGGACAATGTGCCCCCTGAGGTGCTCGCAGAATGCTGGCCCACAGAGCAGGATGAGCGCAAACGCGCAGAGCTGGAACGCGAGCTGCGCCGATAAAGAGCAAAGCGGCTTGATTTTTGGTGCGTAACCCAATATGTCGCGCGCGGTAGAGGAAATTGGGCCAAGTCCGGCCCCCCACAAAGTAGAAGGCGCCCGAGATGGCTAAGGAAAAGTTTGAGCGCAGTAAACCGCACTGCAACATCGGCACCATTGGTCACGTTGACCACGGCAAAACCACGCTGACCGCCGCGATCACCAAACAGTTTGGTGACTTCAAAGCGTACGACGAAATCGACGGCGCGCCAGAAGAAAAAGCCCGTGGCATCACCATCTCCACAGCCCACGTGGAATATGAAACCGAAGCACGTCACTACGCACACGTTGACTGCCCAGGCCACGCTGACTACGTGAAAAACATGATCACCGGTGCGGCGCAGATGGACGGCGCGATCCTGGTTGTGAACGCAGCAGACGGCCCAATGCCACAGACTCGTGAGCACATCCTGCTGGGCCGCCAGGTTGGCATCCCTGCCATGGTTGTTTTCATGAACAAAGTGGACCAGGTTGACGACGAAGAGCTGCTCGAGCTGGTGGAAATGGAAATCCGCGAGCTGCTGTCTGAGTATGAATTCCCAGGCGACGACATCCCTGTGATCGCAGGCTCCGCTCTGGCGGCTCTGGAAGACCGCGACGCCAACATCGGTTCCGAGAAAATCGCAGAGCTGATGGCGGCTGTTGACGAGTACATCCCTCAGCCACCACGTGCGGTTGACGAGCCGTTCCTGATGCCAATCGAAGACGTGTTCTCGATCTCTGGCCGTGGTACTGTTGTGACCGGCCGTGTTGAGCGTGGCGTGATCAACGTTGGCGACGAAATCGAAATCGTTGGCATCAAAGACACTCAGAAAACCACCTGTACCGGTGTTGAGATGTTCCGCAAGCTGCTGGACTCCGGTGAAGCGGGCGACAACATTGGCGCGCTGCTGCGTGGTGTTGACCGTGAAGCGGTTGAGCGTGGTCAGGTTCTGTGTAAGCCAGGTTCCGTGAACCCACACACCAAGTTCGAAGCAGAAGCCTACATCCTGACCAAAGACGAAGGTGGCCGTCACACCCCGTTCTTCGCGAACTACCGTCCACAGTTCTACTTCCGTACAACTGACGTGACCGGCACTGTTGAACTGCCAGCTGGCACCGAGATGGTGATGCCTGGCGACAACCTGAAGTTCAACGTTGAGCTGATCGCACCGATCGCAATGGAAGCCGGCCTGCGCTTCGCGATCCGTGAAGGCGGCCGCACCGTTGGTTCCGGTGTTGTGTCCAAAATCGTCGAATAATCAGAGCGTCTGATTTTTGATGGAAAGGCCGTCCCCCGGGGCGGCCTTTTTCTATGCTTGCGACCCAAGACAGCCCAAACAAAGAAACACGCTCCGACAGCGCATTTTGCGCGTTTTCCCTCTTGCCCTTCCTGCAGCACTGCACTACGAAACTGCTCACGTTAGGGGTATAGCTCAGTTGGTAGAGCGACGGTCTCCAAAACCGTAGGTCCCGGGTTCGAGCCCTGGTGCCCCTGCCATTTCACAGAAATATTGATGCACCCGTGGTCGCCGTCTTTGTCGGTGTCTTTTGGCAATATGGTATCGCAGTTTGTTGCAGACCCATGTGATACACAGAAGCCCTTGCCCATCGCCTGAACGCGTTTCATGACGCTGTTGCGGAGCGAAGCTGTTTCTTGTCATCACTGCTTTGTGGTTTGTGCCGACTGGTCATTGTCGCTGCTCATGAGGTGCGGTGACGCAAATCGGGCGCGGGATCCAAGCTGAGACGTTCCGCGCATTTGTCACTGCCTGAGAACTCCTGTGAAAGGGGCGATGTGAGCCTTGATCAGGAGAGATTTTTCCCTCTATTATCGCTAAAATTGAAAAGGTCCGGCACGTACCTGGATCAGAGGTTTCAGGGCTCTACACCGAAAAATGCTGAAAAATGACCTAAAACTTTCAAAGTCTCAACTTGCGTGGATTAGGTAATGTTAACCTTTCCAGCCGTTAAACTGGGGGTTGAGAGAAACGCGGTTTTGTCAGCATTATGAGAGTCTTCCAGGCCAACGCACCAGTAGAACGGCTGAGTGATCGCAAGATCGCGCATGCGCGCCGCTGTCGATTGCTGTGTGAGTATGTGAGTGATCGCGTGACACAATTGCGCACGCGCCTGTTTCTGTACACATTTGGCTGTATTGTCTCGGCTTTTGCTGTCACGCCCACCTTGGCCGCGATCGGTTTTACGCTTGTGGTGACAGGGGACTTGATTGATTGCTTTGTCTTGCATCGTTTCGCATGCCGTTGGGCAAAGTCGGGACGTTTGAAAAAAGCGCAGCGGCTTGCTGGCGTTACGGGCTCGATGCAGGCGCTGACGCTTGTCGGGGGGGTGGCGCTTTATTTCTTTGGGATAGGCCAGGACGCCGATGTTCTGTTTGTATTTGGCGCGCTTGGTATTGGCGCCGTGAATGCGGCGATCGCGCTGCCCAAAAAACCATCGGTGGCAATACCGCGCTTGTTTATCTATGGCTGTGCGCCTTTTGTCTTTATTGCGATACAAGCGCATCAAACCGGAGAGATCGCGCCCTTCTTGGTCGGCGATGCAGCCGGTTTGATTTTGGCACTGTGCATTGGGTATGTGTTTGTTGCCTTTACCATGTCAGGTTTGGACAATTTTCGCATACGTGAGGATCTGGAAGCGCAGCGGTCCGAAACGCAAGCGGTTGCGGCGCGACTTGAAACCCAACAGACGGAGCTTCGGCGGTTGTCGCTGGTCGCGCGAAACGCCAACGACAGTGTGATTTTCACAGACAAGCAGCGTCGCATTCTTTGGGTCAATCATGCGTTTGTCCGGGTGACGGGGTATTCGTTTGCCGAAGCGATCGGGCAACATATCGGTGAACTTTTGGCGCGGGACGACCCGGATCAACCAAAGGAGCACCCGATTGAAGCAGCGGTTGCGCGCGGTGAGGGGTTTCGGGGCGATTTTGAAAATATCCGCAAAGATGGACGGCCAATTTGGGTGGATGTGAACCTGTTCCCAATTCACGATGACACAGGTGAGGTGGAGTTTTTTATTTCCATCGAACGGGATGTGACGGACGCCCGCAAACTCGCAGAAGATATGCTTCAGGCGCGCGAGGCAGCGGAACAGGGCGCGCGGGCCAAAGCAGAATTTCTAGCCAACATGAGCCATGAAATTCGCACCCCTCTTACGGGGGTTGTTGGTATGGCAGATTTGTTGGCGGAAACCGAGCTTGACCCGGAACAACAACGCTACACCGAAACCATTCGCGGGTCTTCCATGTCTTTGATGGCAATCATCAATGATATCCTGGACCTGTCCAAGCTTGACGCAGGCCGCATGGAATTGCATCCGGTGACATTTTCCCCGCATGCCTGCATCAAAGAAACGCTGGACCTGTTGAGCCCGTCAGCAGACGACAAGGGGCTGTCGATCACCTTGGATGTGAGCGAGGCAACGCCGGACTATGTCAAGGCGGATGACGGTCGGATCCGGCAAATTCTGACCAACATTTTGGGGAATGCGATTAAGTTCACGGATGTCGGCGGTGTCGATGTCACTCTTTGTCATGAAGACACAGAAGATGGTCAGCGGTTGGTGTGGGTTATCCGCGACACGGGGATTGGCATTCCAAAGGAACAGCAGGACCAGATTTTTGACCATTTCACCCAAGCGGAGGCGGCGACGACGCGCAAGTTTGGTGGTACCGGTCTTGGCCTCTCGATCACGCGACATATTCTGGATGTGATGGGCGGCTGTATCTCGGTACAGTCAGATCCGGGGCAGGGCGCGACCTTCCGTATAGAGATACCTTATGCGGATGCTGAAGCCTCTGAATTGGCCAAGCTGGCGACGGCCAGTGCGGATGCGCCTGAAGCCATCGCGCCGGGGTTGCGTGTTTTGGTGGCTGAGGACAACCAAACCAACCGCTACCTGCTTAAGAAATTCCTGAAAGATCAGCCTATTGAACTCGCGTTTGCGCACGACGGTTTGGAAGCTGTGGAAGCTGTTGAGGGGTTTGCGCCCGACTTGATTTTTATGGATATGTCGATGCCACGCATGAACGGTGTGGATGCGACGCGTGCTATTAGAAAGATGGCGATCGCGCAGCCAACCATTGTGGCGCTGACGGCGCATGCGTTTGATGGGGAGATGCAGGCTTGTTTGGATGCGGGCATGGATGACTTTCTGACCAAACCCCTGCGCAAGGCGACTTTGCTGAACTGGATTTCGAACCATCAGCAAAATGGGTTCATCACCGGCGCCGCTTAGTGCTGTGGCAGCGATCGCGCGCAAGATTGGCGTTGCTTGTTTCCGAGCGCGTGTGCCGCTAGCGTGAAACTCAATACTGAAGAAGATCGAAATGCCTGTTCGTGATCGTGTGGCCCAGGGCCCGCCATTGATACAAGGCTGACTGGGGGCCTGTTTGTTTCAGAAGTTGGGGCAGTTGTTTGCGCGCGACAGCGCTTTCCCGATGCCAAAGCCTGACGCGCCAATTTGTGTGGTTGGGGATGTTCATGGGTGTTTGTCCCTTCTTGAGCAGCTGTTGCAAAAGATTCCGCAGGATCATCAGGTGATATTGGCTGGAGACTACATCGACCGGGGTGAGCAGAGCGCCGGGGTGTTGCGTGCACTGAGCGTGCGCACGGATGTGATGTGTCTGATGGGCAACCATGAAGAAATGCTGTTGCGATTTTTGTTAAAGGGCGCTGAGGAAGGTGGGCGCTGGATCCACAATGGTGGATTGGAGACTTTGGTGTCCTTTGGTCTTGGATCGGCCAATTTGCACATGAGCAAAGAAGAGCTGAATGCGTGCCGTGATGCTCTGATGACGGAAATGGGGGCGCCTATGGTGGCGTGGCTGGCAGACTTGGAGAGTGCGGCCCTAACAGGCAATGTTCTTGTGTCTCATGCAGGAGCCAATCCTCATAAGGCGCCAAACGTGCAATCCAAAGACGCGTTGCGATGGGGGCACCCTGACTTTTTGCGGTCTCCGCGCAAAGACGGCATTTGGGTTGTACATGGCCATACGATCGTAAAGCAGGCGCGCGCGGAACGCGGCCGGATTGCGGTCGATACGGGGGCCTATGCGTCTGGCGTGTTGTCGGCTGTTTGTCTGGATGGCGGTCCGCCTCGGTTTATCACGGCGCAGCTGTGACGCTTTCGGCATGAGGCGGATGTGGGATGAGGTGGCCTTTGAAAGGACACAATTACTGGGCAGGCTGGTTTTGTTAGAACGGTGGGCTATCCCGGCCCCATTATTGTGTGAGAGGTATGCGTGAGCCGATTAAAGTATGGATATATGGGGCACACTGCTGACTTTGTAAAAGTTGATCAGCGTGTTGGCGCGGCAAGCGCAAAATGCTGGCACTTACGCCGCAGCTGCGAAGTTTTGGTGACATGCAGTTTGGAAAACTTGCTTACTGTTTCGCGAGACGGTAACAGGAAATTCGTTGTCGTTCCAAGGATTTCTTAGATGCTTATTACACCAGTCCTTTTATGCGGTGGCTCTGGAACCCGACTTTGGCCATTGTCGCGCAAAAGCTATCCCAAACAATTTGTGCCTCTCGTGGGGGAGGAAACGCTGTTTCAGGCATCTGCCAAGCGCTTGTCGGGCGCGGACGATGCATTGAGTTTTGCGGCACCTATTGTGGTGACCAACTCTGATTTTCGTTTCATTGTGCCAGAGCAATTGCAGGCGGTTGGCATCGATCCGGGGGCAATTCTGATTGAACCTGCAGCGCGCAACACAGCGCCAGCGGTGCTCGCAGCGGCACTGAAGGCACATGATGACAACCCGGAAGCTGTGCTTCTGGTGGCGCCCTCTGATCACCTGATCCCGGATGTTGCAGCCTTTCATGAGGCGGTTGTGCGCGGACTTGCGGCTGTGCAGGAGGGCCAGCTTGTAACGTTTGGCATCACGCCGACCCACCCGGAGACTGCCTATGGCTATCTGGAGCTCGCCGGCGCAGCTGCCGAAGATGGTGCTCCGATTGCGCTGAAGCAATTTGTGGAAAAACCAGATGCGGAGCGCGCTGCAGAGATGCTGGCGGCGGGCACATTCAAGTGGAACGCAGGGATTTTCCTTTTTGCGGCCAAAGATATCATTGCTGCCTTCAAGACACATGCCCCGGAATTGGTGGCCCCTGTGAGCACCGCTTTCTCGACAGCTGAACCCGATCTTGGGTTTTTACGCCTGGCGGCGGACCCTTGGGGCGAAGCCGACGACATTTCCATCGACTTTGCGGTTATGGAGAAAGCCGACAATCTGTCTGTGGTGCCTTTTGACAGTGCCTGGTCGGATTTGGGCGGTTGGGATGCCGTTTGGCGTGAAGCCGGTCCGGATGATAACGGGGTTGTGGTGAGTGGTGCTGCGACGGCGATTGACTGTTCTGACACTTTGTTGCGCTCTGACAGTGAGCGGCTGGAAGTTGTTGGGATTGGCCTGGACAATATCATGGCTGTGGCGATGAATGATGCCGTTTTGGTGGCTGACAAGTCCCGCGCTCAGGACGTGAAGAAAGCCGTCTCTGCCCTCAAGGCCAAAGGATCGAGTCAGGCGACCCATTTCCCGAAGGACCACCGGCCTTGGGGATGGTTTGAGAGTTTGGTTGTAGGGGACCGGTTTCAGGTGAAGCGCATTCTTGTGCATCCCGGCGCATCGTTGTCGTTGCAGAGCCATTTCCACCGTTCTGAACATTGGATTGTGGTGGAAGGCACCGCACGTGTGACGGTTGATGAGGATGTCAAACTCGTGACCGAAAACCAGAGTGTTTATATTCCGCTCGGGGCTGTGCACCGGATGGAAAACCCTGGCAAAGTGCCCATGGTCCTGATTGAGGTGCAAACGGGGGCTTATGTCGGAGAGGATGACATTGTGCGCTATGAGGATATTTACGCGCGCAGTTAGGGGCATCGCGTGCCTTCTATAGCTGGCCGGACCGCTTTTCCTTTTAGATGAAAGGCACGCAATCTTTGTGTGGGATCTTCGAGGGCTTTGGGTTCGGCTTGCCAAGTGTTTAGTATTGGGTGATGCGCTGATGAGACGAGTTGTCGTTTTGAACGATGCAAGTGTTGCGCGGGGCGGAGCGACAGGCCTTGCGATGAAGCAGGCGCGCCTGCTGTGTGAGCGCGGTGTTCAGGTGCTGTATGTGGCAGGAGATCGCTCGCCTGAGCATGCCCTTTTCCCCGACCATGACATAGATGTGCGCCACGTGGGGGGCATGGCCTTGATGAAGCGTGGCAAGGTCGCTGCGGCAACGCAGGGACTTTACAGCGGGGCCGCGCGCGATTTCGTGGCGCATTTGATTGCCGAGGAAGACACGCCTGACACGGTGTATCATGTGCACAGTTTTTCGAAAGCGCTGACGCCGTCTATTTTCTCTGCGTTGCAAACCGTGGCGGAGCGGGTGTTCATACATGGGCACGACTTTTTTCTGGCGTGCCCCAATGGTGGGTTTATGGACTATCAAAGGGAGCAGGCTTGTGAGCGCCGCCCTTTGTCCATGGGTTGCCTGAGCACGCAGTGTGACAAACGCAACGGTGCACAGAAAGCCTGGCGCGTGGCGCGCCAGCTGGCGCTGCATCGTGCCATGCCGCGCACGTCGGCATGGGGGGGTATTTTGATGATCCATCCTGCGATGCGCCGCTTTTTTGAGATGGCGGGCTACGACGCGGAGGCCCTGCATACGGTGCGCAACCCCGCGCAGGCGCTGACCGCTGAGCGGGTGCCTGTTGAAGAAAACGACCGCTTCTTCTTTATTGGCCGTGTCGAAGCGGAAAAGGGCATTGGGGATCTCATTGCCGCGGCTCAATTGGCACAGGTTCCCCTGAGCGTTGTGGGCACAGGGCCGCTGGAGGACAGTCTGCGCAAAGCCCACCCGGAGGTGACATTTTACGGATGGCAGGAGCGGTCGGAGATCGGGCGCGCCCTGATGGGGGCACGTGCGCTGGTCATGCCATCACGGTATCCTGAACCCTTTGGGCTGGTCGCTGCAGAGGCATCGCTGTCTGGCTTGCCTGTTGTTCTGTCTGAGAGCGCCCTTTTGGGGCCAGAGATGGCGCAAAAAGGGTTGGGTTTTACATGCAATCCGCTGGACCACTCCGGATTGGCTGCGACCCTGAGGTCGGTCGCAGAGATGCCGCGAGACGAGATCATCGAAATGAGTAGGGCAGGCGCGTCTGGGGACGGCGCACTTTGCACGTCGCCAGACAGTTGGATGGACACGCAGCTGGCGCATTACGATCGCGTCACAAAGCGGGGCTGAACGCCCATTTGGTGCTGACAGCCGGGTGCCACTACCGCCTTTTTCAGCGCGATACGTTAACCAGAGATTCGAAATCGACTTGCGAAGCAGAGATTTTGCCAAAGGCGAACCCTGCGTCAATTTGAGCGGTTTTCTTTTTGTTAATTTGTTGGGCAATTATTCGCTGAAGTTATTCGTAATTCCGCCTATTTCAATAAGCGGGGTGAAAAACCCTATTGTGGTTTTTTTATGGCATTTCGCAATTTTTGCGAGTGCATATTTTTTGTGGGTTTGAAAGGGGGCTTTCTGTTTTCTTAACGGGCAGGCCTGCGTGATAATGATTTTAATTTCAGTGTGTTGTTACAGTTGGTCGAGTTGAGTGCGTGTGTTGAGGGTCGCAATAATCACTCTTATTTCCGCTGCGTGACCCGTCGAATTCTAAATCAGACAATTTCTTATTTCTATTTTGTCTAAGAAAATTGTCGGGAGTCTTCTTACTTTCGCCTAAGTTCGCCAATTTTTGGCCTTACCTTTTCTTTAGCAGTTTCTAATTAGTGAGCGCCGCTATGGCACCTGAAACTCTGTGAGAGACAGTAATATGAAGTACAAAGTTATCGAGCAGGCATCGGCAGAAGATCACTCTATTGCCGCGTCTGAGACTCCTTACTACCGGGATTCAGAATCACGAAAGAGCTGGTATTTGG
The DNA here is from genome assembly GCF_027947445.1 of Shimia sp. MMG029. Classification (NCBI taxonomy): domain Bacteria; kingdom Pseudomonadati; phylum Pseudomonadota; class Alphaproteobacteria; order Rhodobacterales; family Roseobacteraceae; genus Shimia; species Shimia sp. MMG029. The sequence goes on along the minus strand of NZ_JAQJIM010000006.1, from coordinate 233,186 downwards.
AGGGGTCATATCGTTCGGATCTTAGAATTGATGTCGAGTCTGTTTGGGACGACTACACGGGCAGTGGCGTTTCTGTTGCCGTTCTGGATTCTCAAATTGATGCGTCTCATGAGGAGCTGAAAGCGGCCTATGATGATACGCGGGACTACGACTTTGATGCGGACACGGGGAAGTTCGACGCAGAGTCAGTGAATATCACCAATGGACATGGCACGATGGTTGCCGGTGTCATTGCCGCAGAAGCGAATAATGGCGAGGGCTCTGCTGGGATCGCACATGGGGCAGACCTGATTGGTCTGGCGATGAACTACAACAGCAGCGACGTAATCGACCAAGCTCTGGCGGGCATCCGGGCTGGTGCAAATTTTGACGTGTTGAACAACTCCTGGAGTTTCACTGCGAACTTCGGCGACAACTTCTCTCGCAATGACATGGAAGATGCGTTGATCCATACGGCGTCTGAAGGGCGCGACGGTCTGGGGACATCTATGGTGTTCGCGGCCGGCAATATGGGGACTGACGGGACTTCGAATTACCACAACTTCCAGAACTCGCCTTACACCATTGCAGTGGGGGCAATTGCGCGGGATGGGGATGCGGCGAAGTTCACCTCGATCGGCTCCAACGTGCTGTTGTCTGCCGCGGGGGATGATGTTTTCACCACGTTGCCAAACCAGAGCTACAGCTCTGTTGACGGAACCTCCTTTGCCGCACCCGCTGTTTCAGCTGTGATCGCGCTGATGCTGGAGGCGAATTCCGACCTCGGTTACCGCGACATTCAACAGATTCTGGCGCTGTCGGCGCGCAAAGACGGGCTGGCGCAGCACTCCTCCCATGGGGATGGATGGATCACGAATGGGGCGGACAACTTCAACGGCGGGGGCATGCATTTCTCTGATAGCTTCGGTTACGGCATGTTGAATGCCCACGACGCGGTGCGCCTTGCGGAAACCTGGACCGAGCAACAGACTTTGGCCAATCGCTCCACCGTAAGTGAAACCGTAAAGCTTGATGAGATGCTGGTGGCTGGCCAGAACGATCGTATCGAGGTTGAGATTGACATCAACAAGGCAATCCAGGCTGAGCATGTTCAGCTGTCAATGGATCTGTCCTGGTCTTTGACGGGTGATTTGAATGTTTGGCTGATCTCGCCGGAGGGCACTTCTGTGCGTCTTGTTCATGACCTTCCTGAGCTTGAGCGGGTTGGCAGCGTCAAGAACTTCGAATTTGGCTCTGTTGCCAGCATGGGCGAGCTGTCCGCAGGGACTTGGACGCTGGTGATCGAAAACAACAACACCACGGCCACAGACAAAGACGGTGACCCGGTCGTCGGCCGTTTGCGCGGCGTGACGCTCGAGGTGCACGGTGACAAGGAAACGACCAACGACACATATGTCTACACCGATGAGTTTGGCATTCTGTATGATGGATCTGATCTGAAAGAGCGCGCTGTGCTGTCAGACACGGATGGTGGGATCGACTCTCTGAATGCGTCTGCTGTGACTTCGGGCAGCCAGATCGACCTGAGCGGCGCGCGCAAGTCCGTGATTGCCGGGCAAGATTTGAAGCTTGCCAAAGCCAATATCGAAAACGCCTATGGAGGCGATGGTGCCGACACGTTGTGGGGCAACCAGCTTGACAACCTGCTGGACGCGGGCCGTGGCAACGACACAGTCCATCTTGGCGCAGGCGAAGATACGCTGGAAGGCGGTGCAGGAAACGACCAGCTGGTTGTTGATGCAAAGGTTGGCAGTGTGCTTGGGACTGTGCTGAACGCAGGCTCCTTTATGCTGGGCTTCGTGGCGAATACGCTTTCGTTTGTGTCTGGCTTTGAAAGCTATCGCTTCATCGATGTGACCTACACCGTGAGCGAATTGAAAGCCTTCTTGTCTGGCGATTTGACGGGTCCGGGTGACTCAGATGGATCGGACGGCGGCGGCGAGCCGGATACCGGCGGCGACACTGGCAACGGTGGAGATACCGATACCGGAGGTGATACCGATACTGGCGGCGATACGCCCGACAACGGCGGCGACACTGACAATGGCGGTGACACCGGCAGCGGCGGCGATGGTGGCAATGACGGTGGCGGAGATGACACGGATGGGCTGCCGATCGACAGCGACCCAGATCACTACGAGATTGTTCTGGAGGGCTCTAAGTCGGGTGAAACCCTGCGCGCGGGCTCCGGTGACACCTATTTGTCGGGTGAAGGTGGCGACGACTATCTGGTCGGCAAAGGTGGTGCGGACTACTTTGCAGGCGGCGAAGGCGCCGACAAGGTACGTGCCGGTGCGGGCGATGACGCGATCCTTGGTGGCATCGGCGAGGACACTCTGCTGGGTCAAGATGGGGATGACATGCTTGTCGGTGGCGATGGCGCGGATGTGCTGCGCGGCGACGCTGGCAACGATACACTCCGTGGTGGAGATGGGGATGATGCATTGCAAGGGGGCGACGGGGCGGATGTCTTTGTCTTCTCAGCATCTGACGGTATCGGGACGGACCGTATTTCCGACTTTGACCGTTCTGAAGGCGATGTGCTGATGGTTGTGGGGGTCGCTTCGAGCGACGCATCATTCCACCTGGTGGACCACGGTCGAGGCGCGCAATTGCAAATGCATGTGGATGGCGACATCGCTGTGTTGGCGGATATCTTGGGTATTGGTCTGACCGAGTTGAGCATTTCGCAGCAGGGCAATGACAGCCTGTTGATTGCTTAAGGCGTTGAAAGCCGTCGCATCGGGTCTGGCAAATTAGACCTGATGCGCGATTTGCGGAGCGACAAACACTTTTGGCAGCGTCCAGAGCGAATGGCTTTGGGCGCTGTATTTTTTATTGGTCAGCTTGTGCCTGTTTTCGGATTGGGTGAATGAAGGCAGTCCAAAATCCCTACTTAATCAATTATTTTCAATATGTTAATGAGCGTGACTTTAGAATTGAGGGTGCGTTTTATTGTATGTTTGGTCGTGATGGTTTGTTCTTTTTTCGTATTGGGATTTCATCCATGGGTCAGAACTTGACGAGAAAACCCTATCGGCACTTACAGAGCGCGAGACACATAAGTGACGTCTTTGCCTCAATTTCAGGCTTCTGGAAAAAGTGCTGTACTTTCACTCAGAAACAAGTTGCTCTGATGGGGGGCGGAGTGCATACGTTGAGTGCATTTTAAAGAATTAAACTCATATAAAGTTAAAGGTGAACCCTGGCTTTTCAAACTCAAAATGACCTTAGCGCCAAAGCGCATTCTGGTCACAAAGTTTCACCATCGGGTTTTGAACCGGACGGAATAGAAATACGCCGCCTTTTCTCCGCGATTTGGCGACGCAAATTGCTGATTGTGGCATCCACTCTTATTGTGTCGGTTCTATTTTTTGCCGCAGTGAGCCGGGTGGTCCCGCTATATACAGCGCGGGCCAGTCTGATGTTGGATTCGCGCTCTGTGCAGGTGCTCAATTCCGATAACGTTGTTTCAGATCTCAATTTGAACAATCCGGTCATGGATACGGAAACCGCGGTGCTCAGGTCGAACCTGCTGCTTGAGCGGGTGGTGCAGGAGATCGGCCCTGCGGCGCTTGCGCCAATTGATCCTGCGCTGCAACCTCCGGGACTTTTGGATCGTTTAAAAGGGCAGATCAAATCGACGATTGGCACCGTTCTTGGCATTGACGCCACGGAGACGGTTCAGATCGCAGCCGAAGATGCGCAGACCCGCCGATTGGTCGGGGCGATGCGCAGGTCAATGACCGTATGGCGTGAGGGGCAGTCTTATTTGATCGCGGTCTCTGTTGAGACGCCGGATCCTGAATTATCCGCGCTGATCGCACAGACAGTTGTTGATACGTACATCATTCGCCAAGTTGAAATGCGCAACGATGTGATCCGCAGTGCAACCGCGTTTTTGACGGGCCGCATTGAGGAAACGCGCAAGAGTGTTGAAGCGGCGGAAGCGAAAATCGCAGATTTCCGAAGTGAACAGTTGGCGGAGCTTGGGATTTCTTCTGAAACGGTGGAGCGCCAGCTTCTGGAGCTGTCGACACAATTGGGCCTTGCACAGGCTGACCTTGCTCAAATTGATGCGCGCTACAACCGGATCATAAAGGTCATTTCGACAGACGGATTTGAGAGAGCTGCGGATCTGCTGACCACGGTGGACTTGCAAACCTCGTCGTTTGTTTTGTCGTTGCGTCAGCGCCTTTCGGAGGCAAATCGCCGCGAAGCTGAACTGGCGACCCGTTTTTCCGAGGACTATCCAGAGCGGGCAGTGATCCGTGCTGAAATTGATCAGCTGCGTGAAGAACTGGCCCAAGAAGTGCGCAAAACGCTGGCAAGCTTGGAGAATGAGGCCGCGGTGGCGGCGGCGCGTGTTGCCTCTATCAGAGCCAGCGTGGTTGAGGTCGAAGAACGATCAAGCGGCATCTCCCGCGCGAATATCGAGATGCGCCAGCTTGAGCGGGAAGCGGAAGCCTTGCGTGAAAACTATGAGAATATGCTGAATCGCCTGAGCGAAACGCGGTCAACTGAGCTGCTGCAGCGGGCCGATGCCCGCCGCGTGGAAAAGGCTACCGTGCCGGGGGCCCCGTCATCCCCGCGTGTTATGCTGTTTACGATCTTTGGTGCGGCCCTCGGCTTTGCCATTGGTCTGATCGCGACATTCGTTTTGGCTGTCTCTCACATTGGCTTTGCCACGCCCCATGAAATCGAGCGAGCGCTAGGATTGCCAGTGCGGGCTTCGTTGCTGCAGGGCAAGCTACGCTCACGGCGTGCGCTGTTTCGGCTGCTGCATTCAGCGCCGTTCAGCCCCTATCTGGAGCGGCTGCGCCAGTTGCGCGCCATGTTGTTGGTGCTCAATCAGAATCCAGGGTCCGGATATTGTGTGCAGGTGACCTCTTCGGTTGCGAATGAGAGCAAGACTTCCACGGTTATTTCGCTGGCGTGTCTGGAGGCCAGAGCACAAAGGCGCTGTATTGTGTTGGATTTTGATTTTCGCCGGTCCAGCCTGTCGCGTGACTTGCGATTTAATGCGCCGTTTGACCTAGAAGATGTGTTGCAAAACCGCTGTCAGCCGGAAGAAGCCATTCGTCATAGTCGCGAGCTGGGGTTTGATCTTCTGACATTGAAAAAGGCGTCACCGCAGTTGGGCGAGCAAGTCGAAGTGCATCAGGTGAAGGCGCTCATCGATCATCTGAAAAAAACCTATGATCTGGTGCTGATTGACAGTGCGCCTGTTTTGCTTGTTGCGGACAGCATAAAGATTGCAACCTTGGCCGATACAGTTGTGTTGTTGGTGCGCCAGTACAAGACACCGCGTAAGGCAGCCATTCAAGCGGCGCGCATGTTGAATGAGGTGGGTGTGAAATCAGTGCAGGTCGCGATGACCTTTGCCGACCGCGCCTCTGAGCAAGAGCTGTACGGCTCGTATTCGGGATACAATTACAAATAGGGGCGGTAGGGAAACGTTTCAGCGCGTTACATTTCTGTGTGTTTGCTGTGTTGAAAAGAGCGCAAGATCCCTGACGAAAATTGAACATTTGCCGCATTGCAGTACAGATTTTGTGATTGCGGGGAACAACATAAGATCATTTTAGATGAACGCACTTTCTCATAAGCCGCATGTAAGCTGTTTCAACGTCAAGTATAGCCCCAACCTTGGGGATGGGCTTTTGTCGGAGTGTTTGGAGCACGCGCTGATTTCTTGCGGGGCCGCGCCAGATAGCACATCCATCGATCTGGCGGCACGGAAGCAATACGGGGATGGAATGGCCGGGCGCGGCGCGATCATGGCCTTTCTCAGCGCTTTGCCTGGCCCGGTTCGAGCGTCTGTTGTGCGCCTGCCTTTGTTTGTGCAGGGTGCGCGCAAATGGCGGCCGCATTACCGTACGGAGCTGACGGGGTCGGATGCCATGGTAATCGGTGGTGGTAACCTGCTGGCAGATCTGGATCTGAACTTTCCGACCAAGCTGTCGTTGGCATTACAAGAGACCGCTGCACAGGATATCCCTGCAGCCATTTATGCCTGTGGTATGTCTTCTGGCTGGTCAGACACCGGATTGCGCATTGCGCGCGCGGCGTTTTCTCTGCCCAACTTGCGCGCTGTTTTTTTACGCGATGCAGCCTCTGTGGATCTTTGGAACACGACATTTGCGGAGGCTTCCGGTCAAGAGGCACGCTTGGCGCGAGATCCCGGTTTGATGGCGTGTGATGTGTATCCGGCTGCCTCTCGACTGGCGCGGCAGCGGCCCGTTGTCGGGCTGGGGCTGATGAGCCCCTTGGCGATCCGCTATCACTCTGAAGAGACAACCACAGAGACCTTTTTGGCCAATTGGTACATTGCTTTGGCGCGGGCGCTTATTCAGCGTGGATGTGAAGTGCATGTGTTTACCAATGGCAGCCCCGAAGACCGCGCTTTTGCGGAAACTGTGGAGGCGCCATTGCGTGCGCTGGGCGGGGAAGAGGATATTCGATTTGTCACGCAGGCTGACCCTAAAGGGCTGTGCGCCAATATTGCCAATTTCGACGTGATGATTGCGTATCGAATGCACGCGATTATTGCGGCCTATTCCTATGCTATTCCTGCGATTGCATTGGCGTGGGACCAGAAAGTTCTGTCCTTTATGCAGTCAGTTGAGCGGGATGACTGGTTGGTGAACCCCGAACAGCTGTCGCCAGAAGAATGTGCAACCTTGGCCGAATGTGCGCTTCGGGATGGGGTGGACCGCAAGACGCATGAGCGGGTGCTGGGTGAAGCGCGGGCTGATGTGGAAACACTGTTTTCTGTATTGAGGTGAAGAGATGCTGGCGTCAGAGGTGAACGACATGTCGGCTTTTCCGGCGGACTTTCGAGAGCGGACCAAAGACCTGAAAGTGGCGATTGTTCACTATTGGCTTGTGAACATGCGGGGCGGGGAAAAAGTGGTGGAGGCCTTGCTCGATCTGTTCCCACAAGCGGTCATAATCACCCATGTTTATGATCGGGACAAAATTAGCGACAAGATCAATGCGCAAGACATTCGCGAGACGTTTGTTTCCCGCCTGCCGGGCGCGCGCAAACATTATCAGAAGTATCTGCCCTTTATGCCACGTGCCTTGGAGCAAATGGATTTGCAGGAATTTGATCTGGTGATTTCCTCAGAAAGTGGCCCGGCCAAAGGCATTATCCCGCGGCCTGACGCGACCCATTTGTGCTATTGTCACTCTCCGATGCGCTACATTTGGGACCACTATCATGCCTACCGTGCTTCTGCAGGACGTCTGGCACGATTGGCGATGCCAAGTTTGGCACATCGTTTGCGGATTTGGGATGTCACGACGGCGATGCGGGTGGATCGATTTGCAGCAAATTCAGGATTTGTGTCCCAAAGGATCAAGTCCTTTTATCGCCGTGAGGCGGATGTGATTTTCCCGCCCGTTGCCTGTGCGGAGTTTGCACCTGTACCTGCTGAGGAAGTGGGCGATCATTACCTGCTGGCCGGTGAGCTGGTGGCCTATAAACGGCCAGATCTCGCGGTGGATGCGTTTACCCAAAGCGGACGCAAGCTTGTGGTGGTTGGCGACGGAGAGATGCGTGCATCGCTTGAGGCGCGGGCGGGATCGAACGTGACGTTTATGGGGCGTGTGCCGTTTGCTGAATTGAAGCGACAGTTCGCTTCGTGCCGCGCGCTTGTGTTTCCAGGAGAGGAGGACTTCGGCATCGTGCCGGTGGAGGTCATGGCCTCTGGTCGCCCTGTGGTGGCCTATGCCAGCGGAGGAGCGTTGGACACCGTTATTCCGGGTGTCAGTGGCGTATATTTTGACGGGCAGACCGTATCTGATTTGAATGCGGCCATAGAGCAGATCGAAGCGAGCCCACTGTTGGAAGCATCCAGTGATATTCGCGCGCATGCATTGAAATTTGACGAGGCTGTGTTTCAAGCACAGTTTGCGCAATTTGCGCTGTCCTCGCTTGAAGAGAAAGGCACTTGCAGGCGTTTTGCCGAGGCGGGTGCCGACAGAGATCCTGCGTGAGGTGGCGAATTCGCGGGGGCATCATCCAAACAGACAGCAAACAGAACCTGCCGATTTTTGGCGACGTGCGTTGCCTCAGATTTCGCTCAAATTCAGCACAACAAATGATGTGAGGCCGACCCCTGGCATGCCTAAGATCAAAATGCCCAGACAACGAACGCAACGTATGACGGATTTTGATGAGCGATGAAATCTGAAGGAACGGATGATGGCGATCAAATCCTGATTTTGGGAGGCGGCATTGCGGGTTTGGCAGCGGCAAACGCATTGTCATCGGCTGGTCGAAAAGTCTTGGTGATTGAGGCGAGCGACCAGCTGGGCGGAATGCACGCCTCCAGAGATATTGGGCCATATACGTTTGATTTGGGGAGCATCTTCTATGAAGATACGGCGTCACTCCTGAATTTGGCGCCGGGCCTGCGTGACCTTTGTCAGCAGAAAAAGCGCACACAGCGACGCATTTTGCCGGACGGGACGCTTCGCCATTACCCGATCGAACCCAAGGATATTCTGCGGTGGCCCATTGGCAAATTGATGCGTGCTGGATTTTCCATGGCATGGGCGCGCCTTTTCAAACGTCTGGATGGCTCATTACAAGGGATTTGCGCTGCGCGGCTTGGGCCTGTTCTGTTTCGGGAAACTGGCTTGCGTGACTACACGGTGCATTTTAATCGACTGCCACCTGAAGAGATCGCCGAAGCGTTTTATCATGAGCGCATGAAGTTTGTGCATCAGGCTACCGAAGTTCGCCGTGTGTTCAGATCTGCGTGGCGCGCTTTGCTTGGCCGTCCGTTTCGGGCCAAGCCCCGCGCCCCGCTCTATTATCGCCCGCGATCTGGCTATGGGACGCTTTTTGAGCGCATTGAAAACGTGCTTCGGGCGCGCGGTGTGGCGTTTGTGATGGGGGCAGAGGTGACACGGATCGTTCAGGATGGCGACGGTGCGATTGTCGAAACCTCCGCTGGGCCTTTCTCTGGAACCGGGGTCGTGGGGGCGATGTCCATCGATGCGTTGCATGAAGCCTGTTTTGGAGAGCGCAGCGGATTGGAAAGTCTTGATCTGTTGTCTTTGTTTGTTTCTGCGGAGACGCTGTCTGATGAGGCGGGGGATGTCCTGTTCAACTTCCACAGCGGTGGGGGATGGAAACGTGCGACGATCTATTCGCGCCTCTACCCGGACGCGGGTGTTACGCGAGAGTATTTTACCGTTGAGGTGACCGTACCGAGGGACGAGGTGCCCGACGCGCAGGATGCTTTCGACCGGTTCAGAGAGCACCTTTCAGATCTTGGGATTGCGACCGGTCTGCGCCTGGAAGGATCTCATGTGTCCGCTGGCGCCTATCCGCTGCTGTTGCGGGGCAAAGGGGCGCAGGCGCAAACCGTTATCAACCGTTTGCAGGATGCTGGGGTGCATCTTGTTGGACGGCAGGGGCGTTTTGAATACCTGCCAACCTCCAGCAAAGTTATTGCGCGCACCGACGAGGAGCTTGAAAATTCAGGCTTGTGAGGCGGAACTGTGCATTAAGTCTTGCGACATCGCAGGCGGTTCGAGGTAGAGTGTTCGTAGATTTTGAAAAGGATTATAAAATGGCGAGCTTTGTCATGCGTGTTGCGCGCTTTTTGAGTGTTGCTGTGTTGGCAGTTGGTGCACAGCAAGGCCAGGCGGAGTCTTATCGCATGGTTCCCGGTGATCGTGTGCTGATGACGTATTCTGCACAGGGTGTTTCTTCTGAGGTGACTGTAAACATCGACGGTGAGTTGCGGCTGTTGGGCATTGGCGGGGTCAAGGTCGTTGGAGATACGTTGGATGAAGCCGAGGCACGGCTGGGTGAAAAGATTGCGGCGGAAGGTGTCTTTTTAGACCCTAAAGTGTCTTTGCAGGTTTTGTCCTATGCTCCGGTGATTGTGTCGGGGGATGTGACGTCGCCGGGGCAATACCCTTATATTCCCGGGATGACGATCGCATCAGCGTTGGCGCTTGCGGGGGGGAGCGAGTTCTCCGGGGTTAACCGGTACGAGCTTGAGCGGGCCCGGATTGAGACCACCGGCGCGATCAGAGCGATCAATCTGGAAATCGCCGGATCCGTTTTGCGGATTGCACGATTGGAAGCTTTGCTGGCAGGGCAGTCGGAGATTGTTGTTTCGGATGCGCTGAATGCACGTATTCCTGCACCAAATGCCGTGGCAATGGATCAGCTGCGGGACGCGGAGGAAGGTTTGTTTGTGACCACGAGCCAACTGGTGACGGAAGCATTGGACAATTACGATCAAGAGATCGAGCTGTTGGGGCGGCAACTTGCTTTGTTTGAGAACCGGATCGCAGTGCAGCAGGACATTGTTACGACCACAGCACGTGAGCTGAAAAAGGCACAAGATTTGCAGACCCGCGGCCTTCAAACAGCGACCAGATTGGCCTCTGTGGAACAGCGAGATGCGGATGCACGTGCTCGTGTTCTGGAGTTGGAAGCCGCACGGATTGGCGCGGTGCAGGCCCTGGCTGAAGCGCATCGCGCGCGCAATCTGTTTGAGAGCCGCCGCCGGGAGGGCTGGCTGGAGGAGCTGCAGACAGCGCGGCTCAGCCTCAGTGACAGCGAAATTGACTACGCTCGCAGGCTTGAGCATCAGGCAGCACTGTCCGGCAATGTCGTGAGTGCAATCATGGCCAGTGAACTGCTGACGCCTGAATTTCAGATCGTATCATCGCGCGAGGGGCGTGAGGCAGAGACCACAAGCGATCTGAGTGATATTCTGTTGCCGGGGGAGCTTCTTATTGTACGGTTGCAGCACTCTGGAAACTAAGAGGGGTCCTCGGGTGAGCTGATGCCGCAAGCAGGTGATGCGCCTGTTTTGCGCACACCTGATTTTGTGTGAAAGCGACGATTACCAGCAGGTCTATTGGGTTTGGGTCGTGGCCCGCTCTAAGGTGATGCGGTACCGAGTAAGGTCCCCGCGCTGACTTTCGCCTGCGGCAACAACAATCTCCAGTGTGTCGCCAGAGCTCATGCTTATGGGTTTGCGTTGTATTTCGACGGGATTTTCGTGGGAAGCGCGTTCCTCCAGAAGGGGTTTACCATTCTGCGAGAGGCGGACAATGACGCCATCTTCGGATTTTTTGCCCGGTTTGAAATGCGCGGTGAGGGTGACATCCTTAGGATGTTCGGCCGTGTAGACGTGCACAATATCTTTGGAGGTTGAGGGCAGCAAAGTTTCCGCTGTGAGGCGGACGCCCTTGTGATCTGGATGGCCGCGCCAAGGGACCCAGGGCACGTTGGGGCGATCTTGACCAGGCATAGTGAGCAGTGGGATGGTTTTTTTGCCTTCTTTCGCAAAGCGCTCAAATCCGTCACCTTCCGCTTTGTGCGCGTTTTTCTCTGGATAGGAGAACTGATAATAGCTGTCCGCGATCAAGGGCAGTTCTCCAAGCGTGAACGGCGTATCGCTGTCTGAAATGACAATGATCGGCGTCTCGGGATCCAGAGTCTCTGGGGGAGAGGTGACAGGTTTGCCGCTGAGATCAAACACCTGCGCTGCGTCGCCAAGCTTGAAGGCGCGCGCGGCCCCCCAAATGACATATGTGTCGTTGCCAAACTTACATCCGTAGGTGAACTGGTCTTCGGAGATGTCCGTGACCACTTTGCCTTCCATGTGTTTGGCCACCGTGCGGTAGGCCAAACCTGCCGAGGTGAGGCGGCCATTTGGCGTGAAGAGGGGGACGGTGCGTCTGCCCCGCAGGTTGGCAGGAAACCACATGGCTTTGGTGACGCCAGCAAGTGCAAATTGACAATAGTTTTTGACGAGATGGTTGCCCGCCGATTTTACGCTGTCGGTCCCAAATTCGGTCACTTCAAACGGCATGTCTTTCAAACTGGGATGCCAGCGCAGAACGGCCATCTGGCGCGTGAATTGTTCCGCAGGGGTGCTGTAGGGATGGATTGCAACGGCATCCATCCATTTTGCGCCACCTGAGTCCATGATGTTCCAGAGCCAGCTGCCTGGAAGGGAATGGGTTGCACCACCAAGAATGCGAATGTCTTCGCGGCCAGCACGCGCGCCCTGTGAGGTCGCCTTAAGTATTTTCAAATAGGCCTGAGATCTTTCAAGTGGTGCCATTTTTTCCAACGGACCACGCACGAAATTGCGGCCGTTAAATTCATTTCCCACTTCGAGTGTTTCAATTACTGGGAAGCGGCCAATGACCTCTTTGGTGTATGCTTCCAATGCGTTGAGCGCTGTTTTGGACTGGGGTGTGTGACCATTGTCATAAAGAGGGTTCCCCCAATTTATGACGAGCGTCAGTTTATTTTTGTCTTCATCCAGTAAGTCTTTGTATGCGCGGCGCGGGCCTGAGAACTCATAAAAGCCGGGTTTTTTTTCAACGCGTGCCCAATTCATGCCGTCACGCAAATGTTGCACCCCAAGGCTGCGCACAAACCCAAGTGTCTGTGGCTGAATTCCCTGAGAAAAATTTGTGACTGCGCCCAGTGTCGGGGCTTTTTGTTGCGCATGAACTATTGGCGCGGCCAAAAATATTGTCGCGATGACACTAAAGCACTGTTGGGCAATGGGTAACATATAACAATCCGTACATTTTCTACGCACAGTTTGGCAAATCCAACGGGAATTTCCATGAAAAAGACGTGCCTACCAATAGGAAACGCTTTGTTTGTCAAAACTTTGTTAGAAAAGAGGATAATGGCAGTAAGTAATTTTCGGTATATTGACCTTGAAGGCGTATTTGCGCAGAAATCGATTTATTGATGTTTGTGAATTTGGCTTAAGGTTTGGGCAAAGGAATGTTTCGTGCGGGATCTAGATAATCGCATTGCTGTTGTGATTTGTTCGGTCGGCAGGCCAGATGAGCTGGCGGATTTGGTGCCGCATCTTACAAAACAGACGCGTAAGCCCGACCGCGTTGTATTTGTTGTGACCAAGCCAGAAGACGCACGACAAGATCTGACGGCGCCCTTTTCAGACCGGACAGAGGCGGTTGTGCTTTATTCAGAAAAAGGGCTGACCAAGCAGCGCAACATGGGGCTGGATGCAGTCCAGAATGACTGCGATCTGGTTGTGTTCTTTGATGATGATTTTGTTCCATCGCGCTATGCTCTGGAGGGCATAGAAGGTGCTTTCGCCGCCTGGCCGAATGTTAACGGCATGACCGGTCATCTGATTGCTGATGGCATCAATGGTGGCGGGTATGAGGCTGCCCAGGCTGCGGATATGGTCGCGCAATATGATACGACGCCAAGGTCTGAGCCGACAGTGCTGCGGAGCGGGCTGGTGGGGCTGTATGGGTGCAATATGGCCTATCGGTTGTCCGCGGTGGGGGAAACGCGCTTTGACCCCGCACTGCCGCTGTATGGATGGCAGGAAGACATTGATTTTGCGGCACAGATTCCGGGGGAGCGCATCAAAACCGATGCGTTTAGCGGCGTTCATTGCGGCACGAAAAATGGCCGAGAGACCGCGGGAGCACGCCTCGGCTATAGCCAGTTGGTGAACACTTGGTATCTGTGGCGCAAGGGCACAATGAGCGGACGCTTTGCGTTCAAATTGGCGGCGCGCAATATGATCGCGAACCATGTGAAGTTGTTGCGCCCGGAGCCGTGGATTGACCGTAAGGCGCGCGCTATTGGAAATTGGCGCGCTGTTAAAGATATACTGACCGGAATTGCGCATCCAGAACGTATTCTGGAGTTCTAACGAATACCGGTCTTCGAGGTCTGGCGGCGAACTGAGCGCTCAACGCAAATTGTCAGCAATTTATTGCCTCTTTAATTGGAGCTCTGTCGAGAGGTAGGTCTCTGGTATGGATCGCGTATGACAGTTGTGCGATTTCCTTATGGGATAATTCTTGAATTTATTAGTTGATTTCCTTTGTGGATTGATTTGCCGCCACCGGGATTAGCCAGGAGGCGTTGCTTTGTAATCACTGAATTTTTTGAGATTTTTGGTGCGCCGGAGGCGTGGGCTAATTCTTTGCGTCGCATTTTTGTATGCTTTAGCGAATCATCTTTGAAAGAGTCGTTTTGAGCGCTGAAAATCAAAGTGATTTGCAGTTCTTTCGTGCCTGTTTTTTGAGAAATTGGCCCATGAATCGGCAATGTTTGCGTGGTGTAGATCGGCAAAAATTGGCTAAGCCCTCAAAATTGCTTGAATTGTTTCTAAATTATAAACGAATTCTTCATTTTCTTGGCGAATCACCTTTGCCATGGTAAATATTAATGGACAGCTCTTTTCTAAACTTGGGCTGCGTTTTTATAAAAACGACAGGTTTGAGTGGGCTGCTAGGACTAATTCGATTGATGGTCACGCAAAGAAATTTTAATCAAATTTGTTTGGCCGAGAGCAAGAAATTCTATTTGGGAAGGTAATATGGCTACTGTAATCAATGGTGACGCGGGCGACAACGCGCTCGGTGGTGGTGCGGGTCCTCTCGTACTCAATGGCCTTGAAGGTAACGACACGCTTACCGGCAGCGCTCAGGAAGATACGCTGAGAGGCGGCATCGGGAACGACAGCCTCGATGGTGGCGATAGCGTTGACGTACTGAACGGCGGCGGCGGTCTGGACCGCATGGACGGTGGTGCTGGCAACGACCGTTTGCGCGGCGACGGCGGCAATGACCGCATGGATGGCGGCGAAGGCAACGACAAAATGTACGGCGGTAAAGGCAACGACCGCATGGAAGGCGGCGAAGGCAATGACCGTGTCTATGGCCAGGATGGCAGCGATGCTGTGTCCGGTGGCGATGGCGATGACGTTATCTTCGGCGACAGCGCGGGCGACGGTAACGACGACGAAGGCTTTGCGGACTTCTTTGTCTTTGACAACGATGATGGCAACGACCGTGTGTTCGACTTTGAAGAAGGTATTGACCAAGTGTACCTGTCTGACGCGGTCGATACGTCTGGTGTGACCGTGAACTTTGACGGTAACAACACTGTCATGACCTACGGCGCCACTACCGTGACCTTCTTTGACTCTGAAGTGACGTTGGCTGATATCATCACTTCCGCCGATTTCGCGACAGTTGAAGATCTGCCATTTGCGTAAGATTGCTTAAAACGCAGAGTGAAAACCAAAAGAGCCGAGGGATACCTCGGCTCTTTTTTGTTTCAAAGCAGTGGCTTGATGCATTGCCAAAGGCGGTCGCCCGCATTGGCCCAAGTGAGATCCCGCGCGCGAGAATTTCCGTTGCTGCGCAGAGTGTTGGCCAGTTCTGGATCTTGTAGAACCTTAAGCAAGGCTGATCGCCATTCCGCGGTATCTTCTGGGTCGATCAAAAGCGCGGCATCGGCGCACACTTCAGGCATAGCGCCTGCGTTGGCCGCCACAACCGGTGTGCCACAGTGCATGGCTTCAACAGGTGGGAGACCGAACCCTTCTGTCCGGGAGGGGAACGCGAATACGGCGGCATGGGAATAGAGCGTCTTGAGTTCGTTGTCGGATACGAAGCCTGTAAAGACAGTGCCTTCAGGTGCGTGCCATCCCTGTGCCGCATAGGTTTCTGGGCCGGGGCCTCCGGCGACCACCAGTTTTATGTTGCCGGGGAACGCCGGTGTCATGGCGTCAAAGACACGAGCGATGTTTTTGTAGCCTTTGGCCGTGCCCAGAACCATCACGTAGGGCTGTGCGCTGAGTTGGTACTTGTCCAAGATCGCCGGGTCGTGCTCTGCGTCGATGATATGGTCGGTCCCATTGTGAACTACGTCAATTTTGTTGAGATGTCCGACACGATGCCGCGCCAGAGACTGGCGTGAAAACTCAGAGACGGTCAGCACCCGCCGTGCCCTTGCGCCAATCAGAGGGAGCAGCGCACGATATGCAGTCGCCTGGCGACCGGTGTAATCTGATGGGAAAAGATAGGTTTGCGCATCATGGATCATGACAACTGAGTTGCCGTGCAAAACAGGGGCGAGATTGCAAAAGTTGACCAGCAGGCTTTTGCGCGCAAGGCGGGGTAAAGTGAGCATTTCCCAGCCCTGACCTGCACCAAATTTACCGCGGCAAACTTCAGGAACCAAGAGTGGGAAATGTGGATCCGTCTCTACGCCGCGTGGTGTGAGGAGTCTGACGTGGTGCCCCTCTGATCGTGCGCGCTCAATCAAGAGGGATGCATAGTGAGCCGCTGTGCGGTGCACCCCATTCAAAGACGCCCCCAGAAATTTCCCGTTAATAACGATTTCAGTCATAAAATTATTTACCAAGTTTAGAATTGGCTTCCTAAATTACAATTGTTGGGCATTCCGCCCAAAATAACCAGCGCGACAACGGCTTAGCGTTGCATAGGTTTCGCAAAGCCGTATGCTATTGAGTGTTTGCTGGCGCAGCAAATGTATTTTTTTTGAAGGGGCGTTTCTGTAGGGAATGCCTTATTACGTGGATTAAAAATATGGATGTTTCTGTTTCCGCTCTACCGCCTTTGCCAAAGGATGAGGCGCTTCTGAAACTCATGCCGAATCTGTTTGTGATTGGCGCTTCTAAATCGGGATCTAGTGCACTTCATGCCTATCTGAAGGCTCTGCCAGAGGTGCAGATGAGCCGGGAAAAAGAGCCCTGTTTTTTTGTGGATCAGTCGGAGTTGGAAGCTGCTTGGCCAATTATGGCGCGCGAATCCTGTAGTCACGAATGGGAGGCCTACCTAAGGCTTTGGCAGGGGGGCGAAGATGCAACATATCGTGGTGAAGGATCTGTCTATTACAGTCAGTGGCCGCATAGATCCGGTATTGCTGCTCGTATTGCGAAAGCCGCACCTGACGCGCGCATTATTTATACGGTGCGCGAGCCTGTTTCCCGTGCAATTGGCCATTATTGGCAAAGATTCAAAGAGTTTCAGGAAACTCGCTCAATAGATGAGGCAATTCGGGAGGATCCGCTTTACCGGGATACTTCTGACTATGTTCTGCAAATGGAGGAGTATCTGCATCATTTTGATCGATCGCAGATATCGGTTGTTGTTGCGGAAGATTTACGCGCGAAACGCCGCGAGACTTTGGCCGAAGTGATCGAGTGGCTCGGATTGCCGTCTTATGAGTTTGAGGAGTCCGAGATTACAGAGCGGCATAAGTCCCCACCGACATCGCGGCGCGAACGTTTGCCTTTTGTCAGTACGGTTCGCAATTCGGGTGCTTGGCGGACTATGAGGCAGATGCTGCCAACAAGTGCGGTCAATTTTTTGCGGTCTCAAGCCACCGTGACATTTGACAAAAAAGATGTGGATGAAACGGCTGCGCGGGCCTATCTAGCGGCGTATTTTGAGCCAAAGATGGCTGACTTTGAAGAAGCGATTGGCCGCCCATTGCCGGAGTGGCGCAGCGCGATCGCGTCCTACACATAGCAAAGGCGCTGCTGCGTCCGCTTTCAATGAGCCGCGATCTCTGCGGGTGCGATCGCGGACGTGGCTGCCCCATCCAGAGCTTCGTTGTGTAAGCGATAGTCTGCCGCGTAGTAGTTTTGGATGAAATTCTCTACATCGTTGCCGAGGTCTACAGCTGCATAGCTGCTTGATGCAGATGTAAAAAGGCCGCTGTTCATCCATAGAGGGTGAAGAGCTTTCTTGACGCTGCGCGGCATCAACGTGCGGCCGGCAAAGCGCGCCATGGGCTGGATGGTTTTTGCCCATTTCTTTGGCTGTTTGCGTGCGTGATCGTGGCCGATGTCAATAGACAGGCCGGTGGTTGTCTTCACCCATTCACAAAGCATTGCCGTGTCTTTTACCGCAAAAATGCCTGTCACCATTCGTTGACCATCCAGGTGGGTGAAGTGGACCTGTCGAACGAAGTGTATGTAGGTTTCATCATAAAAACGGTCGCGCGCAGACAGCCAGTCGCAAACATTACGGGCCTCTTCAATTACGGCGGGATCATCGGCGCGAATGGCACCCGCGTCATGAAACTCTTTCATGCGTTGCATCAAAGCGGATAAAAATCTGGAGCGCGGCTCTCGGGTGAGTGCGAAAGTGGTGGCGCCTTGAAAGGCGGACCATGTGTTTGGGAGATGCTCTGCAATCAGCCACAATGGCATATGAGACGGCTTGAATTGCCCGAGATGCGTGTGATAAAAATCACTTTCTACAGCCTCTTCTGCGGCTTGTTCGGAGATGTTCAGATCTTCCGCCAAGGCTGTGTAGGACAAGCCGCCACTTGCTTTCAGAGCTTTGACGACGCTCATGCCGCCATTTTTGGGAATATGAACAAAATAAGCATTTGAAGAAGGGATATGGCGCATGTTTGGCCTCTGACTGATTATAGATTTACGTTGGATTTCATCCAGAAAATACACTGAGCGTGAACACACGCAGCTTTGAGGAAATATAGAGAACGACCCCGCCAAGCGCAGCCGCCAGCATCAAGCCGACCGACAAGGCGGTGAGCTCTGCTGTGAAAAGGTCTTGTAGATTGGACCAGAGTGCTGTGAGCGACAGGTAATAAAGCCCCACGATGGCGAGGGCTGTTGTGAAGCTTTGAAAAGCGGGGCGGGTTTCGATGCCTGCGCGATGTAGGACCAGAAGCGCAGACAAGGAATTGAGCATCATGATGGCCGCTTGGCTCCATGCTAGGGCCGCGAGGCCAAATGGCGACGCAATGAGCACCGATGCAATCGTAAGTATGGTCCATACCAAGTTAAAAAGCGCCACCAAGCCGGTGCGATCGCGTGCAGCAAGAGCTGGCTCTAAAATCAAGCTTCCGACGTTGAGGACCGATCGTACCGCGATGGCGGCTGTGACCGTCAACGCTGCAAGGTAAGCGGGATCGAAGAAGAATTCGACCACAGTTGGCGCCATGACGACCACGACCGCAGCGACAATTCCTGTGAGCAGTACGATTGAGCCGGTGAATTTTTTAAGCGGTGTGCTGAGTTCGGCGTCTTTGCGTGCCGCCGCGCCGAATTGGGTTAGGGCAAAGCTGCGCAAGGGCTGTGCGACGATGTCGGTCGCACCAGAGGCAAGCCGGTTTCCGAACCGGTATAGGCCCGCCTCTGCGGTGGTGAACATCAAGCCAAGCATAAGGTCGCCAGAATATCGGGACAGGAAGTTCAAAAATCTTGCCCCATAAAGGCCGCCTGAGAATTTTGTGGCCTGCCGCGCCAGATCCCGGCGAAACACAAAGCTGGGCCGATCTGGAGAAAAGAGCAGGTACAACAGGATCGCCGTCAAGACGCGCAGATAGCGAAACGCGACGAGGGCAAACAGGGACTGCCAGGTCCACAACAAGATTGCGCCGCCGACCAAAGCGACAAGATTTTGCGCAAACATGATTGAAAAGTGGGTGTTGACGGCGCCCCTTCGCAACAGGACTGCGGAAAACCAGGCGCCAGCGCCGGCCACTGGTTGAATGGCGGCAAGGAGTACAAGCACCGGAAAAAGATCGGGCGCATCAAAGATCCAAGCCAATGGCCATGCAAATAATGCCAGCAAAGAAGCCGCCAACGTTGCCAGGCCGGTGATCATCCAGAAGGCGGTGCCCAATACCAGCTTGTCATCTTCTTTGGCATTCACGATCCATTGGTAAAACCCTGAATAGGTCATCGTTTGGATTAAGGTGATGAACACGATGGCCAGTGCGTAAACGCCATATTCAGCAGGCGCCAGAAAGCGCGCGGCCAAAAGAGTGATCACGAAAGTGGCGACTTGCTGGAGTGATCTGGCAATTAGAGCAAAAAGCGCAAGCCCGATGCGTTTCATGCTGTTCGGACTCGCATCCGCGGTTCCGGAGGGGGAGTTTTTAGTCATGATACAAAAATGCTATATAAATAATGCTTTTGGAGCATTTAATTGTCACTACTCAAAAAATAAAATCTGCAGAGCACGCTGCCATGCCTTACGCGTTGCATACAACATAAGGGGCGCGTATTCCTACAATTAATGCAGATTGTTGAAAGCACATTTATATCGTTGATTGTCCTTGCTGCGGTTTTAAGCAGAGGCCCCTTTGTTGGGATCAACTATTTTTTTGCAGTCATTCCTTTTGGAATGATGGCGGCAATCAACTTGCCTGCGATTGGCGGTACATCTTTGATGACCTACGATCTTGTTTTGTTAAGTTTGGGTGCAATGCTGATTTTGCGGCGTGGGATTGCCGATGACATCATGCGCCTTATGGCGCCAGGGCAGCCGGGTCTGACGCTATTGCTTTTTTATATTTATGCTGTTTTCGCCACGATGTTTTTTCCCAGGATTTTTGCCGGAGAAACTGAGGTTTTTGCAATTGGGCGTGTGGCCGGGCAGGTGGGAATTGTGTCCCGACCTTTGGCGCCCAATGGCGGGAACCTTTCCCAATTGGTGCGCATGACATTGGCGGTCATGGCGTTTCTGATCCCAGCAATTGTTGTGATGCGCCAGGGCGGCGTGCGGGTCATCTATCGCGCGATGCTGATTGTTTCGCTGGTGCATGCGGGGCTGGGCGTATTGGATTTGCTCACGCAGGCGACAGGCACATCTTTCTTACTGGAGCCGATCCGCACCGCAAACTACGCGCTGACCCTCGGCCAGCGGATGGCGGGGCTTGATCGGATGATTGGAGGATTTCCTGAAGCCTCTTCATATGGCTATGTATCGTTGGGGCTTTGGGGCTATTGGTTGGGCTATTGGTTCCACAACAAAGGCAAATCCAAGCTTCCCGGTATCATGGTGCTGGTCTTTGCCTTCCTTGTGATCCGTGGCACGTCATCTTCGGCCTACGTTGGGGCAATGCTGTTGATTGTGGTGTTTGCGGTGATGCGCTTGCGCGAGATGGGGCTTTCGCAAAACGGTCTGATTGATCGGCGGCTGGCAGCCGTTGGCGTCTGTGTTGTTGCGGTGCTGCCACTCATGATTATGAGCCTGTATATGGCCTATGCGCTTTCTCAAGGATTTGCCGATTTCATTGATCGCTCTTTGCTCAACAAGCTGGAAAGTGACTCGGGAACGGAGCGTATGGGGTTCAATCTGCAAGCTTTGCGGAACTTTATGGATACTTGGATGCTTGGGGCTGGGTTGGGATCAGTGCGTGCGTCCAACTGGATTGCTGCGGTCTTGGGCACCACAGGGCTGATTGGGCTGGGACTGTTGGTGACCTATTTGGCACAATTGTTTTCAACGTCTGCACGCGGCGTATCGGACGAAGCCAAGCATATGATGATCGCCCTAAAGATGGGTATGGCGGGATGCTTGGCGCGTGCGCTTGTGGTGAAGGGAACGCCCAATTTAGATTTCATATTTTTTGCGATGGCGGGTTTTCTTACGGGTTTGGCGATTAATTTAATGGCCAAATCTCGCAGTCCTGTATCTGAGACAGGAGGGACGGATGGAGGGCTCTTCGCTTCCGGGGCATAAGTCCGGACGCTTGCATTTCATTCAATATCTGCGGGGTGGCGCGGCGATCATGGTGTTGGTGCACCATGCGCTCAATGCGAGAAGAGGGGTGTCTCTGTCCTTCGAAAGTGATGTGAACGTCGGTCGCTTGGGGGTGCTGATATTTTTTGTCATCAGTGGGTTTGTGATGATGCATGCCTGCCGAAACGAGGCCGTTGGAGACTTTCTCAAACGGCGTTTCATTCGTATCGTGCCTTTGTACTGGTTGCTTACTTTGGTCTACCTCGCGGTTCTTTTGCCCAATGACCTTGCTGCGGGTGACCCGTTCAGGCGAGCTGGCGCATTGGTGCAGTCTTTCTTATTTATCCCGCATTGGCACACCGGGGTGCCGACCGAAATATGGCCAGTTTTAACACCGGGGTGGACGCTCAATTATGAGATGTTTTTCTTTTTTATCTTTGCCATAGGCATCGGGGCGGGGCGACCGGCTCAGGTCAGTACTGCGATTCTGTGTGCGTTGGTTGCGGTCGGCTGGCTTGTACCGATGAGCTCTCCCATCTTGATTACCTGGACCAGTGCGTTTCTTTTGTTATTTGTCGCTGGGATAATTTTGGCATTGTTCTGGCATCGGTTTAACTTTTCTGTGGTGCGCTGGGGGCTACCCTTTGGGCTGCTGATCGTCCTATTGGAGGTGATAGATTGGGTGCCGCAGGAATGGGGTGTATTTGCATATTTTCTAGCAGGGATAATGATTGTTGCAGGTACATTGAGTTGTGAAGAACGTTATCCAGAAAAGCGATTTAAGTTTCTGGGGCTTCTGGGGGATTCCAGTTATTCGATTTATTTGTCACATACGATCCTTATGATCCCCTTGTATAAGGTGTTGCAACTTTTGCCTTTGGCAGGTTGGCCACAGTTTTTGGCGGTATTTTTCATTGCGCTTGTAACCTGCACTGGATTTGGAATTTTGCTGTATCGGGCAGTTGAGCGTCCGGTGATACGTCGTTTGAGAATTGTATTTGATAAGCCTCATTCGAAAGGGAGGTAGACTTGATAAGAGAAGTGATCAAAGGCGTTGCTGGTTCGAGTGCCGCAAGACTTTCGCCGCAGTGTGATTTTTCGAAATCGATTTTCATTTTGGCGCATATGAGATGCGGATCAACGGCCCTTTCCAATATCCTATGTTCACGCCCGGAGATTAGCGGGTATGGAGAGGCGCATATTCGCTACGAAAAAGACGCATCTCTTGGTCGGTTGGTTGTAAACCAGACCCTGCGCCGTGCCTGGAAACCCAAGGCGCGATACCTTTTTGATAAGATCTTGCACAATCGTCATGACGCGCACGCTCCAGACGCATTTTATCAAGGGCGCGCAATTTTTGTGATCCGCCCGCCAGGTGCGGCGATTGCTTCTATACGGAAGCTATATGCAGACCTCGGACGTGACGAATATGGCTCTGACACGTTGGCGGCGGACTACTATCTGGCACGGGTTGGTATGATGGCGCACCACTGGTCGCGGTTTGACGACGCGCACAAAATTGGGATCACGCACCGCGCCTTGCTGACAGAACCGGAACGGGTATTGGCCCAGATTTCAGAACGCTTTTCTTTCTCGCCAAAACTTGAAAATCGGTACGAGAGCCCGGCAGCGTCGCGCCAAGGTGGCGGAGGTGATCCCACCGTAAGCGGCAAATACACACGCATTCAGCCGATCACAGCAGCGCCCAAAGCCGATCCGATTGATGATTTGCAGATTTCGGACCGATTGCGCAGCGATGTGGTGGCCGCTCACGATCATTTTGTTGACCTTATAAGCGCCAAAGAAATGGCAGAGGATGATTGCGTGGGTTAGCGCCTGCCCAGAGTCATTTCTGAGCGCGATTGTCGCTATAACGATTTTTGGCGGCTTGCGTTTTGGTCGCATTTAAACATCTCACCAACGTCTTTAGAGCCGTGTTTTTCAGTGGTGGGTGTTCGGCGAATCTTTGCCGAAAAAGTCTCGATTGGGTGGTTTATGGTGGTCTATTGGGGGCAGGGATTGTTTCCGATTTTTAGTGTAGTTCATCTGATTGCTTTTGAGTGTTGATCTTTGGGATGCTGCAAGTGCTCGGTTTTTGTGCGGATGACTTGTGGAATAGCTGCAAAATATTCAACTATTGATTGCTTTTTCACTCGTGACTTTATGCATATTCTTGTCCCAGCTATGTGGCGTGTTCCGCTGTTTGAAGCGTTCTAATCCGCAGTTTCGCTCCTTTTACGATGGGTCGATTTCGGTAAATTTTTAGTTAATTTCATTAAGTACCTATTTGATTAATAATAATTTTCAATTTGGATTGAGCGTTGATTGAATTGCGAGCAGCGACGTTTTTCGGTCTGAAGTTTAGATTTTGACAAAATGAGAATGGTTCCAATTCCCTCTTTTAAATGAACGGAGGGTGGGTGGCTTGTCGCTCTCTGCGGTGCAGAAAAAAATCTCGATTTTGAGAAGTTAAAATTTACTTAAAGCGAGAATCGGAATAGCTTCAAAAGCACTACAAAAGACTTTTCGTAAAATCCCTGAGTTCTATTTGAGTTTTGGTCATGAAAGATATTGTGGAAGAACGCCTATTGTTCGCAAACCAGAGCTTTTCTGGTACTCAAGAACACAAACGAACATCCGGCACCGCGCTTCGCAATTCGGCGAACTATTTTTATCGCCGCTATGGAAAGCGGGCCTGTGATATTATACTGGCCGTTTCCCTGCTGCCCGTTTTGGTTCCGGTTATTTGCGTTTTGTGGGCTGTTACAGCGCGTGATGGCGGGAGCGGCTTTTTCGGACATGTGCGCGTCGGTCAGAATGGGCGCAAATTTAAGTGCTGGAAGGTCCGGACAATGGTTGTGGGCGCGGAAGAGAAATTGAAAGCCTATTTGGTTGAGAATCCTGAAGCCGCAAAAGAGTGGGCTGAAAACCACAAACTCGCGGATGATCCAAGGATCACAAAGTTTGGCAATTTCCTTCGGAAAACCAGTTTGGATGAATTGCCGCAGATTTGGAATGTTCTAACAGGTGAGATGGGGTTTGTCGGGCCGCGCCCAGTTGTTGAAGACGAGCTGAGTAAGTACGGTAGCGGTGCACGTTTCTACCTCGCGCAGAAGCCTGGTATCACTGGGTTGTGGCAGGTTTCTGGCAGAAATAGTGTTTCCTATGATGAGCGTGTTGCCATGGACTTCGAATATCTGCAGCGAACAAGCTTTAAGTTTGATGTCAGCATTTTGCTCAAGACCTGGCAAGCTGTGGTGAAACGCACTGGCTGCTGAGTATCGTCACAGATGTAGTTTTTAGGAAGGCGCTCGTTTGAGCGCCTTTTTCTATTGAAAGTGAGCGTCAAAACGGAATTAAGCGCAGTAAGTAACTTGCGAACAGTCTTTTTGCGGCTATAGGAAAATGGAGGCGAGTACCGGAATCGAACCGGTGTACACGGATTTGCAATCCGCTGCGTCACCACTCCGCCAACTCGCCATCCGTGGTGTTTCGAGTGTGTCCCGAAAGTGGCGCATACATGGGCCGAATCTTGGGTGGGTGCAAGCCCCTTTTTGAGAATGACGAGAAACATGCAGCGAAAAAAACGTTGTTAGCATCCGATGATGCCAACGGGAGCGGAGGCAGACTTGTCACATACCACGGAAAAGACACGTTGATTCCGTTGCCGCGCCTTCTCTGTTGTGGCAAGACTGCTTTAGCGACGCAGCAGTGCATGAGAGTTCAATGGCCGATTTTGCCCAGCTTCGCACGACGATGGTGGATACGCAGGTGCGGCCATCCGACGTGACAAAATACACGGTTATCGACGCTTTGCTGTCGGTGCCCCGGGAAGCCTTTGTGCCCTCAGGGCAGCGGGCTGCTGCGTATGTTGATGGCTGTGTGCCTTTGGGGGTGGAGCGTGTTGTTCTGGATGCACGGACTTTGGCGAAGATGCTTGATGCCCTTGATGTTCAGAAAGATGATCTGGTGCTCGATGTGGGGGCTGGTTTGGGGTACTCTTCAGCCGTCGTCGCACATATGGCGGAAGTGGTCATTGCTGTGGAAGATGACACTGATCGGGCTGCTGAGGCGCAGAGCAATTTCAACGAACAAGGTGTGGACAACGCGATTGTTCACTGCGGACCTCTGTCAGAGGGGGCGGTGGCGCACGGTCCCTATGATGTGATTTTGGTGCAAGGCGGTGTGCAACAATTGCCTGACGAACTTATGGGGCAGTTGAAAGACGGAGGCCGGATCTGCGCGTTGTTCGTGGAGGGCGCTCTTGGCATTGCGCGTATCGGATACAAGTTAGATGGCAAGGTGAACTGGCGTTTCGCGTTCAATGCGAGCGCTCCGGTGATGCCTGATTTTGAGAAACATCGTGCGTTTGAATTATAAACAGAACAGGCAAACAGCGCGGATACTGAAAGAGGCAGTTACTATGTTTCATTTTTTAAAGAAGACAGCCAGACGTGGTGTTGCTGCATTGGCGCTCAGCACCAGCTTGGCAGGTTTGGCAAGTGCAGAGACGCTTTCAGATGCGCTCGCATCCGCATATGAACACAGTGGTTTGCTGGAACAGAATCGTGCGCTGTTGCGCGCGGCTGATGAAGATGTTGCAGCCACGACGGCTCTGCTGCGCCCAATCGTGGATTGGTTTGGCAGTGTAAACTACGACTATGTGGGAACACGGTCTGCCGCCACAGGAACGCGGACGACCGGCTGGACGCCTGACGCGACCTTGGGCATTTCCGCAAGTATCCTGCTTTATGATAATGGCGCGTCAAAGTTCGCTGTCGAATCTTCTAAGGAAACGGTGCTTGCCACCCGTCAGGGACTGGTGTCTGTCGAACAACAGGTTTTGTTTGACGCTGTGCAGTCGTTCATGAATGTGGTGCGTGACGATGAGATTGTTGATCTTCGCATCAACAACTTACGTCTCTTGGAGCGAGAATTGCAGGCCGCGCAAGACCGCTTTGAAGTGGGTGAAGTGACCCGAACCGACGTTGCCTTGGCAGAAGCGCGTCTTGCAGGGGCGCGTGCGTCTTTGGCTGCGGCGCAGGGCGATCTGGCTGCGAGCGAAGAATTCTATGCGGCGGCCATTGGCACCCGGCCGGGAAATCTTGTGACCCCCACGAGCCTGCCGAGCGCGGCGAACTCAATCGAAGAGGCGAAGGCGGTTGCGATCCGGTCTCATCCCGACATGCTGCGCGTTCAGCATGAAATCCTCGCATCGGAGTTTTTGGTCAACCGTGCGCGTGCCGCATTGGGGCCAACAGTGCGATTTGATTCCCGTGTTTCCACTCGCCGGGTGCTTGACGAGAACACATTCCAAGATGGGATTGATCTCGGGGTTACACTGAGTGGGCCAATCTATCGCGGCGGTCAGTTGTCGGCTTTGTTGCGTCAATCCATGGCGCGTCGCGACGCGGTGCGGGCGTCGCTGCATTTGACACGGCACAACATTCGTCAGCAGGCCGGGACAGCTTGGTCGCGTTTCATCGCGTCAGGGTCACAGATTCAGGCCAGTGTTCGGCAGGTTGAAGCAGCGCGTATTGCCTTTGAAGGTGTGCGCGAAGAGGCCAAGCTTGGCGCCCGTACCACGCTGGATGTTTTGACCGCTGAGCAAGACCTGCTTGATGCGGAAGCAGATAGAATCACTGCGCAGGCGACACAAATTGTGGCGGCTTACGGTGTTTTGTCTTCAATGGGTTTACTGACGGTTGATCATTTGAACCTGAGGGTCGAACGCTATGATCCCGAGGCCTATTATAACTTGGTCAAGAACGCGCCTGCTTTGAGATCTGAGCAGGGGCAGAAGCTCGACCGTGTACTTAAGGCAATTGGTAAACAATAACATTTTTCCTATCGGTTGTGCGGTGGTTCGCCGCTCGCTACACTTCCTGCGGGGTAAGAGCGGTGATCACG
The DNA here is from genome assembly GCF_027947445.1 of Shimia sp. MMG029. Lineage (NCBI taxonomy): Bacteria > Pseudomonadati > Pseudomonadota > Alphaproteobacteria > Rhodobacterales > Roseobacteraceae > Shimia > Shimia sp. MMG029. Next base: position 205,958 of record NZ_JAQJIM010000006.1, on the reverse strand, counting down.
TATGTCTGACGCGGTAACGAATACGGAAATAGAAGACGTGCTGACATCAATCCGACGATTGGTGTCAGACAATAAGGGTGCTGAGGAGCGCGCAGATGGCTCTGCGGTCGAACAATCAGAGACCCCTGTTGAAACACAGGTTGTAGCTGAAGAAGCTGTTGAAGAAGATGCGCCCGAAGCGTTGACGCTTGTTTTGACACCAGCTTTACGTGTGGCTGATGCGGAAGATGCGCGTTCTGACACGTTGCGTGGTGCGATTGACAGCGCTGATGAGTTTAGCTTCGAGGAGGCGCTTGCCGAGGAGCTTAAGGCGGACATTCATGAAGAAGCTGAAGAGGCGGGTGATGTCGCTTCTGCCGATGCGTTTTCTGATGACGATCCGTTGGATGCAGAAAACGTAAGCGATGCGTTGCCCGAAGAAAGCGATGCTCATGAAGCGCAAGAGTGGCTTGATGCAGACAGTGCAGATCATGGATCGGATGAGGGTGCGTTTGAGCCTCCGTCTTGGCAAGAAGAGCCTGACCTAAGTGAGGGCACGTCTGCGATCGAAGACACCAGCCCACATGAAGATGTAGACGAAGAACAACCGTTTGATTTTCAGCAGGTGCTTGAGCAGCGTATCCGACGGTTTCAGCATGTGGAGGACATGCAAGGCGTTGAGGATGTGGTTGCCGAGGTCGAAGAGGCTGATGCTGAAGAGTTCAGCGCTGATGTATCTGGCGCTGCGATCGATGCGCTTGAAGACACGGTTCAGGAACAAGTTGTGCGCGCGATCCATGACCCGGCAGAAGACGCTCCCTTGGATGATCTGCAGGAGCCAGCTGAAATTGACGAGGCAATGTTGCGGGACATGGTTGCCGATATTGTGCGTCAAGAATTGCAAGGAGCGCTTGGCGAGCGGATCACACGGAACGTGCGCAAACTGGTGCGCAGAGAAATTCACCGTGCTCTTGCAGCCCATGATCTCGGATAATGCATCCGCTGCTGATTTTCAGTTGAAGTAAGAAACAAAAAACGCGCCCTTTTAGGCGCGCTTTTTGTTTGGCAGCATGTCGCGTGCTTCAGGCAGCTTCGGCCTGAGCAGCCGCATTGCGGCGTTCGCTTTCTTCGCGCGAGAGCGCGACGGAGGTGCGGATACCTTTGCCGACAAATTCCATCAGCCCTTCGACCACACGTTCGTTGGGGTCAATCCCGGCGCAGGACAGCACTTCGCGACCGTCGCGAGACCGCGCCCAGCGCGCGATTTGTTCCGGCCCATTGCCGTACTTTTTGTCATCCGCAATGGCATCATCCAACGCAGCCAAAACAACTGCCGCAAAGAGTTTGCGGGCACGGTTGCCTTGTTCATTGTTGTAAGCCGCTGCATCAACGAAATCGGTCATCTCGTCGTCCTTGTGTTATTGCTCTTGTGTTTTTCGGCGTGCCGCTCCTTATGAAGCATTCCGCGCGATTCGGGTAGCCTGTTTTTGCATAGCTTCCATGCGCTTGACGCATATCGCCTGAAAATTGGGCTTCGGACTTGGGCTCCTTGCCAGCTGCCGACTGGCCAGATATAGGATGCAAAACAACCCAATCAACCTTTTTTCTATCGGTTTCTGAACATGCCCAAGATCAACGGAAATGAAATTCGCCCTGGCAACGTGCTGGAGCACAACGGCGGTCTTTGGGCCGCCGTCAAGGTCGACCACGTCAAACCCGGCAAGGGTGGCGCGTTTGCGCAGGTGGAGATGAAAAATCTCCGCAACGGCTCCAAACTGAACGAGCGGTTCCGGTCCGCTGATAAAGTGGAACGCGTGCGTCTGGAGCAGAAGGACCAGCAGTTTCTCTATGAAGACGACGGCATGCTGATCTTCATGGACACCGAAACTTATGAGCAAAATCAGATCTCTGCGGAACTTCTGGGCGAGCGTCGTCCGTTCCTTCAGGACGGGATGACCATTGTTGTGGAATTCTATGACGCGGAGGCGCTGAACGCGACGCTGCCGCAGAAAGTGATCTGCAAAATTGTCGAGACTGAGCCGGTTGTGAAGGGTCAGACTGCGGCAAACTCCTTCAAGCCAGCGGTGTTGGACAATGGCGTGCGCGTTATGGTGCCGCCGTTTGTAGGGCAGGACGAAGACATCGTCGTGAACACCGAAACCATGGAATATTCCGAGCGCGCATAAGCCGCGTCAGGACCTTTCCCCCAGCGCGATCTGCCGGGGGCAAATCCCAAGAACCTCCGGCCAACAACCGGAGGTTTTTTTATGATCCGCATTTTAGCAATAGATGAGATCGGCATGATCCTGCCGCTTTCGGCGCAGGTACAAGCGATTCATGCGGCCGAACATCCAGAACAATACTGCGCGGAGGTGCCGGAGGCTGTGGCCAGGATGTTTTTTGAGGAAAAGATTCGCGACGGTGCGCAGCTTTTTGTGGCTGAAGATGACGCTGGCGCTGTCTGTGGGTTCTTACTCGCGGTGCCGAACCGCCGGGAAGGCAATCCGTTTGTTCATGCCAGTGCGCTCGTGGAGCTGGACCAGATCTGCGTGGATGAGCGCTGTCGCGGGCAGGGCATCGGCGCGGCCCTGATTGGCGCGATGGAGCACTGGATGCAGAAGGAGGGTTTTGGGGAATGGAGAGCGGTCGTGCATGACTTCAACGCCCATTCCCAGAACCTGATGCGCGGGCAGGGGGCAAATGTGTTGGCGTTCAGGTTTCAGAAAACCCTTGCACCATAGCAGGTTTAGCCTTTGTAGGTGACGGTGGCCTCTCCGGCGGTCATGCCGTCTCCTGCGCGATCAAAACGCAGATAGGCCAGTGCTTTGCCGCCGGACTGACTGTAGAGTTTACCGACCTCGCGCCCGTCGCGCAGGATCGGTGTGCCCACAGGCGCTTGGCCCTCGATCTCGACCAGAGCGAGGCCTTTGCGCAGCTCGGTTTTGTGTTTCATGCGGGCGGTGACCTCCTGACCCACATAGCACCCCTTGCGGAAATCCACACCGTTGAGGCGTTCAAAACCCATCTCCAGAATGTAGCTGTCACCATTAAGCTCAATTCCGGTGTTGGGGACTTGATTGGCCACGGTCAGCGCGATCCAGTCAACGGTGTCGCCGTCTTGCGGGATATCGCGATAAGCCCGCCAGCCAAGGTTTGCGCCACGTGGGTCCAGCGCGCCATCCTCTGGCGTGTCGCCAAGACCGCGGTGGAGGTGGAGATCGGTCTCGGCAATCGCCACATCTGCGCGCAGCTTGTACATGCTGAGACGTTGGATCAGAGCGGGGGCCTGATCTGCGTCTGCGTCCAGCAGAATGTCTGCGCCGTCGCGTTTCAGAAAGAAATCCGCGATGTACTTGCCCTGAGGCGTGAGCAGTGCGGCATAGAGCAGACCATCGCTCAAATGGTCCAGATCGTTGGTCACAAGCCCTTGCAGGAAGCTTTCGGTGTCAGCCCCGCTGAGGCGGAGGATCTTACGTGCGGGCATGGTCATGTGGTTCGTCCTGTTCTTGCGTACTCTTCTCATATAGAAGCGCTTCTGCCGTGCAACAGGGCAGGACAAAGAAATGCGCGCTCCGCTTAGTGTGATCATCCCAACGCTTAACGCTGAACAGGCGCTGCCTGCCTGTCTTGGCGCGCTGTATGCTGGTGTGTCTGCGGGGATTTTGCGCGAGTTGATTGTGGTCGATGGTGGCTCTGAGGATCAGACGCTGGCCATTGCCGATGAGGTTGGGGCGAAGATCATTCGCACCACACCGTCTCGTGGTGGGCAGCTGCGTCAAGGTGGGGAGTTGGCCACGGGAGAGTGGCTTCTGTTTGTCCATGCCGACACAGTGCTGTCTGAAAGCTGGGTGGAAGCGGTGGAGGCCAAGCTGGGCCAATCTGACAAAGCTGGGTGGTTCACGCTGGCCTTTGATACACCCGGACCTGCGGGGCGGGTTGTGGCCGGGTGGGCCAATCTGCGCAGTCGGGTGTTTGGCCTGCCTTATGGTGATCAGGCGCTTCTGATTTCGCGGCGGCTTTATGGGCAGGTTGGCGGCTATGACGACATCCCCTTGATGGAAGACGTGGCCTTGGCACGGCGCTTGGGGCGCAAGCGGCTAATGTATCTTGATGCTGTCGCCACGACCAGCGCAGAGAAATACCGTAAGCAGGGTTGGTTGCGCCGCGGGCGGCGTAACCTCTTGACGTTGCTGAGGTATTTTTTAGGTGCCAAACCGGAGACGCTGGCGGCGTCTTACCGGAAGGGCGGCTGATCAGCGCCGGAACGCCAGACGGTCAAACAGCCGCCCGACAAAGGTTTTCTGTTCCGAAGCGTGATTTTGACCGATGGGTTTCACAGGCTTTAGCGCGCGTGCCTCAGCCGTCTCGCCACTGGTTTTGAACTGCAACTCATGCAGCTCCGCATACACGCCGCCACGGGCCAGAAGCTCGTCGTGGGTGCCTTCATCGACCACAATCCCTTTGTCCATCACCACGATCTTATCCGCCTCGCGCACGGTGGAGAGACGGTGGGCGATGACCAGTGTGGTGCGGCCGGAGGAGAGTTTGTCCAGCGCGGCCTGAACGATGGTTTCAGAGCGCGTGTCGAGCGCTGAGGTGGCCTCATCCAGCAGCAGGATCGGCGTGTTGCGCAAAAGCGCGCGGGCAATCACAACCCGCTGGCGCTGTCCGCCAGAGAGGTTGGAGCCACGCGGGCCGACCTGTGTGTTGAGACCATCAGCGAGCTTGGGCAGGAAATCCGCCACATGCGCCGCTTTCAGTACCTCTTCCAGCCGGGCATCATCGACGTTTTGCTGATCCAGCACGATGTTTTCACGTAACGTGTCGTCAAACAATACCGCTTCCTGAGAGACCACAGAGAACAGGCTGCGCAGATCGGCCAACGTCATGGCGCGATTGTCGACCGTGCCGATCAGGCTGTGGCCTTTTTGTGGGTCCACCAGACGTGTCAGCACGTTGAAGAGCGTGGACTTGCCTGCGCCCGACGCGCCGACAATGGCGGTGGTCTTGCCGGCCTCGGCAACAAAGCTGGTGCCGTTGAGCACTTTCACATCGCCATAAGAGAGATGCACGTCTTTGAGTTCAATGGCAGGAACGCCTGTCGGGGCCGCAACCGGTGTGGTGGGCGATTGAATGGTGGGCTCCGCTTCGACCAGCTCCTTGAGCCGTTCAATGGCAGCGGCAGCAACTTGCCAGCGTCCGGACAGGCCTGCGAGGCGGCGCAACGGTTCAAACATCATGCCAAGGGCGGTGAAGAAGGCCATGAACTGGCCCACGGTCTTTTCACCCGCCACGATCTCCCCACCGCCATAAAGCAGAACGCAGAAGAAGCCGATCCCGGCGGTAATATCGATCATCCCGGCGATGGAAGAGGTGCCAAAGGTGGAGCGCACTTCGGCGCGCACAAGCTGTTTGGTCCACCCTCGGAATTTGCCGTTCTGGTAGCGTTCCAGCAGGTTGAGTTTGACGGGCACGATGCCGTGGAAAATCTCATCAAGCAGGGTTGCAATCTTGGCGCCGTGATCACGCGCTTCGCGGGCACGACGACGCACAAAACGCTGTGCAGCAAGAGAGGGCATCACGAGGAGTGGCGTGCCGACGCAGGCCACCAATGTCCAACGCCAATCCACGTTTACGGCCACTGCTACAAGCGCGATCATTGACATGAAATCACGCCCAGCCCCCATGATGAAGCTCGACCAAACGCCGTTGATGGCGCTCACGTCTGCCTGAACCCGTTGAATCAGGTACCCTGGTGGGTGGGTCTGATGAAAGGCGTTGTCCTGAATCATCATCCGCCCCAACAAATCGCCGCGCAGATCCGCAGCCGAGCGTTGGGTGGCCGCTGTCATCATCGTTTTGTGGGCCACGCTGGTGACGCCGCGCAAAAAGAAGATGAACGCAAAAACAAGCCCGACACTCCAGAGAGCGTCGGCGTTTTCACCGGCAAAGGCGCTGTCAAACATCGGCTCCATCATCCAGGCCATGAGTCCCAGAGAGGATCCTTCGATTGCCATCAGAAAAGCAGAGGCGATCAGGAGCCATTTGTGCTTCTTAAGGTATTTGCGCCAGAGCCAGGAAAGCAAATAGCCGTTGTCTTTTGGCGGTTGGCTGTTGGTGTTGGTCACGTGTGTCGCCCTTGTCGGCTGTGATCTGTCTGTCATGACCTTTACAGGGCAGCGCGGCCTGAAACCAGTGGGAATAGAGGTGACGTTTCTTTGGGCGCATCACCAAATGCGAAGGGGTGTCGCACAAACAGTGATGGTGCGGGAATTGACGCCGCAGGACTTCAAGATACTGTTTCCGCTGAATCTATTCGGAGAGCCCCATGCAACTCACTCAAGGACAGACCTATCTTGCGATTCCCGGACCATCGGTGATGCCGGAGGCTGTTTTGCGGGCCATGCACCGAACGGCCCCCAACATCTATGAGGGAGAGCTGATCGACCTGACAGCGGGTGTATTGCGCGATCTGAAGAAAGTGGCTCGCACAGAGCATCACGCGGCAATCTACATCGGCAACGGCCATGCGGTCTGGGAGGCCTCGCTGGCCAATGTTGTGGAGCTGGGTGACAAGGTTCTGGTGCCTGCGGCAGGGACTTTCGGCCATGGCTGGGGCGAAATGGCGGCTGGCCTTGGGGTAGATACCGAGGTGATCGACTTTGGTCGCCAAACCCCGATTGATCCGGCCCGTGTTGCCGAGGCGCTGGCCGCTGATGCCAATCTTGAAATCAAAGCGGTGTTGGTCACCCATGTCGATACCTCCACGTCGCTGAAATGCGACGTGTCTGCGCTGCGCAAAGCCATGGACGCGACCGGGCATCCGGCGCTTTTGATGGTGGATTGCATTGCTTCTCTCGGTTGTGACCGTTTTGAGATGGACGCCTGGGGCGTGGATGTGATGGTGGCGGGGTCCCAAAAGGGGCTGATGGTGCCACCGGGCATGGGGTTTGTGTTTTTCAACGAAAAGGCGGCGGCGCGTCGCGCGGAACTGAAGCGCGTGAGTCGCTATTGGGATTGGGTCCCGCGCGCGCACCCGGACGTTTACTACCAGCATTTCTGTGGCACTGCGCCGACGCATCATCTGTATGGGCTGCGGGTGGCGCTCGATATGCTGATGGAAGAGGGCATGGAGCACGTTTGGCAGCGCCATGAAACTTTGGCACGTGCGATCTGGGCGGCGAGCGAAGCCTGGGGGGCAGATGGCCCGCTGGCGCTGAACGTCGCGCAGGCGCAGGATCGCAGCACCGCCGTGACCTCCTTGCAGATTGGCGCAGAGCATGGCACGCGCTTGCGCCGTTGGTGTCAGGACAACGCAGGGCTGACGCTTGGCATCGGGCTTGGCATGGCGACAGAAGAAGATCCGCAAAGCGACGGCTTTTTTCGGTTTGGCCATATGGGGCATGTGAATGCCCAAATGATCATGGGGATGCTGGCCACGGTGCAGGCAGGCATGATGGCGCTGGACATTCCACACGGGTCGGGCGCGGTGGAGGCAGCGGCCAAGGTGATTGCTGAGGCTTGAAGCTTACGCTCTGGGCGCGTGCCGGTCTTTGCGGCGCGCGAGCCGATCAATGCCGGCGTTCAATATCACGGCCAGCACCATAACTGCGGGGATTCCCCAGAGAATAAAGATCAAAACAAAGACCCACATGAGGTTCACAAACCCCATGACCAGCGCGGCGTTGGTGTAGTTCGGTGCAGACTGTACCGGACCTGACATTGTGCGTCCTCCTACAGACAGACTATCCCGAGTTTACCTGCGCCATAGGAAAATATTCGTGAACAGGGCGGGCTAGCCGGAAAGTGCCGACAGGGTCTCGCCAAGGGCGGCATCAAACAAGGCCAGATCCTCTGCAGGGGCGCAGCTGACGCGGATGCAGCGGTTTTGCGGCTCAACAAACGGCATGCGCACAAAGATTCCCCGCGCCACGAGGCCTTCAAGCACCGATTTGGCAAAGGCGCCGTCCTGACCGCAGTCTATGGTGACAAAATTGGTCGCTGACGGCAGAGCCTTCAAGCCATGCGCGGCAGCGATGCGGGTGATTTCAGCCCGCGCGGCCGCAATCTTGTCACAGGTGGAGTGTAGCCAGTCGTTGTCCTCAAGTGCGGCCAGCGCCCCGGCTTGGGCGGCCCGGTTCAGGCCAAAGTGATTGCGGATCTTTTCAAAGGCGCGGATCAGCTCTTTGGCCCCCATGGCATAGCCCACACGGGCCCCGGCCATGCCGTAGCCTTTGGAGAAAGTGCGCATGCGGATCACGCGCGGATCTTCGATATGGACTGGGACGGCAGTGCCTTCCGGCGCGAGCTCCACATAGGCTTCATCGAGCAGAAGCAGGCAGCCCTCAGGGATATTGTCAAACTGTGCGGCGATGTCAGCCCCTTTAAACCAACCGCCCATCGGATTGTCGGGATTGGCGAAGTATACAAGCTTTGCGTCCACTTCCGCGGCCTTGGCCAGTAGCGCAGGCAGGTCTTCCGCGTCGTCCTTATACGGCACCGCGTGCAGCACACCGCCAAAGCCTGCCACGTGATAGTTGAAGGTGGGATAAGCCCCGAGCGATGTGACCACCGCATCACCCGGCTCAATCAGCAGACGGACGAGATAGCCAAGCAACCCGTCGATGCCTTCACCTACCACAATGTTGTCGGCGCTGACGTTGTGATGGGCGGCCAGTGCGTGGCGCAGCTTGAAGCTTTCCGGATCGCCATACATCCAGATGCCATCTGTTGCCTGTGCCATCGCGGCAATGGCTTTTGGAGAAGGGCCAAAGATGTTTTCATTGGCGCCCATACGGGCGGCAAAAGTATGGCCCATGGCGCGCTCCTGCGCTTCGGGGCCGACGAAAGGAACGGTGGCGGGCAGGCCTTGGGCCAATTTGGTATAACGAGGTCCGGTCATGGCGCGGAAGGTGGCGCAACGCTTTTGGATGAGCAAGCGTAAATGCCCTGACGTTATGGTGGATTTTTATGTGCGGTCATCGGAGGGTGTGCGCACCTATGCCGTATTTGAGGAGAGCCGCATGGCACGCGTTTCTGTTGAAGTTGAGAACCATATCGCACGCGTAACGCTGACGCGTGGCGACAAAATGAACGCGTTGGATCCAGAGATGCTGGAAGCCATTGTGGCCGCTGGCGAAGGACTGATGGACAACGAAGATGCGCGCGTTGTGGTGTTGTCTGGAGAAGGCAAGGCTTTCTGCGCAGGGCTTGATGTGATGTCTTTTGGGGCAATGGCGGGCAATGATCCGGAAGAGCTGTTGATGCCGCGCACCTATGGGAATGCCAATCTGTTCCAACAGGTGGCCTTGGTCTGGCGAAAGCTGCCGGTGCCGGTGATCTGTGCGCTACAAGGCGTGGCCTACGGCGGCGGGCTGCAGATCGCGCTGGGCGCGGATGTGCGTTTTGCCGCGCCAGAAACAAAAATGTCCATCATGGAAATGAAATGGGGCATCGTACCGGATATGGGCGGCATGGCGCTTCTGCCGCAGCTTACCCGCTCTGATGTGATCCGCAAGCTGACCTACACCGCGACTTCCTTTGACGCTGCGCAGGCTGCGGACTGGGGGCTGGTGACCGAGGTGGTGGACGATCCGCTGGCGGCCGCGATGGCGCTGGCTGAGGAGATCGCAGGCAAGAGCCCCTCGGCCATTCGCGCAGCCAAAGCGCTGATCGGGTTTGCGGAAACGCACGCAAACGATGAAGATGCGGTGCTGCTAGAGGAAAGCCGCGTGCAGACGACACTGATGGGCAAGGCACATCAGATGGAGGTGATTGCCGCCAATCTGCAGAAACGGGCACCGATTTTTAAGTAAGCGTGGGACGTGCGGCTGGTTTTGCGCGCAAGCTTCGCAGCGTGGCCAGCCGGTGTATTGATCAAGGGTAGTAAAGCACATGGGGGCCAGCCCCCATACCCCGGGGATATTTGAAGAATGAGAAAGCCAAGGGGCTATTTCAGGAATTTTCGGTAGGCATTGCGCTCGATGTTGTAAGCCAACGCCAGCTCGGAAATTCTTGTCATCAGTCGCTTCTTATCCGCAGGATCCGTGGCCTGTTGCCAGTCCTGTTTGGCTGCCTCCAGCGCCTCTTTGAGTTTGAATTCCCTGGGCAGGACGCCTGCGCGCGCCATGATGGAATGCCCCACAGAGGTAGCGGCGTCTTCGCTGCCATGACGTTTGGGGAGCGGTTTGCCTTCGCCCTCCAGACCGTTCAGCTGGCCCTGTGCCTGCGCCTTTTTGATCTGACGTTCGATGAGGTTTAAAAAGCTGCGGATCATGCCCCGACAATAGGCATGATCCGGCTGATTTTAAAGGGCTCAGTCCAATTCGGCGAGCTTGGCCAGAGCACCTTTAATCTTGGCTTCCTCAGCTTCACGCGCGGCGAGGTTTTCACGGGCTTCTGCCACCACCTCATCCGGCGCAGAGGCGACGAATTTGGGGTTGTTCAGACGCCCTCGCAGGCCTCCGAGCTCCTTGGCGAGTTTGCCGAGACCCTTCTCAAGGCGGGCTTTTTCCGCATCAATGTCGATGATGTCGGCAAGCGGCAGACCGAAGGTTGCACCATCAACGGCGACCGTCGCGGTGCCTTTGGGGAAGGTTGCGACTTCCTCAAGCGACACCACACGGGCGATCTTGAAGATCAACGCTTGGTTGGCGGCAAATGCGGCGCGGTTTTCCTCGGTGATCTCGCTGACAACCACATCGATTTTTGCGCCGGCGTTCACGCCCATCTGGGCGCGTACAGAGCGAATGTTGTCGATGACAGAAATCACCCAGTTCATCTCGCGGTCGGCTTTGGCGTCCACAAACTCTGCCGCTGTGTAGGTAGGCCAGTCGGCGTGCACGAGCATCTTTGCGCGGTCGCCAAGGTTGCCCCAGAGCTCTTCGGTGATGAAAGGCATGATCGGGTGCAGCAGGATCAGGCACTGGTCGATGACCCAGCGCATGGTGGCTTTGGTTTCGGCCACCGCTGCGGCGTCTTCGCTGTTAAACAGCGGTTTGGAAAACTCCACATACCAGTCACAGACCTTGCCCCAGACAAAGGCATAAAGCGCGCTGGCGGCATCGTTGAAGCGGAAGCTTTCCAGTGCCGCGTCGACCTCTTCACGCACTTTGGCGGTTTCGCCGATGATCCAGAGGTTGGCGGACTGGGTGCAAGTTTCGCCACTCCACGTGGTCACATCGTCTTCAAACACGCCGTTCATCTCGGCAAAGCGCGCTGCGTTCCAGAGTTTGGTGCCGAAGTTGCGGTAGCCCGCGATGCGCTGCATATCGAGTTTCAGCACGCCGCCCAGCGCCGCCATGGCCGCAGAGGAGAAACGCAGTGCGTCGGCGCCGTACTCGTCGATGATTTCCAGCGGGTCCATCACGTTGCCGGTGGATTTGGACATCTTCTTGCCTTTGGCGTCGCGCACAAGGCCATGCAGATAAACGGTGTCGAACGGCACCTGATCTACCACAGCAAGTTGCATCATCATCATACGCGCGACCCAGAAGAACAGAATGTCTTGCCCGGTGACCAGCGTGGAGGTCGGGAAGTATTTTGCCAATTCGTCGGTCTGCTCCGGCCAGCCCAGCGTGCCGATGGGCCAGAGGCCGGAGGAGAACCATGTGTCGAGCACGTCGGGGTCGCGGGTGAGAGGGACACCCTCGCCAGCTTGTGCCTGTGCTTCAGCTTCGGTGGCGGCGCAATATTGATTGCCATCCGCATCAAACCAAACCGGGATCTGGTGGCCCCACCACAGCTGGCGGGAGATGCACCAAGGCTCGATGTTTTCCAGCCAGTGGTAGTAGGTTTTCTCACCGGATTCCGGCAAGATTTTCACGGTGCCGTCGCGCACGGCATCCAGTGCGGGGCCAACAAATTTGGCGGCATCGACAAACCATTGGTCGGTCAGCATGGGCTCGATCACCACTTTGGAGCGGTCTCCAAAAGGCTGCATGATTGGTTTGTTTTCAACCATGGGCACGGCAACTTCGATCTCGTTGCCGTCTTCGTCCTTTTGCGTCTCGGTGGTCATCACCGCGAGGCCTTCGGATGTGATCTGCTCAACCACCAGCTTTCGGGCCTCAAACCGGTCCATGCCGCGAATGTCGTCTGGCACGAGGTTGACCGCGTCGGCCTCTGCCTCTGTCAGGGTCTTCTCATCTTTTGCGACAGACATGGCGAGGGTCGCGGCAGCGGCGTAGTCTTCGCCGTCAGCGCGCATTGCGCCTTTGGTGTCCATCAGGCGGTACATCGGGATGCCGCCGCGTTTGGCGACCTGATAGTCGTTGAAATCATGCGCGCCGGTGATTTTCACTGCGCCGGAGCCGAAGTCTTTGTCCGGGTATTCATCGGTGATGATCGGGATCAGGCGGCGGTGCTCTTTGGGGCCTACGGGGATTTCGCAGAGCTGTCCAATGATCGGGGCATAACGCTCATCAGAGGGGTGCACGGCCACTGCGCCGTCGCCCAGCATGGTTTCAGGCCGCGTGGTGGCGATGGAGATGTAGTCGCGCTCTTCTTCCAGCACGACGTTGCCGTCCTCATCCTTCTCGACGTAGGTGTAGGTGGCCCCATTTGCGAGCGGGTATTTGAAGTGCCACATGTGGCCGGCGACTTCGATGTTCTCCACTTCGAGGTCAGAGATCGCGGTTTCAAAATGCGGGTCCCAGTTCACGAGGCGCTTGCCGCGATAGATCAAGCCCTTGTTGTACATCTCAACAAAGACTTTCAGCACCGCGTCGTGGAAGTTGCCGCCCGCCACATCCGCAGGGGCACCAGGCGCGCCTGACATGGTGAAGGCTTCGCGGTCCCAGTCGCAAGACGCGCCAAGGCGCTTGAGCTGGTTCACGATGGTGCCGCCGGACTCGCCTTTCCAGTCCCAGACCTTCTCAAGGAATTTCTCACGGCCCAGTTCGCGGCGGGAGGGTTGCCCGGTTTCGGCCAGCTTGCGCTCCACAACCATCTGGGTGGCGATGCCCGCGTGGTCTGTGCCCGGCTGCCAAAGCGTGTCAAAGCCCTGCATGCGCTTCCAGCGGATCAGGATGTCCTGCAGCGTGTTGTTGAACGCGTGGCCCATGTGCAGCACGCCAGTCACGTTGGGCGGCGGGATCATGATGCAATAGGTGGAGGCACCGGGTTTTGCATTTGCGCCTGCGGTGAAGCAGCCTGCTTTTTCCCAAGCCTCATAAAGCCGGCCTTCGGCCTCGGCTGCATTGAAGGTCGTTTCCATCGCCATTGGTTTGATCCCTTTTGTCGGTCGGGCCGTTTGTCAATCGGAGTTGTCTCTAGCGAAAGCGCAGCCAAAGGGGAAGCGGGAAGCGGCGGGATTTGGCACGGTTTGTCGGTATGGCGCGTCTGTGTGGTGGCGCGTCGTTTGGTTTGTGCGGTTGTCTAAGTCCTACGGCGGCTGAGTTTTGTTGCAAGATGAATGAGGCTTTCCGAACTCTTGACGCCTTTTGACTCGCCTATTTTGTCGAGCATTTCGTCCAGTTGCGCGGTTGTGTCGGCGGACAGCTCCACGATCAGATCGAACCGCCCGGAGCAAGTATGTACACTTTCGACCGCAGGCAGTGACTTCAGCCGATCCAGCACCGAAGGCCCTGCACGCAGTTCAATGGAGAGAAGGACAGTTGCGCGCAGGCGTGGGGCGATGCTGTCGCCCAGGCGCAGAGTGTAGCCAGCGATTGCACCGGATGTTTCTAGGCGGTCGATACGCGCTTGCACCGTTGTACGGGCAAGCCCGAGTTTGCGTGCAAGAGTGGCAACAGGCACGCGGGCATCTTCCCCTAGTAAGGCGAGCAGTTTTTGATCGGTTTCGTCGATTTGCATGGTTAGGCCGTCATTATGTCGAAGATTAACTGCGATACTATCGTTTCTACATATGAAATCGACAACAAATCGCCAGAGACTTGTAAAAAACAGGTTTGAGGTGAGATATGCATACCGATCCGGCGCTTTGGCCATCGCCACTTTGGCATCTGAAAAAATTCGAGCCGGATGTACCGGTGCTTTATTTCGCGCCGGAAGTGCTGCAAGCCACGGCGCGTCGGTTCATTGATGGATTTGATGGGTTGGTCACCTACGCTGTTAAGGCCAACGATCATGAATCCGTGCTTGGCAATCTGGTTGGCGCCGGAGTGCGTGCTTTCGATGTCGCCTCACCTCTAGAGATGACCCGCGTGCGCCAAATTGCTCCTGATGCCGTGCTGCACTACCATAACCCTATACGATCGGCGGCGGAGATTGCAGAGGCTGTAGGGCACGGTATTGCCAGTTGGTCAGTGGATTGCTCCCGTGAGCTGGAAAAGCTGGTTGATGTACCGCGTCACAACACCGAAATCGCGGTGCGCTTGCGGCTTCCCGTTGTTGGCGCGGCGTATGATTTTGGCGAAAAGTTTGGTGCAGACCCCGATGATGCGGTTGCTCTCCTTCAACAGGCCAATGAGATGGGATTTGCCACCTCAATGACATTTCACCCGGGTACGCAATGCGCGGATCCGCAGGTCTGGGCTGTCTATATTGTTGAGGCTGCGGATGTGGCTCGTCGGGCTGGGGGCACTTTGTGTCGGCTGAACGTCGGAGGTGGCTTTGCTGCGCATCGCAGTGGTGTTGCACCGGATCTGGAAGCGATCTTCAAGCGAATTTCGGCTGAGGCAACGCGCGCGTTTGGAGATCAGGTCCCCGCGCTTGTTTGCGAGCCGGGACGCGCGATGGTTGCGGAAGCCTTTACGCTGGCTTTGCGCGCAAAAGCTGTGCGACGTGATGCTGTGTTTCTGAATGATGGCATCTATGGAGCGCTGACAGAACTGCGCGACATTGGTGTTCCTGACAGGATCTCTGTCACCCGCGTTCATGGGGCGGATCCGGGGGCGGGGTTGGCGGGCAAGATTGTCTTTGGCCCAACCTGTGACAGTTTGGACCGCCTGCCTGACCCTGTGTTGCTGCCAGATGACATCGCGGAAGAAGACTACCTTCTGATCCGTGCCATGGGGGCATACTCCGCGAGTCTGTCGACTGGCTTTAACGGCTATGGCGCACAAAGCATGGTGACTGTCGCAACGTTGTGAAGCCGACATGCTCTGGACACTGGCCCATTGCGCGATACAGTCGCGGTCGAAGCCACGTGCAGGGAGCAGCCAGCCATGGAAAAATTTGGAAAGAGTCAGTCGGTAAAGCGAGTCGAAGACACACGGTTTTTGACGGGTGAAGGGCGGTATGTGGATGACATTGCCCCTAAGGGGGCATTGCAGGCCTTTTTTTTGCGCTCTCCTGTCGCGCACGGCGATATCACTGAATTGGATGTTGCGGACGCATGTGAGGCAGAGGGCGTAGCCTGTGTGCTGACCCAAGCTGATCTGGTGGCGGCCGGTCTTGAGGCCAATCTGCCCGGGACGCAGGTGAAAAACCGTGACGGCAGTATGGGGGCGAGCCCTGAGCGGCCTTTGTTGGCCAACGGGCGTGTGCGCTACGTTGGCGAGCCGGTGGCAGTGATCGTGGCGGAAACACTGGATCAGGCGCGCGATGCGGCTGAGATGATCTTGTTTGACTATGAAGAGCGCCCGGCGCACATGGGATTGGCACGTGGTGGCGAACAGCTTCATGGAGAGGCACCGGACAACCTTGCCTTTGACTGGGGGCTTGGCGATGAGGCCGCCACAGACGCGGCCTTTGCTGAGGCAGCGCATGTTGTGAGCCTTGAGGTGGGTGACAATCGGATCATCGTAAATTCGATGGAACCGCGCGGCGCCTACGCGGAATGGGACGGCGATAAAGTCCATGTTGCCAACAATGGGCAAGGGGTCTGGGGACCGAAAGGCCAAGTCGCTCGTGTGCTCAAACTGGACGATGCCAATGTGCGGGTGACCAACCCCGACACCGGCGGCGGCTTTGGCATGAAGGGCATGATTTATCAGGAGCCCCTGGTGATTGCTCATGCGGCGCGCGTGGTTGGCAAGCCTGTGCGCTGGATGGCGGAGCGCACCGAGGCGATGCTGTCAGACAATGCCGGGCGGGATCTGACTTCGCATGTGGAAATGGCGTTTGATGAAAACCTGAAAGCCACCGCCTATCGGGTGAAAACCACTGCCAATATGGGCGCATATAATTCGCAATTTGCCCAGGCCATTCAGACCACATTGTTCAGCCGTGTGCTCATGGGCGTTTATGATGTGCAGACCACCTGGCTGCAGGTGGACGGGATCTACACCAACACCACGCCGGTGGATGCCTATCGCGGCGCTGGGCGACCAGAGGCGATTTATGCGTTGGAGCGGCTGATGGACCGCGCGGCGCGGGAGCTGGGCGTGAGCGGCTGGGAGCTACGCCGGCGCAACTTCATCCCCAATGCGGCTTTCCCTTACAAAAGCGCCACGGACGAAACCTATGACGTGGGCGATTTTGACCGCGTGCTGAGCCGGATGGAAGCCTATGGCGACGTGGAAGGTTTTGCCGCGCGCAAGGCGGCCAGCGCTGCTGCGGGCAAGTTGCGCGGCGCGGGGCTGTGTTACTATATTGAAAGTATCCTTGGCGATCCGAGCGAAAGCGCGCGGGTGGAGTTCAATGAGGATGGCACGGTCTCAATCTATGTGGGCACGCAATCCAACGGACAGGGCCACGAGACGGTTTATGCCCAGTTCCTGAGTGATCAGACCGGCATCTCGACCGAGTTGATCGAAGTGGTGCAGGGCGACAGCGACCGGATCAAACAGGGCGGCGGCACCGGCGGCTCGCGCTCTGTGACGGTGCAAAATACCGCGACACTAGCGACCGTGGAAACGATGATTAAAGCATTTACCCCGTATCTTGCAGAGAAGATGGGTGTGGATGCCGAGGACGTGACATTTGATGATGAGCAATTCCGCGCAGAAGGCTCTAATCTACATCCGACCTTCCTTGAGGCGGCAGAGATGGCGCGCGCGGATGGGCGCACGGATTTGATGGTGCATGAAGAACGCACAACGCTGCCCGCACGCAGCTTCCCCAACGGGGCGCATCTGGCGGAGGTTGAGGTCGACCCGGAAACGGGTCAGGTGACTTTGGAGCGCTACACTGTGGTGGATGACTTTGGCAATCTGATCAATCCGATGCTCGCAGAAGGGCAGGTCCACGGTGGCGTGGCCCAGGGCATTGGTCAGGCGCTGATGGAGCATGTGGTCTATGATGAGGAAGGTCAGCTTTTGACTGCCACTTTCATGGATTACGCTATGCCGCGCGCCAGCGATGTGCCGATGATTGGCTTTACCACGGAGGCCGTGCCTTCGACGGCCAACATCATGGGCATGAAAGGTTGTGGCGAGGCTGGCACGGTTGGGGCCATGGCTGCAGCGGCCAATGCGGTGCAGGATGCGCTCTGGGAGCGCGGCGTGCGTCAGGCGGATATGCCGTTTACGCCGCACCGCGTCTGGCAAATGTTGAATGAGGCACAAGATACGGCTGCATGAACGTATAACCTCTTGGCTGGCCGGTAAATTTGCGGCCCGCCTCTCGCCCACGGCCCCGCGTCGCGGCCCTGTCACGCATGTGATTATTCTGGATGGCACCATGTCCTCTCTGATGGATGGGGAGGAGACCAACGCTGGGCGCACCTACCGTCTGTTGCAGGAGCTGGGCGCGGGTGTGTCGCTTTACTATGAGGCTGGGGTGCAGTGGCACAGCTGGCGTCAGACGCTGGATGTGATGATGGGGCGCGGGATCAACCGCCAAATCCGCCGTGCCTATGGCTATCTCGCAAGCCGCTATCGCCCCGGCGACCGGATCTTTCTGATGGGCTATTCGCGGGGCGCGTTTGCGGTACGCTCGCTCGCGGGCGTGATTGACCGGGTGGGCCTTTTGAAAGCAAGCTGCGCCACAGAGCGCAATATCCGCACCGCCTATCGCCACTATGAGCTGACCCCCGACAGAGCTGCCGCCGCCGAGTTTGCGCAGGCCCATTGTCATGAGAGCGTCGACATTGCGATGATCGGCGTCTGGGACACGGTCAAGGCGCTGGGCGCGCGGGTGCCGCTGCTGTGGCGGTTCACCGAACGGCGCCATGCTTTTCACAACCACCACCTGTCGCCGATTGTGCGCCACGGATTTCAGGCGCTGGCGCTAGATGAAACGCGCGAGGTGTTTGAGCCGGAGATGTGGATGTGTCCGACGCGCTGGGATGCGCGGATCGAACAGGTCTGGTTTCGCGGCTCTCATGGGGATATTGGCGGCCAGCTTGGGGGCTTTGAGGAAGCGCGCCCTTTGGCCAATATCCCGCTGGTCTGGATGCTGGAGCGTTTGGAGATGTGTGATTTGAAGCTGCCGGAGGGCTGGCGGGACCGTTTCATAATGGACCCACTTGCTCCCTCCGTTGGCACCTGGCGGCACTGGGGCAAACTCTTCCTTTTTCGGGCGCGACGTCTGGTAAACAAGGATCGTTCTGAGAGCATCCACCCAACAGCACAGCCCTTCGTAAGCGCTGGCGATACCAAGGCGCGCCTGCCTGAGCAGCAAGGCACGCTTGCCGCGCAGGATTAAAACCCGCGCCGCCGCATCATTTATTCACGCCAGTCTACAAATTCGTCAAGCGCGGCCCGCTCCGTGCGGAAGCTGTTGATCGCGGCTGCGTCGTCAGGGAAGCCGAAAGAGATCGCGGCGAGCATATTGTAGTCTTCGGGGATATCAAAAAGGCGGCGTACCACTTCGGAAAAAAGCGATAGGGCCGCCTGAGGCACGGTGCCGATGCCCTGTGCTTTGGCTGAGAGGCAAAAGGCGGTGATGAAGCCACCGCAATCCAGCACACCATAGGGGCCAAGCTCTTTGGGGCAGGAGATCACCGCCACATGGGGGGCGCCAAACAATGTGTAGTTTTCTCGCATCTGGTGCACGCGCGCCTCTTTGTCGCCACGCTCTATTCCCACGGCGTCATAGAGCTGCATGCCGCAGGCGTGCCGGCGCTGTTTATGCGCGCCAGTGTAGGTTTGCGGGAACGGGTAATCGGGGGCCGGGATGCCCGTGTCAAAGGCGCTTGCCATAGCTGCGCGAAAGGCTTCGGTTTCTGCACCTGAGGTCACGGTGACTTTCCAGGGCTGCGCGTTGCACCAACTGGGCGCGCGGCCTGCATCTGTGAGGATCTGTTTTATTGTCTCTTTCGGTACCGGCTCAGACCGGAAAGCACGGCAGGAATGGCGCGCGTGCAAGAGCGCCTTTAGTGCGGCGTGGGGGCTCATCACGTGTCTCTCAAAACTTATTGGTTTTGGGCGATGATATAGCCAAAGGCCGCGGCTGCAAGGGCTGCACACGCAACGGCAAAGGCGATTTTCCAAGTTGAGTAGGGGCGTTCGCCCTGAACGCGACCGGTTTGGCCGTTCACCACAAAGCGATAGGACTTGCCGCGGTATTTGTAAGCCGCCAGCCAGACCGGCAGCAGGATGTGTTTGAAGGTCACATCGCTCACAGCGGTTTGCACATTGTGAATGCGCTGGCGATCCCCGCCGATGTCAAAAGCCACATCGCGCCGGATCGCACGGTCCATATGCGCGCGCGCCTCCTCATAGCCTTCGGTGAGTGCGACCGTGTAGCCTTCTGCCTGAAATCCCGCGAGAAATTCGGGGCTGTAGGGCTCCAGCGCGGAGAGATCCCAAGGCTGCAGCGCATCGGTGTATTTTTTCGGCAGGGCCTTTGAAGCCAGCACCAGAATGTCATCAAACCAGCGCGCCACCCGACCGGAGGCAGGCCGCCAGCGGATTTTCTGCACCCGGCGCTGCTCCGCCTTGCCGTCGCGCATCACGGTTTCGGTGACGTAGTAGACCGTGCCGCGCTCGCCGTGATAGCTGGATTTCGTGTCGGCATCATAGGTCCAGTAAGGCACGTAGATGCCATCCATCTTGCGCCCCTTTCGGGCATAGTCTTGCAGGCCGTTGGGGGCAAACCAGAGCTCGCCCAGCCAGTCGTTCATGGCGTCGTGTGCCGCAGGCTCGGCGAGTTGAAACGGCAGCACCGCGCGCGGCTTGATCTGCCGGTGGGTGCCGGTGTCCACCACCACAGGTGTCGCGCAAAAGGCGCATTCCGTGGCGTGGGTGTCCCCATCAAAAACTACATGGGCCGCGCAATTGGGGCAGGTGGTGGCGCGGGTTTCCATAACTTCCGCCGCCGGAAGCTGCTCTGCAAGAGCGGCGCGAAAATCCAGTTCGGTGATGGCGGCGGCACGGTCTCCCTGTTCGGTGGCTTCCTCATGGCCGCAGTGATCGCAAATCAGCTTACCCTGTGCGGGCGCAAACCTGTAATCCGCCCCGCACTGCGGACAGGGGAAGCGGGTGGTCTCTTGAGGGGCAGGCGGCGGTGTGGCGGTCATCTGAAAGGTCGGTGCTGTCTGGGTTGGATCGCGTGTGTGGCAGAGAAAGTGCTGCGCTCGGCTGCGGCATCAAGAACGTGCACAGCCGGGTACAGGAGATTTTCAGTTCAGCTTCCCGGTGGCGGGGGCGGAAGAATGGTGAAGAGCTGGGCCAGCTCTGCCACGTCTTCAGCGTGTTTCCAGCCGTCCTGACCGGCGGTCCAGACATGGGTCTGGCGGGTGATTTCACCAGCGGAGGCCATCCGGCCCAGTGCGGCCTTTGAGAAAGGGCCGCGGGTCTGGCCGTTTTCGGCGACATGCCAGACATGTTCCACCGGTGGCGGTGGCGGCGGGGGCGGGGCCGCATGGGCTGCTTGCGGAGCAGGCGCTGCCTGCGCGGCAGGGCGGGCGCCCCATGGTCCGGGCTGATGGGCGGCGAGGGGCTGCGCGGTTTGTGCCGCCATCTGTTGCGCCATCGCCATGCCCATCCCCATGCCAAGGCCCGCACCCATGCCCGAGTTTGGCGTCTGCGCGGCGGCGGTCATCGCCTCTGCGGCGGAAAACTGCGTGTATTTGCCCAGATCGCCGACAATGCCCATCGAAGTGCGCTTGTCCATCGCGGCCTCGACAGCGGCAGGCAGCGAGATGTTTTCGATATAGAGCTCAGGGATTGCGAGACCGTATTCGGCAATGGTGCCAGAGATTTCCGCCGCCACCAGCTTGCCCAGATCCGCGGTGTTGGCCGCCATGTCCAGCACCGGAATACCAGAGGCCGCGATCACGCGGGAGAATTCCTGCACGATGATATTGCGGATCTGGAAGCTGATCTCATCCATGGTGAATTCGCCATCGGTGCCCACAATTTCAGTTAGGAACCGCGCCGGATCGACCACGCGGATCGCATAGGTGCCATAAGCGCGCAGACGTACCGGACCGAACTCCGGATCGCGTACCATGATCGGGTTCTTGGTGCCCCACTTCAGATTGGCGAAACGCGTGGTTTTGACGTAGTAGATTTCGGATTTGAACGGGCTTTTGAAGCCGTGGTCCCAGTGCTGCAGCGTGGTCATCACCGGCATGTTGTTGGTTTCAAGCATGTAAAGCCCCGGCGTGAACACATCCGCCAGCTGGCCCTCATGCACAAACACTGCAGACTGCCCTTCGCGCACGGTGAGTTTGGCGCCGTATTTGATTTCATGGCCTTCACGTTCGAAGCGCCAGACCAGCGTGTCCTGGGTGTCATCCACCCAATGGATGACGTCGATGAACTCACCTGTCAGAAAATCAAAAATTCCCATTCTTTGGTCCTTTCAATGGGCGCGTTAAAAGCCCTGGCCAGTCTGTTCGCGGGCGAGGGGGTAAAGTACGGGACGCGCGTCCTCGGCATTCATGCCAGACGCAAGGCGTGGATCATAAAGCATGCTCAGCAGCATCTCGTCATGTGTGGTCAACAAAGCGAATTCTTCGTCGTCATTGAATATTGAAGGCCGCGCACGCGGGCTGTCGTTGGTCAGGCCCAAGCCTTGCGCAATTTCTTCATGGAGGCAGGATTTACGCAGCAAATCTGGGTGTTCCGCGCGGATCAGCGCCACCGCGGAGGTGTAAACGTTTGGCTCCGTGCCGGAAGCTTGTGCAACGACAAAGCAGTAGATTGAGCGCGGGGCGTTTGTGAAAAGCGCGCGGGTTTGCGCGGAGGCATTGGGCAACAGCGTATCAAGCCGCTTTTCAAGAGCGGCGCGGTCTTCAGATCCCATCACCAGAATATGGAAGTTGCCCGAACCATTGGTTTGACGCACAGGGTGGCCGGTGACGCGGGCCAGTCTGGGGATATAGGCGGCCACGGTTTCCCGATCTGTCGCGCGTTTGCTCTCTGTTACAGAAGGGCCAAATTCCAAACTGACACGCACCGGGCCTTCCCAGCGGCGCAGCTGCCCAGGTGTTGCTGAGGCGCGCTCAAGACCGGCATCCAGAACATATTCGTCATAAAATGCGATCTGTTCAAAGTTGCGGGCCAGCATGTCGGGCGTAAAAGGGGTGTCGGGCCCGCCACCATCCGTGCGCAAAAGCCCCCGCGCCAGCAGATCGGCCTGCACCTGACTGTAGTAGGTGGCGAGCATCTCGCTTTCGACTGGCACCAGCTTGGGCGCGGGTGCTTTTGGCGCGGGACGGTATACGCTTGTTTCCTCACAAGCGGCCAGAAGGCTCAAGGCAAGCCCCATCGCTATGGTAGAGGCGCGTCTCACGCCTTGGGCACGGAGTTTGCGGCGGTGTCCCCCAACCCGTCCTGACGGGCTTTTGCAGAGGCCAGAGTGTCGCGCAGCTCGGCTTCCATCTTCTTCATGTCCTCTTCCGCAGCGGCGCGTTTGGCTTTGCCCGCATCCGCGATCTGCAGCGATTCATTGATGGTGGCAATCAGCTCCGCATTGGCGGTTTTGACCGCCTCAATGTCAAACACGCCGCGCTCCATTTCAGTGCGCACAGCCTTGTTGGTGTCGCGCAGGTTCTTGGCGTTGGCCGTCAGCAGCTCGTTGGTGAGGTCATTGGCATCACGCACCGCTGCCGCCGCCTCGGCAGAGCGCTGAATGGTCACCGCCTGCGCCAGCTGAGTTTCCCAGAGCGGGACCGTGTTGACCAGGGTTGAGTTGATCTTGGTGACCAGAGATTTGTCGTTTTCCTGCACGAGGCGGATTGAGGGCAGGGACTGCATGGTGACCTGACGGGTCAGTTTCAGATCATGCACCCGGCGTTCAAGATCATCGCGTGCCGCACGTAGGTCGCGCAGTTCCTGGGCTTTCATGACTTGGGCGTTTTCGTCTGCTGCCGCGACTTCTGCTTCTTTGGCGGGTATGTCGGTGCTGTCGAGCTCGCCAATTTTGGCTTCGCCAGCGGAAATATAAAGCGCCAGCTCGTCGTAAAAGTTCAGAGTCTTCTCATAAAGCAGGTCGAGCGACTTGATGTCTTTCAGCAGGGTGTGCTCGTGAGTGAGTAGATCGTCTGTAATTTTGTCGATCTGTCCTTGAACCTCTTCAAACCGGGCGGTGAATTTCGCAAAGGGCGCGGCCCGCCCCATGAGCTTTTCCCAGAAGCTACGTTCGCGACGCACATCCAACTCGGAGACGGAGAACCCCCGGATCGTTGTGACAATGTTGCGCAGACTATCCCCAGCAGGGCCAACATCCTTGTTGCGCACGTCTTGTAGCATGGATTGCGAAATTGTTTGCAGCTCTGCCTGTGCCGCGGAGCCAAAGGACACAATAGAGTTGGTGTTGCTCATGTCGAGCTCCGCCATGCGCTTGGTGATTTCGGCGGACATCGGGGCGTCCGCATCTGCCATTGGCACCACGGCATTTGCCTCTACAGGCTCGGGGAGGGACACGGTGGCCTCGGTAATTTCCGCCAAAGCTGCTTCAGCCTTTTTGCGCACAGTATCAGACATGTCAGGTACCTCTCCGGGTCAACACAGTGTTACAGATCGCCCTGATGAAGGCCTTCACGTTCCAGGCGCTCCCGCAGGACATCAATTTCAACATTCAAATCCCCCCGATCATCCAACAGCAGTTTTTGGGTGCGGGCGGCAAAGTTCTTTTCTAGATCATCTAGCAACGCAGCGAAGTCTTCACGAGCCTTTTGGTCCTGAGTGCGGCGGTAAATGTCGGCAAATTTGATGGTCGCGTCACTCGCTCCCAGAAGATAAACCCCAAGATAGCGTCGCGCGGCTGTAAGATCGCGAGGATCTTCTTCGACGGTTCTAAACAGGTCACGCGCGGTTGCCTGAAACGCATCAACACGTCTTTCAAGTGCGCGGTCTCCTGCGCGCGAAATTGCCTCGCGCATCGCTGCAAGATGGTCTTCGGCTTCCTCAATCGCGCGGGCCACACGATCAGTTTGATAGGTGTCTATGCCGTCCATGCCTTTGTTGCGCATAGGATCAAGACCGAAGGCAAAGCTGTGTAAAATGCCGCCAAGACTTGCAAAAATCAGCGCATCAATGGGACCGTGACCTGCGATACCCGCCAAACCGAGACCGGCGGCGGTGAAGAGTGAGCCGAGCATTTTCCTTGGCAATGCAGGGCGTCGAGCGACTTTGCGCGCGTCATACGCTTCCTGCGCGTGCAGGCCTTCGCGAGTCATCCAGGCTGCCAGCAGCAAGATACCCAGCGCCGCAAGGTATTGCGCCATTACCATAAGCTGTGAGGAAAAAGCCTGCCAGATCAATGGTAAAGGTGCAATGAACAGCAGGTTTGCGCGGCCACCTACACGGCTGCGTTTTGCGTCACGAAACCCACCGTTTGAGGCGGCTGTAGGAGTTTTTGCGTGACCGCTTGGGCTATATTTACCACCGAATTTTTGCGCCATTATGCGCCTCCAGTGATGGCGACGTAAAAAATAAGCACCACAAGCAATCCGAAGGCCAGTCGTTGTAAGCCGCTTGAAGACATGTGGTGCGATCCCCTGCTAAGTTGTCGATAAACTTAAGAACTCTGCCTCTCTCTGGCTAGGGGGAAGTTCGGTTTCATTGGCGCATTCTCGCGGATGATTGCTCATTTGCTCCTTCGGGAGTGCGCAAATGGTTTAGCGTCGGTGGCGTGTTGGTTTGCGGCGCGTTTCGGGTAGCACAGCGCCTTCCAGCCCGAGTTGATCGCGCACCACGCGGCGGCGTACCTCCTCGACCTCGCCCGGTTTGAGTTGACCAAGTTGAAACGGGCCATAAGACGTGCGGATCAGGCGGTTCACACTGAGACCGATGGCCTCCATCGCGCGGCGGATTTCGCGGTTTTTGCCTTCGCGCAAACCTACAGTCGCCCAGGCATTTGCGCCTTGCTGGCGATCGAGTGAGATTTCCATGGGTTGGAAGCGTTCGCCTTCGATTTCAATGCCTTTACGCAAGGGGGCGAAGGTGTCTTCCGTTGGACGGCCATTCACACGCACCCGGTATTTGCGCAGCCATCCTGTGCTTGGCAGTTCCAGTTTTCGTTTGACACCGCCATCATTGGTCAGCAGCAAGAGGCCCTCGGAATTCAAATCTAGCCGACCAACGGTCATAACACGCGGCATGGTCTCGGGCAGCTTGTCAAAGATCGTTTCGCGACCCTTTTCGTCGCGGTTTGTTGTCACAAGGCCCGTGGGTTTGTGATAGAGCCAAAGCCGCTCATGATCTGGTGTTCCGACCGTTTTGCCGTCGACAGTGATCCGATCCTTGTCTGTCACGTTAAGAGCTGGGCTTGTGAGTTTCTTTCCGTTCACACTCACACGGCCAGCTTCGATCATGCGCTCAGCATCGCGCCGCGACGCAATGCCTGCACGCGCCAATACCTTTGCGATACGGTCGCCATCTGGGCGCGGCTGTTCCGATGCGGGTTTTCCAGCAGCGGGCTTGGCGGCGCGTTGGCCGGTTTTGGCAGGGCGTTGCGGGCGCTGTGGTTTGCCAGCGCGGCGGGAGTAGGGCGGTTTTTGACTCATGGCCCCCATGTAACGGGGAATGCGCAAGCGGGAAAGGGGGATTGCGCAGCCGCGCGCGGCAAGGCATGTCAGGGATATGACATTCACCTCTCACATGGATCTTGCGCTGGCAGAGGCCCGCGCCGCCGCCGCTCGCGGCGAGGTGCCCGTGGGTGCGGTGGTTGTTGGTCCGGATGGGCAGGTGTTGGCAAAGGCAGGCAATCGCACACGCGAAAACCATGACCCGACTGCACATGCTGAAATTTTGGCCATGCGCGCGGCCTGCGTGGCGCTTGGCAGCGAGCGTTTGGTTGGCTGTGACCTCTATGTGACGCTGGAGCCTTGCCCGATGTGCGCCAGCGCGATCAGTCAGGCAAGGATCGCGCGGCTTTATTATGGCGCGGGTGATCCCAAGAGCGGCGGTGTGGCGCAGGGGCCTCGGGTGTTCGCCCACCCCCAGAGCCATCATGTTCCTGAAATTTACGATGGTCTTGCATCGGCGGACTGTGAGGCGCTGCTCAAAGACTTTTTTGCCGCGCGGCGCTGAGCCGCTTACGCATCTTCTATGAAAATCTCGCGCGGGATCTCGGCCAGCGGCACACCGCCAGTTTCGGTGACAACAAAGCTCTCGGTGATTGCCACGCCCCAATTCGGTGTCCAAAGGCCGGGCATGAGGTGAAAGGTCATGCCTGCTTGCAGCTCCGTGGTATCGCCGGGGCGCAGGCTCATGCTGCGCTCTCCCCAATCCGGCGGATAGCTGAGGCCGATGGGATAGCCGGTGCGATTGTCCTTTTTGTAGCCCGCACGCGCAAAGCTGTCATAGACGCAGGCAGCAACCTCTTCGCAGGTGGCACCGGGTTTGGCTGCGGCAAAGGCATCCTCGATTGCGCGCAAAACTGCCCCTTCGGCGCGGCAAATGTCTGCAGGCGGCGTGCCCATGTAAAGCGTGCGGCTGGCGGGGCAATGGTAGCGGTGAAAGCAGCCTGAGATTTCAAAATAGGTCGCTTCGCCAGAGCGCAGCGGGCGCTCGTTCCATGTGATATGGGCGGCAGAGGCTTCGGTGCCCGACGGCGCGATGGGGGCGATGGCGGGGTAGTCGCCAGCGATCCCGTCAATGCCCGCGATCCCAGCGGCTTGCACCTCTGCCACCAGCTCGTTTTTGCGGCGGCCTGCGTGAAAGCCGTCACGCAAAGTGGCATGCATATGCGCGGTGAGTTGTCCGGCTTTGCGCATCATCGCCAGTTCGGCAGAGCTTTTGACCGCGCGCTGCCAGTTTACGAGGCTGGTCGCATCTATGAGTGGCCCAAACGTCTCCGTCAGCACCGCATGGGATTTGGCGGAGTAATAATAATTGTCCATCTCCACACCGATGTTGCGGGTCAGCCCGCGCGCCTGAAGATGTGTCACCAGCGCCTCATAAGGGTGATGGTTGGGGTGTTGGACATGGGCCTCCGGCCAATCAAGGAGGTTCTCTGCCGACAGCCATGTGGTTTGCGCCGCGCCTGCCTTGTCCTGCGGGCGGCCCCACCAGATCGGATCACCGGCCGCAGGGACAATCACCGCCTGCGGCACGTAAAAGCTCCAGCCGTCATAGCCGGTGAGCCAGGCCATGTTGGAGGGATCGACCACAATCAGCGTGTCGATGCCTTGCGCCGCCATGGCGCGGCGCGTCTTGGTGAGGCGCGCGGCGTATTCTTCTGCGGAAAAGTCCGTGGCGGGCATCAGAGATCGATGGCCTGCATGACCTCGGGTTCGATGACCTCCACATCCGGCAGGCCTGCGCGCAGATCATCGGCGGATTGCGCCAGAATCGGGAAGGTGCGGTAGTGGCACGGGATCACGGTCTTGAAATTGAAATAGCGCTTGGCCGCATAAGCTGCGCCTTTCATGTCCATCGTAAAGTGACCACCCGCAGAAAGGATGCCGATGTCGGGCTGATAATAGTCTCCCATCCAGTCCATATCGGCCATGATGTCTGTGTCACCGGAGATATAGACCGTGCGCCCTTCCGCCTTCAGCATATAGCCCACTTCCGAGCCTGCCGCCTTTGGGCCTTCATCGCTGCCAAAGGTGGAACTGTGGGACGCCGCAACCATGGAGAGGGTAGCTCCGTCTCCGAGCTCTACCGTGCCGCCTTTGTTAAAGCCGATGGTTTCCAGATGTTCGTGCTCGTTCCAATAAGACATCAGGTCATATTGACCTACGATGGGGCAGGACAGCTTGCGCGCAAGCGGCAGCATGTCGGCCACATGGTCAAAATGTGCATGGGTCAGTATGAGGTGCGTTGCGCCAGCCACTGCGGCCTCATGCTGATCCTCAGGCAACATCGGATTGCCGGTCAGCCAAGGATCCACCAGCAGCACCAGATTGGCGGTTTCAATGCGAAAGGAGCCATGCCCCAGCCAGATGATTTTCATACTGTTTCTCCTTCTGATGTATGGTCAGACTAGCACGGGCGCGTGACAAGAAAAGAGATCAGGACAGAAGGGGCAGGCCACATGGATTGGACAGCGCAGGTGGACGCCTATTGTGAGCGCATGAGCCCGGCTTTTTGGGCGGAACCCGTGAATGCGGCGACAAATGCCGCCTTTGTTCTGGCCGCGCTCTGGATGTGGGGACGCCTGCGCGATGTACCCGCGGGCGGCGGAAAGACACTTGCGCGGGCGCTTTGTGTCATTCTTGCGTTCATCGGCATTGGCAGCTTTCTGTTTCACACATACGCCACGCGCTGGGCCGGCGTGACGGATGTGGCGCCGATCGCGATCTATGTGCTGCTCTATATTTACGCGGCCAACCGGCACTATTGGCGGCTGCGCCCGCTCTGGGCTTCTGTGGCCACGCTCGGATTCTTTCCCTATGCCGCGCTGACCATCCCACTGTTTTCCCAGCTGCCACTGCTTGGGGTCTCGGCCGCTTATATGCCGGTGCCCGTGATGATCCTAGGGTATGCCTTTGCGCTGAGAGGGCGCTTGCCCGGCGTGGCGCGCGGTTTGGCGATTGGGGGCGGCATTTTGCTCGCCTCTCTCACCTTCCGTTCGCTTGATATGCCGATGTGCGAGGCGGTGCCCTTTGGCACTCATTTTATGTGGCATGTGCTCAATGGCGTCATGTTGGGCTGGATGATTGAAGTTTTGCGCCGCCATATCGTGCAACAGGCTGGAGCACGCGCTCAATGAGGCCAACTGCTTGCACCGATGCGGTGCGCGCGCTAAAGGCTGAGGATACGTTCGCAGTAAGCCCGCAACAAAAGAGTCTTGCCCTATGTCGATTGATGAAAGCACCGCCGCCAAAGTGGCCAAACTGGCCCGGATCAAGGTTGAAGAGAAAGACCTGCCCGCGTTGGCGCAGGAGTTCAATGCTGTGCTGGGGTTCATTGAGCAGCTCAATGAAGTGGATGTTGAAGGCGTGGAGCCCATGGTTTCTGTCACCCCGATGCGCCTAAAGCGCCGCGAAGATGTGATTTCCGATGGCGATCAGCAGGAAAAAATCCTGAAGAATGCCCCAGATGCGCGCGAAGGCTTCTTTGCTGTGCCAAAAGTGGTGGAGTGATCCGGCACCTGCCGTTGATCCACACCCAGCCACCTGAACCGAATTTTGCCCCAGAGAGAGGCGACCGAAATGACCGAATTGACCAAACTGACGCTGGCAGAAGCACGTGACAAACTGCGCGCGGGCGATGTGACCTCTGTAGAGCTGACCGAATCTTTCCTGAAAGCCATCGACGACGGGGACGCGCTGAACGCCTATGTGCACAAGACGCCGGAGATTGCGCTGGAGCGCGCGAAGGCAGCAGATGCGCGTAT
Source organism: Shimia sp. MMG029 (assembly GCF_027947445.1). Lineage (NCBI taxonomy): Bacteria > Pseudomonadati > Pseudomonadota > Alphaproteobacteria > Rhodobacterales > Roseobacteraceae > Shimia > Shimia sp. MMG029. The sequence continues at coordinate 176,450 of NZ_JAQJIM010000006.1, read as the reverse complement.
TGCCGAAGGCGGCGCGCCCGACATGTGCGGTCTGCCGATTGGCATCAAAGACCTGTTTTGCACCAAAGGTGTGGCAAGCCAGGCGGCCAGCGGCATTCTCGAAGGTTTCAAGCCAGAATATGAATCCACCGTGTCCCAAAAACTGCAGGACGCGGGTGCCGTGATGCTTGGCAAGCTCAACATGGATGAGTTTGCGATGGGCTCTTCCAACGAGACCTCTGTTTACGGCAACGCAGTGAACCCATGGCGTCGCGGCAATGATGACACCGCGCTGACCCCGGGCGGCTCTTCAGGCGGCTCCGCCACCGCTGTGGCGGCAGACCTCTGCCTTGCGGCCACAGGCACCGACACCGGCGGTTCCATCCGTCAGCCTGCGGCCTTCACCGGCATCACGGGTATCAAGCCAACCTATGGCCGTTGCTCCCGCTGGGGCATCGTGGCCTTTGCCAGCTCGCTCGATCAGGCTGGACCGATGACCAAAGACGTGCGTGACGCGGCGATTATGTTGGAAGCGATGTGCGGCCATGACGCCAAAGACAGCACCAGTGCGGAACTCGCTGTGCCAAACTTTGAAGCTATGTTGACCGGCGACATTCGCGGCAAAAAGATCGGCATCCCGAAAGAGTACCGCCTTGATGGTGTGCCTGCGGAGATCGACAAGCTGTGGCAGGACGGCATTGATATGCTGAAAGCGGCCGGTGCTGAGATTGTCGACATCTCTCTGCCGCACACAAAATACGCGCTGCCAGCCTATTACGTGATTGCGCCTGCGGAGGCCTCTTCCAACCTCGCGCGTTATGATGGTGTGCGCTACGGCCATCGCGCCACATTGGCTGCGGGTGACGGCATCACCGAGATGTATGAAAAGACCCGCGCCGAAGGCTTTGGCCACGAGGTGCAGCGCCGTGTGATGGTCGGCACCTATGTGCTGTCAGCTGGTTTCTATGACGCTTACTACAACCGCGCGCGTCGCGTGCGCACGCTGATCAAGCAGGATTTTGAGAATGTCTTTGCCCAAGGCATCGACGCGATTCTCACGCCGGCCACTCCTTCTGCGGCCTTTGGTCTGGGAGAAATGTCCGAAGCCGATCCGATCCAGATGTATCTGAACGACGTCTTCACCGTGACTGTGAACCTCGCCGGTCTGCCGGGTGTCTCCGTGCCAACGGGCCTCGATTCCCAAGGTCTGCCGCTGGGTCTGCAGCTCATCGGGCGTCCATGGGAAGAAGGCGATCTGCTGAACACCGCTTATGCGCTGGAGCAGGCGGCTGGATTTGTGGCCAAACCGGGCAAATGGTGGTAAGCCCTCTGCCAAGCAACAAGCAGGCAGAGCAGAGATGACACGAACATTTGGGGCAATCTGCGCCGTTTTGGCGCTGGCGGCGTGCCAGCCGCGTATTCCTGACAGCGCGGCAGGTGTGGGATTTGACAATGCGGTAAACTCACCGCAGTCCGGGGCACGGCAGACCACTCCCCTGAGTGGCACTGCTTTGCCATCGGCCCAAGCTGTCTCCACAGAGACAGTCCCGCCCGCACCTCAAGTGCAAGTGGCATCAGCGCCGACTGCGCCTGCGGCCCCCTTGGCAACCACTTCAGTTGCGGTGCCAACAGCGTCTTCAGAAGCGGCCACGATAGCGAGTGAAACAACTGCGGCGTTGGCAGCGGCTTCGTCAAATTCCGGCGTCTTGCCACTGGAGGCAAGTCCGTCAAATCCTGCGCCGCAGGTTTTCTCCAATCCGGGCATTTCTGACGAAAACGACTTTGCGGCGGTCGGCGAGCGCAGATCAATTGAGGCAGACGCCGCATTGCGTGCGCAAAATCAGGCGAATTATACTGTTATCGCGCCCACTGCTGTGCCCACCCGTTCCGGCGCGCAGGGCCCCAATGTGGTTGCCTATGCGCTCGCAACCAGCCATCCGCGGGGGACAAAGGTCCACAGCCGTTTGGGCTTGGCAGGATCGTCTCGCTACCAAAAAGCATGTGCGAAATTTGGCAGTGATCAGGCGGCGCAGCTCGCATTCCTGGAGCGCGGTGGTCCGCGTGTTGACCGCCTCGGTGTAGATCCAGACGGCGACGGCTATGCGTGTGCTTGGGATCCAGCCCCTTTCCGCAAGGCTGCCCGGAATTGATCCCTTGGCGGATAAGCTCGAGATAAAGCAACACCCTTCTCCGAACTTTGGTGTGCGCCGTGACGGGGCCAAGCCTGAACTGATCGTCATTCACTACACCGCGATGGCAAGTACGCAGGCGGCAATTGATTGGCTTTGCCACCCACAGGCGGAAGTTTCGGCGCACTATGTTATCTCGCCCCATGGAGAGATTACCCAACTGGTCGACGAGAAGATGCGCGCTTGGCATGCAGGCGCTGGGGAATGGCGGGGCTGCAAGGATGTGAACTCTCGCTCTATTGGTATTGAGTTGTCAAATTGCGGAGATCATCCGTTTGCAGCGGCGCAAATGACAGCCTTAGAGCGGCTTCTCGATGACATTATGCTGCGTTGGAATATTGGACCTAAAGGAGTGATTGGTCACTCCGATCTTGCGCCGGGCCGCAAGATTGATCCTGGCGCTCGGTTTGATTGGCAACGGCTCGAAATGTTGGGACTTGCGGAAAAGCGTGGGACTGATGCCGTGCCGCAGGACATTGAGATGTCTCGGTTTAGAGAAATCGCAAAGCGACACGGCTACAGCGGTGATGTGGCTGACGAGACACTGTTGGCGGCTGTGCGACTGCGGTTTCGTCCGTGGGCTGAGGGGGAACTGGTTTCCGAGGATTTTAGGCCCATCTGGCGCAGTGCTGCGTCGACCTGACAGGTCAAAATGGTTGACGATGTCGTTGTGACGCCATAGGGCAAAGCTTGCACAGAGGGCTGGATGGCCGCAGGGGCGCAAGCCCGTGAGGAAAGTCCGGACTCCACAAGGCAGCGGTGCCGGGTAACGCCCGGCCGGGGCAACCCGAGGGAAAGCGCCACAGAGAACAGACTGCCCTGATCCGTCAGGGTTAAGGTGAAACGGTGGGGTAAGAGCCCACCGCGCGGCTGGCAACAGCAGCGGCACGGCAAGCCCCACCGGGAGCAATGCCAAATAGGGATCGCGCGTGGCCTCGGCCACAGGGGGGTCTTGCCCCGAGCAGATCCGGGTTGGCAGCTGGAGGTGTCTGGTAACAGGCATCCTAGACGAATGGTCATCGGCGTCGGGGCAACCCAACGCAACAGAATCCGGCTTACAGGCCCTCTGTGCATACAACATTGTTTTTTGTTGCTGCCCCTGCGTCATGTGCGTGTTTTCTTGATGCGCATGGGTGTTGGATGTCTACAGTGCAAGAAAACGGACTAAGGTTTTATGAGTATTATTGAGGAAATCGCCTTTCGTCAGAATTTGCGTTTGATTCTGTTGGGCGTCGGGCTTTTGGCTGCTGTGATTTATGGGGCATTTTATTGCTACCGACCGCAGAGCTTATGGAAAACTGTTATAAAGACTGTTCCGATGGCGGCCTGTGCTGGTGCACTTTTCGTTAGCTTTGGATCAAGTGTGGTTGCGTTTGCATTGGTCTGTTCGGCCCTCGGTGATTTTGTGCTGTCACGAAACGGAGAGCGGCCTTTTCTGCTGGGGCTCGGTGGGTTCAGTCTGGTCCACATTGCCTACAGCTGGCATTTTTGGATGCTGGGCGGCGGCGCGTTGACGGTGTCGTTCATGCTGCCTGTGCTTGTCGCGCTCGCACTTTCCACAGAGATTTGGTTAAGTCCTCACACTGGGAAGTTGCGTTGGTTTGTCAGGTTTTACGTCGTCTTGATCAGTTTGATGGGGGTCTCTGCGCTGGCTTTGACAACGCATGCTTTAGCGATGATCGGGGCTGTCGCATTTATTGTGTCTGATACACTTTTGGCGATGCAGCTGTTTCGCATGCGCGAAGAGAGTGGGCTATATCCTCTGACCTCCGTTGCCATTTGGGGCTTTTACGCTGCCGGTCAATTTTTGATTGTCGCAGGAGTTGGTTGGCAGACACCGCTCTTTTAAATCCTGTAAATTCAGACTAACTGAGTTCCAACAGTTTCGGAGACCCACATGGCGTTTTTCTCAAAGCTCAAGGACAGGTTGTTCAAATCCTCTTCCAAACTGGAGGAGGGGCTCGAGGCGATTGTCGAAGATGGTGGTGAAGTGGAGGCAGAAGCTCCCGCTGTGCAGGAGGCGACGCCTGAGGCACCTGCAGCCGTTAGCGCGCCCACCTTTGAGGCGCCTGCTGAAGCGCCCAAACCGACACCCGCATCATCTCCTGCGCCTGAGTCGCAAACTGTGCCGGCCCCCAAGCCCGGCTTGCTATCGCGCCTGACCGGACAGGGCCGCAGCGCGCCTGTTGTGAAACGAGAGCTTGACGATGACATGCTTGAGCAGCTTGAAGAGCTGCTGATCGCCTCTGACATGGGAGTGGACACCGCCTTGCGCGTCACCGCGAATATCGCAGAAGGCCGCATGGGGCGTCGTGTCTCAACACCTGAGATCAAGGGCATGTTGGCGGGCGAAGTGTCTCGCATCATGGAAACTGTCGCGCGCCCAATGCCGCTTTATCCTTCAAAACCGCAAGTGGTTTTGATTGTTGGTGTGAACGGTGCAGGAAAAACCACAACCATTGGTAAACTAGCCAGTCAGTTTCAGGCTGCGGGTAAATCTGTGGTCATTGCTGCGGGCGATACCTTTCGTGCGGCGGCAGTCGAGCAGCTGCAGGTCTGGGGTGACCGGGCAGGTGTGCCCGTGTTAACCGCGCCAGAAGGCTCTGATCCTGCAAGTCTCGCCTTTGACGCCATGACAAAGGCCGAAGCAGATGGTGCAGATCTCTTGATGATTGATACCGCTGGCCGCTTGCAGAACCGTCAGGATCTGATGGAGGAGCTGGCGAAAATTGTGCGCGTGATCCGCAAAAAAGATCCTGAAGCCCCGCACAACACGCTTCTGGTTCTGGACGCCACAACAGGTCAAAATGCGATCAACCAGGTTGAAACTTTCCAGAAACTCGCGGACGTTAGCGGTCTCGTGATGACCAAACTGGATGGCACCGCCAAAGGCGGCATTCTGGTCTCGCTGGCGGATAAATTTGGCTTGCCCATTCACGCGATTGGTGTGGGCGAGCAGATTGATGATTTGCAGCCGTTTGATCCGGAAGAGTTTGCCAATGCCCTGATCGGCGTGGAGCAGAGCTGATCTTCCTCTTGCCTCAAATATCCTCCGGGGGTCCGGGGGTGGAAAACCCCCGGCTATTGCGCGCGGCGGATAACACAGAATGAGTGCATGGCTCGTGTCTTTGGCCGGGACTGAGGCTGGCCAACAGCTCGCGCTGATCCTGGCTGTTTCCGCCGCCTTCCTGCACGCGGTCTTCGGCGCGCTGCAGAAGGGGCGGCATGATCCCTGGCTGACGCGTGGCGCAATTGATTTCAGCTATGGCGCCATGGCGCTGCCGTTTGCGCTGTTTGTGGTGCCTTGGCCCGAGCCGCATATGTGGCCGATCTTTGCCGGGGCCTTCCTGATCCACACCGGCTACAAGCTGTTGCAGGGCTGGGCCTACACCAAAGGCGCCTTTACCGTGGTCTATCCGGTGGTGCGCGGCACAGGGCCGTTTTTCACTGTGATTGGCGCTTACTTGATCTTTGGCGAAACCTTCAGCGCGGTTCAATGGCTGGGGGTGGCCGTCCTGATGTCCGGCATTCTAGGGCTCGCGCTCTATAACATGGTTTTTATGACGGAAGGCCGTGATACGCTGGTCTCTGCCATGGTGATTGCCGTCTGCACCGGATTGTTCGTGGCACTTTACACCACCTATGACGCCTATGGCATTCGCGCGACTGCAGACCCATTTACCTTCTTGGCGTGGTTCTTTTTCATCGACGGTCTGGTGTTTCCGGTCATAGCTGCGCGGCGCTGGCGGCGGATGGAAAATCCGCCCACCCTGGGTCCGCTGATGACGCGGGGCTTCTTTGGCGGGCTCGTGGCCTTTGCGAGCTTTGGCTCGGTGATGCTGGCCACACGGCTTGATAAAGTTGGCGAGGCTGCCGTGTTGCGGGAAACCTCGCCTGTGTTTGCGGCGCTGATTGGCTGGCTGGTACTGAAAGAGACTGTTGGCCCACGCCGGATTGCCTTGATGGCATTGATTGCGGCTGGGGCTGTGATAGTGGAAATGGGCGGATAGGACGCCTGAGGAGAGGAAACGCGCGATGCCAGAGAAGAAGATCAATCCGGTTTTGAAGATGGTGCTGGAGATGGGCCCAATCGTGGCCTTCTTTGTGGCCTATCTGCGGATGCGCGATCAGACCTTTACCGTTGGTGGCACCCAGTATGACGGCTTCATTCTGGCCACCGCCGGTTTTATCCCGCTCCTGACCCTGACGACGGTGATCCTCTGGCGTCTGACCGGCAAGATCAGCAAGATGCAAATCGCCACGCTGGTGCTGGTTGTGGTGTTTGGCGGCCTGTCGGTCTGGCTCAATGATGAGCGCTTCTTCAAGATCAAGCCCACCATGATCTACCTGCTGTTTGGCGGCATTCTTGGCTTTGGGCTGCTGCGCGGACAGAGCTACCTGAAGGTGGTCATGGAGGAGATGATGCCGCTAAAGGAAGAAGGCTGGATGCTGCTGACCAAGCGGCTGACCTATTTCTTCTTTGGCCTCGCGGCGCTCAACGAAATCATCTGGCGCACCCAAACCACCGACACTTGGGTCTATTTCAAGACCTTCGGCCTGACGGCGGCGGTGTTTGTCTTCTTCATGACGCAGGGCAAGATCTTTCAAGATTACGCCATTGAAGAAGACACCAAAGAAACCTGATCCGGCTTAGAAATCCGTCCCAAACAGATCGGCCTGCACCCAGGTGTCAGAGCGGTCTGCGCGCAGATCTGCGTGCAGGGCGCGGCCCCGGCGCAGGGCAGGGCGCTCCCACAGGGTTTTCAGCCAGCGCGCCATATGGGGTTTGTCCTCAAGGGTTTGTTCCTGCCCTTCCCAGAGCGAGGCCCAGCCCCAGATCGCCATATCCGCAATCGAGTAGAAATCTCCGGCGACATATTCTTGCTCCGCCAGACGCCGGTCGAGCACGCCATAGAGCCGCGCCGCCTCAGAGCGGTAGCGGTCCTTGGCATAGGCAATGTCTTCAGGCGCGTATTTGAGGAAGTGATGGGTCTGTCCGGCCATGGGGCCAAGGCCGCCCATCTGCCACATCAGCCATTCTTCCACCGCGATCCGGTCGCGTTCGCTCTGTCCCATGAACTGGCCGGTTTTTCGGGCGAGATAGGTCAGGATCGCGCCGCTTTCAAACACGGAAACAGGTTTGCCATCCGGACCGTCTGGGTCAACAATCGCGGGCATCCGGTTGTTGGGCGCGATGCGCAGAAACTCCGGCGCAAACTGATCGCCTTTGCCGATGTTGATCAGATGGGTCGCATAGGGCAGCCCCATCTCTTCCAGCGCGATGGAGATTTTCCAGCCGTTTGGCGTGGGCCAGTAGTAGAGATCAATCGGGTCAGATGACATGGGTGCTCCTCCTGAGATGTGCGCCATGATGCCGGTTTCGCGCGGTGCCGCAAGAGGGGGTGCTGAGACATCCCTTTGGCGCGGCAGGGAGTAAAGCAAATGTGACCGCAGTGCTGTAGCCTTGACCTTTATAGAGCTGAGGCGTAAAGCGCGGGCGTGGCGATTTGTTACCGGATTGCGGGCCACGTAAAACATGCCGCTAAAGAGGTCAGGATGAAGGAGCCCCTTCCGCTTGGCCGGAACGGGGCTTTTTATTTGGGCCAATCAGAGACGGCCCGGGAGATGATGACATGAGCGATTGGAACAAACGCACGAAGCTTGTGCACGGTGGCACGCGGCGCAGCCAGTACAACGAGGTGAGTGAGGCGATCTTCCTCACCCAGGGGTTTGTATATGACACTGCGGAGCAGGCTGAGGCGCGGTTTATCGAGACCGGACCGGATGAGTTCATCTACGCGCGCTACGGCAACCCGACGGTTGCGATGTTTGAAGAGCGTATTGCCGCGCTGGAAGGTGCAGAAGACGCCTTTGCCACCGCAAGCGGCATGGCGGCTGTCAGCGGCGCGCTGACTTCGATGTTGCAAGCTGGTGACCACGTTGTTTCCGCCAAAGCGCTGTTTGGCTCCTGTCTCTATATTCTTGAGAACATCCTCACCCGCTACGGCGTTGAGGTGACCTTTGTAGATGGCACCGATCTCGCGGCCTGGAAGGCGGCGATGCGGCCCAACACCAAGGCGGTGTTCTTTGAAAGCATGTCCAACCCGACGCTTGAGGTGATCAACATCACCGCCGTGGCGCAGATTGCCCATGAGGTCGGCGCTCTGGTTGTGGTGGACAATGTGTTCTCCACGCCTGTTTTCAGCCGCGCAATCGAGCAGGGCGCCGATGTGGTGATCTACTCCGCCACCAAACATATCGACGGGCAGGGCCGCGCGCTGGGCGGTGTGGTGCTTGGCACCAAAGATTTCGTCCGTGGCACGCTTGAGCCCTACATGAAGCACACCGGTGGCAGCATGAGCCCGTTCAATGCCTGGGTGATGCTCAAGGGTCTGGAAACCATTGATCTGCGGGTGAGGGCACAGGCGGAAAGCGCGTTGGCCATTGCCGAGGCGCTGCAGGATCATCCGGCGCTGGCACGCACCATCTATCCGGGGCTGGCAAACCATCCGCAGGCAGCATTGGTGCAGAAACAACTTGATGGTAAGGGCGGTACGGTTCTTTCTATTGATTTGAAGGCAGGGCAGGCTGCGGCTTTCAAATTCCTCAATGCGCTGGAAATTGCTGTGATCTCAAATAACCTAGGGGATGCAAAATCCATTGCAACCCACCCGGCGACCACCACGCATCAACGTCTGTCTGATGCGCAAAAAGATGAGTTGGGTATTACGCCGGGTCTGGTGCGTTTCTCTGTAGGACTTGAGGATACACAAGACCTGATTGCCGATATTTCCAACGCACTTGAAGCGGCCCGAAGCTAAGCCCATTTGCAATTGATGTGAGAGCGGCGCTTGGGGCAAAGGCTCGGGCGTCGCTTTTTTGTATGACTTACAAAAGATGAACCAATATGCCGCTTTACGCGTATTTGAATTCGAAATTAGCTATTTTTTCTCTGACGGATTAAGGTAGTCAGGGTCAGGACTCAAAGGGTGCTTGGTCATGAACATTCAGTCTCCCAAGAATGACGGGAACTTGACGCTTGAAGAAGCAGAAGAAGCACTGGCCCGTCTCAGGGCTTGGGCGCAGACTGCGTCTGTGACTGAGATTGCAGAGCTTGACCCTGCCATTTCCCGTCTTCTGCCCGATCAGCCTCTGGTCAATTACCCGTCGCTCTCACGCGAATACCCGCATGATTTTGAGGCGACTCCTGACTATCGCGCAACCCTGCCGGATCTGCAGAACGGCCCCTCCAGCCTGATCAAAGGTGAGAAGCAACAGATCCAGCACGTCGGGATTTCCAATTTCCGCCTTCCGATCCGGTTTCACTCCCGCGACAATGGCGATATCACTCTGGAAACCAGTGTCACTGGCACGGTGAGCCTTGAGGCCGATAAAAAGGGCATCAATATGTCCCGGATCATGCGCTCGTTTTATAAACACGCTGAGAAAACCTTTAGCTTTTCGGTGATGGAGGCCGCGCTGGCGGATTACATCACCGATCTGGAGAGCTTTGACGCGCGTCTTCAGATGCGGTTCTCCTACCCGATGAAGATCGAGTCGCTCCGTTCGGGTCTGGCGGGGTATCAGTACTATGACATCGCGCTGGAGAAGGTTCAGCACGGCGGTACAATGCACAAGATCATGCACTTGGATTACGTTTATTCTTCGACATGTCCGTGTTCTCTGGAGTTGAGCGAACACGCGCGGATGTCGCGTGGCCAGCTTGCCACCCCGCATTCACAACGCTCTGTGGCGCGGATCTCTGTTGAAGTCGTGGATCAGCCAAAACTGTGGTTTGAGGATTTGATCGATCTTGCGCGCGCAGCGGTGCCAACCGAGACGCAGGTGATGGTCAAACGCGAGGATGAGCAGGCATTCGCGGAGCTGAACGCTGCCAATCCAATCTTTGTGGAGGATGCCGCGCGCCTGTTCTGTGAACAGCTTAAGGCGGATCCGCGCATCGGCGACTTCCGCGTGATTGCCAGCCATCAGGAAAGCCTGCACAGCCATGATGCGGTGTCTGTATTGACGGATGGCCCACTGTTTGCGTCACACAGCTTGGATCCTAAACTGTTCACAACGCTGTTTCACGTAGGCTAGCAGCAAGCAATCTAATCGCTCGCAGTCTTCGCGTCGCTTGCTGAGTTTTTCAGTCCGCGGCGTGACCGTTTTCATCGCTGTGTTGTATCCTGCTTGACAGCGGAGGTGGCAACCGCCAACGCTGCGCGCATGCTTGATCTACGACCTGTTGGATATGTCATTGGCCTTCTTGTGGCTATTTTGGGTGCCACAATGTTTGTCCCCATGGCGCTTGATATTGCTGATGGCACGCCGCATTGGGAAGCCTTCTTTCTGAGTGGTGCGATCACGTGTTTGACGGGCGTGTTGGTGGCGCTTTGCTGTCACAACGGTCGCGGCAATGGGCTGACGTTGCAGCAAACCTTTCTCCTGACGACAGGGGTTTGGCTTGCCTTGCCATTGTTTGGCGCGCTTCCTTTTATCTTGGGCGCTACTGAGGCACGCGTCGTTGATGCCTTTTTTGAGTCAATGAGCGGTCTCACCACCACGGGAGCCACAGTTTTTTCAGGACTGGAAGAGCTTCCGCGCGGCATGTTGCTTTGGCGTGGATTGCTTCAGTGGCTTGGCGGCATCGGGATCATTGTGGTTGCGATGGTCTTTTTGCCGGAACTTCGTGTCGGCGGCATGCAGATCTTTCGATCTGAAGGTTTTGACACGATGGGCAAAATTCTTCCACGTGCAACGGCGATCTCTGGTCAAATTTCAACCATTTACGCTGGCCTGACTTTGGCATGCATGTTGGCGTATGTGGTGGTCGGAATGGCGCCTTTTGATGCGCTCGTACACGCGCTGACCACAATATCTACAGGCGGATTTTCCACCTATGACGCATCATTCGGCGCCTTTTCAGGCCCCTTGGAATATGTCGCAACGCTGTTCATGATTCTCTCTGCTTTGCCGTTTGTGCGCTACGTTCAATTGGTTAACGGCCACACCAGACCTCTGCTGAATGACAGTCAGGTGCGTTTGTTCTTGGTCACGATTGCTATCCTCGTGGTGCTGTTCACGATTATTCTAACAACCGTTTTTCCGCATCATTGGGAAAGCGCCTTTCGCGAGGCGCTGTTTAACATCACCTCCATTATTTCGGGCACGGGGTATGCGAGTGTAGACTACATGAACTGGGGATCGTTCATTGTCGCCATGTTCTTTTTCATTGGCTTGATCGGCGGCTGCGCGGGCTCTACAGCCTGCTCGATCAAGATCTTCCGCTATCAACTGCTTTTCTCCGCGATCCGAGTGCAATTGCGCCGCATTCAGCACCCTTCTGGGGTCTTCATCCTGAGCTACCAAGGCCGCAAGGTGGATGAAGAGGCGCTGAATTCCGTTATGACCTTCTTTGTCTTCTTCACCGTGAGCCTGGGGGCGTTGGCTGTGCTTCTGAGCATGACGGGACTTGATTTTGTCACCTCCCTATCGGGCGCCGCCTCTGCAATTGCCAACATCGGGCCAGGGCTCGGCGACATCATCGGGCCAGCGGGCAACTTCTCATCTCTCAATGACACGGCCAAATGGATTCTGTCGGCTGGCATGTTGCTAGGCCGTTTGGAACTCTTAGCGGTGTTTGTTCTCTTTACTGTTCAATTCTGGAGGGCCTGATGGCAACGATCGGGCAGGAGATGCGCCCCTTGGGAGCGCAGATTTCGCACATGTTGAAAGCGCGTGGCGTGGATGTGATTTTTGGCATCCCCGGTGTGCACAATGTGGAGATGTACCGCGGGATTGAGGAGGCCGGCATCACCCACGTGTTGGCGCGCCATGAGCAGGGCGCGGGCTTTATGGCCGACGGATATGCCCGTGCGAGCGGCAAGCCAGGGGTGGCCTATGTGATCACTGGGCCTGGGCTTTGCAACATTCTGACCCCGCTTGGCCAGGCTTATTCTGATAGCGTGTCGGTATTGACCCTGTCGAGCTGTCTGGACGAACACGTCGGTCATCGCGGGCAGCTCCACCAAATGCGCGATCAGCGCGGCGCTGCTGCTACTGTGTGTGACTGGTCTGAAGAGGCGCGCACAGCCCGCGCCGCTTATGATCTGATCGACCGCGCCTTTGTAGAATTTGCCAGCAAACGGCAGCGCCCCAAACACATTCAGGTGCCGATTGGTTTGCTGGGCAGTATGGCGGTTGAGGCAAGCGCGTTTGCGCTTGGTGCCAATACCGCATTCACCAGCGCGTCTGGCGTACCAGATCTCACGATGTTGGCGGATAGGCTGACAGCCGCGCGCAAACCGCTCTTTGTTTTTGGGGGCGGGCTGGTGGCGCATGGGCAGCATGCGCGCAATGCCACCGTCGATGCTGCCGTGCGTGAGCTGCTGCGGCGCAGCGGTGCAGCGGCGTTCATGACCTACGCGGGTTGTGGCCTGCTGTCAGCGGACGAGCCTCTCAGTTTTGGCACCTATCTCGGCCGAGGCGAAAGCGAGCGGATCATTGGTGGCGCGGATCTGGTTGTTGCCATTGGGACGGAGCTGTCTGAATGTGACCTGTGGCGCGATGCATTGGGCCATCAGGGAACGCTGGTGCGCGTCGATATCGACCCTGAAGTACTGGCAGATCGCCACCGCGCTGACATCTCTGTTCAATGTGATGGCAAGCAATTTGTTGACGCATTGCTGACTACCTTGCCTGAGGCATCCGCAACGCCCAAATGGGATGTAGCAGAGATCGCCAAAGCCAAGGCCCGCTTCCGCGCTGAAACGGACGCAGAGCGTCCCGGAATTGCAGAGATCTGCGATGCGCTTGGCGATGTGATGCCGGATGAGGCGATGATCTATTCGGATATGACACAGTTTGCCTATGTCGCCAAAGAGGTTTGGGACATGCCTTGCTCTGGGTATTGGCATCATCCCACCGGCTTTGGGACGCTGGGATATGCGCTGCCTGCCTCGATTGGCGGCGCAATGGCGCGCCACGGCAAACCCACAGTCTGCATCGCGGGTGACTATGGCTTTCAGTACACCGTCCAGGAACTTGGCGCCGCCGTAGAGATGAAGCTGCCGATCCCGATCCTGCTATGGGACAACCACAAGCTCAAAGAGATCGAAGACAGCATGGTCGAAAGCCAGATCGCCCCGAATGCGGTGATCGCGCACAATCCGGATTTCTGTAAACTTGCGGAAAGCTATGGCTGTCTGGCGCGGGAACCCGCCTCGCTCAATGAGCTGCAGCAGGCTCTTCTCGAAACGTTTGAAGCAGACCGCCCAACCTTGATCCGCATGACAGCCGCATTGTCCGCACGCTAGGAAAGACTTTGGCCAACAAAAAAGGCGGCTCTAAATGGAGCCGCCTTTTGCGTGATGCGGAAGTGCTCACCAGCAGCTGACCAGTACGGTCATGTCGCTGGCGCGTTTGCTGAGATCCTCTGGCGCGAGGCTTTGGGCGCTGCTTGCCAGACCTGTGTTGATGCCTTCCTGAGCCAGCAACGCTCGCAGCGCGTCAGAGTTGACTGCAAAGTTTACGTCACTTGGCAGCTGCTGGGCGCTCTGCGCATCTCGTGGCAGGAGCATGCCAAAGACCGCGCCGCCTGCATCAAACACCGGGCCACCCCAGTCGCCGGGTTCGATTTCAAGTGCCAGACGCGCCAGTTCGCGTTCTCCGCGCAATCCCTTCACGTCGGCCAGCTTGCCAAAGGTTACGGTGGGGGCTCCCAGCGCGCCTTCAAAAGAGTAGCCAGCCACAGCCACATCGGATTGGATGCGTGGTGCGCCGTCGCGCAGCGCAGCCACATCAATCGGCGCCAGCGGGCTCACGGGGGCGAGAATGGCGACGCCAAGCGCCTCATCCAATACGGCGACTTTGGCATCATAGTCTTCTTCGAGGGTGATTTTGGAGCAGCTCTGCACCGCCTCTGCGGTCGTCAGAACATGGCCGTTGCGGTCAATAAAGAAGCCAGAGCGCGATTGCTTGGGTTTGCGGATCTGAAGGCCCGCCAGCAGGTCGATGCCCTGGGCAGCGCTGTCGCCCGCTGCGGGGTCCAGAGTGCCGCCGAGACGGGTGAAGCTTGCACGCATCTCGTCCAGAATACGGGTGCGGCGCTCTTCATCGCCGTTGGGCCAGACCAGCGTGAAGCCTTTGACTTCGCCGTCCTCCAGCGACACCTCTGTGTGACTGATCACCTGACCGTTCTGACCGGTCAAAACGAAGCTGTTTTTCTTGCGCTCGCGTGGGCCGTTGAGCGGCACAATTTCCAGCGTTTGCATGATGTCATAGAGGCCAAATAACGTGTTTTGATCGCCTGCCTGACTGATTAGCAGCACCTTCGCAGGGCCGTTTGCTGCATCATATTGCACAAACGGGTATTCAGCATTTGTCTTGGACACTGCGCCCAGCGGCACCAGCATTTCAATGCCCGCATCCAGATCACGTACCACCTGAAGGTCCATACCTTCCAGCACCGCATAATATTGTTGGCGCAGCGTGTCGCGCTGAAGCGTGGTCAGAACGCCGGTGGCGTCAAAACCGTTGTCCGCTTGCCAATTTGACATAGAGGCGCGTGTGCCTCGGCCAAAAGCGCCGTCAATTGCGGAGTTGTAGTAACCGGCCCACTGCAGCCATTCCTGAAGGCGCATCTTCTCTGCGCGGGTGAGCTGCGCTTCGCTCGCACGGGCTTGGCCCACGGTTTCATCCGGCAGCTGCTGCACCACAGGCTGTGTTGGCTCAGGAGCGGCTTCAACCGATTGTTCGATGATCTCAACGCTGGCGCTCTGTTCGGGTTGCGCATTTGGTGTGATGCTCTCTGGGTTGGTCAGCAGATTGGCGCCGACGGGCCAGAATTGGCTGCGATAGTCGCGCGATAAGGCGATATAGCTGTCAATTGGGATCAATCCTTCGGAACGATACACGCGCAGCACGTTTTCGGCGTCTGCGCGGCTATAAGGGCCGAGCGCAACTGCATACCAGCCACCGCCTAGCGAGAAGCCATTCACATCATCCATCCGTTGCGCGTAGCTTCGAATATTGGCGCTTGCTTCTGTCAGGCTTGGGCGGGCTTCCAGCTGGACCCAAACAACGTCATCTTGCAAAGACTGTGCAAAAACGGCGGTAACGCTAAAAAAAATAGCCGCAAACAGCGACAAAACAGTGCGCAACATAGTGGTGGTCGTCCCTAAAACTCTGATCATCTTCAATTATGGGGTCTGTTTATCAGTTTCTATCACTCTTGCACCTCTATTTTAGCGCAAGCTGCAATTGACCCCGGCAAGGGTTGCGCATAAGCAAGAGCCGCGTTTGTAAGGGGCACAAAAATGGCACATAACGACAGCAAACCTCGTAGCTTTCAAGAAATCATCCTGCGGCTTCAGAACTACTGGGCTCAAAAAGGCTGTGCCATTATGCAACCTTATGACATGGAGGTTGGGGCAGGGACCTTTCACCCGGCCACCACATTGCGCTCTTTGGGCACCAAGGCATGGGCAGCGGCCTATGTACAACCGTCACGTCGCCCAACAGATGGCCGTTACGGTGAAAACCCGAACCGCCTGCAGCACTACTACCAGTATCAGGTGCTGATCAAACCCAGCCCGCCCAACTTGCAAGAGCTTTACCTTGGTAGCCTTGAGGCCATCGGCATCGACATGGAGATGCACGACATCCGCTTTGTTGAGGATGACTGGGAAAGCCCGACGCTTGGCGCTTGGGGCCTCGGCTGGGAAGTCTGGTGTGATGGTATGGAAGTAAGCCAGTTTACCTATTTCCAGCAGGTTGGGGGCCATGACTGCCACCCAGTTTCTGGCGAGCTCACCTACGGTCTGGAGCGTCTGGCGATGTATGTCCTTGGTGTGGACCACGTAATGGACATGCCGTTTAATGATCCCCAGACCGACATCGCCCTTACTTATGGGGATGTGTTCAAGCAGACCGAGCAGGAATACAGCCGCTGGAACTTCGACGTGGCCAACACCGAAGTGCTGCTCAAGCAGTTTGAAGAAGCTGAGGCCGAGTGTGAGAAGATCCTCGCACAGGAACACATCGATCCTAAGACCGGCAAGCGTATCATCATGGCGCATCCGGCTTATGACCAGTGCATCAAGGCTTCCCACCTGTTCAACTTGCTGGACGCGCGCGGGGTGATTTCGGTAACCGAGCGTCAGGCCTATATCGGCCGCGTGCGCGCGCTGGCCAAGCAATGCGCGGATGCATTTGTGCAGACAGAGGCAGGTGGCTACGCGGCGTGAGGCTTATGCTAGGCAAAGCCCGGCAACAGCACCTTCGCGCCGTTCGCGACCATTTCAATCGCGATGGCAATCAGGATCAGCCCCATAAGGCGTGTCATGATGGTGCGTGCCGTGGCGCTCAGATGCTTGCCGATATTGCCTGCAAACAGGAACACCACCGCCAGAAGTCCCACCACCAGCGCAACGCAGGCCGCGTAAATCGCCCAGCCGGTCGCGCCATTGGCCTGATGGGCATAGAGAATCAGCGTGGTCATCGTGCCGGGGCCCACCAGCATGGGGAAGGTCATCGGATAGAACGCGATGCTCTCCACCGGCGCCTTGGCCACGGCGGCTTGCTCATGTTCTGTGCCGTGATGCGCGCTGCTGTTGTTGCCGTTCAGCATGTGAAAACCGATCTGCAGCAGCACGAGCCCACCCGCGACGCGAAAAGCGTCCACCGAAATGCCAAAGAAATCGAGGATGGCGGCGCCTGCCACGGCCACAATCGCGCAGGCAATGCTGGTGTAGACCACCACCTGAAGCGCGGTTTTGCGCTGTGCGGAGGGCGCAAGCTCCTCTGTCAGGCTCAGGAAAATAGGCAGATTTACAAACGGGTTCATGACCGCAATAAGGGCCCCGAACATGGCCACGGCAAAGCTATCGGGCATCACAATCTCTTGGTAGGTTCAAATCAACTCAATCATTTGGCTTTGACTGTGCGCCGCGCCGCGGTTTCGCGCAACAAAAGCCTGACGGAAATTCAGGGGGCAACCGCATGACGGGCAAATTGCTGGGAGGTGTGATCGTGCTGACGGCTTTGGTGGGCGGGATCGCCATGTATTGGCTGCAAATCTATGGCTACTACGACGAGGTGCGCGTTTCTAACCTCAAAGATGACGTGCAGCTCACCCTGCTGGTGACCGAGCAGCCCGAACCGATCCTATATGAGAATTTTATGGCGATCGACAGCGAAAGCTCCCCGATCCGCTACCGTGCCTGTTTCACCACCACCATGAGCGCGCCGCTTTTGACAGAAACCTACATGCTGCTGGAGAAGGCCGAACCGCGCAATGCGCCGGGCTGGTTTGACTGTTTTGACGCCAAAGAGATCGGCGCGGCGCTGGAAAGTGGTGAGGCGCTCGCATTTTTGGGTGAAAAAGAAGTTCAGTACGGGATCGACCGCATCGTCGCCATTTTGCCCGATGGGCGTGGATTTGCCTGGAACGAAATCAACGATTGCGGAGAGATCGCTTTTGACGGCAAACCGCTCCCCACGCATTGCCCACAAAAACAGTAGGAGCAGCCCGCAGTGTCTGATGTTCTGGTTTTTCCCGAGTTTATCACCTCGACACTTGGTTTGGCAGTCTACCTATTGGGCGCACGCCTGACGCGTGAGGTGGCCTTTCTTCGTGAATTCAACATTCCGGAACCAGTGACAGGCGGTTTGATCGCGTCGACACTGTTTGCGGTATACAGCGGCGTGTCAGGTCAGTCTCTTGAGTTTGAAGTGGCCGCAAGAGACTATCTCCTTGTGCTGTTTTTCGCCGGTATCGGCTTGAATGCACGTCTGTCTGACCTCCTGCTTGGGGGGCGCATGCTGGGTCTTTTGTTGGTAATGACCCTTGGTGCGATCCTCGTCCAGAATTCTGTTGGCATTGCTGGGGCACATCTGTTTGGCATGCCTGCACAAAGCGGCGTATTGATGGGGTCTGCATCACTGATTGGCGGGCATGGCACGGCCATTGCGTGGGCACCAAATGTTGCCGAGGCCACAGGCTTGGAAAGTTCGGCTGAGCTTGGCGTGGCGATGGCGACACTTGGTCTTATCGCGGCATCTTTGATCGGTGGCCCTATCGCAAAGTACCTCATTGCGCGTCACAATCTTAGCTCCAGTCGCCCGGATGATGGGGATGTGGTTGGGGTGTCGTATGATGATGCCAACGATCGACTTGAAATCACCCATGTAAGCCTCATGCGGGTGATGCTTGCGCTGCACACAGCGATCATTTTCGGCTACATTCTTCATGGTGTGCTGAGCGACCTGGGCTTAATGCTGCCGCTATTTGTGCCGTGTTTGATCTGCGGGATTGCTCTCGCCAATATCAAAGACTGGCTTGCGCCCAAGTCCCCGGCCGTTGCGCGGACACCCAGCCTCGCCATCGTTTCAGAGTTTGCGCTGGGTACGTTTTTGGCGATTTCCTTGATGACGATGGATTTTTCTACATTGAACGATGCCGGTTTGGCGATTGTCGCAACGCTTCTGCTCCAGACGGTTTGCACCGTCGCACTCGTTGTCTTTGTTTTGTTCTTTGCACTGGGGCGGACCTACACAGCCGCTGTCTTGGCCGCTGGCTTTGCGGGGTTTTCGCTTGGCGCGACCCCCACAGCCATTGCCAATATGACCGCTGTGACCAAGAGATATGGCCCAGCCCCGATCGCTTTTGTCGTTTTGCCCTTGGTTTCGGCGTTTTTCGTCGATATTGCCAACGCGATAGTTATTCAGACCATCGTGAACTTCTAAGGATCCGTCATGCCAGATCTTCTGATCGAACTTTTTTCTGAGGAAATCCCCGCACGTATGCAGGCGCGGGCTGCTGAAGATTTGAAAAAGAAAGTGACGGATGGTCTGGTCGAGGCCGGTTTGACCTATGCCCATGCACGTGCCTATTCCACGCCGCGCCGTCTGACACTGGCGCTGGAAGGCCTGCTGGCCGAAAGCCCGACCGTTAATGAAGAGCGCAAAGGCCCCAAAGTAGGTGCGCCTGACAAAGCCATCGAAGGCTTTTTGCGTGGTGCGGGTGTGGCCCGTGAAGATCTGGAAGAGCGCGAGACCCCTAAAGGCGCGGTCTACTTTGCCACCATCACCAAGCCGGGCCGCCCAGCGGCAGAGATCGTTGCTGACGTGCTCGAAGATGCCATTCGCAATTTCCCATGGCCCAAATCCATGCGCTGGGGCGCAGGCAGCCTGCGTTGGGTGCGTCCGCTGCATTCGATCCTGTGTATCCTGTCGGCAGAAGATGGCCACAGCATTGTGCCGCTCGACATCGATGGGATCACCTCTGGTGACACCACCGAAGGCCATCGCTTCATGGGTGAGGGCCGCTTCGCCGTAACCAGCTTTGAGGATTATGAGGTCAAGCTAAAGCGCAGCAAGGTGGTTCTGAACGCTGAAGAGCGCGCCGAAACCATCTGGAACGACGCCACCAACATGGCCTTTGCTCAAGGTCTCGAAGTGGTGGACGACAAAGGCCTTCTGGCCGAAGTGGCTGGTCTGGTTGAATGGCCGGTTGTCCTGATGGGCGACATTGCAGAGGATTTCCTTGGCCTGCCACCGGAAGTGCTGCAGACCTCCATGAAAGAGCACCAGAAGTTCTTCTCCGTGAAGAACCCAAAAACCGGCCGCATCGAAAAGTTTGTGACCGTTGCCAACCGTGAAACCAAAGACGACGGTGCTACCATTCTGGCGGGCAACCAGAAGGTGCTGTTTGCGCGTTTGAGCGATGCGAAATTCTTCTGGGAAAACGACGTGCGCACGGTGCAGGATCAGGGCTTTGAGCCTTGGGTTGAGAAGCTCGAAAACGTGACCTTCCACGCCCAGATCGGCAGCCAAGGCGCGCGCGTGATGCGGATTGCTGATCTCGCAACCAGACTGTCCCCATCGGTGAACGCAGATCCAATGCTGGCGCAGATGGCCGCGCAGGCCTGTAAGGCGGACCTGAGCTCGGAAATGGTCTATGAATTCCCGGAACTTCAGGGCCTGATGGGGCGCTACTACGCGCAAGCGGCCGAGCTCCCTGCGGAAGTTGGTCAGGCCAGCGAAGAGCATTACTCCCCGCTTGGCCCATCCGATGATGTGCCGACCGCACCTGTTTCTGTGGCTGTTGCCATGGCGGATAAGCTCGACACGCTGTCAGGTTTCTGGGCGATTGATGAAAAGCCAACCGGCTCCAAAGATCCGTTTGCCCTGCGCCGCGCGGCCTTGGGTGTGATCCGTCTGGTTCTGGAAAACGGTCTGCGCATCAATTTGCAGGACATCACGCAGACCAGCATTGCGGCTTTGTTGAAGGTTGATGACTGGGAAGCCGCAGCCAAAGCGGCTGAGGGCGACGAAGCCAGGCACATGGAAATGCACGCCGAACAGGCGCGTGGCATTGCCAATGCTGCGCCTCAGGATCTGCTCACCTTCTTCCATGACCGTCTCAAGGTCTATCTGCGCGATCAAGGCATTCGCCATGATGTGATCGACGCCTGCATCGCGATGCCGGGCAATGATGATCTGGCGCTTCTGGTGGCCCGCGCCCGCGCGCTGCAGGATTTCATGTCCACCGAGGATGGCGAAAACCTGTTGCAGGGCTTTAAGCGCGCCAACAACATCCTGAGCCAGGCCGAAGAGAAAGACGGCGTGGAATATTCTTTTGGCGCAGATGTGAAATTTGCCGAGGACGACAGCGAGAAAGCGCTCTTTGCCGCACTTGATGAGGCGGAAGGGGCGATCTCTTCGGCCATTGAGACCGAAGATTTCGCGTCAGCCATGTCAAACATGGCCTCCCTGCGCGCCCCAATTGACGCGTTCTTTGAAGCGGTTCAGGTCAACAGCGACAACGAAGTGGTGCGCCGCAACCGCCTCAACCTTCTGTCGCGCATCCGCACAATCTGTCTGCAGGCCGCAGATCTGACACGTGTGGAAGGCTAAGACGTAGTTCTACGTGCGAGGCAGCTAAGACTTGCCTCGCGCCCCGTGCGGTTTATGCTGCGATGCGCAACGAAAAGGTGCCGCAGTGCAGCAGAATGACCCGCTTATCACCCTGATCACCCCCACAGCGCCCATGGCGCCCGCAACCCATGGGGGTCGCGCCAAATGTCTGCAGCGTCTGGTCCGGATTGATCTGCCGGTGCCGACAACCGTCGCGCTGTCTTTTGATGCGGTACATGGGCTTGCGGCGGGCGAACAGCCCGATATGGCGCAGGTGCTTGCGCCGTTTGAAGAGGGACAGCTGTTGTGCGTGCGGCCAAGTTCCGAAGATCCCGATTGGGGCGGCCCCGGCGCGATCCTGAACATCGGCATGAATGACGAACAGCTTGCCTCTTTGAGCGAGACCATTGGCGCAGAGGCGGCTGCCAAACTCTATCTGAAATTCATTCAGTCTTACTCCACCCATGTGGCGCGGCTGGATCCCGACATCTTTGATGATCTGGACAACTCCGACCCCGATGCGGTCGCGGACTTTCTCGAAGCTTATGAGGATGAGGCTGAAGAGCCTTTCCCACAAGATCGTAGTGAACAGCTGATTGGCGTGTTGCGCTCCATGGCGCGCGCTTGGGAGGGCACCACCGCGCGGCTCTTGCGTCAGGCCAAAGGCGCACCTGCAGATGCGGGGCTTGGTCTTGTGATTCAGGCGATGGCGCTGGGTGTCGGCCATGGCGAAAGCGGCAGCGGCGTGCTCCAGCTGGTGAATAGCGACACAGGTCTGCGTCAGATCACCGGGCGTTACATGAGCCAGAGCCAGGGCCGGGACGCGATGAAATCCGGGGCAGGGGCGCTGTTTCTGCAAAAAGATGCGCGCGGCGCCTCCCTTGAGGAAAAGGTTCCGGACGCCTTTGCACTGCTGACCGAATACGCCGGGCTGATGCGGGCCCGCCTGCGCGAAGAGATGCAGATCGAATTCACGCTGGAAAACGGTGAGATCCACATTCTCGACGGCGTGCGTGTGCAGCGCAACGCACGCGCGGCGGTGCGCATCGCCGTATCGCTGGCCGAGGACAAAATTATCTCACGCGAAGAAGCTGTGATGCGGATCGAGCCGCGCGCGCTCAATGAACTCCTGCACCGTCAGGTCGACAGCGAAGCGGAGCGGGATGTGATCGGCAGCGGCATTGCCGCCAGCCCCGGCGCGGCCACCGGCCGGATCGTGTTCACCGCGGCAGAGGCGCAGGCCTGCGCGGCACGCGGCGAGGCATGTGTTCTGGTGCGTCGCGAGACAAACCCCGAGGACATTCGCGGCATGCACGCTGCCAGCGCCGCCTTAACCGAACGCGGCGGCATGACCAGCCACGCGGCGGTGATCGGGCGCGGCCTTGGTCTGCCTTGTGTGGTCGGCGCCACCTCCATGCGGTTTCAGATTCGCAAAAAGCGGATCATCGCAACCGATGGCCGTATCTTCCGCGAAGGCGATGTGATCACCGTGGATGGCACCACCGGCAACATTCTCGCCGGTGAACCAAAAATGATGGAAGCCGCACTAGATGATGCCTTCCAAACGCTCATGAGCTGGGCCGATCTCAGCCGTGACATCGGCGTGCGCGCCAACGCGGATACCCCGGCAGACGCGACAACCGCGCTGATGTTTGAGGCTGAAGGCATTGGCCTCTGTCGCACCGAACATATGTTCTTTGAGGCGGACCAGCTGATTGCGATGCGCGAGGTGATCTTTGCCAACGCCCCCGCCGACCGCGCTGTGGCCTTGCAGGCTCTGCTGCCGATGCAGCGAGAGATGTTTGTCGAGCTGTTCAACATCATGGGCAAACGTCCGGTCTGCATCCGTCTGTTTGACCCGCCGCTGCATGAATTCCTGCCCACTGACCGTGCTGGCCTGCGCGATCTGGCCGAATCGCTCAATTTGCCGCTGTCCGATGTGACCCGCCGCGTGGAGGCGCTTGGGGAATACAACCCGATGTTGGGCATGCGGGGTGTGCGCCTGGGCATCACGGTGCCGGAAATTCTCGATATGCAGGCGCGCGCGATTTTTGAGGCGACATTGGATGCCTGCGGCGACAAAGAGCCTTTTGTGCCGGAAATCATGATCCCGCTGGTCTCGGCCAAGCGCGAAGTGGAGCTGGTGAAAACCCGTATTGATGCGGTGGCCGCCGCCGTGCGCACCGAGCGCGCGCGCGATTTTGATTATCGTCTTGGTGTCATGGTGGAGACCCCGCGTGCCGCACTGCGGGCCGAAGATATTGCGCAACATTGCAATTTCTTCAGCTTCGGCACCAACGACCTCACGCAGATGACCTACGGATTGTCACGCGATGACGCCGGGCGTTTCATGAGCCCCTATGTGCAGCAGGGCGTCTTCCCGGAAGATCCGTTCCACACGCTGGATCAGGAAGGTGTTGGAGAATTGCTGCGTTTGGGGGCCGAACGTGGCCGCCGAGCGCAGCCCGATTTGACGTTGTCGGTATGCGGCGAACATGGTGGCAGCCCCGAATCGATAGCCTTTTGCCGCGAGATCGGGCTCGACTATGTGTCTTGCTCCCCCTTCAGGGTGCCCGTCGCGCGGCTGGCTGCAGCACAACTGGCGATCAAGGACAAGATCCAGTAAAATAAGGTAATATTTGACAAAATTCCGCGCGAATCGATCCGGTCTCGCGACTGTGACATGTCGGCGTATGGACGATTGGTTTATTTTTCGTTAAGAACGCCTCCGATTTAAAGCTGCCGGGGTCATATTCCCCAAACGAGGTCACCATGCGCTATCTGATTGCATCCTTCTTGGCTGCCGCCCTGACCGTGGGCAACAGCTACGCAGAGACGACTCCAGCAACCGAATCTACCTCAGATAAACCACGGCAATTGGTTCTTTTTGATGGCAAAACTTTGCGCGACCTGTTCGCGCCAAAAGAAACACAACCGACGCAAATTCGCTATAGCCGAGCTTTCATCGATAGCTTGCCGAAGGTGAAAACCGAAAAGCGCACAGATCAATGGCAATGCATGGCTGAAGCGCTGTACTTTGAAGCGCGTGGTGAAAGTGTGAAGGGGCAATTTGCTGTGGCCGAAGTGATTTTGAATCGCGCGGCGCATTCGGCATTCCCGGAGAGCGTTTGCGGTGTGATCAATCAGGGCACGGCGAGCGGGCGGAAATATCAATGCCAATTCACCTACAACTGTGATGGCTTGTCCGACAAAATTCGCGAGCATTCTGCTTACGAACGTGTCGGCAAGGTCGCTGATTTGCTTCTGAATGGCGCGCCCAAGGAACTCACCGCCGGTGCCACGCATTATCATACAAAGGCGGTTAATCCGCGTTGGGCGCGTGTTTACGAGCGCACCACAACCATAGGCGTCCATCATTTCTACCGGATGCCGACGAGGCTTTCTCAGAACTGACGTTTCTTTCGGTTTCGCGTGGTTTTGTGCCGTGTTTGCCCTATAGCCGGATGGCCTGAGGCCTGATAAAGGGCGGCACATCCGCAGATTTGCGGCACATCTAAAACAGCGCGTGGAAGGCAGAAAATGAGCAACGAAATCCGACTGGCGTTTGCCCATCCTTCAGAACGCGCAGAAGCGACCTCGTCTGACGATCCGATGGATCGCATTTCACTGCGCGACCATACAGTCGAAGTTGAAATCGGAGCGTTTCAGGCGGAGCGCGGCACGACCCAACGCATTTGTTTCAACGTCGTGGTAGAGGTGCTGCCGCTCGGGCCTGCTGTGGAAGACGATGTCGATCGCATTCTCTCTTATGACAAGGTGACAGAGGCGATCGCATTTGAACTGTCCGCGGAGCGGCTCAACCTGCTGGAGACACTGGCCGCAAGGGTGGCGGACCGCATTCTTCTGGAGCCACAAGCCCACCGCGTTTTTGTGCGTATTGAAAAGCTTGATCGTGGTCCCGGTGCTTTGGGCGTCGAGATCGTTCGCAGCCGCAAAGCTCACCTCGCGCCAGTTGAAGAAATCGTAGAGGAGGAGGCACCACACCCGCGCGTGGTGTTTGTCTCCAACGAAGCACGCATGTCTGAGCAGTTGACTGGTTGCCTGGATGAGTTGCTGACTTCTGATGTGCCTTTGATACTGTGCGTTGGTTCGCCCGATATGTCTGCACCGCAGACAGGGCATGCAATGACACAGCGTCGGATTGATCTATTAGCGATAGAGCAGAACGCATGGATGCTTGCCGCGCGCGACTTCCGCTGTGTGGTTGTGGATACCCGAACGGAGCTGGATTGGGCGATGAAAAACGGTCAAACCTGTGTTTGGGCGCCGTCCAAGATCGTGCTGGATGCCGTGGATGGCCCGTCTGCGCCGCCCAGCGATGCGCTTGGTCTGGCTCTTTGGTTTGCAGAGGAAATGCAGGCGGTTGAGTTTGTGGTTCTTGGGCAAGAGAATGCGCAAACGCAAGCGACAGATCTGAATGTACGGCATCAAACGCTGAGCATCTAATTTTTTTGAAGTCCTTGCGTTTTTAGGGGGTTTTGGCCATTCAGCGCACATGACTGATTATTTTCGTGCAATCCCGCATACTGACGTCGCTCGCCCTGCCAATGCCAGAACATTGGCGGGAGGATGGTGCTGGTTCACCCATGTTGAACGCCTTTCACGAAATTCACCGCCAGAAATTCTGCCTGTAGAGGCTGTGTCTGAGCAGGTCTTGCAGCCTCTGACCATGCCTAGGAATTCGGTAGCGGGACTGTCTATGGCGCGCGCCAACCTGATGGGAATTTTGAACGTCACGCCTGACAGTTTCTCGGATGGTGGCGTGCATGAAGGTGCCAAGGCCGCATTGAGACATGCGCGCCGTATGGTTGCGGCTGGCGCTGACATGATTGATGTGGGGGGAGAGTCGACACGGCCCGGCGCGGACTTTGTTCCCATAGAAGAAGAGATCGCGCGCACCGCACCAGCGATTGCTGCGATCTCGGCTGATATGCCGGTTCCTGTGAGCATTGACACACGCAAGGCTGATGTCGCGCAGGCCGCCGTATCCGCAGGTGCCGCGCTGATCAATGATGTGTCAGGCTTTACCTTTGATGCAAAGCTGGCGCCACTCGCGGCGGCGCAGGGTCAGCCTGTTTGCGTCATGCATGCCCAAGGCGACCCTGCCACCATGCAGCAAGACCCGCAGTATGATGATGTGCTTTTGGATGTTTATGACTTCCTTGAAACACAAGTTGAACATCTCATAGACCTCGGGATTTCCCGCAAAAACATTGTGGTTGATCCCGGGATTGGGTTCGGCAAAACACTGGATCATAACCTTAAATTGTTGGCGCGTTTGAGCCTGTTTCACAGCTTGGGCTGCGCTGTTTTGCTTGGGGCGTCCCGCAAGCGCTTTATTGGAATAATCGGCAACGCTCCGCTCGCTGATCAGCGAGCGCCGGGATCTATAGCGGTTGCCCTTGCAGCTGCGGCGCAGGGTGTACAGATTATGCGGGTCCATGGCGTAGAAGAGACAAATCAGGCCCTCAAATTGTGGCAGGCCGTGACGACAGGAGACGCAAATGGTGCGTAAGTTTTTTGGAACCGACGGTGTGCGTGGCACAGCCAACACCTATCCGATGACCGCTGAAATGGCATTGCGCATTGGGGCAGCGGTTGGCCGCTATTTCCGCAACGATGGTGGCACAGAGCACCGGGTGGTGATCGGAAAAGACACACGTCTGTCTGGCTATATGTTTGAGCACGCCCTAACAGCGGGTCTCACGTCGACCGGTATGAATGTGCTTTTGCTTGGTCCGGTGCCAACGCCCGCCGTGGGATTGTTGACCACGTCAATGCGTGCTGATCTGGGTGTGATGATTTCAGCCAGTCACAATCCTGCAGTGGACAATGGCATCAAGTTTTTTGGCCCTGATGGCTTTAAGTTGTCTGATCAGGCCGAAGCAGAAATCGAACACCTGATTGAAACTGGTGTTGAACCCGCGCAGGCGCAAAACATTGGCCGAGCCAAGCGGATCGACGATGGTCGTTTCCGCTATGTTGAGAGGGTTAAGAGCTCTTTGCCGAGCACTTTGCCACTGCGAGGCGTGAAGGTTGTGATCGATTGTGCCAATGGCGCTGCTTATCGTGCCGCCCCTGAAGCGCTCTGGGAGCTGGGCGCAGAGGTGATCTCGATTGGCGTGTCGCCCAATGGGCACAACATCAACCAGAACTGTGGTTCTACCAGCACCCGAACAGCACAGGAAGCGGTCGTGGCCCATGGTGCTGATGTTGGCATCTGTCTGGATGGCGACGCCGACCGCGTGATGATCATTGATGAAAACGGCAAAGTGGCTGATGGCGATCAGGTCATGGGGCTTCTCGCGTCCCGCTGGGCGCAGGCTGGTCGTCTGAAAGGCGGGGCCTTGGTCGCCACAGTGATGTCCAACCTCGGCTTGGAGCGCTTCATGGAGGGCGAAGGTTTGCGCCTGGAACGCACCGCCGTTGGGGATCGCTATGTGGTCGAGGCGATGCGCAAGGGGGGCTACAATCTTGGCGGCGAGCAATCGGGTCATATTGTCATGACTGATTACGCCACGACCGGAGATGGCTTGATGGCAGGTTTGCAATTCCTTGCTGCGATGGTTGAAAGTAACGCGCCTGCAAGTGAACTGTCTCAAGTCTTCGAAACTGTGCCGCAACTTCTGAAAAACGTGCGATATGGTGAAGGCCAGACACCGCTTGAAGCGGCGTCTGTGCAAACTGCAATTTCTGCGGCAGAGCATGCGCTCACAGGGCAGGGGCGTCTATTGATCCGTAAGTCCGGCACTGAACCTTTGGTGCGGGTGATGGCGGAATGCGAAGATGCGCAATTGCTGGAGCGCACAGTAGACAGCGTCGTGGATGCGGTGCAGTCTGCGGTGGCTTGATCGCTACACGCGGTTTGGAAAAAACAGGCGTTGCAATGCTCCATATTGGCTCAATGCGACGCCCGATAAGATCAGTAAGGCTGCCCAGATCAGAGAGCCGGGCAGTGGCTCTCCCATAATGGTTGCGCCAAAAACCACCGACCACAGCGGCACTTGATAGTTGGTCAGGCTCATGAAAACCGGCCCTGCCGTGCGGATCACCAGAATGCGGAGCAGGCCCGCCGCAGCCGTCGGCACCAATCCCAGCACTGCCACAATCGCCAGCCCCTCTGCAGACGGCATAGGGGGTGCACCATTCTGGAGTGCTGCGAGAGGGATCACCAAAGCGGCTCCAAACAACAATGTCGTGGCGGAGAGCCCAATAGGGTCCAGCGGTGGCAGGCGGCGCATCAGGATCGAGGAAACCGCATAGCAGGCGGCAGCGGACAGGCACGCCAGCTGCCCCAAGCTTTCCAGCGGGCTGCCGCTTGAGGCAAAGGCTGCAGGGCCAATCAGTATCAGAACCCCGGCGAAGCCGATCAGAAACCCGAGCGTTCGCCGTAGCGTCATGCGCTCCCCTGGCACCAGAAAATGCGCCAGCGGCAAAACGATAAGCGCGACAGCGGCCATGGAAACGCCGGTAAAGGCGGACGTGACATATTGCTGTGCCCAGGCGAGCAGCATAAACGGCACCGCCGCGCTCAGCATCGACACCCAGATCAGCCGGGGCCAATCGCGTTCGTCTGAGCGGAACATCCACCCGCCGCGCATTTGCCATATGACTGTTGTGATCAAGGCGGCAAACCCAAGGCGCCCGGCCGCGACCCAAAGCGGAGGCAAGTGTTCCAGCGCCAGTTTTTGCACCATGAACGTGCCACCCCAGACAAGGCCAAGCGTGGCGACCATAAGCCAGCTTGTTGCGGTGATCTGTGGGCTGGTCTGCTCTGACATGTGGGTGCTTTCAGCAGGAGAATAAAAAAGGGCGCCTCAACGGCGCCCTTTCAAGTCTTTGAAAAGAAATTAGTTCTTTTCTTTGTCGACCATTTTGCCAGCAGAGATCCAAGGCATCATGCCACGCAGTTTTGCGCCGGTCTCTTCGATCATGTGCTCGTCGTTTGCACGACGGGACGCTTTGATGGTTGGCTGACCAACAGCATTTTCCAGCATGAAGTCGCGCACGAATTTGCCCTGCTGGATGTCTTCCAGAACAGCTTTCATGCGGGCTTTGGTTTCGTCGTACTTCAGAATGCGTGGGCCGGTGACATACTGGCCGTATTCTGCGGTGTTGGAGATGGAGTAGTCCATGTTCGCGATGCCGCCTTCGTAGATCAGGTCCACGATCAGCTTCACTTCGTGCAGACACTCAAAGTAAGCCATTTCAGGCGCATAGCCCGCTTCCACCAGAGTTTCAAAACCACAGCGGATCAGCTCAACTAGGCCGCCGCAGAGAACAGCTTGTTCGCCGAACAGGTCGGTTTCGCATTCTTCGCGGAAGTTGGTTTCGATGATGCCGGAGCGGCCGCCACCGATGGCGGAGCAGTAGGAAAGGCCGATTTCCAGCGCGCGGCCGGTTGCGTCGGTGTCAACGGCCACAAGGCAAGGCACGCCGCCGCCTTTGGTGTATTCGCCACGCACAGTGTGACCTGGGCCTTTAGGCGCCATCATGATCACGTCCACACCTTCTTTTGGCTCGATCAGGCCAAAGTGCACGTTCAGGCCGTGGGCAAACGCAATTGCGGCACCTGGCTTGATGTTGTCATGTACGTATTTCTTGTAGGTTTCTGCCTGAAGCTCATCGGGCATGGTGAACATGATCACGTCACACCATGCGGCCGCTTCGGCGATGCCCATCACCTGCAGGCCTTCGCCTTCGGCTTTCTTCGCAGAAGGGGAGCCTTCGCGCAGCGCCACAACAACGTTTTTGGCGCCGGAGTCACGCAGGTTCAGCGCGTGTGCGTGGCCTTGGGAACCGTAGCCCAGGATGGCCACTTTCATGTCTTTGATCAGGTTGATGTCGCAATCGCGATCGTAATAAACGCGCATGATGAACGCTCCTCTGTTTGATGTTGCGGCCACAATAGGCATTCTGTTGGAGAAAGAGAGCGTTGTGATTGGCAAAATGGGCGATATTTTCGAGGTTTCTATTCTTTCTTCCGTGATTTATCGTGTCATTCATGCTTGATGATCTCGATAGACGCATATTGCGCCACCTTCAGGGCGATCCGAGCCAATCGGTGCCAGAGCTTGCTGACCGCCTGGGTCTCACCACCTCCCGCTTGTCGCGCAAAATCGATAAGCTGCGCGAAGCGGGCATTCTGCGTGGTCAACGTGCGGTGATTGACTGGCAGGCCTTGGGCTATGCGGTGGAGGTCAGTTTGCGCGTGACGCTTGATAAGACCCAATCCCGCGCCTTTGATGACTTTCTGGAGGCCGCGCGCGATATCCCTGAGGTCATCGAGATACAGACCTTTCTGGGGCAGGTGGATGTGCGCCTGTCGGTGATCGCCAAAGACATGGCTCACTATCAGGAAATCTATCGCCGCCGCATCCTGACGTTGCCCCATATCGCAGACATCGAAGCGCTTATGCATGTGGCGCGGATCAAGTCTGATGAGAGCCTGCCGATATGATTGATCTGGATGAGATTGACCGCGCGCTGCTGAAAGCGCTGGCAGAGGATGCCACCCAAAATGCCGGGGCACTTGGGCGTCGATTTGGTCTTTCGCAGCCTGCAACCTGGCGTCGAATCAAGAGGTTACAGGAGAGCGGAGCGATTGCGGGCCGCAAACTGGATTTGGATCGCGAGCGGCTTGGCTTTGGGGTGACGGTCTTTCTGGGCATCAAGCTGGCCACCAAGGGGCGTGTCAGTCTTGAGGATTTCGAGCGGGCTGTGACGGCCATTCCTGAGGTGCAGACAGTGGAGCATGTGTTGGGCATGTATGACTATCGGTTGCGGGTCACTGCGCGGGACATTTCTGATTTTGAACGGGTGCTGCGGCGGCGGATCATGACCTTGCCGGGCGTGGGCAACGTGGAGGCCAATGTTTTGCTGAGTGAGGAGCGTCGGCCCGGGCCGCTGTAAGTCTTGCTTTTTGCGGTATGCGCGCTAAACGCGAAGGGACACAAAGAGGAGAGTGCAGATGGCACATGACATTGATCCCGGTGGTCTGAGCGAGTTTTCCGTGGTCTTTACTGACCGCTCACTCAACCATATGTCCCAAAACTTTCAACAGGTTATGCGAGATATCTCTGGCCTTTTGAAAGAGGTTTACAACGCGGATGGTGTGACGCTTGTGCCTGGGGGCGGCACCTACGGCATGGAAGCGGTGGCGCGTCAGTTTGCAGCGGGTCAAAAGACGCTGGTGGTGCGCAATGGCTGGTTCTCTTATCGTTGGAGCCAGATTTTTGAAGCCGGTGGTTTTGCCGCGGAGAGTACTGTGATGAAGGCGCGGCAGACTGGAAATGATGCCACAGCGCCCTTTGCACCAGCCCCAATCGAAGACGTTGTCGCCAAAATTATTGAGGAAAAACCGCAGGTTGTCTTTGCGCCGCATGTTGAGACAAGCGCGGGTGTGATCCTGCCGGATGACTACATCGCCGCCATGGCAACCGCTGCGCATGAGGTTGGCGCGCTGATGGTGCTGGATTGCATCGCCTCTGGCTGTGTCTGGGTGGATATGAAGGCGTTGGGCGTGGATGTGCTGTGCTCGGCACCACAGAAGGGATGGAGTGCATCGCCCTCTGCAGGCTTGGTGATGATGTCTGATAAGGCGCTGGAAAGATTGCAAAATACACAGTCTGACAGCTTTGCGCTGGATCTGAAAAAATGGCGGGACATTATGGTGTCCTATGAAAACGGCGGCCACGCCTATCACGCGACCATGCCGACAGATGCGCTGCGCGCGTTCCGGGATACCATGGTGGAAACCCGCGATTATGGCTTTGTCAAGCTGCGTGATGCGCAGTGGGCACTTGGCAATTCGGTACGTAACCTGTTGAAAGAAAAGGGCATTCAGTCTGTCGCAGCAGAAGGGTTTGGTGCGCCGGGCGTGGTTGTGAGCTATACCGCTGACAGCGCGATCCAGAACGGCAGCAAGTTCGCGGCAGAAGGCATGCAGATTGCGGCGGGCGTGCCGCTGGCCTGTGATGAACCAGAGGGGTTCAAGACCTTCCGTCTGGGGCTGTTCGGGCTCGACAAACTTTACGATGTAGACGGCACTGTTGCGCGGCTCAAAGCCGTTTTGGACAAAGTGTTAACCTGAAAATTTACGTCGGTATTGCGTCGGTATCGCGTCTGTAACACGGAGGTGCGATTTTCGGGGCGCAAAACCCGTTAACTCTGGTTGCCAGACCCTGATTTCTGCGTGCGCTACGCGTTGCGCAATGGCGGGTCAAAAATATGCAAAAGCCGGGGCGTGACCCCGGCTTTTTCAGTTTAACGGCGGTTTTGATGGGCGGCGCGTTATCTGGCGCCAAGGCCCATTTGCATGAGCGTTTTGCGCACCGGCCCCATCGCGTATAGCGCATTCAGCCCCATGGCGCGGGCGTCGCGCAGCGGCTGTGCCTCTGCCATGGAGGCGCGATTGAGCAGGTCGATGCCCTGCACCCGCAGTTTGATCTCTGTGTGTCGCTTGCGATGGTAGTGCGACAGCATCGCCGCATTGCCGAGATTTGCCGGATTGGCCTTTGCCAGATCCAGCAGCACGCGCATGTCCCCCAGGCTCATATTCAGCCCCTGCGCGCCAATGGGTGGCACCACATGGGCGGCCTCGGCCACAAGCGCCAGACGCTCGCCATCCAGACGTTCGGCGGATTGTGAGATGATGGGCCAGATCGTGCGGTTGGAGGCCAGCGCGAGCGGCCCGTAAAGGCTGCAACTGCGTTCAGTCATCTCCGCCTCAAACGCCGCTTTGTCCATTTTCAGCAGCTCTTCGGCACGCGGGCCGCGCTCCATCCAGACCAGCGCTGAGGAGGGCATGCCGTTATAGTCGGGCAGCGGCACGAGCGTGAAGGGGCCGCCAGAGCGGTGAATTTCGGTGGAGACATTGCCATGTGGGATCGGGTGGGTGACCGCTAGTGCCAGCGCCTTTTGGCCGTAGCGCGTGGTTTTCACTTCAATCCCGGCAGCCTTGCGCATGGGGGAGTTGCGCCCATCCGCGGCGATCACGAGCTTGGCGCGGGTCTGGCTGCCATCGGTTAGGCCAACGCGGGCTTCATTGGTGCGCGTGAACAGGCTTTTGGTGCCGCACCCAAGGCGCAGATCAACCGTGTCCAGCTCTTTCAGGCGGGCCAGCATTTCGCGGCGCAGCAGCCAGTTTGGCAAGTTCCACCCAAAGGGCAGATCAGAAAGATCAGCGGCGTCAAAATTTTTGACAATGCGTGGTTCGGCCACTTCGCCACCGGCATCAACAATGCGCATGACCTGCAGCGGTGCGGCATGTGAATCCAGCCGGTCCCAGAGGCCGGCCTCTTCCAGAAGGCTGCGCGCCGGCTGCAAAAACGCGGTGCTGCGCATGTCGGCGCCTGCTGCATCGCGTTCTGTGATGGGCGGTGTCGGATCCACACATTGCACGGTGAACCCGGCGGTGCCAAAAGCGGCGGCTGCGGTCAGCCCGGCGATGCCGCCGCCAGAAATCAGAATGTCCACTTGGGTGTTGTCAGTCATGCTGGCCTCCTAATCGTGAATCATAGACTTGCGCAAGACGGGTTCCAAGGGGACGGGATGTCACCCTCGGGAGATCAGCACAAGCGTCAGAAAGATCACAGGTACGGCGGCAACTGCTGGAATGTAGAGGCCCGGAATGCCGAACATGACAACGGAGGTGGCCCAGAGTGCGGCAACCAGTGCAATGCCAGCATAGACCCAGCCTGCGCCGGTGATTTCTGTGCCGTGATCAGCTGTGTGGGAGGAGGTGTTCAGATCGGAAGCGTCTGCAAGGCTCATGAAAGTGTCCTGTTCGCGGGTGCCGTGATGGCATCAGATTGGAGGAGGAAGGCTGCCAAGACAGCCTTGGACGTGGCGCGCAAGCAAAACGGTGTAGCGCGAAGCATGCGGTGTCTTCGGCTCTGTCCTGTTGCGCAGTGCTGAGATAGGCATCCGGCCAGCGGGGGAAAGCAGTCAGAGTGTCGCAGGGGTTCGCCTAGAGCAGTTTGCCCAGAAAGGCTGTCAGGTCATCTGTGTGGAAGTGGATGTGGGTTTCATCCAGCGCCTCGGGGGCGACATGCACGGTGCGCATGCCCATGTCGTGCGGGGCTTGCAGGTTGCGGGGGTCATCCTCAAACATGGCGGCGGTCTCTGTTGTCAGCCCATCTTTGCCAAAAATGGTTTCAAAGGCCGCGCGCTCCGGTTTTGGCAGGAAGTCCGCATGCTCCACGCCGTAGATCGCATCAAACACGCCGTCGAGCCCTCTGGCGGCCAGCACGCGCTCTGCATAGGGTGCCGTGCCGTTGGTGTAGACGATGCGGCGACCGGGCAGGTCTTTGATATGGTCTGCCAGTGCGGTGTCTTTTTCCAGATGTTCCAGCGAAATATCGTGCACATCCACAAGATAGGGCGCGGGATCCAGATCATGCTCGCGCATCAGCCCGGTGAGGGTGGTGCCATAGCGCGCCCAATAGTCCTTGCGCATCTGATCGGCGGTGGGCCGATCCACGCCCAGCGTGGTCATGACGTAGTTTGTCATGCGCACTTCGATCTGATCGAAGAGACGTGCGCGGGGCGGATAGAGGGTGTTGTCGAGGTCAAACACCCAGGTGCGGACATGAGAGAAAGAGGTCTTTGGCATGGCACTGTGATACGCGGCGGTGCAGGTGGGTGCAATGGGGCGCATTGTTCGCTTTCGCGGGGTTGCATCACCTTTGGGGGTGCGCGATGCTGGCGCGCAACGCTCAGAAAAGGATACGGCTGGATATGTCGCAAAGCGCTCGCCCGAATAAGGATGCCTACACACTTATTCTGGAGGCCATTGATGTGGGGGGCTATAAGCCGGGTGACCGTTTGGTGGAGAGTGATCTGGCAGAGAAATTCGGCATGTCACGGACCCCGATCCGGGAGGCGCTGCAGCGGTTGGAGACCCAGTCTTTGCTGGCGCGTGATGGCCGCAGCCTGATTGTGAATTCGCTCGACCACAATCAGATGGCTGAGCTGTATGTGGTGCGCAGTGAGCTTGAGGGGCTGGCGGCCCGATTGGCGGCGCGCCATGCCACCGCCGAAGAGGTGCGTGTGCTGCAGGATATGGTGATTGAGGATCAGGCACGGGTGAATGATCCGGCGGCGCTGGCGCGCTCCAACCGGCGCTTTCACAAACAGATCCATCTGGCCAGTCACAACCGGTATCTGGTGCAGCAGCTCGACCTTGTGCATCGGTCCATGGCGCTCATGGCGACCACCTCGATTGCTGTGGAAGGGCGTGGCGAAGACACACTGGTGGAGCATCAGGCGATTGTGGATGCGATTGCGGCCCATGATGGAGATGGCGCAGATGAAGCGTTGCGGGCGCATATTTCCACGGCATTTGTGACGCGGCTGAAGCAGGAAAACTGATCTGGCGCTACGCTGGCGGTGTTATGACGTCAGGGTTATCACGGCGGGGCGATGCCGTGCGAAATGCCCTCGTCGGTTTTCCCGTGGCTGGTTTTGTCCCAGTAGAATGGGGCGATGGTGATTTCCACCATGGCTTTGAACGCGGCGAGGGTTGCCAGCGGAAAGTAGATCAGCATGGCGAAGACCCATTTGTAGAGCTGGGGCCTTTGGGTTTTGGCAACCGCACAGAGCCACACCGCGCCATTGGTGACAGCGGCCAGAAGCAACAGCGCGACAATGGCGTTCTGGCTGCTTTGGGGCAGGTGATCGATTAGGGGTGCGGGAAGGCCGAAGGCAGCGCCCCAGAGCGCCCAAAGCACCGGCGCCAGCAGGAACTGGCTGAGGCTGCAGAGAAACAGCACCTGAAAGCCAAGAAACTGTCGCAGACCGAGACTGCGCAGGAGCGCAGCGGGGTTGCGCATGTGGACGATATAGGTGGCGGCATACCCCTTTAGCCAACGCGACCGTTGACGGATCCAGGCGATGGGGGCGCAATTGGCCTCCTCTTGCGTGATGCTGTCAAGCAATTCAGTGCGGTAGCCATGACGGGCCAAACGGATGCCGAGATCTGCATCTTCGGTGACATTATGGCTGTCCCACCCGCCCAGCGCTTCAAGCACGGAGCGGCGAAAGAACAGAGTTGTGCCACCAAGAGGGATGGCGAAGCCCAGGCGGTTGAGGCCCGGAAGTATCAGGCGAAACCAAGCGGCATATTCGATGGTGAAACAGCGCGAGAGCCAATTGGTGAAAGGGTTGTAGTAGTCCAGTATGCCTTGAAGGCAGGCGACATCAGGTGCGGCACGGGCAAAATGCGCTGCGACCTTTTCCAGTTGGTCGCTGGCGGGAGCATCTTCGGCATCCCAGACACCGATGATGTCGCCACGGCAAAAGGGCAGTGCATAATTGAGCGCACGCGGTTTGGTGGTGATGGCTGAACCTGCGGGCACCTCCACCACGCGCATCCAGCGGGGCAGGCGAGTGCGTGCGATGGCCGTGCGGGTGGCGGTGTCATATTCTTCCAGCACAAGCACGATTTCGAGCAAAGCGCGGGGGTAGGTCAGGCGGGTGAGCCGGTGAATCAGAGCGGCTGCAATTTCTGGTTCGCGAAACAAGGGCACCAGCACAGAGATGCGGGGCAGACGCTGCGGGGCTGGTTGGGGCGACGCGCGCGCGACGCTGCGTAAACCCGGTAGGTTTGTGGGCGGGGCTGGCGCAGGTTGCAAGGCGCGCCGGGCTTTGGGTTTGGCGGCAAAAAACTCTGTCAGAGCATGATAAAGACCGGCCAAGCGCAGTGAGATCGCCCCGAGCAGCGTGAGCAGCGTCCAAAACAGAACCGTATCCCAAATGAGCAACGGCACATGAAAGCTCAGACCGGTGATGAGCGTAATGGACAGCAACAAGAGTGTGGCATTTGCCGCGCTGCGGGCGCCCAGTGGTCGGCAGCTTTCGGCCTCGGCGATGCTGGT
Source organism: Shimia sp. MMG029 (assembly GCF_027947445.1). Classification (NCBI taxonomy): domain Bacteria; kingdom Pseudomonadati; phylum Pseudomonadota; class Alphaproteobacteria; order Rhodobacterales; family Roseobacteraceae; genus Shimia; species Shimia sp. MMG029. Next base: position 139,462 of record NZ_JAQJIM010000006.1, on the reverse strand, counting down.
TTCGGCGCTGAGCGTCAGAGTTTTTCGATGGTTGAGGGCGATGTGGTGTTCTATGTCGTGGCGCTTTGCCAGTGCGAAAAGCGCAGATTTGAGGTTTGGAGGCAGCGCGGCGCGCAGTTTTTCAAGCGCTTGCGGGCGCCCCGTCACCAGAATGACCACATCCCCAAGGCGCGCCCAGGGCAAGACGCAGTGTTGTAGGCAGAATTCAGGCGCGAGCAGCGAGGTCAGGGCACCCGCTGGCGGTGTTCTGTTCAGATCAATCTGACGCAGGTCATGCCGCTCTGCCAGCAAGGCGCGCATATCCGGCTCTGAGATCCAGCCGCGGGCCGTGAGAATTTCGGGCAAAGTGGCGTTCCATTGTGCCTCGCATTTCAAAGCGTAAAACACCTGCCACGGGGTTATGATGTCTTTCTCTAGGAGGGTTCTTGCAAGCGGCAGGCGCGCGCTGTGACGCGTGAGTGGTGGTGCCGGGAGTTTGTGCAGTCTCGCGCCTGCCATCTTGCCCACTTAACCTTTGGTTGTCTTGGTTAGGGTGCGCCGGTATGGTTAACGCTTCGTTAATTTTGCTGCGATAGGCTCAGAAAATAAGGAAAACCCGACCTGTGAGGCAGGCCGGGTTTTGGTGTTTTCTGCTTGTTGCCCTAGGCGTTTAGGCGCGGGCTGCCATGGCGGCGGCGAAGTTCTCAAACAAGTAAAAGCTGTCTTGCGGGCCGGGGCTGGCTTCTGGGTGGTGCTGCACGGAAAAGACCGGGCGATCGGCCAAACGGATCCCACAGTTGGAGCCGTCAAACAGCGATACATGGCTTTCCACCACACCCTCTGGCAGGGTTTGCGCATCCACTGCAAAGCCGTGGTTCATGGAGGTGATTTCCACCTTGCCGGTGTCGTGGTCTTTCACAGGGTGGTTTGCCCCGTGGTGGCCGTGGTTCATTTTTACGGTCTTTGCGCCAATCGCCAGGGCAAGCATCTGGTGGCCCAAGCAAATGCCAAAGACAGGGATGTCGGCTTTCAGCACCTCTTGGATCATTGGCACAGCATATTCGCCTGTGGCCGCCGGATCGCCGGGGCCATTGGAGAGGAACACGCCGTCTGGGTTGTGTGCGAGCACTTCTTCTGCGGTTGCGGTGGCGGGCAGGACGGTGACATCACAGCCCACAGAGGCGAGGCAGCGTAGGATGTTGCGTTTTGCGCCAAAGTCCACAGCAACCACTTTGTGCTTGGGTGCGGTCTGGGTCGGGTAGCCGTCCGGCCATGCCCAGCGCATTTCGTCCCAGCGGTAGCTCTGCGCGCAGGTCACTTCTTTGGCCAGGTCCAGACCTTCCAGACCGGAGAAGGCGCGGGCTTTGGCAACAAGCTCTTCGGTGTCGAAGTTGCCGTCAGGATCATGTGCCAGTGCGACGTGTGGAGCGCCTTGCTGGCGGATGGCACGGGTCAGGCGACGGGTGTCGATGCCGCCGATCGCGATGCGCCCACGTGCTGCCAGCCAGTTGGACAGAGTGTCCACCGAACGCCAGTTTGAGGGCGCGGTGGGGTCCCATTTCACCACCATGCCTTCGGCCACCGGATCGCCGGTTTCATCATCCTCCGGGGTCACACCGGTGTTGCCGATGTGGGGGAAGGTGAAGGTCACGATTTGGCCCGCATAAGACGGATCTGTCATGATTTCCTGATAGCCGGTCATTGCGGTGTTGAAGCACAGCTCGGCGACGGTTTCGCCGGTGGCCCCAAAGCCACGTCCGTAAAACAGGGTGCCATCCGCAAGAGCGAGGCAGGCGGTCGGGTGATCTGGGGTTGGTGCGGTCTGTGAGGCGGTCATGGGCGAGTCTCCGGCTGGCAAATTGGCCGATGCATATGTCGGCGCAGGGCGGGCGTCAAGCCATTCTGTGGTGAGGTGGAGCCCTTGTTTTTAGGGGGTTTGCGCAAGCGACACCGGCTGTTGCGAGTCAGTTTACGTTTCTGTAAGGTCGCAGGCTTGTGTTTGACAGCAATTGGCAAGATGAATGGCACTCAGAGACGACATCAATAGCGCATTGAAACAAGCGATGCGTGACCGAGCCGCTGACCGGCTTTCGACATTGCGCCTGATTATGGCCGCGATCAAGGATCGCGACATCGCAGCGCGGGGCGAAGGCGAAGACAGCGCCGGTGTGGGCGACGGAGAAATCCTGTCGATCCTGGCCAAAATGGTCAAGCAACGCCAAGAAAGCGCGCGCACCTATGAAGAGGGTGGGCGTCTGGATTTGGCAGAGCGGGAACTGGGTGAAATCCCGGTGATCGAAGAGTTTTTGCCCAAGCAGCTGAGTGAAGATGAAATCACCGCTGCGATCACGGCCGCCATGGGCGAGGTTGGCGCTGAGTCGATCCGCGACATGGGCAAAGTGATGGGCGCGCTCAAGGCAAAATACACGGGCCAGATGGACTTTGGCAAAGTGGGCCCAATGGTGAAGGACCAGCTGAGCAACAGCTGATCCCTGTAATGTGTTTCGCTAAGTCAGGTTGGCTTAGCTGCGAGGCCAGAGCATCGGGAACCAGTCTTCCCGGAGTTTCTGGCCTTCTTGCATGTCGTGGCCCGGGAACGGCGGGGACGTGTGGCCCGGACGCTCTACATAGCGGGCGTCATCCCCTAACAGACGCAGAGAGAAGGCGCGGCGGCGGGAGGTCGCGGTGTTGCCGCGTGCGCCATGTAGAATGTGGTAGTTAAACGCCACAGCGTCGCCCGGCGCCATTTCCCACTCCAGCACACGCATGCCTTCGGCATCCGGGTCCGGGATCGGCATGTAGTCGTCCTCATTGGGGAAGAAGCTTTCCTCAGAGACCCAGCGGGTGGGCAGCACAGGCTTTTCCCATTTGTGGCTGCCAGCCACCATGCGCAGGGTGGCGTCTTTTACCGGATCGAGCGGGGACCAGAAGCTGATGGTCTGGCTGCCTTCGACAAAATAGTAAGGGCCGTCGGTGTGCCATGGGGTGGCCATGGACGTGCCGGGCTCTTTCACAAGCACGTGGTCGTGAAACATCTGCACCGTTTGCGATTTCATCAGTTTCGCGGCCACTTCCGCGGCCTCTGAGGTTTCAATAACCTGCTGAAACTCAGGGATGCTCTGCCAGTTGCAATAGTCATCAAAGAAGCGGCCGGTTTCGCCGGCTTTTTCATTGTTTGAGGCATAGGGGCCGGGTGTTTCCATGTTGCGGGCCACGCCTGCGCGCAGGGTGTCCACGTGATCGGCAAAAAGCCCCCGGATCAGCACGACCCCGTCGCTTTGATATGTGTCGATGTCGGATTGCGTGATCTGCACCATAGTGTGCCTCCTCATAGTTCAGCGCGCACGGTGGGGCAGCTGTCGGGGAGGGTCAAGAGGCATTAGACCTGTATGGCGTGTAGGCGCAGAGCATTTGCAACTTCAAGAAGTTTCGGAGCCAGGTCATTTTCCATGCGCTCGCGGGTGAGGAAAGGGGCAGGTCCGCCGAGATTGAGTGCGAGATCGGGGTTGGCGTCACCGGGGGTGGGGAAGGGCACGGCAATGGAGTGCACGCCTTCGTGCCAGTCGCCGTAGTTGCCGTAAAACCCTTTCTCTGCGATCTGGCGTTCGGCATCCTTGATGCCCTCCAGAATGCCGGGCCAGCGTTCTGGGCCATGGTGCAGGGCGAGCGTTTCAAGGATTTCGGCGCGCTCTTCTGGCGGACAGCCTGCGATATAGGCGCGCCCCATGGCGGAGCGGGCCAGAGAGATACGGGAGCCGACGCCCAGTTGCAGCGACATCATACCCTGTTCAGAGCGGGCGCAGGCGAGGTAGGTGACGGTATGGTCATCACGCGCGCCGAGGGCGACCTGAACGCCATCACCTGCATAATCCGCCAGGCGCTGCATGTGTTCTTTGGCGGCGTCGCGGATCGGCATGCTGCCGAGACAGGCAAAGCCGAGGCTGAGCGCGGGCACGCCGATGCGGTAGCGGCCGGTTTGCTCATCATAGAGCAAATAGCCGGTTTGCAGCAGTGTGTAGGTCAGCCGCGAGACGGTGGAATTGGGCAGGCCGGTGCGTTCGGCCAACTCGCGGTTTGACAGCCCCATGCGGTCACGGGGGCGGAAACAGCGCAGCACTTCGAGGCCGCGTGACAGCGCTGTTACAAACTGACGGTCTGCTTTTGGCGCTGGGTTGCCGTCGCTGTTTGCGAGGGAACGTTTTCTCATGCAAATGACCCTATTTCCGCATCGTGGAATTTTCTATGCGTCATGTGAGATTTTTCCACAAGACTTTCCCAACGCCGGATTTTGGCAGGGCATCGACAAATTCCACTATGGTGGGGCATTTGTAGGCGCTCATCTGGGTTTTGCACCATGCGATTATGCTGTCCTCAGTCAGCGTGTCTGCGGCTTCGGGCTTTGGCACCACCACGGCTTTCACGCATTCGCCGCGCCGCGCATCTTTGGCACCAATCACACAGGCTTCTGCAATGTCGGGATGGTGCAGCATGAGCATTTCGACCTCTGCGGGCCAGACTTTGAAACCGGCTGCGTTGACCATGCGTTTCACGCGATCCACCATGAAGAAATACCCATCCTCATCACGATAGCCAATGTCGCCGGAGCGGAAGAAGGGCACGCCGTCGATCTCCACAAATGCGGCTTTGGTGTCATCTGGGCGTTGCCAGTAGCCGATGAAATTCTGTGGGGCGTGCATGACAATTTCGCCGACTTCGCCGTGCGGCAATTCTGCGGTGCCGCCAATTTCCAGCACGCGGCTGTCAACCTCATAGATCGGCTGGCCAAGGCATTGGCGTTTGGGGGCATTCGTCGGGTTCACATGGGTGGCAGCCATGGTTTCCGAGAGACCGTAGCCTTCGATGTAGTCGAGCCCGGTCATATCCTTGAGCCTTTTGGCGATGGCATCGGGCATCGCAGCGCCACCGCCGCCAATCATTTTCAGCGTGGACAGATCGTAGGTGTCAAAAGCCGGATCGTTCACCAGATCAATGGCCATCGTGGCAATGGAGCGCCAGCGCGCAATGCCGTAGCGCGCGATCAGCCCGGCGGCGAGCCTGCTCGACCAGCGCGGCAGGATCACATTGCGCCCGCCGGTGAGCACGGGGCTTGTCATGCCGCCGACCATGCCAGTGACATGAAAGAAAGGCAGAGCGGCCAGATGCACGGTGTTTTCGTCCGGTGGGTTCCATTGCACGCTGGCATGGAGAGACGCGAGAAAGCTGCGATGCGTGTGCACACAGCCTTTGGGCTGGCCGGTGGTGCCAGAGCTGTAAGGGATGACGGCAAGGTCATCAGATGTTGTGGCGCGCGGCAAAGGCGCGTGGCCCGCATCCAGTGCGGATTGAAAGCCGATGATGCCGAAGCTTTCGGCTTCCTGTTCAGACATGGCTAGCACGAGATTGTCTGGGATCAGGTCAAAATCGGGATCTCCCATGTCGGTCATCCGGGTGCCGATCAGGGTGCTGAGCGCGCCGCGTTTGAGCGCGGGTAGAATGTGTTCTGACAGTTCCAATGCGCAGATGGCAATTTTGGCTCCTGTATCTGCCACCAGATAGTCGATTTCCGCCTGTTTGTTCATGGGATTGACCGGCACCACTGCACCGCCAGCGCGCAAAATGGCATAGAAGCTGATGATGTATTGCGGGCAATTCTGTGTATAAAGCAGCACGCGATCCCCTTTGCTCAGCCCCGCGCTTTGAAGGTAACCTGCCAGCGCTGAAACGCGCGCTGCGATATCATGATAGGTGTAGTCGGCCCCATTGTAGGTGACGCCGATCCGGTCGCCCCATTTGGCAACGGTTTCTTCCAGATGCACATCAATCGGCTGCTTTGGGCGATCAAATGTCCAGCGTTTGCCGGAGGGCCAGAAATCTGGGATGCGGGCATTTGGATGGGGCATGTGCGTGTCCGGTTGGCTCCTCTGGGGTGGCATTCTTGCAGGGCAGCGTAGCGGCACCTTGGCATCTGTCATGAAGATTTTGCCCAAAGTCACGTCGCGTCGCAAATCCGGTGGTTTGGGGGAAACTGATTTTCACGGGTGCAATCGCGGCTCTACACTGGTTGCAAGGCAGCACGGGCTGTGCGCGTTTGATGCGCAGGTGTGCCTTGCTGTGGCGGCGTGTCGCCTGTTGGTTTGGCGGATCGAGGGAGGGTCCTGATGAGCGAGAAAAAAGTCAGCGTAGAATTTGTGGATGATGTGGCTTTGATCTGCATTGACAACCCACCGGTGAATGCCAGCGGCATTGCGGTGCGCCAGGGTCTTGTGGATGCGTTGAAAGAGATTGATGCAACAGGAAGCGCCAAGGCAATCGGGCTGTATTGTGCCGGGCGCACCTTTGTTGCCGGGGCGGACATCACCGAATTTGGCAAACCGCCGATGGCGCCGGGTTTGCCTGAGGTCTGCGATATTCTGGAAGCCAACGAGACACCGATTGTGGCCGCCATTCACGGCACCGCGCTGGGCGGGGGGCTGGAAACCGCGATGGGCTGTCACGCACGGGTGGCGGTGCCAAGCGCGAAGGTGGGTCTGCCCGAGGTGTTGCTGGGCATTCTGCCGGGCGCGGGCGGCACGCAACGAGCGCCGCGACTGGCGGGCATTCCTAGTGCGCTGGATCTGATCCTGTCTGGTCGTCATGTGCCTGCGACGGAAGCGCATGCAATGGGGTTGATTGATCGCATTGAGGAAGGAGAACCGCGCGAGATTGCACTGACAGCAGCGCGCGATGTGGTGCGCGGTGAGCTTGCGACCCGGCGGACCTGTGATCTGACCACGACGCCGGATGAGGCCGCAATTGAAGCCACCGCGGCGATGGTTGCAAAGAAACATCCACATCTGATCTCGCCACAGAAATGCGTGGAAGCTGTTGCTGCCTCAACGGGGGATTTCAAGGAAGGTCTGGCGCTGGAGCGGGCTGCGTTCATGACCTGTGTGACCTCGCCGCAGTCCAAAGGGCTGATCCATGCGTTCTTTGGGGAGCGTGCGGTGGCGAACATTCCCGAAAAGAAAGCGCAGGCGCGGGATGTGGCTGCGATTGGCGTGATTGGCGGCGGCACCATGGGGTCGGGCATTTCGACCTCTGCGCTGATGGCGGGGCTGCCGGTCACCTTGGTCGAGGTCACGCAGGAAGCACTCGACAAAGGCGTGGCGACGATCACGGCCAATCTGGATGGTGCGGTGAAGCGCGGCAAGATGAGCGCTGAGAAACGCGATGCGGCGCTGGCGATGCTGACCGCCTCCACCACGCTTGAGAGCCTTGGGGATGTGGATCTGGTGATTGAGGCCGTGTTTGAAAACATGGAGGTCAAGAAAGAGATCTTTGGCAAGCTCGATGACATCTGCAAAGAGGGGGCGATTTTGGCCTCCAACACCTCCTACCTTGATATCAATGAGATCGCCGCGCAGACCCGCCGGCCAAGCGATGTGCTGGGCCTGCATTTCTTCTCGCCCGCACACATTATGAAGCTGCTTGAAGTGGTGGTGGGTGAAAACACCGCGCCTGAAGTTGTCGCCACGGGTTTTGCGCTGGCCAAGAGGATGCGCAAAGTGGGCGTGCGCGCAGGCGTGTGCGATGGTTTCATCGGCAACCGGATATTGGGGCATTATCTGAAGGCGGCGAGCTATCTGGTGCTGGATGGGGCGCATCCCGATCAGGTGGATAAGGCGCTGGAAGGCTTTGGCTTTGCCATGGGGCCGCATCGCGTGGGCGATCTGGCGGGGCTGGACATCGGCTATATGACCCGCAAGCGGCTGGCGGCGACGCGACCCGCAGAGGAGCGGTATGGTGGCGCGATTGCCGACCGTCTGAGCGAAAACGGCTGGAACGGACGCAAGACGGGCAAGGGCTATTTTGTCTATGAGGGCCGCGAGACGCTGGAGAACCCGGATCTGAACAGCATCATTGAGGAAGAGCGCGCCAAGGCTGGGATCACGCCGCGCAGCTTCAGCGATGCCGAGATCGTGGAGCGCTATATGACGGCGATGATCTCTGAGGCGGTGCGGGTGGTTGCCGATGGCATTGCGCTGCGGCCTGTGGATGTCGATGTGGTGTTTTTGATGGGCTATGGCTTCCCAAGGTTCCGGGGCGGGCCGCTGCATTATGCGGATACCATTGGCGCGGCGGAACTGGTGAAACGTATTGAAGCCTATGCGGCGGAGGATGCGCACTACTGGCAGGTGCCTGCGTTGCTGAAGCAAATGGCGGCGGATGGCACGACCTTTGCGGATCTGAATAAGGGGAAATGACGCGATGGATCTGAGCTATTCCAAAGAGGAGTTGGCGTTTCGCGATGAGGTGCGCGCGTTCCTTGCTGAGAAGCTGCCGAAAGAAATTTCGGATGCTGTGCGCGCAGGCGGAGAGCTGACCAAGGCGATGATGGAGGAGTGGCACGCCCTTCTGAATGCGCGGGGCTGGCTTGCGACAATCTGGCCCAAAGCCTTTGGTGGGCCGGGATGGAGCCCGGTGCAGAAACACATTTTTGAGGAAGAATGCTGTCGTGCCTACGCGCCGCGCATTGTGCCGTTTGGACTGAATATGCTGGGGCCGGTGCTGATCGAATTTGGCTCCAAAGCGCAGCAGGATCACTATCTGCCGCGGATTTTGGATGGCACCGACTGGTGGTGTCAGGGCTACTCAGAACCAGGCGCGGGGTCAGACCTTGCGAGCCTGAAAACCCGTGCGGAGCGGGATGGAGATCACTGGGTGATCAATGGGCAGAAAACCTGGACGACATTGGGCCAGCATGCCGATTGGATTTTCTGTCTGTGTCGCACCGATCCTGAGGCCAAGCCGCAGGCGGGGATCAGCTTTATCCTTGTGGATATGGCGACGCCCGGCATCGAGCTGCGCCCGATCAAGCTGATTGAGGGCGGTCATGAGGTGAATGAGATTTTCTTCACTGACGTGCGGGTGCCGATTGGTAATCTGGTGGGCGAAGAGAACAAAGGCTGGACCATTGCCAAGTTCCTGCTGACCCATGAGCGGACAGGGATCGCGGGGGTTGGTTTTTCCATACAGGCGCTTGAGGAGGTGAAGGCGATTGCCAGCAAGACCATGCGGGGTGGGCGACCCTTGATCGAAGACCCGCTGTTTGCGGCGCGGATCGCGCAGGCGGAGATTGATCTGGAGGCGATGAAAATCACCAATCTGCGCATGTTGTTCAAAGCACAGGCGCAGGGGGCGCCGGGGCCGGAAACCTCGCTGTTGAAAATCAAAGGCACGGTGATCAATCAGGAGCTCAGAGATCTGGCCCGCCGTGCGCTGGGCCCGGCGGCGGCCCCGTTCCCCGGTCATGTGGGTGAGGGCAATCTGATGTTTGGCCCGCCCGATACCGAGCACAATGCGGCGCGGTATTTCAACAATCGCAAGACTTCGATCTTTGGCGGATCCAATGAGATCCAGCGCAATATTGTGACCAAAACCATGCTGGAGCTCTGAGAGATGGATTTCAATCTGACTGAAGATCGCCAAATGCTGGCGGATACGCTGAGCCGGTTTCTGGCGGATCAATACCCTGTCGAGCACCGCATCAAAGTGGCCTATGACGCGCCATTTTCTGACCCCGCGCTGTGGGATCAGATTGTGGAGCTGGGCGCGCTTTATGCGCTGGCACCAGATAGTGCCGGTGGCATGGGGGGCACAGGGTTTGATATTTCTGTTGTGTTTGAGGCGCTTGGCAAAGCGCTGTGCCCGGAGCCGGTTCTGGGCGCGCTGATGGCATCACGGCTTTTGACAGCGGCAGGAGCGGGTCAAGAGGCGCTGCTGACGGGGGGCACCAAATATGCGGTCGCAATCACAGAGATCGACGCGCCTTATGCACTGGAGCAGATTTCCACAGAGGCCCGCGAAACGGACAGGGGATTTGTGCTCTCAGGGCGGAAGTCGACCGTGTATGGCGGGCAGGTGGCTGACGAGATCCTTGTGGCGGCACGTCATGGCGGGGGACTTGGGGTTTTTGCCGTCAAAGCGGCGGATGCCAATATCACCGGCTATGGGATGATGGATGGCGGCGGGGCTGCCGAAGTGCTGCTGGATGACACTCCGGCGATACTGGTTTTGGCAGACGCGGAGGCGGCTTTGCAGGATGCGGTCAACGCAGGCATTGTGGCGCTTTGTGCCGAGGCTGTGGGCGCGATGGAGGTGACCCATGCCATCACGGTTGACTACCTGAAGCAGCGCAAGCAGTTTGGCGTGCCAATTGGCAAGTTTCAGGTGCTGCAGCACCGGGCGGTGGACATGTTGACCGAAATTGAACAGGCGCGATCAATCACCATCAAAGCGGCGGCGGAGCTTGGCGGAGAGGATGCCGCCAAATATGCGTCCATGGCCAAAAACATGATTGGTCGGGCTGCACGGCTGGTGGCGGAAGAAAGCATTCAGATGCATGGCGGCATTGCGATGACCTGGGAATATGCGGTTAGCCATTATGCCAAACGTCTGGTGATGCTGGACGCGCAGCTTGGCGATACGGACTACCACCTGAGCCAAGTCATGAAAGGCTATGCCGCCTGAAAGGTTTGAGAGTGTCAGAAAGGCGCGCCACATATGCGGTGCGCCTTTCGTTTTTCCGGGTGTCTGTTTACCCCAGAATGCCCGGCCAGTTTGCCAGCCCGGCCTTGATGTTGCCGGGGATGTCCTGACGCCAGAGCTCTTGTGCGCGCAGGTTTGCGTTCAGGTAGAGTTTACCTTCGTGGACTGTCCAAGCCTCTGGAATGGTTGGGGCCAGATAGCCTTTGGAGGCAGCATAAGCGCAGTAGCCGCCAAAAACGGGCGCATAGGCTGTGGGGGTGGCCTCAAATTTTGCCGCGTTTTGGGCGGTTGCGAAATGCCAGGTTGCCCCATTCCAATCGACCCGATTGGCACCGTCGCCTTTCACCGGTTTTTTCATTGTGAAATAGGCCACCGGGTCAATGCCGTTGATGGCGAGCGGGTTTTGAAACACTTGTGGTTTGGCGGCAAGTGCTGCGTTTGGTGCAAAGGTCAGAGCCAAGGGGGTGGCGGCGAAGAGGCCAAGAGCGGCGCGGCGTGTCAGCATGATCTGTCTCCTTTTCAGAATCAATATACGCATGTTGCTGTCTGAAAAGAGGTGAGGTCACCGGGCTGTGACCGCTCGTGAAACGGTGCTGGCTGGTGGGTGGCGTGTCCTTGAAGTTGATTGGCGCGTTCGAAATGTGCTCAGTCGCTCAAATTCTAAAGGTTTCGAGCTGCAGTTAAGGGGGCAGGAAACCTTTCATTTACGGGTTTCGCGCAGCGTTTCGGCATGAAAGTCCAACGCTATTTCTGGAGAAAACTGTAATGATCAATCGTCTGTTTTGCGCCGCTGCCGTGGTATCTGCCGCTTTGGCGACAACAGCTTCCGCTGAAACAATTCGTCTTGTGCAAGATGAGGCTTATGCGCCGTACATGGGGGCCGAAAACGGGGCGCCGACGGGTATCTGGGTGGATGTCATCAACGAAGCTCTGACACGGATCGACGCAGAGTATGATGTTGTGATCGAAGCCGTGCCATGGTCGCGTGCTGTGAACCTTGTCGAAAGTGGGCAGGCGCATGGTCTGATCGGCACCTACGTGCGCCGTGACTCCCGCCCATGGATCGGCACTTATTCCACCTCGCCGATGACGGAGAAAGTCTCGGTCTATTGCCGCGAGGGTGTGGCCCAAGAAGGCTGGACCTATCCGGATGACTTTGGTGGGCTGACCTTTGGCAACAACGCCGGGTTTGGCACGCCGGGCGATGCCTTCTTTGATATGGTTGCGGGTGGCCTGATCACGCTGCAAGAGGCGCAGACCACCAAGCAGAACCTGATGAAACTCGATCGTGGTCGCATCGATTGTTACGTGCAGGAGCAGCTGGCCGCGGAGATGGTCATCAATGAAAATGATCTGAAAAACGTGGTGCGTGTTCTGGACACCTCTGCGGAGACGGCGCATGTGGGCTTCCGCGGTGACTGGCAGAGCGCGGAAGCTTCTGCGTTCATGGAGGCGTTTGATGCGGCGGTGCAGTCCATGTTGGATGATGGCACCATGGATGCGCTGGTGGCTGCCACTGTGGGCAGCTGATCGCATTGACAGACAAAGCGCGGCTTTCCGGTTGGGAGGCCGCGCTTTTTCTTTGGGTGCTTGGGTTAAAGCACCTCAAAAAGACCCGCAGCGCCCATGCCGCCGCCAACACACATGGTGCAGACAACGTATTTGGCACCCCGGCGTTTGCCTTCGATCAGGGCATGGCCGACCATGCGAGCCCCGGACATGCCATAGGGGTGACCAATCGAAATTGCGCCGCCGTTCACATTGAGGATCTCGTTTGGGATGCCCAGAACGCGTGCGGAGTGCAGCACCTGACAGGCAAAAGCTTCGTTTAATTCCCAAAGCCCGATGTCATCCATCTTGAGCCCGTGCGCCTTCAGCAGTTTGGGCACAGCGTGGATCGGGCCAATGCCCATTTCATCAGGCTCCAGTCCGGCGGCCATCACACCCACATAACGGCCAAGGGGCTCAAGCCCCTGTTTCTCCGCCATCTTTGCGTCCATGATCACGGAGGCAGAAGCGCCATCTGAGAGCTGAGAGGCGTTGCCTGCGGTGATGTGTGCGCCCTGCTGCACTTGCTGGCCGTCTTTGAACACCGGGTTCAGGCCTTGCAGGTTTTCAAGTGTGGTGGCCGGGCGGTTGCCTTCGTCTTTTTCCAAGGTCACGTCGTGGAAAGAGATCTCTTTGGTGTCTTTGTCCATGACCCCTTTGGTGGAGGGCAGCGGTACGATCTCGTCGTCAAACTTGCCCGCAGCCTGTGCGGCGGCGGTGCGTTGCTGCGATTGCAGTGCGTAGGCATCCTGATCTTCGCGGCTGACGCCATACCGGGTGGCCACGATTTCAGCGGTTTCCAGCATAGACATGTAAAGCGCGGGTTTGTGTTCTTTGATCCACGGATCGACCAGCCGATCGCGGCGGATGTTTTCGTTTTGCACAAGCGAAATGCTTTCGACACCGCCGCCGATGGCAACCTCCATGCCGTCGTGGATCACCTGTTTGGCCGCTGTGGCAATCGCCATCATGCCAGAGGCACACTGGCGATCCAGCGACATGCCGGCAACACTGACAGGCAGCCCGGCGCGCACCACAGCCTGACGGCCAATGTTGGTGCCGGTTGAGCCCTGTTGCAGCGCGGCGCCGATGATGCAGTCCTCGATCTCATGGCCCTCAAGCCCGGCGCGCGACACCGCGTGGGAAACCGCATGGCCGATGAGTTCCTGCGCCTGCGTGTTGTTGAATGCGCCGCGATAGGCCTTGCCGATTGGGGTGCGGGCGGTGGAGACGATGAGTGCGTCGCGCATGGGAAGGTCCTGACGTTGTGTTCTGACTGCGGCTGATGCGTGAGGGCAGGTGTGTTAGCCAGCTTTCTTGAGGGCGGTGGCTTCTTTTTCAAAGCGCAGGTTTTTCCATTGGGCCACGAGCGCAGGTTTTTCCTCGCCTTTGATTTCAACGGTCACATTCCATTGGGTTTCGATCACGCCGGGCTGGGGTTCTGCATATTTGGCCAGTGTGAAGCGGCCCCGGATTTCGGCACCAGCTTTCACCGGGGCGACAAAGCGCACGCGGTCAAAGCCGTAGTTGATGCCGGTGCTTTCAGATTCCGTGCGCGGCACCGCATCGGCGATCATCTGAGACAGCAGCGAAAGGGTCAGGAAACCGGGGGCAACTGTGCTGCCATAGGGCGTATCTCGTGCCGCATCAGGATCGGTGTGAATAGATTGTGTGTCGCCGGTGGCCTTTGCAAAGGCGTCAATCATCGCCTGATCGATGCAGACCCATTTGGACAGGCCATATTCGCAGCCCACGCCATCTTCGAGTTTTAGAATGCGAGAAATCATGTGACCGGCCTCCCAACCGTTGCGCTGTGGTCTGGCTAAATTTCGCAATGCGGAAATTTATTTCGCTTATTAATTAGAAAACGGGATTCGCCATGATCTGTCAATATGCAGAATGTTATTCTGCATAGCGGAACAATGAGCGAAGACACAAAGGGCGTGACCCCAATACGACCTTCGTGTGCTTGCGGTGGGCGCTGGCTCTGCCTAGGTTGTCGGCGACATGGGCCACTGCGCCAAAGCCAAAGGGAAACGCCACCATGCATATGAGTGACCAGAGAGAGATTGCTGCGCCAGTGGCAGAAGTTTGGGCCGCGCTGTTGAGTGCAGACACGCTTTTGGCCTGCGTGCCTGGCGCCAAAGAGGTGACAGGCAATGCCGATGAAGGGTTTGAGGCCACTGTCGTGCAGAAGGTTGGTCCGGTGAAAGCCACCTTCAAAGGCAAAGTAGACTTGTCCAATCTGGTGGAGGGCCAAAGCCTGACACTGACGGGAGAGGGCAAAGGCGGCGCGGCTGGGTTTGCCAAAGGCGGGGCGGATGTGACGCTGGCAGCAACGGAAAGCGGCACGCTGCTGACGTATGATGTGGAGGCCAAAGTGGGCGGCAAGCTGGCCCAGCTCGGCAGCCGCCTGATTGATGGGTTTGCCAAAAAGATGGCTGATCAGTTTTTTACGAACTTTCAAACCGCACTTGAGGGCCCTGCTGAGACTGAGGACGCCGCAGAAGAGACTTCGTCAGAGGACGGTGGCGAGAAGAAGGGGCTGCTGAAGCGGTTGACCGGCGGCTAGGCGCGCGTTGCGCGCATTTCAACCGCACCTGCGCAGAATGTCTGTGCGCAGGTGCACAACACAGTCTCGTGAAATTGTCCTTGGCGTTGTGGCTGCGCCTGATAGGTTGCTGCTCTCATAGGAAGAGGAGCCGCAGCTGTGATTGTAGAGATTGAAAATCTGCGCAAGACCTATGCGGGTGGCTTTGAGGCGCTTAAGGGCATCACGCTGACCATCGAAAAAGGTGAAATTCTCGCACTGCTGGGGCCGAATGGTGCTGGCAAGACCACGTTGATTTCCACGATCTGTGGCATCACCAAGCCGGGTTCTGGCCTTGTGCGCGTTGGTGGATATGATGTGGTGACCGGCTATCGCCAGGCACGCTCGATGATTGGTCTGGTGCCCCAGGAGATCAACCTGGAGCCGTTCAGTAAAGTGATCGATACGGTGACCTATACGCGCGGCCTGTTTGGCAAACCGCGTGATCCGGCCAAGATCGAGGCGATCCTGAAGCAGCTGTCGTTGTGGGACAAGCGCAATTCCCGCGTGGTTGAACTGTCTGGTGGTATGAAGCGCCGTGTGCTGATTGCCAAGGCGCTGAGCCATGAACCTGATGTGCTGTTTCTGGATGAGCCCACGGCGGGCGTTGATGTGGAATTGCGCAAAGATATGTGGGACATCGTTGCCGGGCTGAAGGCGCAGGGCGTGACCATCATTCTGACCACCCACTACATCGAAGAGGCCGAGGCGATTGCCGATCGGGTGGGCGTGATCAACGGCGGTGAGTTGTTGTTGGTTGAAGAGAAAGACGCGTTGATGGCGCGGCTTGGGCAGAAAACCCTGCAGATCGACCTGCAGGAGCCTGTGTCTGAGATTCCAGAGGCGCTCGCAGCCTATGCGCTGGAATTGGTCGAAGGTGGCGCAGCATTGCGTTACAGCTACGACACGCGCGGCGAGAGCACCGGCATCACCCGATTGCTGCGCGATTTGGCAGCGGCTGGGTTGTCGCTAAAGGATTTGCAGACCCAGCAATCCAGTCTGGAAGATATTTTTGTGGGTCTGGTTTCGGAGGGCGCGGCATGAACTGGTCTGCGGTTTGGGCAATCTATCAAACAGAAATGGCACGTTTTTTTCGCACGATTGCGCAAAGCTTCATTTCCCCTGTGATTTCGACCTCGCTGTACTTCGTGGTGTTTGGTGCGGCCATCGGCAGCCGCATTGATGAGGTCGAAGGCGTGAGCTATGGCGCGTTTATCGTGCCCGGGTTGATCATGCTGTCGGTGATGACACAATCGCTCTCCAATGCCTCATTCGGCATCTATTTTCCCAAATTCATCGGCACCATGTATGAGCTGCTGAGTGCGCCCATCAACTTTCTTGAGATTGTGCTTGGATTTGTGGGGGCGGCGGCCACCAAGGCGCTGTTTATTGGCGTGGTGATCCTTGTCACAGCGATGATGTTTGTGGATGTGCCGATCCAGCATCCCGGCGCGATGGTGCTGTTTCTGGTGCTGACCTGCCTGAGTTTTTCGCTGTTTGGCTTTATCATCGGCATCTGGGCAGGCAACTTTGAACAACTGCAGCTGATCCCGCTGCTGGTTGTGACACCTTTGGTGTTTTTGGGCGGATCTTTCTATTCGATCTCCATGTTGCCGCCGATCTGGCAAAACATCACGCTGTTTAACCCCGTTGTCTATCTGATCTCTGGTTTCCGGTGGTCGTTTTTTGGCACGGCGGATGTGCCGATTGGGCTGAGTTTGTTGGCGATTGGCGGGTTTACGACGATCTGTCTCGCCGCGATCTGGTGGATCTTTAAAACCGGTTGGCGGATCCGAAGCTGACGTAACGGCGTTTTGCGCAAGGCAAGTTTTTTGGCACCAATTGGTGCTTTCCTTCTGGCCTTGCCTTGTGAAAGGCATGTGCGCGTTCTACATCCGATCAAATGAAACGCTTGAATCCTTTCGCCAAGAAACCGCCCACCGTGGCGATTGTGCGCCTTCAAGGTGCAATCGCAGCCGGCTCGCGGGGGCAGCTGAATGATGCCACTTTGGCGCCTGTGATCGAAAAAGCCTTTAGCAAAGGCAAGCCTGCCGCTGTGGCGCTGGAGATCAACTCGCCAGGTGGGAGCCCGGTGCAAAGTGCGCTGATCGGGAGCCGCATTCGTCGCCTGGCCGACGAGAAGGGCGTCCCCGTAATTGCCTTTGTTGAGGATGTTGCGGCCTCTGGTGGCTATTGGCTGGCCGCGGCGGCGGATGAGATCTATGCAGATGACAGCTCTGTTGTGGGCTCCATCGGGGTGATCTCTGCCGGGTTTGGTGCCAGTGTTTTCTTGTCACGGCAGGGGTTTGAGCGCCGGGTGCATACGGCGGGCAAAAGCAAGTCGATGATGGATCCGTTCCGCCCCGAAAAGCCCGAAGATGTGGCGCGTCTGAAACAGATGCTGGAGCAGATCCACGACAACTTCATCGATCATGTGAAGGCACGGCGCGGCAGCAAGCTGGCTGAAGACCCCGAGCTGTTCACCGGTGAGATCTGGATTGGCCGCAAAGCCAAAGAGGTCGGCTTGATTGATGAAATCGGTCACCTTGCGCCCGTGCTGAAGGCGCGGTTTGGCGAAAAAGTCCGGTTCCGCCGCTATGGCGTGAAGCGCTCGGTGCTACAGCGCTTTGGGGCGACGCTGGCGCAGGATGCGCTGGCCGGGATTGAAGAACGCGCGGAGTTTGCGCGCTTCGGATTATAGCATGTTGGTTAAGGTCGTTACCTTTTTCCTGATTGGCATGGCGGTTCTGGCCATGTTTGGCAAACTGCGCCTGCCGGGGCAGAAGCTCCTTGGAAAGACACGGCTGAACTCAAAAAAATGCCCAAAATGCGGGCGCTTTCAAATTGGCAAAGGGCCGTGCCCCTGCCGCAAAAACATGGGGTAACACATGGAATGGCTGCTGGTTGGGCTTGGGCTGGTGATCCTGCTGTTGGCGGGCGATGCGCTGGTGCGTGGCGCCGTAAACGTGTCGCTGCGGATCGGTATCCCTGCGCTGATCGTTTCGCTGACGATTGTGGCGTTTGGCACGTCGGCGCCCGAGCTGTTGATCTCCATTGAAGCGGCGTTGAAAAACGCGCCCGGCATTGCGTTGGGCAATGTGGTGGGCTCCAACATCGCCAATGTGTTGCTGGTGCTCGGCGTGCCCGCGTTGCTGGCGCCTATTCAGACGAGCCATTGCAATTCTCGTCGCAACTACGTGCTGATGATTGCGGCAAGTGTGCTGTTCATCGGTGTTGCTACAGCGGGTTTCTTCACCTTTGTCAGCGGCTTGATCCTGCTGGCGGGGCTGATGGTCGCACTGGGCAGCGCCTTTTATCAGGCGCGCTGTCATCGCAAGGCTGAGGCTGCATGTGCGATGGAGGAAGAAGAAGAGGTCGAAGGCGCGGACCCGGATATGCCATGGTGGCGCATCTGTGTGTTTCTCGTGCTGGGCCTGATTGGCCTGCCTCTGGGGGCAGATCTGATGGTGGACAATGCCGAAGTGATTGCGCGCCGCTATGGGGTGAGCGACACGGTGATTGGTTTGACCCTGATTGCGCTGGGCACATCGCTGCCCGAGCTGGCCACCACGGTGATGGCGGCGCTGCGGCGTCAGGCAGATGTGGCTTTGGGCAATGTCATTGGCTCCAACTTGTTTAATCTGCTTGCCATTATTGGTGTGACCTCGCTGATCCATCCGATCCGTGTGGACCCGGACTTCTTTGAGTTTGATTTCTGGGTGATGTTGGGTGCGTCGCTGATGCTGATCCCGTTTGTGTTTCTGCGACAGGACCTTACCCGTATTTGGGGTGTTGTCTTTACCGCGCTCTATCTGCTCTACATTGCGGTGACTTTGACGTAAGGCAGGAGAGCGCAATGCGGGCTTTGGTGACGGGCGCAGGGGCGCGGCTTGGGCAGGCAATGGCGGTCTATCTCGCAACGCGCGGCTACGATGTGGCTGTGCACTATGCCAGCTCCCACACCGGGGCCTTGGAGACCATTGAAGGCATCGTAAAAGCCGGGCGACGGGGCGTGACCTTGCAGGCCGATCTGCTGGATGAGAGGCAGACGCAGGCGCTGGTGCCACAAGCCGCAGAGGCTTTGGGAGGTCCGATCACCTGTCTGATCAACAATGCCTCGATTTTTGAGCACGACAGCTTGGAGACCGCAACGCGCGAAAGCTGGGATCGCCATATCGAGAGCAATCTGCGCGCGCCGTTTGTTCTGTCGCAGGCGATGGTGTCCCAAGGGCTGAGGGCGACGCCAGATGCGGCGGGCGAGCCAGTGGCCGCAGGGCTGATTGTGAACATGCTTGATCAGCGGGTGCGAAAGCTCACGCCGGAATTTGCGTCCTACACGATTGCCAAGATGGGGCTCTGGGCGCTGACGCAGACCGCTGCGCAGAGCGCAGCACCCCATTTGCGGGTGAATGCCATTGGGCCGGGGCCAACTTTGCAGGGCAGTCGACAGTCTGAAGAAGACTTTGCTCAGCAACGCGCTCGGACTGTGCTGGAGCGTGGCGCGAATGTGGGGGATATTTGCGCCGCTCTCGGCTATCTGCTGGATGCAAAGGCTGTCACAGGACAGCTGATTTGTGTCGACGGCGGGCAGCATCTTGCGTGGCAGACACCGGATAATGCGGTTTCAGAGTAGGGCGCTGAGCCGCCTGATTTGCAATATCTGACATGCAGGTTTGGGGCTCTGTTTTGGAGCCGTTCTAAAATGGGGGCGGCCGAGTTGTGCACGGATCACGGCGCTGTCATCTAAATGTTACTTTTTGTTAATGTTTTCAATAATTTGAGCTTTATGCAAAAAAATGTCATTTGATTACAGTGCCTTATGATTATGCCTAAAAAATAGGCTGATTAACATTCTACGTTTAAAATAAGGAGTTTCGCTAAGGTTGAGGAAGATATCTCCAGACTTATCCACAGTTTCCGTGGATGTAATTCACCTTGCACGGGGGCGCTTAAGATTGCAGACCAACCAAAAGAATCATATTTGTCGGTCATGACTTCTGACATTGATACTTCGCCCGCGGGCCCGACCGGACACGCCTGTATTCAAGCCTATCTGAAAACGCTTGATGGTTCGCCCGGTGTGTATCGCATGCTCGATGCGCAGGCGCGGGTGCTTTATGTCGGCAAAGCACGGAACTTGCGGGCGCGGGTATCAAACTATGCGCGGCCCAGTGGGCACTCCGGGCGGATTGCGCGGATGATTTCTGAAACCGCGTCGATGATGTTTCTGACCACCAAGACGGAAACGGAAGCGCTGCTGCTGGAGCAGAATCTGATCAAGCAGTTGAAGCCCAAGTACAATGTGCTGCTGCGTGATGACAAAAGCTTCCCCTACATCTTCATTTCCTCAGAACATGACTTTCCGCGTATTGAAAAACATCGGGGGGCAAAAACACGTAAGGGGCGCTACTATGGACCGTTTGCGAGTGCGGGTGCGGTCAATCGCACGCTCAACACATTGCAAAAGGTATTCCTGCTGCGCAGCTGCAGTGATCGTGAGGTGGAGGCAGGGGATCGGCCGTGCCTGAATTATCATATGAAGCGCTGTGCGGGGCCCTGTGGCAGCAAGATCAGCAAAGAGGATTATGCCAAGCTTGTGGCCGCGGCAGATGACTTTCTGCGGGGGCGCTCGACCAAGGTGCAATCCGATCTGGCAGAAGAGATGCAGCTGGCCTCAGAGAACTTGGAGTTTGAAAAAGCCGCAGCCTTGCGCGATCGCATTCGGGCGTTGACCCATGTGCAGAGTGCGCAGGGCATCAATCCGCAGGGCGTGAAAGAGGCTGACGTCATCGCGCTGCATCTGGAAAGCGGGCAAGCCTGTGTGCAGGTGTTTTTCATCCGTGCCAATCAGAACTGGGGCAACCGGGATTTTTATCCGCGCGTTGGCAGTGAGATTGAGGCGGCGGAAGTTTTGGAAGCTTTCATTGGCCAGTTTTATGACAGCAAAGAGCCGCCAAGGCAGCTGATCCTGTCCCATCCGATTGAAAACATAGAGCTTATGGCAGAGGCCTTGAGCACCAAAGCAGGGCGCAAGGTCGAGGTTGTTGTGCCTCAGCGCGGCGAGAAAGCGGAGCTGGTGGAGGGGGCCGCCCGCAATGCGCGCGAAAGCCTGGCGCGTAAGATGAGCGAAACGGCAACGCAGGCCAAGCTACTGGCTGGGGTGGCGGAGGCGTTTAACCTCTCCGGGCCACCACAGCGGATCGAAGTCTATGACAACAGCCACATTCAGGGCGCCCATGCTGTGGGCGGTATGATTGTGGCTGGGCCAGAAGGTTTCATGAAAAACAGCTATCGCAAGTTCAACATCAAGGGGGATGAGATCACGCCGGGCGATGACTTTGGCATGATGAAAGAGGTGCTACACCGCCGTTTCTCTCGTTTGCAAAAAGAAGACCCGGATCGCGAAAAGGGCATGTGGCCGGATTTGTTGCTGATTGATGGTGGGGCCGGGCAGGTGAGTGCGGTGCATGAAATCATGGTGCAGCATGGGGTGCAGGAAATCCCGATGGTGGGCGTTGCCAAGGGTGAGGATCGGGACCACGGCAAGGAAGAGTTCCACCGTGTGGGACAACGTGCTTTTGCCCTGCGGCGCAATGATCCGGTGCTCTACTTCATCCAACGTCTGCGCGATGAGGCGCACCGGTTTGCGATTGGCACCCATCGGGCCAAACGCGCCAAGACTGTGAGCGCAACGCCATTGGATGACGTGCCGGGTGTGGGCGCGACCCGAAAACGCGCATTGCTGGCGCATTTTGGCAGCGCCAAGGCCGTCACGCGCGCCAATTTGGCGGATTTGAAAGCGGTGGATGGCGTCTCTGACAAACTCGCAGAAACAATCTATGACTTTTTCCATGAGGGGGGATGAACCCTGCGTACGGTGGCCTTGTGGCGACAGGCAACACTTGTGGTGCGGAGAGGGCTTTTGATTGCACGGAAAAGCGCTTAGGAAGTGGCTATGACTTGGAACATACCCAATATTCTTTCCGTGCTTCGCCTGATTGCCGCGCCTATGATTGCGGTGATGTTTCTGTATTTCGAGCGGCCTTATGCGGATTGGTTTGCGCTGATGCTGTTTATGACGGCCTCCATTACGGACTGGTTTGATGGCTATCTGGCGCGGCT
Source organism: Shimia sp. MMG029 (assembly GCF_027947445.1). NCBI lineage: Bacteria > Pseudomonadati > Pseudomonadota > Alphaproteobacteria > Rhodobacterales > Roseobacteraceae > Shimia > Shimia sp. MMG029. Next base: position 117,696 of record NZ_JAQJIM010000006.1, on the reverse strand, counting down.
CTGGCGGCAGGAGACGCGGTTGGGGGCGATGATTGATCCGATTGCGGACAAAGCCATGGTGGTGATCGCGCTGATGGTGATCGTGGGGTATTCCTCGATGTCGCCGTGGCTGGTGCTGCCTGCGACGGTTATTCTGTTCCGTGAAGTGTTCGTGTCGGGCCTGCGCGAGTTCCTTGGTGATGTGGCTGGGACGCTCAAAGTCACCAAGCTGGCCAAGTGGAAGACCGCCACGCAAATGGTTGCGATTGCTTTCCTTTTTGGCCAGGGCGTGTTTGAGCATTACCTTGGCATGTCGGCCTGGGGCATGGATCAGGCGCTGGTCGATCAGATCATGCTGGGCGCGGTCGAAGACCTTCAGGGACTGCGTTGGAAACACACCGGTATGGTCTGGGCTGGCTGGATAGGACTTTTGTTGCTCTGGATTGCGGCCGCGCTGACCGCTATCACTGGGATTGACTACTTCAACAAGGCCAAGCCACATCTAAAGGATTGATCGCTATGGATGTTCTCTATTTCGCATGGGTGCGTGAGCGCATCGGGATCCCCAAGGAAAAAGTGGAGACCGAGGCCAAAACCGTTGCGGAATTGGTGGAAGAGCTCAAGGCGCGGGAAGAGCGCTATGCGGTTGCCTTCTCTGATCTGAGCGCCCTGCGGGTGGCGGTGGATCAGGAGCTGACGGAGTTTGACGCGTCACTGGACGGAGTGCGCGAAGTGGCATTTTTTCCACCAATGACAGGCGGTTAAGAGGAGCAGGCCATGCGGGTTGTTGTGCAGGAAGCGCCGTTTGACTTTGGCAAGGAAGCGCAGGAGTTTGCGTCGGGCCACAGCAATATGGGCGCGATTGTCACCTTTACCGGTGTGGTGCGGGATGCCGACAAGGGCGGCATGGATCGCATGGTGATAGAACACTATCCCGGCATGACCCAGAAGGCGCTGGAAACAATCGCTGAACAGGCGGTAAGCCGTTGGAATCTGGGGGATGTTCTGGTCATCCACCGCCATGGTGAGCTGCGTCAGGGGGATATGATCATGATGGTGGCCACCGCGGCACGCCATCGTGTCGATGCCTTTGAAGCGGCAGAGTTTCTGATGGATTATCTGAAGTCCCGCGCGCCGTTCTGGAAAAAAGAATACACCGCTGACGGGGCCGAATGGGTGGCTGCGAAAGACGAGGATGAGGACGCGCTGAGCCGCTGGTGATCCTCACAGAGCGAGGCACAAGGCGCGACATCGGGCGCAGCGGTGTGTCGGAGCGTTAACCAAAGAAATGCGCCAAAACCGCACGTCGGTATTGCGTCGGTATCCCAACGGTATTGCGGCAGTGGAAAATCGGGTGGCGATCATACGTGGATGTGTGAAGCCGCCGTGCGGCGCAACGGGGCGTGATGCAACACAATCGTGTGCCACGGTCACGTATTTGCCGGTGCCACTGCTTGAAGCCAAAAACGATGTGAAGGCTACCTGCAGAAGGGACGTGAGGCGCGCGAGAACTCATGCACTGGGTGATATGCAGCATGCAACATTGAGAAGGCCGGAAAGGCGCGTGATGTGACAGAGAGATTTATCTTGCTTACGGGATGTTCCGGTGGTGGCAAATCGACACTGTTGAACACTCTGGCTGCGCAGGGGGTTGCAACGGTGCCAGAGCCGGGTCGCCGGATCATTTCGGAAGAAATAGCTTTTGGTGGCACCGCGTTGCCATGGGTCGATATGGGCGCCTTTGCCCGGCGCGCGGTGGAGGTGGCGAGGGCTGATCTTGAGGCGGCGCGGCACCGCGAGGGGGCGGTCTTTTTTGATCGTGGGTTGATCGACGCAGCTGTGGCCCTAGAATATTGTGGCGGGGCCAAGGTGCGCGACACATTTGGCGCAACGATGCCGTATGCGAGACGTGTCTTCGTTCTGCCGCCGTGGCCTGCGCTGTTTGTCAATGACGCCGAACGCCAACACAGTTTTGATGCAGCGGTTCAAGAATACCAGCGCATAGAGCAATCGTTAGATGACCTTGGCTATCAACGCTATGTGCTGCCCAAGGTGACGGTTGAGGAGCGGGCCGAAATCATTCTGCGGGAATGCGGCCTATAAGTTGCGTGCCCTCCACCAAACCCGTTTCTGGCGGGGGGATTACCGCCCCAATTGTGACCGCAGCTCTTCGGCTTCCTGTCGGGCGTCGCGCAGGCCGTCCATGGCGGCGGAGAGTTCGGCTTCGGTCTGGGTGAGCTGATTGGTCAGCTCTGCCTCGCGCTGTTGCAGGTAGGTGATCGCCTGATCGCGGGTCTCTTCGGCCTCATGCAGCTCCTGGCTCATGCGCTCCAGTTGGTCCACATCGGATTGGGCCACACGGGTAAAGCGGTGGACCAGCCAATTGGCAAACCAGCCCATACAGAAGGCCACAAACAGGATCACGGCTGTGGTCAGGATGAACTCAATACGGGTCATTGCTCTTCTGTCTCCTCGCCGTCGTTCTCTGCGGCGTTTTCGGTGGATGGGGCCTCTGCTGCTGCCTCTGGCTGGCCCTCTGCTTCGGTTTGTTCGGTGGTCGCTTCCAGCGCGGTGTCTGAAAGTGTTTCAGAGCCTGTGTCCGCGCTATCGGTGTCTGCCGGTGTGTCTGCTGTGTCTGCGTTTGCCGGTGCGGCCTCTTCTTCAGAGGGCGTATCCGAGGAGGTGGGGGCGTCTGTTGTTTGCGCTTCCGTGCCGTCGGTGGCTTGTTCAGCGGCTTCGACGCCTGCCTCGGTTTCGGTGCTTGCTTGGGCTTCCGTTTCCGCGTCGCTCGCCTCTGTATCTGGCGCTTCTGTGCCCTCTGGCAGGATGCGGACAAATTCGATGCGGCGGTTGGCCTCGCGGCCAGCCTCGGTGCCGTTGTCGGCAATCGGCTGGCTTTCGCCATATCCGACAGCGGTGAAGCCGGAGGTCAGCACGCGACGGTCCTGCAATGCGGTCAGCACGGCCTGCGCCCGGGTCTGGCTGAGCGCTTCGTTCATGGCTTCGCGGCCCTGACTGTCGGTGTGGCCCTGAATTTCGATGCGCAGGTCAGGGCAGGCTTCGAGTTGTTCGGCGAGTTGCGCGATGATGGGGCCAGCGCTTTCATCCAGCGTGGCTTTGCCGGGTTCAAAGGCAATCTTGGCGCTATCCTGCAGCGCCTGAATGTTGGCCATGCATTCCTCGGCGGTGGGAATGCCTGCGAGAGGATCAAGCGCCTCGACATAGGTCACATTGATGGCGAAGTGATCCGTCTGGCTGAGTTTGTCCGCGAGAAGCTGCGCAATGCGGGCGTTGGCTTCGGTGCTGCCGGTGTTGCCGGAAATGGACACGGCGTCAGGGGTGACTTGCAGCACGCCATTGTTCAGCAGTGAGAGCGCATCAAGCCCGGCCATGACGCGGAAGGGCCAGGAGGGGGGCAGCGTGTCATCAAGGCGGGTGGCCATGTAGACCGTGTCGCTGCTGAAGCGGGCGCGGGCGTAGCTGTCTGTGGTGTCGCGTGCGATCTCATTTGGCAGGCGGCCACGCAGTTGCAACAGGCCCTCTGGGCTGAGTGTCGCGGTGAAGTCCTGTGCGAATGCGCTGTCATCATCGGTTTCTGGCGCAGGTGGCAGGATTGCGAGCAGGGCGAAGGCGTCGGGCAGGGCGGCTTCGGTTTCGGCGGCGACCTTATCAAACAGGCCCTGCTCCGTGCCCTGTTGCGCCGTGAGGGTGACATCGGCATCCGAGATGGTCAGCGTACCGCCGCCAAGTTCAGACAGGCCCTTGATGGAGGCGACCACCGCATCCGCCCAGCGGGTGGAGGGCACGCCGAGGCCAATCACACAGTCTGCGGTGCCGGTGAGGCCTGCGTCGCGTGCGGCGCTGAGAATGCGGCTGCGTGCGGCCTCTGTATCGGCAGAGCAGGCATCAAAGCGGGCGCTTTCTTTGGTCAGAACAAATCGCAGGGTGAATGGTGTGATCACCGGGCGCGGGGCTGAAATGGCGAGGTTGACCTCGACCGTTTTGGGCGCGCGGCGCATCAGATCGGTTTCCAGCGCGGTGCGGGCTTCGGCGCTGTCTGCCATGGCGGTGACGTCAACGCGCCCGGCCTGAACCGAGATTTTGGCGCGGGGCAGCTCTTCGAGCGCGCCAAGCGCATAGCGCACAGCTGGGCGCCAGCCGGTGGGCGCGGTGTAGTCGGCGGTCTCCAGAAAATCGGCGACGTCCTGCGCGCCGGAGGCGTCTTTCAGGTCGCGGATGATGGCGGCGCGGTCTGCGCTTTTGGGAATCAAGCCGATAAGAGAGATGCCCGCGTCATTGCGCAGGATTTCCACCGAGAAACGCGGTGGCGCGATGGCGGCGGTGGCGGGCACCTGCATGTTGTCGATCACGCGGGAGGCATCAACAATGCGGCTGGCAGCGGACACGGCGCGGAACCGGTCTGCCTCGGTTGGGGCGACCCCGGCGAGGAAGATCTGCAGACCTTCTGCATGGACCTCGGCCCAGTCCATATTGCTGCTGGTGAGCTCTCGCTCCACGGCGGTGCTGGAGGTTTCCTCAATCAGGTCGGCAGACAGGCTGGCGGCAACGAGGCTGAGCAGGGCCGCAGTGGCAAAGGTGACAAAGAGGATCAGTAGGGAAGATAGTCGCATTCAAGTGTGCCGTTGGCCAGAGGTTGGCAAGGTGATACGACGCGGCGCGCGCGCTTGCAATCACAGGAAAAAGGCGGTGGCGAAAAACAGCAGAGGGAGGAGCCCTGCGTCGCGGTTGGAGCGAAACAGCATGACGAGGCGTTCGGCATCATCGGTTTGCAGCATCCGCAGCTGCCACTGCATATGCCAGCCCATGGCGACAGGCCCCATCAGCGCCACCACCAGTGCAGCGGGAGAGAGCGGCAGGGCGGTCATGAGCGTTGCAAGCCCCATCAGGGCCACCGTGGCGATCAGGAAGCCTTGCAACCACTGCGGGCTGTTTTCGCCAAAAAGACGCGCGGTGGATTTGATGCCGATGAGGGCGTCATCCTCGGTGTCTTGGTGGGCATAGATGGTGTCATAAAACAGCGTCCAGGCGATGCCCGCCAGATAGAGCACCACCGCGGGCGCATTGAGCGTGCCGGTGTGGGCGGTCCAGGCCAGCAAAGCACCCCAGTTGAAGGCGAGGCCCAGAAACACCTGTGGCCACCATGTGAAGCGTTTGGCAAAGGGATAGATGGCCACGGGGATCAGAGAGGCGATGCCCAGAAGGATGGCATTCACATTGAAACTGAAGAGGATCAGTGCGGCAATCACCGCCTGTGCCACCATCCAGACGGCGGCCTGTTTGGCGCTGACCTGACCAGAGGGGATCGGGCGGGAACGGGTGCGTGCCACTTGAGCGTCAAACTCGCGATCCGTGATGTCATTCCATGTGCAGCCCGCGCCGCGCATGAGAAACGCGCCAAGCGCGCAGCCTAGCGCGATCCAGAGATCGTGCCAGGAGGCCTGCCCATCCCAGAGCATCGCAAGCAGCAGCGACATCCAGCAGGGCAGCAGCAAGAGCCATGTGCCAATCGGGCGGTCAGCGCGCGACAGGCGCAGGTAGGGGCGGGTCCACGCAGGCGCAAGGCTGTCGACCCAGTTGCCACGCACGGCATCAGCAACCTGACCTTTTGGTTCTTCCTTCGCGGGCGTGTCGGCCATATGTAGGTTCCTATGAAACAGGCAAAAGTCAGATTGTATGTAGAGCAGGGGCTGGGGGAAGGGCAAACCATTCCTCTGTCCAAAGAGCAGGCGCATTATCTTTTTGGGGTGATGCGGATGGCGGTGGATGATCCGGTGCTGCTGTTTAACGGGCGGGATGGCGAGTGGCGCTGTGTTGTGACCGTGGCCAACAAGCGCAATGGGGAGCTGGTGTGTGAGGCGCAGACCAAGCCTTTGCAAATGCCCCCCGATTTGTGGTTGTGCTTTGCTCCGATCAAAAAGGCGCGCACGGATTTCATCGTGGAGAAAGCCGCCGAGATGGGGGCAGCGCGGATTGTGCCGGTGAACACGGATTTCACCAACAGCGAACGCATCCGGCAGGATCGCCTGCAAGCCCATGCGGTGGAAGCGGCAGAGCAATGTGGTGGCACATATGTGCCGGAGGTGGCCGAGCTGACGAAGCTGGATCGGCTCTTGGCGGATTGGCCTGAGGGGCGGCAGCTTATGTTTTGTGATGAGGCTGAGGTGGGAGAGAACCTTTGGCTCGATACGACGAACAGCGGCCGATCCGAGGGCGGAAGCGAAGCGCCCGCCGATTTGCCGGAGGCAAACCTCCGGTTTGACGGGGGCGGATCGGGCGCTGATCGGATCGCAAGCGATCCGATTTCGGGCAAAGATGGCAAACCCTGGGCCATTCTGATCGGGCCGGAAGGCGGGTTTAGCGCGGCGGAACGTACAAAGCTGCGCGCCTTGCCGTTTGCCCATGTGGTGAGCCTTGGGCCCCGGATTTTGCGCGCGGATACAGCGGCGGTGGCGGCGATGACGCTTTGGCAGCAGGCTCTGGGGGACTGGGGATGAGCTGGCGGGAGATTGACCAGAGTGATCTCGCATGGGTGGAGGCGTTCCTGCGGGAGCACATGCAGAGCTCGATGTTTTTTCTGAGCAATCTTGTGGAACATGGGCTGAACAGCCAAGCGGTACGCGCCATGCGCATTTGGGCGCTGGGTGATGGGCGCAAAGGGCTTTTTGCGCTCTCCAATGGCGGGATGATCCTGATGCAAGCGCCCGATGCGACCGAGGATGATTGGCGGGCGGCAGCAGAACTTTGCAAAGGCCGTGCGTTGATCGGTTGTCTTGGCGAAGGCGATCAGGTGGCTGCGTTTTTTGCGGCGACGGGTTTGGGCGAGCGCCCGATGTCTCTGAATGAAAGAGAACCGGGCTACAGGCTCGATTTGGCGCTGATGGTGATGCCGGAGTGCGACGGCTTTGCCTTGGTGCCGCTTGATGAGACACACCGCGCCTTGGCCATCACGTGGCGAGCCGTCTATCACGGCGAGGTTTTGGGCACACCAGAACACAAATGTGTAGAGATCGCCGCGCGCGATATTGCCGGATGCATCGAACGGGACAGCCACCGGATTTTGCTCAAGGACGGCGTGCCGGTGGCGATGACCGGGTTCAACGCTACCTTGCCAGATACGGTGCAGATTGGCGGGGTGTTCACGCCTTCTGAGGCGCGCGGTCAGGGGTTAGCGCGTCGCGCCTTGGCGCTGCATTTGCAGGAGGCGCGGGACGAAGGTGTGACGACTGCCATTTTGTTTGCAGCCAATGAGGCGGCGGCGCGGGCCTATGAGGCTATTGGGTTTCAGCGGGATGGAACGTTTTCATTGATGCTGTTTGCGGATGAAGAGGAGATGGTGTGACATGAGATTTCATCCACACGTCAAAGAGTTGAAAGGGCCGCGCCCGAGCCTGGGACGAAGCGAATGCGCCCTTCCGTGGGGAGGCCCCCTTTCGGGAGCTTTTCTTCGAAAAGCCCCTATCGGGCAACGGGGCGCGGCCCGGCCTTTCGGCCGGGCAACAAAGACGGATGGGTTCTGCGCATGAGTTTCTTTCGACCAGAAGCGCAGGCAGCGGTGGCGCGGTGGCGCGAAACGCTTGTGGGGGCAGCGGTTTTGCTGCTTGGGCTGTGGTGGGCCAGCGGCTTTGGCCTGCTGAAATGGCTGGGCATCCTGTTGGTGGCGGTTGGTGCGGTGCTGATTGTCAGTGGCATTCAGCGGGCGCGGTTTCGCAACGGTCAGGGTGGCCCTGGCATAGTGCAGGTGGATGAGGGCGAGGTCGCCTATTTCGGCCCGCTCAATGGGGGGAGCGTGGCACTGCGCAGCCTCAGTCGTGTTGTGCTGGATGGGCGCAGCCATCCGCCGGTCTGGGCGCTGTTTCAGCCGGGGCAGGCGCCATTGCAGATCCCTGTGAACGCCGCGGGGAGCGATGCACTGTTTGACGCCTTTGCCAGCCTAGACGGCATCAAGACCGAACATATGCTGGCGCAGTTGAAGGCCGCGCCTGATCACCCGGTTGTGATCTGGGCAAAAGAGGATCGCAGGCTGCATTGACACGGCCTGCAAAAAACCCCACCACAGACGCCTGAAACCAGTCTCAGGAGCAGAGCATACGCCATGTCCATTCCACAGTCCGGCGGCGGCCCGATCGAGCATCATGACCAGTTGGCTGAATACCTCAGCTCCGGCTGTAAGCCGCGTGAAGACTGGCGGATTGGCACCGAGCATGAAAAATTCGGTTATTGCAAAGACAGCCTGAAACCCCTGCCATATGAGGGCGAACGCTCTATTCTGGCAGTGCTGGAAGGGCTGCGCGATGGCCATGGCTGGACCCCTCTGGAAGAGGGCGGCAAGCTGATTGGTCTGGAAAAAGACGGGGCCAATGTGAGCCTTGAGCCCGGTGGGCAGCTGGAGTTGTCTGGTGCGCCGCTGGAGAACATTCACCAGACCTGTGATGAGGTGAATCAGCACCTCAAAGATGTGAAAGACATCGCGGACAAGATTGGTGTGGGCTTCATCGGGTTGGGCTCTGCCCCGATCTGGAGCCATGAAGAGATGCCTGTGATGCCCAAAGGGCGTTACAAGCTGATGACCGATTACATGGATCGTGTGGGCACCATGGGCAAGGTCATGATGTATCGCACTTGCACGGTGCAGGTGAACCTCGACTTCTCAAGCGAAGCGGACATGGTGCAGAAGCTGCGCGTGGCGCTGGCCTTGCAGCCGGTGGCCAATGCGCTCTTTGCCAATTCGCCGTTTCTGGATGGCAAGCCCAATGGGGTGAAATCCACCCGGGGTCTTGTCTGGCGCAATCTGGATGACGCGCGCACGGGCATGTTGCCCTTTGTGTTTGAAGAGGGTTTTGGCTTTGAGCGCTGGGTGCAATATTCGCTGGATGTGCCGATGTATTTTGTCTACCGCGATGGCAAATACATCAATGCGCTGGGCATGAGCTTCCGTGATTTCCTCAAGGGCGAGCTGCCTGCGCTGCCTGGTGAGACCCCCACGCTGAGCGACTGGGCGGATCACCTAACCACCGCTTTCCCTGAGGCGCGGATCAAGAAATTCATGGAGATGCGCGGGGCCGATGGTGGCCCATGGCGGCGTCTCTGTGCATTGCCTGCATTCTGGGTGGGGCTGATGTATGATCAATCCGCGCTGGATGCGGCCTGGGATCTGGTAAAAGGCTGGGATGCTGAGACCCGTGAGGCGCTGCGTGTGGCGGCGAGCGAGCAGGCGTTGCAGGCGCAGGTTGGCAAGATCAACATGCATGAGCTGGCGCGCGAAGTGCTGGCGATTTCAGAAGCGGGCTTGAAGGCGCGCGGTCAGGCCGGGGCTGGTGGGCTGGTGCCGGATGAGACCCATTTCCTCAACGCGCTGAAAGAAAGCGTCGAGAGCGGTCAGGTGCCTGCGGATGAATTGCTGGCGCAGTACCATGGTGAATGGGATGGCGATCTGAGCAAGATATACGCCGCACACAGCTACTGAGTATTGAAAGAGGTCCCCTTGGGGGCCTTTTTTCTTGGCGGATCTAGCCCAGATGCGCGTCGTCTTGGCGATCCTTGGGGAACAGCGTGATCATGTCTTCGGGCAGATCAAGAATCGCGAGCAGTTCGTGAAAGCCACTGACAACTTCCACCGTGACCATGCCGGGATCCATTTCGGCGAGCGCGATGAACATGTCTGACAGCCAGCGGCCCGGATCAGCGTCATAGATCGCGAACATGCAAAACGCAGCACCGCGCGCGCCGTGACGTTCGCGGGTGAGCCGAGAGAAGGCCTGCATCTGATCAAAACCGATGTCAAAACTCTCCAGATCCAGCATGTCGATCACAGAGTGCGTTCCGGGCACAAAGGCTGGATGCTTGTGGACTTCAGCGGTGGAACGGCCGAGCTCTTCCATTGTGACGTGCCCTGAGAAACGACGATATACAAGCGACGCGTCGGGCAAAAAGGTGTCTTGAATTGGCATGGGCTGAGACGTTTTCAATAAGCGTTTGTGCTGTCGCTAATAGTGTAACGCGACGGTGTAAAGAGTGTGAACTCACGATAATGAGACAGGCTTATTTTTTAACGATTCTTGGGGTTTAAGGCTGAAAAGTGCGTCGCGAATGGCGTCGCAAGTGCCGCTTTGGTGCCGCGCTAAAGCAGGTGCGATTCTGTGTGGCAGGACGCGGGAAACAGCGCGATGTCTTCCGGGGACAGATCCAACAGCGCAAACGCTTCCGGATAGCCCTGAACAATCACCAGATCATTGCCATGATCCACGGCCGCGGCGAGATCTGTAAACATGTCGGCAACTTTGCTGGACATGTTGCTGGGGGCGATGATGATGAGTGTGATTTTGGTTTGGCGCGCAGCATGAATGGCTTGGGAATCTTTTGCGAAGGCCAACATTTCATCAAATCCGATGTCAAACGCGGTGGTGGCGCTGAAATCGGCGATTTCATTCATGCCCACTTTGAAGTCGGGATCTTCGTAGAGGGTTTTCCAGGCGTCGCGCAGCTCTGGCATCGTGAGCGCGCCTGAGTGCGTGACATGGGCGACCGAGATCTCTTTGAAAATGTTGATAGTTGTTGGCATAAGCTTGTTCCGAAACGCATGGCCCTGCGGTTCAATAGGCGGGATAAGTTAAGTTTCTGCGACCTTCTGGCGGCACCCCTCGGTGCGGTGCCGCGGGCGTGCCACATCCCTTGTGATGTCGTCAACTCATACTGTCGGAAAACAACGCGGAAACGCTCAGCCGCGCGTGTTGAAACACAGGTCTGGGTTGGTATGGGTCAGTCGGCAGATTATTAGGAAATTGCGGTAAATTCGAAGCGAATTTCCTGCAAACCGCACCGGACGCATTAGCGGATCATCAATCAATATGTGCGCTTTTAGGGGGAGCCTGTGTACGCGTGATTGGGTTGCGAATTGCAATCTGCCGCCCCGGGCGATGCGGCAGATGCCCTGCCGATTAGCAGAGAGACAAAGTTTGATGAATGATCCAGTGATCCAATTGCCGATTCACAATGTGCCGACGCTGAACCTGTCTGAGGCAGCGCTGGACATCTATGAAGGTGTGCGTAGCCTCCCGATTGTCTCTCCGCATGGGCATTGCAAACCGCAGTGGTTTTCCGAAAATCGCCCGTTTGCGGACCCGGCGGAGCTGCTGATCATTCCCGATAGTTTCGTGGTGCGTATGCTTTACAGCCATGGGGTGTCCCCCGAGGATATGGGCATTGGAGTGCCGCCAGAGCAGCGTGATGCCCGCGCGATTTTTCGGGTTTTTGCGAGCCACTGGCACAAGTTCCGCGGCACCCCCAGCCACATGTGGATTTCCAGCGCGCTGGCCCATGTTTTCGGCGTGGTGATGCCGTTGAATGAGGAAACAGCCGATCAGGTCTATGACCGGATTGATGCGGAGCTGAAATCCGCACGGATGTATCCGCAGTCGCTTTTGCAGACGTTCAATATCGAGGTGCTGGCGACCACAGACAGCGCATTGGATGATTTGGCGCATCACAAGGCGGCGCGGCGCCAGAAGCTGCGTGGCAAGATCATACCGACCTTCCGACCAGATTCAGTGCTGGATCCCAAACATCCAGATTTTGCAGCCGATGTCGCCGCGTTGGGTGACATCACGGGCGAAGACACGCAGGGCTTCACAGGCTATTTGGAGGCGCTGCGAGAACGCCGTGCCTATTTCATGGCCAATGGCGCGACCGCAACGGACCATGTGGTGGATGAGCTGATGACGTGTCATTTGACAGAAAAGCGCGCAGCCACTCTGTTTGCCAAGGCGCTTGCGGGCACCATCACGCCCAAAGAAACACAGGTGTTTTACGGGCATATGCTGACGGAAATGGCGCAGATGTCTGTGGAGGACGGCCTGGTGATGCAGATTCACGCGGGCAATTTGCGCAACACCAATAAATCGCTTTATGCGACCTATGGCGCCAACATGGGCGCGGATATGCCGGTGCCGGTCGATTGGGTGCGTGGTATGGATGCGTTGCTCAACCGTGTGGGCAATGTGCGCGACATGAACATTCTTTTGTTCACTCTGGATGAAAGCACCTATGCCCGAGAGTTGGCGCCCATGGTGGGGCACTGGCCGGCATTGCGTCTGGGGGCGCCGTGGCGGTTCCACGACAGCGCCAATGGCATCGCACGCTATTTGGATCAGGTGGTGGAAACCGCCGGATATTGGAACCTTGCAGGGTTCAATGATGACACACGTGCGCTGATGTCGATCCCGGCGCGTCATGACATGTGGCGGCGCGGCGTGAGCCTGCATCTGTCGCAACAGCGCTCGCGCGGGGTGCTTGGGCGCAGTGATGCGGATGAAATTGCCCGGCTGCTGTGCCGCGATCTGGCGATTGAAGCCTACAAGCTTGGCAAAGTTGTGTGATGTGAAAGCCGCCCCATGAGGCGGCTTTCTTTTGCCAGTGTGTGTCGCGCGGAGTGGCGTGATTCTGCACACCATCCCGCGTGTTTGCCCCGATTCCGGGGCGGCTGGCGTGAGGCGCACAATAACCATGTCGCCCCCGCCGCGTTTTTCCCTCAAATTGACAGCATTTCAGTTACCGGCGGTTAGGAAATTGGCGCGGTGTCGGGGCAAACAGGCTGGTATATTTCCGCGCTTGACCGAGGTGCGCGTGAGGCGTGGGCTTGAGTGGTTTTTTGGCAAAACCCCATAAAAATAAGAAGAAAATTGCTGTGAATGCGCCGAAGTCGATCCAGGAAGACGCGCGCGCAGGGCTGTTTGTGATTGGACCGAAGCCTGCGTCACCTTGAGCGCTTTCTGTTTGGGGTGTGCAGAGGAGAGCGGCGGCCGCAGTGCCGTGCCCCACAAAGCGCGCTGGCGTTATCAGTTCGGTAACCACTTTGGCAAAAAATAGGGTTACGGAGCCAAGAAATGGCTTCGGGATCGCCACCGCACAGAAGTGCATTCGGCGGCAATGGAAAAAGTCCATTTGTACCATTGGGTTACGCCCGTTGGGCGCGATACAGAAAGTTGACGACCAAAATGGATACAGACGTTGAGAATGCTGACTTCAGGCGGACCCGGGTACAGGCACCGGGTCGCGCTCTGAAAGGTGTTTGTCCAGCCAATATGGGACCGCATGCGGATCGTGTGCAGCTCTCATTCGCCACGCAAACGTCACATGGCCATCCATCATGAATTTGCATCCGCTCACACGCCCTCAACGCACGCCCCAGGTGTCCTTTCTGTTGCTGTCTGGTGGTGTGGGTGCGCGGGCAGAACACCACGAACCCAAACAATTTTATAAACTCGCCGGTCACCCCATGCTGGCACATTCGCTGATCGCGGCCGTGCGGTCGCCCTATGTGGCAGAGATTCTGATCAACGCGCCTGCAGGTTATGAGGCCCGCACGCGGCAGATCATGGAGGCCTATTGCGGTAGTGTGCCATTTCAGGTGGTGCCAGCGGGGCAGACACGACAGGAGAGTTGCGCTGCCTTGGTTGAGGCGGCGCGCCACGCACAGATTGTGCTGCATGAGGCGGCGCGCCCGTTTCTGAACCCTGAGATGCTGGAAGAGCTGATCACCTGTGAGTCGCAGAACGCGGGCTATTGCCATGCCATCGCCTTTTCCATGTGTCGCATCGACAGCGAAACGCGTCTGGTGCAGCGCGGCGTGTCGCGCGAAAAGGTGTTTGACATCCAGTTGCCGCAGAAATTTGACCGTAGCACGCTGCGGAAGGCCCATGCTGCGGCGCGTGCGGCGGGGGCTGCCTACAACGAAGACACGGTGATGGTGGTCGAGATGACCGGCCAGCCCGTGCAGTCGCTTGAGGGCTTCAGCCGCAATCGCAAGGTCACCACACCGGAGGACTTTGTTATCGCCCAAGAGATGATGAAGGGCTTTCATAGCAACAGAAAGGCCTTTGCGCATGGCTAAGTCCGTTTTGATCACTGGCGCATCCAAAGGCATTGGGCTGGCCACCGCACGGCGGTTTGCCCGTGGCATGGATGATGTGGATTGCATCGTGATGGTGGCGCGCGCCTCAGAGTATTTTGACAGTGCCCTGGCCGAAGTGCGGGCGTTGGCGGGCAACCGGCAGGTGGTGTCCATTGAGGTGGATCTGGCCGACCCGGAGGCCGTCTCTGCGGTGTTTGACCGGCTTGAGGCGGAAAACATCGCTGTGTCCACCATTGTGAACAACGCGGGCTTCACCAAGCCTGCGTCGATCAATGAAACCCGGATGGCAGATTTTGAACGCACGATGCAGATCAATCTGTATGCGCCCTTCCGCTTTGTGCAGGAGGCGCTGCTGCGCAGCCATCCGCTGGAGAAAGTGATCAATATCGCCTCGACCGCCGGGATTGGCGGGCGCTCTGGCTGGATGAGCTATTCCACCTCCAAGGCTGCGGTGATCAATATGTCGGAAGTGATGCGCGAAGAGCTGGCGCCTTATGGCATTGATGTGGTCTGCCTGTCGCCGGGGCGGTGTGCGACCGATCTGCGCAAGACGCTGGCGCCGGATGAAGATCCGAGCACGATCATGCAGCCAGAACATGTGGCAGATGTGATTGCGATGATGTCTTCGCCTGCTGGCAAGATGCTGATGAGCGAAAACCTGGTGGTGCGTCTGTAGTTGGATGCTGGTGACGCGTAACTCAGAGCGACAGAAAACCGTTTCGGCAGGGGTGGCGGCGTCTGCGCAGGCTGTCCGTGCTGTGCGCCATTCGGATGACACCAGCCTATTGCCAGATCAGGCGGTGTATCTGGACAGCCCGGTGCTGTCTGCGGTGAGCCAGATCCGCCCGTTTTTTGCAAGCGGTGCGTTTGGGGCGGCGTCGACGCCTTTGCTGCTGCGCCAGAAGCCGATGAACCAGGTACAGCGTGCATTGGGCCGGTTGCCCCGAGAGCTGGACATTCGCTGGATCAAGGGGCGGGCGGCGGCGCTGCCTGTCGCCACAAATGGCGTGGTGTTTTACCCCTTCAATGCGCGCTCAAACCTGCAGACGGTGACAAAGCGAGATGTGCGCCACGTGCTGACCCTGCACGGAGAAAGCAACAAGGGCGCATCCATGCGCCCGGCGGCGCGGATTTATGACTATGTGTCCATCGCAGGGCCACTGGCGCGGGATCGCTATCTGAAGGCGGGGATTTTCACCGCCGATGATGTAGACAGGGGCCGGTTGGTGATGATGGGGGACACATTTGTGCAATCCATGCCAGAGATCCGCGCAGCCCGTGCCAAAGATGCGGATCCGGCGATTTTCTATGCGCCCACCTGGGAAGGGTTTGGCGGGCAGGCGGACAATCACAGCTCGATTGAAGCGCAACGTGGGTTTGACGCGGTGGTGCAGGCGGCACAGGCGCTGCGCCTAGAGCGGGTTGTGATCAAGCCGCATCCCTATCTGGGGCTTTTGCGCCCCGCGATCATCGGGCGCTTCATGGCGGGGGTGCGCCTGCTGAAGCAGGCCGGATTGCAGGTTTCGGTGATGCTGCAGGAGGCCAGCCCGCCTTTGCGACTGGCCTGCGCGCTTCAGCGTGGGCAGCGGCTGACTGTGGCATGCAAGAGCTCGGTGCCCGTGCCCGTGCCCGTGCCGGTGGCACTGGGAATTTGTGATGTCTCCGGCATGGAAGCGATTTTTCTGAAGCACCGCATCCGACATCTGGTGATGGCGCGCGAAGAGACGGTGCCGCATGAGATTGCCCGGCTTTATCTGCGTAAGGCGCTGTTGCCGGGGGGCGATGTCGGGCGCGTGCTGGCCCGGTATCTGGCGGACGCCGCAGAGGTGGATGCCGCCCATAGGGCCCATGTTTTTGGCTGGAGCGCGCCAGAATTGGCAGAGGGATCAGCCTCCGCCGCGCGTGGTTGGCTGGTGAACTATGTGCGCCAGGATCCGTTCTGGCGCGGACAGATGGGCTGACGTGATGGCCAGTGACAAGCGCGCTGCGGAGCTGCTGACAATTCGTAAACCCTTGCGGCGTAGACTGGGGGATGATCACGGGGGGCTTGATACGGGCTCCGCTGCCACAGGGGGCAGAAAGGGACAGAATGGCTGAGATCAAAGTGCTGAAACCTGTGCCGGTGTCTGATGGCCCGCTGGGCGTTGTGCAGGCGGGGCCAAAGGCTGTGCCGCGTGGCCGTCGCCGCTGGGGGCTCATGCTGTCTTTTCTGGCGCTGTTTGTTTTGCCTGTTGCCCTGGCTGGCAGCTATTTCGGCTTCATTGCGACAGATCGTTACGCGGCCAGTGCGAGCTTTGTGATCCGATCCCTTGATGGGGGCGGCACACCTGATCTGATGGCGTCTGTCACTGGGTTTCCGGCGAGTGGTGCCAACAATTCTGACAGCTATGTGGTGCGCAACTATCTGGAAAGTCCGGACCTTCTGAGAGAAATCGACGAAGAGCTGAACCTGCGCGGGCACTATTCGCAAGACCATATTGACCTGATTGCCCGCCTTGGGGTGGAGAGCAGTTTTGAGGATATGGTGGACTATTGGCAGTGGCGCATCAGCACGAGTTTTGACAGCACCACCGGCATCGTGAGCTTTGAGGTGCAGGCCTTTGATCCGGGCACGGCGGTGCGCGTGGCGCGCAGTGCCTTGGCGGCGGCCGATCGTCTGGTGAATGAGCTTTCGGAGACCGCGCGCCGGGATTCGGTGCAGTTTGCCGCCGATGAGGTGGCCCGTGCCGAGGAGCGGCTGCGCGCGGTGAGCCTGCAACTGGTCGCCTTTCGCACCGAAAGCGGCACGGTTGACCCGATGGCCAATGCACAGCTGGACGCGGAGCTTTTGTCTTCCCTGGAAACCAAACTGGTGAAGGTGCAATCTCAAATTGATGAGGTGGCCGGATCGGTGGGGGAAAATTCGCCCATTCTGAAACAGCTCAACCGGCAAGCCAGAGCCTATCGCCAGCAGATTGCCGAGCGGCGCAATCTGATTGGGGCCGCTGGGCAGGCCGCCAATGCCAAAACCGCTGAGACGCTGGCGGGCTATGAGGCGTTGCAGATTGAAAAGCAATTCGCAGAGCAGACCTATGCCTCTGCCATGACATCGCTTGAGGCGGCGCGCTTGGATGCAGATCGTCAGCAGCGTTACCTTGGCGTGTTCACCCGCCCCTTTGCACCAAGTGAGCCGGCCTATCCGCTGCGCTTGCGGGACTTTCTGCTGATTGCCGCTGCGGCCTTTGCGTTTTGGGCGATTGCCGCCCTCGTGGGCTATGCCGTGCGCGATCACATGCGGTGAGGGCAGGCAATGCTGCAGGCGATCTGGCTGCAAATGCGGGTGGTGGCGTCGCTGACGCTGCGGGAAACGCGCATGACGTTTGGCACGTCGCACGTGGGTTATCTGTGGGCGATTGCGCAGCCGGTGATTTCGGTCGGTTTTATGGTTGGGCTGTTTTACCTGATCGGGCGGCAGGCCCCATTTGGGGCGTCGCTGGCGCTGTTTTTTGCCACCGCTGTGCTGACGCTCGACCTGTATAACAAGCTTTCTGTGTCGCTGATGCGGGCGTTTACCACCAACAAATCGCTGTTGAACTACCCGATGATCAAAGAGCCGGACACGCTGTTTGCGCGGCTCACGCTGATTGCGCTGACGTTTCTGGTGATCAATGCGCTGGTCTATGGCGGGCTGATGGCGATGGGCTGGGCGGAGCTGCCAGCGCATCCTGAAAGGCTGATCTATGCCTTTGGCACCACATGCTTTTTAGGTTTTGGCGTGGGCGCGATCAATGCGCTGCTGTATCAGCGCACCCAGGCGTGGCAGCACGTCGAAAAGCTGATCGCGCGGCCCTTGTTCTTTCTGTCGGGCGTGTTCTACATTCCGTCAACCCTGCCGCCGGAGGCGGTGGCGGTGCTGAAATGGAACCCGCTTTTGCACATTGTGGAATGGACGCGGGAGGGGTTTTACACCAATTATCGCAGTGATGTGCTCAACATCGCCTATCCGCTGTCGCTGGCCGCCGGTCTGGTGATCCTCGCGCTGTTTGCAGAGCGGATCACCCGCAAACAAAGGGCGTGAGCGATGATCGCCTTTGAGCATGTGAGCAAGGACTATCACGTCAAAGGGGTGCACAAACGCATTCTGGAGGACGCCAGTTATCAGTTTGCCGAGGGCAAAAACATCGCGCTGATGGGGCACAACGGCGTGGGCAAATCCACCATGATGCGGATGATTGCCGGGATTGAGCCGCCCACATCTGGCACGGTGCGTTGCAGCGAAAAGGTCAGCTGGCCTATGGGGTTTTCCAAAGGGTTCAACGGCTTGATGACCGGCGTGGAGAATGTGCGATTTGTCGCGCGGGTCTATGGCTGTGACACAGAGCAGGTGCTGGCGGAGGTGCAGGAGTTTGCCGAACTCGGGCCCTCGCTGGATCTGCCGATTGAGACCTATTCCAGTGGGATGAAGGCGCGCCTTGCCTTTGGGCTGTCATTGGCGATCCGCTTTGACTGTTATCTGGTGGATGAAATCACCGCCGTGGGCGACCAGAGGTTTCGCAAGAAAAGCGAGCAGGCGCTGCGCGCGCGGATCACAGACTCGCGGGTGGTGATGATTTCCCATTCCGAGCGCACGATCCGCGAGTTCTGTGATGAGGGTGTGCTCGCTTATGGCGGCAAGCTTTATCACTATGATGATCTGAACACATTGATCGCGGACTATAAACGCTTCTGCTAAACGAAAGAAAATGCGAGATCTGGTCTGGCTACATGTGCGTTGTGGACGGTTTTGATTTCGTTTTGGTGCGAAAAACGCGCCAGTTTCGTGTTTGTGGGCGAAACTTCCTTGGCGTTTCTTTCGGTTTCAATTAGGACTCGAAAGAAATGGAGGGGAGATGATGAAGGCACGTGCCAAGACCCGCGCCCGTCAGGAAGAGATCCTGAAGCTGCTCAAACAGGCCGGGCGCGCCATGGTTGAGGAGCTGGCGGAGCGGCTCGACACCACGCCGCAAACCATCCGAAAAGACCTGACCATGCTGGCTGAGGACAATCAGATCATCCGCTTCCACGGTGGGGCGACTCTGGCGGCGGGCACGGAATATGCGGGCTTTGATGTGCGCAAGGAAATCATGCGGGATGAAAAGGAAACGATTGGGGCGGCCATCGCTGCTCAAATCCCAAACCATGCCAGCGTGATCCTCAACGGGGGCACCACCACCATGGCTGTGGCCCGCCACCTGAGCCATCATGTCGGGCTAAGCGTGGTTGTGGATTCCGTTCAAATTGCCAATATTTTAAGAGAGTTTCCGGGCGTTCAGGTGATGATTCCGGCTGGTGTCGTGCGGGGGGCGGACGGGGCCATCCTCGGTGCCACGGCGGTTGATTTTATTCGCAAGTTTCGCGCCGATATCGCCGTCGTCGGGGCCGCGGCCATGGGGCGCGATGGCGTTTTGGTGGATTATGATCTTGAGGAAAGCGCGGTCAGCGCGGCGATTATTTCCAGTGCGCGCAACGTGATCCTGGCGCTGGACAGCTCCAAGTTTGGAAGCTTTGCGCCAGTGTCCTTTGGCACGCTGGCGGATGTGAATTCGTTGGTGACAGATGCGCAGTTTGACCCGGAGATGGAAGCCCTCGCCACAGCCCATGATGTGGGCTTCGTGGTGGCGGGGTGAGTCAAATGGGTTGACGTGTAGCTTCGTTTTGTGACCTAATCGAAAAAAACGAAATTACTTTCGATAGAAATGTGGTTTCGGCGCGATATTTTTGGGAGGATATATCGCAATGATGTTGGTCTTGCGGCCTTTGGCTTGGGTGAACACCCACATTTTGCGCCTTTGCAGGCGGTTGGGTGCCTTGGCACTGGCGCTGATGGTCATCGTGATTCTGACACAGGTTTTCTGTCGCTATGTGCTGAACAACGCCTTGGCCTGGCCGGATGAGGCCGCGCGGTTTCTGATGCTGTGGCTGGTTGGGCTGATGGCGCCATCGGCGATGCGCTGGGGCGGGTTTGTGGCGATTGATACGCTGCCCAATATGCTGTCGCGGGTGCCGGGACTGCTACTCAATCTGGTGCTTTTGTGTTTCTCATTTGCGGTGCTGATGATCGCGGTGCAGCACGGGCAGGCGCACACCTTCGGGTTTGGTGGCAACTTTGACAGCTCTTCGCTGCGCGTGCCGCTGGAGTGGGTTGGCGGCGAGGGTTTCAAGATCAAGCTGCGCTATATGTACGGCTCGCTGCTGTTTTGTGTGGTGATGCTGAGCGTGATCACGGTGGAGCTGATCCTGCGCACGATTGTGGCGCTGATCAGCCCGGATACCGAGCTTCCTGACACCGATGAATTTGCTATGGCCATGGGGGCGGCGGACTGATGCTGGCGTTTTTTCTACCGCTTTTTCTGATCTTTCTGATGATCGGCCTGCCGGTGTTTTTTGCGCTGCTGCTGTCGCCGGGTCTGCTGCTCTGGCTCAATGGGCAGGAGCGTGACATCGCGCTGCTCTATCGCAATGTTTACAATGGGATGGACAGCTTTCCGTTGATGGCGTTGCCGTTTTTCGTGCTCGCAGGTGAGTTGATGAACCGGGGCGGGATCACCACGCGCCTCGTGGAGTTTTCCCAAGCTTTGATGGGGCATCTGCGCGGCGGTTTGGCGCATGTGAACATCCTGTCCTCGATCCTCTTTGCTGGGCTGTCGGGATCGGCTGTGGCGGACACGTCGGCGCTGGGGTCCACGCTCATTCCAGCGATGGAAAAGAACGGCTATTCGCGCAAATTTGCGGCGGCGATCACGGCGGCAAGCTCGGTGATCGGGCCGATCATTCCGCCCTCGGGCATCATGATCATCTACGCCTATGTCATGGGCGAGAGTGTGGCCGCGCTGTTCCTTGCGGGGATTGTGCCGGGTGTGCTGGTGGGCGTGGGGCTGATGGTGATGGTGCGCCTGATGGCGGACAAATACGACCTGCCCAAAGCAGAGCGGATCGTGACCGCCGGTCAGAGCATCAGCAAGACCGAAGCGGCATTCAGCTTTGTGCTGCTGCGGATTAATTTTGCCGGTGTGCTCTTTGGGATCTATGCGGCGATCAGCGCCATTCTGTCGGCTTCCGGCACGGTGATCGCGGTAAACGGCTGGTTGGTGTTCCTCGTCTTTCTGCCGATTGCCCATGTGATCCTGCTGCGCATTCGCAGAACGGTGAGCCCGGATTTCCGCATCATCTGCAAAAAGGCGGTGGTGCCGTTGCAGACGCCGATCATCATTCTGGGCGGCATTCTGGTGGGTGTGTTCACCCCGACCGAAGCCTCCGCTGTCGCCGTGGGCTATGCGCTGGTTGTCGGGCTGTTCATTCTGCGTCTGCTGAAAGTGCGCGACCTGCCGGGCATTCTGATGCGCGCGGGGCTGGCAAGCGCGACCGTGCTGCTTTTGGTGGGGGCGGCGGTGGCCTTTAAGACCGTTGTCTCACTGAGCCATGCGCCAGAGACCATGGCGGGCTTCATTCTTGGCCTGTCGGAAAACCCGCTGGTGCTGCTGTTCCTGATCAATGTGTTGCTGTTTGCGGTGGGCATGTTTCTGGATGCGGGGCCGGCGATCATCATTCTGGGGCCAATTCTGGGGCCAATCTTTGTCGATCTGGGTGTGCATCCGGTGCATTTCGCCATCATCATGAGCGTCAACCTGACCGTGGGTCTGGCGACGCCGCCGATGGGGCTTGTGCTGTTTGTGGCCAGTTCGGTTTCCGGGGAACGGGTGGAGACCATCGCCAAGGCGATCCTGCCGTTTCTCGCTGTGGAGGTCTTTGTGATCTTCCTCATCACCTATGTGCCTGCCATTTCCATGACAATACCAAGACTAACGGGATTTGTGCAGTGACATCAATCGCTTGAACGACATCAGGGAGGATAGACATGTTCAGCAAAACCTTTAAGGCAGTGGCGACAGCCGCGCTGGTGGCTAGCAGCGCAATCGCCGCGCAGGCGGCGGATTACACCATTCGCGCGACCGCCAACTCCAATGAAAATGACGAAGATTATGACGGCCTCGTGGTCTTCAAGAACTTTGTGGAAAGCGCGTCCAACGGGGCCATCGCGGTTGAGCTGTTCATCGGCACGCAGCTTTGCTCCAAGGGGGCGGAATGTTTGCAGGGCGTGGCGGATGGCACGATTGATGTCTACATCTCCACCTCTGGTGGCGCGTCGGGGATCTTCCCCTATGTGCAGGTGCTGGACCTGCCCTATCTGATGGCCAATGACCGCATTGCAGAGACCGTTCTGGCGGGGGATTTCACCCGAAAAATGCGCGAGATGGCGCTGGCGGATTCCGGCGACAGCATTCGTCTGATGACCATTGGCAACACCGGCGGCTGGCGCAACTTTGCCAACACCAAACGCCGCGTGGCGTCCCCATCCGACATGGCAGGGCTGAAGATCCGCACCGTGGTGGCCGACCTGCCGCAGGAGCTGGTGCGGGCGCTTGGCGCAAGCCCAACCCCGATCCCATGGCCAGAGCTGTTTACCTCGTTCCAGACCGGTGTGGTGGAAGGCTCCAAAAACGGCATCACCGACATTATGGGCATGAAATTCCCGGATGCGGGTCTGCAGTATGTGACGCTGGATGGGCATGCCTACATGGGCGCGCTGTGGTGGATGAACAACCAGAAGTTCCTTGGCATGCCAGAAGACATGCGCCGTGTGGTTGTGGATGGCTTCTCCGCGCTGCAGCAGGCGACCTTTGCTTCGCCAAAGCGTAAGTCGATCAAAGCTTATGAGGATTTTGTCGCCGGTGGCGGGGATCTTTATGTGCCAACACCTGCGGAAAAGGCTGCGTTCAAAGAGGCTGCCGCGCCGGTTTATGACTGGTTCAAAGGCAACGTGAAAGGTGGCGAAGAGATCTTTGACGCGCTGGCATCTGCCGTGGCGGACGCTGAAGCGGACATCGAAGCCGGTATGGCGTCTGACCTAAACTAAGGCGCTGATTTAGAAAGAAGATTGGTGTCGGGCTGAGGATGCGTTCACGCGGCCCGACACCGCAAAAATCACCGGAATGGATAGAGCCATGTCCGGTAGTCATCCACCAGAATATGGGCTTTTTGAATTTGCTCGTCCGTCATCTTTTTCACCACTTCCTCAAGGGAAATGGCCGCATCAGGATCGCCTCCGATCGCGGAAAGTGTGTACCACATGTAGGCGCGCACGAGATCGGGCGCGGGCATGCCCCGGCCGACCTCGTAGTACCAGCCGATGCCGCTTTGCGCACCGGCGTGGCCCTTGAGCGAGGCGCGCAGGTACCACTCAAAGGCACGGACGTCATCGCGCGCGACACCCAGCCCAAGCGCGTACATCACGCCAATCAATTCTTCGGCTTCGGCATTGCCGCTGTTGGCGGCTGGCAGAAGCTCCTGCATCGCTTTGGTGTACTCTTTGGCATCCATGTAATCCCGGCCGGTTTCGATCTCCGCAAAAACGGGCGTTGTGCTGGCCAAAAGTGCAGCAAAAACAAAGCGTTTCATTCTCTCTCCCTCATCGCAGTTCTTGGCGCTCTCACGTGTGCGCCCGCGTATGGGAGCCCGCTTCCGCAGCCGTTGCAAGAGGATGATTTCATCCAGTTTGATCCGCGTCAGGCCAAGATCGGGCAGCTCTTGTTTTTTGATCCGATCCTGTCGGGCAACCGCAACATTGCCTGCGCCACCTGCCACCATCCGGAGCTGGGGTCCGGCGACGGGCTGAGCCTTGGGATTGGTGAGGGTGGCGATGGGCTGGGGCGGGAGCGGACCCCGGGCACAGGGGACAGCCGGATTGTGAAACGCATCCCGCGCAATGCGCCGGCGCTGTGGAACCTGGCTGCGAAAGAGATCGACATCCTGTTTCACGACGGCCGCCTGTCGGTGAGCGATATTTATGAGACCGGATTTGACAGCCCGGCGCAGGAATGGCTGCCGGATGGCTTGAATTCCATCCTCGCGGCGCAGGCGCTGTTTCCAATGACCGCCGAGTTTGAGATGGCGGGCAACCCGAAGGAAAACCAGATTGCAGGGGCGGTTTATGACCGGATCGACAATGTCTGGCCGATTGTGGCCAAACGGGTGCGGATCATCCCGGAGTATGCGGAGATGTTCATTGACGCCTATGACGATGTGGATCAGGCGCTCGACATCAATATCACCCATATTGTCAATGCTTTGGCGGCCTTTGAAGGCACGGAGTTCAAAAGCTACGACAGCCCGTTTGACGCCTATCTGAACGGCGACGCGGCGGCGCTGAATGCCGAACAAAAGGCTGGAATGGATCTGTTTTACGGCAAGGCGATGTGCAGCAGCTGCCATGCGGGGCCGCTGATGACGGATCAGAAGTTTCACGCGCTGATGCTGCCGCATTTTGGGCCGGGTAAAACGCGCCAATGGGATCCGATTGTGCGCGACGTGGGGCGCATGGGGGCGTCTGATCGGTTGGAGGATGCCTACCGCTTCCGCACGCCCGCGCTGCGCAATGTGGCCTTGACGGCGCCTTATGGCCACAACGGGGCCTACGACAGCCTTGAGGGCATGGTGCGCCATCATATGGACCCGCGCGGCGCCTTTGCGGCGTGGGAAAAGGGCAATGCGGTGCTGCCCGAAGTGCCTTGGCTGGCGAAGGTGGATTTTCTGGCCTTTTCGGACATGCGGGAGCGGGCGCGATTGGCCTCGCGCACCGATATTGAGCGAATAGACCTAGATGACACGGAGGTGGCGCAGATCGTGGCGTTTTTGCATGCGCTGACCGGCACAGAGAGCCTCAAAGGGCGGCTGGGTGTGCCGGAGAGCGTGCCAAGCGGGCTGGAGGTGCCGGAATGAGCAGGATCCTGTGCGTCGGCGCGGCGGTGGTGGATTTTGTTTTCCACCTGCCAGTTTTGCCCACTAGGGCGGAGAAATATGGCACCGAAGAGGCGAATATCGTGGGGGGCGGCTGTGCGGCCAACGCCGCCGTGGCGATTGCGCGGATGGGCGGCGCGGCCGTGCTGGGCGCGCGGCTGGGGGAAGACAGCATTGGCGACATGATCGTGGCGGATCTTGCGCGTGAAGGCGTGGATGTCTCAAACGTCACGCGCACGGAAGGCGCGCAGAGTTCCTATTCGTCGGTGCTGATTGATGCGCAGGGCGAGCGTCAGATTGTGAATTTCCGCGGGGCTGGGCTGGTGCTGGCGACCGACTGGTTTGACAGCCTCACCGATCTTGGTGCGGTTCTGACGGACACGCGGCGGGTGGATGCGGCGCTGGCGGCTCTCACGCTGGCGCGTGCGCGCGGCATTCCCGGCATTCTGGATGGGGAAGCGCCGATTAATCCGGCGCTGATGGGGGCTGCGAGCCATGTGGCGCTGTCGATGCAGGGGCTGCGCGCGCTTTATCCGGCAGCGGGTATCGAAGACGCGCTTTTGCAGATCGCGGAGGACCACGGCTGTTGGGCTTGTGTGACCGATGGCGCGGAGGGTGTCTGGTTCACAGACGGGGATGTGGTGCGCCATGTGGCGGCCTTCTCGATCAAGCCAATAGATACGCTGGGTGCGGGCGACGTCTGGCACGGCATTTTTGCGCTGATGCTTGCAGAGGGCATGGGCGCTGAAGAGGCAATCCGTCACGCAAACGGCGCGGCGGCCCTGAAATGTTTGACAAAAGGCGGGCGGACGGGCGCACCAAGCCGCGCTCAGCTCAACGACTTCCTTAAGGAGACGAAGGTATGATTTCCCTGACACCCGGCAAGCTGAGCGGCATGCGCCGCATGGCCGATGAGAACGGCATTTACAAGATGACCGCCGTGGATCAGCGCCCGCCGATCAAGGGCCCGATTGCGAAACATCACGGGGTGGAGACCGCGCCGTGGGAGGAGGTCGCAAAGTTCAAAGGCATGTTGGTGGAGACGCTTCAGGCGCATTCTACTGCGATGCTACTCGACCCGCATTATGCCATTCCCTACAGCTTTGACACGCTCTTGCCCCACAAAGGCCTGGTGGTCACGCTGGAGGACAGCCTGTTCAAGGAAACCCCCGGTGGGCGGCTGTCTGACAGCATCGACAACTGGTCGGTGGGCAAGATCAAGCGCATGGGTGGTGACGCGGTGAAGGTGCTGGCCTGGTATCGGCCGGATGCCTCAGACGCGGTCAATCAGGCGCAGAAGGATTACGTGAAACAGGTGGGCGAAGCCTGTGCGAAATATGACATTCCTTTCCTGTTTGAGCTGTTGGTTTATCCGCTGGCGGCAGACGCCCATCAGACCAAGGAATACGTGGAGATGAAGGGCAAGAAGGCCGATGACGTGCTGAAATCGGTCGAGGAATTTGCCAAGGCCGACTACGGCGTGGATGTGTTTAAGCTGGAAAGCCCAGTGAATGCGGCGGATGCGGATGGCTCTGCCGAAGTGCAGGCGGTGTTTGACGAGATGGGGCGTCTTGCCGGGCGGCCATGGGTGATGTTGTCTGCGGGCGCGGGCAAGGCGGAGTTCCGCAATGTGCTGGCGCATGCCTTCAAAGCGGGCGCGAGCGGGTTTCTGGCGGGGCGGGCGATCTGGCTCGATGCGTTCAACGCCTATCCGGACTGGGACGCGGTGCGCGCCGGGCTTGAGGGTGACGCGGTGGATTACATGAAAGACATCTCTGCCCTGGCGGATGCGCAGGCGGCCAATTGGGCGCAGCACAGCTGTTATGGCGCAGGCGGCGCGCGTCTGGCAGCCGATGGCGCCGGCTTCCGCAACAGTTACGCAGATATCTGAGGGCTTAAGCGCATGAAACTCGGCATTCTTCCATTGGGGCGTCCCACCTTTGACGTGCCCTTTGCAGAGGAAAACCTAACCGCGATGTTGACGGCTTTGGACGCGACCGGCCATGAGATTGTTGGCCCGCGCGCGCTGCTGTTTGATGAGGCGGCAACCAAGGCAGGCATCGCGGCACTGCAGGCTGGAGAGGTGGATCAGGTGATGATCCTGCAGGTGACGTTCACCGATGCGTCCATGACCGTGGCGATTGGCGCGGCGTTTGAACAGCCGCTGTCGATCTGGTCGATCCCGGAGCCGCGTTTGGGCGGGCGGCTGCGGCTGAACTCTTTCTGTGGGCTCAATCTGGCGAGCCATGCTTTGGGTCTGAATGGTCGCGCCTTTGGCTGGCTTTATGCGGACCCCACAAGCGATGTGACGGCGGATCTGACGGCGATGCTTGCGGGCGCGCGGCCTTCGGGCAAGCTGGCGCTGGGCGCGGTGCCGGAAGCCACGGACGTGGGGCGCGCGATTGCCGAAGCGGTGAACGGGCAGCGGATTGCGCGGATTGGCGAGCATCCGGCGGGGTTTGACACCTGTGCCTATGACAAGGCGGATATGAAGGCGCTGTCCGGCGTTGAGGTGGATGAACTGGCGCTGGAGGATCTGTTTGATCTGGCCCGCGCTGTGTCTCCCGAGGCCGCCGCCGAAGTGCGCAAACAGGCGGATGCGGAACTGTCGGGGCTGGATGAAGTGGACCCGGAAGAGCTGGACCGCTCACTGCGCCTGAAAGTGGGGCTGGATACGCTCAAAGCAAAAGGCGGCTACGGGGCCTTTGCCATTCGCTGCTGGCCGGAGACGTTTACCGAATATGGCGGCGCGGTCTGTGGCCCGGCCTCGATGATGGGCGAGGCGCGGGTGCCTTGCGCCTGTGAGGCGGATGTGTACGGCGCGCTGACACAGATGGTTCTGGCGGCGGCTTCGGATGCGCCGGTGTTTCTGACCGATCTGGTGGATATGGACGCGGGGGATGACACTGGCGTGGTCTGGCACTGTGGGCAGGCGCCGATCTCGATGATCGAGGCGGATGTGCAGGCTGAGGCCACCATTCACACCAACCGCAAGCAACCGCTGCTCTATCAGTTTCCGCTGAAGGCGGGGGAGGTCACGCTGATGCGGATCAGTCAGGCGCACGGGCGGCCCCATATGGTTTTGAGCCATGCCATGATGCTGACGCGGCCGATGGCCTTTACCGGCACCTCCGGGGTCTTGCGTTTTGGGCGCGGGGCGGGTGATGTGCTGACCGATATCATTGCGAGCGGGCTCGAGCATCATATGGCGCTGGCCTATGGCGATCATCGGGACGCCCTGCGTGGCGCTGCGGGGTCCATGGGGCTGCCGCTTTTGGAGATTTAAGATGACGATACGATATGGCCTGATCGGGTCAGGCATGATGGGGCAGGAGCATATCCGCAACCTCACCCTGCTTCAGGGCTGTGAGGTGACAGCGGTGAGCGACCCGGATGCGGGGATGCGCCAG
The DNA here is from genome assembly GCF_027947445.1 of Shimia sp. MMG029. Lineage (NCBI taxonomy): Bacteria > Pseudomonadati > Pseudomonadota > Alphaproteobacteria > Rhodobacterales > Roseobacteraceae > Shimia > Shimia sp. MMG029. The sequence goes on along the minus strand of NZ_JAQJIM010000006.1, from coordinate 89,568 downwards.
CTGTCGGTGGACAGCTCGGGCGGAACGGCCAAGGCCTTTGGCGACTATAAAGAGATGCTTGGGTCCGGTCTGGTGGATGCGCTGTTGATTGCGGCGCCCAATGACACGCATCATGAAATCCTGCTGGATGTGCTGGAGACACCGCACCCGATATTGGTGGAAAAGCCGCTGTGCACCACATCGGCGCATTGTTCCGAGGTGCTGGCCAAGGCTGAGGGGCGGGAGGCCCCGGTGTGGGTGGCGATGGAGTATCGCTATATGCCGCCGGTTCAGCGCCTGCTGAAGGAATTGAGCGAGGGCACCGTGGGCACGCCGCGCATGATGGCGATCCGCGAGCACCGCTTTCCGTTTCTGGAAAAAGTCGGCGACTGGAACCGCTTTAACGCGCGCACGGGCGGCACATTGGTGGAGAAATGCTGCCACTTCTGGGATTTGATGCGGCTGACGCTGCAGAGCGATCCGGTGCGGGTTTATGCCAGCGCGGGTGTGGACGTGAACCATCTGGACGAGGCTTATGACGGGCAGGTGCCCGATATTCTGGACAACGCCTTTGTCACGGTGGAATTCGCCAATGGCGCGCGCGGGATGCTGGATCTGTGCATGTTTGCAGAAGGCTCCTACTGGCAGGAAACCATTGCCGTGACTGGAGAAAAGGCGCGGGTGGAAGCGAAAGTGCCCGGGCCAGCGCGGTTCACTCATGACGGCAAAGAGCGCCACAGCGAGGTGGAGATCAGCCACCGCGCGACCAAAGAGGTGGTGCGCGAAGAGATCGAGGTGGATGAATCGGTCCTGCAGGCAGGGGATCACCATGGCTCGACCTATTTTCAGCACGAACGCTTCCGCGATCTGGTGCAAAGCGGGCAGGGTGAACCCGAAGTGAGCCTTGAGGATGGGCTGTGGTCGGTGCGTGTGGGCGAGGCGGCCGAAGAAAGTGCACGCAGCGGGCAGGCGGTGATCCTGTGAGCGCGGTTTGGGGGCAAATGCCCGATGGCAGCGCGGTGCATCGGATCACGCTCACGGGTGGCGGGCTGACTGCCCATCTGCTGACCTATGGGGCGGTATTGCAGAATTTGCGGCTTGTGGGGCATGACGCGCCTTTGGTGCTGGGGTTCGCGGAATTTGCGCCCTATCTGACCCATTCGCCGTATTTCGGGGCCACAGCGGGGCGGTTTGCGAACCGCATTCGGGACGGGCATCTGGCGCTTGATGGGCAGAGCTATCAGCTCGATCGCAACTTCATCGGCAAGCACACGCTGCACGGTGGGGCGGACAGCATGGGCAAGCGCCTTTGGGAGATCGCGGCGGAGGCGGAAGACAGCGCAACGTTGCAGATCACGTTGCCTGATGGCCATATGGGCTTTCCCGGAACGTTGACCGCGCGGGTGACATTTGCGCTCCTGCCCGGTGGGGTGTTGGACATTCGCATGAGTGCCGAAACGGATCAGACCACGCTCTGTAGTCTGGCGCACCACAGCTACTTCAAACTGGATGATGCAGAGACGATTTCAGATCACAGTCTCCAGATTGCTGCAGAGACCTATCTGCCGGTGGATGCGGAGCTGATCCCAACCGGTGAACAGACACCTGTTGCGGGCACCGGCTTTGATTTCCGCCAAGGCGCGCCCGTGAAACAGGCGCATCCGGTGGATCACAATTTCTGCTTGTCGGACAAACGCGAAGCCTTGCGTCCGGTGGCCGTGCTTAAATCTGCCGCATCCGGGGTGACAATGCGCTGTTTGACCACCGAGCCGGGTTTACAGGTTTATGATGGCACCCATATCGATATAGCGCTGCCCGGATTGGATGGGCGCGCCATGGGGGGCTTCAGTGGGCTTGCGATGGAACCGCAAGTCTGGCCAGATGCGCCGCATCACGCGACATTCCCACAGGCCGTGCTGCGGCCTGGTGAGACTTATCAACAACACACGCAGTTCGTCTTTTCGAAAGGGCAAACATGAGCAACTTCAACGGATTGATGCTGGAAGCCAACCTGATTGGTGGCCAGTGGGTGGGCGCAGACAATGACGCGACCACAGAGATCACAAATCCTGCAACCGGCGCGGTGCTTGGCACGGTGCCAGACGCGGGTGGCGCAGAAACTGAGCGCGCTATTGCCGCCGCGTCCCAAGCGTTCAAAAGCTGGTCCAAAACCACGCTGGCAGAGCGCGTGGGCCTGCTGCACAAGCTGCATGATGCGCTGATGGACAATCAGGAAGACCTTGCGCAGTTGCTGACCGCAGAGCAGGGCAAGCCGCTGTTTGAGGCGCGCGGTGAAATCGCGATTGGCGCGGCCTATGTGCGCTGGTTTGCCGAGGAAATCCGACGCACCAAAGGCGAGATCATTCCGGCCCCCAGCAATGACAAACGCCTGCTGGTGACCCACCATCCGGTGGGCGTGGTTGGCATGATCACCCCGTGGAATTTCCCAAGCTCCATGCTGGCGCGCAAGATTGCGCCTGCGCTGGCGGCAGGCTGTACCGTGGTTGCCAAACCTGCGCCCCAGACGCCTTATAGCGGTCTGGCCTGGGGCAAGCTTTGCCAAGACGTCGGCTTCCCGGATGGGGTTGTGAACATTGTGACCGGCGATGCGCCTGCGATTGGCGGCGCGATCATGAGCGACAAAGCGGTGCGCAAAGTGACCTTCACCGGCTCCACGGGTGTGGGCAAACTGTTGCTGCGTCAGGCGGCGGATCAGGTGAAGAAGGTCTCCATGGAGCTGGGCGGCAATGCGCCGTTCATCGTGTTTGACGACGCCGATCTCGATGCCGCTGTCGAAGGCGCAATGATTGCGAAGTTCCGCAACATGGGGCAGACCTGTGTCTGTACCAACCGCTTCTATGTGCAAGCGGGTATTCATGATGCCTTTGTGACCAAGCTGAAAGATGCGATTGCGGCGATGAAGATTGGCGATGGCACCCAGGATGGCGTGGTGCAGGGGCCGTTGATTGACGAGAATGCGGTCAAAAAGGTGGAAGGCATGATTGCCGACGCCAAGGCCAAAGGCGGCGAGGTTGTGCTGGGCGGCGGACGCCATGCGCTGGGTCAGACTTTCTTTGAGCCGACCCTGATCACTGGCGCGACATCGGAGATGCAGTTCACGTCTGACGAGATCTTTGGCCCGCTGGCGGCGATCTACAAGTTTGAGGACGAAGACGACGCAGTGGCGGCGGCCAATGCCACCGACTACGGCCTCGCGGCCTATGCCTATACCAAAGATCTCGCGCGTGCGTTCCGCATGAACGAAAATCTGGAGTACGGCATGGTGGGCGTGAATTCCGGGCTGATCACAACTGTCGAGGCGCCCTTTGGCGGCGTGAAAGAAAGCGGCATGGGCAAAGAGGGCGGCAGCCAAGGTTTGGATGATTATATGATCACCAAATACACCTGTGTGGCCGGGCTCTAAGACCCATTTGGGAGGAGACCTCTGATGATTTTGATCACAGAGTTCATGGACGATGCGGCGGTTGGGCGGCTCAAGGCGGCCCACGCCACCACCTACGCGCCAGAGCTGGCCGATGCGCAGGGGGATATTCCTGCGCAGATGGCCGGAGTGCAGGCGCTGATTGTGCGCAACCGGACGCAGGTCACGGCTGCGTTGCTCGATGCGGCGCCAGAGCTGAAATGCGTTGGGCGCTTGGGTGTCGGGCTCGACAATATCGACGTGGCGGCCTGTGAGGCGCGGGGCGTGGAGGTGATGCCTGCGCTTGGGGCCAATACGCTCTCAGTGGCGGAATATGTGGTGACCAATGCCGCCATTCTGCTGCGTGACGCCTATCAGGCCAATGAGGCGATGCTGGCTGGTGATTGGCCGCGCGCGCAGTGTTCTGGCCGTGAGGCGGGTGGGCGTGTGCTTGGTCTGCTGGGTTTTGGCGCCAATGCGCAGGAAACCGGGCGTCTGGCGCGGGCCATGGGGATGACGCTGATCGCCTACGATCCGTATTTGCCGGAAGATCACCCGGCGTGGCAGCATGCCGAGCGCGGCGAGATTGCGGATGTGTTGGCCAAGGCAGATGTGGTGAGTCTGCATGTGCCGTTGACCGATCAGACGCGCCATATGATGAATGCTGCGGCTTTTGCCCAGATGAAACCGGGGGCTGTGGTGATCAATGCGGCGCGGGGCGGTGTGCTTGATGAAGCGGCGTTGGTGGCGGCGATGCGGTCTGGCCACATCGCAGGCGCGGCACTGGATGTTTTTGAAACCGAACCTCTGACGCAAGATGCGGCAGAGACATTCAAAGGGGTCAGCAATTTGATCCTGACCCCGCATATCGCGGGGGTCACGCAGGACAGCAATGTGCGCGTGAGTGCAATGATCGCCGATCTGGTGCTTGACCGGTTGGCGTGAGCCAAAGTTAAGGGAGGAACGATGGCTACAAAGATGGATCAGCAGATCGTCAATGATCTGAAGGCAGCGGGGATCGACTATGTCACCTCGGTGCCGTGTAAACAGCTGGCGGGCGTGATTGAGGTGCTTGATGAGACCTCAGAGATTATGCACATGCCCTCCAACAAGGAAGACGAAGGCATGGGGCTGTGCGCCGGGGCCTATATGGGCGGCATGAAGCCCTGCATCGTGATGCAGAACACCGCGCTGGGCGTGGTGGTGAACACGCTGGCGACGCTCATCCAATTCTATCAGATCCCGCTGCCGATGCTGATTTCCTATCGTGGGGAAGTGGGTGAGCCGGTGGCCTGTCAGGTGGAGATGGCGCTGCACACCAAGGCGATCCTGAACCAGCTGCACATTCCGACCTATCACTTCCACAAGCCGGAGGACGCCGCCGAGCTGCCGGGCATTCTGGAGTATTGTCAGATGTCGTCCAAACCGGTCGCCATTCTTTGTGACGCATCTTTCTGGAGGGCCTCGGCATGATCCGCAATGACGTATTTCAGACGCTGAAACCGATCATCAGCGAGCATCTTTTGGTCTGTAACATTGGCGCGCCGAGCCAGGAGCTGCATGCGATGGACGATCAGCCGTCCAATTTCTACATGCTGGGCACCATGGGGCTGGCGTCCTCCATCGGTCTGGGGCTGGCAGCGGCGCAGGACAAGCCAGTGATCGCAATTGACGGGGACGGCTCTGTTCTGACGAACCTCGGCACGCTGGCGACCATTGGCAACAATGCGCAGGGCAACTTTACGCTGTTGATCATCGACAATGGCTCTTATGGCTCCACCGGGGATCAGCCGACCTATGCGGGCATGAGCACCGATCTGGCGGCCGTGGCTCGTGCCTGCGGTGCGCAGAACGTACAGACTGTTTCGGCGGAGGACACGGCTGCGGCGGTGCAGGCCGCGATTGCCAGTGACGAGATGACCATCATCGTGTCGAAATGTGAGAGCGGCAATGTGAAGGTGCCGGTGATCAAGACCAATCCGATCGTGATCCGCGAGCGCTTTATGGAAGAGGTGCGGCGCTGAGCGCTTTGCCGACTGAACAAAAGTTCATCGAAACCCAAAGGGGCACCATTCCGAGTGCCCTTTTTTTATTGGGTCAGACGGATTTGCGCTTTGGTGCGGAGAAAAAAGGAGGCGGTTGTGGCTTGATAATTCTCGCGCGGGCGTGGATCATCGCGCCACCAACTTTATCAGGGGAGTGAAATTGATGAAGTTCAAAACAATGATGCTGGCGACCGCTGCGATGGTGGCGATGCCAATGCTGGCACAAGCGGAAACCCTGCGCTGGGCGCGTGCGGGTGATGCGCTGACACTTGACCCACATGCACAGAACGAAGGCCCGACATCGGCGCTGGCGCACCAGATCATGGAAACGCTGGTGATGCGTGACCATGCGGGTGCGATGGTGCCATCGCTGGCCACCGAATGGGGTCCGTCTGCGGACAATCCAAATGTGTGGGTGTTCAAACTGCGCGAAGGTGTGACCTTCCATGATGGCGCAAGTTTTGACAGCGAAGATGTGAAATTTTCGCTTGACCGCGCGATGACCGAAGACTCGGATTACAAAGAGCTGCTGGCCTCCGTGAAAGAGGTGCGCGCCACTGACGCTTACACGATTGAGATTGAGACCAACGGTCCCAACCCGATCATGGCCAACAACCTGACCAATATGTTCATCATGGACAAAGACTGGGCAGAGGCCAACAACGCCACCAAGGTGCAGGACTATGAAGGCGGCGAAGACACCTTTGCAGCCAAGAACGCCAACGGCACCGGCCCTTATAAGCTGGTCAGCCGCGAGCCGGACGTGAAAACCGTTCTGGCCATCAACGAGAACTACTGGGGCAAAGATGAATTCCCGCTTCAGGTGACAGAGATCATCTATACTCCGATCCAGAACGCAGCGACCCGTGTGGCGGCGCTTCTGTCCAGTGAGGTGGACTTCATTCAGGACGTGCCGGTGCAGGATCTGGGCCGTGTGGATAGCACCGCAGGTCTGGACGTGCGCACCGCGCCACAGAACCGCGTGATCTTCTTCGGTATGAATCAGGCGGCAGAAGATATTGCGAATGATGATGTGGACGGTGTGAACCCCATGTCTGATGTGCGTGTGCGCAAGGCGATGTCCATGGCGATTGACCGCAAAGCGATCATGAAGGTTGTGATGCGTGGCCAGTCTGCGCCTGCGGGCATGATTGCACCGCCGTTTGTGAACGGCTGGAACGAGGCAATGGACAGCTCCTCCACCACCGATATCGAAGGCGCGAAGGCGCTGATGGCGGAAGCGGGTTATGCGGACGGCTTTGGCATCACGCTGAACTGCCCGAATGACCGCTATGTCAACGATGAGAAGATCTGTCAGGCGGCTGTGGGCATGCTCGCGAAAATTGGCGTGAAGGTGAACCTTGACGCGAAGCCGAAAGCACAGCACTTCCCGCTGCTCAGCAATCTGGAAACAGATTTCTACATGCTGGGCTGGGGTGTTCCGACCTATGACTCCGAGTATATCTTCAACTTCCTTGCCCACTCCAAAGGCGAGAAGTATGGCTCCTGGAACGCAACCCGCTTTGCGGATGCGGATCTCGATGCGAAGATCGAAGCACTGGCCGGTGAAACCGATCTGGAGAAGCGCAACGGCATGATCAATGAGATCTGGCAGGTTGTTCAGGATCAGCAACTATATATCCCGATCCACCACCAGGTGCTGAACTGGGGCATGAAAGAGAACGTCGGCACCATCGTGGAGCCGGAAGATTCTCCGAAGTTCAAGTACTTTGAAATGAACTAAGCTCGCGGGTTTAGAACAATCAGAAACCCCCGCAGTTTGCGCTGCGGGGGTTTTTCTTTTGTGGGCTGTGATTGGCGCTTAGGATTTGGCCCAGAGCGCGCGGGCAGCCTCTGCTATGCTGTCGCGTGACGGCATGGTAGCGGCATAGGCCGGACCGGTTGCGATAAAGCTGTCATGGGCGGCGATGCGGGCATGGGGCAGGGTGGTCTGTTCATGCAGCAGCGCCATCAGCGCCTCAGACTGGCTGCCGGTGGTGCGGCATTCATCCACCACCAGAACCTTCTCGGCCCCCTCTAGCGCGGCAAGGATGCCCTCGGCAGGCAGCGGCGCGAGCCAGCGCATGTCGATTACACGGGTCTGGATGCCCTCCTTGGCGAGGTCTGCCGTCGCCTGTGTGGAGAGATAACGCCCATTGCCATAGGTCAGAATGGCCAGCGGGCCGTCACCCTCAACGCCAACTTCGCCCAGAGCGATGGATTGATCCGGCGCCGGGTAAGTGGCCATCCAGCCACTGTCTTTGTCCTCGAGCAGGTCGCGCATCGGATAGAGCGCGATCGGCTCCACCATCACCACCACGCGGTTTTCCGCATGGGCCAGCCGCACACATTCGCGCATCATCTTAGCCGCGTCATCGCCGCGCGAGGGGCAGGCGATGATGATGCCGGGGATGTCGCGCAGCACAGCCAGCGAGTTGTCATTGTGGAAGTGCCCGCCAAAGCCTTTTTGATAGCCAAGCCCAGCGATGCGCAGCACCATCGGGTTGGTGAATTGGCCGTTTGAGAAGAACGACAGTGTTGCGGCCTCGCCGCGCAGCTGGTCTTCGGCGTTGTGTAGATAGGCGAGGAACTGGATTTCCGGCATCGGCACAAAACCGTTGTGTGCCATGCCGATGGCGAGGCCGAGGATGGATTGCTCATCCAGCAGCGTGTCGATCATACGGTCCGCGCCAAAGCGGTCCTTGAGCTTTTGCGTGACGCCGTAGACGCCGCCTTTGGTGCCGATGTCCTCGCCCATCATCACGATCTCGCCGTGCTCCAGCATCAGATCGGTGAGCGCCCAGTTCAGCAGGCGCGACATGGGTTGGGGTTTGTCCATCTGCTTGAGATCCGCGCCAAAGGCCTTTTCGCGGGCCTCCGGTGTGGGGCCGTTGCTGGCAGCAATCTCGCGGGCCGGTGGCACCAGCGATGCCATGACCTCGGCGGCATTTGAAAGGCGCGGGGTTTTCACGGCCTTTTCCGCCAGCGCGGCGCAACGGTCCTCAGACTCCTGATAGACCGCCAGAGAGGCCTCAGGCGTCTGCGCACCGGCCTCAGACAGCAGGCGCACGGAATGCAGCAGCGGATCATCCGCTTCCCAAGCCTCAAAGGTGGCTTTGGGCAGGTAAGCCTGCTGCATGTCAGAGCCGGCATGGCCATAAAGGCGCACGAGCGTCAGGTGCAGGAAGGCCGGTTTGCGGTGTTTGCGCACATACTCAGCAGCCTCTTGGGCGGCGCGGAACGTGTCATAGATATCAAGCCCGTTGGCGGTGAAGTACTTCAGGCCGGGTTTGTGGGCAAAGTTGGCGTTGATCCAGCCGCCGGGTGTCCGGGTGGAGATGCCGATGCCGTTGTCCTCACAGACAAACAGCAGCGGCATGGGGGCGGATTGATAGGCCGTCCAGCAGGCGGTGTTGATCGCCCCCTGCGCGGTGGAGTGGTTGGCGGAGGCATCGCCAAAGGAGCAGATGACGATGCTGTCATCGGCCAATTGTTTATGCTCGGGCGCGCGGCGCTTGGCGAGGCCGATAGAATAGGCGGCCCCCACGGCTTTTGGCAGATGGGAGGCAATGGTGGAGGTCTGTGGTGGGATGTTGAGCGCCTTGGAGCCCAGCACCTTGTGACGCCCGCCAGAGATCGGATCCTCCATCGAGGTGCAGAAGCTCAGAAGCATGTCCCAAGCCGCATCCACATCTGCAACCTGCGTTGAACGCATGGTTTGAAACGCGCCGTCGCGATAGTGCAGAAACGCCATGTCATCAGGGCGCAGGGCGGCAGCCACAGCGGCCATGCCCTCATGTCCAGAGGAGCCGATGGTGTAATAACCATTGCCTTCAGACTGCATTTTGCGCGAGCGGCGGTCCAGATTGCGGCTGAGGCACTGCGCGGCAAAAATCTCTTTGGCGTGTGCGGCCTCAAGCGGACCGTCTGCGGTGGCGCCGGTTGGAAATGCGCCCTGTGCCACGCGTTCTCTGAACGCCTGATCCACGATATCTGCTCGATCCATATGCTCCTCCCTCAGATCTTGAAGCCTGCGTAGCACCCCGGAGGAGGAAGGCCAATGTGAAGTTTGTAGATTTCCGAAAACTCTCCTTAAGGGTGTGTTTTGACCCGATCAAACCCTGTCTGGTTCCCGCCTCAAAAGGACCTGATTTTGCCCCAATCTGGGCCCCGCAATGGTCGCATTTACACTTCATTAACCATGGAGGGGGCGTCCGGGTATTGCTGGGCGCGCCGCAGTCACGGGGGCGGCAGTGTGAGGTGTAAAGACCGATGAGACACGGGTTTCGTTTGGGAGAGTTTGACGTGGATGCGTCGCAGGATCTGGCAGCGGGTCTGCGGGTGGGCATACCGTCACAGGGTAAAGAAGATCGACGTCTGATGCGTGAGGCCAAGCGGCGCATGAAAACGTTGTCAGGGCGTGAAAAGCCGCCGGTTCAATTGAGCAATGTGGAGCGCGCGATGCTGCGCAATGCGCCGGATCTGGTGACGCCGGAAATTCGCGCCTTTGCTGATGATACGACGGCAGATTGGCGTGCCCGCTGGCCGCGTCCGCGACTGCTTGCTCTGATTGTTATCATCACCTTGGCAGCGATCGTACCGTCGGTGGCGATGCGGTTGCTGATCTGGTGTGTGATCATGTTGCTTTTGACGTCTGTGATGCTGGGGCCGGAACGGGCACGGGATGCTGTGCAGTTTGCCGGGCAGCATATTGCGCGCGTCTGGGGGCGGGAGATCCGCTTTGTGCAGAGGTTGTGGAGCCGATAGGGCGATTTGCAGAAGGGGCGCCCTTGTCGCTCGCGCGGGACTGAGACCTGCGGGTCGGGGTGCCACATTTTTTCCATATTTTTATCGCGCCGGCGCCTCATTGATTGCCGAATCTTAACCGCAGGCGCCCGATTTGGGCAGCTGTTGGGTGGTGGTTGTAGGTGTAAGCGATGAGCCAAGATGTTTTGGGAAAAAGTTCCGCGCAATCAGGTGAGTTCGGACGGGCCATAGTGGCCCCTGGAGAGCCATTCACCGATACAACCTTGCTGACCATTCGGGCGCTTCTGGCAGAGTCAGATCCTGTACCGCAGCCCAAACCCCTCTCTTTCAGCTTGCCGGCCAAATCCGCTGGCCGGACTGACCCTTTGGTGCCGCCGCAGCGCAATCCGTATGCCGTAGCGCCTGAGCCTGTGGTTCACGGCCCTGAAGGGCACGGCGCGCGGCAGGTGGAGGTTGCGCCCGGGGGCGGCCAGTCTAGTGCCGCATGTGCCGCAGAAGAGAGCCCTTTGCCGCCAAGGCGCAGCTGGCGTCGGATCGAGGTTGTCGAGAGCTGGCCTGGGCGAAACTTGCGGCGGGTGCTCATGTCGCCGAGAATGCTGGCGGTTGGCTTTCTGTGTGGTGTCGTGATTTGGGAGCCTTGGTTTATTCCGGCGCTTGCTTTGATGATGGTGTCTGCGGTTTTGCTGATCGGTGCCTTGATTGGGCAGGATCGCATGGCCCGGATTGTGCTGTATCTGCTCAAGCGCTTTGTTTGGGCGGATCCGTCGCTTGGGCGGCTGTTACAGCGGATTTTGCCTGCGCGATGGCATGGTATCCTATATCGCCCGGTGACCGAAGCGGATGCCTGGGACGGTCTGATCGATCCCAGCTTTGAGGCCCGTCTGGCGCGGATCCGACGCTGAGCATTTCAGGCTGCTTTTCTATTCCCTGCGCTTGGGCCTTGAAATTGCCGCAAGCCCCAAGTATGTCAGCCTTTGATCAAGGCAAAGAAGAAGCGTCATGGCGAAAACCAATCCGATCACTTTTATTCAGCAAGTCCGCGCGGAAGTTTCCAAAGTGGTCTGGCCGACCCGTCGCGAGGTGCTGTTGACCACCGTAATGGTCTTTATCATGGCGGCGTTGACGGCGGCCTTCTTTTCGCTGGTGGATATTCTGATCCGCTCTGGCCTTCAGGGCATTCTGGCGCTTTTCGGCTAATCCACACAGGCCTTTGCGCAGGCTTTCAGCGGCCTGCGTCCGTCGGTTGTCCCTTGAATTGAGCGGGCAAGGGCGGTAGGGACTGCGTCTATAAGATGCATGGCGTGTGGCGATTCGAGTTGCACGCCGATTTTTTGTTCCTGACAGTCCGATTTGAGACTGCGAACATAAACGACACTCCGGCCAGATGCCGGCAAGGACGGGAAGAACAACAGATGGCGAAACGGTGGTATTCGGTTAGCGTGCTTTCGAACTTCGAAAAGAAGGTCGCCGAAACAATTCGCACGTCGGTCGAAGAGCAGGGGCTTGAGGACCAGATTGACGAAGTGCTGGTGCCGACCGAAGAAGTGATCGAAGTGCGCCGTGGCAAGAAAGTGAGCACCGAGCGTCGCTTTATGCCGGGCTACGTGCTTGTTCACATGGAAATGAGCGATCAGGGCTATCACCTGATCAACTCCATCAACCGCGTCACCGGCTTCTTGGGTCCGCAAGGTCGCCCTATGCCAATGCGCGACGCTGAAGTGCAGGGCATCTTGGGCCGCGTTGAAGAAGGCGAAGCTGCACCGAAGCTGATGATCAGCTTTGAGGTGGGTGAGAAGGTCAAGGTCAACGAAGGGCCGTTTGAGGACTTCGACGGTATGGTTGAGGAAGTGGACGAAGAGAACCAGCGCCTGAAGGTGACCGTGTCGATCTTTGGCCGTGAGACTCCAGTTGAGCTAGAATACACGCAGGTGACCAAGCAGATGTAAGCTGCGCACTTTGCAGAGACAAAAAAGCCCCGCATCAGACGATGCGGGGCTTTTTGTTTGTCTGGCGTGTGCCTGTGAAGATCAGGCTTCGATCATGTCCACGCGGGTTGCGTGGCGGCCGCCTTCAAACTCGGTGGAGAGGAAAGCATCCACGATTTCAAGCGCGAGGCCTTCGCCGACCACACGGGCGCCAAGCGACAGAATGTTGGCGTTGTTGTGCGCGCGGATCATCGCGGCGGAAAACGTGTCAGAGCAGACACCGCAGCGGATGCCTTTGACCTTGTTGGCGGCCATCATGATGCCCTGGCCGGTGCCACACAGGATGATGCCAAGATCGGCCTCGCCGGCGACGATACGTTCGGCGGCGGCTTGGCCGTGTTTGGGGTAGTGGGTGCTTTCGGTGGTGGTCGGGCCGATGTCGAGCACCTCATAGCCTTGGGCGGAGATGTGATCGGCCACCGCGCGGCGCAGATCAATGGCGGCGTGGTCGCTGGAAAGCACGATGCGTTTGTAGGATGTCATGAGGGAGCCTCTGAAGGTTGCGGAGGAGATAGAGTGCGGCGCGCTTGAAGCAGGTGAGGCGGGGTTTGTCAAATTTGTGCTGAATTTGGCTGGGGCGCACAGGACATAATTCCCTAGAGGTTGATCGTCTTTGTTTTCTTGGTGTGCTGGGCCTGAAGTTGTTGATGGTCCAGTTAGACAATGGTCCCACCGGCATTGAAAATGCTATGTTGATGGCCCATTTCTATATAATGGAAAACAATCAGCGACTACTTTTACATGTAGAAACCATATATGCGAAGCATCTTGAATTGTTCCGGCACTCAGATGACTTTGTGCAGCAGCGCACTACTCAATTTGCTACTACAAATACAATTCTCGTGGCAGCTTACGGTGTTCTTTTGGGGGTCGCCTACGAAATAAGTCCGCTTGCCGCACACTCTAAACTCTTACTTTCTCTGGCGATAATTTTGTCCACAGTTGGGGTCTTTTACTCATACGTTTGGTACTGCTCTTATAAGCGCAGCGCCGCCTATAGAAAGATCCATCGAGACACGTTGAAAGAACTGGATAGCTATATTTTAGAGTTGCAGCCCGAGCTCAAATTACCCCGCCGAATTCTCATCGGCCCTTTTCAATTGCGCCATGATATTATGTACTTAGGGAAGTCTTATCCAATAGGCAGCGAAAGCGAAACGACACAGATCGGTCGGTTTGAAACAAAGAGAACGTTTTTCAATGTGGAGTCGATTCCTTTGTTTTCGCTTTTTCTCTGGGCATCGTTTTGCGGAATCGGGGTTTGGTTGATCGTTCGCTAAAGTTCTTTCAAAAAGATGTCTCATTGAAGCTCTTGGATTAGAAGTCTTAGGCAGCAAGCAGATACTCAGAGTGTGTGTCGCCTATTTTTTTGAACCCCTTGCCAACACCCCAAAACAGGTCTAAACGCCGCCTTTATCGTCTTCGGGCGAGATTCTCTCGTGGGAGGTCTTGGGCATCGCGATGCACAGATCGGACCACGCAACACAAACCGGGCAGATCGCGTTCTGCCTATGTTGAAAGGAAAACCAAATGGCTAAGAAGCTTGCTGGTACAATGAAGCTGCAGGTTCCTGCAGGTCAAGCCAACCCTTCCCCACCCGTCGGTCCGGCGCTGGGTCAGCGCGGCATCAACATCATGGAATTCTGTAAGGCTTTCAACGCCAAGACACAGGACATGGAGCCAGGTGCGCCTTGCCCAACCGTGATCACCTACTATCAGGACAAGTCCTTCACCATGGACATCAAGACGCCACCTGCGTCTTACTACCTGAAGAAGGCTGCCAAGCTGAAATCCGGTGCAAACCTGCCAGGTCGTGAGACCGTAGGTTCCGTGACTGCCGCTCAGGTGAAAGAAATCGCCGAAGCGAAAATGAAAGACCTGAACGCAAACGACATCGATGCTGCAATGCAGATCATCCTTGGTTCCGCGCGCTCCATGGGCATCGAGGTGAAGTAATGGCTAAGCTTGGTAAACGTACTGCCGCAGCGCGCGAAGCGTTCGCAGGCAAATCCGACCTGACCGTTGAAGAAGCTGTTGCACTGGTCAAAGGTGCAGCCTCTGCAAAATTCGACGAGACCGTTGAAATCGCTGTTCAGCTGGGTGTTGACCCACGTCACGCAGACCAGATGGTGCGCGGCGTTGTTGGTCTGCCTAACGGCACCGGCAAAGACGTGCGCGTTGCGGTATTCGCACGCGGCGCAAAAGCCGAAGAAGCTCAGGCAGCTGGCGCGGACATCGTTGGCGCAGAAGATCTGATGGAAACCGTTCAAGGCGGCACCATCGACTTTGATCGCTGCATCGCGACCCCTGACATGATGCCTGTTGTTGGCCGTCTGGGTAAAGTGCTTGGCCCACGTAACCTGATGCCAAACCCAAAAGTTGGCACCGTGACCATGGACGTTGCTGACGCTGTCAAAAACGCCAAGGGCGGCGAAGTTCAGTTCAAAGTGGAAAAAGCCGGTGTTGTACACGCAGGCGTTGGCAAAGTGTCTTTTGACGAAGGCAAGCTGGTTGAGAACGTAAAAGCCTTCATGGGCGCGGTTCTGAAAGCCAAGCCTGCTGGCGCAAAAGGTGCCTACGTGAAAAAAGTTGCGCTGTCCTCCACAATGGGCCCAGGCGTGACCATCTCTGTGGACGCAGCTTCCGCTGAGTAATTTCGAACGTTTGTTCGAACTGTTGAATTTTGAGAGCCCCTGTTGCAGCAGGGGCTCTCTTTTTTGTGTTTCATGACGTAAATGTATATTTTTTGTAAAGAAAATTGACTTGGTCTCGCATTTGGTTACGGTCGCTGCATTAAATCGCGCGTGGACCTAAGCTGCGCGCCTATAACACGTATTGATTTTGAAGAGGCGGGGAATGGCAAACGCAGTGGACTTGCCGCGTTGGAAGCGACGCCGGCGTATTGAAAAGATTCATGCTCAGGCCAAAGCGCAATTAACCGACAAAAGCGCAGATTTTCGCCCGCGTCGCCTCCTCAAAAGACTGGAAGAGATTGCCACGCCCAATCTGCGGGCAACGCCCACCTACCAGGAAGCCAAGCTGTTGCTTTGGATCGGCATGGAGGCCCGCGCAGCGCGCGCCCGACGCACGATGAGCCGGCTGCGGGAATTGCGCATTGAACGGAATGAAATCGCGGAATTCAACGCCTTTGAAGCCCTGCTTAAGGAGGCTGTTGGGCGTGATTTCATCTTTGGTCATGACTATGACACCAAGTTTTTTGCGGATGTGGATCACAGCGTCGTCTGGTCTGAGGTGGGGCGGATCATCGGCTGGTTACAGCGCGATTATGGTGAGGTGTTTCTGAATTCCGGGACGTTGCTTGGCGTGATCCGCGACAAGCGGCTGATTGGGCATGATGATGACATTGATCTTGCGATCAGGCTTAAGGCGGGCAACGCAGAAGAGGCTGCGCGGGAATGGAATGGTTTGTGTCGCCGCCTTCAGGCCGAGGGGCTTTTGAGCGACGAAATGGACGCCGGGCCTGCGGACATTTTGAAGCTGAAGACCGATGGCCAGCACCAGGTGGATCTGTTCCCTTGCTGGATTGAGGGCGGGCGTGTGTTTGTGTTTCCGCATACGACTGGAGAGCTGGCCGAGAGCGAAGTCTATCCATTGCAAGCCTGCGATGTCACGGGGCTGCCGGTGCCTGCGTCGGCAGAAAAGATGCTGGCGATCAACTATGGCGCAAACTGGCGCAAACCTGATCCGTATTTCAGCTTCCCCTGGGGACATGCAAAGCAGAAGTTCCGCAGCTTTCTGAGTGGACTTGACGGGGCGCCAAGCCCTGTCAGCAAAAAGAAATACACGTCGCTGGTTACCTATGGGACCTTTGATCTGTTCCATATCGGACATGTGCGGCTGTTGCAGCGATTGTCAGAATTGGCAGAGAACGTGATTGTTGGCTGCTCCACAGATGAATTCAATGCGATCAAGGGCAAGAAATCGGTGTTGCCCTATGCGCAACGCGTGGAGGTGCTCAAGTCCTGTTCCTATGTGACTGAGGTATTTGCAGAAAATGATTGGGCGCAGAAACGTCAGGACATATTAGATCGTCAGGCCGATGCTTTTGCGATTGGGGATGATTGGGCTGGTGAGTTTGACGAGCTCAAGGACATTTGTGATGTGATTTATCTGCCGCGCACCGAGGATATCTCTACAACGGAGATCAGGGATCACGTTCAAAGGCGCGTTGCTATTGGTGAATAGATCCATATTTTTGTCGCTATTGCAGGGGTGTTTCGACATGATGGCACGCACCGAAAGTGACACCCTCTAGGACCTTATGCTCAGATTTCTGATTTATGCCCCTGTGCCGCTGTATGAGGCTGATGGGCAGTTGTTTCTGGAAGATCAGGCGCGGGTCGGATTGCGGCTCTGGGCGGATAATTTTGCAGCCGTTGCGGCCATGATGCCGGTGATCAAGGGGCGCCCGCCTGAAGGCTGGTGCGCCTATGTGCCTGACAGCATAGAGCGGGTAACGCTCCACCCTTTGCCAGCGGCCTATACGCCCACGCGCTTTGCGCAACATTTCGTGGCGACACGCCAACAGATCGCGGCGCGGATTGAGGCGGCAGATATCCTGTCATTTGCGATTGGCGGTCTTTGGGGGGACTGGGGCGCGGTGGCTTGTCTGACCGCGCATCGTGCAAAGCGTCCCTTTGCTGTGTGGACCGATCGGGTGGAAAGTGACGTGACCCGCCTGACCGCCGCGCAGGGACCGTTGAAGACACGGCTGCGCAAACGGCTGACAGCCGGGCCGATGTGGGCGCTGGAAAAAGCGGTGATCCGGCGCGCGGATCTGGGGCTGTTTCATGGCCGCGAGACCTTTGACACCTACGCGCCCTTCAGCCGCAATCCGCATGTGGTGCATGACATTTTGCTGGATCGCAGTTTCCAGATTGACGGCGCCTGCTTTCACGCCAAGCAGCAGGCGGTGCAGAAGGGGCCGTTGCAGATCGTTTATGCCGGGCGGGCTGATGCAATGAAAGGGCCGCTGGAGTGGCTCAGCGTTTTGCAACAGCTTCGGGACGCGGGAGTGGCGTTTTCTGCCCGTTGGCTGGGCGATGGCCCGATGCTGGAGGAGATGCGGCGCGCTGTCACCCGTGCAGGTTTGCAAGATCTGGTGGCATTGCCGGGATTCATTGCTGATCGAGAGGTGGTAATGACCGCTCTAAGAGAGGCGCATCTTTTTCTGTTTTGCCACAAGACGCCCGAAAGCCCGCGGTGCCTGATCGAGGCGCTGATGTCGGGCACGCCGATTGTGGGCTATGACGGCGCCTATCCGCGTGAGCTTGTGGCGGCCCATGGCGGAGGGCGTTTTGTGGCGCGCGGCGAGGTGCAGGCGCTGACAGAGACGGTCAGGGCGCTGGCGCATCAGCCACAGGTGCTGTTGGCCCTGCAAGACGGCGCCCGGCGGGACGGACAGTCCTTTGATCAGGACAGTGTGTTTCGCCATCGCAGCGATATCCTGAAGCAGGCGCTTTCTTCTGGACAGAAGGATTCATAAACGCTGTAGTTGCAACCGATTAGAGCAACCAGCGGGCAGCGCTGGTGGACGGGGCTTTGGGGGCCGTACTTTGAAACATATTTTGACCGTGGCGGCCCTGTGGCTGGCCAGCGCGGAGTTGGCGGCTGCAGAGTGTTCTGACGCGCGCAGCATCTGGGGGGATGTGAAAGACAGCGGCTCGTCGCAGGTTTTTGAAGACTATCTTTCGATCTTTGGGGACTGCGCGATTTATTCGGGACTGGCGCGGGAAAAACTGGCCACCTTGGGCAAGGTCCAGCCTGCAGCGCCTATGTCGGCACCCGAAAGGGATCCTGAACCTGCGGTGGCCGAAAATGACGACGGCCAGCTCTCTGACTGGGAGGTGTTTGAAATCGAAAGCGCCTGTATGCGGGCCGCTATGGCGCCTTTGCATGTTGAAGGGTATTCGGGCACGGCCTGGGATGACATCGACACCGAAGAGGCGCTTGCCGCCTGTGCCCCGGTTCTGGAGCTGGAGGACCCGAATCCTGAGGCCATGGCGGCCTATGGTCGGGCGCTGATAAAGGATGAAGATTACATAGCTGCGGCGGAGGTGAGTCTGGCTGCGGCCATGCTGGGCAGCGGGCTGGGGGCCAACAATCTGGGCGTGCTCTATGAAGACGGGAGCGGCGTGCCGCAGGACTATGACGACGCTCTGCTATATTACACCATCGCTGCCGATTACGACTCTCCTTTCGGGCATATAAATGTCGGGGATCTCTATCGGGATGGTAAAGGCGTTTCAGTCGATGCTGAGCTGGCGATAGAAGCTTACGAGGCGTCCGGCGCGTTGGGCTATGGGGTTGCCTATGAGCGCATTGGCGACCTTTATCGGGATGGGGGTATTGTGCCGCAAAGCAGCTCGAAGGCGATCTATGCCTACAGCTCTGCCCATGAGCTGGGGGAATACGCCAGCGGCAACAAGATTGCCTATATCTATGAAACAGGTCGGGGCGATCAGCCGCAGAATGAAAGCGCAGCCTTCAGTTGGTATCTTGATGTGATGCTGAAAGGTGTCACTGAGGATTGGGCGATCTATCGTGCAGGGCGCATGATGCTGGAAGGACGCGGCGTCGAGGCGGATGAAGAAAAGGCGCGCAACTGGTTCGGTCTCGGGGCGCATCAGGGCCATGCGCCGAGCCAGCGGGAGCTTGGCCGGCTGTTGCACCGTTGGGGCAATACCGATGAGGCGGAAAGCTGGCTGCGTCAGGCGGCGGATCAGGGCGATGAAGACGCGCAGGGTTTGCTGGCAATCTGGTATTGAAGCATCAACGCAACGCGCGCCTGCGGCAGAGCGGCTCTGAGCGGACGGCCTCGCGTTGCACAAACTTCAGGTGGCCCAGCACAGGTTTGAAGGCTTCACGATGGTCATCACGGGCCATGTAGTCAAGGATCCGGTAGATGTTGATCGGCTGCTGTTTGATCAGCGCAAGGATGCGTTCCTGAGCCTCCTCCGGCGGGTAGCTGTCGATCAGAACGCAGGCGCTTTGGGTGGGCGTTAGGATGTAGAAATCCTGGGGCCTGCGTTTGGTGAAATGGGTGGCATTGAACGGCGATTCCCCGAGGGCGCGAAACTTCGGCATGATCATCTGCATGTCCGCAGTGGTGTGGCTGATCACGTGACCTGAGGTCTGTGTGAACCCCAGAGGTTTGAGTTTTTGCAGCACGTGATTGCGCATGGGGCCAGCCAGCGCATCCACATCGGCGCGGTCGTACTTCAAGTCATCAAACACCGAGATGATCTGTAAATCCCAGTCAACCACATAAAGATATGGATCTTTGTCGAGCACCCGCAGGCTATCCTTCAGCGCAGCGACGGTAACAGGCGCGTTCGTTTGCGGGGCAGGTTTTGCCGCGGGCGCGGTGAGGGCTGAGGTGATCCTGTTCAGAAGGCTGCGTACTGCCATGGGGCTCTCATCTTATCGATGTGTGTTTGTAGCACTGAGTACGCAGGCGCGGCGTTGCTGGGTCATTCAAAACCGCGCGATTGCGATATCTGTGATCATCTATTGATCCGCCGCCGTCGTATTCTCATTTAGAACACAGACACATGATCGCAGGAGGGTGTGATATGCTCCAAGAGAAGCGCAAAGATTTGGACTCTGAGAAGCAGAAGAAGCTGTTGCAGCGGCTGGTGTCTGAGCTGAGTGGGCTGTATCCGGATCTCTACTATCAGCCGACCAGCGAAGTCGCCGCCCTGATCCTGCGGCACGTGGCGGGAGAGGCGAAGCTCAACGCCGATGAGCACGCGCTGATGAAACCTCTGAACAAACGCGACATTGAGGTGTTGTTGAGCCTGCATTAAGCGGCGTCAACACTGCTTGCAACCTCGCTTACAGCTCAATCGGATACGGTGACGCTGTAGCCGAACTCTGCCACCTCGCGGGGCGGCAAGAGCAGGCTGTTGGGGCGATCTGCGATCTGAGCACCGGCACCGGCAAGCGCCGCTGTGCCATGCCAAGGCTCTATGCAAAGGAACGGCGCGCCGACCGGTTTCCAAAGCGCGATGTCAGGCAGGTTGTGGAAGGCAAAAGCCAGCGCGGTCCCATCTTCGGTGCCGTAGCGCAGCGGCTCCGCCGCATCTGGAAAGACGAGTGCGCCGTCCTTGAACAGCGCTTCGTTGATTGGCAGCACACCATCCTGAAAGGGGCCAGGGGTCAGCGCTGGCGCTAGCAAGCCATCACCGCGCAGAGGGCGCTGTTGGGGATTGGTGGCGGAGGCAAGGGTGACATGATGGGGATCCTCAGAGTGCCCGGGAAGGGGCCAGTTAAATGCCGGATGAAAGCCAAACCCAAATGGCATCGCCTCCTCAGATTGGTTCTCTACGCGTGCTGTGACAGAAAGCGTGTTGCCGTCCAGCGCATGTGTCAGGTGCAGGGCGAAGTCGAACGGATAGACGGCGCGTGTTTCGGCATCAGCGCGCAGCACGTGGTGACACTCGGTGTGCGTGTGTGCCTCAAGCGCAAAGCGGCGTCGGCGGGCAAACCCATGTTGCGCCATCTCTGCGCGGTGGGCGCCGATCTCGATACGATCGTCGGGCGCGCGCCCGACGATGGGAAACAGAACTGGCGCACGTCCGGTCCAGAAAGTGGCGTCGCCATGCCACAGGAGGTCCGCCCCTTGGGATGTGCGCAGATATTGCATTTCTGCGCCCACAGCGGCGACGGACAGACTGAGGTGGTCGTTGGACAGAATGCAATCAGAGGTCATAACGGCGCCTTTGTTGGACAGGGTGGGCTGGTGTGCCCACTTTAGCCGCGCGTCGCCAGATTGAAATGACGCAATTGGCAGGGGATGTCTTTGATTAGGGGCGCAAATGGTGGCTTGCAAAGTGATTACAGCGGCGTTAAGAGGCCACTGCCCACCCCAAGGCAGCGCTTATGCGATTCTTTGAGGTGGCCTGTCCAAGACGGAGGGTTCCGGCATATGCCTGAATAATTCCTTCCTGAGATGGGGTAAGAGACAAGAATTCTAAGAAGGCCCTTTCCGGGCGCTTCGGCGATCTTGGTTCCCAACCCTTTGTTTGGACCTAAACGCATGCCGCTTTGCGGTGTGCAAAACTGAGCCGGGGCGCAAGCCCCATATTTGGAGTAAAACTGTGGATAGAGCACAAAAAGAGAAGGTGGTCGAGGAACTCGGCCAGATCTTTGAAAGCTCTGGCGTTGTAGTGGTTGCCCACTACGCGGGTCTCACGGTTGCTGACATGCAAGACCTGCGCGCACGTGCGCGTGACGCGGGTGGTGCAGTACGTGTCGCCAAGAACAGGCTCGCCAAGATCGCCCTGGAAGGCAAACCATGCGAGAGCATGGGTGACCTTCTGTCGGGTATGACCGTTCTAACCTATTCCGAGGACCCTGTGGCAGCTGCCAAAGTGGCCGAGGACTTCGCCAAGACGAACAAGAAGTTCGAAATCCTTGGCGGTGCAATGGGCGAGAACGCTCTGGACCGTGCCGGTGTTGAAGCCGTGTCGAAAATGCCTTCCCGCGACGAGCTTATCGCTCAGATCGCAGGCATGCTCGGCGCACCTGCTTCCAGCATCGCCGGTGCAATTGGCGCACCTGCTTCGAACATCGCATCCATCCTGTCTACCATCGAGGAAAAGGCAGAGGCTGCGTAAGCAACTTTTTGAGCCGCGTCGGGTGAATGCCCAACGTTGGAACACATATCTGATAACGGAAAGAGTCTAAAATGGCTGATCTGAAAGCACTCGCAGAAAGCATCGTGGGTCTGACCCTGCTGGAAGCACAAGAACTGAAAACCATCCTCAAAGACGAGTATGGCATCGAACCAGCCGCCGGTGGCGCGGTTGTAATGGCAGCAGCTGGCGGCGACGCCGGTGGCGCAGCTGAAGAAGAAAAGACTGAATTCGACGTGATCCTGAAATCCGCAGGCGCATCGAAAATCAACGTCATCAAAGAAGTTCGCGGCATCACAGGCCTGGGCCTGAAAGAAGCCAAAGAGCTGGTCGAAGCTGGCGGCAAAGCAGTTAAAGAAGGCGTGTCCAAGGACGAAGCCGAAGACATCAAAGGCAAGCTGGAAGCAGCTGGCGCTGAAGTCGAAGTTAAGTAATTCGGTTTTTTACCGATTTGCTGCAGGCGTCCCATCTCGGGGCGCCTGTTTTCGTTTGGGCGACATGTTGCCTGTCGCAGTCATAAAGCGTTAAACATCGTGCTTTGACCATCTAGCGGTTGCCAATAGGCGCGCAATGGGCAATCACAAGACAGAGAGCGCGGCTTTTGCCTGCGCCCAAGCAGATAACCTGGCCCTTTGGCATTCCCCTCATATTCACGCCTGGGGGCCATAGATAAGAAGAAAACTATGAAACACTCCATTCCCCTGACAGCCCTTCCGGAAAATACTGTTTTTGGCGCGGGCGATGTTTTCGTCCTGTTTGGTGAACTCTTTGGTCGTGGCTACGCGACCGGCCTGATTGATGCGGCAAAAGCGGCTGGCATGAGCGTTGTGGGCATCACCGTTGGTCGCCGTGAAGACGATGGCGCGCTGCGTGCCTTGACCGCAGAAGAGCTGGCGCAGGCGGAAGAGAACCTTGGCGGTAAGATCATCAACATCCCCTTGATGGCGGGGTTTGACATGGACGCCCCTGAAGGTGGGGCCACCCCAACCGACATGCTGTCAGACATGACGCTGGACAACTGGCAGGACTACAAGCTTGACTGGGCTGCCGTGGACACCTGCCGCGAGATCGGCATCGCGCGTTTCACCGACGCGCTTGGCCGCGTGATGGCAGAGCTTGAAAGCTTCATCCCTGCAGGCAAGAATGTGTTCTTTGCCCACACAATGGCTGGCGGCATTCCACGTGCGAAGGCTTTCTTGGCGATTGCCAACCGCATCTACAAAGGCCGTGGCGCACGCCACATGCCGTCTCAAGCGCTGATGGACAGCGATCTGGGTAAACTGATCCTGCAGAACTTTGACGAAGTGACTGCCAACAGCTTTGGCCACCTGTTGGCACAAAGTGCCGCGCTGCGCGGCAAGATCGAAGCAGGTGGCGGGCAGGTGCGTTACACCGCCTATGGCTATCACGGCACCCGTGTTCTGATTGATGGCGCCTATCAGTGGCAAACCTACACCAGCTACACGCAAGGCTATGCCAAGATGAAGCTGGAAGGCTTTGCGCAGCAGGCTTGGGAGCAGGGCGTGAAAGCGACCGTGTTCAACTGCCCGGAAATCCGCACCAACTCCTCTGACGTGTTTGCCGGCATCGAGCTGTCACTGCTGCCGCTGCTGGAGGCGTTCCGCAACGAGGGCGGTGGGGATTGGGCGCAGGGCGTCTGGGATGACTGTCAGGCATTGCTGAAAGACGAGGTGAAACTTGAGGAGGTGCTGGCAACGGTTGGCGCCTACCAGCAGAATCCTGTGATGCAGTCGTTCTACAACTTCGAAGCCTGGCCGATGCAGAACAGCCCGGAGCAGGTGGAAATGACCGTTGGCACCTCTGGTGACATTGTGGCGCTGCACAAGAACCGCAAAGAACTGGTGAGCGATGTGCTGAGCACCTATGTGGTGAACGCAACCGGCGCGCTGATGTTTGCGGCTTCAAGCAAGGCGGATGGTCCGGTTCTGTGGCTGGATCACGATCTGGTTGCGCAGCATTTGATCGCTGCGAACGGGTAATTCAGCGCATTATCACAAGCTTTTGGCAGGCGTCCCTTGGGGCGCCTGTTTTGCGTTTGGGCGGTGCCGTCTCGCAAACACGATTGTGTCAGTCCCTTGTTTTTTGCAGCCACTTCGCTGACGCTGCTGGGAAATTCCAAAAGAGAAGCGAGAAAGACGGAGAGTACAGCCACAAAAAGGAGCGGCGGAATGTGCGATATATGTGTGATCAACGCGGTCAAAGACAAAATGCTGTCGCGGCGGGAGTTCTTCCGCGCGGGCGCGGCAGCAGGGGCGGTTGCCGCTGTTGGGGCCACCAGCGCAACCCCGGTGCGGGCGCATAATCACGGGGGCATCACGGATCTGACCTACAGCCTGTCACCGGAGTTCCCGACGTATGGCGGTGCGCCCGGATTTGGCACGGAGGCGGTGTTTGAGTTTGCCAAGGATGGCTTCAACCTGTTGAATCTGACCATAGCAGAGCACACAGGCACGCATATTGATGCGCCGCTGCATTTTTCTGCGGATGGCCATTCGGTTGACGAGATCCCGGTGGAAAATCTGATTGCGCCGATATGTGTTGTGGATATTGCCGCGCGGGCTGCTGAGGATGCGGACACAACGGTGACGCCGGATGATCTGAAGGCCTGGATTGCCGACAATGGCGAAATTCCAGATGGGGCCTGTGTGGCCATGCATTCTGGCTGGGGAGCGCATGTGGCGACGGAGCGGTTCCGTGGGTTTGACGGGCAGGCGCAGCACTATCCGGGGTTTCATGTTGAGGCAGCGCAAATGTTGATGGAAGAAACAGGCGCGGCAAGTATTGCGGTGGACACGCTGTCGCTTGATCCGGGAAATTCTGCGGATTTTGCGACGCATTATGCCTGGCTCCCCTCGAACCGTTTTGGCATCGAGAATGTCGCAAATCTTGACAAGCTGCCAGCGTCCGGGGCCACAGTGTTTATCGGTGCGCCAAAGTTTGCAGGAGGCACAGGTGGGCCTGCGCGGATCATTGCGATGGTGTAGAGCTGCGGCCCTTAAAAAGGCTCCTTAACGAGGTGGGTGTCAGCGCGCATGGGTGATTTGGCAAATGTCAAGCCCTCAGGGGTTGCCAAGGCATGCGCGATTCAATATTCGGTAGTCTCTTGCGGTTTCGAGCGATTCGGGGCCGCTTTTGCCCTTTGCGGACATGATCTGTCCCGAGTGGCGCGAACAAACGGCGAAACAGCCAAGGCAGGGGCAACGGGGGCGGCAAACCCCAAGATCAGAAGACGACTGACGAAACTTACGATACGGACCTTAAAATAGATTGAAGACCCCGGCTTGGTAAGCCTCTTGGGGTGCGAGAACAGCGCACACGAGAAGTTTTCCAAGGCAGGGTTTGGAACGGGAGGCTCCCTTTGGGACGGGGGCCGGGAATTGTCCAGACTTTGACCGTCTCGTATGGGCGTGGTGCCGGGGACCCGACGGCATTTGCGCTCGGTGAGAAATGAAAGGTGACGATAGTCATGGCTCAAAGCTTTCTTGGCCAGAAACGTTTGCGCAAATATTACGGCAAGATCCGCGAAGTGCTGGAGATGCCGAACCTGATCGAGGTTCAAAAATCCTCTTATGATCTTTTCCTGAAATCCGGTGATGCACCGCAGCCAACCGCTGGCGAAGGCATCATGGGCGTATTTCAGTCGGTTTTCCCGATCAAAGATTTCAACGAAACCAGCATTCTGGAATTCGTGAACTATGAGCTGGAAAAGCCCAAGTACGATGTAGAAGAATGTCAGCAGCGTGACATGACCTACAGCGCGCCGCTGAAGGTGACCCTGCGTCTCATCGTGTTTGATGTGGACGAAGACACCGGCGCGAAGTCTGTGAAAGACATCAAAGAACAAGACGTGTTCATGGGCGACATGCCCCTGATGACACAGAACGGCACCTTTGTGGTGAACGGCACCGAGCGCGTGATCGTGTCTCAGATGCACCGCTCCCCTGGTGTGTTCTTTGACCACGACAAAGGCAAAACCCACTCCTCCGGCAAACTGCTGTTTGCCTGCCGCATCATTCCCTACCGCGGCAGCTGGCTGGACTTTGAGTTTGACGCCAAAGACATCGTCTACGCCCGTATCGACCGCCGCCGTAAGCTGCCTGTGACCACCCTGCTGTATGCGCTGGGTCTGGACCAGGAAGGCATCATGGACGCCTATTATGACACGGTGAACTTCAAGCTGGAGAAGAACAAAGGTTGGGTCACCAAGTTCTTCCCTGAGCGTGTGCGCGGCACCCGTCCTGTGATGGATCTGGTGGACGCAGCAACCGGCGAGATCATTGCTGAAGCGGGCAAGAAAGTGACCCCGCGCGCTGTTAAGAAGATCATCGACGAAGGCAAGATCACCGAGCTGCTGGTGCCGTTTGAGCACATCGTTGGCAAATTCGTTGCAGAAGACATCATCAACGAAGAAACCGGTGCGATCTATGTGGAAGCCGGTGACGAGCTGACACTGGAATACGACAAAGACGGCGACCTGATCGGCGGTTCTCTGAAAGAGCTGATCGACGCGGGCTTCACCGACATTCCTGTGCTGGACATCGACAACGTCAATGTTGGCCCCTACATGCGCAACACCATGGCGGCTGACAAGAACATGAGCCGCGACACCGCGCTTATGGACATCTACCGCGTGATGCGTCCGGGTGAGCCACCCACCGTTGAAGCGGCAAGCGCGCTGTTTGACACCCTGTTCTTTGACAGCGAGCGTTATGACCTTTCCGCGGTTGGCCGTGTGAAGATGAACATGCGTTTGGCGCTGGATGCCGAAGACTCGCAGCGCACCCTGCGCAAAGAAGACATCATCTCCTGCATCAAGGCGCTGGTGGATCTGCGGGACGGTCGCGGCGACGTCGATGACATCGACCACCTCGGCAACCGTCGTGTGCGCTCCGTTGGCGAGCTGATGGAAAACCAGTACCGCGTTGGCCTGCTGCGCATGGAACGTGCGATCAAAGAGCGTATGAGCTCTGTTGAGATCGACACGGTGATGCCGCAAGACCTGATCAACGCAAAACCAGCGGCCGCGGCTGTGCGTGAATTCTTCGGCTCCTCGCAGCTGTCGCAGTTCATGGACCAAACCAACCCGCTGTCTGAAGTGACGCACAAGCGTCGTCTCTCCGCGTTGGGCCCAGGCGGTCTGACCCGTGAGCGTGCAGGCTTTGAGGTGCGCGACGTGCACGCGACCCACTACGGTCGTATGTGCCCGATTGAGACACCGGAAGGTCCAAACATTGGTCTGATCAACTCGCTGGCGACTTTTGCCCGCGTGAACAAATACGGTTTCATCGAAACACCGTACCGCAAGGTTGAGAACGGCGTGGTCTCCGATGAGGTCAACTACATGTCCGCAACCGAAGAGCAGCGTCACACCGTTGCTCAGGCGAACGCGGCGCTCGATGACAACGGCAAATTCGTGAACGAATTCGTCAACACCCGTCAGGCGGGCGAGTATACGCTGGCCGCTTCGGAAAACGTCGACCTGATCGACGTGAGCCCGAAACAGCTGGTGTCTGTGGCGGCCTCGCTCATTCCGTTCCTTGAAAACGACGACGCCAACCGCGCTCTGATGGGCTCGAACATGCAACGTCAGGCGGTTCCACTGCTGCGCGCTGAGGCGCCTCTGGTGGGCACCGGCATCGAAGGCAAAGTGGCGATCGACTCCGGCGCGGCCATTCAGGCCAAGCGTGCGGGCATCATCGACCAGGTGGATGCACAGCGTATCGTGATCCGCGCCACCTCCGATCTGGAGCTGGGCGACGCGGGCGTGGACATCTACCGTCTGCGTAAGTTCCAGCGTTCCAACCAAAACACCTGCATCAACCAGCGTCCGCTGGTGAAAGTGGGTGACACGGTGTCCAAAGGTGAGGTGATTGCCGATGGTCCGTCCACCGATATCGGTGAACTGGCGCTTGGTAAAAACGTGGTCGTCGCGTTTATGCCTTGGAACGGCTACAACTACGAAGACTCCATTCTGATCTCCGAGCGCATCGCGCGTGACGACGTGTTTACTTCGGTTCACATCGAAGAATTCGAAGTCGCCGCACGTGACACGAAGCTTGGCCCAGAAGAGATCACCCGCGACATTCCAAACGTCGGTGAAGAAGCGCTGCGCAACCTCGATGAGGCGGGTATCGTTTACATCGGTGCGGATGTTGAGCCGGGCGACATTCTCGTTGGTAAGATCACACCGAAGGGCGAAAGCCCGATGACCCCAGAAGAAAAGCTTCTGCGCGCCATCTTCGGTGAGAAAGCCTCCGACGTGCGTGACACCTCGCTGCGCGTGAAGCCGGGTGACTTCGGTACTGTTGTGGAAGTGCGTGTCTTCAACCGCCATGGTGTGGAAAAAGACGAGCGTGCGCTGCAGATCGAGCGTGAAGAGATCGAGCGTCTGGCGCGTGACCGTGACGACGAACTCGGCATTCTGGATCGCAACATCTATGCCCGTCTGAAAGGCATGATCCTCGGCAAAGTGGCTGTGAAAGGTCCTCGCGGTGTGAAATCTAACTCGGAGATCACAGAGGAACTGCTGGCCAGCCTGAGCCGTGGCCAATGGTGGCAGCTGGCGTTGGAAGATGAAGCCGACGCACAGGTTGTTGAGGCTCTCAACGAGCAGTACGAGATCCAGAAGCGTGCGCTTGAGCACCGCTTTGAGGACAAGGTCGAGAAAGTCCGTCGTGGCGACGATCTGCCACCAGGTGTGATGAAGATGGTCAAAGTCTTCATCGCGGTGAAGCGTAAGCTTCAGCCGGGCGATAAGATGGCCGGTCGTCACGGGAACAAAGGCGTTATTTCCAAGGTTGTGCCTATGGAAGACATGCCATTCCTGCAGGACGGTACGCCGGTTGACTTCTGTCTGAACCCACTGGGTGTGCCTTCGCGTATGAACGTTGGTCAGATCCTTGAAACCCACATGGGTTGGGCTGCACGTGGCCTTGGTCTGAAAATTGACGACGCGGTGCAGGAATACCGTCGCTCCGGCGATCTGACACCTGTGCGCGAAATGATGCGTCTGGCGTATGGCGAAGATGTCTACGAAGAAGGCATCGCTGGCATGGACGAAGGTCAGCTTCTGGAAGCGGCGGGCAATGTGACCCGTGGTGTTCCAATCGCTACCCCGGTCTTTGACGGCGCCAAAGAAGGTGACGTGAACGATGCGCTGGTGCGTGCTGGCTTCTCTGAAAGCGGTCAGTCCATCCTGTTTGACGGTCGTACCGGTGAACAGTTTGCACGTCCGGTGACTGTGGGCATCAAGTACCTCTTGAAACTGCACCACCTGGTGGATGACAAAATCCACGCGCGTTCCACTGGCCCATACTCCCTCGTCACACAGCAGCCGCTGGGTGGTAAGGCACAGTTTGGTGGTCAGCGCTTCGGGGAGATGGAGGTCTGGGCTCTGGAAGCTTACGGCGCCGCCTACACCCTGCAGGAAATGCTCACCGTTAAGTCGGATGACGTGGCAGGCCGGACCAAGGTCTATGAAAGCATCGTCAAGGGCGAGGACAACTTTGAAGCGGGCGTCCCAGAATCGTTCAACGTTCTGGTCAAAGAAGTCCGTGGCCTCGGCCTGAATATGGAACTCCTGGACTCGGAGATTGAGGAGTGAGGGCGAAAGCCCTCACCACCCCCAACTCTCCCAACCAAATTTGAGGTATCAAAATGAACCAGGAACTGACGAACAACCCGTTTAACCCGCTGACCCCTCAGAAGGCGTTTGACGAGATCAAAGTGTCTCTCGCATCTCCTGAGCGGATCCTGTCGTGGTCCTACGGTGAGATCAAAAAGCCGGAAACCATCAACTACCGGACGTTCAAACCAGAGCGTGACGGTCTGTTCTGTGCGCGTATCTTTGGCCCGATCAAAGACTATGAATGTCTCTGCGGCAAATATAAGCGCATGAAATATCGCGGCGTTGTCTGCGAAAAATGTGGTGTGGAAGTCACGCTGCAGAAAGTGCGCCGTGAGCGCATGGGCCACATCGAACTGGCTGCGCCAGTGGCACACATCTGGTTCCTGAAATCGCTGCCATCCCGCATCGGCCTGATGCTGGACATGACACTGCGTGATCTGGAACGTGTTCTGTACTTTGAAAACTACGTTGTGATCGAGCCCGGTCTGACCGATCTGACCTACGGCCAGATGATGACCGAAGAAGAGTACATGGACGCCCAAGACCAGTACGGCATGGACGCCTTCACCGCCAACATCGGTGCGGAAGCGATCCGTGAGATGCTGGCCCAGATCGATCTGGAAGCCGAAGCAGACCAGCTGCGCGCTGATCTGGCCGAAGCGACCGGTGAGCTGAAGCCCAAGAAGATCATCAAGCGTCTGAAAGTGGTCGAAAGCTTCATCGAGTCCGGCAACCGTCCGGAATGGATGATCCTGACTGTGATCCCAGTGATCCCACCAGAGCTGCGCCCACTGGTGCCGCTGGACGGTGGCCGCTTTGCGACGTCCG
This sequence comes from Shimia sp. MMG029, assembly GCF_027947445.1. NCBI lineage: Bacteria > Pseudomonadati > Pseudomonadota > Alphaproteobacteria > Rhodobacterales > Roseobacteraceae > Shimia > Shimia sp. MMG029. The sequence goes on along the minus strand of NZ_JAQJIM010000006.1, from coordinate 59,236 downwards.
ACCTCAACGATCTCTATCGTCGTGTGATCAACCGGAACAACCGTCTGAAGCGTCTGATCGAACTACGCGCACCTGATATCATCGTGCGTAACGAAAAGCGGATGCTGCAGGAATCTGTGGATGCGCTGTTTGACAACGGCCGCCGTGGCCGCGTGATCACCGGTGCCAACAAGCGTCCGCTGAAATCGCTGTCTGACATGCTGAAAGGTAAGCAGGGTCGTTTCCGTCAGAACCTTTTGGGTAAGCGCGTCGACTTCTCTGGCCGTTCGGTGATTGTGACCGGTCCGGAACTCAAGCTGCATCAGTGTGGTCTTCCCAAGAAGATGGCGCTGGAGCTGTTTAAGCCGTTCATCTACTCCCGTCTGGAAGCCAAAGGTCTGTCCTCCACTGTGAAGCAGGCCAAGAAGCTGGTGGAAAAAGAGCGTCCCGAAGTTTGGGACATCCTTGACGAGGTGATCCGCGAACACCCAGTGATGCTGAACCGTGCGCCAACGCTGCACCGTTTGGGCATTCAGGCGTTTGAACCCACCCTGATCGAAGGTAAAGCGATCCAGCTGCACCCGCTTGTCTGTTCTGCGTTTAACGCGGACTTTGACGGCGACCAGATGGCTGTGCACGTGCCGCTTTCGCTGGAAGCCCAGCTCGAAGCGCGTGTTCTGATGATGTCCACGAACAACGTTCTGTCGCCTGCAAACGGTGCGCCGATCATCGTGCCTTCGCAGGATATGATCTTGGGTCTCTACTACACCACCATCATGCGTGAAGGCATGAAGGGTGAGGGCATGGTGTTCTCCTCTATTGAGGAAGTGCAATACGCTCTGGACGCAGGTGAAGTGCATCTGCACGCCAAGATCCATGCGCGTATCCCACAGATCGACGAGAACGGTCTGGAAGTGGTGCAGCGTTTTGAAACCACCCCGGGTCGTGTTCGTCTTGGCGCGCTGCTGCCGCAGAACAACAAGGCGCCGTTTGAGCTGGTGAACAAGCTCCTGCGGAAGAAAGACGTGCAGAACGTGATTGACACCGTCTATCGCTACTGTGGTCAGAAAGAGTCCGTGATCTTCTGTGACCAGATCATGACCATGGGCTTCCGCGAAGCGTTCAAGGCTGGCATCTCGTTTGGTAAAGACGACATGGTGATCCCAGACAACAAATGGGGCATCGTGGACGAGACCCGCGATCAGGTGAAAGACTTTGAACAGCAGTACATGGACGGCCTGATCACCCAGGGCGAAAAGTACAACAAAGTTGTGGACGCATGGTCGAAGTGTAACGACAAGGTCACCGACGCGATGATGGACACCATCTCCGCCGGTAAGACCGACGAGAGCGGCGCCGAAGCGGAGCCAAACTCGGTTTACATGATGGCCCACTCCGGTGCGCGTGGCTCGGTCACACAGATGAAGCAGCTGGGCGGGATGCGCGGCCTGATGGCGAAGCCGAATGGCGACATCATCGAGACCCCGATTATCTCGAACTTTAAAGAAGGTCTGACCGTTCTGGAGTACTTCAACTCCACCCACGGTGCCCGTAAGGGCCTGTCAGATACGGCTTTGAAGACTGCGAACTCCGGTTACCTGACCCGCCGTCTGGTGGACGTGGCGCAGGACTGCATCGTGCGTATGCATGACTGTGGCACCGACACGGCGATCAACGCGGAAGCGGCTGTGAACGACGGTGAAGTTGTGGCCTCTCTGGCAGAGCGTATCCTGGGTCGTGTTGCGGCAGAGGACATCATGAAGCCGGGCACCGATGAGGTGCTGGTCGCGCATGGTCAGCTGATCGACGAGCGTATGGCAGATGCGATCGACGAAGCCGGTGTGCAGAACGCCCGTATCCGTAGCCCACTGACCTGTGAGGCTGAGGAAGGCGTCTGCGCGATGTGCTATGGTCGTGACCTTGCACGCGGTACGCTGGTGAACAGCGGCGAAGCCGTGGGCATCATCGCGGCACAGTCGATTGGTGAACCTGGTACACAGCTGACGATGCGGACCTTCCACATCGGCGGTGTTGCGCAAGGTGGCCAGCAGTCGTTCCTGGAGGCCAGCCAAGAAGGTAAGATCGTCTTCGAAGGCGCCAACATCCTTGAGAACGCCAAAGGCGAAGCTCTGGTGATGGGCCGTAACATGAAGCTGATCATCCAAGGTGAAGACGGCGACGAGCGCGCAAGCCACAAAGTGGGCTATGGCTCCAAGCTGTTTGTCACTGATGGTCAGACCATTGGCCGCGGCGACAAGCTGTTTGAATGGGACCCATACACCCTCCCGATCCTCGCGGAGAAGGATGGTAAGGCGAAGTTCGTTGACCTCATCACCGGCCTGTCGGTCCGTGACGAAACCGATGACGCAACCGGTATGACCCAGAAGATCGTGTCTGACTGGCGCGCTGCACCGAAGGGCAATGAGCTCAAGCCGGAAGTGATCCTTGTGGATGCTGACGGCGAGCCAGTGCGCAACGATGCCGGCAACCCAGTACACTACCCAATGTCCGTGGACGCCATCCTGTCTGTTGAAGACGGTGAAGACGTTCGCGCCGGTGACGTTGTCGCGCGTATCCCGCGTGAAGGCGCCAAGACCAAGGACATTACAGGTGGTCTGCCACGTGTGGCCGAACTCTTTGAAGCGCGTCGTCCGAAAGACCACGCAATCATCGCGGAAATCGATGGTTACGTGCGCTTTGGCCGCGACTACAAGAACAAGCGCCGCATCGCGATTGAGCCGTCTGATGAGAGCCAGGAAACCGTGGAATACATGGTGCCCAAGGGCAAACACATCCCAGTGCAGGAAGGCGACTTCGTGCAGAAGGGTGACTACATCATGGACGGTAACCCGGCACCGCATGACATCCTCTCCATCATGGGTGTTGAAGCGCTGGCGGACTATATGATCGACGAAGTGCAGGACGTGTATCGACTGCAGGGTGTGAAGATCAACGACAAGCACATCGAGGTGATCGTACGCCAGATGCTGCAGAAGTGGGAGATCCAGGACTCTGGTGAAACCACCCTGCTCAAAGGCGAGCACGTTGAGAAGATCGAGTTTGACGCTGCCAACGAGAAGGCACTGGCCGAAGGCCGTCGTCCTGCTCAGGGTGAGCCGATCCTGCTCGGTATCACCAAAGCGTCGCTGCAGACTCGCTCCTTCATCTCCGCGGCATCGTTCCAGGAGACCACCCGTGTTCTCACCGAGGCGTCTGTCCAAGGTAAGAAAGACAAGCTGGTCGGCCTGAAAGAGAACGTCATCGTGGGCCGTCTGATCCCGGCCGGTACCGGTGGGGCCACGCAGCAGGTGCGCCGCGTTGCGTCTGAGCGTGACAACGTGGTGATCGAAGCCCGTCGTGAGGAGGCTGAGGCCGCCGCACGTCTGGCCGCGCCAACCGACGATGTGACTGCAGACGATGTGTTTGACAGCGGTCTGGTGGAAACACCTGAAAGCCGCGACTTCGACTAAACCGTCGAACGCTGAACCACTTTTTGAAAGGGCCCCCGGCATTGCGTCGGGGGCCCTTTTGCCTTCGGCTAGGATATTTTTGGCAAGAGGAAACCCGGGCTTGGCAAATCTCTCACACGGCCCTAACGTCGCGCGATTGCACGAAGGGGAGGGGGCCGATGGCGATTTCTGATAACACCAAGGGCGCGCTTCTGATGATGTGCTCCATGGCGGCCTTTACGTTCAACGACACGATGGTGAAGTCGCTGGGGCCGGATGTGCCGCTGTTTCAGATGTTGTTTCTGCGCGGCGTGGTGGCTAGCGCGTTGATCTATCTTCTGGCAAGATCGCTTGGCAAGCTGCGCTGGAAACTGTCGCGCCATGACTGGAGCCTGGTGGCGCTGCGCACCCTCTCTGAGATCGGGGCCGCCTATTTCTTTATCACCGCGCTCTATCACATGCCGATTGCCAATGTGACAGCGGTTTTGCAGATCCTTCCCTTGACGGTGACCTTGGGTGGGGCGCTGTTTTTTGGCGAAACCGTTGGCTGGCGGCGGGCGCTGGCGATTGCCGCAGGCTTTTGTGGGATGCTCTTGATTGTGCGTCCCGGGCCTGACGGCTTTGATCAATACGCGCTTTATGCGCTGGTCGCGGTTGCTTTTGTCACGTTGCGCGATCTGGCAACGCGGAAGATGTCATCTGAGGTGCCCTCCCTCACCGTGACGCTTGTCGCCTCTCTTGGGGTCATGCTTTTTGCGGGTGTTGCGAGCCTTGGCACACAGTGGGTGGCGCTCACAACAGACCAATGGGTTCTGCTGATTGGCGCCGCGGTGTTCATTTTAGGCGGCTATCTGTTTTCGGTGCTGGTGATGCGCGTGGGCGAGATCAGCTTCATCGCACCGTTCCGCTACAGCAGCCTGCTGTGGGCGCTGATGTTGGGCTATCTGGTGTTCGGGGAGTGGCCAGACACGGTTACTCTGACCGGAGCTGCGATTGTGGTCGGGGCCGGGGTCTTTACCCTAATCCGAGGGCGGCGCCTGTCTCAGGCAAACAGCGCGCGCACCTGATCCGCATCCACCGCAAAGCGCAGGCGGTATTCCTCTTCTTGCGCGGCGCTGAGCGGCTCCACCGGCACCGGTTTCACCTTCTTCTGGCGGCTGTCGTTATAGCCATTGTGGGTGCGCAGCCACATTGGCGCATCGGTGAAAGAGACGGTGGGCATATGCTGGTTCATGATGCCGTGGCGAAAGTTCATGATGGTCTGGGACACGCCGCCGCGCACATACATGCCAAGCGCGGCAACATAGAGGTTGCGCACTGTGTCGGTGGCGGAAATGCCTGCCGCACTCATTTCGGCGATGTAGCCCCGGTTCCAGTCAAAGGCCACGGTGGCATTGTCGCGTAAAAGACCTGGTACATCGTCTACAGCCGCGCGCAGACGTTCAATGAAATCCACAGAGATGGCATCATCATCATCATGACGAAACTGCAGGCAGGGCGCTTTCATATCCTTGCGGGCGCGGTTGATGATGTCTTTCATCAATAAACGGTGCCGTTTGGGCGGGTGCGCTTCGATCCGAACCTGTGGCAAGGTGGCGGTGATGTCCTGCAGCCGCTCTCTGTGGTGTTTGGGCAGGCTGTCCCCGATCACGACAATCAGCTCAAAGTTCTGATCGGTCTGTTCCCGCAGGCAGGGCAGGGCAATGACCTCAAACAGCTTAAAGCGTTCCTCAAGACGTTGCTCCTGATAGAGAAAGGTGATGCGGTCCTCGATCGTGTCATGTTCCACTTGAAACCCGCCCAATGCCGGGTATGAAAACCGGCATAGGCCGATGACCTGCATGTCTTTGCTCTGCATCTTACGCGCCTTGTGTCTTGCTGGTCGCACCTTGGCAGCAGTGGCGGATCAGCGCAACAGGGGGCAGCTGTTGACAAGTCTGCCGACTCCCCATATACGCGCGTCATCCGGCAATGGGCTTAGTCTGCCTAACGCCGTTTCATACCTGTAGTGGTCAAGTTCCGGTCTACTTTGAAGGCCGCAACCTCTGAGACTCCACCGCGTCGTTTGCCTCGGAATGGAAACGATTGCGGTTTTTGCGCTTGTGCATGCACAAGTTGTGAAAGACCCGATAACCGCGTTGAGCTTCGGCTTGGCGTATAAATGGAAGCAATAGGAAAGAGACCCTATGCCAACGATTCAGCAGCTGATCCGCAAACCGCGTCAGCCTAAAATCAAGCGCTCCAAGTCACAGCACCTGGAGCAGTGCCCTCAGAAGCGCGGCGTATGTACACGTGTGTACACCACCACGCCTAAGAAACCGAACTCCGCTATGCGTAAAGTTGCGAAGGTGCGCCTGACCAACGGTTACGAAGTGATCTCTTACATCCCAGGTGAAAGCCACAACCTTCAGGAACACTCTGTGGTTCTGATCCGCGGCGGCCGTGTAAAAGACCTTCCGGGTGTCCGTTACCACATCCTCCGCGGTGTTCTGGATACCCAAGGCGTTAAAGACCGTAAGCAACGTCGTTCGAAGTACGGCGCGAAGCGTCCTAAGTAAGAAGGAGAGGCTGATATGTCACGTCGTCACGCCGCCGAAAAACGCGAAGTTCTGCCTGACGCCAAATTTGGCGACAAAGTGCTGAGCAAATTCATGAACAACCTGATGATCGACGGCAAGAAATCTGTTGCCGAAAAGATCGTTTACAACGCGCTGGACCGTGTTGAAAACAAGGTGAAGCGCGCCCCTGTTGAAGTGTTCCACGAAGCACTCGACAACATCAAACCATCGGTTGAGGTTCGCTCCCGCCGTGTGGGTGGTGCCACCTATCAGGTTCCGGTCGAAGTGCGCCCTGAGCGCCGCGAAGCCCTGGCCATCCGTTGGCTGATTGGTGCTGCGCGTGGCCGCAACGAAAACACCATGGAAGAACGCCTGGCTGGTGAACTTCTGGATGCCGTGAACTCCCGCGGTACCGCCGTTAAGAAGCGCGAAGACACTCACAAAATGGCAGAAGCTAACAAAGCCTTCAGCCATTATCGTTGGTAAAGCCCAGAGGACATTAGACCAATGGCACGCGAATATACGCTCGAACATTACCGTAACTTCGGTATCATGGCGCACATCGACGCAGGTAAAACCACCTGCTCCGAACGCATCCTGTATTACACCGGCAAATCCCACAACATCGGTGAGGTGCACGATGGTGCAGCCACCATGGACTGGATGGAGCAGGAGCAGGAACGCGGTATCACCATCACTTCCGCTGCGACGACCACTTTCTGGGAGCGCACCGAGGATGGCCAAACCGCTGATACCCCAAAGCACCGACTGAACATCATCGACACCCCAGGCCACGTTGACTTCACCATCGAAGTTGAGCGTTCTCTGGCGGTTCTCGACGGTGCTGTCTGTGTTCTGGACGCCAACGCTGGTGTTGAACCTCAGACCGAAACCGTGTGGCGTCAGGCTGACCGCTACAAGGTTCCGCGTATGGTGTTCGTCAACAAGATGGACAAAATCGGCGCTGACTTCTTCAACTGTGTGAACATGATCGAAGATCGCACCGGGGCAGTTGCTGTTCCAATCGCGTTCCCGATCGGTGCAGAAACCGAGCTGGAAGGCCTGGTTGATCTGGTCACCATGGAAGAGTGGCTGTGGCAGGGTGAAGATCTGGGCGCGTCCTGGATCAAAGCACCTATTCGCGACGAACTCAAAGATCTGGCCGACGAATGGCGCGCCAAGATGATTGAGAACGCCGTCGAGCAGGACGACGATGCCATGGAAGCCTATCTGGAAGGCGAAGAGCCTGACGTGCCAACCCTGCGCGCACTGCTGCGCAAAGGCACTCTGTCTCTGTCTTTCGTTCCGGTTCTCGGCGGCTCCGCGTTCAAGAACAAAGGCGTTCAGCCTCTGCTCAACGCTGTGATCGACTACCTGCCGTCCCCACTGGACGTTGTTGATTACATGGGCTTCGCACCGGGTGATGAGAGCGAAGAGCGTAACATTGCGCGTCGTGCAGACGATGACATGGCGTTCTCCGGTCTAGCGTTCAAAATCATGAACGACCCGTTTGTTGGCTCCCTGACCTTTACCCGGATCTACTCCGGTGTGCTGAGCAAGGGCGACACGCTCCTGAACTCCACCAAAGGTCGTAAAGAGCGCATCGGTCGTATGATGATGATGCACTCCAACAACCGTGAAGAAATCACCGAAGCATTTGCGGGTGACATCATCGCGCTGGCGGGTCTGAAAGACACAACCACCGGTGACACACTCTGCGCCGTCAACGACCCGGTTGTTCTGGAAACCATGACCTTCCCAGATCCGGTGATCGAAATCGCTGTTGAGCCAAAGACCAAAGCCGACCAAGAGAAAATGTCTCAGGGTCTGCAGCGTCTGGCAGCCGAAGATCCATCCTTCCGCGTGGAAACTGACCTGGAATCCGGTCAGACCATCATGAAGGGCATGGGCGAACTTCACCTGGACATCCTCGTGGATCGTCTGAAGCGTGAATTCAAGGTTGAGGCCAACATCGGTGCGCCACAGGTGGCCTATCGTGAGACCATCTCCAAGGCGATCGAGCACACCTACACCCACAAGAAACAGTCCGGTGGTTCCGGTCAGTACGCTGAAGTCAAAATGGAAATCATGCCGACTGAAGCGGGTGAGGGCTACTCCTTTGAAAGCCGCATCGTTGGTGGTGCTGTTCCAAAGGAATACATCCCGGGTGTTGAAAAGGGCATTCAGTCCGTCATGGACTCCGGTCCTCTGGCTGGCTTCCCTGTGATCGACTTCAAAGTTGCTCTGATCGACGGTAAGTTCCACGACGTGGACTCCAGCGTTCTGGCCTTTGAAATCGCAGCTCGTATGGCAATGCGTGAAGGTATGAAACTGGCCGGCGCGAAACTGCTTGAGCCGATCATGAAGGTGGAAGTGATCACACCGGAAGAATACACCGGTGGCATCATTGGTGACCTCACCTCCCGTCGTGGTCAGGTGTCCGGTCAGGAGCCTCGTGGTAACGCTGTTGCAATCGACGCATTTGTGCCTCTGGCCAACATGTTCGGTTACATCAACAACCTGCGTTCGATGTCTTCCGGCCGTGCCCAGTTCACCATGCAGTTCGACCACTACGATCCAGTTCCGCAGAACATCTCTGACGAGATCCAAGCGAAATACGCATAACGAAATTTGGGAAGCGGGCTGCCCGCTTCCCCTCTCAACATTAAGGAGGCCATCATGGCTAAGGAAAAGTTTGAGCGCAGTAAACCGCACTGCAACATCGGCACCATTGGTCACGTTGACCACGGCAAAACCACGCTGACCGCCGCGATCACCAAACAGTTTGGTGACTTCAAAGCGTACGACGAAATCGACGGCGCGCCAGAAGAAAAAGCCCGTGGCATCACCATCTCCACAGCCCACGTGGAATATGAAACCGAAGCACGTCACTACGCACACGTTGACTGCCCAGGCCACGCTGACTACGTGAAAAACATGATCACCGGTGCGGCGCAGATGGACGGCGCGATCCTGGTTGTGAACGCAGCAGACGGCCCAATGCCACAGACTCGTGAGCACATCCTGCTGGGCCGCCAGGTTGGCATCCCTGCCATGGTTGTTTTCATGAACAAAGTGGACCAGGTTGACGACGAAGAGCTGCTCGAGCTGGTGGAAATGGAAATCCGCGAGCTGCTGTCTGAGTATGAATTCCCAGGCGACGACATCCCTGTGATCGCAGGCTCCGCTCTGGCGGCTCTGGAAGACCGCGACGCCAACATCGGTTCCGAGAAAATCGCAGAGCTGATGGCGGCTGTTGACGAGTACATCCCTCAGCCACCACGTGCGGTTGACGAGCCGTTCCTGATGCCAATCGAAGACGTGTTCTCGATCTCTGGCCGTGGTACTGTTGTGACCGGCCGTGTTGAGCGTGGCGTGATCAACGTTGGCGACGAAATCGAAATCGTTGGCATCAAAGACACTCAGAAAACCACCTGTACCGGTGTTGAGATGTTCCGCAAGCTGCTGGACTCCGGTGAAGCGGGCGACAACATTGGCGCGCTGCTGCGTGGTGTTGACCGTGAAGCGGTTGAGCGTGGTCAGGTTCTGTGTAAGCCAGGTTCCGTGAACCCACACACCAAGTTCGAAGCAGAAGCCTACATCCTGACCAAAGACGAAGGTGGCCGTCACACCCCGTTCTTCGCGAACTACCGTCCACAGTTCTACTTCCGTACAACTGACGTGACCGGCACTGTTGAACTGCCAGCTGGCACCGAGATGGTGATGCCTGGCGACAACCTGAAGTTCAACGTTGAGCTGATCGCACCGATCGCAATGGAAGCCGGCCTGCGCTTCGCGATCCGTGAAGGCGGCCGCACCGTTGGTTCCGGTGTTGTGTCCAAAATCGTCGAATAATCAGAGCGTCTGATTTTTGATGGAAAGGCCGTCCCCCGGGACGGCCTTTTTCTATGCCCGCGACCCAAGACTGCCCAAACAAAGAAACACGCGCTCACCAGCACGCGCCCGCCGCGCTTTTGCGCTGGTGATGGAAGCTTGGGGGATCTGAAAAGGTCAGTCCGGCGCTTGCACCCAGGCGATGGCCTCTTCATAGGCGGAGGCGCCAAAGTGCTTGGCGTCCAATCCGACGACATGTTTGCCAAACTTGGAGGCCATAGCCTGCCAACCAGCGTCACCGACAATGGCTGCACGGCGCAGCTGGCCAACATGGGAATGGGCCAACGCAAAGTGTTCCTTGAGTGCCCCAAGACCCTGCCAGCCGTCAAATTCCCGCAGATCGATCACCAGCCCAACCTCACCCATGGTGGCAAAGATGGTGTCCAAATCCTCGGATTTGCCAGCGTAGGTCTCGGAGTCGAGTTTGCCCATCAGGCGGACCACCACTGTGTCTTTCGCAAGCGCATCAATCTGAATCGATCCAAGGCTTTCGCGCAACCACAACCTGGCTGTGTCCGTCTCCGCCAGTGAGAACTGGGCGACAGGGCAGGGCATAAACACGCTGAACATGCCGACCATCCGCCGGATGCCAGGATCGTCTGTGACCAGAGCCACCCGATCAAAGCCGCGCCAGTGTTTCAATCCCATACGGCTGTCTTCGCGCAGGGCGCCGAAGGTGAAATCGCTCATGCCGCCGTCAACAATCGCCAGCAGGCGGATGTGGTCTGCGGTTTCGATCGCCTTGTCGATCGCAGGTGCGAGCGTGGTTGTGTAGTCGTCTTCTGAAATCGGCGCTGTCATCGTGATTTCAACAAAACGCGCGTCTTCACTGGTTTTTACGTCAATCATGGCAAGATCCCAAATCAATTATATGGAGAGCACTCTGCCACACCGTTCAGCTTTTGGTCGGAAAAATCTCAGGAGGGTATATGCTGCGCCAAACCCCGCTGATCTGGCAAGTCTCTGAGATTAATCGGCTTAACCTGTTCACAAAAAGGTGTTCGGACCTTGCAATTCACGGTTTGGTGAGGTGACATTGGGCCCTATGGCTGCCGGCCTGAGGCAGCGATGCGAACAGGGGAACACTATGAAACGCATGATGTCAGCCGCTTTGGCTGCAGCGGTCTGCGCTGCGCCTGCAATGGCAGAGACTTTTAAATGGGCGGGCACGACTGACCCGCAAACCATGGACCCGCATGCAGTGAACTCTGCGCCGGTTTTGGGGTTTTTGAACAACGTCTATGAAGGGCTTGTGCGCCGCGGCAAAGACATGTCGGTGCAACCCGCTTTGGCCACCAGCTGGGAGCCGATTGGCGCGGGCGAAGGCTGGCGCTTCTTCCTGCGTGAAGGCGTGACCTTCCATGACGGGGCGACATTCGATGCGGAAGATGTGCTGTTTTCCTATCAGCGCGCCTCGAGCGAGGTGTCTGACACGCGCAGCTGGTTTGCACCTGTGTCTGACGTGAAGGTGGTGGATGCCTATACCGTGGACATTCTGACCAGCGCACCGAACCCGATCTTCCCAGACAGCATTGCCAACTGGATGATCATGGACAAAGGCTGGGCAGAGGCCAACAGCGCGGCCCTGCCAGACAAAGAGAATGGCAACTACGCCACGCTGAATGCCAATGGCACCGGAGCGTTCAAAGTGACCGCAAGGGAGCCCGGCCTGCGCACGGAGCTGGCGCCGCATGACGGCTGGTGGGACGAGGCCACCCACAACATCACCAAAGCAGAGTTCACGCCGATCCAGAACGCCGCCACCGCCGTTGCCGCGCTGTTGTCTGACGAAGTGGACATGATCAACCCGGTGCCAATTCAGGATGCCGCGCGCCTTCAGGGGCAGGATGGTGTTCAGATCATTCAGGGCATCGAAGCCCGCGTGATCATGCTGGGTTTTGCCCAAGACGCGGATGAGCTGAAATACGGCGCGGATGCGGGCAAGCCAAACCCGTTCAAAGATGCGCGCGTGCGGGAAGCTGTGGCGAAGGCCGTAAATGTAGACGCGATCCTCAAAACCATCATGCGCGGTAACGCGGAACCTGCGAGCCAGCTCGTCAGCCCGGCGATGCGCGGGTATTCTGCTGCCAACGCAGACCGCCCTGCTTTTGACGTGGATGGTGCCAAGGCGCTTCTTGCAGAGGCAGGCTATGCTGATGGGTTTGCGTTTGGTCTGAAGTGCCCGAACAACCGCTATCTGAATGATGAGGCGGTCTGTCAGGCAGTGACATCCATGCTCGCAAAGGTCGGGATCACGGCTCAGCTTGATGCGATGCCTGTACAAAACTACTGGCCGGAACTGCGCGCCGATAACTTTGACATGTATCTGCTCGGCTGGTCCCCGGGCACATTTGATGCAGAGCATCCCATCCGCTTTCTGGCGTCCACGCCAAATGCTGAGAAAAAGCTGGGCAGCTGGAACTTTGGTGGCTACTCCAACGCCCGCATTGATGAGCTTCTGCCGATGATCCAATCCGAGATTGATGATGGCAAACGTCAGGCGATGCTGGATGAATCAGCCAAGATTCTTCAGGATGAAACCGCTTATGTGCCGATGTATGTGCAACCTCTGGTTTGGGGTGCACGTGACAATATCACCCTGACTCAACGGCCGGATAACTTCTTTATTCTGCGCTGGGTGAGCGTGCAATAAAACTTCATAAAAACGAGGCGTCGGGCAACACTCCGACGCCTCTTTTGCTTTGCTTGACCCTCTCTCCAGAAGGGCGCAAGGACCGCTCATAAAAACAAAGGGACGCAGTGATGCTGACGTATGTCATTAAACGAGTGTTGCAGTCCGCGCTGGTACTTCTGATCGTGGGGCTTGTTGCTTTCAGCATGTTCCGCTTTGTCGGTGATCCCATCGACAATATGCTGGGTCAGGAACGCACGGATGCAGATATTTCCCGCTTGCGGGCGGAATTGGGGTTGGATGAGCCTTTCCCGGTCCAATACTACAAATTCCTCGAAGGCGCTGTGCAGGGCGATTTTGGCGTGAGCTATCGTCAGGGCCGCCCCGTGGGGGAGATCCTTCTGGAGCGCGCACCCGCCACGCTGGAGCTGGCTGCGGTGAGTGGGTTTCTGGCGATCACCATTGGCATCGGCCTGGGTGTTTTCACCGCGATCCGCAGAGATGGGTTCATGGCGAATGCGATCATGTCGATCTCTCTGATTGGGGTGTCTTTGCCAACTTTCCTGATCGGTATCCTGCTCATATATATCTTTGCGGTGGAGCTTGGCTGGCTGCCCTCCTTTGGGAGGGGAGACGTGGTGCAGCTCGGCTGGTGGAGTACCGGTCTTCTGACCGCCTCCGGCCTGAAGGCGATTGTCCTACCGGCGATCACGCTCGGCCTTTACCAGATGACGCTGATCATGCGCCTTGTGCGCTCTGAGATGCTGGAAGTGCTGCGTCAGGATTATGTGCGCTTTGCCCGGGCCCGTGGTCTAAAGGCGCGTACGGTGAACTTCCGCCACGCGCTGAAAAACACGCTGGTGCCGGTGATCACCGTCACAGGTCTGCAGCTCGGCTCGATCATCGCCTTTGCGATCATCACCGAAACGGTGTTCCAGTGGCCCGGTGTGGGGCTTCTGTTCATCAACGCGATCCAGTTTGTCGACATCCCGGTGATGGCGGCGTATCTCATGCTGATTTCGGTGATGTTTGTGGCGATCAACCTGATCGTTGACCTGCTTTATTTTGCAATTGATCCGCGCCTGCGCACGGATGGTAAGGGGGCGCACTGATGTCTGACCAAACCTCAACCGCGCCGCAGTCCCGACTGGCGAAAGCCTGGGACAGCGACTTCGCTTACAACTTCCGCCGCTCGCCGGTGGCTGTGGTGTCCTTCCTTGTGGTGATGCTCTTGGTGCTGAGCGCCATCTTCGCCCCGTTGATTGCGCCTTATGACCCGTTTGATCCGGGCTCACTGGATCTGATGAACGGTTTCACCGCGCCGATGGCCGCCAATGATTTCACCGGAGACACCTTCTGGCTTGGCACAGATGATCAAGGGCGCGATGTGTTTTCCACCATCCTTTACGGCATGCGGATTTCGCTGTTTGTGGGCTTCTCGGCTGTGCTCTTTGCCATGGTGCTGGGCATCACGCTCGGCCTGATTGCTGGCTATGTTGGCGGCTGGGTCGAAACCGTGATCATGCGCGCCGCAGATGTGCAGCTGACCTTCCCCGCCATTCTGGTGGCCATGCTGATCTTTGGCATCGCCAAGGGCATCACCCCAATTGAACATCAGGACACGATGGCGATCTGGGTGCTGATCCTTGCGATTGGTCTATCGGATTGGGTGCAGTTTGCCCGCGTGGTGCGCGGTGCAACACTGGTGGAGAAGGACAAAGAATATGTGCAGGCCGCACGTATGATTGGACGGGGTCGAGGCATCATCATGCTGCGTCACATCCTGCCCAACGTGTTGTCCCCTGTGCTGGTGATCGCAACCATCTCTCTGGCATTGGCCATTATTGCCGAGGCTACGCTGTCCTTCCTTGGTGTTGGCGCACCGCCGACCCAGCCCTCGCTGGGCACGCTGATCCGCATCGGGCAACAGTTCCTGTTCTCCGGCGAATGGTGGATTCTGCTGTTCCCCTCCGCCACGCTTCTGGCGCTGGCGCTGTCTGTGAACCTGCTGGGCGACTGGCTGCGTGATGCATTGAACCCGAGGTTGCAGTGATGAGCGATACACTTCTTGATATCGAGGGCCTGTCGGTCCACTTCCCGACCCGTCGCAAGCTCTTTGTGGCGGTGAACAAAGCCAACCTCGCGGTGGAGCCCGGCGAAATCCACGGTCTTGTGGGTGAATCCGGTGCGGGTAAGTCCACCATCGGCGCCGCCGTGATGGGCCTGCTGGAACGTCCCGGTCATATCGCGGGCGGCACGGTTAGCTTTAAGGGGGAGGCCATCAGCGGGCGGGATGCCGAAGGCATGCGCGCGCTGCGCGGGGCCAAGATCTCCATGATCTTCCAGGACCCGCTGACCTCGCTGAACCCGCTTCTGACCGTTGGTCAGCAGCTGGAAGAAACCATCCAGTTCCATCTCAAGCTCTCTGATGCAGACAGCAAGAAACGGGCGATTGAACTGCTGGATCGCGTGGGCATTCCCAGCCCGGATGAGCGCATCAATCAGTATCCGCACCAGTTCTCTGGCGGCATGCGCCAGCGTGTGGTGATCGCGCTCGCGCTTTGTTCAGAGCCGGATGTGATCATCGCGGATGAGCCCACCACGGCGCTCGATGTCTCCATTCAGGCGCAGATCCTTGAGCTGATCAAGGAACTCGCGCGGGAGCGCCAGACCGGCGTGATCCTGATCACCCACGACATGGGTGTGATTGCGGACACCACCGACAAGGTGACCGTGATGTATCAGGGCGAAGTCGTGGAAAGCGGCACCACCGAACAGGTGCTGGGCGCACCCGCCCATGAGTACACCAAGTCGCTGATCGCCGCTGTGCCGCGCCCTACGCTGAAGGTGCACCGCTTCCCGCAGCTCTCTTACGGGGGCCGTGAGATCGCGTTTCACATCGACGATCTGGCGCGCAACTGGAAGCGCCCGGAGCCGACCAAATCCGGCACGCTTCTGAAGGTCGAAGGGCTCACCAAAACCTTCCTGCAAAACGGCTCGATCATTCCATCACGACGCAAATACTTCACCGCCGTGGATAAAGTCAGCTTTGATATCCGCGAAGGTGAGGTTTTTGGCATCGTGGGCGAAAGTGGCTCTGGCAAATCCACCGTCGCGCGGATGATTGCCACGCTCTATCAGACCAACGGCGGCAAGATCTTCTTTGACGATCAGGAGGTAACAAACCTCAAAACCGCCAAGGATCTGGAGAGCTATCGCCGTCAGATCCAGATGATCTTTCAGGATCCTTTCTCAAGCCTCAACCCGCGTATGCGGGTGGATGAGATCATTGCGGAGCCGGTGCGCCACCACAAGCTGCTGGAAGGCGACGCCATTCAGCACCGCGTGGATGAGCTGTTGGAGCGTGTGGGGCTTGGCTCTGAAGCTGGGCGCAAATACCCGCATGAGTTCTCCGGCGGTCAGCGCCAGCGGATCTCGATTGCGCGTGCGCTGGCCACCCAGCCGCGCTTCCTGATCTGTGACGAGCCAACCTCGGCGCTGGATGTGTCCATTCAGGCGCAGATCCTGAACATCCTCAAGGATCTTCAGGAGCATCTGGGCCTGACCATGCTGTTCATCAGCCACGACCTGCCGGTGGTGCGTCAGATGTGTGACCGTGTGGGCGTGATGCGTCAGGGGCAGATGGTG
This sequence comes from Shimia sp. MMG029, assembly GCF_027947445.1. Taxonomy (NCBI): domain Bacteria; kingdom Pseudomonadati; phylum Pseudomonadota; class Alphaproteobacteria; order Rhodobacterales; family Roseobacteraceae; genus Shimia; species Shimia sp. MMG029. The sequence goes on along the minus strand of NZ_JAQJIM010000006.1, from coordinate 43,076 downwards.
GAGGTGGCCGACACCGAAACCCTCTTTGCTGCCCCGAAAGAGGCCTACACACGTGAGCTTCTGAGCCTCATGCCCAAGCTTGAGGGGCTCTCAACCGAAGGCCTTGAAGGCGAGATCGTCTAACTTGCCGAACCAAAACTGGAAAGCGCCGCCATTGAGCGGCGCTTTTTTATGGCGCCTCTTTCAGGACTTGGGCAGGATGACTGCAAATAGCCGAGGAGCGCACCATGTCTGACACCCTGCCTGAATTGCGTGATGGTGAAAGCCAGTTGGAATTTGATCCGCTGGAGCGCGTGGATGCCGAACTGCGCTTCATTGGCCGCATTCACACCCCGTGGCAGCGCGGCGATTGCCCCAAGAATGTGACCCGCGCGCGGGAAAGCGGGCAGGGGGCATCAATCACTCTGGAGCCGGGCTTTGCCGAAGGTCTCACCGGGCTGTCTGTGGGGGATGGGATTTTGCTGTTTTACTGGATGCATCAGGCGCGGCGCGATCTGATCACTCAGCGGCCGCGTCACAAACCGGAAGCACAGGGCACATTTGCGCTGAGGTCCCCAAATCGGCCCAATCCGATTTCGCTGGCGGCGGTGCGGATCACATCTCTGGATCTCGCGGCGGGCCGGATTGGCATTGATGCGATCGACTGTTTTGACGGCACACCGCTGCTGGATATCAAACCCAGCGCACCGGCGGTGGATGTGCCTCCTGTGCAGCCTTAGGGGTAGCCTCAGGCGCGGATCTTTAGGGTCGGCCCATTTGGTGACGTGTGGGGCCAGATTCGGCGATTGAGATTGCCGGATGGCGGCGGCAGCAAGGCCTGTTCCGCGTCTTTGCAGCTGGCCACGATGAAGGCCCCTGCGCGTGTTCTGATGCGCTCAGAACGGGCGGAATTGCGGCCTGCACCTCTGGGAAGCACCCATACAGACAGATGTGTCTTACTCATTTTGTCCCCCTCGTAGGATCTGCGGAGGTCGGCGCGTGGGTGCCGAATCTGATTCCGTTAAAAGACCTTCGATGGGGGCCAGAAATACCGAGGAATGGTTAATGAAGAGTCTGCACGCTGCGGCTGTGTGCCAAAAAGCCAGACAAGAATTGGGGCGCATAGCTGACTATTCAGCAGTGCTTGTGCCAGTATTCTTTTCTTTTTTGTGAAAGATAAAGTGGCATCCCGTAGGGGAATCGAACCCCTCTTTCCAGGTTGAAAACCTGGCGTCCTAACCGATAGACGAACGGGACGCTCTTTATGGGCGCGTCAGAGATGAAATCCCCATACCCCGCTTCTGGCATCCCGTAGGGGAATCGAACCCCTCTTTCCAGGTTGAAAACCTGGCGTCCTAACCGATAGACGAACGGGACGCTCTGAAGCGTGAGGCGTGTCTAGTGAATGGCGCGGATGGGCGCAAGCGGAAATTTGAGCCTATGTACGTTTTTTTTCGGAAAGCCGTTTGGGCAGGTATTGAGGGGGCTACACCGGCTGTCACACGGCATGGCTTGCCCTAGTATATACAGGGCAAACCGGGGTTCAGGCGGCTCTGGCGGCGTCTTCCAGCCGCAGTTGCACAGACTGGCGACCGCCCCATGTGTTGATCTCCAGACGGCCTGCCAGATGGAATCGCGCACCGCCGTGTGATTCCAATGCTGCCCCCAGCGGGGTGTCATAAGCGCCAAAGGCAATGGCATCGATGCGGGCGCCGAATCCGTCGCCAAATGTCAGTTTCAGATGGCTTTCGCCCACCCGTTTGGTGAAGCGAATCTCCACATCCGGGAAGGCAAAACGCGGGGCCGGGGCCCCCGCCCCAAACGGGCCTGCCTTCTCAATGTCACTGATCAGCTCCACTGTGGCTCCGGTTGGCATCAGCAGGCTGTCGAGTTTCAGATCCGCCGGTCCCATGTCGCCAGCACCCTGTTTGGCCATCAGCTCTGCGAGCCGTGCCATGGCGGGCTCCAGCTGATCACGTGCCACAGTCAACCCTGCGGCCATCTTGTGACCACCGCCTTTCACCAGCAGGCCCTCTGCGGCCAGTTTCTGGATCGAAGCCCCAAGGTCCACACCAGAAACCGAGCGGCCAGAGCCTTTGCCTTCATCGCCATCAAGACCGATCACAATGGCGGGGCGGTTGGTGGCCTCTTTCAGGCGGGAGGCGACAATGCCGACCACACCGGGGTGCCAGCCTTCGCCGGCGGCCCAGACCAGCGGCGCATCCAGCCCGCGCTCTTCGGCCTGTGCCATGGCGGCGGCGCGCACGGCGGCCTCAATGTCGCGCCGCTCAGTGTTAAGCTCATCCAGCCGCTCGGCCAGCGCGCGGGCTTCCTGTTCGTTATCTGTGGACAGAAGGCGTGCGCCCAGATCCGCCTGTCCGATGCGTCCGCCAGCATTCACGCGTGGTCCCAGCAGAAAGCCGAGGTGATAACTGTTGGGGGCGCTGTCCATGCGGCTCACATCAGAGAGCGCGACAACTCCGGTGCGGTCGCGCCGCGCCATGACCTTCAGGCCCTGACGCACGAGTGCACGGTTCACGCCCACGAGGGGGGCCACATCGGCCACCGTGCCAAGCGCCACCAGATCAAGCATCGCCATCAGATCCGGGCCGCGCGTGCCATCGGCCTCGCGCATCTGGCGGTTGGCCTCCACCAGCATGAGAAACACCACCGCCGCCGCGCAGAGATGGGCAAGATCGCCGCTTTCATCCTGTCGGTTGGGGTTCACCACGGCCACGCAATCCGGCAGGGTCTCGCCGCCCAAGTGGTGGTCGAGCACGATCACATCTGCGGCCTTTGCGGCGGCAATCGGGTCGTGACTGAGCGTGCCACAGTCCACACAGATGATCAGGTCATGCGTGTCGGCCAGCTGCGCCATTGCGGTCTCATTGGGGCCATAGCCCTCATCAATGCGATCAGGCACATAAAGCGTCGCCTGAAGCCCCATATGGCGCAGCCAAGTGATCAAGAGCGCCGCAGAAGTGCCGCCATCCACGTCGTAATCGGCAAACACCGCGATGCGCTCACGTTTGCGCACCGCTTGCAGGAAACGCGCGGCGGCGGTTTGCATGTCTTTGATGCTGCGTGGATCGGGCAACAGGTCCGCCAGTCGCGGCTCCAGAAAGCTCTCCGCCTCCGCCGCTGTCACCCCGCGCCGGGCCAGCACCGCACAAAGGGCTGGGGGCAGGGTGGTGTCCTGCGCCAGCAGCTCAGCTGCGCGGGTGGCTTCCACATCCGGCCCTAGCCAGCGTCGTCCGGTCAGGCTTTCGGATACACCAAGGAAGTCGGTCATGGGCAGGGCTTTCATCTTATCAAAAGGCCCGCCAAAGAGGCGGGCCGTAAGGGGCGCTTTAGCCCAGTCAATCAGTGCAGTGTGCTGCGATCAAGCGGTCTGATCAATCGGTGCACGGTAGGTCATGCGACGCACGGAACCAGACTTGGAGCGCATCAGCAGGGTCTCGGTTTCGATCCAACCCGGGGTGCGCTTGATGCGCGGCAGCAGAGAGCCGCCAGTCACGCCGGTTGCGGCAAAGATCACATCCTGTGTGACCATCTCGTCGCGGGAATAGATGCGGTCCAGATCGGTGATGCCGGTCTTGGCGGCACGGGCGCGCTCGTCATCGTTACGGAACACCAGACGGCCCCACATCTGACCACCCATGCATTTCAGCGCCGCCGCTGCCAGAACACCTTCAGGTGCGCCGCCACGGCCCATATACATGTCGATGCCGGTTTCTTCGGCTTCGGCGCAGTGCATCACACCGGCCACGTCACCATCGGTGATCAGGCGGATGGAGGCGCCGGTGGCGCGCACTTCTGCGATCATGTCTTCGTGGCGCGGACGCTCCAGAATGCAGACGGTGATGTCGGAGGTGTCACAGCCTTTGGCCTTGGCCAGGGCTTCCACGCGCTCTTTCGGGCTCATTTCCAGCGAGACAACGTTTTCCGCGTAGCCCGGGCCGATGGCCAGCTTGTCCATGTAGGTGTCTGGCGCGTGCAGCATGGAGCCGCGCGGGCCCATGGCAATCACGGTCAGCGCGTTGGGCATGTCTTTGGCGGTCAGCGTGGTGCCTTCCAGCGGGTCCAGCGCAATGTCCACGCCGGGGCCGTTGCCGGTGCCCACTTCTTCGCCGATGAACAGCATCGGCGCTTCGTCGCGCTCGCCCTCACCGATCACCACAACACCAGCGATGTCCAGAAGGTTGAGCTGCTCGCGCATGGCGTTCACAGCGGCTTGGTCTGCGGCTTTCTCATCGCCGTTGCCGATCAGGGCAGCGGAGGCAATCGCCGCCTGTTCAGCCACACGGGCCAAACCAAGGGACAGCATACGGTCGTGAAATTCCGGCTTTTGGGACATGGGAGGATCCTTATGTACAAACTTAAGTATCGACTAACGTAGGGGCGGCGCGCTCACAAGAGGGGCGCGCCATTCAAATTTCAAACCTGTTCAATCCGCAACGCTACCGGCGCATTTGCAAGCACTCCGGTGGATTGCATAGCCTCTATGGCCGCGTCCAGCGCCGCACGCTGGGTTTTGTGGGTCACGATCAGGACAGGGGCGTGCTTGTCGTCATGACGAGTCTGGCGCATCCGGTCGATGCTGATGCCATTGTCGCCAAGCGCGGTTGCGATTTTTGCCATCGCGCCTGGGCGATCTTCCAGCGTCAAGCGCAGATAGAACGGCGCAGGCGAGTTGGAACGTGCGGCAGTCGCCGTGGCGAGTTGCGCTGCGGGCATGCCAAAGGTCGACAGGCGGAAGCCGCGCGCAATGTCACAGACATCGCCCATCACCGCGCTGGCGGTGGGACCTTCGCCTGCACCGGGGCCGCGCAGCACAACCTGCTCCACGGCGTCGCCTTCGATCACCACCATATTGGTGCCACCAGTCAGCTGGCCCAATGGGCTGTCTGCGGGCACGAGGCAGGGCGACATGCGCTGCTCAAGACCGCGGCCCGTCATCTGCGTCACGCCCAGCAGTTTGATCTTATAGCCCAGCTCGGCGGCCTGATGAATGTCTTCAATCGAAATGCGCTGGATGCCCTCAAGCTCTACGCCGTCAAAATCCACCTTAGTGCCAAAGGCGATGGAGGACAGCAGCGACAGTTTGTGCCCCGCATCAATCCCGCCCACGTCAAGGTTGGGGTCCGCTTCCAGATAGCCAAGCGCGTCCGCTTCGGCAAAGACCTCCTCATAAGGAAGCCCTGCATCCTGCATGCGGGTCAGGATGTAGTTACAGGTGCCGTTCATCACGCCCATGATCCGGGTGATGTCATTGCCTGCCAGCCCTTCGGTCAGCGATTTGATCACCGGAATGCCACCTGCCACAGCCGCCTCAAAGCGGATCACCGCGCCTTTGGCTTCTGCGGCTTCTGCCAGTGCCTGACCATGGTGGGCCAGCAGGGCCTTGTTGGCAGTGACAACATCTTTGCCAAGCGCAAGGGCGGCTTCAATGGCAACTTTCGCAGGGCCGTCTTCGCCGCCCATCAGCTCGACAAAAACATCCACGTCATCGCGCTTTGCCAAAGCAACAGGATCGTCTTCCCAGGCATAGCTTGCCAGCGACACACCCCGGTCCTTGTCTTTGGAGCGGGCGCTGACCGCAGTGATTTCTACTGGGCGACCTGTGCGCGCGGCCAGCAGATTGGCTTTCTGGCGTACAATCTTAACGACACCCACGCCCACGGTGCCCAATCCGGCAATCCCAAGACGGAGCGGTGTGGTATTGGGGTTGCTGTTCTGCGCATCGGTCATGAAGCACTACCTCGATTATGGTTGGAGTGGTCTGCTGTATCGCCTTGCCGTGTAGCCGCTCATGCGCCGGGGCGCAACGCGTCACGGTGGCGATATGGCTTATTGCAGGTCACGCGCGCGCCTTTGAAGTCGCGCACCGCGCGCCTCAATCTCTTCCTCGCTGGTGTCTGTGAGGCGCTGTTGTGGCGCTTGGGGCAGGTCGCGCATCGGCAGAAGGTCCGGGTATGGCGCGGCTTCCACTTCTTTGGAAACAGCGGTATCCAGTCCGGGGACCGTGCCGCAGCCCGCCAGAGCAGTGGCGCATAAGATCCCCAAAAGGCGCATTTTGATCTGAATTGTCACGCGCGTGGCCCTTTTTCTGCGTCGCCTTGTTATGGCCCAGCCCCGGCCAAAGACACAAGCCACCTCAGGGGCTTTGTCTGCGTCAAAGTGGCCTTTTAAAGAAACATTTGTTCAGTTAAATTGGCCAGTATGGCAAGAACCCAAGGCTCCCACTCCGATATCACTGGCCCGCGTGTGCGCGCGGCGGCTCTCTCTCTATTTGCGCAACACGGCTACGCCGCTGTCTCTATGCGCCAGATTGCCCGCGAGGTCGGCGTGCAGGCGGGGGCGCTCTATAACTACACGCCAGACAAGCAAAGCCTGCTGTTTGATCTGATGAAAAACCACATGGATGAGCTGCTCGCAACCCGTGCCAGCTTGGATGCGCCAACCTCCCCCGTGGCCGCCTTGGAAACATTCACCCGCCTGCACCTGCGTTTTCACTCAGAGCGCCCTGATGAAGTGTTCATCGCTTATATGGAGCTGCGCAACCTCAGCCCGGACAACTTTGCCGCCATCGAGGCCCTACGCCGCGCCTATGAAGATCAGCTGGAGGCGATCCTGCGCGCTGGTGTCGAAAGCGGTGATTTCACCGTAGCAGACTCCAAGATCACCACCATGGCCGTGATTGCGATGCTGACAGGTGTGAACACATGGTTTCGCGAAGGCGGCCGCCTGTCGCTTGAGGAAGTTGAACAGATCTACTGGGATATGGTGCGTCAAGCCGTGGGCGTCTCTGCCTAAAAAGCGGAGGGGTTCCCCCCTCCGCCTACGCTTGCTCAATGCGCCGGTTTGATGAAGGTGCCATTGCGCAGTTCTGCAAAAGCCTGCTGCAGCTCCGCCTGCGTGTTCATCACAATCGGGCCGTGCCAGGCCACCGGCTCCTGAATGGGTTGGCCTGAAATCAGCAGAAAGCGCACGCCCTGTTCGCCCGCCTGCACCGTCACCTCATCGCCATTGCCAAAGCGCACCAGCGTGCGGTCCCCGCTCATATCGCGGATGTTGACCTCTTCGCCGGCGACTTCTTTCTCAAGCAAAACGCCGGTCGGTTGGCTGGCATCAGCAAAAGCCGCATCCCCCTCAAACACATAGGCAAAGGCGCGCCGTCGTGTGTCGATCGGGAAGGTCTTTTTCACCCCCGCAGGCACAGTCACATCCAGAAACATCGGGTCGGCGGCAATGCCATCCACTGGGCCGGTCTGCCCCCAGAAGCTGCCAATGACCACGCGCACCTTTGTGCCGTCATCTTCCATGATTTCCGGGATTTCACGGGCGGTCACATCCTGATAACGCGGATCGGTCATCTTCAGATCGCGCGGCAGGTTCGCCCACAGCTGAAACCCATGGTTCACGCCGTTGGCACCGGGGGTGGGCATCTCCTGATGCAAAATCCCGCGCCCCGCTGTCATCCACTGCACATCGCCAGCACCCAAATTTCCGGTGTTGCCAAGGCTGTCCTGATGTTCCACCGCACCCTCAATCACATAGGTGATGGTTTCAATGCCGCGATGCGGGTGCCACGGAAATCCGGCCTGATAAAGGCGGGGATCATCGTTGCGGAAGTGATCCATCATCAGGAAGGGATCAAGCTCTTCGGGATCCTGAAACCCAAAGGCACGATGCAGATGCACGCCAGCCCCTTCTCTGGCAGGAATGGCTTTGCGCGTTTCCAAAACAGGTCTGATCGACATGATGTCTCTCCTTTCCCCCTCAAAGTAGGCGCTGCAGTCTTGCCTGAAAATCGCCAGAACCGCGCGCAGATTGTGCAGATTTGCACAGATTGGGGAGGCGCGCGGCAAATGGGTGTGGTGAAAAATAAAATTAACAAGTTCAATATGTTGAGTTGAGCGACGTAGCGGCATTTTGCAACCTGTCTTTCAACTGCCTTGTGCTTGCGCCTATGCTCGCAACCGACACAACATCTCAAGGCAGGGAGGCCTACATGCTAGGGTCTATGATGATGCGTCCGCTCAACATTGCGGACATTCTCAAATATGCAGCCGAAATTCACCCCACAGCAGAGGTTGTCTCTGTACGCACAGAAGGTGACCTGCACCGCCAGACTTACGCGGATATGGCCAAACGTGTGAACCGCCTCGCCAATGCGCTGAAGGCAGAAGGCATGCAGGTTGGTGACCGTATCGCGACGCTGGCGTGGAACGGCTACCGCCATCTGGAACTTTATTATGCCATTTCCGGGTCAGGGGGCGTGTGTCACACAATCAACCCACGCCTGTCTGCAGAACAGATGAGCTACATCGTCAACCACGCCAAAGACACGATGCTGTTTGTGGACACCACCTTTGTGCCGCTGGTCAACGCACTGCGTGCGCAATGGCCAGAGGGGCTCAAAGTGGTGGTGATGACGGATCGCGCTCACATGCCCGAGGGCGATTTCCTCTGTTATGAGGAACTGCTTGAGGCGCAGGCAGACGTCTTTGACTGGCCTGACCTGCCAGAAGACACCGCCGCAGGGCTTTGCTACACCTCCGGCACCACCGGCAATCCCAAAGGCACGCTTTACACCCACCGCTCCACGGTGCTGCATGCCATGACCGTGGGCCTGTCCCTGCCCAAAGTCTGCCAGCCAGGCAAACGCATTCTACCGGTTGTGCCGCTGTTTCACGTCAACGCCTGGGGCCTGCCCTATATCGCGCTGCTCACCGGCGCGTCTCTGGTCTTCCCGGGTGGCGCTCTGGACGGGCCAAGCCTGTTTAAACTGATGGAAGATGAGAACGTCTACTCTGCGTGGGGTGTGCCAACAGTGTGGCTGGGGTTGCAGGGCGAAATGCAAAAACAGGGCCGCATGCCCAATGGGCTGAGCCATCTGGTGATTGGCGGCTCCGCAGCGCCTGCCAGCATGATCAGCTATTTTGAAGAGCAAAACATCGACATCTGCCACGCCTGGGGCATGACCGAGATGAGCCCGGTTGGCACCATGGGCAATCTGCCAGTGCATCTCGAAGACCGCAGTCTTGAAGAGCGGGTGGAGATCAAATCCAAACAGGGCCGCCGTATCTTTGGCGTCGATCTGAAAATCGTCGATGAGGATGGCAAGCCTCTGCCTCACGATGGCGAAGCCGCTGGCGAGCTGTTTGTGCGCGGCAACAACATCACATCGGGTTATTTTGAAAATGACGAGGCCAACGCAGGCGCCTTTGACGCAGATGGCTGGTTTGGCACTGGCGATGTCGCCACTATCGACAGCCATGGCTATCTCACCATCACCGACCGCGCCAAAGACCTGATCAAATCCGGTGGCGAGTGGATCAGCTCGCTCGATCTGGAAAACACCGTCATGGCGCACCCGAAGGTGGCCAATTGTGCAGTGATCGCTGTGGCCCACCCCAAATGGGATGAACGCCCGCTTCTGGTGGTGGTGCCGTCGCCTGAGGGCAAGCCCGAGATCAGCGAGCTCATGGCCCTGCTCGAAGAGCACTTCGCCAAGTGGCAATTGCCTGACGATGTGGTCTTTGTAGGAGAGCTGCCGATGACCGCCACAGGCAAAGTCTCAAAGCTCACCCTGCGCAAGCAGTTTGCCGATTACAAACTGCCCGACATGGTGTGATTTGGCACAAAGCCAGATCATAACACTCAACGGTCACGCGTATCATATCCGCGTGGCTGGCGACCCTCAGGCCCCAGTGATCCTGTGTCTGCACGGCTTTCCCGAATACTCCGGCGCTTTTGACGATCTGGTCCCCCATCTGGAGGAGCATTTTTTCCTCGTCGCCCCGGATCAGCGTGGCTACGGCCAAAGCTGGCGCCCCACAGAGGTCGATCACTACGCCCCCGCCGCGCTTGTCGCGGATGCCGCCGCCATCCTGCGCCATTACAGCCCTGACAAACCCGTCGCCGCTGTGCTTGGCCATGACTGGGGCGCGGCCGTGGCCTATGGCCTTGCCTTCCGGAATCCAGCGCTGTTTGAGCGTCTGATCGTGGCCAATGGCGTGCATCCGATCCCATTTCAGCGTGCGTTGGCGGCGGGCGGGGCGCAATCAAAGGCCAGCCAATACATCAACTGGCTGCGCGCCGAGGGTTCTGAGGTCAAGCTCACAGAAAACAACCATTTGCGCATGATGTCCCTGTTTTCAGAGCATATGGACATGTCGTGGATGGATGCGGGCAAAGTGGCGGCCTATCGTGCCGCCTGGGGGACAGCGGATCAGGTGCGCGGCATGGTCAACTGGTATCGCGCCTCAAACCTCAAAGTTGCCGCTCCCGGCCAGCCGTTGCCACCAGAGGCGTTGCCGCAATGGCCCGCCCATGCCTTGCGCGTGCCCATGCCCCACCTTTTGCTCTGGGGGGAAGAGGACACCGCGCTCCTGCCAGAATGCCATGCCGGGCTGGAGGATTTTTGTGACGATCTCACGCGTGTTTCGCTTACGGGCGTAGATCACTGGCTGCTGCATCAAAAGCCCGCCGAAGTGGCGCGCCACATCCGGCAATTTCTGCGCTAACCTGCGCCGTTTCATTCGTAAAACGTCCTCGCAGGAGGCATAGACGCCCTTGTCTGCCCTCAGGCTTCCGCCAAGGCAGATCCAATGTGACGTCATGTTACTTTGCCAAGCTCTTGTTTGTCTGCGCCATTCGCGGCCTTATCTTGCCACCAAACACAGGAGTTTTTCATGTCTGGTGACAGCCACCTTCCCAAAGCGCTTCAGGGCCTGCGCATTCCCGCAGTGGCCTCTCCGCTTTTCATCATTTCCGTACCCGCACTGGTCATTGCCCAGTGTAAGGCAGGCATCATTGGCAGTTTCCCCGCACTCAACGCACGTGAAGGCGAGGGCGACCACCCACTTCTGGACACTTGGCTCACGCAGATCCGCGAAGAGCTGGACCGCCACAATCAGGAAAACCCGGATCGCCCCGCGGCCCCGTTTGCGGTCAACCAGATCGTACACCGCTCAAACACGCGGCTCGAGCGCGACATCGAGCTGTGTCACAAGCACCAAGTGCCGGTCTGGATCACCTCGCTTGGCGCCCGCAAAGAGGTCAATGACGCGGCCCATGACTGCGGCGGCATTGCGTTGCATGACATCATCAACAACACCTTCGCCAAAAAAGCGATTGAGAAGGGTGCGGATGGCCTGATCGCGGTGGCCGCTGGCGCTGGTGGGCACGCAGGCCCGCAGTCTCCGCTCGCGCTGATCAGCGAGATCCGCGAATGGTTTGATGGTCCCTTGCTGCTGTCTGGCTCCATCAGCACAGGTTCCTCCATCTTGGCCGCACAGGCCATGGGCGCAGATCTCGCCTACATCGGATCGCCTTTCATTGCGACGGAAGAGGCCAACGCGGTGCAGGGCTACAAGGACATGATTGTCGACAGCGGCGCGGATGACATTGTTTATTCTTCGCTCTTCACCGGTGTCTGGGGTAACTATCTGAAGGGATCCGTCAAAAACGCAGGCATGGATCCGGACAATCTGCCATTGGGCAGCGCCAAAGATATGGATTTTGGCGGGGATCGTGAAAAACCAAAGGCATGGAAAACCATTTGGGGCTCCGGTCAGGGCATCGGCGCGGTCAAAGAAGTTGGCCCCGTGTCAAATCTCGTGGACCGTCTGGAGCGTGAGTACATCGCGGCTTGGGAGCGACTGCAGGACCGCATGAAGTGAGCCAGATGTTCCACCTCATCCGCCACGCGCAGGCGAGTTTCGGGGCTGCCGACTATGACAACCTGTCAGCGCTCGGGCATCGCCAGTCCGAGGCGCTGGGCGCGGCCCTCAAACGTCAGGGCGTAGAGCCTGATCAGGTCTTCATTGGCGGGCAGAAACGTCATCGCCAGACCTGGGAGGGTATTGAGCGTGCACTGGGTACGGGGCTCACCCCCACTGTGGTGCCGGGGTGGAACGAATTTGACTTTGCTGGTCTGCTGGAGGCGCGCTTTGCTGGGCGCGCCGACAAACCCGCTGATCTGCACACCGACCGCAAAACCCATTTTCGGATCTTACGAGACACGGTGCTGGAATGGCAGCGCGACGAGATCGCAAATCCGCCAGAAAGCTTTGCGGCCTTCACCAACCGCGTGCGACAGGCCCGTGCCATTGTCGCGGCCTCCGGGGCCAAGACCCCGATTGCGGTCAGCTCCGGCGGGGCCATCGGGCGCACGGTCGCAGATGTGCTGGATGCGCCGGCAGAACAAATGATCCTGTTGCAATTGCAGGTGAAAAACTGCGCCGTGGCGCGCATCGTGATGGCCAAAGGGCAGGAGTGGCTCAATGGGTTTAACGAGACCCCGCACATTGACGGGCACAATGAAGGCGAGATGCTGACCTATAGCTAGAGAGGGCAGGGCATAGCGCAAGCGGCTCTGAGGGAGGAAACAATGGACGCAACCCAACTGGACACCGCTGCCGTGGCGCGATGGCTGTCTGACAATCTGGATGGCTTTTCCGGCCCCATCACGGCCACCAAGTTTGATATTGGTCAGTCCAACCCCACGTTCAAACTCGACACCCCCGCAGGGGCTTATGTGCTGCGCCGCAAACCGCCGGGGGTGCTACTGAAATCTGCCCATGCGGTGGATCGAGAGTTCCGCGTGCAAAAGGCGCTGGCAGACACCGATGTGCCTGTCGCCAAAATGCATCTGCTTTGTGAAGATGACGCTGTGATCGGCTCATCCTTCTACGTGATGGATTTTGTCGAAGGGCGCAGTTTTGATGACCCACGCCTGCCGGGGCTGTCTGAGTCTGATCGAGCTGCGGTGATCAATGAAATGGGCCGCGTTCTGGCGGCTATTCATTCGGTTGACATTGATGCCGTCGGGCTCTCGGACTATGGCCCCGAAGGCAATTATTTTGAGCGCCAGCTGGGCCGCTGGACCAAGCAATACCGCGCCTCTGAAACAGAAACCCTACCGCAGATGGATGAATTGATTGACTGGCTCACCACCCATCTGCCCGCCGATGACGGCAAACGCACATTGGTGCATGGCGACTACCGCATCGACAATATGCTCTTTGCCAAAGACCGTCCCGAAGTGGTTGCGGTGCTTGATTGGGAGCTTTCCACCATTGGCCATCCTTACGCCGATCTGGCCGCGGTGATCATGCAGTGGCAGATGCCGCCGGGCCATGAGGGGCGCGGCCTTGCCGGTGTCGATCGCGCCGCGCTGGGCCTGCCGTCTGATGAGGCGTTCATCGCGGCTTATTGCCAGCGCGTGGGGCTGCCGGGGATCAAAAAGTTCGGTTTCTATCTCGCGTTTTGCTTCTTCCGTATGGCGGCGATCATTCAAGGGGTGAAGAAACGCGCGCTCGATGGCAACGCCTCAGATCCCGAGCGCGCCGCCAAACTGGGCAGCTTTGTGCCGATGTTTGCGCAAGCCGGACTGGAGGCGGCAAAACGTGGGTAAAATGTTTCAAGACAAAGTGGTGATGATCACCGGTGCGGCCAGCGGCTTTGGCGCGATGGCGGCGCAGCGTTTTGCCGCCCAAGGCGCCAAGCTGGGCCTGTCTGACATCCATGGCGATCAACTGGCTGAGGTTGTGGAAAGCCTGCAATCGCAGGGTGTCGAGGTGGTGTCTGATGTTGTGGATGTGGCAGAAGAGGCGCAAGTCGCCGCCCATGTGGCACGCATTGCGCAAACCTTCCGCGCGCTGGATGTGGGCATCAACAACGCAGGCATTGGTCATGATGTGCGCCCGTTGCAGTTTCTTTCGGTCGATGATTTTGACCTGATGATGAATGTGAACGCCAAAGGTGTGTTTCTCTGCATGAAATATCAGATCCCATTGATGCAGCAGGCGGGCGCGGGGGCCATCCTCAATGTGGCCTCTGCGGCGGGGCTTGTGGGTGCGGGCCAGCTGTCCCTTTACGCGGCTGCCAAACATGCGGTGGTTGGCATGACCAAAGCCGCCGCCGATGAAAACGCCACCCGCGGCATCCGCGTGAATGCGCTTTGCCCGTCGTTTTCAGCCACGCCGATGGTGGATGAAATGGCCGAGACCGTGGGGGAGCGCGCGGGGCTGTCACGTGAGGACGCGATGACCCATATCTCCAGCCGTGTGCCCATGGGGCGGGTGTCACAGCCCGAAGAGGTGGTGCAGGCCATGCTCTGGATCAATGCGCCTGAAAACAGCTTCATGACCGGACAGGCGATCGCCATTGACGGTGGTCTGACAGCGGTTTGACACGTGCAACAACATAGGGCGAAGCCTACCTGGGCTGGCGCAAATGCGCCTGCCGAGGGGTAGGCAGGCGCAGCCCGGCGGTGCCGGGCAAAACCAACCTTGCGAAAGTAATGCCAAATGACCCACAAGCCTCTCGATCCCGCTCTCGAAGAAACCCCTTACGAGCTGCAAAAGCATCTCGGGTTTCGCATCACCCATTGGGATGTGGATTACGCCCGTCTGGAGCTGCCGATTGCGCCGCATCTGATGAACCGCGCGGGCATTCCGCATGGCGGCATCTACGCCACGCTTCTGGACACGGTGATGGGTTTTGCGGGCTGCTACACCGGTGATCCCTCACATAAACGTTTGGCTCTAACCCTTTCGATGACAACGAATTTTCTCAGTCGACCTAAAGGGCAGTGGCTCATTGCCGAAGGCTGGCGCACCGGCGGTGGCGCCAAAACCTTCTTCGCCGAAAGCACGATTTCCGATGAAACCGGCGAGATCATCGCGCGCGGCTCAGGCGCCTTCAAATACCGTGCCACCACGCTGTGATCGGAGGGTTAGCCTGCCAGAGCCTGCGGAGTTTCCGCGCCCCAACCCTGCGCCAGCTCCGCGACTGACTGAAGGATGAACTCCACGGTCTCATCGCTCATAAGCACACTCAGGTTTAGGCGCACAAAACCCGGTTTGCTTGCCCCTGGACCTTGCAGGATGTCGTCGCGGATATGCGCAGAATTCGCATCATCAATCTGCAGCAGGTGGTGGACGTAAGGCCCCGCACAAGAACACCCACCGCGCGCCTGAATGCCGTAGCGTTCTGACAGCGCGCGGGTGAAGGCGTTGTGATCAATCCGCGCGCCTGTGCTGTCGAGCGGCACAAAGGACAGGATCGGCAACCGCTCGGTGCGTTCCGGTGCCAGCACATGCAGATTTGCATCTGAACTCCAAACGTCAAACGCCCGCGCGGTCAGCGCCGCATTGCGGCTCTGCATCTCTGCGCCAATCACCTCTTTCACAACCAGCGCCAGCGCCACGCGGATGTCACCCACAACATTGGGGGTGCCGCCTTCCTCGCGCTGGGCCAGCGGGGCCACATAGTCATGCTGATGGGCGTTCACAAAAGCCACCGTGCCGCCGCCGGGCCGATATGGGACAACTGCGCGCACCACGTCTTCGCGCACCACCAGCACACCGCTTGCGCCCGGGCCGCCAATGCACTTGTGTGCAGAAAACACCAGCGCATCAATCTCTGCGCCCTCTGCCGGGGTCATCTGCATCGGCAGATATGGCCCGCCGCCCGCATAGTCCCAGATCATCACGCCGCCATAGGTTTTCACCAGCCGCGTCACGGCCGCCACATCCGTGCACACGCCGGTCACATTGGCTGCGGCGCTCATCGCCACGATGACACGCCCGTTCAGGCTGTGTTCCGCCAGCGCCTTTGTCAGCGTTGCACGATCCGGGCCGGGCAGGGCGCCTTCGGGGATTTCTAGGACCTTCGCGCCGCTTTCGCGCCAAGGCAGCAGGTTGGAGTGATGCTCATAAGGCCCCACCAGCACGGTGTCGCCCGCGCCCACCTGCATCATATGCACCAGCTGGTTGAGGCCCGTTGTGGCCCCTGAGCCGGCAAAGATCACCGCATGTTCGCCATCGCGCGCGCCGCAATGCCGCGCCACCACAGCCCGCGCCCCTTCGCGCAGCTGCCCCATCCGCGCCCCACAGAAAGACGCATCGGTGTGGGTGTTGGCATAGTAAGGCAGCACATTTTCCAGCACAAAGCTCTCGACCTGACGCAGGGCGCGCCCTGAGGCCACATAATCCGCATACACCAGTTTGCGCGGTCCATAGGGTGTGTCGATCATCATGTCCCCACCAATCAACCCCGCCTGTAAAGCGTCCATAGGGTTTTGCACCGCGTTGAGTTGTGCGGCGAATTGATCGAAGGGCGCGGTGAGCGTGGACATATGAAGCCTCTTTTTTGGTGTTTCAGAGGTTATGCCCCGGTTAGAGCGGATAAATTGCTCCTTTCTTTGCCTGATTTGTGGATCTGCGTTGTCAGATGATCTATAATTGCCCTCAAATGGACGTAATTGATCGAAATATTCTGGACGTATTGCAACGCGACGCCTCACTCTCTCAGCGAGAAGTGGCGGAACGTGTTGGTTTGTCCCAAAACGCGCTGTGGCGGCGGCTCAAGCGATTGGAAGAGGATGGCGTTTTGCAGGGCGCGCGCATGCGGATTGATCCGGCATCGCTCGGGCTGGATCTGACCGTCTTTGTCATGGTGCGCACCCGCAACCACTCGGTGGAGTGGGCGGAAAGCTTCAAGCGCCATGTCTCGCTCATCCCACAGGTGCTGGAGATGCACCGCATCGGTGGGGATTGGGACTATATGCTCAAGATCGTCACGTCTGGCATGGGGGGCTATGACCAAGTCTATCGCCGCCTCACTACGGGGTTTGAGCTGGATACGGTCACCGGCTATTTCTCGATGGAAACCATGCTTGAAGATCGCCCGCTGGACGTCCGAAGCTGATCCGGCGCCCATCTGTCATCAAAGTTTCATAGGGCGCAGGCAAAGACTCACTTGCGTTCTTTTCAATATATCCATAATTCATGAACTATGGATAAGATATCAGCCCTTTCAGCCTTTGCCGCCCTGTCACAGTCCACGCGTCTGGAGGCTTTTCGCCTGCTCATTCAGGCCGGAGAGGCTGGCCTGAGCGCAGGGGAAATCGCAGAGGCGCTGGATGTGCGGCAAAACACGCTGTCTGCCAATCTCGCGGTTCTGCTGCAGGCCGACCTGTTGCGCAATCAGCGCGAAGGCCGCAGCATTCGTTATTTCGCCAACACCGATGGCGTGCGCGGACTGTTGGGCTTTTTGCTTGAAGACTGCTGCGGCGGGCGACCCGAATTGTGCCAGCCGCTGATCGAAGATCTCACTTGCGGATGTTAAGGGACACAAAGCTATGACAGATCACAGCGCGCAACTGGATGCAGGGCTCGGTACTTTTGAGCGCCTGCTGTCGCTCTGGGTGGCTCTGGCCATTGTAGCGGGCCTGGCGCTGGGCAGCTTTATGCCCGGTGTCTTTGGGGCTCTGGCGGGTCTGGAAGTGGCCTCCGTCAACCTGCCTGTGGCCGTGTTGATCTGGGCCATGGTCTACCCGATGATGGTCGGCATTGATTTTGGCGCGCTCGCTGATGTGGGGCGCAAACCCAAAGGGCTGGTGATCACTATTGTTGTCAACTGGCTGATCAAACCCTTCACCATGGCCGCATTGGGCGTGTTGTTCTTTGAACATGTCTTTGCCGCTTGGATCGACCCGGACACGGCCAGCGAATACATCGCAGGCGTGATCCTTCTGGGGGCGGCACCCTGCACGGCGATGGTCTTTGTCTGGTCCAATTTGGTGCGCGGCGACGCCAATTACACGCTGGTGCAGGTCAGCGTGAACGATGTGATCATGGTCTTTGCCTTCGCCCCCATCGTGGCCTTCCTGCTTGGGGTGACCAATATCACCGTGCCATGGGAGACCTTGATCCTGTCTGCCGTGCTCTACATCCTGCTGCCGCTGGTGGCGGGCTACGTCACCCGCAAGCGCCTGATCGGGCAGGGCGGTGAGGCTGCGGTGGAGGCCTACCGCAACCGCCTGCGCCCCACCTCCGTGGGCGGTCTGCTGCTGACTGTTGTGTTGCTCTTTGGCTTTCAGGCGCAGACCATTCTGAGCCAGCCTTTCAACATTCTGCTGATCGCCATCCCGCTGCTGATCCAGACCTACGGCATCTTCTTCATCGCCTATGGCACGGCCCGGCTCTGGAAAGTGCCCTTTGAGGTCGCCGCACCCTGCGCGCTGATCGGCACGTCCAATTTCTTTGAGCTGGCGGTGGCCGTGGCCATTTCGCTCTTCGGCCTTGGCTCGGGTGCCGCGCTCGCGACCGTTGTCGGTGTGCTTGTGGAGGTGCCCGTGATGCTCAGCCTTGTCGCTTTCGCCAACCGCACCCGCGGCTGGTTTCCAACTTCACCGTAACCTTGGTTCGGGCTGCAAGCCCGGACCGCGCCCGACCCTCCCCACGGGAGGGCGCCTTTGGCACCCACCCAGGGTCTGGCGCGCTCCTCTGTTAAAGGAATAATCCGAATGACCAAAATCGCAATCAATGGCCTTGGCCGCATGGGCAAGCTGGTGATCCGCAGCTTCTTTGATCTCGGTCTTGATGCCGAAATCGTCTTGCTCAACGACCCCTCCGGCGACGCAGAGCTGCACGCGCATCTTTTGGAGTTTGACACCGTGCACGGCCGCTGGCGTGCCGACTTCGCGCATGACGCAGACAGCATCACCATCGACGGTCATCAGATGCGCAAGACCGAAGCCTGGTCGATCGAAGAGCTCCCACTCAAAGAGCTGGGCGTCGATCTGGTGGTGGATTGCACAGGGGTTTTCAAAACCAACGCCAAGCTTCAGCCTTATTTTGATGCGGGCGTGAAAAAGGTCGTGGTCTCCGCCCCTGTGAAAGAAGACGATGTGGCCAATATCGTTTACGGCGTGAACGACGCCACTTATGATGCGACGGCCCACAAGGTGATCACCGCCGCCTCTTGCACCACCAATTGCATCGCGCCGATTGTGAAGGTGATCCGTGAGAAGCTGGGCATCGAGCAGGCCAGCTTCACCACCATCCACGACGTGACCAACACGCAGACCATCGTGGACCGCGCTCACAAAGACCCTCGCCGCGCCCGCTCTGCCCTCAATTCCCTGATCCCAACCACCACCGGATCCGCCAAGGCGATCATCCAGATCTTCCCCGACATGGAGGGCAAGATCGACGGACACGCCGTGCGCGTGCCGCTCTTGAATGCCTCGCTCACCGACATCGTCTTTGACGTGAGCCGCGACACCACAGCGGAAGAGGTCAACGCTTTCTTCGCCGAGGCCGCCGCAGGGGAACTGGACGGCATTCTGGGCTATGAAACCCGCCCGCTGGTGAGCTGTGATTTTACCAATGATGACCGCTCCACCATTGTCGATGCGCTTTCCACCCGTGTGGTCAACAACCGCCATGTGAAAGTCTATGCGTGGTATGACAACGAGTGGGGCTATGCCTTCCGTCTGGCCGATGTGACCCGCATGGTTTTGGCCAGCCTCTAACGGCTTAATGGTCCGGCATCGCCGGACCGCGCCCGACCCTCCCCACGGGAGGGCGCATAGCAACATATCACCAAACGCGATGTGGGGACTGTGGCGCGCATAGTGCCACACCAAACCGTTGTACAAGCGCCCACCCAGGGTCGGGCGCGGTCCTCAGGAGATGGATATGACCGCCGCCTCAAGTTCAAAACCAGACGGCCTCGCCGCCTACATCACCGTCACCGCCGCCTATTGGGCCTTTATGCTCACCGACGGCGCGCTGCGGATGCTGGTGCTTTTGCATTTCAACGGGCTGGGCTTCTCCCCGATCCAGCTGGCCTATCTCTTCCTGCTCTATGAGGTCATGGGCATTGTCACCAACCTCTCCGCCGGCTGGATCGCCGCGCGTTTTGGTCTGACCTCCACGCTTTATGCGGGGCTCACCATCCAGATCGCCGCCCTGATCGCATTGGCACAGCTTGACCCGGCCTGGGGTGTCACCGCCTCCGTGATCTTTGTGATGTGCGTGCAGGGCGCGTCCGGCGTGGCCAAAGACCTCTCCAAGATGTCTTCCAAATCAGCGGTCAAGCTGCTCGCCCCCAAAGAGGGCGGCGGGCTTTTCCGCTGGGTCGCGCTGCTCACCGGCTCCAAAAACGCGGTCAAAGGCTGCGGCTTCTTCCTTGGGGCCGCCTTGCTGGCGCTCTGGGGCTTTCAGGCCTCGGTCTGGGGCATGGCCATCATCCTCGCGGTGATCCTCGCAGGGGTGGTGACCTTCATGCCCTCCGGCCTGCCGCAGGGCTCCAAAAAAGCCAAGTTTTCGCAGGTCTTCTCCAAAGACCCAAATGTAAACCGCCTGTCACTTGCCCGCATGTTCCTCTTTGGGGCGCGCGACGTGTGGTTTGTGGTCGGCATCCCGGTCTATTTCAACGCGGTGCTCTCCGATGGCACCGCCGAGGGCCGCCGCGAAGCCTTCTTCATCATTGGCATCTTCATGGCGGTCTGGATCATCCTTTACGGCGCGGTGCAGGGCAACGCCCCGCGCATCCTGAAAGCCGCCAATGCCAGCACCGATGAGGTGGTCGGCAAAGCCATCAGCTGGGTGGGCTACCTCACCCTGATCCCGCTGGCGCTCATCGCCGCCGTGCTGCTGCTTGAGGCCTCAACCGCCCTCACGGTGATCCTGATCGCAGGGCTTCTGGTGTTTGGCTTTGTCTTTGCGGTGAACTCCGCGGTCCACAGCTACCTGATCCTCGCCTTCACGTCAGACGAACGGGTCACTATGGATGTTGGGTTCTACTATATGTCCAACGCCGCCGGACGGCTGCTCGGCACCTTGCTCTCAGGTCTCAGTTACCAGATTGGCGGGTTGTGGCTCTGCCTGTTCACCGCCGCGCTGATGTCTGCGCTTAGCTGGTGGGCGGCCCGGCGACTGCGGCGCGCCTAAACCGGATCTGCCTGCGGATGCAGCGCGTCGTTGATCCAGCCCATGTCCTGAGGCAGCGTCAGCTGGTTGATCGCGATGGAGGGCTCCTTTGGCAGCGCTGCCGCCGCCGCGCGGGCCTCCTGCAGCCCCTGTTGGTCGCCGGCCTTTTCGCTGGTCAACGCTTTGAGCAGCTGTAATCCGCGGTCCATCGGGCGCAGATCAGCCGCTTCCCGCGCGGTCATCCGCGCCATCGCATAGTCTCCTGCGGCCAGATACACCCGCGCGGTAAACGACAGGCGCGTCACGCGGAATGGATCATTGCTGGTCATTTGCGAATAGGTGGACAGGGCCTCAATTGCTTTTTGCGGCTGCCCCTGCAACAGGGCCAGCTGGGTGATCAGATCGACAAAGCCGAGGAAGGTTGGGTTGATCTGGCGGGAATGTTCAATATCTGCCGCTGCGCCCTGAAAATCCTGCAAGGCGCGCAGCCGGTAGGCCCCCCGCGCCCAGAACACAAAATCGCTGTTGGGCGATTCCGCCACCGCGAGGTCGAGATCACGCCCAATCTGGGCAAGCGCCGCTGCGCTCAGCGGTTCATATTTGATGTTGCTCAGGTTCAGGCGGCTTTGCGCCCGCATGGCGAGCGACATACCGTCGGTCGGGCTCAGCTGCACCGCGCGGTCCAAGGCGGCATAGCCTTCTTCCCAGGACTGGACAGTCTGTTTGAAAAACAGCCCTGCCGCGCGCGCCCGCAGCTCAGACACGCTGAGCTGTGAATTCTTCAGATGCGCCAAGCGGTTGCCATCATATTGGATGGTCTGCAGCCGCAGATCAGAGCTCACCACAGGCAGGATCTCATCCACAAAGGCAAAAGGATCACTCACATCGCCATCATAGCTTTGCGTCCACAGCGTGGTCATATCGCGGCGCAGGATCAGCGAGACGGTGAAACGCGCCCGCGTGCCAGACACCCGCAGGCGCCCGTGGGTCAGAAACAGCGTGGGCGTGCCTTCGACACTGGCGGCATCCACCGTGGTGATGCCCGTGCGCTTCATCGACATCTGCACCATGCCGTCGTGCAGATCTTGGGCCAGGGCGCTGCTCTCGGGGGTGGCGGGCGCCGCAACAAAATCCTCAAATCCGATGGAGGGCAGGGACCCTTTGTTGGGCGCGGTGGTCAGATTGGCAGGCCGCCACTGATAAAGCCGCATCGGAGTCGCGATGTTTTTGAGGTTGAACACCCCCACATCGCTCAGCTCCTGCTGGCGGTTTTCAGACAGCTGGCGGACCAGATCTTCTGAGAACATCGCCCCACCGGGCGGCGCTTCGGTCTCAATCCGCTGAGTGATGTTGACCCCATTGCCGTAGAAATCCGCCTCATCTTCGACAATCTCGCCCACATGGCAGCCGATGCGCAGTTTGATCACCTTATGCTCAGCGAGGCTGCTCTGCACCTCTTCGGCGCAGTCTAATGCGGCCTCAACGCCGGGGAAGGACAGAATCCAGCCATCCCCCATCCGTTTGAGCACCTCACCGCCATAGGTCTTGGCCACAGGTTCCAGATGCTCATTGCGCAGCTCCTGAACAGAGGCCACGGCAAGCGCTTCATCTTCGCCCATGAGGGTGGAGTACCCCACCAGATCTGCACACATCAAAGTGGTCAAACGACGGCGCATGTAAGAAGTTCCCTGACAGTTAGCGGCCTGAGCACATTCTGCCCTGGGTAGCTTAATATTCGAAGTATGATTGGTCCAGAATCTTGGGTCTGCCAAGGGCAGGTTCAAGAGCAGCGCGTTCTATTTTCTTTCTTTCGCGCTGACAAGAGCCTGTCACACTGCTCACGAACGCATGATCGGGGGAGCGGAGCGTCTTTCTCAGAACAGAGGCCATCGCCCGGGGCAGCATGACTCGGATCGCGCCGGCTGATGGCAGGGTTGTGCAGATAGGGATATGCCAAACGGAAAACCGCCCTCGGTGCCGGGTGCGATATTTGACTAAAACACAGAGAGCAGCGCCCGACCCTAGGTGGGTGCAAAGCGCCCTCCTGGGGGGAGGGTCGGGCGCTGCTCGGCGCAGCCGAGCTAAAGTGGGCCTTTGTTGGTGAGAAGTGGTACAAGGGCGCGGTCGCCTCCGAGAGCAGTCCTGCGTCGGGCGCTAATAGCTGCTCAGAACGGCCAAATTCCCACAATTAAATCCACGAGACTCTGTAAGGTTTGCACAATCCGAGTGCCTTTATATCCGCTACTCGCATCGATCTTCTTTACAACTTCTCCACTGCGCACAAGCAAACGCATTTGCGCCACACGGCCAAAGAACCTCCGGATAGCACCGCTCTGCGCTTCGCCCGCGGAACTCGCGATGGTTTTTGCATCCAGTTCCAGTTCTTCACCAAGAGCCGGAGCACTCGCCGCAATCAACTCCGTCGCTTTTTCCACGATCAGTTGCTTCTGATCGTCCTGCGCTATGCGTAGTTTGACCTGAACGCGTTTTTCCCAAGCCTCAATGACCTCAGGGTGATGCGCGCGCAAATCCGTCACAGCCGTGTCCAACACCCGTTCCAGTGCCGCCAACTTTGGATCTTCAAAGTACCTGCCATTTTTCAAACCGTCGGCAATGTCCGCGCGAGCGATCTCAAAATTCTGCTCAATGGCGTTGGCATTCTCGCGACAGCTATTCAGCGTGAATTCGATATACTCCCACGCAACCGACGTCGTATTGAAGCCACAGTTGCTCCGCTCCGCGACACCGCGCGCAAATGCGACTTGTTCCAAGGCGGTCTGAACAATCCCTGCTGGAGACAGAGCCAAGGGAGAGATATCAAACTTACCGGTGTCTTCGTCTACGAAAATGCGATCAGCTTGTGGCAGCTGCTCCGCAACCCATTCCGCTTCAATCTCCAGAATCTCCGCTGCAACCGCTTTGGGGCCGGCTTCCCAGATCGCGTTATCAATGAGAGCAACACTGCGTTGAAGCTCCCAATCAAGCGGTTTGCCGTCCAAAAAGCCTTGATACCATCTGCGCCAAAAGCGCCATGTACCCAAAGGATCAAGCGTTTGGGAGTATCTTCCCCAAATTAGCAACATTCGTGCCCCTTCATCAAAATTCCGCCAGAGCGGGCTTGAGTGAATTGTTTCCCTTTCAATTGTGGTTAGCATTTCCGCTTCACTAAAAGAGGGGAGCACCGCAGCAGAAAACCTTGACGTAGATAGAGCCGCTGCCGCGGCAGCGCCTGGCGCAGTACACATAGCTGAATCTGCTGCATTAAAGGTAGACTGTGCATCCGATCGGCTTGCAAGTCGCCGGATCGAGTTGCCTGCTGCTGAAAACGCAGCCTCCCTGACTTCAGAAATAGTGCTTTCTGAACATATACTCGCGATCACGGCGATAAGTGCGGCGCGGAAACATGCCAATAGAACGAGTTCGTGTTCAGCTGTTTCAGGCGAACTGTCCTCGAAGTTCATAGCCGCAGGCAAACTGCGCAGCGCAGCCCGCGCGGCAATCGTTTGGCTCACCTGCACATCCTGCGTCTTGAGCCAGTCCCCTAGCTCATCAAGGCTCTCAATCTTCACCCCATCTGCCACTCAAACAGCCCTTTCCGTGAAATATCCCGCCCCGCACCCTACAGCGCTGCTTGACCAAGACAAGATTCCCTATCATATCCCGCATCATGAGCACCGATCTGTCCAAAATCCGCAATTTCTCCATCGTGGCCCACATCGACCACGGTAAATCCACCCTTGCTGACCGCCTCATTCAGGAGACGGGCACGGTGGAAGACCGCGATATGAAAGAGCAACTGCTCGACAGCATGGACATTGAGCGCGAGCGCGGCATCACCATCAAGGCCAACACCGTGCGCATCGACTACAAGGCCGATGATGGGGAGACCTATGTGCTCAACCTCATCGACACCCCCGGCCACGTCGACTTCGCCTATGAGGTCTCCCGCTCCATGAAAGCGGTTGAGGGCTCGCTCCTGGTGGTGGACAGCACCCAAGGTGTCGAGGCGCAGACGCTCGCAAACGTCTATCAGGCGATTGAGGCCGATCACGAGCTGGTGCCTGTGCTCAACAAGATCGACCTGCCGGCCTCTGATTGTGACCGCGTGGCGGAACAGATCGAAGACGTCATCGGCATTGATGCCACCGGCGCCATTCAGGTCTCTGCCAAAACCGGGCAGGGCATCCACGAAACGCTCGAAGCCATCGTCAAAGACCTGCCCGCCCCAACCGGCAATCTGGATGCGCCACTCAAGGCCATGCTGGTGGACAGCTGGTATGACGCCTACCTCGGCGTGATCGTTCTGGTGCGCATCATGGATGGCACCCTGAAAAAGGGCCAGCGCGTCAAATTCATGTCAAACGGCACCCTGCATTCCGTGGACCGCGTCGGCGTCTTCCGCCCGGAGATGCAGATGGTGGACAGCCTCGGCCCCGGCGAGATCGGCTTTTTGACCGCCTCGATCAAACAGGTGCGCGACACCCGCGTGGGCGACACCATCACCAATGACCGCCACGGCACAGAGCAGGCCCTGCCGGGCTTTAAACCGGCTCAGCCGGTGGTCTTCTGTGGCCTCTTCCCTGTCGATAGCGCGGAGTTCGAAGACCTGCGCGACGCCATCGACAAGCTGGCGCTCAACGACGCGTCTTTCTCCTTTGAAATGGAAACCTCCGCCGCGCTGGGCTTTGGCTTCCGCTGTGGCTTCCTCGGCCTCTTGCACCTCGAAGTGATCCGCGACCGGATCGAGCGTGAGTACAACATCGAGCTCATCACCACCGCGCCTTCCGTGATCTATCACGTCTACATGAAAGACGGCGAGATGATCGAGCTGCACAACCCCGCCGACATGCCCGACATGTCCAAGGTCGACCACCTTGAGGAGCCGCGCATCAAGGCGACCATCCTTGTGCCGGATGAATACCTCGGCGACGTGCTCAAGCTCTGTCAGGACCGCCGCGGCATTCAGGAAGACCTCACCTACGCCGGCTCCCGCGCCATGTGTGTCTATGATCTGCCACTCAACGAGGTGGTGTTTGACTTCTACGACCGTCTGAAATCGGTGACCAAAGGCTATGCCTCCTTTGACTATCAGATGACCGGCTACCGCGAAGACAACCTCGTGAAGATGTCCGTTTTGGTCAATGACGAGCCGGTGGACGCGCTCTCCATGATGGTGCACCGCGACCGGGCTGAAATGCGCGGGCGGGCGATGTGTGAAAAACTCAAAACCCTGATCCCGCGCCACATGTTCAAGATCCCGATCCAAGCGGCCATCGGCGGCAAAGTCATCGCGCGTGAGACACTGTCTGCTCTGCGCAAAGACGTGACGGCGAAGTGTTACGGCGGCGACGCCACCCGGAAGCGCAAACTTCTGGACAAGCAGAAAGCCGGTAAGAAAAAGATGCGCCAGTTTGGTAAGGTGGATATTCCTCAGGAAGCGTTTATCAGCGCGCTCAAAATGGACGACTAGGTCGGAGCTAGGAAATTGAGCTTTGGTGACTTTCAGTTTAGCCAGACCAACTTGAGTGCTTGATAGCGACGACGAATGCGTCGCCTTCCTCAAATGGTTCGGTATTTTTGAAAGCGTGAATGATAGTTCCCGGAGCACACATTTTTTTGAAATCCGCCTGGGCGTCTGTCTTCTTCAGTTGTATGAAATTGAGGCCTTCGCTGTCCTTATCGTAGGCCGCGGTCAAAGGATATACCTGAAAGCGTTTTGCAGCTTCATCCGACAGGCCAAAAGCAAGGGTCAATTCTTCGTATTCAAGTCCATGCTCGGGGGAATAGTCCAGGACATCTTGCCGTTTTTGAGGGTCGTCCAAGTCAGGGAAGCCGCCTGCAATAAGCTCGCGTTGCAGCACCTTGAGTTCACGAGATTGGGTTGGCATTACTTTCTGTCGCAGTAGAATTGCGACGTAAGATAACTCCTCATTTTTGGTGTTTTCAGATATGTCCATAATTGGAAGAACGTCGAATTCTACATCTTCATCCCTGTCATCTTTCACTTCGAATTGTTGAAGAGTTTTAAGTTCTTCAGCTGTGTCGTACTTTGAAACTCCAAGAAGAATGCACTCCATGCCCTCGTCTGGCACCTGATAGGTAAACTCATGGAAATAGCGGTCGTACATGCTGTAGCTGGGGTCCGATTTTTCACGGAGAGAATTCATTTCGACAAACGTGTAACCAGATTTGGTGACAGATTTAGGGTGTTTTGACTTGGTGAGGTTCGTACAGGCCTCTCGGAGCTCATCGAATGTCGACGGTACCGGGTTTTTTTTGCGTAGATTTTCATTCGCCAAAATACTCTTGTCTCGGTCAACTATTTTGGACAAAAATTCGTCGGAGAGTAATTTTTTTTCACGATATTTTTCAGGAGCATTCTTAAGGTCGTCAAGCGCGGTCTGGAAAGCCAGTAGGCCATATTCGGGGTTGAGTTTTAGAATGTTGGAAGCTGGAAGCAAGCCCCTGCTACTTGAAACGTTTGATGCTATTGAAGTCGAAGCTAGCTTTTTGAAGTAATCTTTGATGCCATACTTTGCGCTCGTCACGTCATTTTCACTCTCGGTCGTTTTTTCCTCGTCATTTTCGCTTTCGTCAAAGCCAATTGCGAGAGTGTGGAAGGGATTCGAACCTTTCACAGTTGTAGCGCACTCTACGGGTAAATTTTGAACCAAACCGCCGTCTACGTACCTTGCGTAGTCTAGATCTTTGTTTTTTGAAAAAACTTTACCCAATATTGGGAAGGTTCGGTGGTTTCTGAAGACGAATGGAATTGAACAACTGCTACAGATGATCTTGCAGACTTCGTCTAGAGATCTACCATTCAGTTGGATCTTGGACGCGCTAGACGTTTCTAAGTCGCTGACGATAGCGTAAACGTCGTATTTGAAGTCCAAATTGGCGTGCGCGCCGGGCGCGGTCCCTTCTCGTGTCGTGAGCAATTCTCTCAAAAACGTTAGTAACTTTTCTTCGCCAATCAACGGGTAACCCATTGCGATCTTCGCGAGAGCCGCTACAGTTCCACCCTCAAACTGCAGATCCGAGGCAAGTTTGTAGCCCTTGCCGTTAGTCATCTGTTTGATTGTTTCGGGTATACTTGCCCCTGTGGCAAGAAGCGCGGCAGCAATGGCACCGGCAGAAGAACCGTAGATACTTTTCACCTGTAATTGTTTTCTGTCGACGCTTTCGTGGATTGATTCTATCGCTGGAAGAAGGTTGACGAAGTTCGCACCACCTCCTTGAAACACTATATCGTATCTATTGTCAGTCAAATGCCTATGCCTTGTGTGTGGACCTAATGTGTGCAATCGTGTAAAAAGGTAGGTCGGAAAAGACCGCCTTATGTAGAGAGGTGAGCAGATATGCTTTTCATCAAACGTACAACTTGAAATGGTATGACGGCCGCATTTCATTCATTTGAGCTGCGGCCGTCAACAATTTTGTAAGCTCTTAGTTTGCTTTGACTTCAACTCCAGTTGAACCGGTTGGGAATACCGGCGACACAAATTCGCTTCGTTGTGGAGAAAAAATTCCATCCTCCCCCAAAACCCCGACGCCGCTCACCTTTCCCAATCCATCCCCAACCTATCCACAGGAAACCCACAGGCTTGCCCCGCGCCTTACCCCCAGCGCGCCCCTGCCAAACCTGTGTTTTTCCTTGCCCGACTCGCCGCTCAGGCGCAGTATCTCCCCAACGCGAGGGGCCGCATCGGCCCGGCGCGGGACGCTGAGGTCTCCGGGACCCGCGCGGGTTGGCTGTGAGGCATCGCATCACAATCCGCGCAGAAACGGGCTGGATCCTCTGTCACACTGGTTGCAACGCGGCGTATAAGGCCCACTCACGTCTCCTTAGGGGACGTCATAACGGGGCACTGGCACGCGGAGCACGGGCAGGGCGGCAGGGGCGCACCTAAGCGGAGGCCAGTGGCAGCGCGTGTCCCTTTGGGCGTCTGTGGTCATTGGAAGGGGGGAGTGGTGATCCGTTGAAGCATCTGGCCTTTGCGCCGTGCTTTGGCTATTTGATCCGCATCCCGCATCCCGCATCCCGCATCCCGCAGCACCAGCTCTGTGTCGTGGCGCGCGCCCTGGCGTGCCGCCGCAGTGGTCCCTTACGAGGGCCACGGCCAGGTTGGCGCGCACCGAATGGCGGTGCCGGGCTTTGGGGCGCTCATCAGGTCAAACGCCTGCCTGGGCAAACAGTCGGCACCTGCATTCAAGGAAGGCGTCAGAGACGTGAGGCCGGGGCTGCTGCATGTGCCCGTCTGCCTCCTGTGTCTGGCGCCTTTTTCTTGGGCATCTGTGTGCGCTTTGGCATGATGTCGATGCACCCTAGGCGCGTATCTGTGGCGCGCAGCACACGGTGAGCGCACTCGTGGCGTATTGGCAGCACACCGACACAACACCGCCGCGATACCTCTGCAATACCGACGCGTTACCGACACGATGCAGGCACGCGTTACCAACACGATACAGACAGCGGATTTGCGCGTGTTTCGGACCATCTTCATCTGGCAAAATCTGTGCGAGCCACCTAATGTGAGGCCCAAGCACCCATGTGACGTGGGCCAATTGAACACAAGACTTTGACGACTGGAAGGACGCCGATGAGCACCGATCGCGAGACGCTAACGCGGGAACTACTGGAGATGGTGGCCGAAGAAGGGATGATCGATCCCTCTGAAATCACACCAGAAAGACCGCTTGAAGAGCTCGATATCCAGTCTGCGGATTTTGTGATGATCCTCATGGCGATTGAAGAGAAATATGGCGCTTATGTCTCTGTCGACAACGAGCTGACCGATGTGGTGACCGTGCAGGATCTGCTGGATCTGGCGATTTCCAAAATCGAAGCGCACCAAGCTGAGGAGGCGTGAGCCACCCCATGGTGCGAAATGCTTCTACCCGCGTCGTCGTCACCGGCCTCGGCGCCGTTTCCGCCTGTGGTCTCGGTGCTGAGGCTCTGATTGAGGCCACGCAGGTCGGAATTTCCGGTGTAAAACCAGTGACTTTTGACGCGCTCGACATTCAGCGCGTGAAAACCGCGGGCAAGATTGCCGAGGTGGATCTGGGCGAAATTCTGGGCGACAAACCCCACCGCATGCGCGAACCCGTCGCCGAATACGCCCTCACTGCGGCCCGCGAAGCGGTGGCCCACGCCGGGCTGACAGAGGCGGATTTTGGCGATGCCTGCGGTGTGTCCATCGGCTCAGGCTTTGGCGGCGCGCAGACGCTGAACAAAAACTACCTCAAGTTCGGCGCCGAAGGCTCCATGCGGCTTGATCCCATGGCGGTGCCCAAGATCATGAACAACGCCGCCGCCAGCTGGGTCTCCATGGAGTTTGGCGCAACCGGCCCCGCGCTCTGTCTCGCCACTGCCTGTTCCTCGGCCAGCCAGTCGATTGGCATGGGTATGCAGATGATTGCCTCGGGGCAAGTAGAACGCTGTCTTGTCGGCGGCTCCGAGGCCTGTCTTGAGGCCGGTGTCTTTAGGGTCTGGGAATTGCTGCGGGTCATGACCGCTGATCTCAACCGCCCCTTCAGCAAAGACCGCAACGGCATGATCCTGGGAGAAGGCGCGGGCGTTTTAGTGCTGGAAAGCCTTGAGGCCGCACAGGCCCGTGGCGCAAATATCCTCTGTGAAATCAGCGGCTTTGGCACCAATTCTGATGCCGGTGACCTGCTGCGCCCGGATCCGGAGCGCGCTGCATCCTGCATGCGCATGGCACTGCGCCAAGCGGGACTAGAGCCGGATCAGATCGGCTATGTGAATGCCCATGGCACCGGCACGGTGGCCAATGATGTGAACGAGGTCAAAGCGCTGCGCGATGTCTTTGGCGAAGATCTGGCTGGTGTGGAGATTTCCTCCACCAAACCCGTGCACGGCCATGCGCTTGGCGCGGCAGGCGCGCTGGAGCTGATCGTGGCCATCGGCGCGCTTTTGCGCCAATCCGCGCCGCCGACTTTAAACTTCACAGAAGTCGACCCAAAAATCGGGCTGGAACCCGTGCCAAATACGGCGAAACAGGTGCCGCTTAAGGCCGTGATGTCTAATTCTCTGGCCTTTGGCGGCATCAATGCCACTTTGATTGCACAGGCGTTTGAGGCAGATGTCTAAGGACGGAGCAGTGACGAAGCTGGTGCTGCAGCAAGGCGTGGCGCCCGCGCAGGAAGCCGCGCTGGCCACACTTCTGGTAGAGCTGACCTTGGCCCCCGCGCCGCAGCTCGCCCCGATCACCAGCAAGGTTTTGCTGCTTGGAGATGCGGCACTGGCGGATGTGCGGCGTGCCCTGCGCGCCCCACTTGGCACCCACGCGGTGCAGGAATCGCAGAGTTTTCTCAATTGCCAAGACGCAGCCATTCATGCCGGTCATGAGATCGCCCTGCATCAGACGCGCACGGAAGCCGCCGCAAGTTTCCGCTTTGGTTTGAGCGATGCAGGGGCGCAGATGGAAACCCGTGTGAAGTTTCTGTCCGCCACCCAGATTCGCGAGATGAGCCCACCGCGGTTTGCCTCCCGCATGGCGCCGCCGACTGCCGTGATCACAGAGGTGGCGCCGCTGACCCCTGATGTTGTTGCGCGCTATCTGGTGCTCGCTCATGACGACAACCCGATTCACACAGATGACGTGATCGCAAAGGTCGCGGGCTTTGACGGGGCGATTGTGCCGGGCATGTTGTTGTGCGCCCTGTCTGAGGGGCTCTGCCGTGCGACAGGGGGCAGCTTGCAGATCTCTGATGTGCGGGCGCGGTTTTTGTCTGCAGCGCGGGTTGGGGCTTCGGTGCGCTGTATCGTGTCGCCCTTTGCCGGAGGGGCAACCCAGAAATCACGCGTTTTTGTGGTAGGCGAGGCGGACCAGATTCATGCAATCATTGACGTCTTTGGGGCGAAGACCTGATCAACAAACGCGCAGCCGCAGCTCTACGCTGTGAGGCAGGCAAAATAGGCCCATGTCATGACCAGATAGGTCAACTGATGCAGCGCCTGATCAAATCCCATGGCATACCAATACATCGGCTGCTCAGGGGTCAGGGCGCGGTCCACAGAGAATCGCGCTTTGCCCCAGTCGATGTGAAAGTGGACAATGAATTCCGCGAGCACCATCCAGAAAATCACCATTGGACCTGTGCCAAAGAGCGCCAGCACAACAACAGAGAAAACGGCGTGAATCCCGGCATGCTGGGCCCGGCCCATATGCCAATAACGCTCGCGTCCCATGATCATTTTGGCGTTCTGCAAAAAGAAGTCCGCCACCAGATGTTTGATCTGAAATGCAGCGACCAGCAAAAGTATGGTCGTGATTTGGTCCATAGACCTAAGCCCCATGATGTATTCGACTTTCCGAGACTAGCCGCAGAAGTCCGCCACCGCAAACCTATGTTTTATGACGATAGCACTTGCCGATTAAGAAACCGTTTGAACACAGGGGGGATGCATTGATAGCATCTGTTGGAATTGCGGGCGTTTGCCCGTCGCCCAAGACCGGGAGTTGAGGTCATAGAACGCTCGCTGTTTTCCTTTATTTGGAAGTTTTCAAAACGCGATCAGATGGTGCTTTTGGCACTGACCGCCTGTCTGTTTCCGTTGCAGTTTCTGACGCTGGAACTGCCCAAGCGGATCATCAACGACGCCATCGACGCAGATCAAGATTTCATTGATGTGCTCGATTATGAGATGACACAGGAAAACTTCCTGATCATGCTCAGCTGCTTCTTTTTGCTCTCGGTCCTGTTTCACGGTTTGATGAAAATGCGCATCAACACCATGAAGGGGGTGTTGTCTGAACGCATGCTGCGCCGCTATCGCTTTACGCTGATTTCGCGGATCACGCGTTTTCCGCAGCCCTACCTGCGCCGCACGTCACAGGGCGAACTGGTCTCCATGATCACCGCAGAATCAGAGCCCCTCGGTGGTATGATGGGCGATGCGATCAGCCTGCCGGTCATGCAGGCCGGCCAGATGATCACCATCCTGAGCTTCCTGTTTTTGCAAAACGTCTGGTTTGGCTTTGCGGCGATTGCGCTTATTCCTGTGCAGGCGTGGCTCATTCCCAAACTGCAGCGCCAGATCAATCTGCTCAACAAAGACCGCATTCAACAGGTCCGTAAACTGGCCGCTGAGATCGGCGAAACCGCCGCGGGCGCGCCAGAGTTGCGCGTGAATGGTGGCTGGCGATTCCGCATGGCGCAGACCACACGCCGTCTGGGCACACTCTTCTTGATCCGTCTGGATATCTACAAGAAGAAGTTCTTCATGAAGTTCCTCAACAACTTCATCACACAGCTGACCCCGTTTTTCTTTTACCTCATTGGTGGCCTTCTGGTGATCCGTGGGCAGGTCTCGCTGGGCGCGCTGGTGGCAGCGCTTGCGGCCTACAAAGATCTGTCTTCCCCATGGAAAGAGCTGCTGAACTACTACAATCGCGTCGCTGATCTGTCGTTGCGCTGGCACCTGATTGGGGATCGCTTTGATCCAAGTGGCATGGTGGATGAAACGTTGATTGAGAGCGAGCCGGACACCATTCCGCGTCTGTCTGGTGAGATCCATCTGGATAAAGTTTACGTGCGCGATCACGATGGGGACACGGTGCTGGAAAACATCTCCACCACGATCCCACAGGGCAAAGTCGTTGGGATTCGTTCGATCGATTCTGAGGAACGGCGCGCCTTGGCAGAACTGTTCACCCGTGAAATCCTGCCAATGAGCGGCAGCCTCTCGGTTGGTGGGGAGAAGCTCAACGATCTGCACCAGCGGGTGATTGCCAGCCGCATCGGCTATGCCGACCCGTCGCCCTATGTGTTTGAGGGCACCTTTGGCGACAATGTGATGATGCCGCTCAAACGCGCGCCGCACGCCGATCTGCCTGACCCGCATGGCCCAGCGGAGGACAAACAGCGCGCCTACGAAAGCCGCCGCACCGGCAACAGCACGGATCGGCTTTTTGCCGATTGGGTCGACCCTGATCTGGCGGGGTTTGCGGACACCGACGCGGCGCATCACTTCTGGGTGCAATTGATGGATGCCACCGGCGCGGGCAACGCCCTGTTCCGGCGTGGTCTGGATCAGGTGTTTGTCGAAGCGGATCACCCGGAGCTTGCACAAATGCTGGTCCGGCTGCGGCTCAAAATTTATGAAGCCTTGGAAAATGCGGGCCTGTCCAAAGCCTACTATCGCTTTGACCCGGATGAATATAACCCCGCGCTGCCCGTCGCCGCGAACCTGTTCTTTGCCACCCCTCTGCGTGAATTAGAGGAACCCGAACCAGAAGAGGTCAACGCCTTCCTTGATCTGCTGCATGAGCTTGGCATCGAAGACGGCATTCTGCGCATGTCGCGCGAAGTGATTGAGATGCTCAATCAGACCTTTGGCGTCGATGGCACCGACCATCCCTTGTTCCAGCAGCTGGGTCTCAGCGCGGATGCCTTCACGCGCAATGTGGAGCTTGTGGGCAAAAGCCGCGAGGTCGGGCTGGCCAATATGGCGCGTGAAGAGCTTGGGCAAATGCTCAACCTGCCATTCTCTGTATCCGCCGAACGCATTGGGCCGGGCTTTGGCAATGATCTGAAACAGACCATTCTGGAGCTGCGCCACAATGAGGCAGAGAAGCTCTCTGAATGGATGAGCACCTTCCTCGCGCCCCTTCAGGAAGGGCGTTACGCGCCTGGCCTGACGGTTTTGGAAAACGCGATCTATGGCAAACTGTCGGCCTCGG
Source organism: Shimia sp. MMG029 (assembly GCF_027947445.1). NCBI lineage: Bacteria > Pseudomonadati > Pseudomonadota > Alphaproteobacteria > Rhodobacterales > Roseobacteraceae > Shimia > Shimia sp. MMG029. Next base: position 8,650 of record NZ_JAQJIM010000006.1, on the reverse strand, counting down.
CGGGCGGGCGTGGTGAACAATTGCGCGATGTTGTCTCCCAGATCCTCAGTGACGCGGGCCTGAAGGATGAAATCGCCGAGCTGCTCTTTGCGGTGCCCACGGGCATCGGCGGCGCCAATCTGCCCGGTGCCTTTGCCGAACCGCTCGCCATCAGCCGCGCCGCGATCAAGAAACCGGATCTTCTGATCCTCAATCGCTGCCTTGCCGCCTACGAGGAAGGGCAGGCAGCGGAGATGATTCAAAATCTGCGCGCCCTTCTGCCCAACACCACCATGGTGTTTCTGGAAGAGGAGTTTGAGGATCAGGACAGCTTTGACATGGTTCTGGAGCTGGAGCACGGCCGCCTGAAAGATGGCGAAGCGGTGGATATTGAAGACACGGAAAATGCCGCCAGCGCCGACCTGCGGCGCAAGATGCGCGCGCTGACCTCTGCCGATATGTTTGCCGGTCTGTCCCGTCGCCAGATGCGCCTGCTGGCCTTTGGTGCGCAATGGCATCAGGAAAAGGCAGGGGACTACGTTTTCCATCAGGGGGATGATCCGGCGGATGGGGCCTATCTGATCCTCGAAGGCACGGCCGGGCTTGGCTACCACACACCCGATGGGGAGGCACATGAGGTGGCCGAAGCCGGGGCAGGCACCTTGGTCGGCGAGCTCGCTCTGCTGCGCAAGGAAAAGCGGGCGCTGGATATGTATGCCAAAACCGATATGGAAATGCTCCGCCTTGGGGAGACAGAGTTCATGGCCGTGGTGGAAAACGATGCCTCTACCGCGTTCCGCATTCTGCAGACCGTGTCGGGCTATGTTGGGGCGCTCAGCCGCCGGCAGGAGCAGAGCGACGCCAAGGAAGACAGCTGATCCTTCGCTCCTACCGGCTTAGTGAAAGTCCCGGCTCGGAAACAGGCGCTTGGCCTGATCGCGCGGGTGCATGGCACGCGCCGGATAGCGGGATTGTTTGGGCACATCATCGGTGCGCGCGCCTTCCGCACTGAGGGCCTCCGGCAGCGGATGCCCCAGCTCAGACAGCCGGTAGGACATATCCTCTATGTCTTGGGCAATCAGATGCACCACAATGCCCTCACGTTGCAGATAGCCGCGCACCCGCAGCAGCCGCCCGCCCATGACCACGCGGCGGAATTGTTCATAGACCTTGGGCCAGACCACCACATTGCTCACCCCTGTTTCATCCTCCAGCGTCAGGAAAATCACGCCAGAGGCGGTGCCGGGGCGCTGGCGGGTGATCACCAATCCGCACACGCTGTGCTGGCCAAGAGGCACCGTCGCCAGCTCCGCATGGGGGGTGAGGCCCGGCAGGGCGGGGCGCAACAGCTCCATGGGATGGGCGCGCAGCGTCAAACGGGTGGAAACATAATCCTCCACCACCTCTTCGCCCAGATGCATATTGGGCAGCTGGGTTTTGGGCTCAGCGATGCTTTCCCCATCAATGGGATCATTGAACAGGGGCAAGGGTTTCTGGCTGCGGATCGCCTTCACCTGCCAGAGCGCATCCCGCCGGGTGAGGTTCATGTCACAAAACGCATCTGCCTCCGCCAGCCGGATCAGCACATCCGGCCGCAGCCCCGCACGCAGCCACAGCGCTTCGGGGTCGCGATAGCCATTGCCGCGCGCCGCCACGATCCAGCCCGCATCTTCTTCGCGAAACCCTTTGATCTGGCGAAAGCCCAGCCGCAGGGTCAGCGTGCCATCGCTGCGCCGCTCCAATGTGTTGTCCCACTCAGAATGGTTCACACAGATCGGCCGCACCTCAATGCCGTGTTCGCGCACATCGCGCACAATTTGTGCCGGGGCATAAAACCCCATCGGCTGCGAATTGAGTAGCGCACAGGCAAACACCGCAGGGTGGTGGCATTTTAACCAGGCAGAGACATAGGCAAGCATGGCAAAGGCCGCCGCATGGCTTTCGGGAAAGCCATAATCCGCAAACCCCTCAATCTGGGAAAAACAGCGCTCTGCAATCTCCGGGCTGTAGCCATTGTTCAGCATGCCCTGCACAAATTTGTCCCGAAAGGCGCCAATCGTGCCCATCCGGCGAAAGGTGGCAAGGGAGCGGCGCAGATGGTCGGCCTCTTCCGCCGAGAAACCCGCGCCAACCACGGCAATCTGCATGGCCTGCTCCTGAAACAGAGGCACCCCCAGGGTGCGCGCGGTGACTTTTTCCAGCGCGGGGCCCAGCGGTTCGGCTTGCTCCAGCCCATTGCGGCGGCGAATATAGGGCTGCACCATATCGCCCTGAATCGGGCCGGGGCGCACAATCGCCACCTCAATCACCAGATCGTAGAATTCGCGCGGGCGCATGCGGGGCAGAAAATTCATCTGCGCGCGGCTTTCCACCTGAAACACCCCCACTGCATCCGCCCGGCACAGCATGTCATAGGTCGGCGTGTCCCCTTGTGGGATGCTGGCGATGCTGTGGTCGATCTGCTCATGGCTTTGCAACAGGGCAAAGGATTTGCGAATGCAGGTCAGCATGCCAAGGCTCAGCACATCGACTTTCAAAATGCCAAGCGCGTCGATGTCATCCTTGTCCCATTCAATCACGGTGCGGTCGTCCATCGCGGCGTTTTCGATCGGCGCCAACTCATCCAGCCGCCCGCGCGTGATGACAAAGCCGCCCACATGTTGGGACAGATGGCGCGGAAAGCCGATGACCTCTGCAATCAACTGAATGGTCTGCATCAGACGGCGGTCCTCCGGGTCGAGCCCCAGCTCGCGCATCCGTTCCAGATCCACACCGCCGTCGCTCATTCCCCAGATCTGGCTCGACAGACCCGCCGTCACATCTTGGGACAACCCCATGACCTTCCCCACCTCCCGGATCGCCGCGCGGGAGCGGAAATGAATCACCGTGGCGCAGAGCCCGGCACGGTGGCGGCCGTATTTCTCATAGATCCACTGAATGACCTCTTCGCGCCGCTCATGCTCAAAATCCACATCAATATCCGGCGGCTCGCCCCGGTATTTGGAGACAAAGCGCTCAAACACCATGCTGATCATATCCGGGCTCACATCGGTGATGCCCAACAGATAACACAGGATCGAATTGGCCGCTGAACCACGCCCCTGACACAGAATGCCTTGAGAGCGGGCAAAATGCACAATGTCATGCACGGTCAGGAAATAGGCCGGAAAGTTCAGATCTTTCACCACCGCAAGTTCTTTGTGCATCAGCGTCACGGCCTTCTCCGTTGGGCCATTGGGATAGCGCCGCTTCAGCCCCTCCTGCGCCAGTCGCTCCAGCCGGTCCTGCGGGCTTTCGCCATCCACCTCCTCATAGGGGTAGTCATAAGACAGCTCGCCCAGATCAAAATCACACCGATCCGCAATCTCCAGCGTGCGGCGCAGCGCGCCGGGATGGTCGCGAAACAGCCGCGCCATATCCGCCCCGGTTTTCAGGCGGCGTTCGCCATTGGGCAGCGCGCGGGTGCCGATCTGGTCAATGGTAATATGATGGCGCATACAGGTCAGCACATCGGCCAACTGTCGGCGGCTGGCGCGATGCATCAGCACATCGCCCACCGCCACCATCGGGGCAGAGGCCGCCAGCGCCACCCGCGCGCAGGCCGCCAGATAAGCCTGATCGCTGCCATCATATTTTGGCGCGGCTCCCAGAAAGACATGCCCCGGAAACTGCGGTTGCAGCCTGCGAATGTCCGCCAATGCGGCACGCAGGCTCTTTTGGGGCAGGGCGATCAGGATCATGCCCCGGCACGCGGTTTCCAGATCCTGCGTATAAAGCGTGCATTGCCCTTTCTCCGCCCGCCGTTTGCCAAGGGTCAGCAGCCGGGTCAGCCTCTCATAGGCGGCGCGGTCCCGCGGCAGCGCCAGCCACTCCACGGTGCTGTCCACCAGCACCAGACGCGCGCCGACAATCAGCTTGGGCAGGGTTGTGATGTCCGGTTTTTCAATCGGTGTGCTGGGGCCAACGGTCTGGCGCGAGGAGGCATCCACCTGTTGCTGGGACCGGATCTGCAGCGCTTCATCCTTGTCGCGCTGCATCTGTTTCAGCGCACTCCACGCCCGCACCACCCCGGCCAGCGAGTTGCGATCTGTCAGCGCAATCGCGGGCAGGCCAAGCTCTGCGGCCCGCGCCATCAGCTCCTCGGGATGAGAGGCCCCGGTGAGAAAGGTGAAATTGCTGGTCACGCACAGCTCGGCATAGCTGGTGGTGCCAGCTTCCATGCCTTTGGGGCGCGGGGGGCGTGTGTTTTGGCTCATGCAAATTCCCCCTGCACAAACCAGCCGGGGTTTTGCGGCGTGTAAAACAGCCACAGCCGCCGTCCTTCTTTGGTCTCCACCCGCCAGTAATCGCGCAACCCGCTGCGCCAGGCGTCATCCTGCAGCCACCATTCCGGCGCGATGCGTTCCGGGCCAACGGCACGCCCCGTGCGCAAAACCATGCGCCGCCAGCGAAATCGCTTGGGCGGGCGCGCCCCGCTGGCGGCAATGGCTTCGGGCGGAAACAGCGTCAGCGGGCGCGGCTGATGCGTGCTCCAGGCGCTGCTGGGCGCGGCGTAGGCGGCCGGGGCAATCAGAAAGCTGCGCTCGGGGATATGGCTGTCTGCGGGCAGGAAGCGCTGGATATTGTCGAGCCCAATCCGGGTGCCAATCCGGGTGATCAGATCATCCAGCTGGTCTTTGCCGCGATCGGCCACATGGCTGATCTGCTGTACCGGCAGCGCCGCGACCTGCGTCGCCTCCAGCCGCAGCTGATCAATGCCAAAGCCCGCCTCCACCGCGGCCAGACCGCGCTCAAACAGCGGCAGAATGCGGGCCGCATCGCGCATCGGGCGCGCCAGACGCAGCTCCACCTGCTGATGGCCCTGATCCACCCGCCGCAGGGTGACGCAGAGCACCCGCGCGCCCATATCCTGCGCCTTGAGTTTGGCACACAGCTGGGTCAGCAGCCGCTCCGTGCCCGCCATCACGTCTGTCAACAGGCCAATCGGTTCGGGCAGGGTCATCCGCACGCCATAGTGAGGGGGCTCCGCCAGCGGGGTGATTTCTTCAGGCTGCGTGCCAAGCGCCTGATCCAGCCGCCGCAGCACCTCTAGCCCAAAGCGGCGTGTCAGCGGCGCGCGCGGGGCCTGCGCCAGCGCGCCAATCTCGCGCAGCCCCAACCGCTGCAAGGACACCGATGTGTCCTCCGGCAGGCGCAGGGCCGCCACGGGCAGAGATTTCAGCGCTTCAAGCATCGCGCCGGGCGGGGCGCTGCCCTCCCGATAATGGGCCAAAGCCCAGGCCGCGCCACGGGTGTCGGCCACGCCAATACACGCGCCAAGCCCCACCCGCGCCAGCCGCGCGCGCATATCCGCCACCATCGTGGCCTCGCCGCCAAACAGATGCGCCGCCCCGGTGATGTCCATCACCAGACCGGCCTCACCTTCCAGCCCCACCCAGGGGCAATAGCGCGTCGCCCAACGGCGCAGCATATGCAAAAACCGTGCATCCCCCGCCGGATCCGCCGGTCCGCTTTGCAGATCGGGGCAAAAGGCCCGCGCATCCGCATAGGACATGCCCTTATCCAGATTCTGCCGCGCGGCCTCCGCGTTCAGGCAGTAAATCCGGTTGGTGTTTTGTTGTTGAAGCGTCAGTGCAAACGGCCCGGTCACCGGGCGCTGGCGCAGCACCCGGTCTGTCGCCAGCCGGGGAAACCACACAGATACGACGCGACGCTGCATCCCATCGAACATGCCAACTTCCTAATGTTCCTGATTTGTTCTTTTTAAGATCCCACTGCTGCAGAGTCGAGTCCTGTATCGCCGCTTTTGTCCCCGCGTCGGGTTCAAAAACCGGCAGGCACTGCCAACGCGTTTCCGCCGCATTGCTGCCCATGGCCTCCGCCCCGATCAGCGCCAGCCCCGTGGCATTGCCCTCCCGCGCGGCCAGTTGCAAACGCCGCCCTTCGGTCAGCCCTACGGGTTTGCTCAGCTCAATCACCACCACAGCCGCCGCTCCAGAGCGCAGGGCATCTTCGGCCACCGCCAGCGCCTCAAGCTGATCTTTGGTCTGGCACAGGATCAGCGTGGCAGGGTCCAGAAATGCGGCCATACCCACAGGGTTGATCTGCTCCAGCCGCCAGCCCTCGCGCACCCAGATCACATGACCCCGGCACAGCTGCACCAGCGCGCAGGCAAACACCGGCGCACCCGCACCGTAGGCCTCATGCATGCGACCTTTGGTCAAAGACAGGAAGGGCAGCGAAGAATCTGTCATGCCCCCAGTATAGAGCAAAGAGAACAAAAATAGAACATTTGAGGCGCGCAATGTCAAAAGTCAGGTGCGCATGAGGGGAGCCGCCTTTGGCCGCACACTGCCATATGCTGGGTGCCGGGGCTTGCCTCACCAACGCCTGCGGGCGGCGCGTCGCATGCGCCACCTCCAAAGCGGGAGAACATAAGTGGGTTCTGTGCCGAAAGCCGTTTGCGTTTATTTGAAGCGCGCGGATCGCTTTTCGCGTTCAACCGAATGGACGAGGCTGCGAGCAGGCGATTCAAATCAACCGCAAACGGCCATAAGGTTTCACGTCATGCGTTGAAAAATCAGCAACAGCGTCGGTGGATGCCTTCACAGCTTCAGGCTTGTGGTAAAAGTCCACGTGGCTGAATTCATCAAAGGCCAGCTCTGTGTGCGTGTTTGTCAGCTTTTGGACGAATGCGGTAGAGCAGATCGCCGATATGCATGTTGGTGTAGTTTGGAACCGCAACCGGCCCTTTGGCACCATCGCGCCCGTAGTAGTCATAGGTTTCCCCGGCCATCGGGTTGATGCCCAGATCAATAAACTCTTGTCGCGACATCTCGTCGTTCAGGCCAAAGGGCGCAACATAGTCCGGCTTTCCAGTCTCATACTGCTTCTGCATCGAAGCGTTTGCCGCAGCGATCATCTGATTGGCCATGTCGCGGTCTGTCCACTGGAAGGCGTCCGAAGCCATCATGCCCGAAACCATGGCGATTTTCTTGATGCGGTGGTCGGTCACTGCGGCAGAGGCGATGGTTTGCCCCCCCCCTGACAGACGCCCAGACCATAAATCTCTTCCACAAAGGGCAATGTGCCCAGATAGGACACCGCGTCCCAGGTGTTTTCGATCAGGCGGAAATTGTAGCGCGATTGCATGAACTCACCGGGCAGCGCAGGGCTTATCGCCCATACCCAGATAGTCAAAGCCCAAGTAAATGAACCCACATGCGGCCATTTCCGGGCCATATGTGGCTGGGATCTGTTCTTTGACCTGTGGGAATGGGCTGGCGCCCACGATGGCCTTATACGTCTTGCTCGCGTCGAAGTCTTCGGGAAGGTAGAGATCAGCGGCCAGATCCAGACCAAAGGATTTGAAGGTTACATTGTTTTTGCCAGCGGTGAGGGTCATGTCAGATATCCTTTTTGTGTGGGGAGTGAGGTTTGCTTGGCGTGTGCCTGCCAGCCTGTAAGGGCCAGCAGGGATGCGATAGATGCGGTTTGAAGTGCGCGGCGACGGGAAAGATGGATCATGTGATGCTTCGCGTTTGCGGGGAGGGCGGGATTGTGGTTTGGCAAAGTAAATTGTTTTGTTTACTTAGTGCTTGGATGAGCTGTTTGTAAAAAATCTTGTTTACCTTGTGGTGGGGAATTCATGAAACGTACTGAAAAGAAAAGATATCATCGACGCTGCGATTGAAGAGTTTCGCGCGCAGGGGTTTCTGGGGGCAAAGACAACCTCGATCGCCAAGCGCGCAAACGTATCGAGTCGCACGCTCTACAATCATTTCGAGAGCAAAGAGGCCCTGTTTGAGGCGATTTCTGAGATCATGATTGAACGGAACGGGCGTATGGACCCGGTGCCCTACGATCCGGATCGTGACTTTGTAGAGCAATTGCAGGACGCGCTGAGGCAATATGTTGCTGTGATCACTGAGGAGACGGCGCTGGGCCTGAACCGGATGGTGATGTCTGAACTCATTCGGGATCTCGACCGGTCCAAGAAGTTCTTTGCGGAAACAGAAACCCATGCCTATCCGATCACCAGACTGATCAGCGAAGCGATGGAGGCGGGGGTGATCCGCACCGCTGATGCGGGCTATGCGACCAATCAGCTGCTTGTGCTTGTGAAGGGCTTTTTCTTTTGGCCGGAGTTCTTTCTTGGCGAGACACCCACGCCGGCAAGCACATTGGACGACTGTGTTGCGATGTTTATGGCCCATTATAGTTCAGACAGCTGACGCAACTCTGGCGCGCGCTCTGTTGCCCCCCTTTTTGTCACAAGGGGTGGCCGCTGCCGCCACATCAACCGGAGCCGACGCTGCAGGCTGACATATGTCTGCGCCTCCAGCGAGACGCGCGCCTTTCCCTGATCGGCCAAAGTAAGGTGGTGACCTTTCCCCGCTGAGCCAGGTCTACGGCAAGTGTCTCCCCGACATCCCAGGGTAATGTGCTTGCCGGTGCGTTAGGACGGGGAAGGGGGCTGTGCTTGATGCTCCTCTGTACCCCTGTGTGCGGCGTTGTACTTTTACTTCATATATCCTGACGTCACCGCACGCCGTCTACACGTTTGCTCCGCGACTCTTGCGTGGCGCTCTTATGCACCGAGCAGGGGAGGGCCGTCCTCTCCCCTGTTGCGTTCTGCGGCTTTGCCCGTTCGCTGGCTCTGCCGGGTATT
>NZ_JAQJIM010000005.1:0-319699 GCF_027947445.1 Shimia sp. MMG029 | reverse complement strand
TATTTAGTGCTGGTACGGATGAGTCGCAAGCGGTTTTTGACAGAAAAATGAAAAAACTATCGCCCTGCACATTCTTTTCCCGTGATCGCCCTATTTTTAAGGGTTTGACACATTCCAGAAATTGGATCGGCATTCACCTGTAAGGCCAAACGCGCCGAGTGCGGGTTTGTCTAACGGCTGAAACCCTCCGGATCCTGCTGACTCGTCCTGCCCAAGTCATGAAAAAGGGGCGCATCATGCACCCCTTCTAAAATTCAGTCCGATTTGCGGTTCTGACCCATCAATACCTGATCCATCGCTTGCAATGTCCGTGCACTCGCGCCGCGATGTTCGGCCATGAATTGCGCGGCCTCTTTGAGTGGTGCGGCGCGCGCAGGCCAGAGCGCTGCCACCATCGCGTCCGGTGTTTCGAAGCTTTTGGCCACACCGGCCGCTTCGGCCTCCGCAAAGGGAAACTCGATCGGCCAGGTTTCCGGCCCGGTGATCGGAGGTTTGCCAACCGCGAGCGGCTCAATGATGTTATGCGCCCCTGCCGGGGTAAAGCCCCCACCGACAATGACCTGATCGGCCAGACCGAGATAGAAGTACATCTCACCAAAGCTGTCGCCGAGCAGGACATCCGGCGTCTCCGCCAAGGCTTGCCCAAGCGCGGCCAGCCCCGTGGTGCCTGCTTTAGCTGCCTGACTGCGTGCGTTTACTGAAAGCCCTGCCTCTTCTAGCATGTGGCTAACCGCCTCGAACCGTTCGGGCGCGCGCGGCACATAAACAAACAGTGGCGCAGGTGTGCGGTCACGCGTGGCCGCCGCACGCAGCGACAGGATCATATCGCGGAAAATTTCTTCTTCTCCCGCCACACCTGAGGCGATGGTGATCACCTGACGCCCCTCCGCCGTGAGCAGCGGACGGACCTGCGCCGCCGCGCCTAGCAACGCCTCCGGAATGGGTTGATCAAACCGCAGCTCGCCTGTCACGGTGATATTCTGCACCCCGACCGAGGCAAAGCGCGCGCGCTGGATCTCTGATTTCACAAAGGCACCGTCCACACTGGCAATCACTCGTTGTCGCAACCGCAGCCCCTTGCCATCTTTCGCAAAGGCCCCAGAGGTATATTGAGAGTTACACAGATAGAGCGGCACCCCGGCGCGACGGGCACTTGCAATCATCGCAGGCCAGATCTCCACTTCCAGCGTCAGACCAAAGCGCGGTCGGCAAGCGCGGTAAAACCGGTGTAGACACCAATGCATGTCCAAGGGAACCCAAAGCACCGCAAGGCGACCCTCGGCGATCTCACGAGCAAACTGGCGTTCGCTCTCTTCGCGTCCCGCAGGGGTGAAGTTGGTGAGGATCACCTTATCGCCGCGCGCCAGTGCCAGCCGGATCAGACCAAGGGCGGAGCGCACTTCCCCAAGGCTCACCGCATGGATCCAGATCGCATCCTGCGGCAACGCGCGCCCATAAAAGCCAAAGCGCTCTTTGACATGACGCAGATACCGCGGGTCTTTGCCTCCGCGCATATAAAGGTAGATCATCAGGAGCGGCAGCAATGGGATCCAAAGCAACCGATAAAACAAATTGAAGAGTGTCAGGATCATGGTGCCGCCCTTAGCAGGGCAAGCAAATCACGGGCAAGAGGTGTCAGCTCTTCGCGCGCCTGCGCAATCAAAGACTCCGCTTTCTGCCGCACCTGTGCTGCATCTCCGGTCTTGTCCAAATGGGCAATGGCATCGGCGACTTGGGCCGCCGCATCTGCCCCGGAACATTGCGTCGCAAGCCCCACTGCGGCAAGATCGGCATAGTCCTGTTGGAAATTGCTGGTATTGGCGCCATGCAAAACGGCACAGCCCTGCCCGATTGCTTCCCATGGATTATGCCCGCCGACATCGCCTGCGGAGCCCCCGACATACGCCATTTCTGCCAGTCGATACCACAGCCCAAGCTCTCCAAATGTGTCGGCCACATAGACCTGCTGGTCCGCCGAAGGCACCGCGCCTGTGCTGCGCAGTGCATAGGTCAGCCCTGCGTTGGCCAGTGCCTCGCCAATCTCCGCGCGACGGTCCGGCACACGCGGGGCCAGTATCAAGAGCGCGGAAGGCTCCGTGCGCAAAAGCTTTTGATGCGCAGCGATGACAACAGTCTCATCCTCCTTGTGGGTTGAGGCAGCAACCCAAAGCCTGCGCCCTGCGGTCTCCGCTTTGACAGCGCTCAAAGCCGCGACATCCACCAAAAGCGGATCAGCGGCCGGCTTGAGCGATCCCATTTGACGAGGCGCTTGCGCCCCCAGAGCGCGCAGGCGGGCCACGCTGTCTGCATCCTGACCGGCGACCAGTTCAAACATCCTCATCAGATCGCCAAAGCCATGCCGAAACCGGGCGCGGCTTTTGTAACCCGCTTCGGTGATCCGTCCGTTGATATAGGCGAGCGGAATGCCGCGCCGCGCGGTGTCACAAATCGCCCCCGGCCAGAGATCCTGCTCAGACCAGATCGACAGATCCGGTTGCCAATGGTCAAGGAAGGCCGCCACAAATCGGGGACCGTCCAGCGGCAGGAACTGGTGGATGGTATTGGCCGGAAGGTGCGCGCCCATCACCTGCGCCGAACTGCGTGCGGTCGACGTCACCAGAAAAGAGACATCGGGTGCCTGCCTGGCCATCTCCTTAAGCAAAGGGCGCAGCGCGAGCACTTCACCCAACCCAACCGCATGCAGCCAGATCAAACGCCCCTCAGGGCGCGGAATTTGCGTTTGCCCAAATTTTTCTGCACTGCGCAATTGATCGTCTTTGCCCCGCGCCACGCGCTTGGCCACGACACGGCGCATGAGCGGCTGCAAAAGAGGGCGTAGCATAAGATAGGCGCGCAATTGCCATCCAATGGAAAGAGATTTTGTCTGCACCAACAAGGCCTTCGTTTCATCACGCCAAATCAGACGTTCCCTCCTTCTATACACCGAGCCAAGCCACATGCCATGCCAAGGCCGTATTTTGGCGCCACACGAGGAGGGCGGCGGCCGCTAAAATCACGCACCCCAGGCATTGTAGTAGGCTGAAACGCTCAAGACTGTTAAACAGGTTTTAATATGGCTCGTGCAGAGAAAGACTATGCCCCTGTGGCCGGACAGAAGGACCGGAACAAAAGAATGCCATCGAAAGTGACTTTTCCAAAACTCTTTCGCGCAATATTTCGGCGCGCCTACCTCCCTTCTTTTCTGATGATTTTGACAGTTGGGTCATTTGCGCTTTATGCAGATTACCAAAACAACAGGATCGCAATTCAGGAACAGCGCAACCTGGCAACCAGCGAAACCAGCCGTCTGCGCGCACAAATCGAAGGTCAGGTCGCCGCGCGCATTCAACTTGTACGCGGCATTGTTGCGGCTTTCTCAGACGATCTCGATATGTCTCAGGAGCGCTACAGCGCCCTGATGAGCCGCATCACAGGCGACACGATGGAATTTATCAACATCGCTGCCGCACCAGATCTTGTGATCACCCGGGTATACCCTCTGGAAAGCAATCGCCCGGCCCTCGGGTTGAACTACCATGAAAACGAAGCCCGCTGGAAAGTCGCCTATCAGGTGCGCGATACCGGCAAAATGGCCATCGCCGGCCCCCTGGATCTGGTGCAGGGCGGCGTAGGGCTGATCGCACGCCTGCCCGTCTGGGATGAACGCGACGGCGAGCGGCGTTTCTGGGGATTGATTGCAGCCGTCATCGACGCCGAAAACCTCTATGATAGCGCTGGACTACGCGATCCGGAACTCGCGCTTGATATTGCTCTGGTCGGCAAAGATGGCAGAGGCGCTGAGGGAGATCTCTTTTTTGGCAATCCTGCCGTTCTAGGTGACAATCCGATTTTGATGGACATACATCTGCCCAACGGCAGCTGGCAACTTGCCGCACGCCCCAAGGAGGGCTGGATGCTCCACGCCGAAGATATGGTTGGCGTGCGATTGTTTTTCCTGGGCGCTCTCTTGCTTGTCCTCGCACCAACAATTGCAGCCGCGCGCCTGTCTGACAGACGCCGCGCCCTGATTGCAAAACTAGAGAAACGTGACGAGGAGCTTGAACGCCTCTCCCTTGTGGCAAAACACGCCTCAGACAGTGTCCTATTGTCAGATCCAGATGGAAAAATCATATGGGTCAACGATGGCTTCACCCGAATGACCGGATATACGTCCGAAGAGGCAATCGGGCGTACGGCAGGTGAATTGCTGAACCACGAAGATACCGACCCATACACAATTGAATCCATCAAACGCCACCAAAAGCGCGGCGCGCGTTTCCACACCGAAATTCTGAACCGTACCAAACAGGGCAAATCCATTTGGGTGGATACCAATCTTTTTCCTGTGATGGATGAAAACGGCCAAGTGGCCATGAGCATCGGTATTGAGCGGGAAATCACAGAGTCCAAACGCTACGAAGAGGACCTCGCCGAAGCAAAGCGCGCGGCAGAAATGGCCGACCGTGCAAAATCAGAGTTTCTCGCAAACATGAGCCACGAAATTCGCACGCCCATGAATGCAATCATCGGCATGTCAGAATTGTTGTCGGCTGCCGATTTGTCCTCAGAAGACAGCCAGAACGTGACCACGATCCGTGAATCCGGCCATGCTCTGTTGAAAATCATCAATGATATTCTGGATCTTTCGCGTCTTGAGTCCGGCAAGCTGGAAGTCTCTGAAGTGGATTTTGATCTGCACCGCTGCATTGACAGTGTCGCCGATCTGCTGCGTCACAAAGCCAAGCAGAAAGGTCTCTATCTGACGGTCGAATATGAAGGCGACGTGCCCCGCATGGTGCGCGCTGATGATGGCCGACTGCGCCAAATCCTGATGAACCTCATAGGCAACGCCGTCAAATTTACCACCGAAGGGGGCGTGCGGATCGTCGTCGCTCGACAGCCAAACACCACCTACGGCATTTCGGTCAATGTGTTTGATACCGGCATCGGGATCACGCCAGAGCAGGCCCGCCATATTTTTGATCGCTTTTCACAGGCAGACGCCGCGATCACGCGTTCATTTGGCGGCACGGGCTTGGGGCTCACAATCTCCACAATGCTTGCCCGCCGCATGGGCGGCGACATCTTTCTGTGTGACCAATACGAAGACGGCGCTTGTTTTAAGGCCACAATCATGGGCAAGGCGCCTCTTGGCGTGGAACAGGCAAAAACGGAACCGCTCGAATTCACCCCCGAACACCTTTTTGGCACACGTATTCTTCTGGCCGAAGACAACAAAACCAATCGCCTTCTGATCCGCAAATATCTTTCGGAATATCCGCTGGAACTGATTGAGGTTGAAAATGGTGTTCAGGCGGTCGAGCAATGCAAAACAAACTGTCCGGATCTGGTGTTGATGGACATGTCGATGCCAGAGTTGGATGGCCTGCAGGCCACACGCATTATTCGTGAGCTGCCCATCATGCAGCCACCGATCATCGCGCTGACCGCAAACGCCTTTGAAAGCGACAAACAAGCCTGTCTGGACGCAGGAATGGATATGTTTTTGTCAAAGCCAATCAACAAGATGCACCTTTTGCAGACCTTATCGACATATCTGGAGAGGCGCTTGGCGTCTTAGACAAAATGCCAAGAAAAAGGCCGCGCCCATCAGCGCGGCCTTTCGGTTGTTAAGCGGCTGGCATCCGCTTCTCAACAATCTCCGCCCACCAGCTACAGCCCGCCGGAATGGCTTCATCATTGAAGTTGTATTCTGGGTGATGCACCGCTGCGCCACCTTCCCCATTGCCCACAAGAATGTAAGCACCGGGGCGCTCTTCCAGCATGAAGGCAAAGTCTTCGCCGCCCATCACCAGCGGGGCTTCATCACATTGGCCAGAAATGGATTTCGCGACCTCAGCCGCAAATTCTGTCTGCACCTCAGAGTTCACCATCACCGGATACCCACGATGATAGGTCACATCCGCTGTGCCACCAAAAGTCGCGGCCATACCCGCACAAATCGCCTTGATCCGCTGCTCCGCAAGATCACGCATATCCGCGCTCATGGTACGCACGGTGCCCTTAACCTGCACCTTCTGAGGGATCACATTGAAGGCTTTGGAGCTGGTTTCAAAGCTGGTGACAGACACCACCACCTGATCCACCGGGTTCGCGTTGCGGCTCGCGATGGTCTGCAGCGCCACCACCGCCTGCGCGGCCATCACGGTTGTGTCCACGGTCTCCTGCGGTTTGGCCGCGTGACCACCCTTGCCCTCAAAGGTAATGTCGAATTGGTCTGTCGCCGCAAAGAAGGACCCAGGACGGATCGCAAAGCTGCCAAGCGGCATGCCCGGCCAGTTGTGCATGCCGTAAACTTCCTGGATGCCCCAGCGATCCATCATACCGTCATCACACATTTCTTTGCCGCCGCCGCCGCCTTCTTCGGCGGGCTGGAAGATCACCACAACCGTGCCGTCAAAGTTGCGGGTCTCGCTCAGGTACTTGGCTGCGCCAAGCAGCATCGCAGTGTGACCATCGTGCCCACAGGCGTGCATCGCACCCGGCGTCTTGGAGGCATACTCCAGCCCGGTCTGCTCATGGATCGGCAGCGCGTCCATATCGGCGCGCAGGCCAATCACCTTGCCAGAGCCAGTTGCCTTGCCTTTGATCACACCGACAACACCGGTGCGGCCAATGCCAGTGACAACCTCATCACAGCCAAAGGCCTGCAGCTTCTCAGCCACAATCGCGCTGGTGCGGTGGGTCTCAAACAGAATTTCTGGGTTTTCGTGCAGATCACGTCGCCATGTGGTGATTTCATCATGCAGTTCTGCAAAACGGTTTTTGGTTGGCATCTTAGTTCCTCGCTTTAACTCTTGCCTTAAGCCGCAGGCATGCGGCGTTCGATCACTTCCGACAGAAAGCTGCTCCCGTAGGGGATCGCATCGTCGTCAAAATTATATTCCGGATGGTGCAACGCCGCACTGTCGCCATTGCCCACCATGATGAAGGCCCCGGGCCGGGCCTGCAACATGTAGGAGAAATCCTCGCCCCCCATGCTGATGGCCGCCTCATTGCAGCCCCCGGAAATGGCTGTGGCCACTTCCTCGGCAAAGGCCGCCTGATCCTCACCATTGATCGTTGCGGGGGTGATGCGCTGATAATCAAGCCGTGCCGTGCCGCCAAAACTTGCCGCCACCCCAGCCACGATCTCTTCTATCCGCGCCTGCACCATATCCTGTGTGTCTGGCGCAAAGGTGCGCACCGTGCCTTTTAACGTCGCAGTGTGCGGGATCACATTGTACACATCCGATCCGGTCTGAAACGACGTGACAGACACCACCGCGCGCTCCACCGGATCCACATTCCGGCTCACAATCGACTGGAGCGCAGCATGAATCTGTGTGCCAATCAAAGTCGGATCAACCGTCTGATCAGGATGCGCGGCATGCCCACCCCTGCCCTCAATATGAATGGTGAAGAAATCCACCGCCGCCAGCATCGGGCCTTTGCGGATGGCAAACTCTCCAACCGGCATGCCTGGCTGGTTGTGCATGCCGTAGACTTCCTGAATGTTCCAGCGCTCCATCATGCCATCTTCCACCATGGCGAGCGCGCCATTGCCGCCCTCTTCTGCTGGCTGGAAGATCAGCGCAACGGCACCGTCAAAATTGCGGGTCTCGCTCAGATACTTCGCCGCACCCAGCAACATGGCGGTGTGCCCATCATGGCCACAGGCATGCATCGCGCCATCATTTTCAGAGGCATAGTCCAAACCGGTCTGCTCCTGCATCGGCAGCGCGTCCATATCCGCGCGTAGCCCGATCACCTTACCGGACGCATTACTTTTGCCTTTGATAATGCCCACAACCCCGGTGCGGCCAATGCCGGTGACCACCTCATCACAGCCAAAGGCGCGCAGCTTGTCGGCCACAAGCGCTGCCGTGCGATGAGTTTCATACAGCACTTCGGGATGCGCATGAATGTCGCGCCGCCACTCAGTGATCTCAGTATGCAACTCAGCAAAACGGTTCTTTACAGGCATGTTTTTATACTCCCCATCAACAGCTTAACTGTCTGTCGCCGGCATACGCCGCTCAATCATCTCCGCATACCAGCTGCTGCCAAACGGGATTGCTTCATCTTCAAAGTTGTACGCCGGGTGGTGACATTGCGCACTGTCGCCATTGCCAAGGTGAATATAGGCACCGGGCCGTTCTTCCAGCATGAAAGAGAAATCCTCCGCTGGCATGATCGGCTCCACATCCGGGTCGACATTGGCCTCCCCCGCGACAGCCTGCGCCGCCTCCACCGCGAATGCCGTCTCCGCCTCATGGTTCACAGTCACCGGATAGCCGTCTTCCCATGTGACCTCCGCCGTCGCGCCAAAGGCCAGCGCTGTATGGGTCGCGACTTCCCGAATACGGCGCTCCACCAAGGCGCGGTTGTTGTTGTCCAGTGTGCGCACCGTGCCCTTCATGCGCACCTTTTTTTGGGCGATCACATTGGAGGCATTGCTGTCGGTCTCAAGCGTGCCCACTGTCAGCACCACACGTTCAATCGGCTTCACATTGCGTGCCACAATAGACTGCAGCGACACAAGGATCTGCGCCGCAACCAAAGTGGTATCGACCGCCTCCTGAGGCTCTGCCGCATGGCCACCTTTGCCGGTCACCTCAATCTCAAATTCATCCGCAGACGCCATCAACGCGCCCGCACGAATGGCAAACTGACCCACTGGCAGGCCAGGCGCATTGTGCATGCCATAGACTTCCTGGATGTTCCAACGGTCCATCATCCCGTCATCACACATTTCTTTGCCGCCACCGCCGCCCTCTTCGGCTGGCTGGAAAATCATCACCGCCGTGCCATCAAAATTGCGCGTCTCGGCCAGATATTTCGCGGCCCCAAGCAACATCGCGGTGTGTCCGTCATGGCCGCAGGCATGCATCTTGCCCGGCACGGTCGAGGCATAGTCGACCCCCGTGATCTCCTCAATGGGCAGCGCATCCATATCCGCGCGCAAGCCAATCACCCGCCCTTTGGTGTCTGTCTTGCCCTTAATCACGGCCACAACGCCGGTGCGGCCAATGCCCGGCGTAATCTCATCAACGCCAAACTCTTTCAGCCGCGCCTCAACAAAAGCCGCCGTCTCATGCACATCAAACATCAGCTCTGGATGTGCGTGCAAATGGCGCCGCCAGCCTGTGATCTCTTCTTGCATCTGTGCAAAGCGGTTTTTGATTGGCATGTGTCACTCTCCCCATGTGCCGACCAGCAGAGACTGAATGATTGTTCACTCCGGGGCAAGGGGGCTCACTAAAATTCTACAAACCACATCCCCAAACGCCGTGTCAGCCCCCAGCGTCCAGCAATACCGCACAAAAACTGCCCCACTCCACCACAAGCACGACTCGCCGCTGCCTACAAAAGTGCGATAGGGTCGCGCCATGCGCACCTGGATCCGCCATCGCGCGGCGATTCTGATCATCTTCTTGCTCACCGTGCTCGCTGTGGCGGGTGGGGTCTGGCGCTATGGCTATGGGCAAGCGCTTGATCAACTGGCCCGCCGCGGAGAGGCAGATCTTGCTTTGGGCGCGGATAGTCTCACCGCCCAACTCAAACGATATCAAGAGCTTGCAGTGCTCATGGCAGAGCATCCCAGCTTGCTCGCCCTCTCCCAAAACCCGGCAGCCACCTCCGCAGAACGCGGCCATCCGCTTCTGTTGGAAGCCGCCGATAAAACCGCCGCACTTGATCTCATCTATGCCCGTGCCGATGGCACCATTCTCGCGACCGCACAGGAAGATGTCGCCCCGCCCACCACGCTTGCGCAATCCCCCTATTTCAAGCGCGCACTCCAGGGCGCGCTTGGCGCACATCACCAAGTCGACCCGCGCTTTGGCCGCCGCGCCTTCTACTACGCTGTCCCGAGTTTTTCAGCAGAAGGCACGGTCAGCGCAGTGCTCACCGTGGTGCTGGACGTCGAAGATGTAGAGGGCAACTGGCGCGGCGATGGGCCAACGGTTTTCTTTGTGGATGATCTGAACGAGGTCTTTATCTCCAACCGCTCAGAACTTGTCTTCTGGCGGCGAAACCCCACAGCCCCCGGATTGCTTCCGCCAGAGGGCACCGCGCCTGCGTTCCGCGCCTATTCCCGGGCAGGGCACGAAATCTGGCAACTGGACTGGGGGCCGTACATCCCTGCGCGCGGCCTGCACATTGTGCAGGATCTGCCGGTCATTGATATGGTGGCCGAAGCCATTGTCGACGTCAGCCTCGCCCGCCGCATTGCAGGTCTGCAAGCCGGCACCATCGCAGCGATCTTTATGATCTTTGGCCTGATCCTGTTGCAGGTTCTGGAACGCCGCCGCGTGTTGACCGAAGCGAACGCCGAACTTGAAAACCGTGTCACCCAGCGCACGCAGGCGCTCAGCGCCACAAACGAGGCCCTGCGCCGTGAAATCACGGAACGTGAAGAGGCAGAGGCCGCTTTGAAAAAAGCACAGGCCGATCTGGTACAGGCTGGCAAACTCTCCGCCCTTGGCCAGATGAGCGCGGGCATCAGCCACGAACTCAACCAACCGCTTATGGCAATTCAGACATTTGCGGAAAACGGCACACGTTTTCTGGAACGTGACAAAGCAGATAAAGCGGGCGAAAACCTCTCCCGCATTTCTCAAATGGCCACCCGCATGGCCCGCATCATCAAGAACCTGCGTGCCTTTGCACGCAATGAAAACGAGCCCACGGGCCGTGTCGACCTGGTTTCCGTCATCACACAGGCTGTAGAGCTGACAGAGCCACGCCTGCTGCAGGATGACATCACCCTCAACTGGTCACCGGAGGCGCAGAACTCCCCGATCTTTGTGCGCGGTGGCGAAGTGCGCTTGGGGCAGGTTTTTGTGAACCTCATCACCAATGCCGCTGACGCCATGACCGACCAACCCGCGCGCCAGATTGACATCTCAATCCAAACAGCGCCCCGTCTTTGCGTGTTGGTGCGTGACACAGGGCCGGGCATCGACGCGCCGGATAAGATTTTTGATCCGTTCTACACCACCAAAGAGGTTGGCAGCTCAGAGGGGATGGGCCTTGGCCTTTCCATCAGCTACGGCTTGGTGCAGAGCTTTGGCGGCAATATCCGGGGCAGCAACCATCCCGAAGGCGGCGCGCTCTTCACTGTTGAACTTGAAAGCTGGCCACAGGAGAGCGCCGCATGACTTCCCCCCTGCCCAATCCTGCCGCGCCTGTGCTTGTGGTGGACGATGATCCCATTGTGCGCGAGGCGCTCACACAAACCCTAGAGCTCGAAGACTTTCCAGTGATCGCAGCGGGCTCTTTTGTTGAGGCCAAAGACCACATCACCGCGCAATTTCCCGGTGTGATCCTGTCTGACATGCGCATGCCCGGGCGCGACGGCTTTCATCTGCTGAACTTCGCCAAGGACGCGGATACCGAACTGCCGGTGATCCTTCTCACCGGCGAAGGGGACATCCCCATGGCGGTGAAAGCCATGACACAGGGCGCTTTCGGATTTTTGGAAAAACCCTGCGCCCCGACAGAGCTTGTTGCCGTGATCAACCGCGCGCAAAAGGCCCGCGCCATGGCACTGGAAAACCGCCGCCTGAAGGCACAGCTTGAAACCGGTGACGCCGCTGCACGCTGGATTTTTGGCACCTCGGCACAGTCTGAAACCCTGCGCCGCCGCGTCCGCTCCGTGGCCCGCATCCCCGCAGAAGTTCTGGTCAGTGGCCCACCCGGCGCGGGCATCTCAAAAGTCGCTGAAGTGGTGCATCTGTGTTCTCCCTTCAGCAAAGGCCCCTTTGGCAAACACACCACCGTCGACATGGATGTCACGCGGTTTGAACAGGCGGTTGAGGCCGCCGCCGGGGGCAGCCTCTTTCTGGATGAAATCCAGGCCATGCCCATGCAGACGCAATTCGCCCTGCTCTCGCTCATGGAAACAGACGATCACCCCCGCCTGATCTTTGGCAGCGCCGCAGATCTGTCGGAAGCGGTGGCCAGTGCCCAGCTGCATGCCGACCTCTTTTACCGTCTGGATGCGCTGCAAGTCCGCATCCCGGCCCTTGCCGAACGTCCCGAAGACATCCCCGTGATGTTTCGCCAATATGTGTCGCAGGCGGCAGAGCAAGCCGGCGTCACCGCCCCAGAGGTCACCCCAGAGGTGATTTCCGGCCTCATGGCGCAGGACTGGCCCGGCAACGCCCGCGCCCTCATGAGTGTCGCCATGCGCTTTGTGCTGGGTCTGCCCGGCGAAGAGCCGCAAAGCGCCGCCCTTGGCCTGACAGAACAGATGGCACAGGTCGAGCGTTCCCTGCTCGCCGAAGCGCTGCGCAAACATGAAGGCCGTGCCGCCGCCGCCGCAGAAGCGCTGAAACTGCCACGCAAAACCATGTATGACAAACTCGCCAAATACGGCCTGAAACCTGAAAGCTTCCGATGAGCACCCTGGCCGATCCCACCCCGGCGCCTCAGCCTGCCCCCGACAGCCTCACCCGCCGCCGGGCTTGGGGTGCCATTGCCGCGATGTTTGCCCTCAATGGCGCGCTCTTTGGCCTTTGGGCCAGCCGCATCCCGGCCTTTAAAGCCACGCATGATCTCAGCCACGCCGGCCTTGGCGCGCTTCTGCTGCTGCTCGCGGGGGGCGCGATTTGCGCCTTTCCGCTGGCGGGCCGACTGGCCGATCACTACGGCGCAGCACGGGTCACCAAAATTCTGGCCGGGATCAAGATCACCTCACTTCTTGCGCTGGCGCTGGCCCCCAATGTGCCCACGTTGGCCGTCGCGCTCTTTGTCTTCGGGGCGATCCATGGCGGCATGGATGTGACCATGAATGTCTGGGGCGCAGAAGTGGAACGCTGGGCCCAGCGGCCACAGATGTCGTCTTATCACGCCATGTGGAGCCTGGGCGCCGGTCTTGCTGCGGGCACAGGTTTTGTCGCCATCAGCCTTGGGGCCACCCCGTTGATCCACTATCTGGCGGTGGGCCTTCCCTTAGTGGTCCTGCTCTTTGGCTTGGGCCATATCCCCTGGACCTCCCCTGTGTCACGCGACGCCAAAGACCCGGTGTTTTCCCTGCCCAATGGCCCGCTTGTACTGGTCGGCCTGCTCGCCCTTGGCGCCTCCATGGGCGAAGGTGCCGTCGCCGACTGGAGCGCGGTCTATCTTGTGGACATCGGCAAAGCCCCGGAAAACTGGGCCGCCATGGGTTATGCCATATTCTCCGCCACCATGGTGATCATGCGCCTGCTGGGCGATGGCATCACCCGACACAGCTCGCCACAATTGGCCGCACAGGTCAGCGGCCTCACCGCCGCCCTAGGTGCGGCCCTCACCGTGCTCTTCCCGACACCACCCATGATGCTCACTGGATTTGTGCTGATGGGCATGGGCTACGCGCTGATCTTCCCGCTGGCCTTCAGCCGCGCGGCCAACGACCCTGTGGTCAGCCCCGGCAAAGCGCTGGCCAGCACCGCCACCTTTGGCTACGGCGGCATCCTTTTGGGCCCGCCGCTGATCGGCTTCATCGCCAGCGCCACGTCATTGCGCGTGTCCTTTGCGGTGCTTGCCGCGCTTGCCCTGATGATCGCACTGCTTGGTGGCGCCTTGAAGCGACCCTAACCGCCGCCGCCCGTTTGAGAGGCCGCACGGCGAAACAGACAATCTGCCAAGCTGCAAAATAGACACAGCCGTTGACTTCAACGGGTTTGACATGCTCGATCATGCAATCAACCACCGCATATGTTTATCAACTGGCCTGACACGATTGAAGAACAATAAACGCACCAACCCAATGCGCCCTGTTCCGCTCAAAGTCCTGCGCCGCATTTCCGTGGCAAGGCACCTGAAATGAACCGCGCGCAGATCACATTGGCCACTTCTGGCGCACTCATCACCGCGATTGGTGCCTGGGGCATTCTGGATGCTGACAGCCTCGTGCAACTGGCCGCCAAAGTCGTGGAACAGTATTTTGACAGCCGAGGCTGGTTTGTCATGCTCTCCGTATCCGGCATGTTGCTTCTGTGCCTTTGGCTGGCTTTCTCAAAATACGGCAACATCCGCCTTGGTGCGGATGACGACCGGCCCGAATTTTCGACACCGTCTTGGATCGCCATGCTGTTCGCAGCAGGAATGGGAGTCGGCTTGCTGTTTTGGGCCGTGGCAGAACCGCTCACGCATTTTGCATTTGTCAGCAAATACACACAGCCACCGCACGCAGCACAAGAAGCTCTGCTGGCAACAAACTTTCACTGGGGCATTCACGCGTGGGCGATCTATGGCACCACCGCACTGACAATCGCCTATTTCACGTTTCGGCGCGGCACGCCCATGCTGGTCAGCGCACCCATCGAAACACTGTTTCCACAGGAACGATGGGCCAGGCTCGTGGGCTGGCTGTCTGATTTCATGGCGATTGTCGCGATTGCAATTGGCGTCGGCGGCTCCATCGCGATGGGGGTGTTTCAGGTTGCGGATGGTATTGATGTGATGCGCGACGGCAGTCGCGCCGAACCATGGCTATTGGCAGCCGTATTCACGGTGATGGTCGCGGCCTATGTTCCGCCGCTGTTGGTCGATCTCGGAACCGGAATGGCCCGGCTGTCCAACACAGCTATGATCATCGCAATTTTTCTGGTGTTCTATACCGTCGTGCTCGGCCCCACAGAGTTTCTGCTCAATTCCATACTGAATGGATTTGGAACCTATATTTTCGCGGCAATCCCGCGTGGGTTTCAAACCCTCACCTTTTTTGGCAGCGAAGTGGAAACCCAATTTCACGACTGGACGCTCACCTATATGGTCTGGTGGATCGCATGGGGTCCGTTTGTCGGCGTCTTTATCGCACGCATTTCCAAAGGCCGCACCATACGTGAATTTGTCTTGGGGGTTCTCATAGGGCCAACTGTGTTTTCAGTGATCTGGTTTGGCGCCTTTGGGGGCATTGGCCTGTTTGACGCATTGCGGGGCAATGGCGCTCTTTTGGAAATGACCCAAACCAACGTAGAGCGCGTGACCTTCGCTTTGCTAGAGCGCCTGCCGCTGACAACACTGACAACGCTTGCGACCATTCTGGCGGCTTTCCTGTTCATCGTCACCAGTGTGGTCAGCGCCGCGTTTGTGCTCGGCACATTCTCCACAGGGGGCGATCCAAATCCCAGCCCCCGCGTGCGCCTGATCTGGGGACTTCTGCTGGGTCTGCTTGGCGCGGCCATGATCCTGTCCGGGTCGATCGATGCGATCAAAAAGCTGATCGCGATTGGGGCGCTGCCATTTGTCTTTGTCTGCGTGCTGCTTTGTGTGTGTCTGGTCCGCGGATTGCGAGAGGAGATGTCAGATGCTGATCGGTGATCTTCAAAACACCATTCTCAATCTCACCACCTTCGCGTTTATTGGCGCAATGGTCTGGCTTTTGATGCGCCCCTGAACCGCAGCTTCGCCCGTTTTTGTGCGCGCAAGTTTTAACGCTGCGCGCGCAGGCTTAGGGGGCAAAACGGTGAAAATCCACCTCCGCAATACAGTCGCGATACCGACGCAATACCGATGTAAAATACAAGCCGGTCGCCAAATCCGGCCAAATCTTACCCCTCAGAGCGGTAACATACTGGTGGATTTGATTTCTTCCATAGATAACAAAGCGGTAACGTTGTGAACCTTCACCTCTGAAATCAAAGCTTGATAAAAGGTGTCATAGGCGCGCGCGTTTTGAACCTGCACTTTCAGTATATAGTCTATGTCCCCGGCCAGCCGGTGCGCCTCCAGAACTTCCGGGCGTTCCCGCAAAGCTTTGAGAAACTTTGCCTGCCAGTCGGCCTCGTGCTCACTGGTGCGGATAAGAACAAAGAAACAGGCATCAAAACCAAGGGCTTCTGCGTCCAGCAACACAGTTTGCTGCCGGATCACCCCCGCTTCGCGCAGTTTACGGATGCGGTTCCACACAGGTGTCTTGGAGGACCCAACCCGTTTCGCAATTTCATCAAGAGATTGCGCAGCGTCCCGTTGCAACTCCCCAAGAATTTTCTTATCCATGTCGTCAATGCGCAACGCCATTCCGTTTCCCCCTAGTATTTGGAACATCGGCGCAGTTTCCAGCTGACACCGAAACGCACGTTTCTATTTTCGCCAGTATCTGGCGGTTGATGGGGAATATTTCCTATATATGGATCAAAGTCAAACACCGGAGTCGGACAAATGCCCCGCGCATTCACACCCAAAGTCATCACCGCCAACGCTTTGCTAGAGGGCGACGTGATCTACTTCACAGCAGAAGACAATTGGTCACGTGATTTGACAGAAGCAGAGTTACTAATTGATGAAGCCCACGCACAGCTGAGACTTGTTGAGGCTTCTCAACAAGTTAGCGAGGTTGTTGGCGCGTATCTGGCGGATGCTGTGGCGGGTGAAACCGGCCCAGAACCCACGCATTTTCGCGAAGAATTCCGCCGTACCGGCCCCTCTAACTACTTCCACGGCAAACAGGCAGACGCCGCGAACTAGGTAAAGTGATCCCAGCGATCAACTCAACCTACGCCCCAACGCTAAAGGTCCACCCATGTATCAATACAACGACTTTGACAAAGCCTTCCTGGCAGAGCGCAATCGTCAGTTCCGTGCACAGGTAGAACGCCGCATCGCCGGCAACCTGACCGAAGATGAATTCAAGCCTCTGCGCTTGATGAACGGTCTTTATCTCCAACTGCATGCCTACATGCTGCGCGTCGCCATCCCTTATGGCACTCTGAATTCTGCGCAGATGGACACGCTCGCGCTCCTCGCTGAGAAGTGGGACAAAGGCTATGGCCACTTCACCACGCGTCAGAATATCCAGTATAACTGGCCGAAACTAAAGGATGTTCCAGATATGCTGGATGCCTTGGGTGAAGTCGGAATGCACGCGATCCAGACCTCCGGCAACACCATCCGCAACGTAACCGCGGACCATTTCGCCGGCGCGGCGGCTGACGAGATCGAAGATCCGCGTCCGATCGCAGAACTGATCCGCCAGTGGTCCACAGACCACCCGGAATTCCAGTTCATGGGCCGCAAATTCAAGATCGCGGTCAGCGCAGGCGAAGCGGATCGTGCCGTTCTCAAAGCCCACGATCTGGCCGTGCGCGTCGTCAAAAATGACGCAGGTGAAACGGGCTACCAAGTTCTCGTTGGTGGCGGTTTGGGCCGTACACCCATGGTTGGGAAGGTCCTCAATGAGTTCCTGCCTCGCGAGGATCTTCTGCCCTACATTGAGGCAACGGTTTCGGTTTGGAACCAGATCGGCCGCCGCGACAACAAGTACAAAGCACGGATCAAAATCACCGTTCATGAAACCGGTCTGGAAGAGTTCCGCGCCAAGGTCGAAGAACGGTTTGAATCAGTGCAACCAACTTTCTCTGGCGTCGATCAGGAACTGCTTTCTGAAATCAAAGCGCATTTCGCGCCGCCTGCGTTCCGCAATGCGCCTGTGACAGAGTTCGAAAACACATACAATTCAAACCCATTGTTCCGCAGCTGGGTGGATACAAACCTCACAGAACACCGCGCTCCCGGCTACACAATTGTGACTGTGTCCATCAAGAAGCAGGGCCAGACTCCTGGGGATGCTACGGCCGAGCAAATGCGTGCTTTGGCTCAGATCGCGCGCGACTATGGCCACGACGAGCTGCGCATCAGCCATGAGCAAAACGTGATCCTTCCGCATGTGCATAAGTCGGATCTGCCAGCGGTATATGCCGCGCTGCGCGAAGCAGATTTGCACACTGCAAACATCGGTCTGGTGAGCGACATCATCGCGTGCCCCGGCATGGATTACTGTGCGCTGGCGACTGCACGCTCAATCCCAGTGGCTCAGCAAATCGCGACCCGCTTTGAAGAGCTGAAGCTTGAGCACGACATCGGCCACCTGCAGATCAAAATCTCAGGCTGCATCAACGCCTGTGGTCACCATCACGTTGGTCACATCGGCATCCTCGGCCTCGACCGTGCAGGGGTAGAAAACTACCAGATCACGCTTGGTGGTGATGCGACATGGACCGCAGCAATTGGTGAACGCGCAGGCCCCGGTTTTGCCTATGATGAAATCGTTCCGGCGATCGAACGTCTCGTAAAAGGCTATCTGGAACTGCGTGAAGGCCCGGAAGAAACCTTCTTGGAAGCGTACCGCCGTTTGGGGCTGGCACCGTTCAAGGCCCATCTCTACCCAGAGGCGCAGGCGAATGCAGCATAACGGCCTAACGCCACTGACCTCGCCTCTGACCACCGGGCAAGCCCCGGGGCCGGAGCGCGTGGATCCGCTGCAGGCAAAGGTAGATGCGCTAAACGCGCGGTATCGCCACCATTCTGCAACGGCGGTGATGGAAGCGGCATTGCAGGACCCCCAAGCTGGGAAACTGGCTATGGTGTCCTCTTTTGGGGCAGAATCCGCCGTCCTGCTGCACATGGCGGCAATCGTGGACCGCAAAATTCCCGTGCTATTCGTGGACACGGAAATGCTCTTTGCGGAAACGATTGTCTATCAACAGGATTTGGCCGAGCAGCTGCGTCTGGAAAATGTGCAAGTGATCCGCGCAAGCGACGCCACTTTGGCTGCAGAAGACCCTACTGGCACACTGCACCAGCAGGACACGGACGCATGCTGTTCTGTGCGCAAAACACGCCCGCTGCAGAAGGCCCTGCGCGGCTACGACGGCTGGATTACGGGACGCAAGCGCTTCCAATCTGGCACACGCGCCGCATTGGAGTTTTTTGAAATCGAAGACTTCACAGGCCGCATAAAGGTGAACCCTCTGGCTCACTGGGCTCCAGAAGATGTACGCGCCTATATGGAAGAAAACCGCCTGCCGCGCCATCCACTGGTGGCCAAAGGTTATCCGTCTATCGGCTGTGCACCATGCACATCACCTGTGGCAGAAGGCGAAGACCCACGCTCTGGCCGTTGGCGTGGTCAGAACAAAGAAGAATGTGGCATTCATTTTGTCGACGGCAAAATTGTGCGAACCGGAGAGAAAACATGACTGTGATCGTGACCGACAATGGCTTTGGCACCGACGACTGGACCCTCGGCTTTGCTGCGTTGGATGAGGCAGCAAATGACGTGGCTTCGCTGGATGTGACATCTGATACGGATCCGGCCGTGCTCATCGCACAGCTGTCGGGTGTAAAGATGATCCGCGTAGACTTTCCCAGCTTCGCCGATGGCCGCGGCTTTACAATCGCGCGCCAATTGCGGCTTGCAGGGTACACTGGTCGTCTGCGCGCAAAGGGCCACGTGATCTCAGACCAATATGCCATGGCGCGGCGCTGTGGCTTTGATGAGGTCGAAATCTCAGACGAATTGGCCGCACGCCAGCCAGAGAGCGAATGGAAGTTTCGTGCGAACTGGCAAGCAAACGACTACCAAGCGCGTATGCGTGGCTGACACACATCGCAAAAATGAGATATGGCTTTGCGTTATGTCAAAGCCATATCTCCGATAGAGCTTCAAAACCCCAATAGACATGATAGATGAGGAGGCGTGGCAATCCCGCCTGTTTTTATATGACTGAGCAAACGCCTGTGACCGAAGAAAAATCCGTAAAAGTGCCCACATTGCCTGATGCGCAAAGCGTAACTGAGGTGAAGCACTACACCGATCGCCTGTTCTCCTTCCGCTGTACGCGTCCAGCGTCGCTGCGTTTTCGCTCGGGCGAATTTGTCATGATTGGCTTGATGGGCGATCCTGATCCAAAAACCGGCAAGCAAAAACCGCTGCTGCGCGCTTATTCGATCGCATCCCCTGCATGGGATGAAGAGATGGAGTTTTACTCAATCAAAGTGCAGGATGGTCCGCTGACCTCCAAATTGCAGCATATCAAACCGGGTGACGAAATCATCCTGCGCCCCAAACCAGTGGGCACGCTGGTGCATGATGCTCTACTGCCGGGCAAACGCATCTGGTTCTTTGCGACCGGAACAGGGTTCGCCCCGTTTGCGTCGCTGCTGCGCGAGCCGCAAACCTACGAAGACTACGATGAAGTCATCATCACCCACACATGCCGCGAAGTTGGTGAGCTGACCTACGGGCGCGACCTCATCGAAAGCATCCGTAATGACGAAATGCTTGCGGAGCTGATGGGCGAAGACTTCCATAAGAAGATTCGGTATTACCCAACGACGACTCGTGAAGAGAGCCCCAAGATGGGCCGGATCACAGATCTGATCCGCTCAGGTGAGCTGTTTGAAGACTTGGACATCGAGCCCCTCAATCCAGAAAGCGATCGTGCCATGATTTGCGGCAACCTGGCATTCAACTTAGAGCTCAAAGAGCTGTTAGAAGATGCAGGCTTGGAAGAAGGCGCAAACTCAAAACCTGCGCAGTATGTGGTCGAAAAAGCGTTTCTCGACTAATCACTGAAAGCCAACACTACCGTGACGCCTTCGTTGTTCGAGGGCGTCATTTCTTAGTATCCGAGTACATCCTTGGCATTTTCAAGCGCCAAAGGCAGAAACTCGGGATTATTCATAGAACCTTCTAAAGTGAGTTTGAGCGCTGCTTTTTGTCGTTCGCCAATGTCAGCGCTGTCAATCAACTCAAGCACACGCTGCAAGTCAAAGCCCTGCGGCGTGAACAGGGCGTCAAGTGCCGCCTTCTGCGCTGCCGCGCTTGAAACTGACTGTGTTGCAGTGAGTGCCTTCGCGTCGACCTCGTCTTTCGAAGTCAACAGACTCGTATGTGGGGCGGGAAAGGGAACCGGTTCGACATCGCTTTCCCACAACAAATGTGTAGCAATTGCGGCAACCAAAGCGACCAAACTCCACAGCAAGTTTCTCATTAACCCACTCCAATTGGCAAACGCCACCGAACCGGGCAGCTGCCTTTGAAGCACATCTTGAGATTGAACCGCTCTTTCTCAAGGGGGAAAGCTTCAGTATTTGCATCACAGACGTTGATTCCGCTGTTGTATCGCCGCGCAACCGCGAATAAATTAGCCGCTGATAGGCATTCACCATCGAAGGAACAAAACGATAGCCCGCAGACCTCATAACGCACCGCCTCAGCGTGACACTGGACCTCGTATCAACGGGCGCATCCGCGCACCCGAAATCCGCCTGATTGGCGCAGACGGCGAAAACGTCGGTGTTGTGCACCCGGCCAAGGCCATGACAATGGCCGAAGAAGCTGGTCTGGACCTCGTTGAGATTTCCCCAAATGCAACGCCTCCGGTTTGCAAAATCATGGATTTCGGCAAGTTCAAATACGAACAGCAGAAACGCGAATCCGAGGCCCGCAAAAAGCAAAAGACCATTGAGGTCAAAGAGGTGAAGTTCCGCCCGAACACGGACACACACGACTATGACGTCAAGATGCGCAATGTCGTGAAGTTCCTGGAAAATGGTGACAAGGTCAAAGTCACCCTGCGCTTCCGTGGCCGTGAGATGGCCCACCAGAATCTTGGTCGCGAGCTTCTGGAGCGTGTGGCTGAAGACATCAAAGAACTGGGCAAAGTGGAAAACATGCCCAAGATGGAAGGCCGCCAGATGATCATGATGATCGGCCCACTGTCCAAGTAAACCGGACAAAGTCATACCAATGTTCAAGCCCCTGCCATCGGCCGGGGCTTTTTTATTGCCTCATGCAATATCACGCCCACCGCGCAGCCATTTGATTGCTTCTCTGATGTCAAAGACCAAGGAAATGGTGTTTACAATCAATAGGGCCACAAGAAAGTTCTCATAGACGCCGGTTACGCCGCCTAGGAACGGCGGACGCGTGAACAAAATCGAGACGAGCGGCAGCCAGAAAATCAAATGCGCAAAAGACAAAGCCGCAGAAAATCCACGCTCAATTATCAGGATGGGCACGTTTGCCAGCATCCCCATAACGGAGAGCAGGGCGATCCATTTCGCTGAAGGGTAAGCGCCAATAAACAGAAGCGGCGCAAGGTTGATCGGGACCAGCAGCGCAGACATCCAGACCTGCACCCAGAACGGGAGCCGCCGAAAACTACCCCAAATTTCAATAAACATACGTCACCCGCCAAAAGTAAAAGGCGGCTGATCGCACAGCCGCCTTCTCGGTCTTCAAAATATGTGACGCATTAGGCAGCCGCTGCTACCGCACGCCGAGTGAGAACACCAACAAGATGCGCGCGATATTCTGAGGTGCCATGCAAATCAGCGATCATACCATCGGAACCCAGTTTCAGATCCGCAATAGCCTCAGCAGAGAAGTTGGCGGAAAGCGCTGCCTCTGCCTCGGCCCAACGGAACACGCCTTCCTCAGACGCGCCGGTCACTGCAACACGAACGCCATCGGCGTATTTGGCAACAAACACGCCCACCAGCGCAAAGCGGGAGGCGGGTTGCTCAAACTTCTGATAGTTGGACGCTTCAGGCACCGGGAAACGCACCTCGGTGACAATTTCACCTTCCTCAAGTGCGGTCGCAAACATGCCCTCGAAGTAGTCGTCTGCGGCGATTTCACGACTGTTTGTGATGATCGTTGCACCACAGCCCAATGCCGCCGCTGGATAGCAGGCTGCCGGATCATTGTTGGCCAGGGAGCCGCCAATGGTGCCACGCGCGCGCACCGCCGGATCACCGATACCACCGGCCAGACCCGCAAGCCCGGCAAAAACATCCGAACTGCCAGCCACATCTGCGTGACTGCTGGCACCGCCAATACAAACAGCCCTATCATCGGCGATACAGATCCCCTGCATTTCACCAATGCCCTTTAGGCTCACCAGTTTGCTGGGGCTCGCCAAACGCTGCTTCAACGTGGGAATCAAGGTCTGTCCACCACCAAGCGCCTGAGCTTCATCATCCCCAAGCGCTGCCACCGCATCCGCGATTGTGGAGGGCTTCTCAAAGTCAAAATTATACATGATGTCTCCTCCTTAGGCGTTCATCGCCGCCCAGACGCGCGATGGCGAAACGGGCATATCTACGTGGTCAACTTTGTGGCCCCCGGATTGCAGCGCGTCAACCACGGCGTTGACAACTGCGGGAGGCGAACCGATCGCACCGGCCTCTCCACAGCCTTTCACACCCAGTGGGTTGTGCGTACATGGAGTTTGGCTGGAATGGTCAACATTGTAGTAAGGTACGTCGCTGGCGCGCGGCATCGCGTAGTCCATGTAAGACGCACTCAGCAGCTGACCGTTTTCATCATAGGCGGCGTTTTCCAACAGCGCCTGACCGATACCCTGACCGATCCCGCCATGGACCTGACCATCAACGATCATCGGATTCACAACATTGCCAAAGTCATCCGCGGCAGAAAACGCTTCAATGGTGACTTTCCCAGTCTCAGGATCCACCTCAACCTCACATGCATAAGCGCCCGAAGGATAAGTGAAGTTTGCCGGATCGTAGAACGCCGTCTCTTCCAAGCCCGGCTCGATGTCCTCCAACGGGTAGTTATGAGGCACGTAAGCGGCCAATGTCACATCGCCCCAGGCCACGGATTTGTCCGTCCCCGCGACAGAGAATGTGCCGTCCTTCAACTCGATGTCCGCTTCAGCAGCTTCAAGCAGGTGTGCGGCAATCTTTTTGGTTTTTGCGATGATCTTCTCCGTCGCGCGGACCATAGCAGAGCCACCAACAGCAAGTGAGCGTGAGCCATAGGTGCCCATGCCCATTGGCGCTTTGTCGGTATCGCCATGCTCGATTTCGACCATGCTTTCGTCGATGCCAATCATTTCGGCAATCACCTGCGGGAAAGAGGTCTCATGCCCCTGCCCGTGGCTGTGGCTGCCCGTCATGACAACCAGACCACCTGTCGCATTCACGCGGACCGTTGCGCTTTCATAAAGACCTGCACGCGCGCCAAGCTGACCAACCAGATTGGACGGCGCGATGCCGCAAGCCTCAATGTAGCAATTCACGCCAAGGCCACGCAGCTTACCACGCGCTTCGCTTTCCTTGCGGCGCGCTTCAAAACCTGAAAAATCAGCGATCTTCTCAAGCGCATCCATGGTGCCGTGATAATCACCTGTGTCATATTCCACTGCCACCGGCGTGGCATAGGGGAACTCCGTGATGAAGTTCTGACGGCGCAGTGCAATTGGATCCACCCCCAGTTCACGCGCGGCTTTGTCGATCACCCGTTCCAGCTGGTAGGTCGCTTCCGGGCGACCCGCGCCGCGATAAGCGTCAACAGGCACCGTGTTGGTGAAGACCGCTTTGACGTTCACATAAATCAGCGGCGTTTTGTAGTTGCCCGCCATCAACGTGCCGTGCAGCCAGGTCGGCACCGACGGCGCAAAGGTGCTGAGATAGGCTCCCATGTTTGCATGGGTATCGGTGCGAATGGCGGTGAAGTTGTTATCCGCATCCAGCGCGAGCTCGATCTTGGTCACGTGGTCACGGCCATGTGCGTCTGAAATGAAGGCTTCAGACCGGGTTGAAGTCCATTTCACGGCGCGGTTCAGTGCTTTGGCTGCGAAAGTGCAGAACGCTTCCTCGGCATAGTGGAAGATCTTGGTCCCAAACCCGCCACCGACGTCTGGCGCAACCACACGCAGTTTATGCTCAGGAATGCCCAACACAAAGGCCCCCATCAAAAGGCGGATCACATGGGGGTTCTGACTTGTGGTGTAAAGCGTGCTGTCACCGGTACCACGATTGAAATCACCAATCGCAACGCGTGGTTCCATCGGGTTAGCAACAAGCCGGT
Organism: Shimia sp. MMG029; assembly: GCF_027947445.1. Taxonomy (NCBI): domain Bacteria; kingdom Pseudomonadati; phylum Pseudomonadota; class Alphaproteobacteria; order Rhodobacterales; family Roseobacteraceae; genus Shimia; species Shimia sp. MMG029. The sequence continues at coordinate 295,083 of NZ_JAQJIM010000005.1, read as the reverse complement.
TGTTGCGCAGCTCCAAGGTGGTTACATGAGCCGCCGCCTCAAAGGCTGCATCCACAGCAGGTTTGTTTTCCTCAACAAATCCCCAGTCATAGCAAAGATTGGAGGTCAAATCGTCGTGGACTTTGGTGGCCCCATCCGCCAAGGCGGCTTTCATATCCACAACGGCTGGCAGCTCTTCCAGATCCACCTCGATGGCCTCTGCTGCATCGCGTGCCTGCTCAAGGGTTTCGGCAACCACAGCAGCGATCTGATCGCCCACATAGCGCACTTTGTCCTGCGCGAGCACCGGGTGCGCGGGCTCCTGCATTGGCTCGCCGTGACGGTCGGTCACCTGCCACCCACAAGGAATGCCACCCACGCCTTCAAAATCCGCGCCGGTGAAAATCTTCAAAACACCGGGCATGGCGGAAGCCGCATCCGTATTTATCGATTTGATCCGGCCATGCGCGACATCGGAGCGCAAGAAATGCACATAGGCTTGCCCATTTACGTTGATGTCATCTGTGTAGTTTCCTGTTCCACTCAGGAACCTTACGTCTTCGCGCCGCTTGGGGCTGGCGCCGATGCCATGATCTTTTGGCATGTCTTTCCTCCCTATCAACCGGGGTGGCGCGCGATTGACGGCGCTCTACGCCCGGTCCGTGATCTCAAACACGTTCGCCACGCCTCCTCCTGCGCGGCGAACAGTTTTACTCAGCAGCGATGCTGCTCACGTCTTGGCCGCTGGCTGCCATGATCGCCTTAACGATGTTGTGGTAGCCGGTGCAGCGGCAGATGTTGCCCTCCAGGTGATGGCGAACTTCTGCCTCCGTCGGCGTCGGGTTGTTCTTCAGAAGGTCTGCTGCAGACATAATCATGCCAGGGGTACAGAAACCGCATTGCAAACCATGGTGATCTTGAAACGCCTGCTGCAGTGCGTTCAGCGTACCGTCCTCTGCGGCCTGACCTTCGATTGTCGAAATATCTGCCCCGTCCGCCTCCATGGCCAACATCGTGCAAGACTTCACCGCGACGCCATCAACGTGCACAACACACGCACCACACTGGCTGGTGTCACATCCGACGTGGGTTCCTGTTAGGCCGAGTGTTTCTCGTAAAAATTGACTGAGCAATGTGCGTCCTTCGGCGTCTCCGGACATTTGCTTGCCGTTCACAGTCATGTTGACATGCGACATTGGCTCCTCCCGATAAGTGGCTTTGTCATTGAATAAGAGTAAAGCAGTCTGCTTGACGATTGAGAACCCGATTTTTCGCGGGATCAGGAAAAAGCGCTAAGACCTTGGTCGTAAACAGTCGCTTTCAAAACGCTGTCGCGCGCCTCATACACCCTTTTCTCGTGGCATTGGGCGGATGGGTATCTCTTTGAGCAATCCCCCCACGGCCATCGCTGCGATATCATCGTGGGTCACTGTTTCACCGCATATCACGCGTTCCAGCACCCAGTCCGCACCGTTTAAAGCTGGCGATCGCGCGCACCCAGGAAGCCCGATCACAGGTTTGTTGCGAAACTGCCCCAAAAACAATAAGTTGCCGGGGTCAACTGGCATGCCAAACCTCTCAACAACACCATCCGCTGCCCGCAACGCTTGCGGCGCAACATCAAGCGTGTCTGAAGTGGCCGAGGCCGTCAGTACGAAGATCAAATCTCCCGAAGCGGCCTCAATAGCGGAAGCCAAGGCATCCACCTCATGCGCAACAAGCGTGCGCGGGGTAAGGGCCATCCCCATCCGCTCGACCCGCCCGGCCATAGATCTACGCCCTTTGTCTGACAAAACGTCACCGCCAATGGTTGTTTCGATCAATGTGGCGGTCTTGAACTGGGGCCTACGCAACGAGAACGCGCCCTCGGCGGCTTCGCATGCGGCGTTCAAAGAGTTTTCTGGCACGGCGTAGGAGATGATTTTTATGGTCGCGACCATCCCATCGGCATCCACCCTGTGGCGATCAGGGACTGTCGCCAGGGTGATCATGGGATCCACACGATTGATGAGGTTGACCACCTCTGCATTGATCCGAACGAGGCCACAGCCTGATGCATACAGGTTTACGCGACCAGCCCCCGCTCCTTTTGCATAGAAACCATCCGCCGCGCCGCCTTCCAGCAAAACAGCTGCGAGCTTCTTCGCGGCGTCATCTTCTCCGATGTCACCGCGTTCAAGACGAGCGACGGTGACAGCCTCAATCCCTGATCTGGCAAGATCTTGCAAGTGCTCCTTGGCCAGACAGGTCCCCTTAGGAATGCGTACGGGTCTTGTGCCTGCGTCCGCCTCTGACAAAACCAGCGAATGGGCAAGAATGGCCCCTTCCGCTTCGGAAAGTGAAACAGAGCCAAATTTCATGCGCCCTTCCTCAACACGCGGAGAAGCTCCCCCATGATTGAAACCGCAATCTCTGCCGGGCTGGCTGCTCCGATGTCCAGACCAATCGGACCGTGAATACGGGCGATCTGGGCCTCCTCAAATCCCGCCTCTGTCAGTCGCTCCACCCGTTTGGCATGGGTGCGCGTGCTCCCGAGCGCCCCGATATAGAAAGCCTTAGATCCCAAGGCGATGTGCAACGCCGGATCGTCGAGCTTAGGATCATGTGTCAACAGAACAAGCGCGGTACGCGCGTCGAGACCGATTTGCTCCATGGCTTCATCTGGCCAGTCTTCAAGGATCGTTTCGCCCGGAAAACGAGCTTCTGAACCAAAGGCGGAGCGGGGGTCGATGATCAGCGGATCAAATCCTGCGATACGCGCCATGGGCACCAGTGCTTGTGCGATGTGGACCGCGCCAACAACGGCCATTCGCAAAGGGGGATTGTGGATGGCCACAAAGCGCCCGTCTTCCTCAACGCCGGATCTGTCCATGCGGAAGCGTTCCTCATAACCGTCGCGGGTCAGCACCCCTCCTCCGGTGTCAGCATCGCAAACATAGGCCACCGGTTCGCGCGCAGCTCGGGCGGCCACAAGCTCTGACAGCACGTTTTCACGCAGGACCGCGCCAACGGGTTCCACAAGAACCTTGATGGTGCCGCCACAGGCAAGACCCACGGCAAATGCATCGCCATCGCTCACGCCGAATTCAAGCAAAGTGCCCTTGCCCGTGTCGAGCGCGTCCATCGCTTCGACCATCACCGCGCCTTCGACACAACCGCCCGAGACCGATCCTTCGATCTGCCCGTCGCCAGAGGCCACCATCTGAGCGCCCACTCGCCGCGGCGCAGATCCCCAAGTCTCCACCACCGTTGCAATCGCTGCACCGCGCCCCGCGCGATGCCATTCCAGCGCCAATTCAGGCGCTTCTTTGGGTGGTTGGCTCATTTTGCTCTCCCTCATCTTGGCTGAACATGGGGGAGCCCTTTGCGTAACACAAGACCGATTGGCCTCTCCCCAACTTCACACAGATACGCCAGCCTATTGAATTCCCTGCAAGAGCCGCGCCTTCTCACCAATGTCATCCGGCCGAGACAAAGCCTCCGCCAAGGCCTCAATAGACGCAATTGAATGCCCGGCGCGAAAGCTGTCCACATGGGGCAGCATGGCGCGAATGCCTTGCGCTTTGGCAGCGAATCCCTCCCAGCGCAGCAGAGGATTGAGCCAGATAAGCCGCCGCGCAGACAGATGAAGACGTTGCATTTCCTTGCTGAGATCCTCAGGCGCTCCGCGATCCAGACCATCCGATATCAGCAATACAACAGCGCCCTGCCCCATAACCCGGCGCGACCAATCCCGGTTAAAGGCATGCAGACATTCGCCAATCCGCGTGCCGCCTTCCCAGTCTTGCGCCTCAGCACCAGCGGCGGCCAATGCGGCGTCCACATCCCGGGTTGCGAGATGGCGTGTGATATTGGTCAGCCGTGTGCCGAAAGTAAAACCATGCACCCGCGCCCATCCCGCGCCCTTTTGATTGGCCACGGCGTGCAGGAAATGCAGCACCATGCGGCTGTACTGGCTCATGGAACCGGAAATATCGCAGATCACCACGAGATTGGGCCAGCGCGTGCGGCGGCTTTTTCGCGCGATTTCGGAGAGATCTCCGCCCTGCCGCATGGATTTGCGCATGGTGGCGCGCCAATCCACGCCCAAGCCGAGAGGATCCGCTTTGGTGCGCCGAGATTGAATGGGCTGCACAGGAAGTTTCAGCCGCGCCAGCATGCGTTTGGCTCGGGCAATCTCATCGGTGCTCATCTGCTCAAAGTCCAGCGTGCGCAGCTTTTCCTCCGTTGATATCGTCATGGAGGCGTCAATCTCGATCTGTGTGCCTTCTTCCTCCTGCGTTTCCGTCTCCGGCAGCTCAGCGTTGGCCCCGTCTAGCAGCGCCTCTGCTGCGCGTTTCTCTCCTGCCTGCGCTGCGCGATCTTCTTGCACGCCGCGCACTGCAGGCAGCATCATGGACATCATGTGCTCAAGATATCGCGGGTCTCGCCAATAGAGACGGAACACCTGCGCGAAGGTTGTGCGGTGCTCAGGATGCGACACGAAACACGCATGCAGCGTCCAATAGAAATCCTGTTTGCTGGTGAAACCTGCGGCCTCAACAGCTTGAATCGCATCCAGCAATCTCCCCGGGCCAATCGGCAAACCGGCTTTGCGCAGGGCCCGTGCAAACCACGTGATGTTCTGCGTCAGCTTGGGGTCATCGGGAATGTCGAGCGGGAGGTACTCAGGCATCGCGCCGGGCGGGGGGCCAGCCCCCCGCACCCCCAGGGATATTTAAGGCAAGAGGAAACATCAGGCCGGTTCCAGCGAGGCGCGCACTTCATCTAGAAGCCGCTTGGCCTCTGACCGCTGTAGCTTCGCGATATCATCCTGATATTTCAGCACCGCGCCAAGCGTATCTGCAATCACCTGAGGGCTGAGCGTCAAAACATCGAGCGCCAGCAAACATTTGGCCCAGTCGATGGTTTCAGCGACACCAGGTTTTTTGAACAGGTCTTCAGTGCGCAACTTTTGCACAAAAGCCACGACTTCGCGACTCAAACTGGCGGCGGCTTCGGGTGCACGGGCCTGCAAAATGGACATTTCGCGCTCAAAATCGGGATAGTCCACCCAATGATAGAGGCAGCGACGCTTGAGCGCGTCATGCACCTCACGCGTGCGGTTGGAGGTGACAATAACGATTGGGGGCTCAGCCGCTTTGATTGTGCCAAGCTCTGGTATGGTCACCTGAAAATCGCTCAATGCTTCCAGCAGAAAGGCTTCAAAAGGCTCGTCCGTCCGGTCCAGCTCATCAATAAGGAGCACCGGCGCCCCTGCAGGGTCAGGGCGCATGGCTTTCAGCAAAGGCCGCTCAACAAGGTAGTCTTCGCTGAACAGCTCCTGCTGCAGAGCGCTTCGATCTGCGCCACCACTGGCCTCAGCCGTGCGGATCGCAACCATTTGCGCCGCGAAATTCCATTCATACACGGCACTGGCAGCATCCAGTCCCTCATAACACTGCAACCGGATCAGATTGCGACTTAGGGCAGCAGACAGGGCTTTGGCGATCTCCGTCTTACCCACCCCCGCTTCACCTTCCAGGAAAATTGGGCGTCCCAGCCGCAGGGCGAGAAAAACCACTGTCGCAAGAGGGCGGCCGCAGACATAGCCCTCTTCAGCAAGCATGGACTGGACGGCATCAATACTTTCAATGGCTTGCATCTTCCCTCGCCTTACAATGCGCGCTTTTGAACACTCGCCTCAGGCTGCACTCCCGGTGATCGCGCGTCAAGCGCAGGCGGCTGGGACAAAAGTTGTAGAAACACGACCATCACCACATTTCTGCCGCAAACAGTTCCTATTCTGTCCTACAAGAGCCAAAACCAATGCCATAAAGCCGGGCAAACCGAGCCAAAAGGAAACAACATGCAGGATTCACCCAACGGGTTTGACACGCCTATGCTCGGGCTGTCCAAACGGGCTTGGCGCAACCAACTCAAGCAAGTTGCAACTCAGCATGGTCAGTACAGCGCCCTTGGCGAGGACCATTGTGCCATTCTAATCGAAGACAAACCTGTCCTGCTCGTGACCTTTGAATCCGTTGAAAGCATTCAAAAACGTGCGGACACCGGTCAACCTTTGGGCTGGGAACTGGTGAAAGAGCTTGGCTGGTCCCACCTGTGTCTGCTGAGCAATGGCGACACATGGTTTCGAGATGACGCAGTGTTGGATCACTTTGACAAACTGCGCGACGAAGGTTTTTTTGAACGTTTTGAGGAAGTTGTGTTTTACGGCGCAGGCTCCGGTGGATACGCGGCCGCAGCGTTTTCCTCTGTGGCAGAGGATCCTCAGGTTGTTGTCGTGCAACCGCAAGCCAGTTTGGCACCGCACATCGCCGGATGGGATCAAAGATTTCCCAAAGCGCGACGGCTGTCGTTTGATGGCCGCTATGGCTTTGCACCTGAACTAGCGGCAGCGGCGGATCGCTGTTTTGTGATCTATGATCCTCGGGTCCCGCTGGACGCCATGCACGCCACGCTTTTTGCGCTTGAAAACAGTATTTTGTTGCCCACGCCCCATCTTGGGACGTCCATTGAGACAGACCTGCTGGAGATGCAGATTCTCTACAGGGTTTTGGCAAAAGCCGGATCGGGAACGCTCAGCAGGACGGCCTTTTTCAAACTGTATCGCGCCCGACGTGGACATCTACCTTATCTCAACAGCTTGCTTGAGGCGGTGAGCCGGAAGCAGCGGCCTTTTGTCAGCGCACTGCTTTGCGCAAATGTGGCGCGACGTTTGAAAGCTCCACGGTTCCTGCGCCACCTCAATGGATTGGCAAGGGCGGCCGAACAAGGCCGACTTGCAGGCTAAACACGCGCCAAATCACATCAAAGGCTAGCCAGCAGGAAAGCTTTTGTGTAAGGCGCAGGCATGACCCAAAGCTTGACGATTGCCCGCCCCGATGACTGGCACCTGCATTTGCGCGATGGCGCGATGCTGAAAGCCGTTCTGCCTGAAACTGCGCGCCATTTTGCCCGCGCGATCATCATGCCGAATTTGGTGCCACCTGTGGTGACGGGTGCGCAGGCTGCAGCCTATAAAGACCGCATTATGGCGGCGCTGCCTGCGGGTATGGATTTCGCCCCTCTGATGACGCTTTACCTCACCGAGGACAGTGACCCAGACGATATCGCAGCAGCGCATGCTAGCGGGTTGATCAAAGCCGTGAAGCTTTATCCGGCTGGGGCGACAACGAACTCCGCAAGCGGCGTGTCGAACTTCAAAAACGTGCGCGCGGCTTTGGAAAAAATGGCCGAGATCGGCCTGCCGCTCTGTGTGCATGGCGAGGTCACAGACCACGACATTGATATTTTTGATCGCGAGGCGGTGTTTATTGACCGCGTTCTGGATCCGATCCGCAAAGCCACACCGGGTCTGCGCGTTGTCATGGAGCATATCACAACCAAGGACGGTGTTGCCTATGTGCAAGACAATGCGACCGATCTGGGCGCAACAATCACCACGCACCACCTGATCATCAACCGCAACCACATTCTCGTGGGCGGAATCAAACCGCATTACTACTGCCTGCCTGTGGCCAAACGCGAAGAGCACCGCTTGGCGCTGCGCGCAGCGGCGACGTCGGGCGATGCGCGGTTCTTCCTTGGCACCGACAGTGCGCCGCATGTCGACGATCTGAAAGAAAACGCCTGTGGCTGTGCGGGCTGCTTTACCGCGACCAATACAATGGCGCTGCTCGCGCATGTGTTTGAAGAAGAAAACGCGCTTGAGAACCTGGAAAAATTCGCAAGCCGCAATGGCCCGAACTTCTATGGGCTGCCTGTGAATGACGCCAATCTCACGCTGACCAAAAATGCCGAAGCCACTGTTTTTCCAGAGAAAATCGAATGCTCTGACGGGCCCGTCACTGTGTTTGATCCGGGCTTTGACGTGTTCTGGAACGTCGCCGACCAATAACTGCTGCCAAAGGACATTGAGATGATCCCTACCGCCTTCCCGCCGAAAGAAGAAATCGCTCGCCTGACTGCTCGCATGCTGTTGGAAATTGGCGCGGTGAACTTCAACACCGATGAGCCCTACACGCTGGCCTCTGGCCTGCCGTCCCCAAGCTATATCGATTGTCGCAAGCTGATCTCCTTCCCGCGCATCCGTGCGACGCTGATGGATTTCATGACCGTCACGGTGATGCGCGAAGCCGGATTTGAGGCGTTTGACAACATTGCTGGTGGTGAAACTGCGGGCATCCCTTTTGCCGCGCTGGTGGCTGAGCGCATGGCGCTGCCAATGACCTATGTGCGCAAGAAACCAAAGGGTTACGGCAAGAACGCCCGCATCGAAGGTGCGATGAGCGAAGGCGAGCACGTGCTGTTGGTGGAAGATCTAACCACCGATGGCGGCTCCAAGCTGTCCTTTGTGGATGCGATCCGCGAGACCGGCGCGAGCTGTGGCAACACGGCAGTGATTTTCTACTACGACATCTTCCCAGAAACCGAGAAAACCCTCGGCGACCACGGGGTGGCGCTACACTATCTCTGCACCTGGTGGGATGTGCTGGCAGAAGCCAAAGCGCAGGGCGCCTTCTCTGAGGAGACGCTGGCGGAGGTGGAAACCTTCCTGAAAGATCCGCGTGCATGGCAAGAGGCACGCAGCAAGGGCTAAAGCTGAAATCATCGGCGAAAATTGTCTCATGTCCGCCTGACTTGCGGGCGTGAGAACGCTGCTTTGTCCCTATATGTTGACGTAGGGCCCTATCTTTTGACAAGATCAGGGGTATTGCAGTTATCCACAGGTGATCCACAGAAACATACAATTTGCCCGGTTTTGGCGCGGTTGTTAGAACCGACGACAGGGGGCAATTGGGCGAAATCATGAACGAAATATCGAGCATCAATCCGGGCGCGGAAGCGGCCCCAGAAGAAGACCCAATGCCGCATTCCATTGAGGCTGAACAGCAGCTTCTGGGTGCGATCCTGACCAATAACGACATCTTTGACCGCGTAGCTTCGGTTATCAATTCCGAGCATTTCTATGAGCCGGTGCATGCCCGTATTTTCGAAGTGGCGGCTGCGCGGATTGCAAAGAACAATCTCGCGTCTCCTGTGACGCTCAAAGCCTTTCTGGAAGACGACGAAGGGCTGAAGGAATTGGGCGGTCCGGCCTATCTGGTGCGCCTTGCTGGGGCGGCGATTTCTGCTTTTGCGGCAGGGGATTACGCACAAATCATCTATGATTTGGCGATGCGGCGTGAGCTGATTGGGCTGGGCAATGACATTGCCACCAAGGCCAAAAAAGCGGACATCAAGCTTGAGCCGAAAGAGCAGATCGTTCAGGCCGAACAGGCGTTGTATAAGCTCTCTGAACAAGGCTCTTCTGAGCGTGGGTTTGTGAGCTTTCTGAAGGCGGTCACAGAAGCTGTGAACACGGCCAACGCCGCCTATCAACGTGAAGGTGGTCTTGCCGGGATTTCCACCGGTCTGATTGATCTGGATAAGAAGCTCGGGGGCCTGCACCCGTCTGACCTTCTGATCCTTGCGGGGCGTCCTTCGATGGGGAAAACCTCGCTGGCCACCAACGTCGCATTCAACGTGGCCAAAGCCTATAAGAAAGGCATCAAGCCGGATGGCTCTGAAGGGGCTGTTGAGGGCGGGGTTGTTGGCTTCTACAGCCTTGAAATGTCAGCAGAACAGCTGGCTGCGCGGATCCTGTCTGAGGCGGCTGAAATCCCCTCAGAACAGATCCGTAAGGGTGACATGACCGAGGAAGAATTCCGCCGGTTTGTGCAGGCCGCAAAGGATCTTGAAGCCTGCCCGCTGTTCATTGATGACACCCCTGCCCTGCCAATTGCGCAGCTGGCGGCGCGGGCGCGACGCTTGAAACGGACCCACGGGCTTGATCTGTTGATCATCGACTATCTGCAGCTTTGCCGGGGCACAGCAGATAACCGGGTGCAGGAAATCGCCGAGATTTCCATGGGGATGAAAGCCATCGCCAAGGAGCTCAATATCCCGGTGATTGCGCTGTCTCAGCTCTCCCGTACTGTGGAGAGCCGCGACGATAAACGCCCACAACTCAGTGACTTGCGGGAATCGGGCTCGATTGAGCAGGACGCCGATGTGGTGATGTTCGTGTTCCGTGAGGAATACTATGTGGAGCGTGAAAAGCCTTCGGATGACCGTCTGGATGAGATGGCGGCCTGGCAGGAGCGTATGGAGCGCTTGCACGCCAAAGCAGAGGTGATCCTTGGCAAGCAGCGTCACGGCCCGATTGGCACCGTGGAACTGAGCTTTGAGGGGCGGTTCACCCGCTTTGGCAACCTTGTGCAGCCCTGGCAACAGGGCGGCGAGGACGCTTATTAAGCCGCGCTTTGGCGTGGATGACGAATCAAAAGGTAAACGGCGTCCCAGAGCCAAAACGGGACGTCGGTATCGCGTCGGTATCCCTACGGTATTGCGTAGGTGTCACTTTCAGAAAGCCGCCAAATCGAGATCGTTTATGCAGCGGACGTTGCGCAACAGCGAAACTGAGACCTGCATGCCAAAATTCGCCGCGTCTTAGCCCTTGACCTTGTGCGGTGAGGCGTCAACAAACGCGGTCATGGCTACTGCAACTTTGACAATTGATCTGGACGCCCTGCTGCACAATTGGCGGGCGCTGGATGCGCGCTCAGGCGCGGAGACCGCTGCCGTTGTAAAGGCAGATGGATATGGTTTGGGTGCGGATCGTGTGGCGCGTGCATTGATGCGCGCGGGCGTGTCCCGTTTCTTTGTCGCCGCCGCCGAGGAAGGCGCGGCCTTAAGACAGGCTATTGGACCAGATCCGGAGATCAATGTCTTTAGCGGGCACATGCGCGGCGACACCGATATGATCAGCGATATGGGATTGACCCCAATGCTGAACTCGGTGGATCAGATCGTGCGTCATGTGGAAGCGCTGCCGGCGCATCCCTTTGGGGTACAGCTGGACACCGGCATGAACCGGCTGGGACTGGAAGCGCCTGAATGGGACGCGGTGCGGGAGCTGGTGCTGCAACGTGGGCCGACGCTTTTGATGTCCCATCTGGCCTGTGCCGATGATCCGGAACACCCGATGAACCCACGCCAGCTGGCGGCGTTCAAGGAGATGACCGACGGCATTGAGGTGCCACGCTCGCTGGCAGCGACTGGCGGGATCCTGCTGGGTGAGGATTATCACTTTGATCTGACCCGCCCCGGTGTTGGGCTTTATGGTGGCATGCCGTTTGTGGACGCCGCTCCGGTGGTCAGCCTGCGCATCCCGGTTATTCAGGTGCGTGATGTGGCCGCGGGCGAAAGTGTTGGCTATTCCAACACCTGGATCGCCCAGCGTGACAGCCGCGTCGCCACCATCGCAGCAGGCTATGCCGACGGCATCATTCGCGCGATGGGCGAGAAAGTTGATGTATTCGCGGATGAGGCGCATTGCCCTCTGATTGGCCGCATCTCTATGGACATGATCGGCATTGACGTGACCGATGTGACCACGGAGCCAAGCGAGGTCGAACTCTTGGGGCAACATCAGTCGGTGGACACCCTGGCACATGCGGCGGGCACCATTGGCTATGAAATCCTCACCTCAATGGGGCAACGCTATCAGCGGCGGTACAAATCCTCATGAGCGTTTTGTTGAAACCGTTCAACGCCATTGGGCGCAACACGTTGGCCATCCTCACGGTGATCGGCGATCTGGCGCTATTTCTGTGGGGCGCGTTGAGTCACATTTTTCGCCCGCCGTTTTACGGCCGCGAGTTTCTGAGCGCGCTTTTTAACATCGGCTGGCTGAGCCTGCCCGTGGTTGGCCTGACTGCCGTGTTCACCGGCGGCGCACTGGCCTTGCAGATTTATGATGGCTCTTCGCGGTTTTCCGTGGAAAGCGTGGTGCCGCAAATTGTGGCGATTGGCATGGTGCGCGAATTGGGGCCGGTGCTGGTGGGGCTGATGGTGGCGGCACGTGTGACAAGCTCCATTGCCGCTGAAATCGCCACCATGAAGGTGACCGAACAGATCGACGCGCTGGTGACCCTTTCTACCCATCCGATGAAGTATCTGACCGCACCGCGCGTGCTGGCCGCCGCCATTGTGGTGCCTGTGCTGGTGGGGATTGGCGACATCATCGGAATCTACGGCGGCTTTCTGGTGGCGACAGAAAACCTTGGCTTCAACCCGGCCAATTACGTGCGCAACACCGTGGACTTCCTGCATCTGAACGACATTGTTTCGAGCCTCGTGAAAGGCTGTGCCTTTGGCGTGATTGCGGCGGTGATGGGCTGTTACTATGGCATGAACTCGGGGCGCGGCGCACAAGGCGTGGGCCAAGCCACCAAAAGCTCAGTACAGGCAGCAGCCGTGCTGATCCTTGCTGCGAACTTCGTACTGACAGGACTGTTTTTCTCGACATGATCCGTTTTGACAATGTGCATAAGAGCTTTGGCCCCAAACAGGTGCTGCGCGGGGTGAACCTTGAGATCGCCAAGGGCAGCTCCATGGTGATTATTGGGGGCTCTGGCACCGGGAAATCGGTGATGCTGAAATCCGTGCTTGGGCTGGTGACACCGGACAGCGGGCAGATCTCGGTAGATGGCAAAAACGCGACCCAAGGGGATCGCGATGCGTTTCTGGCGCAGTTTGGCATGCTGTTTCAGGGCGGCGCGCTGTTTGACAGTATGACGGTCTGGCAGAATGTGGCGTTTCGCCTGCTGCGTGGCAGCCTGAAGCGCCCCAAGGCGGAGGCGCGTGAGATTGCCATTGAAAAGCTGCGCCGTGTGGGGCTGACCCCGGATGTGGCCGATCTTTATCCCTCTGAACTGTCCGGCGGGATGCAGAAACGTGTGGGCCTAGCCCGCGCGATTGCCGCGCAACCAGACATCATCTTCTTTGACGAGCCCACCACCGGGCTGGACCCGATTATGTCGGGCGTGATCAATGATTTGATCCGCGAAATTGTGGTGGAAATGGGGGCCACGGCCATGACCATCACCCACGACATGAGCTCTGTGCGCGCCATTGCCGACAATGTCGCGATGCTGCACGGCGGCGTGATCCAATGGACCGGTCCCGTGGCCGATATGGACGCCAGTGGCGACCCTTATCTGACACAGTTTATCGCAGGCAGCGCAGACGGGCCAATTGAGGCGGTGCGGTAAGTTGCGCGCCTAACGGGAGCCGCATCAGCTAAGCACACGCAAACTCTTTACCTTTTATCAACCTTTCGTTCGCAGAATGTTCTGTGTGTATTGGTAAAAGGTATTTTGGTATGCCAGAAAACGAGCCGCAGGCGTCGGTCAATCAGGTTATTGGCACGACTGGCGACGACTCCCTCACTACCGGCGCGGGCGTGGACAAGCTCAACGGTCACGCAGGAGATGACACCCTCATATCAGGCGCAGGCAATGACCTGGCCGCGGGGGATATGGTTGGCAATGAATGGATCTTTGTCGATGGGCGCTGGGTCTATAACCTTGACGCCATTGTCTCCAATGGGGACGCCGCTGATCGCAGCTACAATGACGTGATTTCAACCGGAGCGGGCGACGATGTGGTCCTGGGCAACGGAGGGGAGGACGTGCTCTCCTCCGGCGCAGGGGATGACACGGTGAACGCGGGCACCGGGCACGACACGGTAGACGGCGGCGCAGGTGATGATCTGCTCAATCTGGAGGACGGCCATGATGTGGCCGCCGGGGGCATGGGCGCGGATACAATCAACGCCGGTGACGGGCATGACCTTGTTTTTGGCGATTTGGAAAACAACAATCTTTTAAATGGCGCGGGCGGCGGGGCCGCGACCCTTGGCCAGATGGCCACACAGGGCGGCTGGGCACTCAGCGATGTCGCAGGCGAAACCGCGCTCTCCCAAGAGGTCGCGACCGAAGCCGGGGAGACCTACACCATCAGCTTTGAAATGGCCGCCAATCTGGCTGGCGGTGCGGCCTGTGGCAAGGTCGAGGTGCTGTGGAATGGCGAGGTGGTCGGCACTGTGGAGGCCACATCCGGCGTGTTTGAAACCCACACCTTTCAGGTCACCGGGACGGGCGACGCAGGTGGGCTCACGCTGCGCGAGCTCGCCCCGCCGGATGTCACGCCCAGCATCAACATGGACGGGCCGATCAGTTTTTACAGCAAAGAGGTCGCTGTGAATGGCGAAAACGTGGAAGTGCATGCCTTTGCGCCCGGACAGTCAAAACTGTTTCAGATGATTGACGGGCAGCTCAACGTGTTTGACCCGGAGACCGAACAATATGAGGTGGCGGGCGATCCTACGGGGCTGCGCATCAATGCGATCGGCTTTAACACCGAAGATGATCTGATCTATGGCATCGCCAAAGCCAATGGCGTGGACGCATTGGGAAACCCGGTGTCGGTGCGCGATCTGGTGATGGTGGATGCCGAGGGTTATGCCTATCGCGTGGGGGAAACCCCTGTGGCCGATTACGTGGGCGATTTTGACAGCGAGGGCAACCTCTGGACGTTTCAATCCAGCCTGAACCGGGTTTCAAAGATCGACGTGGACACTCTGGATGCCAATGGCAACCCACAGGTGATCAACTACGATCTTCCGGATGGCCTGTTCCGTGGGCGCACATACGACGTGGCTTACAATGCTGAGGACGGCGCTTTTTACGCAGTGGAATCCCCCGGGCGCAATGGGTCTGCAGGCGCGGTGCACCGCATTGACATGTCAGATGTGCCCAATGGCGGCAGCCCTCAGATCAGCTCTGTCCCGATCACCGCCACCCTTTATGACGACAGCATGAGCGCGGGCATGCCCAAAGGCGCCTATGGTGCAGTCTTTATGGATGGCGAAGGCAATTTGTATTTCGGGCTGAACAACGGCGACCATGATCTGGACGGCAGCACCGGGGCCAACGGCGGCATCTATCGTGTCGAGGTCGATTGGAACGCAGGCACTGCCTATTCCGAGTTCATGGCAGAAGCGCAAAGCACGGGCAGCAATGATGGCGCCGTAGATCCCCGCGCGCCCGACCCCTTCGCCCCCGTCGATACTGAAAGCACCATCCTTATACGCGATCCGGCGATCATCAGCGACCAGGGCGGCAATGACGATCTGCGCGGCGGCGCGGGCAATGACACGATGTTTGGTGGCGGAGGCGATGACACGCTGCACGGCGGCAGCGACAATGACGCCCTGCATGGTGAGGCCGGCAACGACCGTATCATGGGCGGCGATGGCGATGATCTTGCCACCGGCGGCGCAGGCAACGACAGTCTCACCATGGGGGACGGTGCCGACACCGCCGAAGGCGGCGCGGGGCGTGACTACCTGCATGGCGAACATGGCGCTGACAGTCTGACGGGCGGCGATGGCGACGACAAACTGGTCGGCGGGACAGGTGCAGACACAATTGCCGGCGGCGCAGGCAATGATCACCTCTGGGGCGGCAATTGGTGGAAAGACGGTGATGCGGACACCTTTGTTGGATCGGCAGGCGGCGGCCGGGACATGATACACGACTTTGAAGTGGACCATGATGTAATCGATCTCTCCAGCTATGGCATCGAATTTGCCGACCTGCAGGCCCACATTCAGGATCAGGGCTGGGCCACTGTGATTGATCTTTCGGCACTGACAGGTGGGGCCAGCAATGACAGGCTCATCCTGAAATCTGTGGATCCGGACGATCTGGACGAAACAAACTTCTTGCTCTGATCCGATCATGCAAACCTCGCCACTCACGCAACTAAAACGGTTGCTGCCCCCGCTCATCGGGTTGAGCGCGTTGTCCAATCTCGCGGTGTTGATCAGCCCTATCTTCATGATGCAGGTTCTGGACCGCGTCATCCCAACTGAAAACCTGCACACACTGATCCTACTTCTGGTGGTTGCGGTGGGTGCATTTCTTTTGCAAGCCATTGTGGATGGGTTGCGAGATGTCACATTGCAATATAGCGCACGTTGGAGCGAAACCCTCTGCCTGCCTGAGATCCTGTCAGCCACACCGGAGCGGCGTCAGACATTGATCGCATCGCTTGCGACACTGAAAAACAGCTTGCTCGGCGCCACCGCAGTTGCGGCATTGACGATGCCATGGCTACCGCTGTTTGTGGCAGTGCTGTGGCTCATACATCCCTTGTTTGTCGCGCTTGCATGCGCCTTGCTTGCGGTGACTGCAACGCTGCGGATCACCATCTCCGGGGTGCTGGCGCCACAGCAGGCAGAACTGAACCAGACCGTTGAAGCGGAAAGCCATGCACAGCGTGATGCGCAAACCACGCATGCGTTGCGCGGACTGGATACGCTGAGCCGCAACCTTATGTCCAAGCTGACACAGGCGATGGCCAAACGCGCGACAGTCGAAGATCAAATGACCCCTGTGTCCGCCGCCAGCACAGCAGCGCAGGGTTTGCTACGCAACATGGCGCAGCTGCTCGGCCTCAGCCTGGGGGCAGGCTTGGTGGTGAATGGCACCCTGAGCGCTGGCGGCATGATCGCGGCCAGTCTGATCCTCATGAAAACCGTAAATAGCTTTGAAACCGCTCTCGCGGCGCTGCCTGACATGCGCGCGGCGCTGGCGGCCTATCAAGACCTGCGTGACATACCAAATGCCCCATCGCGTGAGGGCACGACCATCGACACCCTTTCTGGCGCGCTGCGCTGTGAGGGCCTGATCGCGCCCCGTGGTGCAGGCGCCCCACCCAGACTGGACAGGATCAGCTTTCAATTGTCCGCCGGTCAGTGCCTTGCGATCATCGGCCCTTCCGGCAGTGGCAAAACCACATTGCTGGATGCGCTGAGCGGTGCGCACCCCTGCCCCATCGGCGCGGTCTGGCTTGACGAAACAGAGGTCAAAACGCTCCCCATTGCCAGCCACGCCAAACAGATTGGATTTTTGCCACAACAGGCACAGCTGTTTCACGGCACGCTCGCACAGAACATTGCGTCTTTTGCTCTGGATCTCTGCGACGCGGATGTCATAGCCGCGGCAAAAACCGCAGGGGTTCATGGGCTCATATCCGCCCTGCCTCACTCCTATGACACCGATATCGGCGCCATGCCGCATCTGCTGTCCGCCGGGCAAAAACAACGCGTGGCCTTGGCGCGTGCGATCTATCACCGCCCGCGCTATCTTTTTCTTGATGAGCCCAACGCGCTTTTGGATGCGGCCGGAGAGCGACAACTCTGCGCCGCGCTGGCGCGGCTGAAAAGTGACGGGACGACGGTAGTTATGGTGCTGCATCGCTCCGGCCTGATGGGGCTGGCAGATCAGATCCTCTCCCTCGAAAATGGCCGCATGGCCGATTTTGGGACCCGTGCTGAGGTGCTTGGCCGCATGAGCAGCGGCCGACGGCGCATCGAGCTGCCATTGCGCGCAACCAGTTTGCAGGATCTGACCGATTGGGTGAGCGCGCAATTCACACGTGCCTCTGATGCGCCACTGTCAAAACGCGCGGAACTGGTGGCCACTGAGCTCTTTGCGCTGGCGCAAGCAAGCGGGGCCACTGACGCGGCACGCACAGCGGTGTTCCTGTTTCGCTTCCTCTCTGAGCAAAGCTGCGAACTCACTGTCACGGAAGCAGGCCATACTGCTGCCGACACCAAAATGCGCAAGGTGGCGGACCTGTTGCGCCACCCTGACGCAAACATCGCTGAGCTGCCAAGCGACGAAGCCGCCCTCGCTGTGTTGTCGCAAATGAGTGACCGCTTGGACATTCAAAATCAGGAAGGACAGTCGGTCTATCGGGCGGCGATTTCAACACGTACGATCGCATTGCAAGGGGTGGCACGACATTGAGCCCCGCTGTGATCTCTCATCCATTGGCACAAGACTGCAGGTTGCCACCTCATGTGCTGCGCCCGCTGCACATTGGGTTTGCCTGTGTTGTTGCGGGTGTGACCCTATTTGTTTTTTGGGCCGCTCTTGCCCCGCTTGCGACATCCATCCCAACCCAGGGCCATCTCAATGCCAGTCGCCCCAGTTTTGATGTGCAGCATCCCTACGGCGGAAAGATCGCGGAGATTCACATTCGTGAACATGCCACTGTCACCGAAGGCGCCCTGCTGATCACTTTGGATGTGACACAGGAACAGGCCGAACGTGCCGCCTTGCAGCGCGCGCTGACCCAAATGATGGAGGAGCGGGCCGCCATACGCGCAGCCGTGGCGGGGCAGCTGTCTGACATGCAGGGTATCGATGCGCTGCGCGACCCTGCACAAATGGCCATCAGACGCATGCAAAATATGGAAAAAGCGATGTGGCTGCGCGCGCGCATGAGCTCCGCACAAAAACATGCACTTGAGGAGCGCGCAGCCTTTCTGGCCCGCAGCATTTCGCAGCGCGAAGCCCAACAGCGGTCTATGATGGCCCGCAAAGCACGCTATGAGGGGCTGCGCGCACAAGGTGCCTTTCGGGCGGCAGACATCGACGCCCTGAGCGAAGATATTCTGGAACTGGACTCCGCCTTGGAACGGGACCGGGCGGAACGGGCGTCCCTGCGCAATCAAGCGCTGCAGGCAGAGATGCAGGCCACACGCGAACAGGTCGAACATCGCCAGCAACTGCTGGATCGCCTTGCGCAACTGGAAGAAGCGATACCGCGGCTTCAGCGTCAGGTGCTCGGCCTGTCAGCCCGCATCGACCAAGCAGACATTCGGGCGCCGGAAGCGGGGATTGTGGCCGCCCTTTTCTATGACACCGCCGCAATGGTTGTGGCACGTGGGGATACGGTTTTGACACTGTCTCGCCCTACCGAGCGGCATCAAATCTCCTTTATCGCGAACCCGCAGGTGATCGATCAATTACACGTGGGCATGCGGGGCCAGCTTACAGTCGCAGCATTGCCGCAACGCAGCCACCCTCGGGTCAGCGCGACGATCACCTCTCTGTCACCAGAAGCCCGGCGCAATAGTGACGGGGCAGTGGTGGGCTATGACGGCGTGGCAGAGATCGATGCAGAGGACCATGCCGCACTGCTGGCACAGCTGGGCGATGATGCAACGCTGACCACGGATATGCCTGTAAGCGTGGTTTTTGCCGGTCGTCAGACCACCTTCGGCGCATATTTGATGGAACCGTTTTGGGACTTTTTGGAAAAAGCAATGCAGGACTGAAACCGACGGCCATATGCGCTGTAACACCAACCAAGGCAGCCCGTCCACTAACGATACAGTCGACAAATCTGCGATGCAGATCAAGCTGATCTGGCGCTTAAGGAAAAATTTCCAAGCCGATCCTCGGCGCGCCAGTTGGTTTGGCGGGAGCGATCACGGGGCAAGCAAAGTCGGTTGTGCGCGAGGCCGCTCAAGCGCCGCGGACATAGACAGGCCGCACCTGCAAAACCTTGCAAATAGTAACAAGCACCTGGCGCGGCACCTGCCCTTTGATCCTGAGTAAGCGACGCGTCGTCACCGGGCGCTGAAACGTCAGAGGCTGATAAATCCACCTCCATTTTCCCCTTGGTTGCGTGCTTGTTTGCGCAGAGCAATGCAGATAGCTCTTGGCGCATGAAGCTGTTTTTGCGCCTTGCGAACCTCTCTTTGCTGATATTGTTCCCAATCGCATGGTTTGCGCCATTGATGCGCGCTGGCCTGTTGCCGATTTTTGGACTGAGTGAGATTTCCATTGTGTCTGGTTTGCAATCGCTCTGGGACAGCGACGTGGCGCTCGCGCTGCTGGTGACTTTTCTAGCGATTTTTGCGCCTTATGTGAAAGTCATCGGTGTCGCCCTGATCCAGTTTGGGATGCTGAGGCGCAAGGTGCTGCCGGTGCTTGAATTCTTGGGCAAGCTGGCGATGGGCGATGTGTTTTTGATCGCCCTATACATTGTGATCGCCAAAGGCGCGGGACATGTCACCGTCTATACCGGCTGGGGGCTTTATCTGTTTACCGGATGCATTTTGGTGTCTCTGGCGATTAGCTATTTGACCCGCAAGCGGTCGTGATCCAAAACGTCCCCATGGCAAAAAGCAAAACCCAATTTACATGTTCGGCCTGTGGCGCGGTCTCGACCAAATGGTCGGGGCGCTGTGAGGCATGCGGCGAATGGAATACCATCGTTGAGGAAGCGCCTTTTGGGGCAGGCCCCGCTGGCAGCGCGCTTGGCAATGCCAAGGGGCGGCGGATGGAACTGTCTGATCTGGCCACCAAAGAAACCCCTCCGCCGCGCACCATCAGCGGCGTGAAAGAACTCGACCGGGTGCTAGGTGGCGGGCTGGTGCCTGCAAGTGCGTTGCTGGTTGGGGGCGATCCGGGGATCGGCAAATCCACGCTGTTGTTGCAGGCCGCCGCGCGGTTTGCGCGCCAAGGTGTGAAAACCATCTATGTGAGCGGTGAAGAAGCAAGCGCACAGGTGCGCATGCGCGCCCAAAGACTGGGGCTGACCGAAAGCCCGGTGTTATTGGCGGCAGAAACCAACCTGCGCGATATTTTGACAACGCTGGAGGCGGAGCGGCCGCAGCTTGCCATCATTGACTCCATTCAAACCATGTGGAGCGACACCGTGGGCAGTGCGCCCGGCTCTGTCAGTCAAGTACGCGCCGCAGCCCATGAGTTGACAGCCTTTGCCAAGCGCAAGGGTATGGCGGTCATTCTGGTGGGACATGTCACCAAAGAAGGCCAGATCGCCGGGCCACGTGTGGTCGAACATATGGTTGACACCGTGCTTTATTTTGAGGGCGAACGCGGCCACCAGTTCCGCATTCTGCGGGCGGTGAAAAACCGCTTTGGCCCGGCTGACGAAATTGGCGTGTTTGAAATGACAGGGCGCGGCCTTGTGGAAGTGGGCAATCCCAGCGCGTTGTTCCTGTCTGATCGCGGCCAACCCACGCCCGGCAGCGTGGTGTTTGCCGGCATCGAGGGCACGCGCCCTGTGTTGACAGAACTGCAGGCGCTGGTGGCCCCGTCACCGCACAGCCAGTCGCGCCGTACGGTTGTGGGCTGGGACAGCGGACGGCTTGCGATGATTCTTGCCGTGCTTGAAGCGCGCTGCGGCATCCCCTTTGCCGGGCTCGATGTGTACCTGAACGTGGCAGGCGGCATGAAAATCGCCGAACCTGCCGCCGATCTGGCCGTGGCCTGCGCTCTGGTTTCTGCGCGTGAAGACAGCGCCTTACCCGCTGACACGGTGGTTTTTGGCGAAATCAGCCTCTCTGGCGCGCTGCGCGCGGTCAGTCAGACGGAAAATAGGTTGAAAGAAGCCCAAAAACTTGGTTTCTCATCTGCAATCGCTCCGAAGGGCGGCAAATCCAATCCGGTAGACGGCATCAAGCTAAACCGGATCGGGGATTTGGCGAGTTTTGTTGGCGAAGTTTTCGGAGCGGGCTGAGGGCATCTGAGGCACGCGCACATAAATACGCCGCAAGGCAGGTTGGCCGCACATTGGGTCATCCAAAAGGGACAGGAATACATGGAAGGTTTCACCATCATCGATGCCGTTGTGGCAGGCATCATTGTTATCTCGGCGCTGCTGGCCTACAGCCGCGGCGTTGTGCGGGAAACCATGGCCATTGCGGGCTGGGTTGCCGCTGCTGTGCTGGCCTTCATGTTTGCCGGATCTTTACAGCCGCTGGTCAAAGAGGTGCCCGTGCTGGGCGAATACCTCGCCGACAGCTGTGAATTGTCGATCATCGCTGCCTTTGCGGCTGTGTTTGCGCTTTCGTTGGTTGTTGTGTCGTTGTTCACCCCGCTGTTTTCCTCGATCATTCAGCGCTCTGCACTTGGCGGGCTCGACCAAGGGATGGGCTTCATCTTTGGGGTGCTACGCGGCATTTTGTTGGTGGCGATTGCCTTCTTTGTCTATGAAACCGTGATCACCAGCCAGTCGATTGCGATGGTGGATGACAGCCGGTCTGCCGAAGTGTTCAGCCGCATCACACGCCAGATTGACGACCGCGATCCGCAGGACGCGTTGGGCTGGATCACAGCGCAATATGAACAGCTGGTCGGCGTCTGCGAAGGCTAAGCCGCGCTTTAGAATTTTTCAGAGCCCGCACCACATGGTTGCGGGCTTTTTTCTGGGCGAAATTTTTACCCTATTCAGATTTTTAAACGCCGCTCTCTACTGGCTCTTGTTTGCAAAACCAACGGCGGCTAACGTTCGGAGAAACAAGCTATTTTCGAGCCGTTTATGCGCCTTTGGATCGCCATCACCACTGTCACACTCGCGGTATGCGCGACTCTTGTTGCGCTGCTGTTGCTGCCGCCCAAAACACTCACACTGGCGGCGGGTGCGCGTGGCGGCGCATATGCGCTGATGGCGGAGCGCTACCGGGATATTTTGGCGCGCGACGGGATCACGCTGGAGATCCTCTATACCAATGGATCCGTTGATAATGCAGAACTTTTGGCGCTTGAGGCAGTGGATGCAGCGTTTCTGCAAGCCGGAATTACTGTGCCCGCAGGCAAAGCGGAGGCCATTGGAGGTATCTTTTATGAGCCTATGATCTTCCTGGTGCGAGAAGGTCATCAACTGCCGTCAAACCCCGCGCTCTGGCAAGGGCTTCAGATTTCGCGCGGCAAGATAGGCTCTGGCACCGCAGCGGCATTTGCGGACTTTCGCGCCGCAGTAGGCCTGCCAGAAGAGGCCAACAAGGAATTGGATCTGGGCGCGGCGCAGTCGATTTTTGCGTTGCAGGCTGGCGGGATCGACATGGCTTTTCTGGTGAGCAGCATTGAGGCGCCCTATCTTGCGCAGGCGTTCAGCACTGACGACATCAGCCTTTTGCCGCTGTCCTACGTCAAAGCGATTGCGCGGCATATGGACTACGCAGATATCGTGGACATCCCGATTGGGGCGATCTCGCTGGATCCGGTGCAGCCAATGGAGACCCAACAGCTTCTGGCGCTGAAGGCGCAAATGGCAATTGATCCGACGCTTCACCCGGCACTGGTGAACCGCCTGACCATGGCCGCCAAAGAACTGCATGCGGGGCGCGATATTCTTTCTGATCGAGGCACCTTTCCCTCCGCCGAAGGCATTGGCATGCCAGAGAACAATGTTGCGCGGCAGCTGATCCAGAACGGGCCGTCCACTTGGCACAATCTGTTGCCCTATTGGATGGCGGCGCAGGTGAACCGGCTTTTGCTGTTGATTTTGCCCATTCTGTTGGTGCTGTTGCCTTTGCTGCGGATCGTGCCTGCGGTTTATGCGTATTTTCGTGGCTGGCAGGTGTGGAAACACTATGGTCAGATCCGAGAGATCGAAGGGAAGGTCAGCGAAACGTCGAGTGCCAAGCAGCTCAGGAAGCTCTCAAATGCTTTGGACGCGCTGGATCAGAAAATCTCGCAGTTGCGGCTGCCGCCAGCCTATCGGCAAACAGCCTACCACGCGCGACTGCACATTGATCTGGTGCGAAGCCGCATTGCTGAACTGACATCGAAGGCCAAATAAGCGCGCGTTCGCGCAGGGCGCTGGCAAAAGTGGGAATTGCGCAGCATTTTTAACCGCTTGATCAACTTTACCATGGGGGCTGCGGTTTCTGGCACTTGGAATGTGATCCTTTCGTGACATGCCCCCCCAGAGCGCTTAAGACAGGGCCAGCACGAAACAGGGATTCGGAGCCACCTCTGTGGTCATTGGGCTGACACATACCCGACACGCAACCGCGCCTCGCGGGACGTGGATTTGCATCCCAACCTATGCGCATTGCGCCGACCGTGCACACCCACCGACCTTTGCCAAGCACAGAGACTCTGCGCAACAAAGGTGCCTGACCACCCAATCTAGCCAAGCCTAGTCCGAAAATAGGAGCACTGCACGTGTGCGGAATTCTGGGGATCGCAAATCGCAATGACGACGTTTTTGCGGAGATTTATGACGGTCTGCTGATGTTGCAGCATCGGGGGCAGGACGCCTCTGGTGTGGTGACCTACACCGGCGGATTTT
Organism: Shimia sp. MMG029; assembly: GCF_027947445.1. Taxonomy (NCBI): domain Bacteria; kingdom Pseudomonadati; phylum Pseudomonadota; class Alphaproteobacteria; order Rhodobacterales; family Roseobacteraceae; genus Shimia; species Shimia sp. MMG029. The sequence goes on along the minus strand of NZ_JAQJIM010000005.1, from coordinate 271,308 downwards.
TCCGAGAGCGCAAGGCCAACGGGCTGGTGAAAGACGTGTTTCAGGCCAGCGATGCGGAAACGCTGACCGGCCGTGTGGGCATGGGCCATGTGCGCTATCCGACCGCTGGCAGCCTGAGTGCCGCCGAAGCGCAGCCGTTTTTTGTGAACGCACCTTATGGCATTTATCTGGTGCACAATGGCAATATCACCAACACCGATGCACAGCGCGAAAAGGTGACAGGCAAATACAGCCGCCATCTGCGCACCACCAGCGACAGTGAAATTCTGCTGAACGTTCTGGCCGACAAAGTGGCTGATGCGATCAAGGTGAACGGCAGCGCGGATGCGATCCGCAATATCTTTGCCGGTGTCAAAATGACCATGGAGCGCGTGCAGGGGGCCTATTCGGTGATCTGCCTGATCGCGGGTGTTGGCATGCTGGCCTTCCGTGACCCGCACGGCATTCGCCCATTGTCGGTGGCCAAACGTGCGGCTGACGGCGAAGGCGATGACTACGCTTTTGCCAGTGAAGACGTGGCCTTTGGCATCAATGGGTTTGAAAAGCTGCGCGATGTGAAGCCCGGCGAGGCACTCCTGGTGGACCTAGAAGGCAACCTGCATGAGTTCCAGGCGGTGGATGGCCAACTGACGCCCTGTATCTTTGAGTATGTTTATCTGGCGCGGCCTGACAGTGTGCTCGACGGTGTGTCCGTCTATCAGGCGCAGATCCGCATGGGCAAAACACTGGCCAAACAGATTGCAGACAGCGGTCTTGAGATTGACGCGGTTATTCCTGTGCCAGACAGTGCCCGCCCCGTGGCGCTGGAGGTCAGCAACATCACTGGCGTGCGCTACCGCGAAGCGCTGGTGAAAAACCGCTATGTGGGCCGGACCTTCATCATGCCGGGACAGGAAGAGCGCCAGAAATCCGTGCGGCGCAAGCTGAATGCGATCCCGCGCGAGATGGACGGGCGCAACATTCTGTTGATTGATGACTCCATTGTGCGTGGCAACACCATCAAGAAGATTGTGCAGATGTGCCGCGAGGCAGGCGCGAAAAAGGTCTATATCGCCTCCGCCTCTCCGCCCGTGGCCTATCCGAATGTGTACGGCATCGACATGCCCACCAAACATGAGCTGATTGCCCATGACATGAGCATTGAGGAAATTCGGGACGAGCTGGGCGCGGATGCGCTGTTTTATCAGAAGCTGGATGACCTGATCTGGGCGGCCAAGGAAGGCAACCCTGAGATCGACCAGTTTGACTGTTCTTGCTTTGACGGCAATTACATCACTGGTGGCGTGACGCCAGAGTACCTGGCCGATCTGGAAAACAGCAGCCGTGTGAGCAAAAAAATCGCGGAGGCCCCGGCCCCTGGCGCAAGCTGGAATGGCGCCACTTTGGCAACCACGCAAAGCTGAGCCCGGTGAACCTGCTCGCGCTTGATAGCCGATGGCGGCGTCTCCATGACCCGGAGTGGATCAGCCCAAAGAGCGGTCGCAGCTTTGGCGGGCTGATCGACATTGGCTATGACCACCCGGATCCATGGCCGCATGGCGATCTGGCTGAGTGCGGGCAAGATGTGCTGGAGGTTGGCGCGGACAAGCTCTCCGCCGACCTGTGCCGCTGTGACGGGATGCGCTTTGTGCGCGCCATGCTGGCGCTGCCGATCAATGGCAGCGATGAGGCCGTGCAATTTGCCATCTGGGTGCATGTTGGTGACGCCGACTTCTACCGGTATCTGGAAGATGCCACCGGCGAAACGCCGGGATTTGCCGGATGCGCAGCCTGGCTGATGAATGACATTCCCGGATTTGAAAGCGACACCCCTTTTGAAGGGCAGCTGATTCCCGGTGGCGCAGATGAGCGGCCGACATTTGAGGCGAATGACGGACCGCTGAAACAGGCGCAGGCAGAGGGGATCTCCTTTGAGGCGTTGCTGGACCTCTACGCTGCAACCGGCAACGATATCCGCGCTGACCTGACCGGCTGAAATCCGCTTATTTTTATGACAAAATCGCGCCCATCGGCGGCATTAAGCCCTCATTAACCACGATCCCGATATCCAGCTCTGGCAGTCAATGGAGCGATCTCTATAAGGCCGCCACCACTCACATTATCGGGATAGCCCATGACCTCCAGAACGTCTTCGAAGGTGGCCGGACTGGCCACAGAAACGGGTGTGCTGAAAAAGCGATCTCGCCTCACGCTGATCGGCGTCATGGGATCAAAATCAGCCCCCCGCGCGCTGCTGATGACAGGCAGCGGACGGACCTTGCGCGTGCAACTTGGGGACCGCACGCCCTCTGGCAAGGTGATCGCCATTGATGGCCAAAGCATCGTGCTTCACAGCGGTCAGGGCGCAACACGCCTGTCGATGCCGCGCTAAGGCGCAGGATGGCGCGCACGCTGCGACATTGATGCGCCTGCTTGCCTCTTGACCTCATAGCGCAATGGCCGCATTCCAGAGGCATGACAGATACACATGCCTCTCCCGCACCCCAGGACGAAAAAATCGCTTTGATCACGGGGGCCTCCCGCGGACTTGGTGCCGCCTTTGCTGAAGCGCTGGCACCGGGCTATCATATTGTCGCTGTTGGGCGCACCACTGGCGCATTGGAAGAGCTGGATGACCGCATCCGCGCCAAGGGGGGACAGGCCACGCTGGCACCAATGGACATCACCAATCAGGACGCAATGGCACAGCTTTGCCGTTCGATCCATGACCGTTGGGGCAAGGTGGATCTTTGGGTGCATACTGCCGCCCACGGCGCGCCGCTGACGCCTGCGGATCACATTGATGCCAAAGACTGGCAGAAATCTGTTGCGATCAATCTGGACGCTGTCGGCCGGCTGATCCCCTTTTTGAGCCCGCTGCTGGGCCATAGCGGGCACGCGGTTTTCTTTGACGATCCCCGTGCAGGACAAAAGTTCTTTGGCTCTTATGGGGCCACAAAAGGCGCGCAGATTGCGCTCGCCAAAAGCTGGCAGGCGGAAACCGCCGCCATCGGCCCCAAAGTCTCGATCCTGTCGCCCAAAGGCATGCCCACAGGCACGCGCGCGCGGTTCTTCCCCGGGGAGGATCGTGACACGCTTGTGCACCCGCGCGAAGAGGCGGCGCGCTTGATCGCAGAGCTGGATCTCTAGAGACGACCGAAAATCCCGCCAGACTGTGACGGGGGCTCCCCAATCAGAGATGCTTGCAACGCGCCCGACATTGTCGCGCTTGCCCCGCTGTGATCGCTCCACTAGACAGAAGAAAATCAGTGGGGCTTAGGCCTTGTGGCGACAGCGAAACTTGGGGGCAGGCACCATGCGCATTCTCATCACAAATGACGACGGCATCAACGCGCCCGGTTTGGCGGTTCTGGAACAGATTGCCGCCGACCTTGCAGGTGCGGACGGCGAAGTCTGGTGTGTCGCCCCGGCGTTTGAGCAATCAGGCGTGGGTCATTGCATCAGCTACACCCACCCCACGATGATCGCGCAGATGGGCACGCGCCGGTTTGCCGCCGAAGGCAGCCCGGCAGATTGTGTGCTGGCTGGTGTGCATGACGTGATGAAAGACGCGCGGCCTGACCTGATCCTGTCGGGCGTGAACCGGGGCAACAACTCTGCGGAAAACGCGCTTTATTCCGGCACATTGGGGGCCGCCATTGAGGGCGCTTTGCAGGGAATCCCATCCTTTGCGCTGTCGCAGTTTTATGGGCCAAACAATGCCAATGCAGAGGATCCGTTTGAGGCCGCTGGACGCCATGGTGCGCAGGTGCTGCGCAAGATTCTGGCCACCGATGTGCCCAATGGATCTGACTATGGGCTGTTTTACAACATCAACTTTCCGCCGGTTTTGGCCGATGAGGTGAAGGGCGTGCGGGTTGTTGCGCAAGGGTTGCGACCAGGCACGAGCTTCTCTGTTGCGCCCCACACCTCGCCCTCCGGGCGTCGGTTCCTGTGGGCCAAGGGGGGCAATCAGCAGGTGAAAACAGCCCCGGACACTGATGCGGCGGTCAATCTGGACGGCTATATCAGCGTGACACCCATGCGTGCAGATTTGACCGCACATGATGCGCTGAGCGCTTTGAAAGACATCGAATAATGGACCCGGACGCGCTCGCAGAACGCAAAATGCAATTCCTGTTTGCCCTGCGTTCGCGCGGGGTGACGGAGGCTGCGGTTCTTGGCGCCATGGAGGCGGTGGACCGGGGGCTGTTTGTGCGTGGGCTGTTTGCGGAGCGCGCCTATGAGGACACACCTTTGCCGATTGCCTGCGGGCAGACCATCTCTCAACCCTCAGTGGTGGGATTGATGACGCAGGCGCTGGAGGTCACGCCGCGAGACAAAGTGCTCGAAGTTGGCACCGGCTCTGGCTATCAGGCGGCCATTCTGGCGCAGCTGGCACGGCGGGTGTACACGGTGGACCGTCACAAGCGACTGGTGCAGGAGGCCCGGGGTGTTTTTGACACGTTGGGCATCGTCAATATCACCTCTTTGATTGGCGATGGCAGCTTTGGCCTGCCTGATCAGGCGCCCTTTGATCGCATCATCGTCACCGCCGCAGCCGAGGATCCCCCCGGCCCCCTCTTGGCGCAGCTGAAGATCGGCGGTATCATGGTGGTGCCCGTGGGGCAGTCGGATGCGGTTCAAAGTTTGATCCGGGTGCGGCGCACAGAGAACGGGTTTGACTATGACGAGCTCAGGGCGGTGCGTTTTGTGCCTTTGCTGGAAGGCGTTGCCCGGGAAAACGATTGACTTTTCAGGGCTTTCCTCTTGGCAAAGGGGGCAGCGTCGCCCATTTGGGCACAAGCAGTAAACGGAACCAAAGCGGTCATGGCATCAGACCCCTTCTTAAGGGACCGCATGTGAGGATATCGAGATGGTTTTTTCCCAGCCCAAGCGCATTCGCTTTTTTGGTGCAGGACTGGCACTGAGTGTGCTGGCGGCCTGTGAGGGTGGTTTTGACTATGATCTGCGCGGAGATGCGGCAGGCGGTGGGCTCGACACCTCGGATGCGGCGCTGACGGCGACCTCCAAACGGCCCTTGCCTGACAATCGGGGTGTGATCTCTTATCCAAACTATCAGGTGGCGGTGGCCCAAGGCGGCGACACGCTGCAGGATGTGTCTGGCCGGGTTGGCATTCCGGTGGAACAACTGAGCCGCACCAATGGCATCGCCCCGGATGTGAAACTGCGCAAAGATGAAGTCATTGTGCTGCCTTATCGCGTGGCAGAACCCTCTGCGGCGACAGGGGGCACCGGTGTGATTGTGCCGCCGGGTGGCGTGGACATTGCGGCGCTTGCGGGTGGTGCAATTGCCAATGCCAATACCACCGAAGTACAGACCAGCACGCTCTCTCCTGCCGCGGCGCCAATTGCGACGCCTACAGAGAATGCCCAGACCGGGCTTGAGCCGGTGCGCCATAAGGTCAAACGCGGCGAGACGGCCTTTACCATTGCGCGGCTTTACAATGTGTCGGTGCGCTCGCTGGCAGAGTGGAACGGACTGGGCAGTGATTTCACCATTCGCGAGAACCAGATCCTGCTGATCCCGCCAGCGGATACAAACGCGCCTGCACCGGCACCGGCACCGGTGGCGACAACGGCCACCACGAAACCGGGGGAAGGCTCCCCGACGCCAACACCGCCAAGTGCGTCCAAACCATTGCCCGATGATGCCACCGCCCCCAAAGCGGCGCCAGCCCCGAAACCCGAAAGCCCGGATCTTGGCGCACAGCAAAGCGCCTCTAAGGCTGCGATGGGTTATCCGGTCGCGGGCAAAATCATTCGCCCCTATGCCAAAGGCAAAAACAACGGCATCGACATTGCAGGGGATGCGGGCACGCCGGTGCTCGCCGCGGCAGATGGCACAGTGGCCGCAATCACGACAGATGCGGATGATGTGACCATTCTGGTGGTGCGCCACCCCAACAACCTGATGACGGTCTACTACAATGTGGCCGAGGTAAAGGTGGCTAAGGGGGCTGCAGTGAAACGGGGGCAAACCATGGCGCAACTGCCCGCTGAAAACGCCTTTGTGCACTTTGAAGTGCGGGATGGTTTTGAGAGCGTGAACCCTGCGCCCTACCTGAAGTGAGCTTGGCTTGCAGGGGGTGCGCCCCCTGCACTGCCTTATTAATCCGTCAGATTTTGACGCCTTCGCGCCCGGCCAGATCCAGGAAAAACTGCCATGCGACGCGGCCAGAACGGGCCCCTCGGGTGGCCTGCCACTCGATGGCCTCGGCACGCAGGCGGTCTGGATCAACCGACACGCCGTGGGCGGCGCAGTAGCCGTCGATCATCGCGAGGTAGTCATCCTGCGAACAGGGATGGAAGCCAAGCCAGAGACCGAAACGGTCTGACAGCGAGACTTTTTCCTCGACAGCTTCTGACGGGTTGATCGCGCTGGAGCGTTCATTTTCGATCATGTCGCGCGGCATCAGGTGGCGGCGATTGGAAGTAGCGTAAAACACCACATTGTCAGGCCGCCCCTCGATGCCACCATCCAGCACCGCCTTCAGCGATTTGTAGTGCTGATCGTCGTGGCTGAAGCTGAGGTCATCACAGAACAGCAGGAAACGCTCTGAGCTGGCACGCAGAAGGTTCAGCAGGCGTGACACCGTGGGGAGGTCTTCGCGCTGAAGCTCCACGATTTTGAGTGCATGGCCTTCGGACAACACCTGTGCATGTACGGCTTTCACGATGGAGGATTTGCCCATGCCGCGCGCCCCCCACAAAAGCGCGTTATTGGCAGGCAAACCTTGCGCAAACTGGCGGGTGTTTTCCAGAAGCGTGTCGCGGGAGCGGTCAATGCCGACCAGCAGATCGAGGGAGACGCGGTTGATGTCTGGCACAGGTTCCAGACGGTCCGGCTCCACATGCCAGACAAACCCATCTGCGGCGGTGAAATCCGGCGCGGCCAGTGGCGCGGGGGACAGACGCTCCAGCGCGTCGGCAATGCGGGTCAAAGTGGTGTCATCCATGGCGGGCCTCCGGTGTTGTTGCCGCTAAAGAGCACTTTCTATGCGCAACAACAAGGGCATAGACCCAACGAAAAACGCGCCCAACGTGGGGCGCGTTTCATTGCTTTGACATAACGCTTATTTGGTGTCGATGTCGGCGAGGTCTTCGGCCTCTTCGTCATCTTCGAAGTAGACGCCCTCTTCCTTCAGTTTGGCGATGCGCTGTTTGTCCACACGGCGCACAAGGAAGATCGAAACCTCATAGAGGCCATAGACCACTGTGAAGAGGATCAGCTGCGTCACAACATCCGGCGGCGTGACCAGCGCGGCCAGCACAAGAATGCCAACCATGGCGTATTTGCGCACAGATGCGAGGCCATCAGCACTGACCAGACCGGCCTTGCCCATCAAGGTCAGAAGCACAGGAAGCTGGAAACACAGGCCAAAGGCCATGATGAATTTCAGCGTGATATCAAGGCTTTCGTTGACCTTACCAAAGAAGGTGATTTGTACCCCCTCTGCTGCCTGCGGCGTGGCCGCTGCGACAGTGCCGGGCACATCCTCAACCGCCGGGGCCATGAGATTGGCAAAGACCGACGCCACATCGGCAAAGCCGAGGAAGAACTGCATCGCCAGCGGGGTCACGACCAGCTGTGCGAAGCTTGCGCCCAAGAGGAACATGAACGGCGAAGCGATCATGAAGGGCAGAAACGCGCCACGCTCACTTTTGTACAGACCCGGCGCGACAAACCGCCAGAGCTGATAGCCGATCACCGGGAAGGCCAGCGCAAAGCCGCCCACCATGGAGATGCGGAACAAAGTGAACAGATATTCCTGCGGGGACGTAAACTGCAACGTTGGCGATGGGTCGCCCAGATCGCGCAGCACTTCGACGATGGGTGCGACAAGGAAATGCAGCACGTGTTCTGCAATGAATTGCCCGCCGATCGGCACAAAGAAGAAGCTGATCGCCACAATGAAGGCCAGCACGGAGCGGATCAGCCGGGTGCGCAGCTCTGCCAGATGCTCGATCAGCGGGGCGGAGCTGTCTTCAATCTCGTCAGTGTTGCTCATGCCTCATCCTTTTTGGGGGCGGTTTCTGGCTCCGCCGCCTCTGACGCCGCTTTCTCGGCGGCTTCTTTGTCCAGACGGGCCTGCGCAACATCTGCCGAATGCTTGCGGATCTTCTCTGCCGCTTCGGCGCGTTCTTTGGACAGACGCGTGGTTTCGGCCCCCGGCTCATAGCTCATGGAGCGCTTCACCTCATTGGCACTGTCGGCAAAAGCATCGCTGGCCGCTTTCAGCGGATTGGACACTTTGTTCAGCCCGTCAGTGGCGCCCTTGATGGTGTCGGTCACGTCTTTGACGCCCGCCTGATCGGCGGCCTGGTTCATGGCAGAGGAGAACTCCCGCGCCATACCCTTGGCCTTGCCAACAAAGCGGCCCACATTGCGGAACAGAACCGGCAGATCCTTGGGACCGACCACGATCAACGCGACCACCCCAATCACCAACAGTTCTGGCAAACCCAAATCAAACATATGGACTGGGCCTCAGATCAAACTTTGTCTTTTTCGTCAGATGGGGTCACGTCTTTGGCTGTGTCAGCGGCCTCTTCTTCCAGCTCCTGCTGGCCTTCGTTGATGCCCTTTTTGAACGAGGTGATGCCTTTGCCGACTTCGCCCATCAGACCGCTGATTTTGCCGCGACCAAACAGCACCAGAACCACAACCGCGATGATCAAAGCGCCCATTGGACCGATGTTTCCAATCATGATGTCTCTCCTTCTTGGTGGGGCGTTGGCCCCGAAAATTTTCCCTGCCCTTTTCCTACTCCTTGGGCTGGGTGCGGAAAAGGCGCGCGCACGGGCAATTGAGCGGAATTCGAAGGTTTTCAGCGCATAATTTGTCACTATTGTGTCAGTTGTAAAAAAACTGACAGTAGATGTGAGAATCAGCCCATGGGGACATCGCAAAATCGAGCCGAGCGGTTGCTGGCGTTGATGGACGTTCTGCGCGACGGGCAGCTGCACCGGGCGGAAGACTTGGCAGCAACGCTCGGGGTGTCATTGCGCACGGTCTACCGCGACATGAAAACCCTGATGGCGAGCGGCGTGGCGGTAGAGGGCGCGCGTGGCACTGGTTACCGCGCGCAGACGGCGCTGACACTGCCACCGCTGAACCTGACGGAGACCGAGCTGGAGGCACTGCATATCGGCTTGGCGGTGGTGGGCACCGGGATGGAAGGTGAGTTGCGCGCTGCGGCGGAAAGCCTGAGCGCAAAAATTGATGCGGTGTTGCCCGAAGAGGCAGGTGGTGTGGTGCAGGGGTTTGGGTTTGCCAGCTATCCGTTTGACTTAAGCGCGCGGGCGCTCAGGCATCTGGAGCCATTACGCACCGCAATTCGGGCCAAGCAAAAACTGCGGCTTGTCACACAAGACGGAGCGCGGGATGTGCGCCCTTTGAAGCTGCGCTATTGGGGGCGTGTCTGGGTGCTGGCGGTGTGGGATGAAACAGGCAACGCGTTTGCAGAGCAGCGCGTCGATCAGATCACCGAAATCACGCCGCTGCCCGGCCTATTTGTGGAAGAGCCGGGCAAGAGTTTGCGCGACTTTGAGGCGCAGCTTTAGGCTGGGAACACAAAGCACCGGTCGCGGCGGATGGTGAGCCAGAGCGGGGTACCCTCTTTGGGCAGGAACACATTGGGCACGGTGACTTTGAGCTCTGAGGCGTCGTGATCCATGATGAACTCGACAAGGCTTTCATTGCCCATGAAACGTGCGCGCCTGACGCGCCCGCGCGCGGCGATACCGTCGCTTTTGGTCGGGCGCGGGCCATTGCCCTTGCGGTCAAAATCAAGCTTGAGATGTTGCGGGCGGATCACGATTTCCACCGGTGCGCCATCGGCCAGGCCCGGGGTCAGAAAGTCACCAAATGGGGTGTTTGTAAGAGCGCCGTTGCTGGTGGAACGGATCACATTGATGTCGCTGAAAAACGCCACCGCCTGTTTGTCCACCGGGGCATTGTAGATGTTGTAGGGCGCGCCCTGCTGCACAATCTTGCCGTCGCGCATGAGGGCAATTTCATCGGCCATGCGCATGGCCTCTTCGGGCTCATGGGTCACGAGCAGGACGGCGGTGTCCTCTTCTTTGAGGACCGCAAGGGTTTCATCTCGGATGCCGTCGCGCAGGCGGTTATCAAGGCCAGAGAACGGCTCATCCATCAACATGATGCGCGGGCGTGGTGCGAGGGCGCGGGCCAAGGCGATGCGCTGTTGTTCGCCACCTGACAGCATGTGTGGATACTTGTCGATCGCCCAGCCGAGATTGACCTTGGCCAGCAGCTCTTCGACACGGGCACGTTTCGCCGCGCCGCTGCCCTTGAGACCGAATGCGACATTGTCGGCCACAGACAGATGCGGGAAGAGGGCAAAGTCCTGAAACATCAGACCGATCTGGCGACGCTCCGGGGGGACACGGAAAACCGTGTCGCAGATCAGGTTGCCATCCACATAGATTTCACCGCTGTCCTGCATATCCACCCCGGCGATCATGCGAAGCGTGGTGGATTTGCCGCAGCCAGAGGGCCCCAAAAGGCAGGTCACCTGCCCCGAGTGCAGGGACAGAGACACATCGTCCACCACCTGCCGGTTGCCAAACCGGCGGCGCATGTTGCGGATTTCAAGGCGTGGGGGGAGTGTTTCGGTCTGTGACTGCACTTATGGCCTCATGCGATCCCCGATGGTTTCCATCGGGTTTCGGGCAGGTTTATCAGCCCCCTACCCGCGCTTCAACCCTGCGACTGCCAAGGAGCACAGCCGCAAAGCCCACCACGAGCACGATCAGACAGATCTGCAAGAGCTGTTCGTATTTGTGGCCATCATAAAGCAGATCAGAGACCAGCGCACTGTCGCGGAACATATAGGCGGCGGCACCGGTGATCGCGGCGGCAAAGCTGACCAGATAGGCCCAGAGCGGGACAACACGATTGGTCAACAAGCCCGCCACCAGCACCGGCGTGAGGAACATTGAGGCTGTGCCGGACACAGCAACGGCATCAAACAGGGTCTGATTGCCCCAAAGCGTGAGCGCGCCACCGGCTAATGCAAAGACCAACATCGCGATGCGTCCACCCAGCAAGGTGCGGGGGGCAACACGCAGCTCTTCGACCACCAGGCGAGAGGCGGAGCTGAGCGCAGAATCCAAGGTGGACAGCGCAGACACCAGCAAGGACACCAACAGAAGCGTGAAGACCCAAGTGGGCAGCATGGTGGCCCATGTGCCAATAAGCTGGCCCTCGTAAGCGGCCCCCTCAAGCGCAGCCTGAATGCCAAAAAAGCCAAAGGCGATGATGCAGAGCGTGGAGATCCAGAAAGCGTGCAGGAAGCTTTTGCGCGTGGTGTCGCGATCCGCCAGAAAGCCGCGGTCCATCATCACCGGATCATGCACCGGGTAGGAAAACACCTGTAGCGCAGCGACCACGAGCAGCACCCAGCCATTGTGTGGGCCAGAGACGCCTGGCGCGGTCAGCACTGCGCCGAGATCAAATCCGGGGCGTAGGATCAGCGCGACAAAGGCCGCGCCAAAGACCACGAGAAACAGGCTCATCTGCACCACGTCTGTGCGCAGGGCGGCGGACAGGCCGCCCCAAGCAGAATAGGCCAATGCAAGCACGCCAACGACCAAAATCGCGGTGGTGCTGGCGCTGGAGACCTCGGGGAAGGCGGCTGCAAAAATCAGGCCAACCACCAGCAGATTGGCAAAAACTTCAGACAGCAGGCGCAGCGCAATCACAACGTTGTAGGCGGTTGTGCCGGTGCTGCCAAAACGATCGGTCAGCCAATCCTGTACCGAACGTGCGCCCTGCGCCCGCATGCGATTGACGATATAGCCGCCGGTGAGGAAGGAGCCGTAGTATGCCGCATAAGCCAGCGTGCCGGCGATGCCGTAGTAAAAGCCCAGAATGGCGGCGTTCATCAGCGAACGGGCAAAGATCCACGTGGTGACCTGCGAAAACACCAGCGTCCAGAGTTTGGGCGCATCACCTGTGGTGGATTGCCCGCCAAAGAAGCCCTCTACGGAGGCGCGACGCGGCGCAACAAGAAGGCTGAGCGCGATGATGGCGGCAAATATGGCGATAATGGCTGTGGCCTGCATGGTACTTCCCCAGTTGGTCTGACATTCGCCTAGCAGGCAGGCCCAAACCGCACCAGCCGCCCCACAAAAATGTGAAGGCCCGTTAGCGGGTTACCCTGCGGCCACCAATTCAAACGCCACTTCAGCGCGCTGCGTGCCATTCACCTGAATGGCGAGCTTGTGCGGGCCGGGATGCAGGGTGAAGGTGGTGGCATTGCCTTTCAATGGGTGCTTTTTGGCAAGCTCCAATTGGCCATTGCCGGCCACTTTGCCCTGTTTGAGCTTGAACACCTTCTGGCCGGTTTTGCCATCCGGGCGGTGGAACGTCAGGACATAATCGACCATCACGGGCACGGGTTTGGCAGCGTCGGTACTGAGGGTCACGGCCACGTTGAGCGCCTCGCCAATGGCTATGCGATCAGCCCCAACAGAGAGGTTTTCAACGGTCACCGGCGCATCCGCTGCAAAACCCAGCAGCGCAAGTGCGTCGGCATCGCCTGCTTTCACGGCGGTGCGCAGGGCGTGGCGGGTCATCCACTCAAGCTCTTTGGCGGCTTGCCGTGCCTCTGCCTGCCAAGATTTGAGGTGATCGACGACCAAACCCGTATCGATTTTGGAAATATCGTTGAGATGATTGGCCACCGAGCGCGTCACATACCGGGTGGAATCTGCGTGCAGCGCAGCCAGCAATGGCAGGGGTGCGCGGGGGTCTATGTCTATCTTCTTGGCCCAGGGCAGCTTTGGGCGGGTGCCTTCGCTGACCAGCCGGCGCACGTGGTAGTTTTCATCCTGCGCCCAGACGGTGAGCCGCGCAAAGGTTTCCTCGGGCCAGCGGTTGAGGAAGGGGCGGATGTAGAACTCCATAGAGAAGCGCTGTGTCGCGGCATAGAGGAGATCAAAGGCGCGATCGCGGTGTTCTTCCAGCCCGTAGCGCACAGCAAGGATGCCGGGCACCGCGTGGATGAAACGGCCAAAATCATCATCTGTCAGCGCGGGATCAAGCGCCGGAGGCATGGCGGCCTCCAGCTGATCCGCCATGGTGGGGAAATCGGGCGCGAGGCGTTTTTCGATGCAGTCGGCGATCCAGTCGAGCCGCTCCATAAGCTCTCGTTCTGGAAAACCAGCAAGGGTTTCTGCTTGAAAGCCTTCCGCATCAAAGCCCGACACACCGGCGGCATATTCTGCCGCCAGATCGGCCATGCTTTCTGCGTTAAACAGATGATCTTTCAGCGAAAACCCTTGTGACACACCAACACCCCGCGCCAATTTCAGAAACCCTTCTTACATGGCTGAGGCAAAGGCACCGCCATCCAGCAGCACGTTTTGACCCACAATAAAGCCTGCATGATGGGAGCAGAGGAAGGCACAGGTTGCGCCAAATTCATCTGCGGTGCCGTAGCGGCCAGCAGGAATGGTGGCAGCGCGTTGGGCCTGCGCCTCTTCCATGGTGATGCCCTGCTGCTCGGTCACCGCAGTGTCGAGGGACACAGCGCGGTCGGTGGCGTGAATGCCGGGCAAGAGGTTGTTGATGGTCACCCCTGCGCCAGCCACCTGACGGGCGGTGCCGGCCACATAGCCCGTGAGACCCGCGCGCGCGGCGTTGGACAGACCCAACACCGGGATCGGGGATTTCACGGAAACCGAAGTGATGTTGACCACGCGGCCCCAGCCCCGTTCCATCATGCCCGGAACCAGCGCCTTGATCAGCGCGATGGGGGCGAGCATGTTTGCATCGAGCGCGGAAATGAAATCGTCGCGGTTCCAATCTGTCCACATGCCGGGGGGCGGTCCACCTGCGTTGTTGACGAGGATATCCACACCCTCAGCGGCCTCAATCAGCTTCGCCTGCCCTTCCGGCGTGGTGACATCACAGGCGATGGCCTCAACCTGCACGCCGAACTCTTCACGAATTGCCGCTGCGGAGGTTTCCAGCGCCTCAACGCCACGTGCATTCATGATGAGAGCGACACCTTCAGCGGCGAGCGCGCGTGCACAACCCAGACCCAAACCCTTGGAAGACGCACAAACAAGCGCGCGTTTACCTTTGATTCCCAATTCCATGCGATTCTCCCCTTTGTATTGTGGCTAAGAAATACCTAATTCCTTTGGGATGCCAGCAATATACCAATGCGCGGGCTTCATACTGCCACAATTGCGCTATAGTTTGATGAACTTAGGGCGCCCACTTGGAACCAAATGAGAAGGTCAGATATGTTTGCTCAAGGTCAAGACACAGCGATGCCGTCACAGCGGCTGCCAGTGTATCTTGCGGAAGCATTCTCCGTAGCGGATGGTGCAAACCTTGGCGACGCGCTGTCTTTTGCAGAAGAACTGGTGCTGGATGACATCTATACGCTTGCAGTGTCCGCCAAAGTGCAGAGCCTGTCGTTGCGCACAGATGGGGCCGGACAGCACTTCGTTGCAAGCGACCGTGGTCTGGGCGCAAAAGATGCGCGGGTGTTTTTAGATTGTGTCGCGACATTCATGCCCCCAAGCGGTGACACAATTGAGGTGCTGGTACTGGTAGAGGTGGATGACGCGGGAGGCGTTGTGCAGATATATGGCGCGGCGTTGGCGCCGCTGACCCCCAAAACCAACTACGCGCTGGTTGGCGTGGATCGTGGCGTGGCAGAAACGCGGCTGGCGCAGCTGGCCTGTGTGAGTTTCACCAGCGGCACGCATATCACCATGGCCACCGGTGAGCAGCGCAGGGTCGAAGATCTGAAGATCGGGGATCGCGTCCTGACACGGGACGACGGCCCACAGGAACTTCGCTGGATTGGGCATTCTGTTCAACGCGCCAGTGGGGAATTTGCGCCGATTGTGATCACCAAAGGCACGTTAAACAACGCCGACGATCTTCGGGTGAGCCCGGACCACAGGCTGTTTGTGTATCAGCGTCATGACCATATTGGCGTGGGCCGCAGCGAACTGCTTGTAAAGGCCCGCCATCTGGTGAACGGCGAGACCGTCTATGCGGCTGAGGGTGGTTTTGTCGACTATTACCAGCTGATGTTTGACACCCATCAGATCATTTTTGCCGAAGGGATTTCGGCGGAAACCATGCAGATGGACACACGCACCCGTCCCGCCGTGCCCAAAGAGGTGACGGAACGCCTGCAACGGCAGGCCGCCAACAACAGCACGCGTGGGGCCCCCGCCGCGCATCTTGAAGTGCATGAAAGCCTGCTGGACCGCCCCGACGCGGTTGAGCTGCTGCGACGCGCTTCCTCCAAGTGAATTCCAATAGATTTAACGGGATGATTTGACGGGGCACTGTTACGCCCTGCTCTCTGCTTTTCCTTGCGAAAAGGCGCGCGCGCGCCTATACGCGCGACCATGTTGGACACGAGCACAAACCGCCCCGAATTGCCGCCTGAGATTGCGCGCCGCCGTACGTTTGCGATCATTTCGCACCCGGACGCCGGGAAAACCACGCTGACGGAGAAGTTCCTGCTGTATGGTGGTGCGATCCAGATGGCGGGCCAGGTGCGTGCCAAGGGCGAGGCGCGGCGGACACGCTCTGACTTTATGCAGATGGAGAAAGACCGCGGGATTTCCGTGTCGGCCTCTGCCATGTCGTTTGATTTTGGCAACTTCCGTTTCAACTTGGTGGACACACCGGGCCACAGCGACTTCTCTGAAGACACCTATCGCACGCTGACCGCCGTGGATGCGGCGGTGATGGTGATTGACGGCGCCAAAGGTGTGGAAAGCCAGACACAGAAGCTGTTTGAGGTCTGCCGCCTGCGCGATCTGCCGATCCTGACCTTCTGTAACAAAATGGACCGCGAGAGTCGCGATACCTTTGATATCATTGATGAGATTCAGGAAAATCTGGCGATTGACGTAACACCCGCAAGCTGGCCGATTGGCATGGGGCGCGAGTTCCTCGGCTGCTATGACATGCTCAACGATCGGCTGGAGCTGATGGACCGCGCGGATCGGAATGTGATCGCCGAGACCATTCAGATTGACGGGCTGGACGATCCAAGACTGGCTGATCACGTGCCTGCCCACCTGCTGGAGAAGTTGCAGGAAGAGGTCGAAATGGCCAAAGAGCTGCTGCCGCAGCTGGATCCGCAGGCGGTGCTGGAAGGGCATATGACGCCGATCTGGTTTGGCTCTGCGATCAACTCCTTTGGGGTGAAAGAGCTTATGGATGGCATTGGCTCTTACGGGCCGGAGCCGCAGGTGCAGACCGCGCAGCCGCGTGAAATTGCACCCGAGGAGAAGAAGGTTTCAGGCTTTGTGTTCAAGGTTCAGGCCAATATGGACCCAAAACACCGCGACCGTGTGGCCTTTGTGCGGATGGCGTCAGGCCACTTTAAGCGCGGCATGAAACTGACCCATGTGCGCACCAAAAAGCCGATGGCGATTTCCAATCCGGTGCTTTTCCTCGCGTCTGACCGGGAGCTTGCGGATGAGGCTTGGGCCGGTGACATCATTGGCATCCCCAACCACGGGCAACTGCGAATTGGCGACACGCTGACCGAAGGCGAAGCGCTGCGCGTTTCCGGCATTCCGAGCTTTGCGCCAGAACTGTTGCAGGGCATTCGCGCGGGCGATCCGCTGAAGGCAAAACACCTTGAAAAAGCGCTGATGCAATTTGCCGAAGAAGGCGCGGCGAAGGTGTTTAAGCCGATGATCGGTTCCGGCTTTATTGTGGGGGTTGTTGGGCAGCTGCAGTTTGAAGTGCTCGCCAGCCGGATCGAGATGGAATACGGCCTGCCTGTACGCTTTGAACAGAGCCAGTTCACCTCTGCCCGTTGGGTCAACGGCGAACGGCAAGCTGTTGAAAAATTTGCGGATATGAACAAACAGCACATCAGCTATGACCATGATGGCGATGTGGTGTTCTTGACGCGCCTGCAGTGGGACATCGACCGCGTGGCGCGCGATTATCCTGATGTGACGCTGACCGCCACCAAAGAAATGATGGTCTGACACAGTCTGCGATTGCACGGGGGATTGCCCTCGTGCAAACATCGCGCCATGACCGACGACACCCTCACCTACCCGGGCGGCTTCGCCTATATGATGGAGCGCTATGAGGGGCGGCGCGATCCCTTTGATTTTGGCCCTGAAGACTTGCCGCCGCTGGATGTGGATCTGGCGGCGTTGAAAGCAGCAATTGTGCCGGGAAGCGCCACGCAAAAACAGCCGGATGACCCAAACACCAGTTGGGCGCGCAAGCGTCGCCAGATTGCGGAAGAGTTTGTCGCCAAAAGCGCGTTGGCTTTTCTGAATGCGCAACTGATTTCCAACCTGCGCAAACGTGAACACCCGCCACAGTGTGCCGCCTTGTTTCGCAGGATTTGGGCCGAAGAACACGCCCACCTTATCGCAGAGTTGAACCTACGCTGGCTGGTGAGCTCAGTACAGACATTCGCCGACCATGGGGATACCGCCGCGCAGCGTGAAGTTGGGCAGGCTTTGAAGATGCTGTTTGGAATGATGAAACTCTATGAGTTTGAGCGCAGTTTCAGTGGGTTGCCTCCGCAGAAAGAACATAGCTTCGGCAAGCGTGTCAAAACCCGGCTGCCGCTGGATATGGAGGCGTTTTCGTTGATTCACGGGGGGCTCGACATCAACTTGATTGCGCCTGTCTGGGACATGGCCAAGCGAGATACCGTGATTGCCCCGCTGGCGGAACATTTGCTGGCGGAATTGATTGCGGAGCCGGGCGGCGTGTTTCGCCGACTTGCGCAGATGCGCGCCAAACGCACGCGGCAAAAGGCTGATAAATGACAGTAAAGCAAGCAAGCTGGGGCGTGGTTGCGACCGTCAAAGCCCCTGCGAAAGATATCTTGAATTTTGTTGCCCATCACTTGGAAATGGGTGCCCAGCATATCTGGATCTATCTGGACGCGCCCAATCCGGAGGCTAAGGCGCTGCTCAAAGCGCATCCAAAGGTCACCCCCGTGAGCACGGGTGAGAATTATTGGCTGAAGGCGCGCGGTAAGCGCCCGCCAATGCATCAGAACAGACAAGCCTATAACGCGCGCCACGCCTATCACCGGGCGCGGAATTTGGACTGGTTGCTGCATTGCGATGTGGATGAATTTTTGTGGCCAGACCGTTCCATTGCAGCGCAACTTGCGGCCTTACCCACTGACTGTCTGGTGGCCCGTGTGCGGCCTGCTGAGGCGCTGGCCCCGCTCGAAGACGGGACGGAGCCACGGCTGTATAAACGCTTCATCGCGAGCAAAGACGACCGTACGCGGCTTGTGGCCGAAATCTATCCGACGTTTGCGCCCTATCTGAAAGGCGGGTTTGTAAGTCACGTGGCAGGCAAGATCTTCATGCGCACCAAACAGGATGACATGACGATCAAAATTCACAACGTGATCCAGAACGGAAACCGCAATCCGGGTCAGGTAGAACTGACGGACACAACGCTGCTGCACATGCACACCAAAGGGTGGACGCATTGGGAAAAGAGCTTCGCTTACCGCCATCGCAAAGGCTCTTACCGTGATGAGCTTGGCGCGGCGACACCGGAAGAGGAAGGCGGACTTAATCTGCACAAGCTCTTCGCCCATCTTGCGGAGGAGCCAGACGGATTGCGCCAGTTTTATGAAGAGGCCTGTCTCGCAACGCCTGAATTGGTTGCCCGATTGCAGGCGCACGACCTGCTGCAAGACTGCGCATTGCATTTGGATGCGACACGGCAGAAACACTTTCCTGAGTTTTAGGGTAAATGTTTCCTAAATCACGCCAAAATGATGAGACGCTGCTGGTTTCGTTGACCTAGAGCCTTTCGTGGGTTAGAACGCCCGCCATGGATCGATATCGCCATGTGTTGCGGGGCCATACGGGCCTGATCCAAAAGCCGATACGGGCCAAGATGTGTCCGTAAACCACGGATACAAATGACAAAATTTTCTGACCTGAACCTCAACCCGAAGGTGCTGAAAGCGATCAGCGAAGCGGGATATGAAACGCCAACCCCCATTCAGGAGGGTGCGATTCCATCCGCACTTGAAGGGCGAGACGTTCTTGGCATTGCGCAAACCGGCACCGGGAAAACCGCGAGCTTCACTCTGCCGATGCTCTCCTTGCTGGCGCGTGGTCGTGCGCGCGCACGGATGCCGCGCAGTCTGGTGCTGTGCCCCACACGGGAATTGGCCGCACAGGTTGCCGAGAACTTTGACACCTATTCCAAATACCTGAAGCTGACCAAAGCGCTGCTGATTGGTGGGGTGAGCTTTAAGGAGCAAGAGGCGATCATCGACAAAGGTGTCGATGTTCTGATCGCCACACCGGGCCGCCTGCTCGACCATTTTGAGCGCGGCAAGCTGATCCTGTCTGACGTGAAAGTCATGGTGGTGGACGAAGCGGACCGTATGCTCGACATGGGCTTTATCCCGGATATTGAGCGCATCTTTGGCCTGACCCCCTTCACCCGTCAGACGCTCTTCTTCTCTGCCACGATGGCGCCGGAAATCGAGCGGATCACCAACACGTTCCTTTCCAACCCGGAGCGTGTAGAAGTGGCCCGTCAGGCGACTGCGAGCGAGACGATTGAGCAGGGCGTTGTGATGTTCAAAGCCTCACGCAAAGATCGCGAAGGCAGCGAGAAGCGTAAAGTGCTGCGCGCGCTGATTGATGGCGAAGGCGACAAATGCAGCAATGCGATCATCTTCTGCAACCGTAAGACGGATGTGGATATTTGTGCAAAATCGCTCAAGAAATACGGCTATGACGCGGCGCCGATCCACGGCGATCTGGATCAATCCCAGCGCACCAAGACGCTGGAAGCGTTCCGCGGTGGTGAGCTGCGCATTCTGGTGGCCTCTGATGTGGCGGCGCGTGGTTTGGACGTGCCCAGCGTGAGCCATGTGTTCAACTTTGATGTACCAGGTCATGCTGAGGACTACGTGCACCGGATTGGCCGCACAGGCCGTGCGGGGCGCGAAGGCAAAGCCTTCACAATCTGTAATCCACGGGACGAGAAAGCCTTTGAAGCGGTGGAAGCGCTGATCCAAAAAGAGATCCCTCGCGTTGAGAACCCGGTCAAGATTGAGCCACGCAAACCGCGCAAGCCCAAAGCGGATGCAGCCAAGACTGAGGAGAAGCCAGCGGTGGTTGAGGCACTCGACATGCCGGCGCAGGACGAACCACGTGGTCGCGGAAATCGGGGACGTGGGCGCGGCCGCTATGACCGGCGCGACGACAACAACCGCGTGGTGGGCATGGGCGACCATCTGCCAAGCTTCATTGCGCTGAGCTTTGATGAGCGCCGCGATGCTGAGAACGCGGCAGGCTAACGCCGCCGTTCTTCTTGCAAGACCACTGAAACGACAAAGGGCCCCGCTGGGGCCCTTCTTTGTTGCGTGTGGTTGTGACTGTCAGCTCAGGTCAGCTCAGACGGCTGACAATCACAGTGACTTCGGGCTTTTTGCCAATCTCGTCACGCGCGGCATTGCGCACGATGCGGCGAATGTCGCCTTCGAGTTTGTCATCATCGGACAGCGTCTTCTCTTTGGCACGGCCCAGGAACTGGGTCACGTCTTCTTCGAGCACATCAACCAGCGGCGCCTGAGAACGACCCATTTCGGGCAGGCCCATGACTTCGCACCACGCTTCGCCAAGAGGCTCATCATCTTCGTCAAGCAGCACGGTGACGATCACATGGCCATTCAGCGCCATACGGATACGATCGCGCACAATGCCGTCGAGCGCGCCGATCTGAGCACTGCCGTCGAGATAAGTGCGGCCGGTTTCCACATAACCCGCGATCGAAGGCTGGTCGCCAGAGAGGTCCAACATGGTGCCGTTCACGGCCACGATTGAGGCACGGCCGCCTTCGTTGGCGAGCTTGGCATGTTCGCGCAGGTGACGGTGTTCACCGTGGTTGGGGATCACCATCGTTGGATTCACGATGTCATGCAGGCGTTTGAGGTCCGGGCGGTTGGCGTGACCGGACACATGGTATTTGCCAGAACTGTCATCGACCACATCCACACCCATTTCGGAGAATTGGTTGATGATGCGGATCACGCCTTTTTCGTTGCCCGGAATGGTTTTGGAGCTGAAGAGGAACAGATCGCCCTCTTTCAGTTTGATGCCATTGTATTTGCCACGGGCCAATTGCGCGCTGGCAGCGCGGCGTTCGCCTTGGGAGCCGGTGACCAACAGCATTAGGTTTTCACGCGGGATGCTGGCGGCGTCTTCGGGGCTGACCACTTTCGGGAAGTCAGCCAAAACGCCGGTCTGGATTGCGGCTTCGATCATCCGGCGCATGGCGCGGCCCATCAGGCAGATGGAGCGCCCTGCCCGTTCGCCGGCCTCTGCCAGCGTTTTCACACGAGCCACGTTGGAGGCAAAGGTGGTGGCGACCACCATGTTGGGCGCCTTGGCAACCAGAGCTTCGATTTCCGGCCCGACGGAGGCTTCTGAACGGCCTTCATGGGGGGAAAAAACATTGGTGCTGTCACAGATCAGCGCTTTGACGCCATCTTTGGACACTTCCGCCCAGAGCGCTGGATCAAAGGGTTCGCCCACCAGCGGGGTTTCATCGAGTTTGAAGTCACCAGAGTGAATGACACGGCCTGCGGGCGTGTCGATCACCAAGGCAGCGCTTTCCGGGATGGAGTGGCTGACAGGCAGGAAGCCCACTTTGAAAGGGCCTGCCTGCGTGACCTCGGGCCAAGCAGAGACGGTGCGCACCATCTCTTCGGGCTGGCCGCGATCCGACATTTTGTGACGCGCCAGGTTCGCGGTGAAGGCACGGGCATAGACCGGCACGCCAAGGCGCTCCCAATAGTGGCCAACTGCGCCGATGTGATCCTCGTGACCATGGGTGATGAAGACCGCCTCAAGACGATTTTTGTTTTCCTCAAGCCAACGGATGTCGGCGAAGATCAGATCAACGCCGGGGCTGGTTTCCATGTCGGAAAACGCCACCCCAATATCCACCAGAATAAGTCGTTCGTTGTCTGCTGGCCCATAGCCATAGACATAGGCATTCATGCCAATTTCGCCGGATCCGCCCAATGGCAGATAAATCAAGCGGTCGCTCATGCGCCCTGCTCCTTGTTAAAGTCGTGGATGACGGTCAAGCCGTGCATCGTTAAATCATCTTCGATGGAGTCAAACAGGTGGTCGCCCTGCTCAAAGAGCGGCGCGAGGCCGCCCGTTCCCACCACTTTCATGGGCGCGCCATATTCCGCCTTGATCCGGGAGATAATGCCTTCGATCAGGCCGGTATATCCCCAGAACACGCCAGACTGAATACAGCCCACAGTGTTTGTGCCAATCACCTTTTCGGGTTGGCTGACATCGACATGCGGCAGTGCCGCCGCGCCCGAGTGCAGCGCCTCTAAGCTAAGGTTCACGCCCGGTGCAATCACACCGCCCACATAAGCGCCATCCTCGGCCACCACATCAAAGTTTGTCGCTGTGCCAAAATCCACAACAACAACATTGCCGCCGTGGCGGTCATAGGCGGCAACCGCATTGGCCAGACGGTCGGGGCCGGGCTGTGTGCCCTGATCCACGCGTGGTGCATGGGGCAATTTGCAATCGGGTTTGCCCACCACCAGCGGGCGACAGTTGAAAAAGCGATCCGCAAAGACGCGCAGGTTCCACACAACACGTGGCACGGTGGAAGAAATCACCACATCGGTGATGTCTGCATCAATGCCGTAATGTGTGATCAACGTGGAATACCATGTGAAATACGCATCTGCGGTGCGGGCATGGTGTGTGGAGGTGCGCAGGGTGCACAGGAACTTCTCCCCATCCCAGATGGAGAACACGGTGTTGGTATTGCCGCAGTCGATGGCCAGAAGCATGGCGCAGATCCCCCTATCCCGTGGATCAGAAAAAGATATCAGCCGCCGCAACAGCGACGCGGCCCTTCGCGGTCTTCAACACCAGATTTCCAGCGCTGTCTACCGTTTCAAAGGTGCCTGTGGTCTCCTCGCGCGTGGTACGTGCCGTCATCACCTCACCGATGCGGGCCGCACGGGCGAGCCAAGCGGTGCGGATCGGTTCAAAGCCATAGGTGACGAACTGCGCCTCCCACCGGGCATAAGACGCGGCCAGCGCATCCAAAAAGCTTTCAGGATCCACAGCGGCCCCGGTTTCTGACAGCAGCGATACAGGACGCGTGGCCTGTGCCTCTACCGCGCCAGTGTCTGGCGCATGGGCAAGGTTGACCCCAATCCCAATGGCGATGTGGCTGACAGCGCCGCCCGCAAGCCCCGCACTTTCCAGCAGGATCCCCGCAACTTTGCCTCCATTGAGCAGAACGTCGTTGGGCCATTTGAGCGCAAAGCCCGCGCTGCGCCCAGTTACGGCGACAAAGGCATCATAGAGTGCCAGCGCCGCCACAAAGGAGCGCAGCGCCACTTGATCAGGGCTTTCTGCAGGGCGCATGACCAGCGTGGCGGCAAAATTGCCAACAGGATCTACCCATGCGCGGCCACGGCGGCCGCGGCCTTTGGTCTGGCGCAGCCCAAGGATCCATTCTGGCGCCATAAGCTCTGGTGCGATACGCGCGGCTTCTGCGTTGGTGCTGTCCACTTCCGCCAAAACGCGGCGGCCATAGCCTTCGGGCCAATTGGTCATATGTATTCGTCTTCTACTGGTCAAAATACCTTCGGCGAAGGCTCTCTCAAAAACAGCAACGCGCCCTGTCTGGACGCGTCACACTTCATTTACAAACGCCATACGGCAAAACACTCATTGCAGCAATGCTGCGGCAGCCGCCTGTGCGGCTGTGTCCACCCCAAAGAAGTTGACCACCCCAAGAAGCATGACTGCGGCACTTACCATCAGCAGGACTTGCTGCATGGGGGAGCGCGGTGGATCTAGCGCATCACGCTCTTCGCCGAAATACATGAAATAGACGATGCGCAGATAATAGAATGCGCCGATCACCGAGGCAATCACACCGGCCACGGCCAACCAGGCCAAACCAGCATCAAAGGCGGCGCGCAGCACATAAAGCTTGCCAAAGAAGCCAAGGAACGGCGGCACACCTGCGAGCGAGAACAACAGGAACAGCATCGCCAGGGCGCGGCCCGAAGACCGTTTGGCATACATGTTGAGCGCATCGATATCGAGCATCGGGCGGCCGTCTTTCTCCATCGACAGAATGAAAGCGAAGGTGCCAATGTTCATGGTGAGATAGATCGCCATATAGACCAGCATTGCCTCCACACCCAATGCGGTGCCTGCTGCGAGCCCCATCAGCGCATAGCCCATATGCGCAATCGAGGAATAGGCCATCAGACGTTTGATATTGCGCTGCCCAATAGCGGCGATGGCCCCAAGGAACATCGACAAAACGGACAGAAGCGCGATGATCTGCTGCCAGTCGCTGACAACGCCGCCAAAAGCGTCAAACAGCACGCGGGCAAACAGACCCATGGCTGCAAGTTTGGGGGCCGTTGCAAAAAACGCGGTGATCGGGGTTGGTGCGCCCTCATACACGTCCGGGGTCCACATGTGGAACGGCACGGCAGAGACTTTGAACGCCAGACCGGAGATCACGAAGGTTAGCCCAAACAGCAGACCAAGCGGCAGATTGTCGTCGCCGGCGGCCTGAATGATGCCCGCAAACTGTGTGGTGCCGGCAAATCCATAGACCAACGACGCGCCATAAAGCAGCAGACCTGAGGACAATGCACCGAGAAGGAAGTATTTCATACCCGCCTCTGTCGACTTCACACTGTCCCGGCGGAGAGAGGCCACCACATAGAGCGCGAGCGATTGCAGCTCCAGCCCCATATAGAGTGCGATCAGATCTCCGGCAGAGACCATCGTCATCATGCCAACGGTCGCCAGAGCCATCAGGACCGGATATTCAAATCGCGCAATCCGGCGCCGCGCCATGTAGTCCTGCCCCATCACAAGCACAGCCGCGCCTGCAAGAAGGATGGCGACTTTGGCAAAGCGCGAAAACGCATCATCGTGGAACATGCCATTGAAGCCGACGTTTTCGCCGCTGCCTGACGCGCCAATCCATATGGCAAGGAGCACAAACACACCTGCGGTCAGCCATGTGAGCAGCCCCGCCATTTTGTCTTTGCCCGTGTAGACCACGCCAACCAGCGCACCCATCGCGTAAAGTGCCAGCAAGATTTCCGGCAAGATGATATTCAGATCAGCTTGGATCATATCTCATACGCTCCTTAGTGCGATGCCATCTGGCTGGCAGCAGCGCCATTGGCCAGAGCGATGTCATAGTTGGAAACCAGTTGCTCGACAGAGGGGCCGATGATGTCGGTCACCAGCGAGGGGTACACTCCGAGGATCAGCGTCATGGCCACAAGCGGCGCAAAGATCATCTTTTCGCGCGGGGTCATATCGGTGATCGACTTCAGGCTTTCCTTGATGAGATTGCCCAACACCACGCGGCGGTAGAGCCAAAGCGCATAGGCGGCAGAAAAGATCACGCCTGCAGTGGCCACTAGAGCGACCCAAGTGTTGACCTGGAACACGCCCATCAGGGTGAGGAATTCGCCGACAAAACCCGAGGTTCCCGGCAGACCGACATTGGCCATGGTGAAGAACATGAAGATTAGCGCATAGGCGGGCATGCGGTTCACCAGACCACCATAGGCGTCGATCTCACGCGTATGCATGCGGTCATAGATCACCCCAACACAGAGGAAGAGCGCGCCGGAGATAAATCCATGGCTCAGCATCTGGAAGATCGCCCCGTCAATGCCCTGTTGATTGGCGGCAAAGATGCCCATGGTCACATAGCCCATATGCGCCACCGAAGAATAGGCGATGAGCTTTTTCATGTCTTCCTGCACCAGCGCCACCAGCGAGGTGTAGACAATCGCAATCGCCGACATCCAGAGGATCAGGGGGGTCAGCACCTCAGAGCCGATCGGGAACATTGGCAAACTGAAGCGCAGGAAGCCGTAGCCGCCCATCTTCAGAAGGATCGAAGCCAGCACCACGGAGCCCGCCGTCGGCGCCTGTACGTGGGCATCAGGCAGCCAGGTGTGGACCGGCCACATCGGCATCTTCACCGCGAAAGAGGCAAAGAAGGCGAGGAACATCAAAGTCTGGACGCCGCCAATCACCGTGAAGCCCAGAACATTCATGGTTTCAGATGCAAACTCATAGGTCATGAGCGTCGGAATGTCGGTGGTGCCTGCCTGAACAAACATGCCAACCATTGCCACCAGCATCAGCACAGAGCCGAGGAAGGTGTAGAGGAAGAACTTGAAGGAGGCATAGATGCGGTTCTTGCCCCCCCAGATGCCGATGATCAGGAACATCGGAATGAGACCGGCTTCAAAGAAGAGATAGAACAGCACCAGATCCAGCGCCATGAACACGCCAAGCATCAGCGTTTCCAGCATCAGGAAAGCGATCATATACTCTTTGACACGGGTCTTCACATCCCAGGAGGCCCAGATCACCAGCGGCATGATGAAGGTGGTCAGCATCACAAAGAGCACAGAGATCCCATCCACGCCCATTTTGTAAGTGAACCCCATGATCCATTCCCGCTGTTCCACGAACTGAAAATCCGTGTTGCTGGGATCAAACCCTGACAGAATGAAAAGCGAGACCAAGAAGGTGATCACCGTGGTGGTGAGCGCCACGCGTTTGGCGTTGCGGTTGGCCATTTCATCTTCGCCGCGCAGGAACACCAACAGGATGAACGCCGCAAAGGTCGGCAGGAAAGTGACGAGAGAGAGCAGGCTGTCATTCATCAGTTTGCGCCTCCGCTGATGGTCATCCAGGTGACCAGAATCACGATCCCGACCACCATCGCCAGAGCATAGGTGAAGATGTATCCGGTCTGTGCGCGACCCGCCAATTTCGTGAGCATCGGAACAAAGCCCATCGCCAAGCCATTGATGCCGCCATCAATCACAGCACCATCGCCGCGCCTCCAAAGGAAGCGCCCGATGGCTTTGGCAGGACGGACAAAAATCGCGTCGTAAAGCTCGTCAAAATACCATTTGTTCAAGAGGAACTGATACAGGTAGCGCTGGCTTTCGGCGGTTCTGGCTGGCATCGACGGATCCCAGATATAGAACCACATGGCCATCACAAAGCCGAACAGCATGGCCACAAACGGGCTGACCTTGACCCATTTCGGCGCGTGGTGCGCCTCATCCATCACATGGTTGGACGGATGGGTGAAAATCGCGCCCTGAGGGGCTTCGCCGTGATGCGCCGCAGCCACCGCCGCGTGATCTGCATCGCTATGTGTGTCTGCGTGGCCTTCATCATGCGCATGATCATCATGGGCACCATGATCACCGGCCTTGGCCTCAGCATGGTCATCACCGTGATCGTCATGGGTTTCGCTGTGTTCTGCGTGGTGTCCCGGCACGCCGTAGAATTTGTTGACCGTGTCATGATCGCCAAAGAAGGCGCCAAACCAGATCATCCCAGCAAAGATCGCGCCCAGCGACAGTACGCCCAGTGGGATCAGCATGACCGTCGGGCTTTCATGGGCGTGCTCGTGGGTTTTGCGATTGCCACGTGGCTCCCCATAGAAAGTGAGGAACATCAGGCGCCAGCTGTAGAAGCTGGTGAACATGGCGGCCACAACAAGCGCCCAGAAGGCAAAGCCACCAGCAGTGCCCGCCCACGCGCTCTCGATAATGGCGTCTTTGGACAGGAAGCCTGCAAAACCGATGTGGGTCAGCGGGATGCCGACACCTGTGATGGCAAGTGTGCCAATCATCATCGCCCAGAAGGTATAAGGGATCTTTTTGCGCAGGCCGCCGTAGTTGCGCATGTCCTGCTCGTGATGCATCGCGTGGATGACCGAGCCTGCACCCAAGAAGAGCATCGCCTTGAAGAAAGCGTGGGTGAAGAGGTGGAACATTGCGGCGGAGTAGACGCCCACACCTGCGGCCACAAACATGTAACCGAGCTGAGACATGGTGGAATAGGCAATCACGCGTTTGATGTCGTTTTGCACGAGGCCGATGGTGGCGGCGACAAAAGCAGTGGCGGCACCGAGGAATACGATAAAGGCCTTGGCTTCATCGGCATATTCGATCAGCGGGGACATACGCGATACAAGGAACACGCCGGCAGTCACCATGGTGGCCGCGTGGATCAGCGCCGACACCGGGGTCGGGCCTTCCATCGCGTCTGGCAACCACGTGTGCAGGAACAGTTGTGCTGATTTGCCCATCGCACCGATGAAGAGCAGGAAAGCCACCAGATTGGCCGCGTTCCATTCACGCCAGAGAAACTCAAGCTGGGTTTCTGCCAACACGGGGGCCGCGGCGAAGATGTCATCGAATTTGATGCTCTCGGTCAAAAAGAAGATCGCGAAGATGCCGAGCAGGAAGCCAAAATCGCCGACGCGGTTGACCACAAAGGCTTTGATCGCCGCGGCGTTTGCGGACGGCTTTTTGTAATAAAACCCGATCAAGAGATAGGACGCGACGCCCACACCTTCCCATCCAAAGAACATCTGCAGGAGGTTATCTGCTGTGACCAGCATCAGCATGGTGAAGGTGAAGAAGGACAAATAGGCGAAGAAACGCGCCTTGTAGGGCTCACCATCCCCCCAGTTTTCGTCATGCGCCATGTAGCCCATGGAATAAAGGTGCACGAGGGCGGACACTGTGGTGACCACAATCAACATGATCGCCGTCAGTCGATCCACTCGGATGGACCAACTGGTGTCGAGATGACCCGATTGGATGAAATCCAGAATGTGAATCTGTTTGACGTGTTCGGCATCGAGCCCAAGGAAGACAATCCAGCTCAGCAGGCAGGCCCAGAAGAGAATGCCCGTGGTGAGCCACTGCGCCGCTTTTTCGCCAATCACGCGCCAGCCGAAGCCCGCAATCAGCGCGCCAAACAGCGGTGCAAAGAGGATGAAGGTTTCCATGCGCGCTTAGCCTTTCATCATATTGACGTCTTCGACCGCGATGGTGCCGCGGTTTCGGAAGAAGGAGACGAGGATCGCAAGGCCAATGGCGGCCTCTGCTGCGGCAACTGTCATCACAAAGAGCGCAAACACCTGCCCAGCAAGATCACCGAGGAACGACGAAAATGCGACGAGGTTGATGTTGACTGACAGCAAGATCAGTTCGATGGACATCAACAGGATGATGATGTTCTTCCGGTTGAGGAAGAGGCCAAAAATGCCGATCACAAACAGCGTCGCTGCGACGCCCAGGTAGTGTTCCAAACCAATCATTCTCGGTCCCTCGGTTCTTTTGTCTTCCGGTTCTGCGGCGGTGGCTTAAAGCCCCTGCCCCGGTTTTACGTCTTTCAGTTCCATCGCATCTGCGGGGTCGCGCCACATCTGTTCGAGCACGTTCTGGCGCTTGATGTCTCTACGGTGGCGCAGGGTCAGCACGATCGCGCCAATCATCGCCACAAGCAGGATCAGACCCGCCAGCTGGAACAGCAGGAAGTACTGATCATAAAGGATCAGCCCCAGTGCTTCGGTGTTATGGGCATCCGTTGGCGTGACCGCACCGCGCAGCGCCTGCGCTTCATCGGCGAACTGCCAAACCCCGAAGGCCATGCCGAGCTGCATCAGGAGGATCACGCCGATGAGCAGCGCCAGCGGCATATATTGCGCCATACCCGCCTTCAGCTCTGCAAAGTCCACATCCAGCATCATCACCACAAAGAGGAAGAGCACCGCGACCGCACCGACGTAAACGATGATCAGAAGCATGGCGACAAACTCCGCCCCGAGCAGCACAAACAGCCCGGCCGAGCTCAGAAACGCGAGGATCAGCCAGAGCACCGAGTGCACAGGATTGCGGCTGATCACGGTGAAAAGCCCCCCTGCGATCACGCAGATTGCAAATAGCCAGAATGCCATCGCTGCCATGGTCATGTGTCTTGCCCCTCTTGTTCGGCCAGAACCTCCTGCACAATTTCCATCGCGCGGGTGGTAGCGGGAATACCGGCAAACATCGACATTTGGCCGATGGTTTCCACAATTTCTTGTTTTGTGGCCTCTGCCTCGACCAGATGACGGATGGTGAGACGCATCTGTGCGTCCGCCTGTGCCCCCAGCATGGTGAGCGCCCCCAGCATGAGCAGAAGGCGGGTTTTTGCATCAAGCCCCCCCTGATTGAGGGTGTTGCCAAAGAACATTTCCATCACATCCTTGGGCATGGTCGGCCAAAGCGCCTCAAACCCTTTGGGCGTAAAGCTCTCCAGTGCGGGATTGAAGGCTTTTGCCATCTCCTGATACTGGGCGAACATCGCCTGATATGGGTTTTTGGTGTCGCTCATGGTCCTTTGATCCTCACTCAGCGATAGGGCGCGTCGATTTCGAGGTTGCGGGCGATTTCCGCTTCCCATCTTGCGCCGTTTTCCAACAGCTTCTCTTTGTCATAGAAAAGCTCTTCGCGTGTTTCAGTGGCAAATTCGAAGTTTGGCCCTTCGACAATAGCATCCACCGGGCAGGCTTCCTGACAGAAACCGCAGTAGATGCATTTGGTCATATCGATGTCATAGCGGGTGGTCCGGCGGGAGCCATCTTCGCGCGGTTCGGCATCAATGGTGATGGCCTGAGCCGGGCAGATCGCCTCACAGAGTTTGCAGGCGATGCAGCGTTCTTCGCCGTTGGGGTAACGCCGCAGGGCGTGTTCGCCGCGAAAACGTGGCGACAGCGGGCCCTTTTCATGCGGGTAGTTCACGGTCGCCTTGGGTTTGAAGAAGTACTTCATGCCAAGACGGAAGCCGCCAATGAAATCTTTCAGCAGGAAATAGCCAGCCGCGCGTTTGTAGTCGATTGCTGTCATATCAGCCTCCAATCGCCCAGCGGGCGTATGCGCCGCCAAAGAGTTCAAATTTTGCAAGGAAGGCCACCAACACGACCCATGCGAGCGACATCGGCAGGAAGACTTTCCAGCCAATGCGCATCAGCTGGTCATAGCGGTAGCGCGGGGTGATCGCCTTCACCATCGAGAAGATGAAGAAGACAAAGCAGATCTTGGCGAACATCCAGAAGATGCCATCGGGCAGGAAATTCACCGGGGAGAGCCAGCCGCCCAGGAACAACAGTGACACCAGCGCGCACATCAGAACGATGGCGACATATTCGCCGATCATGAACAGCAGGAAGGGCGTGGAGCTGTATTCCACCTGATAGCCAGCGACGAGCTCGGATTCCGCTTCGGGCAGATCAAACGGCGGACGGTTGGTTTCCGCCATGGCCGAGATCAGGAACAGGAAGAGCATCGGGAAATGCGGCAGCCAATACCAGCTGAGCGCGCCGTATTTGCCGTCTTGCGCGTTCACGATGTCGCCGAAGTTCATTGAGCCGGTGGTGATGATCACCCCAATGATGATCAGGCCGAGCGACACCTCATAAGAGATCATCTGCGCGGCAGAGCGCAAAGAGCCCAAAAACGGGTATTTGGAGTTGGAGGCCCAGCCCCCCATGATCACGCCGTAAACCTCAAGCGAGCTGATCGCCATGACGTAAAGAATGGCAACGTTGAGGTCAGACACCACCCAACCGTCGTTGAATGGGATCACCGCCCAAGCGATCAATGCCATCACGAGGCTGACCATGGGCGCAAGCAGGAAGACCGCTTTGTCTGCGCCCGCCGGAAACACGATTTCTTTCACAGCGTATTTGATGAAATCCGCAAAGCTCTGCAGCAGGCCGAAGGTGCCCACAACATTGGGCCCCCGGCGCAGCTGTACCGCCGCCCAGATTTTGCGATCCGCATAGAGCAGGAACGCCAGTGCCACCAACAACGGCACCACAACCAGCAGCACCTGCCCAAGGGTCAGAAGGAAAATGCCGAGGTATGTGGAGGAAAAGAAATCAGTCATAGAGCCTCACACCGTTGGTATTTCGTTTTCTTGGCAGTTCGCAACGATGACTTCTGCGTCTATCGTTTTGAGACCACGTGGTAGCGCCGGGGAGATGGTATACACCGCATCCCCTTTCCAAACGCCGTCCTGATTGTCGGTCGTTGTGCGCACATGCCGCGCAAAGCCAAACCCGCGGATCAGCGTGTACTGCGCGGCGGCGCATTCTGCATAATCATGCACGTCTTCCGCATCGCGGGCGCCGCTCATCGTCACATGAAAATTCACCAGATCGCCCTCAAGCAGACGCGTGTCCACGCCAAGGTAGAGCGGGGCGAATTCCGTCTCGCCACGGCTCACATCACTGCTGGGTTGCGGCGCACAGGCCGCAAGCGTGGCCAGGCTGGCTGCTGCGATTGTGATATGGAGAGGCGTCTGTGTCATTTTCACTTCATTCTGCCGCGATCTGTTCAGCACCGCGGGATTTTGCATTGGCGGAAAGCTCCGCCATCAACGCGCTGGCCCTGGCAATGGGATTTGTCAGGTAGAAATCCTGTATGGCTGGCAGGAAAGTGGCTTTGCCCAAATGGGCAACGTCCAGAGGTTGCCATTCGTTTTCAATAACTTGATCGACCTTCTTAAGGTGCGGAACCTGTTTCACAAGAGCCTGTCGCAGCTGGCTGAGTGTGTCATAAGGCAGGACCGCATCAAGCTCCGCACTGAGCGCCCGCAGGATCGCCCAGTTTTCCTTGGCTTGGCCGGGCGCAAACCCTGCGCGCATGGCGAGCTGCGGGCGGCCTTCGGTGTTCACAAACAACCCGTTTTCTTCGGTGTAAGCGGCAGCGGGCAGGATGACATCAGCGCGATTGGCGCCGCGGTCGCCATGGCTGCCCTGATAGATCACAAGGACACCGGGATCGATTGTCACCTCGTCTGCGCCGAGATTGTAGATCACCTCGGCCCCCTCAACGGCTGCGCTCAGCCCGCCTTCGGTCACGGCACCAACATCCATCGCCCCCACACGAGACGCGGCAGTGTGCAGGACCATGAATTTGGACTGCGCGGCCTCTGCAAGGGCCATGGCGGTTCCGAGAACGGCGGCGCCGTCCGCTTCGCGAAGGGCGCCCTGCCCCACAATCACAACACCGGGTTTGCCGTGCTGATCTGCATGATCCTGTGCCGCCAGTTTGGTCAGCGCATCCCGATCATCCCCCAGATGAGTGTACTCATAAGTGAGATCCGCCGCTGCGCCGATCAGCGCAACTTTGGCCCCTTTGAGCCACGCCTTGCGAATGCGGGCGTTCAGAACGGGCGCCTCGTCACGCGGGTTGGTGCCGATCAGCAGGATGGTTTCGGCGCTGTCGATATCTTCAATCGCCGCAGTGCCCACATATCCCGAGCGGTTGCCGATTGGCAGGCGCGCGTTGTCGGTGCGGCATTCCACATGCCCCTCCAGCCCTTCGATCAGCTGTTTGAGGGCAAAGGCGGCCTCTGTCGGGACAAGATCGCCGACAAGTCCCGCCACTTTCTTACCCTTCATGGCGTTGGCGGCCGCTATCAGCGCCTCTGGCCAGCTGGCGGGTCGCAGCTTCCCATCCACGCGCACATAGGGTTGATCAAGACGCTGGCGGCGCAGCCCATCCCAAACAAAGCGGGTTTTGTCGGAAATCCACTCTTCGTTCACCCCGTCGTGGTTGCGTGGCAGAATGCGCATCACTTCGCGCCCTTTTGTGTCCACACGAATGCTGGAGCCAAGCGCATCCATCACATCGATGGTTTCGGTCTTGCTCAGCTCCCATGGGCGGGCGGTGAAACTGTAGGGTTTGGAGGTGAGCGCGCCCACGGGGCAAAGATCAATGATGTTGCCCTGCAGATTGCTGTCGAGCGTTTCATTGAGGTAGCTGGTGATTTCCGCGTCTTCCCCTCGCCCGGTCTGACCCATCTGCGTGATGCCTGCGACCTCAGTCGTGAAGCGCACACAGCGCGTGCAGGAGATGCAGCGCGTCATGGTGGTGGCGACAAGCGGGCCGAGGTTGAGATCATCCACCGCCCGCTTGGGTTCGCGAAAGCGATTTTCGCTGATGCCATAGGCCATGGCCTGATCCTGAAGGTCGCATTCGCCCCCCTGATCGCAGATCGGGCAATCCAGCGGGTGGTTGATGAGCATAAACTCCATCACCCCTTCCCGCGCTTTTTTCACCATGGGCGATGTGGTTTTCACCACAGGCGGCTGCCCTTCCGGGCCGGGGCGCAGATCCCGCACCTGCATGGCGCAGGACGCCGCCGGTTTGGGCGGGCCGCCCACAACCTCCACAAGACACATCCGGCAATTGCCGGCAATCGACAGGCGCTCGTGGTAGCAAAAACGCGGAATTTCGATCCCGGCCACTTCACAGGCCTGAATCAGGGTCATCGCGCCCTCGACCTCGATTTCGCTGTCGTCGATGATGATCTTGCGGAGGTCAGACATGGATTACTTCGCCCTCAAGTACACGCCGATCTGGCTGTTGCGTTCCATTTCCGCCCGCCCCAGCGCGCAGAATGTTTCCGGATTTTCGTGGCTTGCGCCCTTGTGTTTGAAATAGGCATCGCCCCGCGCACGCATGCGTGCCTTCTCCTCATCGGAGTCAAGGAACGC
Organism: Shimia sp. MMG029; assembly: GCF_027947445.1. Lineage (NCBI taxonomy): Bacteria > Pseudomonadati > Pseudomonadota > Alphaproteobacteria > Rhodobacterales > Roseobacteraceae > Shimia > Shimia sp. MMG029. Next base: position 236,849 of record NZ_JAQJIM010000005.1, on the reverse strand, counting down.
GCGGATTTCCTCATTGCTGTAGCCCAGCGACCGTGCCTTGCGCACCAGCGCCCAGCCATCTGTTGCCCCTTTGAGCTTGCGCCCCTCAAGACTGTCGCAGGCATCCGCAATTTCAAAGGCCACCAATGCCCAATAGAGGGGCTCATAGATCTCTTCGACCTCTCGCAGAGAGGGTTTGGCTGAGGCACCCCCAGCACCCCCAGCCAGAACGATGCTTCCCAACAGGGCGGCCGATATCAGACGTTTCATGCACACACTCCTTTTGCATGGGCAAAGTGATCCTTTGCCTGCACACTCAAAGGCGCGTGTGGCGCTGTTAGGCAATAACAGCAAGCGTATGTCAGATATCCGATCAAGGGCGACAGAACCCTTCCAACGTGATTTTGTCGTCCACGGGCACGATGTTTTCATGCTCTGGCCCAATCAGCCAATCAACGCTGGAGGTGCCATACTCCGAAATGCAGTATTTGAAGGCTTCGTATTCTCCTGCTTGACGTGCGCCCACCAAACTTTGGTTGGCCCGAGACACTGTCACGGAGAAATGGTCTCGCGTCTCGCGAGAGACTTGTTGCGCTTTGGCTTTGTAAAGGTGGCCGTCGAATGTCACCTTGTCACGTTTGCTGCGAAAACTGTCGCGAAACCCGTCCCCACAAGCAGACAACGCCGTGGCCGCAGCCAGGATTATCAAGAGTTTGCCGCTTGGAGATTTGAGAGCTGTGGTCATAGTTGGGTCCATTTGTATGTCACTCCGCCGCCATGACGCCGGGGCGTCGGCTTTTTTTGGCTTTAATGCGGCCTTCGATTTCATCGCGGAAGTTGCGAATAAGCCCTTGTATCGGCCAAGCGGCGGCATCGCCAAGAGCACAAATGGTGTGACCCTCAACTTGCTTTGTCACATCCCAGAGCATGTCGATCTCTTCGGGGTCTGCATTTCCTTCGACAAGGCGCTCCATGACGCGCATCATCCAGCCTGTGCCTTCGCGACACGGAGTGCACTGGCCGCAGCTTTCATGCTTGTAGAACTTAGACAAACGCCAGATAGCTTTGATGATGTCGGTCTGTTTGTCCATCACGATCACCGCAGCGGTGCCAAGGCCCGAGCCGAGATCGTTGCGCAGATAGTCGAAATCCATAGTCGCGTCGCGCATGTTTTCGCCGCGCACACAGGGAACGGAAGATCCGCCAGGGATCACCGCCAAAAGATTGTCCCATCCCCCGCGAATGCCGCCGCAGTGCTTTTCGATCAGTTCCTCAAAGGAAATCGACATGGCCTCTTCAACGACACAGGGGTTGTTCACATGGCCAGAAATCGCAAAAAGTTTAGTGCCTGCGTTGTTGGGGCGGCCAAAACTGGCAAACCACTCACCACCGCGCCGCAGGATGGTGGGCACCACGGCGATGGATTCCACGTTGTTGACGGTTGTTGGGCAGCCATAGAGCCCCGCGCCTGCCGGGAAGGGCGGCTTCATGCGTGGCATGCCTTTTTTGCCCTCAAGGCTTTCGATCAATGCGGTTTCTTCGCCGCAGATATAAGCGCCTGCGCCATGATGCAGGAACACATCGAAGTCCCAGCCAGACCCGGCGGCATTTTTGCCAAGCAGCCCGGCATCATAGGCTTCATCAATTGCCGCCTGAAGCGCTTCACGTTCGCGAATATACTCGCCACGCAGGTAGATGTAGCAGGTGTGGGCGTTCATCGCGAAAGAGGCGATCAGCGCGCCTTCGATCAGCGTATGCGGATCATGGCGCATGATTTCGCGGTCTTTGCAGGTGCCGGGCTCTGATTCATCAGCGTTGATCACCAGATAAGCCGGACGCCCGTCGCTTTCCTTGGGCATAAAGGACCACTTCAAACCCGTCGGGAAGCCCGCACCACCGCGCCCGCGCAGGCCGGAGGCTTTCATCGTGTCAATGATCGCGTCGCGCCCCTGCTGGATCAGCTTGGCGGTGCCATCCCAATGGCCACGCGCCTGTGCACCTTTGAGCGTGCGGTCATGCATGCCATAGATGTTGGTAAAGATACGGTCCTGATCTTTGAGCATCCCGTTACCTTTCGTCTGCCTGGTCGCCTGTCTGGCGGGCGCGCCAGATCTGATAGATATTGACCATCGCCCAGATCAGCGCGGCCATTGCGGCAAAATCGAACAAGAAAGCAAAACGCCCCGGCAAGCCCACCACCGGCGCGAGCCACTGGGCCGCAATCCAGAGCACCATGGCGCCCGCAATCACAAGCGCGACAACCCGCCCTTTGCGTGCCAAAGCCTGTTCTGCCTGCCCCATCGACATCTGCTATTTGTCCTCATACACGTCGCCTTTAGCGACTTTTTTGGAGAATTCGGTTTCTTCCCCTGCGGCCAAGAGCTTGGCCTGTTCGACCCAGCCATCCCGGTCTATGCGGCCTTTGAACGAAAGCTTTTCGTCCATTTCGGCAATGTCGTCGGCCTGCCACGCGGCGATCTGCGCAAAGGTTGTGACGCCAGCATCATGCAGTTTCTTTTCAAGCGCCGGACCAACCCCTTTGAGCTGTTTGAGGTCATCCGCCGCGGCATCTGACTTCGCGGCTTTCTTGGGTTTCGCCTTCTTGGCCTCTTCGGCCTGTTTGGCGGCAGGTTTGGGCGCTGGCGAGGGTTTGGGCGGCTGCCCTTCGGCGGCGCGGCCTGCAACGGTGCCATCTTTGCCTACCCACGGGGTCAGAAGCGGCACTTCGGTGCCGTCGATGCGTTTGATGGTGTCGCCGACATCTTTGGCAAGCTGTACAGAGGCATTGTACTGCGTCTGACCGCTGTCATAGTCTTTGAGACTGGTCAGACCGGCAAGCGGCTCGGCAGCATAGCGGCCATTTTGCGGACCCGGAGTTGGCACGTTACCCGCCGCCATGTCATCCAGCATCTGAGCAAAGCCTTCGGCGGTCAGATCCTCAAAATAGTCTTTGCCAATCTGCGCCATGGGAGCGTTGGTACAGGCGCCAAGACATTCGACCTCTTCCCAAGAGAAATTGCCGTCTGCGGAGAGCTCGTGCGGCTTGGCAGCGATTTTCTCTTTGCACACCGAAATGAGATCCTCAGCCCCACAGATCATACAGGAGGTGGTGCCGCAAATCTGGATATGGGCGACGGAGCCCACCGGTTGCAGCTGGAACATGAAATAGAAAGACGCGACTTCCAGCACGCGCATGTAGGCCATGCCAAGCATATCGGCGACGGCCTCTATGGCGGGTTTGGTGAGCCAGCCTTCTTGTTCCTGCGCGCGCCACAGCAGCGGGATCACCGCAGAGGCCTGTCGGCCATCGGGATATTTGGTGATCTGGGCCTCAGCCCAGGTCTGATTGGCGGCAGTGAAAGCAAAGCTTTCGGGTTGGTCTGGGTGCAAACGGCGGAGCATTACTGGCAAGCCTCCGTATTGAGTTTGAATGTGCCGGCGTCGATTTCGCCCTGCCCCGCTTTCTCAAGGTAACGCAGGGTCTTTTCAAAAGACCGGCCTGTGAAACCGGCGGGCAGCAGCTCAGCTTTGGCAAGATCACGTGTGATCAGGCAATTGTTGGCTTCCCCAACTGAAATCACGAGATCGACAAGCTCTTGAGCAACAGGTGGCTCCTCACTGGCCCATGCGGAGGTTGCGAGGGTCATGGCGATGATTGTAGCGGCAACTCTCACCGATCAATCTCCCCAAACACGATGTCCATGGTGCCGATGATGGCGGCGACATCGGCCAACTGGTGGCCGGTGGCGATGTGATCCATCGCCTGCAGGTGCAGATAGCCCGGCGCGCGCAGCTTGGCGCGGTAGGGTTTGTTGGTGCCATCTGCCACCATATAGACGCCAAACTCACCTTTGGGCGCTTCGACAGCGGCGTAGACCTCTCCCGCGGGCACGTGGAAGCCTTCGGTATAAAGCTTGAAGTGGTGGATCAGGCTTTCCATCGAAGTCTTCATATCACCGCGTTTGGGCGGCGTGAGTTTGCCACGTGCCAGCACGTCTCCGGTGGCTTCGCGCAGTTTCACAATCGCCTGACGCATGATGCTGACCGATTGGCGCATCTCTTCCATGCGCATGAGATAACGGTCATAGCAGTCGCCGTTTTTGCCGACCGGGATCTGGAATTCAAACTCGTTGTAGCACTCATAGGGCTGGGCGCGGCGCAGATCCCAGGCCATGCCAACAGAGCGCGCCATCACGCCGGACATGCCGTAATCCAGCACGTCCTGCTCTGTCACAACGCCAATATCGACGTTGCGCTGTTTGAAAATGCGGTTTTCGGTCAGCAGCCCGTCAATGTCATCGATGACTTCCGGGAACTCGATCGCCCATTCTTCGATGTCGTCCACCAGCTTGTCGGGCAGATCCTGATGTACGCCACCGGGACGAAAATAAGCCGCGTGCAAGCGCGCGCCACAGGCACGCTCATAAAACACCATGAGCTTTTCACGCTCTTCAAAGCCCCAGAGCGGCGGGGTCAGCGCGCCCACATCCATCGCCTGTGTGGTGATGTTCATCAGGTGGTTGAGAATGCGGCCAATTTCACAGAACAGCACGCGAATGAGCTGGGCCCGGCGCGGCACTTCGGTGCCAGTCAGCTTCTCAATGGCAAGGCACCAGGCGTGCTCCTGATTCATCGGCGCCACATAGTCGAGGCGGTCGAGATAGGGCAGGTTCTGAAGGTAGGTGCGGCTCTCCATCAACTTTTCGGTGCCACGGTGCAAGAGGCCCACGTGCGGGTCGCAGCGCTCGACAATCTCGCCGTCCAGTTCCAGCACCAGACGCAGCACGCCGTGGGCCGCCGGGTGTTGTGGACCAAAGTTGATGTTGAAGTTGCGGATCTTCTGTTCGCCGCTCAGAGCGTCCACGCTGCCGTCATCAAATTTGGAGCCGTCCATCATGAGGTGCCCTCCTTCTCATCACCGGGCAGGATGTAGTTGGCCCCTTCCCATGGCGACATGAAATCAAACTGGCGGTAATCTTGTGTGAGCTGCACCGGCTCGTAAACCACGCGTTTCTGCACTTCGTCATAGCGCACTTCGGTGTAGCCGGTGGTCGGAAAATCTTTGCGCAGCGGATGGCCGCGGAAGCCATAGTCGGTCAGCAGGCGGCGCAGATCCGGATGATCTGAGAAAATGATGCCGAACATGTCAAAAACTTCGCGCTCAAACCAGTTGGCCGACGGATGCACCGAGGTGATCGAAGGCACGGTTTCATCCTCGCGCGCGGCAACCCGCAGGCGGATGCGCTGGTTCTGAAACATGCTGAGGAAGTGATACACCACATCAAAGCGGCGCGATCGTTCTGGATAATCAACGGCGGTGATATCGACCAGCGTGGAAAAGCGGCAGGTCGCATCGCTGCGCAGAAAATCGACAAATCCCAGAATGTGAGACGCCGTCACATCAATGGTCAGCTCGTCAAAAGCAACATCCCAGCCCAGAACACTTTCAGGACGCTTGAGCTCAATATGAGCGCCGAGTTCTTTAAGAGCTTCGCTCATCTCTCAATCGTCCCTGTGCGGCGGATTTTGCGTTGGAGTTGCAGCAAGCCGTAAAGCAGTGCCTCTGCGGTCGGCGGGCAGCCGGGCACATAGATGTCGACTGGCACGATGCGGTCACAGCCGCGCACAACTGAGTAGCTGTAGTGGTAATAGCCGCCACCGTTGGCACAGGACCCCATGGAAATCACATAACGCGGCTCTGGCATCTGATCATAGACCTTGCGCAGCGCCGGAGCCATTTTGTTGGTCAGCGTTCCGGCCACAATCATCACATCAGACTGACGCGGGGAGGCCCGGGGCGCGATGCCAAAACGCTCTGCATCATAGCGCGGCATGGAAGTGTGCATCATCTCAACCGCGCAGCAGGCCAGACCAAAGGTCATCCAGTGCAAAGAGCCTGTGCGGCCCCAATTGATCAGGTCTTCGGCATTGGTGAGCAGGAAGCCTTTGTCCTGAAGCTCGGTATTGAGGGCCTGCGTGGCCACTTCACGGTCCACGCCGGCCGTGTTGGCACCCGTCATCACTCCCATTCCAAGGCTCCTTTCTTCCACTCATAGGCAAAGCCCACGGTGAGCACGGCAAGGAACACCATCATGGACCAGAACCCAGCCATAGAGACGTCTTTGAAGGCGACGGCCCAAGGGAAAAGGAAGGCTATTTCGAGGTCAAAGATGATGAAGAGAATCGACACCAGATAGAAACGCACATCAAATTTCATGCGGGCGTCATCAAAAGCGTTGAAGCCACATTCGTAGGCGCTCACCTTCTCAGGGTCCGGGCTGCGCACAGCCAAAACAACAGCAGCAAGTATGAAAACCAGCCCAAGGCCGATGGCGACGGCCATGAAGACGAGAATTGGGAAATATTCCCTGAGCATCTCTTCCAATGTTAGCTCCTTTCATGCACGCGAAGCCGGTGCAGTCAGATGGCTTTAAACACTCCCAGACGGTTTACCCCTGCGCTGGGTCTGGGTCAACAATTTGCATTATCACACCACAGTGTGATGGGCTTATGTTTCTTGATTAAAAAGAGCCTGTTAGGACTTAAAATCATAGGTCACTGCCCCCTCAACACAGCCCGAGGCACTCCTCAAAACACTGTCGCACATGGCCGGTGCAGGAGTGTCAGTTCCGACATCTATTTCCTACTGTTTCCCTAAGAGACCGCATCTTTTCACAAAGAATCTGGTCAAAAGGTGCATTTTGGTGTGCCAATCAATGGATTGACGGCCAAATACGTGATGGTCTCTGGCGCTCAGTGCGCAGCAAGACACATTGACATCGCATCACAATGCCTCAGCTCCGCTAGCGGCTGGTCAGCCCCTTCCCCTGAGCGTTCCCCTGCGCTGGGCTGCGCTCATGGAAGATTGGACCATCACGCCTCATTCTCAGCAGCCCCATGTCAGCGCCAATTTGCCGCAGGAGTCGAACAGAGAATGCGGGCGGTCCTCTCCTCCTGACGGAAAAACGCTCAAGTCTTGACGTCAGGCCGTTGATGCGATGAGCTGAGCGGCTATTGCACCCAGCGCGGTTTCTGCTTGGCAAAGAATGCCGTGATGCCCTCCTGCGCCTCAGCACCTTCCCAACATGCAACCAGCTCTGAAATCGTATGATCAATCACGGTGTCGTCGATTTGAGGGCCTAGCCGCCGGGCCAATGCTTTGGCGCGCGCGACAGCTTCCGGCGCACAAGAGAGATAGGGGATCACTTCCGCCTCCACAGCTTGGTCAAGCGCATCAGCGGGTACGGATTTTGCCAGCAACCCGAGCGACACAGCCTCTTGGGCTCTGAACAAGCGTGCCGACATAAACACCCGTCGCGCCAGCGCCTCCCCCATACGGGCAAGCACGTAAGGGCCAATGGTGGCGGGGATCAGACCCAGCTTAGTCTCTGTCAGCCCCATGGTCAGACTATCGACACCAATCGCCATATCGCAGACGCTGGCCATACCGACGCCACCGCCAAAGGCATTGCCCTGCAAACGGCCAATCAATGGCTTGGGCAAAGTGTTGAGCGCCTGCAAGGCTTCGGCCAGTTTGCGGGCCTCAACAAAGCGCGTTTCTGGATCCGCCGCCATTTGGGCCTGCATCCAGCCCAAATCGCCCCCAGCGCAGAACGACTTTCCTGCCCCAGTCAGCACAACCACGCGAACCTCTGGATTTGCAGCCAAAGCCTCTGCGGCGTCCTTGAGTTCCTCAATCATCTTACCGGACATGGCGTTGTGTTTTTCCGGGCGATTGAGCGTGAGCGTTGCGACGCCCCGCGCGTCGACATCAATCAGCAAAGTTTCATAGCGCATCGAAACGGTCCTCATTCACCTGATGTGCGCATTGCGCGCGCCATCGTGGCCGCTTTGGCCAAAACAGCTTTGTCCAGCCCTGTTTCGTAACCGAGCTCTTTCATGCGGGCGGCAACCGCCTCTGTTGCGACATTGCCTGCTGCGCCGGGCGCATAGGGGCAGCCCCCAAGCCCTCCGACCGCGGCATCAAACACCCGCACGCCCAGCGCAAGCGACGCTTCAATATTCAGCAGCGCGCGCCCGGATGTGTCGTGAAAGTGGCCTGCAAGTTTTTCCACAGGCACTTCGGTGAGCACCGCCCGGAGCATCATGGAGATGCTTTCTGGTGTGGCCTGTCCAATTGTGTCACCAAGGCTGATTTCATAGCAGCCAGCCTCATGGAGGTGTTTGGCCACGGCCGCGACCTTGCTGGGCGGTGTCGGGCCATCATAGGGGCAATCGGTGACACAGCTGATGTAGCCGCGCACCGGAATGCCGGCTTCTTTTGCCGCGGTGACCACCGGCGCAAATCTCTCAAGGCTTTCGGCGATGGTTGCATTGATGTTGGCTTTGGAGAACCCTTCAGAAGCCGATCCAAATATGGCAATTTCGTCCGCTTTTGCAGTCAAAGCTCCCTCAAAGCCGCGCATGTTTGGCGTGAGGGCGGCATATCGCACACCGGGCGCGCGCCTGATCCCCGCCAACACATCCGCAGAATCCGCCATTTGCGGCACCCATTTGGGGCTGACAAAGCTCGCGATCTCGATACGTTTGAAACCCGCATCACTTAGGCAATCTACAAGCGCGATTTTCTCGGCTGTTGGGATCTGGCGCTTTTCGTTTTGCAGCCCGTCGCGTGGGCCGACTTCAAATATCTCAACAACGTCAGACATGGATCATGCGCCTTCCGGAAGATGATAGAAATCCTGCGCGTAGATTTCCTGTTCGCCATCTTTGGCAAGCGCCGCTTTGTAGGCTGGGCGCTCGATGAGCCGATCCCGGTAGGCCAGAACCTTTGGGTAATCCTCCAGGTGCACATAATAGCGCGCCAATCGCAGATTGAGACCAAACATGATGTCTGCCGCTGAAAATCCTGTGGGCAGCAAATAACCGCTTTCCTCAAGCATCCCTTCGAGTGCGCGCATGGTCAGCTGCAAACGCTTGGTGTTGAGTTTCATCGTTGTAACGGAAGCCATGGCAGGGTCACGCAGAAACACATGCTGCATATTGAGCTGCTCGATCTGTGCGGCCTGGGTTTCAGCAAAATGCATCAGCTGCAAATAGCGCGCACGGGTGGGGGAACCGATTGCAACCCCAAGGCCCGCTTCCGGGTGGGTTTCTGCAAGGTATTCGAGGATCGCACCGCTTTCGATCATCGGTATTCCGTCGATCTCGACGGCGGGTGCGCGTGAGGCAGGGCTGACTCCCTGTATCTCTGGTGTATACATCGTGCCGCGCCGGATGCTGTGCTCGATGATCTCAGCTTCCAGCCCAAGCTCTTCCAGCATCCAGATCACACGAAATGACCGAGAAATCGGGATGTGATGCAAGCGTATGATCATGCCGCATCCTCCGCTTCGTCCTCAAGCACAATCAGCGCGCTGCCATCTTCAACCTGCGCACCGTCAGCAACCATCACCTCTGCAACAACGCCATCACGGGGGGCAAGCAACGCGTGCTCCATCTTCATCGCTTCCAAAATGGCGAGCCGGTCTCCCTGTGCCACCGCCTGTCCAGGATTGGCAAAGATTGCTTTCACCACGCCCGGCATGGGCGCGGCGATGACATTGCCCCCTGCGGCGGCCTCATCTTCGCGCTCTAGCGGATCCACAACATGAAAACGGTAGCTGTTGCCCCAAAATACTGTGAGCTCTTGTGCCTCGCGCGCGGTGCGGGCAAGCACCTTGGTGCTGTCCACCCACCATGCGCCGTGGCGGTAGGTGACCGCATGGGTGGCGTCGTCCACACCAACGGTAAAATCACCGGTGCCGTTCACTTGCACTGAGACGTCGATTTGCGCGTCATTGTGCACAAGCGATACCGAAAAGGTGAGCGGCGACCAGAGCACCAGCGTTTCTGCCGGGGCAGACCCATCCATGGGGCGCAGGCCCAGCGCGGTGAGCGCAGCGATGGCGCGTGATTTGGTGCAGGCCGAGGGTTGCTGCGCCAGTGTTTCCAAATGACGCTCGATCAACCCAGTGTCGACATTGCCCGCGACAAAATCTGGCTGGGCGGCCAAGAGCGCGAGAAAGCTCACATTGGTGACGGTCCCGCCAACCTCTGTCCAGCGCAGGGCGCGCTCCAACTGTGTGAGCGCCACATCCCGGGTCGGTCCATGCACGACCAGTTTGGCAATCATCGGGTCATACCACGGGGAGATGGTATCTCCGGCGCGCACGCCACTGTCTACACGAGCTTCTGGTGGGAAGGTCAGATGGCTCAGTGTGCCGGTGGCGGGCAGGAAGCCTTTGGGCACATCTTCTGCGTAAATGCGGGCCTCAAAGGCATGGCCCGTGATGGTCAGCGCCTCTTGGGATTTTGGCAGCGGCTCCCCAGCGGCCACTCGCAACTGCCATTCAACCAAATCGACACCGGTGATGGCCTCAGTCACGGGGTGCTCTACTTGCAGGCGGGTGTTCATCTCCATGAACCAGAACCCATCCGGGCGCAGCCCGTCACTGCCATCGACAATGAACTCGATGGTGCCCGCGCCCTTGTAATTGATCGCCTCGGCAGCCCTGACGGCGGCCTGCCCCATGGCGGCACGCATCTCTTCCGTCATCCCCGGCGCAGGCGCCTCCTCGATGACCTTCTGGTGGCGGCGCTGTAGTGAACAGTCCCGCTCAAACAGATGCACCGCATTGGTGCCATCACCAAAGACCTGCACCTCAATGTGGCGCGGGCTGGTGACAAATTTCTCTATTAGTACGTCAGGATTGCCAAAGGCCGTGGAGGCCTCACCCTGCGCACTCGCCAGTGCATCCGCAAAATCAGCAGGCTTTTCAACAAGCCGCATGCCTTTGCCACCGCCACCGGCAACCGCTTTTATCAGGACGGGATAGCCAATGGCCTCTGCCTGTTCTGCCAGAAACGCAGCATCCTGATTGGCACCGTGATAACCCGGCACAACGGGCACATTGGCTTTCTCCATCAAAACTTTGGCCGCATCCTTGAGACCCATGGCGCGAATGGCCTCTGCTGAGGGACCGATGAAGGTCAGACCTGCGGCTTCTACCGCTTCGACAAATTCGGGGTTTTCAGACAGGAAGCCATACCCCGGATGAATGCCCTGTGCGCCTGCCTCCAAAGCGGCGGCAATGATCACATCGCCCTTCAGGTAACTTTCCGCAGGTGCTGCCCCCCCGATGTGCACGGCCTGATCTGCCAGCGCGACATGTTTGGCACCCGCATCAGCATCGGAAAATACGGCCACGGTTTTCACCCCCATGGCGCGCGCGGTCTCCATCACGCGGCAGGCAATTTCGCCACGGTTGGCAATCAGGATTTTCTCAAACATAGCGGCCTCCCGACCTTTCCTTCATTCTGCCCGGACAACGCCGGGGCGCGGGGGCGAACCCCCACCGCTTACATCCGGAACACGCCGAACTTGGTCTCTTCGATTGGCGCATTGAGCGCAGAACACAGGCTCAGATGCAGCACATCGCGGGTTTTGCGGGGATCAATGATCCCGTCATCCCAAAGGCGCGCGGAGGCATAAAGCGGGTGACTTTGTTCTTCGAACATCGCAAGCGTGGGCTGCTTAAAGGCAGCCTCTTCTTCTGCGGACCAGTCCCCGCCCTTCCGTTCGATCGCATCACGTTTCACGGTGGCAAGCACACCAGCGGCCTGCTCCCCTCCCATCACGGAGATCCGCGAGTTTGGCCATGTCCATAGGAACCGCGGACTGTAGGCACGCCCTGCCATGCCATAGTTGCCCGCCCCAAAGGATCCGCCCACAAGCATGGTGATTTTCGGCACTTTGGTGGTGGCAACAGCCGTCACCAGCTTGGCACCATGGCGCGCAATGCCTTCGGCCTCATACTTCTGTCCGACCATGAAGCCGGTGATGTTTTGCAAGAACACCAGCGGAATGCGGCGTTGCGAGCAAAGCTCGACAAAATGCGCGCCCTTGGCGGCGCTTTCGGAATAGAGCACACCGTTGTTGGCGATGATGCCCACCGGGCAACCTTTGACATGGGCAAAGCCGCACACCAGCGTTTCGCCAAAACGTTTTTTGAACTCATCAAAGCGGCTGCCATCCACCACCCGCGCAATCACCTCACGGATGTCATAAGGCGTGCGCAGCCCGCCCGGCACCACGCCAAGGATTTCTTCGGGATCGTAAGCCGGATCTTCGGGGCTGGCCCAATCCACCGTTTGGGGCTTGATGCGGTTCAGATGCCTGAGCGACTCGCGGGCCAAAGCCAGCGCATGGGCGTCATCTTCGGCCAGATAATCCGCAACACCAGACAGCCGTGTGTGCACGTCACCGCCGCCGAGGTCTTCGGCGCTGACCACCTCGCCCGTTGCGGCCTTCACCAGCGGCGGCCCCGCAAGGAAGATGGTGCCCTGCTCTTTCACAATGATGGTGACGTCAGACATGGCAGGCACATAGGCCCCACCTGCGGTGCAGGAGCCCATAACAACGGCGATCTGTGGGATGCCTTTGGCGCTCATGTTCGCCTGATTGAAAAAGATACGCCCGAAATGGTCGCGATCCGGGAAGACCTCGTCCTGTTGCGGCAGATTGGCCCCGCCGCTGTCAACCAGATAGACGCAAGGCAGGTTGTTTTGCTCGGCAATCTCCTGCGCCCGCAGGTGTTTTTTGACGGTCATCGGATAGTAGGTGCCGCCTTTCACGGTGGCGTCATTGCAGACCACCATGATCTCCTGTCCGTGCACACGCCCGATGCCCGCGACAACACCCGCACAGGGTGCCGCGCTTTCATACATCCCATGCGCAGCTGTCACGCCGATTTCCAGAAACGGCGAACCCGGATCCAAAAGCCCCGCCACGCGGCGACGCGGCAGCATTTTACCGCGGCTTTCATGGCGCGCACGAGAGGCTTCGCCCCCACCCTGCCGGGCTGCCTGTGCCACAGATTGCACGGTTTCCAGCATCTCAAGGTGCGCCGCGCGGTTGGCGGCAAAGTCCTCAGAGCCGGTCATAACTTTAGATTGCAGCTTCATATGCCCCCCAATTGCGGCGAATGTTTTGATGCGCGCGGATTTTGCTCACGCGATTTTGATCCAGATCAGAGCGGGAGCGCGCGGCCTGAGTCATACTCCCGACATAACCCCTCATAACGACTATGAAATGAGATCCTCCATGAAACGTTTAACCTCCACGCTGGCTCTGACCGCCGTTCTTGCCGCATTCTCCGCCCCTGTTTTGGCTCAGTCCCAAGGTGATTGGACTGCGGGCGTCGGCTTTGGCAACGTGAACCCGAAATCTGGCAACGGCACGCTCGCGAACCTTGAAGCAGACGTTGACGACAACACCCGCCCGATCTTCACGCTGGAATACTTCATCCGCGACAACATCGGTATTGAGCTGCTCGCAGCGACCCCATTTTCGCACACCGTGACATTGTCGAACGGTGCGACCGCCGGGAAAGTCAAACAACTGCCACCCACGCTGTCGGTGAACTACCACATTCCGACCAACAGCAAATTCACCCCATTCTTCGGCGTAGGTCTGAACTACACAACCTTCTTTGAAGAAGAATCCGCTCTTGGCACGCTGAAGCTTGATGACTCCTGGGGTATCGCGCTGAATGCGGGTGTTGACTACGCGGTTTCTGACAAAGGCGCGGTACGCTTTAACGTGCGCTGGATCGATATCGACTCCGACGTGACCTTGGACGGTGGCAACATCGGCACGGCAGAAATCGACCCGATTGTCATCTCTGCAAGCTATGTGCACCGCTTCTGAAGACAGTGAATTGCGCCGCAGCGCATGAAGTCGACACATTTGCGAAGGGCGACCGCTGGTTCGCCCTTTTGCTTTACGCGTCTTCAATTGTGGAGCCAATGCGCCCATCAGCTCATGGCCGTCATCAATTCGCGGCCAATCAGCATGCGGCGGATCTCGCTGGTGCCGGCGCCGATTTCCATCAGCTTGGCATCCCGGAAAATCCTGCCGACGGGATTGTCTGACAAATACCCAGCCCCACCAAAAGCCTGCACCGCCTGATGCGCCTGTGTCATGGCCACTTCTGAAGCGTAAAGACAGCAGGCCGCCGCATCCTGACGGGTGATGCGCCCCTGATCGCAGGCTTTTGCGCACTCATAAACGTAGGCACGTGCCGAGTTCATCGCGGTGTACATGTCGGCAATCTTGCCCTGCATCAGCTGGAAGTTTCCGATGGAGGTGCCAAACTGTTTGCGCTCCACCATGTAGGGCATCACTTCATCCAGACAGGCCGCCAGAATACCCGTGCCGATGCCCGCCAGCACAACCCGCTCATAGTCGAGCCCAGACATCAAAACTGCGACACCTTTGCCCTCTTCGCCCAGCACGTTTTCAAACGGCACTTCGCAATCTTCAAAGATCAACTCAGCAGTGTTGGACCCCCGCATGCCCAGCTTGTCAAAATGCGGGCTGGTGGAGAACCCCTTCATCTCTTTTTCAATCAGGAAAGCGGTGATGCCACGTGGCCCGGCATCTGGATCGGTCTTAGCGTAGACAACCAGTGTGTCCGCGTCCGGGCCATTGGTGATCCAGTATTTGTTGCCGTTGAGCACAAAGCGGTCGTTGCGCTTTTCGGCCCGCAATTTCATTGAAACAACATCAGAGCCCGCCGATGGCTCTGACATGGCCAACGCGCCCACATGTTTACCCGAAATCAGGCGCGGCAGGTATTTCTGCTTTTGCTCTTCGGTGCCGTTGAGCTTGATTTGGTTGACGCAGAGGTTGGAATGCGCGCCGTAAGAAAGAGACACCGATGCGCTTGCACGCGCCAATTCCTCCACCACGATCACATGGGCCAGATAGGACATCTCTGCACCGCCGTAGACCTCTGGCACGGTGACGCCAAGCAGACCCAGCTCGCCAAACTCTTTCCAAAGTTCATTTGGAAATTCGTTCTTCTGATCAATCTCGGCGGCCATCGGCTTGATGCGCTCCTGCGCAAAGCGGTGCACCATCTCGCGCAATGCGTTGATGTCCTCGCCCAGATCAAAATTCATGGTGTGCGTGAACATTGGCCCCTCCTCCGTTATTGAACACTTGTTCATATAATTAGGCTGACTCGCGCATCGGATCAAGAGGATTTCCTCATCGCCACGCATCACAACATGAAACGCGCGCGACCGAACCGCGCGTGGTGTTTAATTTTAGAGGGAGACCTACGCCGCTCAGGAGGCCTTG
The DNA here is from genome assembly GCF_027947445.1 of Shimia sp. MMG029. Classification (NCBI taxonomy): domain Bacteria; kingdom Pseudomonadati; phylum Pseudomonadota; class Alphaproteobacteria; order Rhodobacterales; family Roseobacteraceae; genus Shimia; species Shimia sp. MMG029. The sequence continues at coordinate 221,722 of NZ_JAQJIM010000005.1, read as the reverse complement.
ACCTCCAGCGCCGGATAGCGCGCGCCAAGCGTGACGCCGCGCGCAACAAAGCTGACCAAAAGCGCGATCCAAAGACCATGATTGGAAAAACTTGGCACCAGCACCAATAGCGCCACCAGATAGACCAGAGCAGAAATGAACATCATATTGCGCATCTCTCGCGTTTGGGTGGCACCGATGAAAATCCCATCCAGCATCCATCCCGCCAGACCAATGATGGGCGCGAGCACCATCCAGGGCAAATACGCCCTTGCCTCGACACGCACCTCCGGCGCGGTGGTCATCACATCAATGACCCAGCCGCCGATCAGCGCAAAGGTCAGTGACATCAGAACCACGCAGATCAGCCCCCAGAAACTCGACATCAGGGAGGCTTTGCGCAAGCTTGCCCTGTCTTTGGCCCCAAAGGCCTGACCCACCATTGCCTCAACGGAAAAGGCAAAGCCATCAAGCGCATAGGCCGTGATTTCAAGGAACTGCAAAAGCACCTGATTGGCGGCGAGCGTGACATCCCCAAAGTCGGCACCCAGAAACAGAAAAGACATAAAGATCGCCTGCAGCAAAAGTGATCGCAGCAAGATGTCACGATTGACCATTGCCATTTCACGCAATGCGACAGCATCCAAAAGACGCGCCAGATCCTTCCAGGCCGGAGTCTGAAACACATCCCGACACAGCCACAGCGCCAAGAAAGCACCGGATACTTCGGCGATGACCGTCGCAGTGGCCACACCGCCCACGCCCCAGCCCAAGCCAAGCACAAACCACAGATCCAGCAGGATATTCAGCCCATTCATCCAGATCTGGATGACAAGCACCGCCTTGGTGCGCTCATGCGCAATCAGCCATCCGGTCAGCCCGTAAATCGCAATGGCCGCAGGCGCAGACCAGACCCGGATCTGCAGATATTGCTGTGCGAGGCTTTCCACCTCTGGCGATGCAGGAGTCAGCCAGAACGCCGCGCGAAAGAGGTAGACCTGCGCTGCAATCACGAGCACGCCACCAGCAAGACCAATCATCACCGCCCGCGTGAGCATGGCTGCAACTTCGCCCTGCCGTCCCGCACCGATGGCTTTGGCCGTCAAGCCGGTTGTCCCCATCCGCAGGAAACCGAAGATCCAGTAAAGCCCAGCAAGAATGATCGCCCCGATCCCCACTGCGCCAATCGGCGCCGCCTCCCCCATTTGGCCAACAACACCTGTGTCCACCGCTCCGAGAATGGGAACGGTGGCGTTTGACAGCACAATCGGAAGGGCTGTGTGCAAAATACGGCGATGCGTGATTTCACCGACACCACCGGCTTGCACGTTGGGGTCAGTCATCCTGACTTGGCATCAGGAAATGCCCGGTGGCCTGCGCAAAAAGCACGTTGCGCTGATCTTGCCATGCTTCGACATGCACAGAGGCATAACGCCGCCCCGAGCGATTGACACGCGCCCGCGCATAGGCATCGCGCGGCAAACCGGAGCGTAAGTAATCGACGGTAAAGTCGATGGTTTTTGGCATGCGTGGCAAATGCCCCTCTGACAGGCGCTCCATCGACAGCCGGCCACTTTCTATATCGTCCCATAACCCCGACCACGCGAGACCAATCACAGCCGTGGTTTCCAAAAAGCCTGCTGTGACCCCACCATGAATGGCAGGCAACATTGGGTTGCCGATCAGCTTGTCATCAAAGGGCAGTATTGCGGTAAGCTCATCGCCCCGACGCTCAAATTCAATGCCAAGGAAATTGATATAGGGGACACCATGCACCAAGGCATTCAGAGCCGCATCGCGACGTTGCTTGACCACCTGCACCGGTTCTGGACGTTTACGCGCCATCACTTGCGCTCCACTGTGAAAGCGCCGGTGGCGGTGGCCACTGGGCGCTGCTCATCGTCATCCACTGCGGTGGCACGCACAAACGCGACGGATTTGGTAATCCGGTAGCATTCTGCCGTAGTGCGCACCGCTTGCCCGGGCGTTGCCGCGCGCATGTAGTCAATGCGCAGATCAATCGTCGCCGTTCCTGATGGCGAGGACGGATGACACATTGCGGCCGCCCCGCAACACGTGTCCATCAATGCAGAGACCGCGCCGCCATGCAAAACGCCCGTTTCAGGGTCCCCAACAATTTTGGAATCGTAGGGCAGCTCCATTGACGCCTTACCATTGCCGATCTGCGTCAATTTCATATTGAGCGCCTTGCAATGCGGAATGGCATTTATGAAGTGCTCCGCCATTTTTGCTTTTTGAGTGTCCATGCACTGCCTCCAACAACCTTGGGCTCATTTATGCGCGTCAAAATCGACCTGTCGCAAGGGGGCGGTTGCCCTCGCTGCAGATGCAAACTAAGTTTGCCCGTGCAAGGAGATCCCGCCCATGTCTGATACTCGTCTGTCTTTCAAAGAAATGTGCGCAAAGTTCGATGTGACACCGCGCACGCTCCGCTATTACGAGTATATCGAATTGCTGCACCCTGAACGGTCTGGGCGCAGCCGTTTTTTTGGCCCCAAAGAAGTCGCCCGGATGACCCTGATCATGCGCGGACGTCGCTTTGGGATTAAATTGGAAGACATTCGCCAGTGGCTGCTGATCTATGAACACGAGGGCACGTCTGCACAGATGCAGGCCTTTGTGGAAATGGCGGATCGCCAGTATGCAGAGCTTGAAGAGCAACGCCTGCAGCTGGAAGAAGCGATGCGTGAACTCAAGGAATTGCGCGACGAAACCGCTGCGTTTTTGGTAGACGGCAGTTCTTGACGCCAACACAGCCGAAGCTCACCAAATTTTGAAGCCGCGCCTTAGGCGCGGTCTTTTTTTGCGGGGCACTGCATTCCAATGATGCAAGCACACCAACCAAAGACACCATGAATTCATAATATTTTCAATATCATAAAGCTTACTATTAAAGTCATTCAAAGACGCACAGCCCACTCGGGTGCAATGTACAACGTCGCCATTTTACGTCCCTCACATGCACCAAGTCGTGACTTGGAAATGATCCAACGTCACTTCCTAATGTGACGTGACGTCTTACTTACGTTAACGTCAACTGCTATAGTATTGGCATTCCCGAAGCCCATTTTGTTTCTCAACTTTCATAGAGAAAGGACGCAATTATGAGCGAAGATACGATGACAATTCGCGAGATGTGCGACGCCTTTGACGTGACACCTCGTACCCTGCGCTTTTACGAATCCAAGGAACTTCTGTTCCCCATTCGCGAAGGCCAGAAACGCCTGTTCACAAAACGTGACCGCGCGCGGCTGAAGCTGATCCTGCGCGGCAAACGTTTTGGATTTTCCCTCGAAGAGATCCGTCAACTTCTGGATCTTTACGACATGGGAGACCAACAGGCGACACAACTTCAGCGCACATATGAGGTGGCGAAACACCGCCTCAAGGACATGGAAGAACAGCGCGATGAGCTTAACGAAGCCATCGACGATCTTCGTGAGCAGCTGAAATGGGGCGAGAGATTCCTCTCTGACCTCAACACAGAAAAAGACGCCGCGCAGTAAGCGCGTCACAAAGACCTCCGTATCGGATCACCCAAAGGGAAGAGCCCAATGCCAACATATACCGCACCTGTGAAAGACCTGCAGTTTGTCCTGCACGATGTTCTGAAAGTTTCTGGTTCCGACGTTCCCGGCTACAGCGAGCTGGAAGCCGATTTCACCAGCGCTGTACTTGAAGAAGCCGGGAAACTGACCAGCGAAGTGCTGGCGCCCCTGAACGTTGTTGGCGACCACGAAGGCTGCCGTCTGGAGAACGGGGTTGTCTACACACCTACCGGCTTCAAGGATGCGTTTGAGCAGGTCAAAGAAGGCGGCTGGACTGGCCTCGACATGCCGGAAGAATACGGCGGGCAGAACATGCCCTATGTTCTTGGCACCGCGGTCGGCGAGATGTTCTCTGCTTCCAACCAAGCCTTCACCATGTATCAAGGCCTGACCCATGGTGCAGCAGCAGCGATCCTTGCGCACGGCACCGACGAGCAGAAAAACAAATGGCTGCCAAAGATGGTCTCCTGTGAGTGGACCGGCACCATGAACCTGACGGAACCGCATTGCGGCACCGATCTTGGACTGATGCGTACCAAGGCGGAACCACAGGATAACGGCACCTACAAAATCTCCGGTCAGAAGATCTTTATCTCTGCGGGTGACCACGACATGGCCGACAACATTGTGCACCTCGTGCTGGCAAAAGTGCCAGGCGGCCCAGAAGGCATTAAGGGTGTGTCCCTCTTTATCGTACCAAAGTTCCTTGTCGACGACGCAGGCAACATCGGCGCGCGCAACGGCGTGTCTGTGGGCAGCATCGAAGAGAAGATGGGCATCCACGGCAATTCCACATGCGTGCTGAACTATGACGACGCCGAAGGCTATTTGATTGGCGATCTGAACAAAGGCATGCGTGCCATGTTCACGATGATGAACGAAGCGCGTCTGGGTGTGGGCATGCAGGGCCTTGCACAGGCCGAAGTCGCCTATCAAAACGCACTGACATACGCCAAAGACCGTCTGCAAGGTCGCGACGTGACCGGTGTGAAAAACCCGGATGGCCCTGCCGATCCGCTGATCGTGCATCCTGATATCCGCCGCTCCCTGATGGATCAGAAGTCATTTGCCGAGGGCGCACGCGCGTTCATCCTCTGGGGTGCAACCATGATCGACAAGGCGCACCGCTCTGGCGACAAAGACGCCGATGGCCTCGTATCTCTGCTGACGCCCGTCATCAAAGGCTTCCTGACAGATGAAGGCTATGACATGACCGTCAAAGCCCAACAGGTTTATGGCGGCCACGGCTACATCGAAGAATGGGGCATGAGCCAGTTCACCCGTGATGCGCGTATTGCGATGATCTACGAAGGGGCAAACGGCGTTCAGGCGCTCGACCTTGTGGGCCGCAAACTCGCCGCAGACGGTGGCAAGCATGTGATGGCTTTCTTTGAGCTGGTCAAAACCTTCTGCAAAGAAAATGGCGACGATGAAGCCCTGAAAGATTTTGTTGGCCCGTTGAAGCAAGCCTCCAAAGATCTGCAGGCGGCTGGGATGTATTTCATGCAGACCGGCATGAAGAACCCCAACGATGCGCTGTCAGGCTCCAACGACTTCATGCATCTGTTTGGACACGTATGCCTTGGGCTTATGTGGGCGGAAATGGCGAAAGCGGCCAATGCTGCATTGACAGCTGGCACTGGTGATGCCGCGTTCTACGAAACAAAGCTCGCAACCGGCCGCTACTACATGGCACGTCGTTTGCCGGCGACAGGCATGCACCTGGCCCGCATCCAATCGGGTGGCGACACTGTGATGGCGCTGACGGCAGACCAGTTCTAATGCATCGGCTGGGCGGGACTTATCCCCCGCCCAGCGTATTGCGAACAGCTGTCTCAAAGGAGGACAGATGCCGAAACGCTTTCGCCTGACCCGACGGTTTCCGGTGGCCATGACAGAAGATGGGTATCGCAAGCTCAAGAGCTTTGCGGCCGAGGCGGGTCTGGATGAAGGCGAGGCGCTGTCGTTCCTTTTTGAGAATTTTGACGCTGTGACAGACACGGAGCAACTGGCGCAACGCTTGCGCCAGTTCAACGCAACATTGGACGCACGTAAACGGTGACAGCGGAGTTGGGATATCCCCCATTCTGCTGAACCAAATGCCAAGGGGAGGAAGGCATGACGATCAAACTCTATTGTTTTGGGGAGAGCGGACACTCTTACAAAGCGGCTTTGGCGCTGGAGCTTTCAGGTTTGAGCTGGGAAGCCGTAAAAGTGGATTTCTTTGCCGGTGAAACCCGCGGCGAAGACTACCGCACCAATGTGAATGTCATGGGCGAAGCGCCTGTTCTGGTAGACGGCGATTTCAAGCTGTCTCAGTCTGGGGCGATTCAAGCGTACATCACCGACAAAACCGGCAAGTTTGGCGGCACCTCTCGCGAAGAAGAGTTGGAAGTGTTCCGCTGGGTGCTTTGGGATAACACCAAGCTGTCTGCCGTCGCTGGGCCAACCCGTTTTCTGATCAACTTCCTGCCTGAGGACAAACAGCCCAAAGAGGTGATTGCCTTCAATCAAGGGCGCCTGAAAGGCACTTACGACGTTCTCAACAAACATCTCGAGGGCCGTGACTGGATCGTGGGCGACGGGCTGACCAACGCGGATCTGACCTGTTGTTCCTACCTCTACTACCCGGAGCCCTTCGGCTTTGATCGCGCCGACTGGCCCAATATTGACCGCTGGCTCACCAATATTTCGAACACACCGGGGTGGAAGCACCCTTACGACCTTATGCCCGGCTCCCCTGCGGACCGCGCCTGAATTCGCCTGACATAGGAGACCAAAATGACCGAAGCCTATATCTATGACGCCGTGCGCACACCGCGCGGCAAAGGCCGCAAAGACGGCAGCCTGCATGAAGTGACCTCTGTTGCGCTTTCAACGACTGTTTTGAACGCACTGAAAGACCGCAACGATCTGGAAGGCCACGCCGTTGAAGATGTGATCTGGGGCAACGTGACTCAGGTGAAAGAGCAAGGCGGCTGCCTCGCCCGGACGGCTGTGTTGGCTTCGGATCTGGATGAGATCATTCCCGGCCTGGCCATCAACCGTTTCTGCGCCTCCGGCATGGAAGCTGTGAACCTCGCGGCCAATCAGGTCAAAGGGGGCGCTGGTGATGCCTACATCGCCGGTGGTGTAGAAATGATGGGCCGCGTGCCAATGGGATCTGACGGTGCGGCCATTGCCGTTGACCCGTCTGTCGCCATGGATATGTATTTCGTGCCGCAAGGCATCTCTGCCGACATCATCGCAACCGAATATGGCTTCACCCGTGACCAAGCGGATGCGCTGGCGGTGGAATCTCAGCGCCGTGCGGCACAGGCATGGGACGAAGGCCGTTTTGACAAATCCATTGTGGCTGTCAAAGACATCAATGGGCTGACCATTCTGGACCGTGATGAATACATGCGTCCGGGCACCGACATGCAATCCCTCGGCGGCCTGAAGCCAGCATTCAAAGAGCAAGGCGAAGTGATGCCGGGCTTTGATAAGTTGGCGCTGATGAAGTACCCGCATCTGGAAAAAGTCAATCACATCCACCACGCGGGCAACAGCTCTGGCATCGTGGATGGCGCAGCTGGCGTTCTGGTTGGCAACAAAGAGTTTGGCGAGAAATACGGCATCAAACCGCGCGCGGTGATCAAGCAGACCGCCAAAATTGGTCTGGACCCAACCATCATGCTGACCGGCCCGGTGCCCGCGACCCAAAAGATCCTGAAAGACGCAGGCATGGCGATCAGCGACATCGATCTGTTTGAAGTGAACGAGGCTTTCGCCTCTGTTGTGATGCGCTTCCAACAGGCGTTTGATGTTGATCCGGCGCTGGTGAACGTCAACGGCGGCTCCATCGCAATGGGCCACCCGCTTGGCGCGACCGGTGCAATCATCATCGGCACGCTGCTCGACGAGCTGGAGCGTCAGGACAAAGAAGTTGGCCTTGCCACGCTTTGCATTGCGTCCGGCATGGGGGCAGCCACCATCATTGAACGCGTGTAATCCGCCGACAACAGGATAAGAGACATGACTGATTTCACAATGAACGTCGGCGACAACGGTGTCGCCATCATCACCTGGGACGTGGCTGACAAATCCATGAACGTCCTGCGCCGCGAAGCCTTTGGCGAGTTGGAAGCCCTGATCGACGAAGTGCTGGCCAATGACGACATCAAAGGCGCCGTGCTCACCTCTGGCAAAGACACCTTTGCTGGTGGGATGGACCTCAATGTTCTGGGCACAATTCGCGCAGATGCCGGTGACGAGCCTGCGCAAGCCCTGTTTGATTTTACCATGATGGGCCACAAGTTCCTGCGCAAAATCGAACGCGCTGGAATGGATCCGAAGACCAACAAAGGCGGCAAGCCGATTGCCTCCGCCCTGCCTGGCACCGCGCTTGGCATCGGTCTGGAGCTGCCTTTGGCGACACACCGTATCTTTGCAGCGGACAATCCGAAGGCCAAAATCGGCCTGCCAGAAATCATGGTTGGCATTTTCCCCGGCATGGGCGGCACCACCCGCTTTATCCGCATGATGGGCGCCATGGCGGCCTCCCCTTTCCTGCTCCAAGGTAAGATGGTGGACCCAAAGAAAGCCAAATCTGCGGGCATCATTCACGAAGTGGTGGACGATCCAGTCGCGGCAGCCACCGAATGGGTACTGAACGCAACCGATGCAGACATCGTGAAACCATGGGACACCAAAGGCTATAAAATGCCGGGCGGTGAACCCTATCACCCAGCCGGGTTCATGACCTATGCAGGCGCCTCTGCCATGGTGAACGGCAACACTTGGGGTGTTTATCCTGCCGCCAAGGCACTGCTGTCTGCCGCTTATGAAGGCGCTCAAGTGCCGTTTGACACTGCGCTCAAGATCGAAGCGCGCTGGTTTGTGAACGTGCTCTTGAACCCGTCCTCCTCCGCGATGATCCAGTCTCTGTTCATCAACAAAGAGGCGCTGGAGAAAGGCGCAAACCGTCCCGACGTGCCAGATCAAACCGTCAAGAAGGTTGGCGTTCTTGGCGCGGGTATGATGGGCGCAGGCATCGCGTTGGTCTCTGCTCAGGCAGGCATGGATGTTGTGCTGATCGACACCTCCCAAGAGGCAGCAGATCGTGGCAAAGCCTACACCGAGACCTATCTCGACAAAGGCATGAAGCGCGGCAAGGTCACGGCAGACAAGAAAGAGGCCATGCTGGCGCGCATCAACGCGACCACAGACCTCAACACACTGTCTGATGTGGACCTGATCATCGAAGCGGTGTTCGAAGACGTTGGCGTGAAAGCGGAGATGACCAAGAAGGTTGAGGCCATCATCCCTGAGGATGCGATCTTTGCTTCCAACACTTCGACCCTGCCGATCACAGGTCTGGCTGAAGCATCGGTGCGCAAGGAGCAGTTCATCGGCATTCACTTCTTCTCCCCAGTTGAGAAGATGGCGCTGGTGGAGATCATCAAAGGCAAAGAAACCGGCCCACGCGCGGTGGCCAAAGCGCTCGACTATGTGCGTCAGATCAAGAAGACCCCGATTGTTGTGAACGACGAACGCTTCTTCTATGCCAACCGCTGCATCATTCCATACATCAACGAAGGTGTGATGATGGCTGGCGAAGGTGTGGGCCGCCCGCTTCTGGATCATGCCGCGCAGCTTCTGGGCTTCCCTGTGGGGCCTGTGCAGCTGGTGGATGAAACCTCCTTTGATCTAGGTGCCAAGATTGCCAAAGCAACCATGGACGCCATGGGCGACGCCTATCCAAAGTCTGTCGCAGATGATGTGACCTTCTGGATGGTCGAAGAAGGGCGTTTGGGCCGTAAGGCCAAAGCGGGCTTCTTTGACTATGATGAAAAAGGCAAGCGTCAGGGCTATTGGCCGGGCTTCAACGAGAAGTTCCCGCTTCTGGAAGAGCAACCCGATCTGATTGAAGTGCAGCACCGCCTGATCTTTGTTCAAGTGCTGGAAGCGGTGCGCGCGCTGGAAGCTGGTGTTTTGGAAGACATCCGCGAAGGCGACGTTGGTGCGATCCTTGGCTGGGGTTTCATGCCTTGGTCTGGTGGCCCGTTCAGCTGGCTCGACATCGTGGGCGCAGCCTGGGCGGCAGAGCGTTGCGACGAACTGACTGCAAAGTTCGGTGCGCGCTTTGAATGCCCAGCTCTTCTGCGCGAGATGGCTGACAAAGGCGAGACCTTTTATGGCCGTTTCGGTCCACAGGCCAAAGCCGCAGCCTAACGCGATCAAGAAAAACAAACCAAAGCGCCCGCCAATTGGTGGGCGCTTTTTCATGTATTACTCTCGTCTCAAAAGCGCGAATGCCTTCGGCGCTCAGATCAAGCGGCGCGGCGGAGCTCTTGCAGGTTCACATCCACAGGACGCGCGGCACCGCCTTGCAAAAGAGCCTTAGCCTCAATAACAGGCATCAAATTGTAGTTCGCCACATGTGCGAACCGTGGCCGCACCCCTGCGCGAACGCCCCATGCACACTGCGAAAAAAGCAACGTCCCGCCATTGGCAAAGATCATCTGATCCTCTGCAAACGCAGGCAAGTAAGCCCTGAGAGTTTCCTGCGTCTGAAGCCGATAGACCCCTTCAAGAACCTCAAGCGCAGCCCCAGGAATGACCGCGAAAGGGTCCCCCCATTTGTCGCGCACCTTCGGACTTTCCACCAAGACCCCCTGATGCGGTTGCACAACCAAGTCGCGCCGATTGTCGATCGTTCCCCTTGGCACAAACAATGGTCTGAGTTTGTCCGGTGTCACTTGATCTGGGGACGCTATCAAATCAGAAGCCACAGCCCTGATCCGTTGAAAGCCCGCGTCAAATGTCAGCACTTCGTCGCCAACATGTAGGCTTTCTACGGAGGCCCAGCCCCCGGGCGTGACGACCCGCGTGCCTTGAACGAAACCGCATCCCGCTGTGATCAAAACAGGCTTGATGCCCGCCGCCTCGCGCCGTTCTGCCAAGGCCTTGATCGCCTTGTCACGAATTGATCCCACCGCATGTTCCATCGGTCCCGCAACATCCCCAACGATTTTGGTATTTCCACTGCACGCCGCCAATAAGGAAGCAATGCGCCCCAATTGCGATTGTTCTGTGTCAGCGTTGATAATCGGTAAACAATCCAGATCGCTTGCATGGCATTCGATCCAAACTTTTGACAAATCGCGCCGTATTTGCACGTCATCGCAGCGTCTTTCCCGGCATATCTGCTGCCGCAACGAGGCGTTTTGCGCGACCTCATGCAGTTTTCTACGCTGTCACTGTCGCAATCCTGCTTGATTGCAACACCGTTCCGAGGTTTTCTTTTGGCAACCAGATACTTGCCACCACACAGGGTGGCCGACAAGGAGGAGATGTCGATGGGTTGGATGGCGGACGAAACAGGTCTCGAAAAATGCGATGCAAATTTTGTACCGCTCACACCGCTGTCTGGATTACGCCGCGCGGCTCAGGTCTTCCCAAACCGTATAGCGATGGTGAGCGGCGACACTCGCCGCACTTATTCCGAATATCATGAACGCTGCACACGGCTTGCGTCGGGCCTTGCCCAGCTTGGCGTCATGCCGGGGGATGTGGTTGCCACCATCGTTCCAAACATCCCTGCCGCAGCGGAGGCGCATTTTGGCGTTCCTGCCTGTGGCGGCGTGCTGAACGCGATCAACATCCGGCTGGATGTGCATACTGTGGCTTACATTTTTGGTCACGGTGAAGCCAAAGTCGCGCTGGTTGACACCGCATTCCTAGAGCTCGCGGAAGCCGCCATTGCAGAGATGGACGGAGATGGGCCAACCCTTGTGGAAGTGCCGGATGAGGCGGCAGGCTTTCCGGCGAGTGGAAAATACATGACATATGAGGCACTTCTGGTCTCAGGTGATCCAGTATTTGACTGGATTATGCCAAAAGATGAATGGGAAAGCATCTCGCTGAATTACACATCCGGGACGACCGGACAGCCGAAGGGCGTGGTCTATCACCATCGCGGCGCTTACCTGAATGCGATGGGGCAAGTGCTGAGCTGGCAGATGACGCTCTATCCCGTTTACCTCATGGTTGTCCCCCTGTTTCATTGTAATGGATGGTGCCATACGTGGCTGATGCCGATGATGGGCGGCACATTGATCTGTTGCCGGGATGTGGCGGCAAAACCGATATTCGATGCCATTGCAGATGAAGGTGTGACCCATATGGGTGGGGCGCCGATCGTGCTCAATATGATGGTGAATGCCCCAGACAGCGAACGGCGCGACTTTGACCATCTGGTGGAGGTTTTCACAGCAGGTGCTCCCCCTGCCCCAGCCATATTGGCCAAGTTCGAGCCCATGGGATTCAACGTGACCCAGATCTATGGGCTGACCGAAGTGTACGGCCCTGTCACCGAGTGCCTGTGGGACGACACCCGTTGGGATGGGTTAGACACAGCAGAGCGCGCTGCGATCAAAGCGCGGCAGGGTGTGACCATGCCTTTCATCGAGGAAGTGACTGTCACAAACGAAAAACTGGAACAGATTCCAATGGATAGCGTCTCGGATGGCGAGATCATGATCCGTGGCAATGCCGTTATGAAAGGCTATCTGAAGAACCCAGACGCCACGCAAGCGGCCTTCGCAGGTGGGTATTTTCATTCCGGGGATATCGCGGTGCAGCACCCTGACAGCTACATCCAAATCACGGATCGCGCAAAAGACATCATCATCTCAGGCGGTGAGAACATCAGTTCGGTTGAGGTAGAAGCCACATTGATGGATCACCCATCTGTCAGCCTGGCTGCGGTGGTTGCCAAGCCCGATGACAAATGGGGGGAAGTGCCCTGTGCTTTTGTCGAACTTCTGGACGGTGTGAGCGTTGAGGAGGCCGAGGTGATCGCCTTTGCGAGAGAACATCTGGCTGGTTTCAAGACCCCCAAGAAAGTTGTGTTTGGCGAACTGCCCAAAACCTCAACAGGGAAGATCCAGAAATTCGCCCTGCGCGAACAGGCCAAGGCACTTTAGGTGTGTTTGGGCAAGTCTTTGCAAAAAGTTGCGGCATTTGCCCAGAGGTTCTGGTAGACTCGCGTTAACGACCGTAAATGGCAGCGATATGAGCAGCACTCCTAAGATTGAAGACGGGTTGCGTGAGAAAATCATCTCGCAGCCGGATGTGATCCTTGAAGATCGCGATCTGATGCGCGCGTTGATCGCGGCAAATGAAAAGACCATGGGCGGCAATATTGTCGATTTGCGTGGCATTGCGATGGAACGTCTTGAAGCACGGCTGGACCGGCTGGAAGACACCCACCGCAGCGTGATTGCGGCGGCTTACGACAATTTGGCGGGCACCAATCAGGTGCATCGTGCCATCCTGCGGATGTTGGATCCGGTTGAATTTGAACGTTTTCTCCATGATCTGAGCGGTGAGGTCGCCGATATTTTACGTGTGGATGCCATTCGGCTGGTGCTGGAAACCGAGCAGGAGACCGAGGGCGACAATGCTCTGGCGCGGCTTGGTGATGTGCTGTCGACGGCGGCGCCGGGATTTGTCGAAGAGTATCTGACCGGAGGCCGCAACATACCACAACGCCAGGTGACGTTGCGCCAGGTGCAGGGCGCGCGTGCGGAGGTCTATGGCGAGGACAGTGACTGGATCTGCTCGGAAGCCTGTCTGAAACTCGATTTCGGCAAGGGCCGCCTGCCGGGGCTGCTGGTGATGGGCGCGGAAGATCCGCATCAGTTCACACCGCAGCAAGGCACTGATTTGCTGGCATTTTTTGCCGGTGTTTTTGAGCGCGCCATGCGCCGCTGGCTGGCGTGATCAGCGCAGCGGTCAGTGACGCGATCACGCGATTTCTGGCCCATAAGGCCGCTTTGGAGGCGGCCTCAAGCAACACGATTTCCGCCTATGAGCGCGATCTGATTGAATTCGCAAGCTTTTTAACGCTTCACAAAGGCGCGCCGCAGGGGCTTGCGCCGTTGATGGCGGTGTCGGTACAGGACATGCGCAGCTGGATGGCCAGCGCGCGCCGCACGGGCATTGCGCCGCGATCTCTGGCGCGTAAGCTCTCGGCAGTAAAGAGTTTTTACCGCTGGCTGGCGGAACGCGAGGGATGCGATCCCACAGCGGTTCTGGCCACCCGATCGCCCAAGTTCAATGCCAAACTGCCCCGTCCGCTTTCCGAGGAAGCCGCTAAGCAAGTCATTGAAACCGTTGAGTTTCAGTCAAGTGACGATTGGGTTGGCGCGCGAGATACGGCGGTAATCACCCTGCTGTACGGCTGTGGCCTGCGGATTTCCGAAGCCCTGAGTCTGACGGGTGCGGATGCCCCGCTGCCCAAGACGTTGCGCATTGTCGGCAAAGGCGGCAAGGAACGCATCGTGCCGGTTCTGGATGCGGCACGCGCGGCGGTGGCCCAATATATTTCCCTTTGCCCACATAATCTTAGCCGAGAAGGTCCGCTATTTCGTGGCGTGCGTGGTGGGGCGCTGAGTGCGCGGATTGTGCAGATGGCGATGCAGAAAACCCGCCAGCAACTGGGCCTGCCTGCGACCGCCACCCCCCATGCGATGCGGCACAGTTTTGCCACCCATCTGCTGAGCGCGGGGGGCGATTTGCGGGCCATTCAGGAGCTGCTTGGGCATGCCTCGCTTGCCACCACACAGACCTACACGCAGGTCGATGCGGCGCGCCTTATGGAAGTCTACAACAACACCCACCCAAAAGCGTGAGTGGCAAATAGTTAACGTCAAAAACCGCCTGTTTTGAACGTCGGTATTGCGTCTGTATCGCGACGGTATTGCGGAGGTGCGAAAATCGGGGTCAGAAATGGTTAATCGGCCGACATGGTTAGGGGATTGAGGGGCCAGCCCCACCACCGCAGCGAGCTGAAGCGCCGTGTTTTGCCACAGGTGCCATTTACAGAAGGAAGCCGTGATGAAAGAAACCGTCTTGCCCGATGCGCCAGATGCAAAATCACCCGCCGGGGCCGACATCCGTTTCATTATGGATGGCACCACGGGAAATATGATTCACAGCACCGTTCCTCCGGGGCAGATCAACAGAGCAACCATCCACAAGAGCGTTAGCGAGTTCTGGTATGTTCTGGAAGGTCAGGGGGAGATCTGGCGACGCGACGAAAGTGAGGAAAGAATCACGCCCCTCGCGCCCGGTGTGTCGATTGATGTTCCTGTGGGCACAGCGTTTCAGTATCGCTGCACCGGAGAGGTGCCGCTGACATTCATATGTATCACCATGCCGCCATGGCCGGGCGATCAGGAAGCCTCTCATGTTGACGGAGCTTGGCCGCCGACCGTCTGACAAACTGCGCGCCTTTCAGCCACGCCCCTGCGGCACGACCTCATACCCCGACTCCTCGGGCTCATCATCCACCATCTCAGGCGGGAATCCCGGGGCCAGCACAGAAAGACCGGTGGCCTCTTCCAGCCGCTTGATGATGTTGGGGCTGAGCTCCCTTTCCCCAAAACGCGCGATGGCGTCGTCGAACATCGCAATCATCAGCGGGTTGAGCTCCAGCGGCACACCGGCGCGGTCGGCCACATCCTGAAACAGTCCAATGTCCTTTTTCACCAGATCCATGGTGAAGGAGATGTCACGCGAGCCGTTGAGGATGACCTGACTTTCGGTCTCATGGCTGAAGGAGTTGCCAGAACTAATCTTGATCGCCTCATAGGCGGTGTTGAGATCCATACCGGCGGCGGCGCAGGTGGTGAGCGCCTCGGCACTGGCCACCAGATGTGCGGTGGCGAGGTAGTTGGTGACCACTTTCAGCACTGAAGCCGAGCCGAGATCGCCGGTGTGCAACACACGGCGGCCCATGGTGGTCAGCAGCGGCAGGATGCGCTCGAAGGTCGCCCGATCACAGCCTGCGAAGATGGAGATGTTGCCGGTGTCGGCCCGATGGCAGCCGCCCGACACCGGGCAATCGACCGCAGCGCCGCCCGCGGCGATGACCAGCGCGCCAAGGCGTTTGACCTCCGCCTCATCGGTGGTGGACATTTCCATCCAGATTTTGCCGGGACGCACCTCCGGCAGCATCTCCTGCATCACAGCATCTGAGGCGGCGGGGGACGGCAAGCAGGTGATGACCACATCACAGAGGCGCATCATCTCTGCCGGGCCGGAGACCGCCTTGGCCCCCTGCGCCAGCTTGTCGGCCACAAGATCAGCATTCAGATCATGGACATAAAGCGCGTTGCCGTTTCTGAGCAGGCTGCCACTGAGTTTGCCGCCCACATTGCCCAATCCGATAAAGCCGATTTTCACACGCGTTCCCCCCTATCCTCTGTTGCAGCGTGGCGCGAGATGACATGCGCGGCAGGTCGGAGCGCGACATATCTGGCGTTTTTGACCTATTGCTTATCAAAGAGGCGGCCCGGCGCCTGCGACGTCAGCGGCGCGCCGGAAAGCTGCGCCATATGCCATGCCAACGCGGTATTGGAGCTGAACACCGGCTTTTTGAGTGTGGCCTCCAGTTCGGCGATCACATCCATCGTTTGCAGATTTGTGCAGCTGAGGAACACCGCCTCCACATCTTGCTGCCCCACTTTGGCTGCAGCAGCTTTGACAGACTCTGCCGTGATGCGGGCGACGTTTTCCTCTCCGGCTTCGCCAAAGGACACCAGCGCGGGCACCGAAATACCTGCAGCCTCAAAGGCGCGTTGCACCGGGAGAGAGACCTCGGCCACATAAGGCGTGACCATGCCAAGGCGCGTGATGTTGAGCGCGTGACAGGCGGCGATGGCGGCGGTGAGCGAATCGGTCACGGCGGGAGTTTTCACGCCCTGCGCAACAAGCGCGGCCACTTTAGCGGCCCCGATCATGGTGGTGCCGGAGGTGCAGCCGTAGCCGACCACATCAAAGCGGGCGGCAGGCGGGAAGAGCGCGGCGCTGGCGGGCAGGGTTTGGGACATTTCCTGCAAGGTGTCGGTGGTGACTTCGGCCCCGGAGGGCACGCGGGAGGTGTAAAGCGCGAGATCGCGGGAAGGAAACAGGCGGCGAAAATCCTGCTCCAGCGTTTCGTCAAACTTCAGCACGATGAGGCCGAGCGTGTGGTGACCGGAGGCGGGCGTGCCGAGCGTGAAGGGGATGGTGTCCATAGGGTTACCTCAGGATCGG
This sequence comes from Shimia sp. MMG029, assembly GCF_027947445.1. Classification (NCBI taxonomy): domain Bacteria; kingdom Pseudomonadati; phylum Pseudomonadota; class Alphaproteobacteria; order Rhodobacterales; family Roseobacteraceae; genus Shimia; species Shimia sp. MMG029. The sequence continues at coordinate 205,085 of NZ_JAQJIM010000005.1, read as the reverse complement.
AAGGCCGGCGGGGGCGCGGGAGGAGAGGAGCTCGCCGCCATCCTCGCGCAGGACGATGTTTTCCTCATGCACCTGAAAGAGGCCGGGGGCGATCTCCACGCCCGGCTCCAGCGTGAGCACCATGCCGGCACGCAGCTCCGTGGTGTCATATGGGGTGAAGCTGGGCCATTCAGTGAGCGTGATGCCAAGGCCGTGACCCAGCCGTCCGCCGCCGGGGGTGGCGCCTTGAGCGGTGAGGCTGTCGACAAACATCGCGTGCACATCGCTGGCGCGATGGCCGGGGCGGAGGGTCGCAAGCACGTGGTCGGTGGCCTGGTAGAGCTGCGCGTAAGCGCGTTTGGCGGCGTCATCGGCGCGGGTAAGGGCGAAGTTACGGTCAAAATCGCAGAAGTAGCCATCGCGCACGGCGCCGGTGTCGAGCATAAGAATGTCGCCTGCGGTGAGTTTCTGATCGCCAGCGGGAGAGATCACATCGCCGTAGCCACCCTGCCCTGCGCCACCAGCGGTGTAGCTGACCCAATCTGCGCCTTCCTCCAGCAACACACGCTGGAAGTCGCGGAAGACCTGCGCGTGGGTGCGGCCCTCTGCGGCGTAGTCAGAGATGCGGGCAAAAGCGCGATCTGCGACGGCGCAGGTGGCGCGGATTTTGCGGATCTCGGCCTCTGATTTGATTTCGCGGGTACGTTGGAGGGTTTCTGTGGCATCCACAAAGCGGCGGGGTGCGAGGGCTTGCGTGAGTTGGGAGTAATCGGCCAGCGGCATGCGCAGCTGGGTTTCAAGGCCCATTGGCAGGCCGATGGTGCCGGTTGGCGGGACGATTTCTGCTATAGTTTCGCGAAGCAGACTGAGGCCATCGTCCTCAGGGAAGGGCGCGTCCCATGTGCGAATGTCGGTGAGCCATGTTTTGCCCATCAGGTCTGCGCCGATGGCGGGGATCACGGCGATGGGGGTGCCGGTGGCTGGGATGAGGACAAACCACGGGCGGGCGGGGCTTTCCCAGAAGCGGGTGAGAAAGCCAGTGGTGTAGAAGATGTCGGCGGCTGAGGTCAGCAGCAGGGCGGATTGGCCTGCGCGCGCCATGGCGGCTTGCAGGCGGCTGATGCGGGCCGCGAACTCTGACGGCGGGAAACCTCGGGTTGGCATCGGCTCAGACATCTTCCGGCCCTTCGCTGACAATGGTGAGGATGCGGGCGTCCGGGCCGAGCTGCGGGCGCTTGAGCAGCGCGGCAGCAACACCGGCCACCCCAGAGGGGGTGCTGGCGATGCCGTGGGCTTTGAGGGCCTCTACGGCGTCGTGGGCCTCCTGTTCTGAGATGGTCACGAAACTGTCGGCATCCACCGCCAGCCCATTGAGCGCCACCATGGAGGCGGTTTTGCAATCCAGACGGCCCATATCGGAAACCGGACCGGAGGTGTCCACAAGCTGGCCTGCGCGGATGGATTCTATCAGTGCGGGGGCAGCTTCGGGCTCCACCACGATGATCTGCGGCGCATCCCCCCAAGTGGCGCGGGCAAAGGCCGCGACGGCGGCGGCGAGACCACCAACACCGGCCTGAAGAAAAATATGTGTGGGCGGTGCGGGAATTTGCGTGGCGGCTTCTGAGGCCATTTGCAGATAGCCCTCCATGACGCGGTAGCCTGACGCCTCATTGCCTGCCCATGTGCTATCCGAGAGCAGCGTCCAGCCGTTGGCTTTTGCGGCGGCTTCGGCGGCGGCCATGCTGGCCTCATAGTCGTCACCTGCCCAAGCGACCTCTGCTCCCTGCGCTTCAAGGCGGGCGCCAAAGGCGGCGGGGACCGTGTGGGCGAGGTAAATCACCGCTTTGGCCCCGAAGATGCGCGCCCCAGCCGCCACGGACATGCCGTGGTTGCCCGCCGAAGCGGTGACATAGGTGCGGCCCGTCAGCGCTTGCGACCAATCAGAAGGATATGTGCGGGCCGCATCATGGGCGATGGCGTAGGCAGCACCAAGCGCTTTGAAGGAGCCAAGGCCCATGCGGCTACGCTCGTCTTTGATGTGAAAGCTCGCCACCCCAAGCTTGGCTGCGAGATCGGCCATGTCGCGCAACGGGGTTTCGGCGTGGGCCGGGCAAAGCGCGAGCAGCTTGGCCACCGCTGCGGCATCCCGGCTGGGGTGCGTGTCAGACTGGCGTGTCGGGAGGCCTTGGCTGCGATAGGGGTTGGCTAAGGTGTCGGTCATGTATCAGGGGGACTTTCCAAAAGGGATTTCAGACGTGCCACCTCCCCTGCCCGCATGCGGCCATCGCGCATTTCAAACAGCGCGCGCACTTCGGTGCCCTCAAAGGCGAGATCCTCCCCGACATATCCAAGATGGGACAGCCGGTAAGATTTGGCGGCCCAATCGGTGATTTCCATGCGGATGGTCAGCAGATCGCCATCCCTGAGCGGGCGACGATATCTGGCATGGGTTTCCATGAGACCGAGACCCTTGGCCCCCAGTTGCGCGCAGACCGCCGCGTGGCCGCCATAGGTTTGCAGAAAGCGCTGAAAGGTGCCGTCCATCCACCGGTAGATATTGGGGTAATAGACGATGCCCGCTGGGTCGCAATCGCCAAAAACTACGTGGTGGTGGTGCTCAATAGTGAAGCGCATGAGGGGTTCCGTTCGTGGCCTGTTTGAGGCCAGATTGGGTGCCGATGGCGAGAATGGCAATGAGGACTTTGGGTTGACAGAAGAAGGGTGCAGCCCTGAAGGTAGCGCCGAGGTTTGGGCAGTTTGCCTTAAAATTGCAGAGATAGGGACGTTTTGCCCCAATATTTACGCTGAACGAGCTAAATGACCGTAGAATTGGACGATATGGACCGCCGCTTGCTGGCGGCGCTGCAAAAAAACAACCGCCTGACCGCGGATGAATTGGGGGAGATTGCAGGGGTGTCGCGCTCTGCCGTGCAGCGTCGTGTGGCGCGGCTGCGCGAGAGCGGGGTGATTGAGGCGGATATTTCGGTGGTGTCGGCCAAAGCCGTCGGGCGGCCAATGACCTTTATCGTGGAGGTCGAGATGGAGCGCGAGCGCACGGACCTTCTGGATGAATTCCGCCGCTCCATGCTGCAGCTCGATGATGTGCAGCAATGCTATTATGTGACGGGCCACGCGGATTTCATCCTTGTGGTAACCGCCCCGGATATGACCGCCTATGAAGAGTTCAGCCGCCGGGTTTTCAATGACAACCCCAACATCCGCCGCTTTCACAGCAATGTGGTGATTGACCGTGTGAAAGCCGGGCTGCAAGTGCCGGTGTGAGGGGCGTGTTGTGAGGGCCAAAGTGGCCCCACTCACTCAGCAACAGGCCGAATTAGCCGCAGCAGCTACAGGAGGATGTGTGCGCGATGGGCTGAACCGGCTCCAGATTGTCCTCGCCCAATGGCAGCTCCCCGGTGAGCGCGGGCGCTGGGATCTGCAACACGGTGGCGATGCGGATCAAGGTGGCTTCCGGCAGCGTCGCGCTCTTGGACGCGGTTTCCAGCTTGGTTAGCTGCCGCTCTGTCATGCCCACAAGCTTGGCGAGCTTTGGCCGACCGAGTTTCCGTGCCTTGCGCACGGTTTTGAGACGCTGGGGATCAAGAGTAAGCGCGGTCACGGAGCACCTGTGTGATTGTGGTTTGCGGTCCTAGATAGGCTGGTGCGTTGGGGGTGGCAAGTGTGCACGTCCCTCCTCAACGCTGGGTGCGGCGCAGGAAGTCGTCAAACATAGGGACGGTGAAATCTATGTCACCATATTGAGGGCTGTAGATCATACCTTTGGCGATGATCTGGGCGCGCCGGGGGCCGAGTTTGCTGGGAGACTGGCCCAACTTTTTGGCCACCCGGGAAGAGCGGTATGGCCCTGTCCCCAATGCAGCCATGGCGACCACATAGTCGCGTTCCTTTGGGGTCAGGCGGTCAAAACGGACCTGAAAGAACCCTTCGTCCAGACGCCGCAGCGCATCCCCGGTCGCCACCTCGACAACATCTCGGTCAATCGGGGAAGCCACGGCAGTATTCCACGCCTGATAGCCCCACTCCTGCAAGAAATACGGGTATCCCTGCGTGGTTTCATAAATCCGTTTCAGCGCTTTCTGGGTGATCTTTTCTCCTTCGTCCTCGATCGGTCCCTTTATGGCCTGCATGGCTGACGCCTCATCCAGCGGGCCGACATTTGGGTAGGAAAACAAGCGCTCTGCATAGGATTTTGCATCGCCAGACAAGGCGGCCAATTGCGGCAGGCCCGCCCCAAAGAACATGACGGGGAGCTGTTTCTGACCGATTTTGTGAATGGCCACAATCAGGGCCGCAAGCTCTGCTTCGCTGAGATATTGCACCTCATCAATCAGCAGGCACCATCCACGACCCGCAGCTTTGGCAGCGGTGCCGATGGCGACAAACATATCGGTGAGGTCATATTCCAGATTGCCGCTGTCCGCGACGCCGGGCTCCGGATCCACTGAAACTGAGATATCGCCCATCTGCACTTTAAAAGCGCTGGCGAAACTGCGCAGGGCTTTCATGGCGAAGTGGGTTTTGGCCCTCGCTGCTTCGATCAGAGAGAGCTTGCGCAACACGCGCTGCATGCGCGGATAGAGCATAAGCGCGAGTTTTTTCTCTTCGGGGGCTTCAATCACGGAGGTGAGGTAGTGTTCGTCTTCAGCCGCGTTTTCAATGGCGTTGAGCAGAACGGTTTTACCTGTGCCACGCAGGCCCAGAAGCATTTGGGAACGCGCATGGCGACCGATCATGGTGCGCTTGAGCGCGGTGACCGCATCGGTAATGATCTCATCGCGTCCGGCAAGCTGCGGTGGCTGCGAACCTGCGCCCGGGGCAAAAGGGTTTCTGACTGGATCCATGGTACTATCAAAATCTAATGGGTTATATGTTATGATAGATATAGATATGTATAAGTCAATATAGCTGTGTAGATCCAGCTGCTGTCACGCGTCTTCGCCTTACTGACCAAAGAAAAAGCCGCCCACGAGGGGCGGCTTCTTTGTTTCTCAGTTCAAACCGGCGCTTAGTCGATGATCGCGTTCAGTGTTGCGGACGGACGCATCACTTTGGCTTTCAGCTCCACAGAGGGGCGGAAGTAGCCGCCGATGTCGGCTGCCGGGCCCTGGGCCGCTGCGAGCTCGGACAGGATGGCCTCTTCGCCTTCTGCCAGAGCTTTGGCCACGCCTGCGAACTCTGCCGCCAGATCTGCATCGTCAGACTGTGCCGCCAGTGCTTCGGCCCAGTAGCGGGCAAACCAGTAGTGGCTGTCGCGGTTGTCAGGCTGACCCACTTTGCGGGATGGGGAGCGGTTGTCGTCCAGAATGCCTTGGGTTGCGGCCTCGGCAGCGACACCCAGTACACCGGCTTTGGCGTTGCCTTTGACATCCGCAAGGAAGTTCAGGCTTTCACCAAGGGCACAGAACTCACCCATGGAGTCCCAGCGCAGGTGGTTTTCTTCGACCAGCTGTTGAACGTGCTTGGGGGCAGAGCCGCCCGCGCCGGTTTCAAACAGACCACCACCCTGCATCAGCTTCACGATGGAGAGCATTTTGGCGGAGGTGCCCAGCTCAAGGATCGGGAAGAGGTCGGTCAGGTAGTCGCGCAGCACGTTGCCGGTGATGGCGATGCTGTCGTTGCCTGCGGTGATGGTCTTGAGGGATTGAGCGGTTGCTTCGCGTGGCGCGAGGATCTGGAACAGGTCCGCCTTGCCAGCTGCTTCCAGCGCAGGAGTCACGTATTTGATCAGCTCGGCGTCATGGGCGCGGTTTGCGTCCAGCCAGAAGATCGCCTCGGAACCGGTCAGGCGCTGACGGTCCAGAGCCAGTTCGATCCAGTTCTCGATTGGGGCTTTCTTCACGGTGCAGGAACGCCAGATGTCGCCCGCTTCCACGTCGTGGCTGTGCAGCGTTTCACCGTTGGCCAGAACAACGCGGATGGTGCCCTCAGCAGGTGCCTCAAAGGTGGTTGGGTGGGAGCCGTATTCTTCCGCCTTTTGTGCCATCAGGCCAACGTTGGCCACGGAGCCTGCGGTGGTCACGTCGAGCGCGCCGTTGGCTTTGAAGAAGTTCACGGTCTCATCATAGACAGATGCGTAGCAGCGATCCGGGATCACACAGTTGGTGTCACCTTTGTTGCCTGCCTCATCCCAGCCTTTGCCGCCTGCGCGGATTACAGCCGGCATGGAGGCGTCGATGATCACGTCAGAAGGTACGTGCAGGTTGGTGATGCCTTTGTCGCTGTCGACCATATACATGGACGGACGCTCCAGCGCGGCGATTTCTGCTTTGATGGAATCTGCATTGTCGAGCGTGTCGATGGCTGCCAGAACAGCCCCCAGACCGGAGTTCGGGGAACCGCCTGCTGCGGCGATGGCTTCACCGTGGGCATCCCAAACCGGGCCAAGCCATGCTTTGACCGCGTGGCCGAAGATGATCGGGTCAGAGACCTTCATCATGGTGGCTTTCATGTGCAGGGAGAACATGGTGCCGTCTGATTTGGTGTCTTCAATCGCATCAGCAAGGAACGCGCCGAGCGCTTTGGCGGACATGAAGGTGGCGTCAGCAACGGTGCCCTCTTCCAGCGGCCAGCCGTCTTTCAGAACGGTCACGGCGCCGTCTTTGGCGACAAATTCGATTTTCGCGTCACCGGCCTGATCGGCAGAAATGGTCGCGGAGACTTCGTTTGCATAGAAGTCATTGCCCGGCATGGAGGAGACTTTGGTTTTGCTGTCAGACGTCCAGGCACCCATGGAGTGCGGGTTGTTCTGTGCAAAGTTTTTCACGGCACGTGCGGAACGGCGGTCGGAGTTGCCTTCGCGCAGCACAGGGTTCACAGCGGAGCCTTTGATGCCGTCATAACGGGCGCGGATCGCCTTTTCTTCGTCAGACTGCGGATCTTCTGGGTAGGCTGGAATGTCGTAGCCCTGCGCCTGCAGCTCTTCGATCGCGGCCACCAGCTGTGGCACGGAGGCGGAGATGTTTGGAAGCTTGATGACGTTAGCGTCAGGGGTCTTAACCAGCTCGCCCAGAGCGGCCAGATCATCAGACTGACGCTGTGCGTCGGTCAGGTTTTCCGGGAAGGTTGCGATGATGCGGCCCGCCAGCGAAATGTCTGGGGTGCCAACGGTGATTCCGGCGGCAGAAACGAACTTGCGGATGATCGGCAGGAAGGAGGCAGAAGCCAGCTCCGGCGCTTCGTCTACAATTGTATACAGAATATCTGGTGTCTTGTTTTCAGCCATATGTCTCACAACCTTTTTTAAGTCCGGGGTGTCTATATTTGCGGGTTCTGGGCGGAATGCCCGACATAATCCGTTTGGTCCTCTTTGCCATCGTGGGGATTGTGACGGGCACAAAAAACCCGCACGACGGCATCGTGCGGGCTCCGTATAGGCTGCATGGGGCCAAAGATCAATTGCGGCGTCCCGCTTAGGCGGGGGCTTTTTGCCGCGCGGCCTGCATATGCGCATCAAGCGTGGCAATTTGTGCCTCTGTCAGGCGCAGCCCCAGCTTCGAGCGCCGCCAGACAATGTCTTCGGCGGCGCGGGCATATTCTTTCTGCATCAGCCAGGTGACCTCGGCTTCTGTCAGGGTTGCGCCAAAGTCTGTGCCGAGGTCTGCCGCCTCTTTGGCGTCGCCCAGAAGGGTTTCTGCCTCGGTGCCATAGGCGCGAATGAGGCGTTTGGCCCAAGCGGGTGTCAGGAAAGGATATTGGCTTTGCAGCGCGGCGATTTTTCCTTCGACCTCGTGCACTTCAAAGTCGCCGCCGGGCATGGCCACGCCTGCTGTCCATGGTGCGGTGGCTTCGGGGAAGAATGGCACGATTTTGGCCATCGCTGCCTCTGCGAGCTTGCGGTAGGTGGTGATTTTGCCGCCAAAGACGTTGAGCACCGGCGCGCCGTTGTCATCGAGTTTGAGCACATAGTCGCGCGTAGCCGCGGTGGCGGAAGAGGCCCCATCATCATAAAGCGGACGTACGCCGGAATAGCGCCAGACGATGTCTTCCATCGTCACAGGTTTCTCAAAATAGTTTGATGCGAAATCACAGAGATACTGTGCTTCTTCATCGGTGCAGGTTGGGGCCTCATCGGCGTTGCTGTGTTCCTGATCGGTGGTGCCGATCAGGGTGAAGTCTTCCTGATAAGGAATGGCAAAAATGATGCGGCCATCCTCGCCCTGGAAGAAGTAGCAGCGGTCATGATCAAACAGGCGCTTGGTCACGATGTGGGAGCCACGCACCAGACGCACGCCTGCGGAGGAATTCTGTTTCAGCACGCCCTGAATGACGTCCGCCACCCATGGGCCGCCTGCATTGACCAGCGCCTTGGCACGGGTGGTGCGACGCGCGCCGGTTTCCACATCTTCCATTTCGATGTGCCACAGGCCATCGGTGCGGGTGGCAGACAGCACTTTGGTACGGGTGTTGATGATTGCGCCGCGCGCCTCTGCATCGCGGGCGTTTAGCACCACAAGGCGGCTGTCTTCGACCCAGCAGTCGGAATATTCAAACGCTTTGGCGAATTTGCCTTTCAGCGATTTGCCCGCTTCGTCGGATTTCAGATCCACTGTGCGGGTGCCGGGCAGGATTTTACGGCCACCGAGGTTGTCATACATGAACAGCCCCATACGTATCAGCCAGCTGGGGCGGCGCCCTTTCATCCATGGCATGACCAGCGACAGGATGCGCGATGTGGGGGTGTCATTGTCAAAGCGCATGTCCTTGTGCATGGGCAGCACAAAGCGCATCGGCCAGCTGATATGGGGCATGGCGCGCAGCAGGGTTTCGCGCTCAATCAGTGCCTCGCGCACAAGGCGGACCTCAAAATACTCCAGATAGCGCAGCCCGCCGTGAAAGAGCTTGGTGGAGGCCGAAGAGGTGGCCCATGCGAGGTCTTTCATCTCTGCAAGTTCGACAGAGAGGCCGCGCCCCACCGCATCGCGTGCAATGCCGCAACCGTTGATGCCGCCGCCGATCACAAAGAGATCCACTGTGTTGTCTGACTGAGCTGCCATGAGATTCCCTTTCGCGGGCTTTCGAACATTTTCGCGCATCTTCGAACATTTTCGCAGGCCGGAGTCAAGAAAAAGCCCCCGAGATCTGCAATATTTCATAGGTTTTCATTGTAATTTTCCGCAAATCCTGACACGGCTATGCGTGAAAAACGAAGATAAGCGAACATGCACAGCAGTTTCCGAGACCGTGAAATCCTTGAAATCGCCCGCACCGAAGGCAAAGTGACCGTTGACGGGCTGGCCGCGCATTTTGATGTGACGGTGCAGACCATCCGGCGGGACCTGACCCAGCTGGCGAACGCAGGACGGCTTGAGCGGGTGCATGGCGGCGCGGTCCTGCCCTCGGGCGTGCGCAACATTGCCTATGAGGAGCGCAGCCGCGTGAATGCAGAGGCCAAGGCGGCGATGGCGCTGGCCTGTGCAGCAGAAATCCCCAACGGCTCTGCACTGTTCATCAACATTGGCACCAGCACCGAAGCCTTGGCGCGAGCGCTATTGGGACATGACGGGCTGCTGGTTGTGACCAACAACCTGAATGTGGCGCAAATTCTGGCGGGCAATGAACGCTGTGAGGTTTTGCTGACCGGGGGCAAGCCACGGCCTGAGGATGGCGGTCTGGTGGGACCGATTGCAGAGCGCATGGTGCGGGATTTCGCCTTTGATTATGCGATCCTTGGCTGTTCGGCAATCTCAGCAGAGGGCGCGGCCTATGATTTTGCCATGGACGAGATTTCGGTGTCCAAAGCCGCCTATGCGGGGGCGCGGGAAACCTGGCTGCTGGCAGATCACAGCAAGTTTCAACGCAACGCGCCCGCGCGCATTTTGGATTTTGACGATGTGGACCGGCTGTTCACCGACGCGCTGCCCGCCGCGCTGCATCCGGTCTGTGAAGAGAAAGCCACGCAGGTTACGCAAAGCGGCTAGGTTCAGCCGCCAAAGGTTTCAGAATGGATCTGCGCCATTGGCACGCCCTGCGCTTCCAGCCCTGATGTGAGTGCGGTGACAAAGCCCGCAGGACCACAGAGCAGATAGTGCGCCTGCGCACCCGCCGTCAGGGCGAGCACCTCCTGCGCGGTGATGCGGCCTTGGGCGTCATAGTGCTGACCCAGAAGATCGTCTGGGTCAGGCTGGCTGTAAAAAACACGCGAGGTCGCATTGGGCGCGTCGGAGATCAGCTTAGCAACTTCGGTGCGCAGCGCGTGGTGACGCCTGTTGCGCGTGCCGTGCAGAAACCAGACTGGGCGGTTGGGGTTCTGGTGGAGCGCTTCGTGCAGCATGGCGACCATTGGCGTGAGACCAACGCCCGCGCTAATCAGCACCAAAGGGCTGCTGTTGTCCGGGATCACAAAATCTCCGGCGGGGGGCTTGGCGTCGATCACATCGCCCACCGCGATCTTGCTGTGCAGCATACGTGAGGCAAGCCCCTGTGGTTCGCGTTTTACCGTGATGCGATAGCTGCCTTCATGCGCAGGTCCTGACAGCGAATAGCTGCGGCGCAGTTTGGCGCGTTGTGTGGGACCCTCCAGCGCGATGGGCAGATGCTGCCCGGCCTTGAATGGCGCAAGGGGTGCGCCATCCTGTGCGGACAGCGTGAAGGAGGTGATGTCCTCCGCCTCTTTGGTTTTTGCGGTGACAACCAGTTTGCGCGTGGGCATTGGGGTTTTGGACCAGCGCAGGCCCAGCGCCTCGCGGCGGTCCAGCACGCGTTCAATCGTGACCTCAATCACGCGCAGAGCGCTGGGGTCGCGCGCCTCTTGGGGGGCCCAGTCGATGGTTGCGCGCCCGGAGACATGCAGCAGACCTCCGGTGGCAAAATCGACAAACAGCAGGCCGACGCGCGGATCCTCAATGAGGTTGCCGATGGTGTTGAAAAAGTTGTTGCCGGAATAGTCGGGGATGCGCAGCCGGGTGGGGCTGACCACCTGCACAAACCCCGGTGCACCGCCTCTGTGAGAGGCATCATAGCCATTGGAGGCCGCCTGCTCTGCGCTGTGATGGCCTGAGCCAATAAAAAGCGTGTCTGCGGCCTGAATGTGGGCAATTTGCGCGGCACTCAGTTGGGCTGCACTTTGGGACGTAGGGCGCGTGGGGTGCGGCACACGCCACCAATCCCGCTCGCTGATATATTGCGGGCAGTTGCCAAAAGTCTGGCGGATGTCGATGGCAAACCCTGCGTCGGTGGGACGGGTGCGGCCACTCAGCCGATTGCGGCGACGGGTGGCCAGTTCGATGCCAACAACACCGATGTCTGCGCCCGCTGTCAGGGCCTTGGCCAGCGGATCCTGCGGATCCATTGCGCCCGCCAAGGTGAGGGTATGCGCATCCGGGGAGCGGATAAAACCGTCTGAGCCTTCGACAATCGTGGCCCAAACGCGCCCCTCCGCATCACCTGACGCGACCACCAGAAAGGGTTGATCCTGATAGAAGGCGCGGTGCTGATCCGGCATGAAGTCCCGAATGAACGGGGCCACGCGGCGCGCCATATCGCCAGCTCCGGCGCGCAGCTGTGCAGCACGCTCGCCCTTGTGAAACGGTGTGTCTGTCGTTTGCATGTCGGCGTCCTCCGTCAGGGTGGCAGGGGTCAGAGACCCAGTTCGCTGAGGCCGGGGTGGTCGTCGGGGCGACGACCAAGGGGCCAGCGGAATTTGCGCTCATCTTCGGCAATGGGATGGTCGTTGATGCTCGCAAAGCGGTGGGCCATGTAGCCGTTTTCATCGAACTCCCAGTTCTCATTGCCATAGGCGCGGAACCAGTTGCCGCTGTCGTCGCGATACTCATAGGCGTAGCGCACGGCGATGCGGTTTTCGGTGTAGGCCCAGAGCTCTTTGATCAGGCGATAGTCGAGCTCCTTGTCCCATTTGCGGGTCAGGAAGGCTTCGATCTCTGCGCGGCCTTTGGGAAATTCCGCGCGGTTGCGCCACTGGCTGTCTGGCGTATAGGCCAGCGCCACTTTGGCTGGATTGCGGCCATTCCAGCCGTCTTCGGCAAGGCGTACTTTTTCGATGGCGCTGTCGCGCGTGAAGGGCGGCAGGGGATGGCGCGGGGCTTCGGCAGTCATGGGGAGGACTTTCTTTAACGGAGAAAACAGGGGGAGGATTGAATAGATGAATGCGCCAGAGCACAGCCTGCGCCCTGCTCTAGAGCGGAAGGTTATTCGGCGACAAGGCCAACGGCAGTGGCGGGCATTGGCTCAAACCCATCCAGTGCTTCAAACCGGGCAAGCCAGGCGCGCACATTGGGATAAGGCGCAAGCGAGACATTCCCCTCGGGCGCATGGGCGGTGTAAGAATAAGCGGCGACGTCAGCTATGGTTGGGCGATCCCCCACAAGCCAGTCCTGCCCTTCAAGTCCCTGCTCCAGCTTCTGCATGGCGCGGTTGGCGATGGTTGCGGTGAAGTCCGCATCAAGCGGCGCACCAAAGACGGTGATGAGACGCGCGGCGGCGGAGCCGAAGGCAATGTCCCCTGCGGCCAGAGTGAGCCAGCGTTGCACAGCGGCTTCGCCAACAGGATCGGTGGGCATCCAGTCTGGCGCATAGCGGCGCGCGAGATAGACCAGAATCGCGTTTGAGTCAGAGACCACAACGTCGCCATCTTCGAGAACAGGCACCTGCCCGTTTGGGTTCATCGCCAGAAAATCGGGCGTTTTATGCGCCCCAGCGGCGAGATCGACAAAGACCCTCTCATGGGCGATGCCTGCCAGTTTGGCAAAGACCAACGCGCGGTGGGCGTGGCCTGATTTGGGGAAGTGGTGAATGCGAACGGCTGTGGACATTTTGGGCTCCTCTCTATGGGACTGTTGTTGGGGCTGTTCTGTGTGCGCAGAGATAGCGCTTGCCAAAACAGATGATAATTGCCACTTTTTGCGGATCATTAAGCCCTCAGAAGGCGCAATAGAATTGGACAAGATTGATCGCATGCGCGCCTTTGCCCTTGTGGCAAAGAACGCCTCTTTCACCGCAGCGGCCCAGCGATTGGGGCGCTCTTCCCGGCTGGTCAGCAAATATGTGGCTGATCTGGAGGAGGCGCTTGGGGTTCAGCTGCTCAACCGCACCACGCGCAGTGTGTCCCTGACCGATGCGGGGGCGACCTATCTTGCGCTATGTGAGCCCCTGCTGGATGGGTTTGACGAGATGGAGGAGGCCGTGCGCAACGCGCAGGCCGCCTTGCGCGGTGTGATACGTGTTGCCGCGCCCACCGGGTTTGGGGCCTTGCGGCTTGCGCCTTCGCTGGCCGCCTTTGCCAGCCAGCATCCGGAGGTGGAGCTTGATCTGAAACTCTCGGACAGGCGGGTGTCCATCGTGGATGAGGGGCTGGATCTGGCGGTGCGGATTGGGCCGATGCGGGACAGCTCGCTGATGGTGCGCCAGCTGGGGCCGATGCCGCTGGTGATCTGTGCCGCGCCTGCTTATCTGGCGCGGGCAGGCACGCCCACACATCCGCAGGCGTTGTCGACACATGAATGCATTCAGGATGGCAACACCGCTGAGCCGGGGATCTGGCGCTTTGCAATGGACGGGCAGGACGTGGCGGTGCCTGTGCAGGGCCGATTGCAGGCCGATGCACCCGCAGCGGCGGCGCGGCTGGCCGCAGCCGGCATCGGGGTGGCGCGCTGCCCGGCCTATACGGTGGCCCAGGCGCTTAAGAGTGGGGAGCTGGTGGAGCTGTTTGCGCCCTATCGGGTGACGCCTTATGTGGTGGCGGCCCTTTTTCCACAGAACCGCCGCCTGACCACCCGTGTGCGCGCCCTGATCGACCATCTGGCGCAGGATCCGCTGATCTGCAACGGTGGTGTTTAGGTCCGCCAGCCCAGCAAGCGGCGCTCAATCACGCCGATCAGCGTGCTGACCAGCACCCCGAGCAGTGACAGGATCACCACCCCAGCAAACAGACGTTCGAGATCATAGAGCGAGCCGGCCTCCAGAATGTAGGCGCCAATGCCGTATTCCGCGCCAAGCATTTCGGCCGCGACCAGCAGGATGATGGCAATCGCAAGGCTGATGCGCAGGCCAGAGAGGATGCCGGGCATCGCTCCGGGCAGCACAATTTTGCGCACGATGGACCACCAAGACAGGCCAAAGCTTTGGCCCATGCGGATCAGGGTACGGTCGACATTGTCCACCGCGCCATAGGTGGCGACCACGGTGGGGGTGAAGGTGCCAAAGGCGATCAGCGCGTATTTGGAGCCTTCGCCAATGCCAAACCAGATCACAAACAGCGGCAAAAGCGCGATTTTGGGGATCGGAAAGATCGCAGCAACGATGGGCACGAGCCCCGAGCGCACGTAAGAAAACAGCCCAATGAGCACACCGACGCTGATGCCGATGCTCGCGCCAATGGCGGCCCCGACAACCAGACGTGACAGCGAAGGGCCGAGATGTTTGAAGAGCAGCCCGCTTTGATAAAGCTCGCGGAAGGTTTCAAATACATCAGAGGGGCGCGGCAGGGTCAGTGCAGAGATCCAGCCCGCGCGCGTGCCCCATTCGGCGATCAACACAAGGCCAAGGAACACCGCAAAGCTGACCCAGCGGTGGGGTTTGGGGGCAAAGCCACCGCCCCGGAACGTGACGGTTTTTCCCACAGAGGCGTCAGACATGGATCAGCTCCGCATCGGCGGCACGCGCTTCGTCGCGCATCAGGTGCCAGAGGTGTTTTTGATGGGCGTCGAGCTCTGCATCGCCAAACTCCCGCGCGCTCAGGGGGGTGTCGATGTCGACAATTTCACGGATTTCGCCGGGGCGACGGGAAAGCACCACCACACGATGACCGAGACGCACGGCCTCTGCCAGATTGTGGGTGACGTAGACGGCGGTGAAGGGCTGACGCTCCCAGAGTTCGACAAGATCATCCATCAACAATTCTCGCGTCTGGCTGTCGAGTGCAGAAAGCGGCTCATCCATCAGCATCACAGCCGGGTTCACGGCCAGAGCGCGGGCAATGGCGACGCGTTGCTTCATGCCACCAGAGAGCTGTTTGGGCAGTGCCTTGGCAAAATCGGTGAGCTTGGTGCGAGCCAGCACATCATCAATGATGGCGCGGGCGTCGGCGCCTTTGATTCCGTGATCTTCGAGCACCAGAGAGATATTGCCCGCGACACTGCGCCAGGGCAGCAGGGCAAAATCCTGAAAGATATAGGTGAGCGGATTGAGACAGCCTTCGGGCGGGGCGCCCAGTTGCAGAACCCGGCCAGAGGTGGGGCGTTCCAGCCCGCCGATAAAGCGCAGAAGCGTGGATTTGCCACAGCCGGAGGGGCCAACGATACACACGATCTGCCCGCTGGGAATATCCAGCGAAATGTTCCGCATGACCTCAAAGCTGTCATAGGAATGGCTGATGTTTTCGAGTTTGATGTCCATGAGTGCAATCCGGCGAGGTCCGCAGAGGCCGACCTCGCCAAAAGAGGTTATGCGCCGAGGATTTCGACGTAGGAGCTGTCCACGATCTGGTCGATGGAAATGTCGCCATCCACCAGTTTCTCGGACTGGAACCAAGACAGCTGATCCTGCAGGGAGCCGACATTCAGCGCGGCATTTGCATTCAGGCGCATGGTGCCGTTGATGATCGAAGGCGCGGCCTTTTCACGGGGGCGGTCGGTGTACACATATTTGTGGATCAGATCGACCATCGCGTCCTGATCGGCGGTCTTGTCGATCATGGCGGCGGTGTAGTCATCCACGCCTTTGGAGAAGCCTGCGAGGAAGCTTTCGGTCAGACCGCGCTCGTTGGCGGCGTTTTTGGAGGAGGTGAAGACCGTGGTCACCTGATAGTCGGGGATGTAGTCTGCCACATTGCCGATGATGTGGACCGCACCGGAGCCTGCGAGCGGCTTGGCGATGTGGGGCACAATGGACCAACCATCAACCTGACCGGATTTCATCGCGCCAATGATGGCCCCAACCTTTTGCAGCGGTGTGAAGGACATGTCGATACCCTCTGCCTGCGCCATTTTGGAACCCATATAATGGAAAGAAGAGCCTGCCTGTGTCACGGCAAACCGTTTGCCTGCCAGATCTTTGGGGGTTTTCACACCGGCCTGAAACGCGGCATCAGAGGCGAGGAATTTCTGGCCGTCAATGCCCGCTTCTTCGCTGAGGGCCCCGCCGATAACTTTGATCGCCCCTTTGTCAGCAAGGCTGATCAGGCCGCCGGACATAGCGGTTACGGCATAATCCACATCACCGGACGCGATCGCCACGGCCATGGGCTGTGCGCCTTGAAAAAATTCAAACTCCACATCAAGCCCAGCGTCAGCAAAATAGCCGCGCTCAAAAGCCACAAAGCTGCCTGAGTGGGATGTGAAGCGCAGCGCGCCCACTTTGATTTTCTTGTTTGCAGCAATCGCAGGGGCGGCCAGCCCGGTTGCGGCGGCAGCGCCGCCCATGAGCGCCAGCATTTTACGGCGGTTGAAAGTGGTCATGATGTCCTCCCTCTGATCATCAATGGGTCTTAAGTTCAGCTTCGATATCGGCCTGCAGCAGCGTGAGAGCGGTGCTCTCTTCGCGGGTCAGCACGGCATCGAGCAGTGATTTCTGACGCGCCTTGCGCGCTTCCCAGTCGAGCTTGCCTTCGCGCATCTGCGCGAGGCGGAAGCGGCGGCTCTGGTCAAAGAACTTGCGGTGCAGATCTATCAGGCGCGGACTGTCGCAGGCGGCAATCAGTGCTTGGGCAAAGGTGCGGCAGGCCTCATCCCATTCCAGCGCCACCAGATCATCGGGCGCGCCCGCAACGGCGGCCTCGGCCTTTTGCAGCGCGTGATGGGCGGCAATCACGCGCCCCTCCCAAGCCACATCGCCCAGCGCAATGGCGCGGGCCAGTGCGATGCGTTCAATCTCAATGCGCACCAGTTGGATGTCGCGCAGGTCATCCTCCGTCGCAGAGGTCACCCGAAAGCCGCGTTGTGCGGTGGCCTCAACCAACCCTTCTGTCGCCAGAATGCGCAGGGTTTCCCGCATGGAATGGTTGGAGCCGCCATAGCGGCTGCGCAGCGCCTCGATCTTGAGCTTTTGATCAGGCAGCAGCGTGCCAAAGGCAATGTCACGCCGCAGTGAGGAAGCCAGCAATTCCACAATGGTGGCATCCTCAGTTTTCTTGCCGGAGAAAATCATCGCTGTTCCACAAAATCAAAAACGTTGGAGATTTTTCCGATATGTGGAGAAAATCGTCAAGAGACTCCTGACGATTGAGTTGCACAAAATGCGCGAGTCTCCCCTATGGCGCGAGTTTGACCCAAGCGGCGTTGCGCTGTGCGCTGCGCACGCAAGCGTCGACAAATTGCACGCCTTTCAGCCCATCCTGCACCGTTGGAAACATCACCTCAGGCGCAGCCTTGGCCCCGGTGCGATGGGCGACAATGGCCTGCGCGGCCTCTGCATAGATATTGGCAAAGCCCTCAAGATAGCCCTCTGGGTGACCCGGAGGCACGCGGCTCATGCGGGCGGCGGCCTCCCCTGCCCCGGCGCCACCCCGTGTGATCAGGCGTTTGGGCGACCCCAAAGGGGTGTGCCATAGGTAATTCGGATCTTCTTGCGCCCATTCCAGACCACCGGTTTCGCCGTAAATCCGAATGCGCAGGGCGTTTTCATTGCCCGGCGCAACCTGACTGCACCAGAGCATGCCTTTTGCCCCGCCCTCTAAGCGCAGCATCACATGGGCGTTGTCGTCAACCTGCCGCCCCGGCACAAAAGCCGTGAGATCGGCGGCAAGCTCGACGACATCAAGACCTGTGACAAAACAGGCGAGGTTGTAGGCGTGGGTGCCAATGTCCCCGGTGGAGCCCCCTGCCCCGGATCTGGCCGGGTCTGTGCGCCACTCGGCCTGCTTGAAATCCTGTTCTGTTGTCAGCCAGTCCTGCGGATATTCGACCTGCACCACCCGGATTTTGCCGATCTCGCCAGCGGCGATCATCTCGCGTGCCTGCCGCACCATCGGGTAGCCCGTGTAGTTATGCGTAAGGATGAAGAGCGCGTCTGAGGTTTCGGCGGCTTTCACCAGTTTCTTGGCATCCGCCAGCGTGGAGGTGAGCGGCTTGTCACAGATCACGTGGATGCCGCGTTTGAGAAATTCGCGCGCGGCCTGATAGTGGACGTGATTGGGGGTGACAATGGAGACGGCCTCAATCCCGTCTTTGCGCCGCGCCTCGCGGATCGCCATGGTTTTGAAATCCTCATAGACGCGCGGCAGGCCAAGGGCTGCGCCACTCTCTATGGATTTCTCAGGCGTGGAGGACAGCGCCCCGGCCATCAGTTTGAAATGGTCATCCAGCCGTGCGGCGATGCGGTGAACCCCGCCAATAAAGGCGTCATTGCCGCCGCCAACCATGCCAAGGCGAATGCGGCCCGTGTGCGTTTCGTTTTTCGCGCTCACCATCAGTCGATCCCCAGCATTTTGCGATTTGCGGCGGCGTCTGTGCCGCCATCGGCGAAGTCATCAAAAGCCACTTCTGTTGGGCGGATGATGTGGTCGCGCACAAAGGCCGCGCCTTCGCGGGCACCGTCTTCGGGGTGTTTGATGGCGCATTCCCACTCCACCACGGCCCAGCCATCAAAGCCGATGGCGGTGAGTTTGGAAAAGATCGCGCGGAAATCCACCTGCCCGTCGCCCAAAGAGCGGAAGCGCCCTGCGCGGTCGACCCAGCTTTGATAACCGGAATAGACCCCCTGTCGCCCGGTGGGATTGAATTCCGCGTCTTTGACGTGAAACATGCGGATCCGGTCCTGATAGATGTCGATATGGTCGAGGTAGTCGAGGCACTGAAGCAGGTAGTGGGACGGGTCATAGAGCATGCAGGCGCGCGCGTGCTGGCCGGTGCGGTCCCAGAACATTTCGTAGGTCACGCCATCATGCAAATCTTCGCCCGGATGGATTTCATAACAGACATCCACACCACAGTCTTCGGCGTGATCAAGGATCGGCCGCCAGCGCGCCGCCAACTCATCAAAGGCGGTTTCAATCAGCCCGGCGGGACGTTGCGGCCAAGGGTAGACATAGGGCCACGCCAGCGCGCCGGAAAAGGTGGCATGCGCGCCAATCCCGAGGTTTTTGGAGGCGGTCAGCGCCTTTTTCACCTGATCGACAGCCCATTGTTGGCGTGCAGCGGGATTGCCGCGCACCTCTGGCGCGGCAAAGCCATCAAAGGCGGCGTCATAAGCGGGATGGACTGCAACAAGTTGACCCTGAAGGTGGGTCGACAGCTCGGTGATTGCGACCCCATTGGCCTGTGCCACGCCAGCAAGTTCATCACAGTAGTCTTTGCTTGAGGCAGCTTTGTCGAGATCAATCAGGCGGCTGTCCCAGCTCGGCACTTGGACGCCGATATAGCCGCAATCGGCGGCCCATTTTGTGATCGCATCCCATGAATTGAACGGAGGATCGTCTCCGGCAAACTGGGCCAGAAACAGTGCGGGTCCTTTGATTTCTTTCATCGCATCCTCCCTAAAATGCTCACTTCATGGACGGTAAATTCTCCCGAATGACGATCTCGATCCGAATGTTCTCCTGACTCTCAATGACAGGCGTGCGGTCGCATTTTGCGCGCAACACACGCAGAGCACTGCGGGCGAGATGGCCGGTGTTTTGGGTGATGACCGCATCAATGACGCCTGCGCGCAGCAGCGCGGATGAGTTTTCGGTCAGCTCATGGTCGATCAGAACGGGGCGCTGGGGCAGATCCGCCGCGGCGATGGCGCGGGCGATGCCCTGCACGCTGGCACCCACGGAGTAGATGCCAATTGCATCCGGGTTTTCCTTCAGCGCGCGCAAGGTCACGCGCTCGGTGTGGGCGGCGTCTTCCTGACCTTCGATGCTGGGGAGCGTTTCCAGATGGGGGAAACTTGCGCCCACCACCTGATCAAAACCGAGTCGTCGCTCGATCATGTCGCGGGACTGTTTGTTGGTGATGACCACAACAACCTTGCCGGTTTGCCCGCCCGTGAAGCGCCCGAGCAGAGTGCCGGCGGTGCGCCCGGCGGCGACGTTGTCGATGCCGACAAAATGGTCCCGATCCGAATTGGGCTGGTCGGTCACAAGCGACACAACAGGAATGCCGCGTTTGCGCAGATCTGCGATGGCGTCACGCACCTGCGGGGTTTCCTTGGCCATGATCGCCAAACCATCCACCTCCGCCGGATCCAGCGCGCTGAGGGTGGCGGTCAGTTGGGTGTGCTCTTGTGTGGGCACACGAATGGTGCGCACTTCGGTGCGGTTTTGCGGGGCGTTCACAATGACTTCGGAAATGCCGCGTTCCAGACTGGTGAGGAATTGCCCCTTCCAATCTGGCAAGACAAAGACGAAGCGATAGGTCTTGCGCCGCGCAAGATTGGCGGCGGCGGTGTCACGCACATAACCGAGCTCGGTGATGGCGGACTGCACCTTTTCAATGGTGACAGACCGCACGCCCGGGCGCTCGTTCAGCACCCGGTCGACAGTCGCGAGGCTCACGCCCGCAACGCGGGCAATGTCATTGACCGTTGGTTTTGCGACACCTGTGATGGTTGGCTTGCTCAGTTTACGTCCCCATTTCTTTTGCCAGCGCGCCAAAGAGCAGCGCGACGGCCTCTGCACCCGGATCATTGTGCCCTTTGAGGTTTTCCTCTGGCACATAGGCGGCGCGCCCTGCTTTGGCGCGGTGAATGTTTGCGGTGCTGTCTGCTCCAGCCCGTGCCGCGGCGGCGGCGGCGGCGATGCCTTCGGGAAGGGCGCTGAGTGCAGGGGCGAGCGCGTCAATCATGGTGCGGTCCCCAACAGAAGCGCCACCCACCTGGCTGACGCGCGCCAAACCATCCGCCAGCGCGCCCTGCACGGAGGCCCCATTGGCACAGGCGTCGCCTGCAGCGTTGAAATAAATCGCTAGGATCACACCGGAGGAACCGCCCATGGTCTGGCTCAGCTCGTTGCCCAGCGCCGGGAACAGCTGTGTCAGATCGGCGAGCGGCATGTGATCGAGCCGCGCCTGCAACGCGCGCGCGGCGGTGGCCAGCGTGCTGCCGGTATCGCCATCGCCGGATTTGGCATCCAGCGTGTTCAGATCCGCCTCAGCCGAGATCAGAAGATCGGTCACATTCTGGATGATGGCGCGGGTGCGCGGATTCTCGGATGGGATTGGCTCAATTGGGGTGAGCCCGTCCGGCAAGGCAACAACCGGCGGCGCGACAATCGCCTTAAGGCCCGGCCATGCGGGCAAGGTAACTGCGGCTTTCAGCGCGTCCAGTTCACCCGGCGTGGCCTCCATGATGGAGACGGAGAATCCGTGCATATCAAGTGAGGTCATCAGAGGCGCGGGGCCGATGATGTGCTGCGCAAGCCCCGCCTCTGTCATGGCATGTGTCAGTACCGACATTTCCAGCGGCGTTGTGGAGCCGAGGTTGTTCACAATCGCCACAACGTCGCCTGTGGCATGTCCTTTCAGCTTTTCGACAACTGTGCCCATCGCCGCCACAGCGCCGGAGAAATCCACCTGCTCAATGCCGGGTTCGCCATGGATGCCGAGGCCCAGCTCTGCCTTGCCTTCGCCAATCCGCGCCTCTTTGAGAGAGCCGGGAATGGTGCAGGTATCAAGGCTCATGCCGATGGAAGCGACTTTGGCGATGACATCTTTGGCGGTCTGGGTGACAGCGGCGAGATCTGCGCCCTCCTCAGCCAGTGCGCCCGCGATTTTGTGCACAAACAACGTGCCCGCCACGCCGCGTGGCTGGGGCAGATGCGGCAGCGCGATGTCATCATCGACCACAACCATTTCGACCCGGCGCCCCAAGGCGCGGGCGCGTTCGGCGGCCAGACCGAAATTCAGCCGATCCCCGGTGTAGTTTTTCACAATCAACAAGCAGCCCGCCTCGCCTGTCACCGCCAAGATACCTGCGAGCACAGCCTCTACGGAAGGAGAGGCAAACACCTCACCACAGACGGCAGCGGTGAGCATGCCTTTGCCAACAAACCCGGCGTGGGCAGGTTCGTGACCGGAACCGCCACCCGACACAAGCGCCACCTTGGATTTGTCCCAGTCAGAGCGGAACACAACCTTGATGTGAGGATAGCCATCCAGACGCGACAAAGCCCCGCCGGACGCGGCCAGAACACCGTCCAGAGCTTCGGTGACAAGATCTTCTTTGGCATTGATAAACTGTGACATGCTGTTCCTCCCTTAGACGACACGTGCGCCGGAAGCATCGAAATACAATGGGTTTTCTAAGCTGATTTTTATGGTCGCGCTGCCCGCGTAATCCTGATGCGGATCGGTGAGCGTGGTGATTTCATGCCCGTAAACCTTCAGGTGCAGTCGGGTCTGATCCCCGAGATGCTCTGACCTGATAACCTGCGCCTCTATGCCGTCCCCCTGTCGGATGTTTTCTGGTCTGAGGCCGATCTGCACCCCTTTATGTGCGCCGGGAAAGAGCTCTGCCGGGAGGATATTGATCCGTGGCAGGCCCAGACGGCTGGCCACATAGACGCTCGTCGGATCCTCGTAAATCTCTTTGGGAGTGCCATATTGCACCAGACGCCCTTCCTCAAGCACGCCGATGTGGGTCGCCATTGTCATGGCTTCGATTTGATCATGCGTGACATAAAGCAGCGTGGAGCCGAGGTCCGCCTGAATGCGCTTAAGCTCCACACGCAGGTCGGCGCGCAGTTTGGCATCCAGCGAACTGAGCGGCTCATCCATCAGATAGATCTGCGGATCGCGCACCAGCGCACGGCCAATGGACACCCGCTGCATTTCGCCGCCTGACAGCTCGGTCGCCTTATTGTCGAGCTTGTGGGGGATTTGCAGGATCTCTGCGATCTTCTGAACCTTATGGGCGATCACATCCTCAGGCGTTCTGAGGATCGGGGAGCGCAGCGGAAAGGCGAGATTGTCGCGCACGGTGAGGTGCGGATAGAGCGAATACTGCTGAAACACCATGGCGATGTCGCGTTGTGCGGGCGTGTCATTGCCCACATCGCGCCCGCCAATGAACACGGAACCGCTGTCCAGTTTTTCCAGTCCGGAAATCAGGCGCAGGGTTGTGGTTTTGCCGGCCCCGGTTGGGCCAAGCAGCACCACAAAGGCACCATCTTCAATCGTCATGGAGATGTCAGAGACTGCCTGGGTTTTGCCAAAAGCCTTGGAAACATTGTGGAGTGACACTTCAGCCATGGAGAATGCCCTCATTCAGTTCTGATTTGAGCGCGCGACCAGACTGGCGATCAAACAGCGTGATGGTGCTGGGGTTAAACTCGAGCCCCACGGTTTCACCGGCACGCGCAGCCTGTTGGGCAGAGATGCGTGCCTTCACCTCACCGCCATGGGTGTTGAGGGTGACGATCTGTGTGGTGCCGAGATATTCGGTGGCCAGCACTTCGGCGCGATAAGGCGCAGCATCGCTGAGCTGGATGTGCTCAGGACGCACACCAAAGGCCAGATCGCCCTCAAAGGGCTCGCGTGTTTGCGGGATCGCAAAGGCGGTGTCATGCATGGTGACATCACTGTCATGACGCCCAACTTTGCCGTGGAATTTCAGGAAGTTCATTGACGGGGAGCCAATGAAATCAGCCACAAACATGGTGGCAGGTTTGTCATAGATTTCCTGAGGCGTGCCGAATTGTTCCACCACCGCATTGTTCATCACGACGATTTTGTCTCCCATCTGCATCGCCTCCAGCTGATCGTGGGTTACATAAACCGTGGTGGCCCCCATGCGATCATGCAGGGCGCGGAGCTCTTCGGACATGTGCTCGCGAAACTCTGCATCGAGCGCGCCAAGGGGCTCATCCATCATGAAAGCCTTGGGTTCGCGCACGATGGCACGGCCCAGCGCAACACGTTGGCGATCCCCACCTGACAGGCCACCCACAGGGCGGTCCAGAATGTCTTCGATGCCGAGGATTTTGGCAACTTCGGCCACTTTGTCTTTCACTGCGTTGCGCGACATGCCCTGACACACCAACGGGTAGCTGATGTTTTTGCGCACATTCATATGCGGATAGAGCGCGAACATCTGAAACACAAAAGCGATGTCACGTTGGGACGGCGGGCGCTGAGAAATCTCCTCGCCATCCAGAAAGATGTCGCCGGAAGTTGGCAGCTCTAACCCCGCTATCATACGCAGGGTGGTTGTTTTGCCGCAGCCCGAGGGGCCGAGGAGCATGAAGAACTCCCCGTCTTCGATGGTGAAGGAGCTTTCGCGCACAGCGGTGAAATCGCCGAACTGCTTCTTGAGGTTTTTGATGACGATCTGCGCCATGGTCACTCCGGGAAGTGGCTGACAATGATGAACATCACTGTGCCAATGAGGGTTGTTATGAACGAATAGGTGAAGGCCCAGATCACGAAGGGCTGCATCAGCATGAACACCCCAAGTGCGATGATGATGGTGGCCAGCATTTCCCAGGGTCCGCGCCGGAAGCGCATCAAGCCAGTGATAAAGTTGCTCATTTGCGCACGGCTCCGAATGTGATCCCACGCAGCAGATGTTTGCGCAGCAGGATGGTGAAGATCATGACCGGCAGCAGGAAGATCGTGACGCCGGCGGCGATGGCGGGCCAGTCAAGGCCCCCGATGCCGATGATGGTGGGGATGAAGGGGGGCGCGGTCTGCGCGTTGGCTGTGGTCAGCAGCACCGCAAAGGCATATTCGTTCCACGCAAAGATCAGACAGAAAATCGCGGTGGAGGCGATACCGGTTGCGGCCTGTGGCAGCACCACTTTGTAGAAGGCCTGAAACCGTGTGTAGCCATCAATCAGCGCGGCCTCCTCGTACTCGGTTGGAATGCCGTCAATGAAGCTTTTGAGCAGCCAGACCGCGAGCGAGATGTTCACACCGGTATAGAGCAGGATCATGCCCAGATGGGTGTCTGACAGACCAAGCTGGCGGTACATCAGGAAGATCGGGATCGCGACGGCAATGGGCGGCATCATGCGGGTGGACAGGATGAAGAACAGCAGATCATCGGCGAGCGGGATTTTGAAACGGCTGAAGGCATAGGCCGCCAAAGTGCCGAGAAACACGCTGAGGAAAGTTGAGCCAAAGCCGATGATCACCGAGTTGAGGAAGCGCTGGCCAAACTTTGAGGGGCCAACAATCACCATGTCGTATTGGCGGACAATCTCATCCGCCCAGTTCTGTGGCGGGTTTTCGGCCAGATATTCCTCTGTCTGGCGCGTGCGTGTGGTGAACAGGTTTACGTAGCCCTCAAGCGTGGGTGTGAAACCGGACTCTCCCTCGCCGCCGATCACGTATTTGGGCGGATAGGCGATGGCATCTGCCGGGCTTTTGAAACCTGTAATCGCAATCCAGACCAGTGGGATCATGGTGATCACCGCATAAAGTATGACCAGAGAGCCTGCGAACCATTTGATGCGGTTTGAGGGTTCGTTGATGGAAAAGCCGCTCATCTTTCTTTTACCTTATTGAGGGCTTTGACGTAGATACTTGCCAAGCCAAACACCGTCACAAACAGGATGATCGCGTAGGCGGAGGCATAGCCTGTGCGCCATTTTTCAAAGGCTTCCCGTTTGAGATTGATTGAGGTGAGCTCTGTCACGGATCCCGGCCCGCCGCCTGTCAGCTGCACGACGAGATCAAACATCTTGAAGTTCTCAATGCCCCGGAACAGCACCGCAAGCATGAGGAACGGCAGCACCATGGGAATGGTGATCGTGAAGAATTGACGCAGCTTTGAGGCGCGGTCGATTTCTGCGGCCTCATAGATATAGTCGGGAATACTGCGCAGACCAGCAAGACAGATCAGCATGACAAATGGGGTCCACATCCATGTGTCCACGATCACAATGGCCCATGGCGCAAGATTGACCTGCCCCAGCATTTCAAAGCTGGAGGGATCTTTGCCGGTAAAAAACCCAACGATGTAGTTAAACAGGCCGATTTGGGGCTGGTAGAGGAACTTCCAGAAGTTGCCGACCACCGCAGGCGAAA
This sequence comes from Shimia sp. MMG029, assembly GCF_027947445.1. Taxonomy (NCBI): domain Bacteria; kingdom Pseudomonadati; phylum Pseudomonadota; class Alphaproteobacteria; order Rhodobacterales; family Roseobacteraceae; genus Shimia; species Shimia sp. MMG029. The sequence continues at coordinate 179,187 of NZ_JAQJIM010000005.1, read as the reverse complement.
GCATCATGGGCAGCACGATGATGGTCGTCCAGAGGTCGTTGCCCTTGAACTTTTTGTTGATCATCCACGCCAAGGTAAAGCCGATCAGCACCTGAAAGAAGATCGTCCAGAACAGAAAGTGGGCGGTCGCCTGCATGTTCAGCCAGATGTCACTGTCTGTCAGGATGCGCTCGTAATTGCGCAGGCCAATCTCTTTGACCTCGCGGCCAATGCGGTTGGCCTTGTAGTTGGTAAAGCTGAGCCGGATGGTCCAGACCAGCGGGAAGATGTTGATCGCAAGCAGCAGGAAAATGGTGGGGGCGACGAAAATCCAGGCGATGGCCCGATCAGACAGCCCCCTGATTTTGCGCGCTACTGGAGCGGGCGTTGACGACGCAACGCGATCTATTGTCCGGTCAGACATATGCTCGGCCTGTCAGTTGAAGTGTGTGAGGGACGTGGGCGTCCCATGTGGAGGATGGCCCCAGCGCACACTGCAACGCGCGCGCTGGGGCGTAAGATCAGAGTTTGCCTTCGTCCTCAAAGACCTCTGTCCAGTCCTCAATCAGCTTATCAAGCGCTTCTTGCGCGGTGCCCTGATCGGCGACCACATAGTCATGCACCCGCTTTTGCATGGCGAGCAGCAGCTCGGCATAGGCTGGCTCCTGCCAGAAGTCCTGCACACCGGCCATGGCATCCAGGAAATCCCCTGCAAAGGGCTGGCTTTCCACAAACCCGGGATCTTCCAGAACGGAGTTGTGCGCAGAGTAGCCGCCAAGCTCCCACCATTTGGCCTGAACACCGGGATCAGAGAACCACTTGATGTACTCCAGCGCCGCATCCTGTTTATCGGAGTAAGCCACAACGCTTATGCCCTGTCCGCCCAGTGTGGAGCCCGCCTGATTTTGTGGGGGGTTCACAAAGAAGTCGATCTTGTCACCGCCGGTGTTTGGATCAGCATATAGGCCCGGGAAGAACGCAAACCAGTTCATCGCCATGGCGACCTGACCCGATTTAAAGGCGTCCAGGCTCTCGCCCATATAGCTGTTGGTATAGCCCGGAGGTGTCGCGGTTTTGTAGAACTCTTTGTAGAACTCCAGCGCTTCGACAGCTTCGGCGGAGTTTACAGCACCTTCCATATCGTAGCTGCCGGGGGTGTTTTCATATTTGAAGCCCCATGGATACAGCGCAGAGGTGACCCCCATGGTGATGCCTTCAGAGCCACGCTCGGTGAAGATCGCTGCGCCATAAACGGTTTTGCCGTCAATCTCGCGCCCCTGGAAGAACTGCGCGATTTGCAGCATTTCTTTTTGCGACTGAGGCTCGCGCAGATCGGAGCCTGTGGCCTCTTTGTAGGCGGCTTTGATGTCATCGCGATCAAACCAGTCTTTGCGATAGAACCAACCGTTTGCATCCCCCATCGCGGGCAGCGCGTAGTAGTTTGGCGTGCCTTTGGGCCATGTGGAATAGGCATAGACCGTTGCCGGGGCAAAATCGTCCATGGAGATGCCTTCGGCGTCAAAGAAGTCGTTGAGTTTGACGTAGTGACCGTTTTCCGCGCCGCCACCAATCCACTGGCTGTCGCCAATCAGCAGGTCGCAAAGCTTGCCGCCGGAGTTCAGCTCGTTGAGCATCCGATCTGCAAAGTTCGGCCATGGCACAAACTCAAAATTCATGGTGTGGCCGGATTGGGCCTCAAAGTCTTTGGACAACTCCACCAAAGCGTTGGCGGGATCCCATGCCGCCCAACAGAGCGTGAGATCTTCGGCTTGTGCTGTGGATGATACGCCTGCGGCTGCAAGAGCCAGAGCGCTGGCGGTGGCCAGTTTAAAATACGTCATTCAATCCTCCCCTATCTACGCCGCCCTCTACTCCCGTCGAATCGCGGCATGCATTCACGCTATTTGAGGTACGCACCTCATGTCTACATATTTTTGAGGTGCGTACCTCATTCATGGTATAAAACGCCTATTTTCAAATACTTAACGAGATCGAGATGAGGGAACGCCTGCGCAAAGAAAAACCGCTCCGGCCACATGCGTGACCGAAGCGGTGATCTGGAAGCCGCTAAGAGAACTCTGCGACGCGGGTCTGATCTGACTCGCATCAGCGGATTTGATCAGCTCTGGAAGCTCTGCTCCAAAGCGCGAAAGCCGCCGAGAAAAACATCGTTTTCCACAAAGCTGTGCCACTGCGCCGTCTGGCCATCGCCTGCTTCAAACTCGGCCCACCATTCGGCAAACGTTTCGTTGCGATCCGTGATCGCGGAGACTTTCATCGTGGCGACATAGTTCACAAAAGGCAGCGGCCCATCGGGCAGCATGTCATAGGTCAAGGACCGCTCTACGTTGGAAATCGCAAGAAGGGTTTCCCGGATACGCCCCGATCCATCTGTGAGGGCGAAATTGCGCACGCAGCCCACCTCACCGGCATTAAAACCTTCCTCGATGTGGCTGTCGGTGGCGGCAGGATGCCAGTTTGGCAACCCATTGAAATCGCGCACACGGGCCCAGACTTGATCGACGGGCACGGCGATGATTGTGGACGCGTAGGCTTTGATCATTGGGCGGCTCCTTCTGCTATTTGCGCGCCACGGCGCAGATTTCCAAAACTTGCGGTCTGCGCGGCAATCGCGCGTTCAGTTGGCAAACGCTCCATAGAGGACGCGCCATAAAAGCCGTGACAGTCCGGGCAGAGATCAAGAAACTTCTGCGCGTCGTCCGGCTCGGCCAGTGGGCCACCGTGACAGATGAAAATCAAGTCATCCCGGTGAGCGCGGGCCGCTGCCGCCCATTCCTCATAGAGGCGGGCACATTCTGCGATGTCAGGCGCGCTGTCCCCGGCCCCGATGGACCCGCCGGTGGTCAACCCAAAGTGGGCAACAATCACATCTGCCCCGGCTTTGGCCATGGCGGCGGCGTTTTCGGCGCTGAACACATAAGGTGTGGTCAAAAGATCCCGCTCATGAGCCTTGGCGATCATCTCCACCTCTTTGTCATAGGACATGCCGGTGGCTTCGAGTTCGCGCCGGAACCGGCCATCAATGATGCCAACGGTGGGAAAATTCTGTACACCGGCGAACCCCATCGCGGCGAGATCATCCAGAAACTTGTCCATGATGCAGAACGGATCTGTCGCGTTGACGCCAGCAAGCACGGGCACGTTTTCTACGACGGGCAGCACCTCCCGACCCATGTCCATCACGATTTCATTGGCGTTGCCGTAAGACATATAGCCCGCGAGCGAGCCGCGTCCGGCCATGCGGTAGCGGCCGGAGTTGTAAATCACGATCAGGTCGATGCCGCCCGCTTCTTCGCATTTTGCGGAAAGTCCGGTGCCAGCGCCGCCACCCACAATGACTTTGTCTGCGGCGATCTTGGCCCGAAGGCGCTGAAGGATGTCTGCGCGTCCTGTGACTGCCATCTTAGGTTCCTTTTTCATTGTAGATTTCGTTGAACTCAGCGATTGCAGCCTTGGCAAAGGCCGGATCGTTGATGTGCATTTCGAGGTCGATCAATCGACGGTTTTTGGTCTGTTTTACGGTGGAGCGCAGCGCCTGAAACAACGCGTCATTGGCTTGGGGGTCGTAAAACGGGCCGCCTTCGATATCCAAAGCGGACACCCCCTTGAGCGGCAGCAAGAAGCGCACCGGCCCTTCGCAGGCATTGAGCTTATTGCCGATCCAGGTGCCAATTTGCGCCGCTTCTTCGGCATTGGCACGCATGAGCGTCACCTGCGCGTTGTGATGATAGAGCGTGCGGTCCTTGAACTGAGGCGGCACGCTTTCTGGCCCCCAGAAGTTCGCCATATCCAAAGCGCCACAGGAGCCCACATAGGGCAGCTTGCTGCGCGCGATGCTGTCAAGGCGCCCTTCGCCCGCACTGAGGAAGCCGCCCACAATCAGGTCACAGATTTCCGTGGTGGTGATGTCGAGCACCCCGGCGACATCGCCCTGATAGACAAGCTGTTCCATCGAGCGGCCGCCGCTGCCGGTGGCGTGAAACACCAGACAATCAAACTGGTCTGACAGGTCTTCGGTAATGGCCTGCACGGCGGGGGTGGTTACACCAAACATCGAGAGCACCACGGCGGGGCGATCATCGGGCGCTTCGGGCACCGGGTTTGCCATCATGCCCGCCAGGGCGTGAGCGGCGTTGCCCAGCAGTTTGCGCGATACACGGTTGAGGCCGGACACGTCGGTCACAGGGTGGAACATATTCACATCAGAGGCGCCGACATAGGCAGACACATCGCCTGAGGCGAGCGTGGACACCAGAACCTTTGGCACGCCAATCGCCAGAGCCTGCATGGCTGGCGCAATGATGGCCGAGCCGCCAGACCCGCCAAGACCAATGATGCCACCCAGGTCAGACCGGCCACCCACAAAGGCTGTCAGCGCGCGGGCCATTTCGGTCACAGCGGCGCCGCGATCATTGACAAACACCGCTGCCGGGCCTTCCGGGTGGCAGGCGGCGACACTGGCGGCGGTCACGTCCACGCCGCTGTCCCCACCTTTGGTGCCGACATTGATCAGCACGGTTTCCAGCCCGGTTGCGGCGATGAGATCGCGCACATAGGCCAGCTCTGGGCCCTTTGTGTCTGCGGTGCCAATCACATAAGCTTTCTTCGTCATATGCTCCTCCCTCAGCCTGCCTGACCCGGCTCTAGACCAAGATGTCGTTTCTGCATTGCTGTGTCTGCCTCAAGCGCTTCTGCGCTCATGCGTTCCACAACCTCGCCCCCCACCATGATCGCCACATCCTGCACAGCAGCCAATGCGGCATGCATGTTTTGCTCAACCAGCATCACGGCGATGCCTTCGCGCGCAATCAATGCAATCAGATCAATCACATCGGACACAATCGCGGGTGCGAGACCCTCTGTGGGTTCGTCCATCACGATCAGTTTCGGATTGAGTAGGAGCGCGCGCCCAATCGCGAGCATCTGCTGCTCGCCGCCAGAGAGGCGGTCGCCCAGATTGCAGCGGCGCTCTTTCAGGCGGGGGAAGGTTTCATACACACGGTCAACCGACCAGTCCCCACCCCGACGTTCCACAATTCTGAGATGCTCTTCAACCGTGAGGGAGCGAAAGACCCGACGCCCTTGTGGCACATAGCCGATGCCCAGCTGCGCGCGCTTTTCTGGCGCGAGTCCTGTGAGCGCAACCCCATCAAACCAGATCTCCCCCGCGGCATGGGCATGCAGCCCCATGATGGCATTGCACAGGCTGGTTTTGCCCATACCATTGCGCCCAAGAATACCCAGCGGGCGTGTGCCCACGGTGAGATCGACCCCATGCAGCACGTGGCTGGAGCCATAGCGCAAATCCAGCCCTTCGATTTTTAGCAACCCATCAGTGGCCATGAGCCCCTCCGATATAGACGCGATGTACCTCTTCGTTTTGCATGATGTCGTTGGGAGACCCTTCTGCAAGCAGGCGGCCATTGTAGAGCACAGAGACGCTTTCAGAGGTTTGCAGCGCGATTTCCATGTCATGCTCGATCAACACGACAGTCACATCTTTGGGCAAAGACATGAGCAAGGCGCTGAGTTTGGGGCGCTCTGCCGGGGACAGCCCGGCAGCGGGCTCATCCAGAAGCAAGATTTTCGGATCTTCCGCCAAAGCGATGCCAATTTCGAGCTGGCGCCTTTGACCGTGGCTCAACTCCGAAACTTCCCGCTCCAACACATCAGTGACGCCTGCCACCTCTGCCAAGCGCTCCGCCTCTGTCAGGCGCGCATCATTGTGGCGCAACGGCAGCACCTGCCGCCAACCGCCCCGCACGCCTGCGACCGCAAGAAACAGGGTTTCGCGCACGGTGAGCCCATTGAACAGATGCGCGTGCTGATAGGTGCGGCGCACCCCGCGTTGAATGCGTTTGTTGATCGGCTCGCGCGTGACGTTGGTGCCAAACAGCGAAATGGTTCCGGCGGTGGCTTGGGTGTCGCCCGTCAGCACATTGAACAGGCTGGTTTTGCCCGCGCCATTCGGCCCAAGGATCGCCCGCCGTTCGCCGGGCTGCACAGTCAGGTTGATGTCCTGAACCGCCCAGAAGCCGCCAAAGCGTTTGCCGATGCCCCGGACCTCCAGGGCATTGGCGTTGGTATGTGTCTGACTTATGGGCACGAAGGGTTGTCCCGGCTGACAGGGCCAGAGGCCAGGAAAGTGGCTTCGTCTTGGCCCAAGAGCTGATCCACATCGCGCACCACTTTGACAACACGGTTGCCAAGCGAACCGTCTTCACGCTCATAGACCTCGGTCACAAAGTTATCGACGATGCCATTGCGGTTCTTGTCCAGACGCATGGTGCCGCCTGTTGGGGTCACAAAGGTCAGATCCGTAAGCGCCGCGCGGAAGGCCGCCTGATCGTTTGACAGATCACCATCCACCTCATCAAGCGCCAGCATCGCAGCTTTTGCGCTCATGTAATAATGATGCGCAAAAATAGACGGTGCAGAGAAGCCATCTGGGAAGGCCTCTGTGTAGCTTGCCGAAAAGGCGCTCCACTCTTGACCGTCATAGTCGCTCACTGTTGGCGTGCCAGCTGGCGCGCCGACAAGCAGCTTTTTGAACGGACCTTTAGAGTCCAGAATGGACTGGTCGATGGTGATGGAGCCGCCGATGATCGGCTTCTCACCGCCGGCCTGGCTGTATTGCGTGAGGAAGTTGACCGCGTCTGCACCGCCCAGCGCCACAAAGATCGCATCCACGTCCTGCGGGATCGAGTAGACCACGGAGGAGTAGTCTTTGTTGCCGATTGGGGTCCAGAATTTCTCTGGCACCTTGCCACCTGCGGAGCAGAATTCGGTCATAAAGCCCAGAACCTGCGTGTAGGGGAAGGAGTAATCTTCCGCGATCACGGCGACGGATTTGTAGCCCATGTCGTTGTAGGCATAATCGCCCACACCCACCATCCACTGTGCGCCATCGCCCCCAAAGCGGAAGAAGTTGTCAGAACTGTCACGCAATGTGGTGTCCTGCGCTGCTGACGAGCCATTCAGGAAGGTCACAGCCGGATAGGATTTGGACAGATCGCGCAGCGCGAGCCCTTCAGAGCCGGACAATGGCCCCACAATCATGTCCACACCATCCTGCTCAATGAGCTTGCGGGCGGCATTCACCGCGCTGTCCGGGCTGGCGTCTGAGGACATGGTGATGACTTCGACTTTGTTGCCATCGACCTCTCCGCCGACTTCGAGCACCGCGAGTTCTGCGCCACGGATCCCATCCTGGCCAAGCGCGGCAAACGCGCCTTCGAGGATGGAGATCACGCCGATTTTGACCTCCTCGGCAGAGGCTGGCACTGACATTGCGCTAAGCGCAAGCACCGAAGCCGCTAATTTGAGCTTATTCATTCTAGGTTCCTCCCTATGAGTTTGCTCGTACAGATGATTTGGATTTCGCATCAGGGCTGCGCAGGCGGGCGAGCCAGTCTGTGCCCAGTTGATGCAGCCCGCCGGGGGCGACAACGACGATCAGCAGCAGCACGCAGCCGATCAGCGTGTTGAAACGTTCCCGGTCGATCAGATCGACGGCGAAAGTGTCCAGCAGCACAAAGACCACTGCGCCGACAAAGGCCCCCGCTGGATGGCGCAACCCGCCAATGACAGAGATGATCAGGATGTCGATGATCGGGCCCAGCCCCACCGAAAAGGACGAGATCCGCTCCTGATACCAGACATTGAGAATGCCCCCTGCCCCGGCCAGAAAGCCTGAGAATGCAAAGGCTGCGACAATCGGAGTGGTGACAGAGATGCCCAGCGCCAGCACGCGGCCCGGCGCATCGCGCACCGCTTGAATGGTGAGCCCCAGAGGGGAGCGCACAAAGCCACTGACCAGCGTGAGCGCCAAACCGGCTGTGGCGAGCGACAGAAGATAGAGGGGCAGCGGATCGCGCAGGCTGATCCCGGCGATCTCTGGCGCACGCACACCGGAGAAGCCCGTCCAACCATTAAAGAACGTGTAGTTTTGGCGGGTGAAGTAGAAGAAGGCCACGCCAATCGCCAGCGTGATCATGATGGCATAGATGCCGCGTGAGCGCCGCGCAATCAGCCCGACAACTGCGCCGGACACCGTGGCAAGCGCCAAGGCGATGGGGATTGTGACCCAGAATGGCAGCGGCACGCCCAGTCCAACGGTGTTGGGGCCAAAATAGGCCATTGTGTAGCCCGCAACCCCAGCCATAGTGGCTTGAGCAAAGGAGACGACACCCAGATAGGTGGCCAGAAAGCTGAGGCTCAAAGCCATCACACCGAGGATCAGCGCGCGGGTCGCGACCTGTGTGAGCCAGAAATCATTGAGCAGCAGAGGCAGCGCCAAAAGCGGTAGAAGAACGACAGCGGGTCTCATTGTTCTGCCTTTCCAAGCAGGCCCTGCGGACGCACCGCGAGCACAAGCACCATGATTGCGAAGGTGAAAACAACGCCATAGGTCGGCGCGTAGGCGAGGCCGTATTGCTCAGCCAGACCCACCAGCAGCGCACCAAGGGCAGCGCCGCCGATCGAGCCCATACCGCCAACGATGACCACGACCAGCGAGGACAGCAGGAACTGAAGATCCGTGCCCGGCGCGATGGAGAGCGCGCTTGCTGCGACAACTCCGGCCATTCCCGCAAGCATGCCGCCGAGGGCGAAGACGAGCACAAAGATGCGGCCAATCGGGTAGCCAAGGGCGCGCAGCATGTCCTGATCATCCACACCGGCGCGGATCACAGCGCCAAAGCGGGTGCGTTGGATCAGGAACCAGAGCGCAAGACCGGTGGCCAGTGCAAAGGCCATGAGCGCGAGGCGAATGTTGGCGTAGCCCACACCGAGGATCGGCAGTCTCTGCCCACCTGCCAGCGCCTCTGGCAGCGCGACTTGATAAGTCAGACCACCCCAGTACCACAGCATAAGATCGGCCATGATGATGGAAATCGCGATAGAGGCGAGGGTTTGACGCAGCTCATCACCCTGCATCCACCCCAGAACACCGGCTTGTACCAACGCCCCGGCCAACGCCGCAGACAGCCCTCCGCCCAGCACGCCAAGCCCCCAAGAGCCGGTGACATCAACGATGCTGTAGCCGACATAGCCGCCCAGCAGCAGAAGCGCGCCGTGGGCCATGTTGACCGTACGCATCAGGCCAAAGATCAAACTAAAACCGCTGGCCGCCAAAAAGTAGAGCGCAGCGAGTGTCAGCCCATTGAGGGTGACAATAAGAAATAGAGTCATGTTTCCTCCCGTTGAGAAAGAAACTGACAGAGATGTCGTGGCCAACAAAGAAAACACACCAGCGGCGCAAGTTTTTAAAATGTATTATTTTCAGATACTTAACTCAAATCAACAAACCAGCCCCCTGACCGCAATCAGAAAATATCAGAAATAACTTCTTATTATCGGAATATTCTTCTTATATGTCGGCATGAAAACACTTACCCTTGCTGGCCGCACCCTTTCAGGCGCACCCCAGCGCGATCGGATCTTTTGCCCGACCCTGGCCGGACTTTCCCCATCGCAGGCTGATCTGGGGTTTCTTATGCCCCGACTTGACCACAACCGCGCCCTGCGAGAGAGCCCGCAGCAAGGCGACTGGGCGGCGGTCTTGGCCAGCGATCCGTTTGGTTCAGAAGATGCGCTGTTTTTCCGGCTGCATGAACTTGGCTATCGTGGGATCACCAATTGGCCCTCTGCTATTTTGCTGGAAGGGAACCTGCGGCAATCCATGTCGACGATCCCGGCTTCGCCCGCGTTTGAGTATGATTTTCTTGCCCGCGCCAAAGCGGCAGGTTTTGACACGTTGGCGTTCTTCCTCTCACTCGATCAGGCCCGTCAGGCGCTGAGGGCAGGCAATGGTCAGCTTGTGCTGCATCCCGGATTGTTGAGCATCGAGGACACTGAGAGCGGCACGCTGGTTTTGAAGTCGCTGCAAACCCTGATTGATACGCTGCGATCTGAAGATGATCGCGCACGCATTTTCGCCTATTCCTCTGCATGGCATGAACAGTTGATGGCGCTCAAAACACTGTCTGTGGACGGGATCATTTGGAACGAGGCCAAGCCATGAGCGCGCAGAAGAAAGAGTTTCTGTTTGCCGCTGTAGTCGGCTCTGGCCTGACCGCCAAAGCCGCCGACAAAGCGGGGGCGGATTATTTGCTGGCATTGAACGCCGGTCGCTTCCGGGTGCAGGGGGCCTCCTCACTCACAAGTTTTTTGCCGGTGCGCGCGGCCAATGACTGGGTGATAGAATTTGCGGAGCGGGAAATGCTGGGGCGTTGTAGTGCGCCGATCTATGCCGGGTTTTCGGTGAGCGACCCCAATCTCGACATAGCGGCCCTCGTGGCGCGCACAAAGGCGCTTGGGTTCGCGGGGGTGTGCAACTTTCCCTCCACCACATTGATTGATGGCAGGCTGGGCGCCCTGCTTGAGCGTGAAGGGCTGGGGCTTGAGCGCGAGCTCACGCTTGTGCGGGAAGCAACCAAGGCGGGATTGGGCAGCTTTGCCTATGTGCACAACAATATGCAGGCGCGCAAAATGGTGGATGCGGGCGCAACAGCGATTTGCGTCAACGTCGGGTTCACCAGCGGGGGAACGGGTGTCACAACGCATCTGACACTAGACACGGCAGCAGCGCAGATTGAGAGGGTTCTGGAAGGCGTGCCAGCCTCAGTTGACAAGCTGTGCCATGGCGGGCCGATCACCTCGCCGGAAGAGGCGCTTGCGATCACGCGGATTTGCGGAGTTCAGGGCTTTGTGGCCGGGTCAACCTTGGATCGTTTACCAGTGGAGCAAACACTGAATGAAGTGACAAAGGGTTTCACCGCCATTCCAAGCCTGTCGCGTGTTGAGACCAGCACGCCAGCCTCACAGCATGATCTGGTTGGCTCGTCGATGGCGATGCAAATGATCCGTCAGGAACTTGAGGAGCTGGCCCATGAAGATGTGCCCGTGTTGCTGATCGGAGAAACCGGCACCGGCAAAAGCCGGGCCGCGCTGGGGCTGCATGAAGCCGGGATGGCTGCGCGGCGGCAGCCAGTTGTGGTGGACTGCCCTGCCCTGAATGGCGACGAAGGCGCGGTGCATCTTTTGGGCAAAGCACCGGGCGCATTTGGCGGGGGCGGCACCCAGCGTGGCGCGCTGGAGCTTGCGGCGGGCAGTACCATTATTTTTGACGAAGTCTCCGCCTTGCCCCGCGATCTGCAGGGCAAACTGCTCAAGTTCACGGATGAAAAGGTCGTGCAACGGATTGGCGACCATAGCGCACGTCAGATTGATGCCCGCATCATTGCCACCAATGCTCTGGACTTGCTGAGCTGCGTAGACACACAGGATTTTCGACAAGACTTGTATTATCGCATTTCTGGCTATGAAATCACGCTCCCGCCCTTGCGGGCGCGCGTGGATGACATTCCAGAACTTGCAATGCACCTTGGTCAGCAGATTGGCGGCGAGGTACCAAAATTCTCTAACGCCGCTCTGCGCAGATTACTGGAACATGACTGGCCGGGCAATGTGCGTGAGCTTGCCCATGCGGTGCATCGCGCCATTCGCCGGGCCGATGGAGGTACAGTTGATCTGAAAGCGGTGGACTTCCTGCGGCGTCTGCCCACTGAGACACCTGCGCCTGAGACATCGGAAGCCCCAACTGCGGCCAGCACCTCTGAGCGCGAGTGGATTGCGGCAGCCTTATCGCGCAACGGTTTTCGGCGCGCGCAGACCGCTGAGGAGTTGGGCATGACAACCCGCACACTCTATAACAAGATCAAGAAATATCATTTGCAGGCTTAGGCTCAGCCTGTAGCGCACCGGCTCCATTTGAGAGCCGGTGCTTTTTTATCAGCCATACAGCATCTGGGGCAACCAGAGCACAAGCTGTGGGATAAACGTCAGCAGGAGCAGCACACCAATCAGTGGCACCAGAAACGGCAGGGTGGCTTTCACACATTGCTCAAAGGGCACTTTGGACACGCGGGACAGCACAAAAAGCACCATGCCCACGGGCGGCGTGAGCAGACCCAACATCAGATTGAGGATCACAATGATGCCGAGATGAATGGGATCAATGCCAAACTGCGCCGCCACCGGCATCAGAACCGGCACGAGAATGGAGATCGCCGCGATGGTTTCCATAAACAGCCCCACGATCAGCACAATCGCCATGATAAGCAAAAGCACGACCGCTTTGCTGTCGGTGAAAGAGAGCACAAATTCGGCAAATTGGCTGGCGATCTGATTAGCGGTCAGGATCCACGCAAACACAGACGCTGCACCCACGATGAGCATAATGGCCGCAGTGGTTTCGATGGTTTCCAGTGAAATCACCGCAAGTTTGCGCAATGTCAGCGTACGATAAACCAGTGTGCCAAGCACCAGAGCATAGGCCGCTGCACAAATTGCCGCCTCAGTCGGGGTGAAGGCGCCTGACACAATGCCACCGACGATGATCACGGGCGTCATCAGGGGCAAAAACGCTGCTTTGAAACGCGTGCCAATCAGGCTGACGCTGAAGGACACATCACGGGGGTAGTTGCGCTTGCGTGACATCCACCACACCATGATGGACAGCGCTGCCGCCATCATGAGGCCTGGCACGATGCCCGCCACAAAGAGCTGACCGATCGATACCGAAGCCATCACCCCAAAAATCACCAAGGGCAGTGAGGGCGGAATGATCGGCCCGATGGTGGAAGATGCGGCGGTTACACCGACGCTGAAGTCATCGTCATAGCCCGCTTCGCGCATGGCTTTGATTTCAATCGCGCCAAGGCCACCGGCATCCGCCACAGCCGCACCGGACATGCCGGCAAAGATGATGCTGGCGCCGATGTTCACATGACCAAGACCACCATGCATCCAGCCCACAATGGCGCGGGCAAAGCCAAAGATACGCGCCGTGATGCCCGCCGAATTCATCAGCGCTCCAGCGAGGATGAAGAAGGGAATGGCCAGAAGCGGAAAGCTGTCCATGCCATTGACCAGATTGTGCATAAGCAGCACAGGCGGCAGGCCGGAATGCAGGATATAGGCAAAAGACGACAACGCGAGCGAGAAAGCGATTGGCACGCGCAGGAGCATCAGACCAAAAAGGGATGCAAAGAGAATAAAGAGACCCATAGGTGGTTAGCTCCGTGTCGCGGTTTTCAGGCGGTTGATGATTTGCGCGGCGATCACCAGCGCATTCACCCCAGCCAGCGCCATGACGCCCGCGTAAAGATAGTATTTTGGGAAAGGCAGCGAGACCATTTGCTGAAATGAGGTGCGCTGAATGAGCTCCCATGCGGACCAGAGGATTGTTGCAAACAGTGCAAAACTGGCAAGTAGGGCGAAAACATGCACCCACTTCAGATGGCGTCCGTAGAATTTATCGACAAATTCGAGCGCGATATGTGAGCCCATGATCTGACAGCGGATCGCGCCAGCAAACGTGAGCAAGATCAGCAGGTATCGCGCGGCCTCTTCCGTCCAGGCGATGGAGTCATTGAGCACGTAGCGCGTGAAAAACTGCAGAAACACAACGCAGAACAGGGCTGCGAAGAGGGCAAGCAGGGGGTAGTCCGCCAGGCTGACCTTGAAGTTGCTGAAATGGAGTTCGTCTTCTTTGGCAAGAGCGTCGAAATCAATTTCAGGCGCTTGGGTCGCATCCTTCATCGGGGCCTTCCTTTCCATGTGTAAAAAGGCCCACCAGCGGAAACTGGCGGGCCCATTACCTGTTTATTCTTTGATGGCCTGAAGGCGCGCGAAGATTTCAGGGCTCCATGGCACGTCTGCACCAGTCAGCATTGGGGACACCGCATCCATGAAGGGCTGACGGTCCACTTCGTTTACGGTCACGCCTTGATCGCGGAACCAATCCGCGAGTTCGGCCTCAGAGGCGACGATTTCATCAGATGTGCTGGACGCGGCCTGAGCAAGCGCATCGATCAGGGCCTGACCGTCATCACCCATTTTAGACAGAGTTACCGGGGATACCACCATCGCCAGAGAGTTCGTGATGTGCCCAGTCAGGTTGATGTTGGACTGAACTTCGTGGAACTTTTTGAACTGAATGGTTGGCAGCGGGTTTTCCTGCGCGTCAACCACCCCCTGCTGCAGCGCCAGATAGACCTCAGCAAAGGCCATTGGTGTCGGGTTTGCGCCGGTGGCTTTTGGGAACATCTGATAGGCTGGGGCGTTTGGTGTGCGGATCTTCAGACCATCCATGTCTTCTGGGGACATGATCGGCTTGTTTGAGGTCACGTGACGCGCCCCATAGTAGGTCATGGCGGCAATGGTGTTGCCGGAAACTTTGCGATACTCGCCGCTCATTTCATCAAACAGATCGGAGGCCACATAGGCTTTCCAATGCTCATAGGACCGCATGGTGAAAGGGTAGTCAGAGATGCTGATCGGGCCATAGGACTGACCAAGGAACGCCACCCCTGTGTAGATCGCATCAACTGTACCAAGTGATAGCGCTTCGTTCAGCGCAGCCTCTTTGCCGAGCTGAGACGCAGGAAAGACCTCCATGGTGTAGCGGCCATCGGTTGCTTTCTCGAGCAGTTCGGCGGCACGTTCCGCGGCTGCGTGATATGGCGTGGATGCCTCATAGACGTGCCCGAAACGCAGGACTTCCTGCGCCCATGACATGGACACGCTTGCGCTAAGGGCAACAGTCGCACCAATGGCGACGGAGCGGATTTGAGACAGTTTCATGATTTTCCTCCCTGGATTTGTTGAGAAACTGATGAATGAAAAGTCAGAACGCGGTTTCGGCACGGTGCGGTGTCGACACGAAGGCGGGCTCTCCCACAACTGATGGAACAATCCCTGCAAAATAGGTGTTCGGCATCTGCGCGCATTCAGCAGCGAGGAGGGAAGATGCGCAGCTTTGCAACAAGCTGTGCATTTCCATCCGTTGCGCCCTGCGAATTGCCGTGAAATCTGGCATTAACCCGCATCCTTCTCCCCGTTATGGGTTGAATGGTTTGCATATTTGAAACAGTGTGTCAAATACGAAAGGGAGACACATGACGAAGACGACTCAATCCAGCTATTCAGCTCCGGCGCTCACGCGAGGATTGAAGATCCTTGAGATCGTGAGCAAAGCCCCCACCCCGTTAAGCACACAGGAGATCGCAGCAGAACTTGGCCGGAACCGCAACGAAGTGTTCCGAATGATCGCGGTTCTGGAGGCCGAGGGTTTCCTTGAAAAATCCGGTGCCGGATTTGGATATGTTACGACATCCAAACTGTTGGAAATGGGACTTAACTCACCGAGAATAAAAGATATATTGGAAGCGATCTCCCCCATGGCGGATCAGTTTTCCCACCTGACAGGCGCCCCTTGTCAACTGGTTCTTGCCTCCGGAGATGAGATGGTTGTGATGAAGCGCTGGGAACCGCCATTGCGCATGTCAATCAGCGTGCCAATCGGCTCTCGGCGGCCGTTGGAAGACTCCGCATCCGGCATTGTCATGCTGTGTGCAATGAACCCGTTTCTGTTTTCAGAAACTGAGGCCCGCATTTTACAGAGGAACCCGGACTTTCAAGCGAAAGATCTCGACGCGTATCGCAGCGAGCTGTCTCAAAACGGTGTGCTGCGCTTCAACAGCCGCTTCATGGAGGGAATCGTCGATCTCTCGGTGCCATTGGTGTCCCTCGGTGGGCAACTTCATGGCGCACTGACAGTGCCATATGCCAACAATGCCACCTGTGAGGCTGCGATGGAGGAGATTGAGGCAGAACTTCTCAAGATCAGAAACAGCATCGCAACATCCCTGTTGCGCGCGTGAAACCTACGACGCAATGCATCGCAAAAGCCGCGCGTGAGACGCTGGCAGGGGCAGCAGCTCCCCTGGCCGCGTCTTGCCATGCAGCGATTCAGCCCCCTTCAAGATCCATTGAACCGGCGGCTTGACAAGTTGAAACGGTTTTTACAGCATAATTGAAACGTTTCAATTAACGAGAATCGCAGATGCGGGTATCGGCACAGCTTTACACAGTGAGGGATGTGGGCACGTTGCAGCATCAGCTGACAACTGCCCGCAGGTGTGGTTACCGCGACATTGAAACGATTGGTTTTCACGATCTCAGCCCGCATCGTCTTGCAGCACAGGTCCGGCAGTCTGGACTGACGTTGCGGTCAGCGCATTTTGACTGGGTCGATTTTGAAGAGCGGCTGGACGACATTGTTAGCCTGACTGTGCTTCTGGACTGCAAAACAGTTGTCATGCCTTGGCTTGCCCCTGAGCAGCGGCCAACGACGGCTGAAGGCTGGAGGCTTTTGTCTGATCAAATGGCCATCTGGGCGGATCGACTTGCTGCGCTTGATATCCGGCTTGCCTACCACAATCATGATTTTGATTTGCAGGGGGATTTCGGCAGCACACCCCTTGATCAAATTTTGTCCCACCCCGGCGTTTACTGGCAGCCAGACATCGGTTGGCTAGCTGTCGCCGTTGCCGATCCGCTGGCATGGATTACGCGATACGCAGATAAAATTGTGTCGGTGCATGCAAAAGATGTCGATCCGCAAGGTGACGTCGGTGATGCGCGTTGGCGTGACATTGGGGAAGGCGTCGTAGATTGGCCAACGGTGCTGAATGCGCTTTCAAATACGCCCTGTCGTGATCTTTTTGTCGAACATGACGCCCCTTCTGAGCCCGCTCGGTCGTTGGCCACAGGTCGGCGGGTGTTGAGCCACCTGCTGGCAGAAAGCGTGGTTTGATGGCGCGGGCGACGATCAAATCCATCGCAAAGCTCACGGGCTATTCGGTCGGCACGGTGTCGAACGCATTGCGCAACGACAAATCGGTGAAGGAAGAAACACGCCAAGAGATTCAAGAAGCGGCTGCCAAGGTAGGCTATCGCGTCAACTTGGATGGGCTGAAGCTGCGCACCAAGAAATCCTATCGCATTGGGGTTTTGGTCAGCGTGTCCACAGAGGATGCGGACGAATGGGAAGGCGTGGAATTCACGCGCATTCTGGCAGGCATTTCCTCTGCGCTTCAGGGGTCGCGGTATGAGCTCAGCGTGTTCAACGTTGCCAATATGGATGACGCAATGGCGGTGCTGGCACGGATCGTGCAGGATGGGTTGGCGGATGGCGTGATCTTTTCCGGCACACTGCAGGACGATGCCCGTATCGCGTATCTGCAAGAATGTGGATTTCCCTTTGTTACAATGGGCATGAGCGACAGCCCGAAGCCCCATGCCTATGTGGATATTGACAGTCAGACGGCCGCTTATGATGCCACGGCGCGGCTGGCCAGATTGGGACATAGGCGCATTGCGCTGATCAATCCGCCGTCAGATCTGATTTACGCGCGCCAGCGGCAGGCAGGGTACATTGACGCACTCAAACAAGCGGCACTGATGCCTGATGAAACGCTGATTTTTCGCGGACCAACCACGGCGCGCACGGGGCATGACGCCTTTGCCGCTATGATGGCGATGTCTGAGCCGCCAACCGCCTGTGTCTGTGCAAATGAAGCCATGACGCTCGGAGTGCTGTCCGCAGCGCATGAGGCAGGCTGCAAGATCGGGCGCGATCTGGTGGTGGTGTCCACCGATGATCTGAAACTGAGCCGCTATTTTGTGCCGCCACCGAGCACCTATTATGTGCCGATTGAAGAGACCAGCCGCCTGCTTGGCGACTATATGCTGCGGGCATTGGCAGGTGTCGACCCAACACAAAACCAGAAAAAGATCAGGGCCACTTTGATAGAGCGGCAACCTGACACACCTGCGCACAAAGAGGCGCACCACCCCCAACCAACAGAGGAGTTACAAAAGACATGATGAAGTCGTTACTGACAGCTGCGGCCCTAACCGCACTCACGATTCCAGCCGCATTTGCCGCGGATCTGGAAGGGCGCGTTCTGAAAATCGGAACCGACGCCACTTATCCCCCTATGGAAACCGTTGATGAAGCCACCGGCGAAGTTGTGGGTTTTGACGTGGATGTGATGAACGCGATCTGCGCCAAGGTGAATTGCGTGCCTAATTTCGTGAACACAGCCTGGGACGGCATTTTTGCGGCCCTGCAGCAGGGCGAATTTGATCTGGTGATTTCTGGGGTCTCCATCACACCAGAGCGCGAAGAGACGATGGATTTCTCCGATCCCTACATCGTTGTCAGTCAGGCGGTCTTGTTGTCGGTGGACAATGCGAGCCTGACGCTGGACGATTTCAAGGCCGGCGGCAATAAGCTTGCCGCACAAACCGGCACCACCAATGCGCAGCTCGCCGAGGATCTGGTGGGGCGCGAAAATGTCAGCCTCTATGACAACTTCTCTGCGGCGGTTCTGGCGCTGCAGAACGCCGATGTGGAAGGCGTGATCATCGATGGCACCTCTGCTGTTGCCTATGAGCAGGAATTTGCAGGTGAGCTGACCGTGGGGATCACCGGGCTGCAATCTGACCCGCTTGGCATCGTGTTTCAGGAAGGCGACGCCACTGTGGACGCCATCAACGAAGGTCTTGCGATGATCAAAGAAGACGGCACGCTTGATAAGCTGATGGGGAAATACTGGGGCACTGAATAACCACCACTCACCCCAAGGCCCGATCCCTTCCGGGGGTCGGGCCATCCAACCTGCAGAGAGATCCCATGTTGCGCCTGAGTTCGATCCGGCCGAGCAACCTTGTGCTGCTCGCGGCCGCGCCCTTTATCATCTATTTATTCGCCTCATCGTCGAAATACCTCAGGTCGCTGGTCGCGATCCTTGGCATTGGCGAAAACGCCGGACCAACTTTCGTGGGCTTCTTGCTGTTGTTTATAGCCGCTGCGCTTGCCTATCTGTGTGCGCGCCATGCGCGGTTTGTTGATGCTGCGCCGATGTGGCTTCGCGTTGCGGCACTCGCAGCACCGGTCTGCGCCATTGGCGTTGCAGCTATGGGATATGCCGCACCACAAGTTTTGATGCCGTTTGCCGAGTCTGTCTTCTTCAATGCGCTGGGTGAGAACACCTCCAAACTCATCGATCGCAGCGTGAAACCCTGGGCGCTGTTTCCTGAGGTGGTGACGCAGGTGCAATCCGCCCTGCAACTTTTGCTCGTGCTGTTTGCTCTTCTTGTGCTGGCCATTCCATTTGCGGCAAAGCTGCCCGCAAAACTGCGAAACCCAGCCGGCCTTGGGCTGGAAATCCTGACAGGTGCTGTGCTGTTTTACCTATTGTTCATGGCGCACTGGCAGTTCGCAACAGGCGTTGCGATCACGTTTCGCGCGGCGATATTTGCCTATATATTTGCGGGTATTCTGGGGCTCATCTGGGTGGGCCTCCAGTCTTTTGCGCCGACGAAACGCACCACGGCGATCTATGCCGCGATCAGCATGAGTATGCTGGCGGCATCCGCGTTTTTCTTTATGCAGCCCAAAGTGACCTACGTTCTGGTTGGCAGCACGGAGGCGCGTATTGCCATTGTACGTGGCACGCCGCAGGCGCAGGCCGACATCATCCGGTTTGGCGAATTCGAAGAAGGCGCAGAGCAAAAGTACCGCATCCGCAGCGCGCCCGATGCCGTCACAGCGCTTGAGCAGATTGAAACCGTCAAAACAGTTTCCGCTGCATTTGTGCCTGTGGAGGCGCATACGCAGGGATATCCTGTGCTTTGGCAAACCAGCTTTCTGCCGGATTCCAAGCGCAACCCGGCGCTGACCTTTGCGGTTCTTGGCTTCCTCCTGTTGACGCTGACCGTTGGAGGCGCCCAACACAAGTTGCATCCTCTCGCGGTGGGGGCCGAGTTTTTTGTCGATACGATCCGCGGCATTCCCATGCTGGTGATCATCCTCTATATCGGCCTACCTTTGGCCGGCGCGGTGAAAGACGCCACAGCTGGCGGCATTGACATGACCAATATGACGCGCGGGATTATCGCCATTTCGGTGGGCTACTCTGCTTATATGGCTGAAATTTTCCGCTCAGGCATTGAAGCCATTCCCAAAGGGCAGATTGAGGCCGGGAACTCGCTCGGCCTGTCACGCTGGCAGACTGCGCGGCTGATCATTCTGCCGCAGGCTTTGCGGGTTGTGACGCCGCCCCTTGGCAATGAATTCATCGCCATGATCAAGGACACATCGCTGCTTTCGATCCTGTCGGTGCGCGATATGACCCAGCGCATGCGCGAATTTCAGGCCTCAAGTTTTTTGCCATTCGCTCCATTTAACACCGCCGCAATCCTTTACGTGGTGCTCACGCTTGGCTGTGCGAGCTTTCTGAAATGGATTGAACGCCGAACCGCAAGGGAAAACCGATGAGCAAGCTGGAACTGGGGGTTTGCTACTACCCTGAGCAATGGGACCCGTCGCTGTGGCGCGAAGATGCGCAGCGTATGGTCGACATGGGGATCGACTGGGTGCGTATTGCCGAATTCACCTGGGGGCTGATTGAGCCCAAACGCGGCGCGTTTCACTGGGACTGGTTGGATGAGGTGATCGACATTCTGGGCGCCACGGGCCTGCAGGTGATGATGTCCACGCCAACAGCGGCACCGCCCAAATGGCTGATTGATGCGCACCCCGAAATCCTGCCAGTCGGGCCAGATGGGCGGGTGCGCGGCTATGGATCGCGCAGACATTACTGTTTTTCGAGCACCGTTTATCTGGAAAAGGCCAAGCGGATCGCCACAGAATACGCGCGGCGCTATGGACAGAATCCCTATGTCAAAGCCTGGCAGATCGACAACGAATACAATGACCATGACACGGTGCTGAGCTATTCCGAAGCGGCCCGGGACGGTTTCCGGCTTTGGCTGGCGGAGAAATACGGCACGATTGAAGCGCTCAATGACACATGGGGGGCGGCTTTCTGGGGGCTGTCTTACACCAGTTTTGACCAAATCGAATTGCCCAATGGGCTGGTGGCGATGGCCAACCCAACACAGTCGCTTGATTTTGCGCAGTATAGCTCTGACCGCGTGAAGCTGTTCAATCGGGCCCAGGTAGAAATTTTGCGCAAGCATTCTCCGGGCCGGGACATCACGCACAACTTCATGGCCGGGAGTTTTGAGTTTGACCACCATGACGTGGCCAAGGATTTGGACATCATTGGTTTTGACAGCTACCCGCTGGGCAACTTGTTGGGGTCCACCCTGACTGATGCAGAAAAACGGCACTACCTGAGAACCGGCGCGCCGGATTATCAGGGCTTTCACTGCGATCTCTACCGCAGTCAAGGCGATGGCCGTATGTGGATTTTGGAGCAGCAACCCGGGCCGGTGGATTGGGCGGAAAAGAACCCCTCCCCTGCGGATGGCATGGTGCGGCTTTGGACATGGGCGGCCTATGCCCATGGCGCGCAGGCGGTGATGTTTTTTCGCTGGCGGCAGGCGAAATACGCCCAAGAGCAGTTTCACACCGCGCTGCTGCGCTCTGACGGAAGCCCGGATCAGGCCGCATTGGAGGTGGCGCAAGTGGCCAGAGAGCGCGCGCTGCTGCCAGACGCCACACGCCGGAAAGCACGGGTGGCTGTGATGTTGGATTATCAATCCATCTGGGCCGCTGACATCCTGCCACATGACGATGCATTCCCCAACGCGCAGATCGTACGCGAGTGGTATGCGGAGCTGCGCGCCTTGGGTATGGATCTGGATTTTGTCGGGCCAGATAGTGATTTGGCGGGCTACACCCTGATCGTGCTGCCACAAAACATGATTGTGACCGCAGCGTTGGCAACGAGCCTCAGAGAAAGCGGTGCAAAACTGCTGATTGGCGCGCGCAGCGGAAGCAAGACAGCGCAGATGCACACACCCCACAATCTGGCACCCGGCGTGTTGGCGGATCTGGCGGCAGTACGAGTGTTGAGGGTGGAGTCGTTGCCTGATCTGGCCGAGGAATCCGTGCGCCTGAAAGACGGTACGGCTTTCGGCTTTTCCGGCTGGCGCGAGGTGATTGAAACGGATGCGGAGGTGCTTGCCACGTTTGCCAGCGACTACCGAGATGGCAGTGCGGCCGTCGTGCGCTCGGACCGCGCCACATATGTCGCGATGGTTCCGCGCGGCGCGCTTTTGCGCGCGATTTTGAAAGATGCGCTGGACTGGGCAGGGCTTATACCGACCTCTTGCCACGCTGATCTTAGGATCACACAGCGAGGAGACTTGGCATTTGCGTTTAATTTCGGGCGGGAGCCCATCAGCGTGCCCGATACGGCGGGGCGGCCCTTTTTGATTGGAACGTCAACGGTGCCAGCCTACGGCGTGGCTGTTTGGCGTATCCTGTAAACCAAACAGGCGTGGCACATGCCACGCCTGTTCTGCATTTTCACAACGCGCTCAGAACCTACGCCGCCTCGTCCTGAGCTGTCTCTGAGAGATATCCCCCGCGCCCGACATGAAAGAACTCAAGCGTTTCGGTGAGAGATTGCGCATCGCCATCCAGCACCTGACTGGTGGCTGTTGCTTCCTCTGCCATGGCTGCATTGCGCTGCGTGACCTGTTCTAGCTGCGAGGTGCCACTGTTTATTTCGGCAAGGTTTTCAGATTGTTCAGCCGCCCGCACGGACAGTTCTGATACCAGAACAGAGATCTGGTTGACGCGTTCCGCGATGCCATTGATCGCGGTGCCGGCGCTTCCAACGAGTTTTACGCCTTTTTCAACCTGTTGTTCGCTTTCAGAAATCAGTGACTTGATCTCCATCGCCGACTCTGAGGACCGCTGCGCAAGCGCGCGCACCTCTGAGGCGACAACAGCAAAGCCACGCCCTGCGTCCCCTGCCCGCGCCGCTTCGACGCCTGCGTTCAAAGCCAGCAAATTGGTTTGGAACGCAATGTCGTCAATCACACCAACGATCTGTGCAATCTGGCTGGAGCTTTGCTCGATCTGAGACATCGCGCCGACGGCATTTTCCACAATTTCGCTGCTGGCCTCTGCTTGGTCGCTGGCTTCGCCCATGGTTGTGGCCACGCTACGGGTCGCATCTGCACCAGCAGCCACGCTCGCATTGAGCTCATCCATCGCGGCTGACGTCTCCTCCAATGTCGCCGCCTGACTTTCGGTGCGTTGCGCCAATGCGCCAGAAGACTGACTAATCTCGGAGGCGCCATTGCGAATGGAGGCGGCGTTGTCTTGCAGCGCGGAAACCGTGTGCGACAGACGCTCGGTCAAATTGTTGAAATCCGCACGCAGGGTTTCGTATTTATCGGCAAATGCCTCATCGATGAAAACTGTCAGATCGCCTTTGGCGAGCTTGTCGATATTGGTGCGCAGTGCCTCCACGACATGGCTCACTTCACGTGCCTCGCGGGCTTTGAATGCCGCTTCTGCCGTGGATTTCTCTTCGATCGCGACTTTCAGATCCATAACAGACTGACCGAGCATACCGATCTCATCACGACGATTGAGAAGCGTTTCGTCAATTTGCCCTTCGCCGCGCGCCATTTGATTGAGCACACCACGCAAGTTGCCAAGCGGTGCGCTGATCGACCGCGCAAGCACCCCAAACATCATCAGACCAAAAACACAGAACACAACCGCGACAACGATCACAATACGTTCTGTTAGCTGAAAGGAGCTCTGCGCCTTCTCATAGAAGTGGGCCGCACCGTCGACGTTGGTTTGCAACATCGTTTCGTTCATTTCGACGATCTCGTGATACAGCGTCGCAAAGGCACCCGCACTCAGATCAGCGGCTTTGACATCATTGTTGGTTTGACTGAGCGAAACGATCTCGTCGTTCATGGCCAGAAGACGCTCAGCTTTTTGCATCAGGTCTAAAAAGGTCTCTGTTTCCAGACCCGGATCGAGCGTTTGTTCAAACTGGCTCATGCGCTCGTTGAACTGCGTGATCGAATGCTGGATAATGTCTTCCTGCTGCCGCATTGCTCTGTCATCTGGCGCAATGATGTGAGATTTTTGTGCGATAAACAGATGGCTTAAAGCCGCCTCAGCCCCGGCCAGATTGATCGCACTGGTGAAGTAGTTCTGATAGATTTCTTCGGTGCCATCTGCGACCTGCTCTAGGGATCTGACGTTATAGATTGCCACCGATGCAAAAGTGACGAGCAGAACGAAATAGCAGACACCAATCTTCTGAGAGATCCTCAGGTTTTTTGCAAAAGAGAACATGGCGTGTTTCTGATCCTGTTTGAACGTGTTCTGGCCCGTCTATTCGTAATTTGCTTGTTGAAGAGTTAAGCAGTGAGCGAAAGGTCCGTCACGAGGCTGACCGCAACAGGCGCCGATCTAGATTTCAAGACAATGATGAGGGGGCTGCGCACCACAGTTATGATCTGACAGCATATCTGCCCGAACTTGGGATACTGGAATGACATGTTTCAAGACTTCGAGCGCTGCAAACGCCGCTTATAAGTATTTGTTTTCAAACTGAAAAAATCAATGAAGTCGACTTCAACCGGTAAAATAGGCTGCATTTTCAACATTTCGGCAAGCAAGGAGTTGTTAAGGGGCTCTCCCTAGGCCGCTTGAGCGCGAAGAACTACCAAAGGATTCAACTCACTCATGCTAGCCTTTCTTTCAAAACTGTCGACACGGGTTGTCGCGCTCGCGTTGCTGGCCGTTGGCCTCTCCATTGTGCTGGAAATGATTTTGCAAAATCAAATGCGGACAACAACAGAACAACTGCGTGATGCTGAGCTGAATAAGATCACTGAAATTGCCGTCAGCCTGCTGGAAGATCTGGATAAGGGCGTTCAATCTGGAAAATACACCGAAGAACAGGCTTATGAGCTTGCGCGTGATCGCCTCGCAACGTTTCACTTTGGTGAAACAGGGTATGTATACGCATTTGACAGCGACTTCGTGATGCAAGCCCATCCAGTGTCGCCAGACGCCGTGGGCAGCTATCGAGGCGATTTCAAAGACTCCAATGGCATGCTGGTCTATCGCGAATTGCGGAAAGCCGCTGTCACAGAGGGCTCCGGGACACTCACATATCAATTTACCAAACCTGGTAGCACCGAAATGGAAGCCAAAGTTGCTTATGTGAAGTACTTTGAGCCGTGGGGTTGGACCATTGGCACGGGCGTCTATGTGGCGGATATGGACGCACAGTTGGCAACCATCCGTAACAAGGCACTGACTGTCCTGGGTGGCATTCTCGTGATTTTGTGCGGTGCTGCGTTCTTCCTGACGCGCAGCGTCACCGGGCCCCTGAGTCAGTTGCGCGCCAGAATGGGAAGCCTTGCCGAAGGGGACACAAAGAGCGAAATCCCGTTCACACAGGCGCAGAATGAACTTGGCGATATGGGGCGGACTTTGGATGTATTCCGTGACGCGCTGGAGCGGCAAAGGGACATGGAAGCGGCGCAACGCGCGCGTGATGCCGAGCAGTCCAAAGTGGTGCAAACGCTATCGAGCCATCTTTCAAGCCTATCGCGCGGGGACCTTTCCGCGAAAATCACCACAGAGTTCCCCCTCGACTACGAAGAGCTGCGCGCAGATTTTAATGCCTCGGTGACCACTTTGAGCCAGACCATGACACACGTCATTGAAGCGGCCGGATCTATTCGCAACGGTGCCGGAGAGATCAGCCAGGCGTCTGACGACTTATCCAAACGGACCGAAAACCAAGCAGCGACGCTGGAAGAGACCGCAGCCGCGCTAGACGATCTGACACATTCGGTGCGCGCCTCCGCAGAGGGAGCACGATTTGTTGAAAGCTCGATGGAAAAAGCCAAATTCGAAGCGGAACAGAGCGGCCAGGTCGTGCATAGCGCTGTCAAAGCAATGACTGAAATTGAGCAAAGCTCCAGCCAGATCTCACAGATCGTATCGGTGATTGATGATATCGCATTTCAGACCAACCTATTGGCGCTGAATGCTGGTGTGGAAGCTGCGCGTGCTGGGGATGCGGGACGGGGTTTTGCCGTTGTGGCCTCTGAAGTGCGCAAGCTTGCGCACAGCTCTTCTGAAGCGGCAATGGAAATCAAAGGCCTCATCGACGAGTCTTCGAGACATGTAGAGCATGGCGTGGAACTTGTTGGCAAAACCGGCGAAGCACTGAACAACATCGCAGAACGCGTCGTGCAGGTTTCCAAAGGTGTTTCGGACATCGCGGAAGGTGCATCGGAGCAATCAACAGGTCTTGCAGAAATCAATGCAGGGGTCATGCAGCTCGATCAAGTGACCCAGAAGAACGCGGCTATGGTCGAAGAAGCAACAGCCGCAGGGCATATGCTTAATGGGGATGCGGCAACGTTGGTCGATCTTGTCAATCGGTTCAAGATTGCGGGTTCACAGAGCGCATGGGCACAAAACCCTGCTGCTTCTCCCACCCAATCGGCGGCCTGACGGGAGATCCGAGGCCAAGTGCCGACAACGAAAAACGTGCCATCGTTTTATGGTGGCACGTTTCCCCAATTGATTTAAGCAGTGCAAAGAGTGCCAACCTACCCGGACAGCGCAGCAACGCTTATGACGTCGCCGGCATCTTGCAGAGCGCATCTGCGATATCGCCTATTGGCTCGGCGACCTCCGCATGCGGCAGCAGAACGCGGCAGTTGTTGACGCCCAGATCTGCAAGCTGCGACGGCGTGCCGTAGCGATGCTCCAGATGGCCGCGGCCGATGATGCCAATCACAAGCGGTGCCGAAGGTGATAGCGCGACTTCGGCAATGCGACCGGCAAACGCCCGATCCCACGTCTGTTGTGCACGCACAAAACGGTCAAACTGCGGATCCTCTGGCGATGTTGCCTTGCGGTTGGGAAAAGCGCCGCCGGTGACATCAAAGAGGTATTTGCGATAGGCTGCACTTGGCGGTGCCGCCTGTGTCAATCCTTCGCGCTCTGGCTCGGGGATGGCACCCCAACCTTCTTTGCCGACCTCAGTCACCAAACCGCGACGGCAGTTCAGCCCCAGCATTGGGATGCCAAAGTCTCGGCAGAAATGAAACAGCGGCATGTAGAGGCTTATGTCAAAGCCCCAAACGGTGCCCCATTCCACACGCTCTGCGAACTCAGGTTCGGCGATCTTGCCATCCACCCAATCCTGCAGAACGGGATTGAGGCGTTTGGGGAACATCTCAAAGCCCATCACGAGATCTGGTCGAAGTGCCAACAAGCCGGCGGCCACATGCATCTGCCAGCGGTGGTTCTCCGCTTTGTCGTGTTGTTCGCCGAGCAAGACAGCCTGTGCCTGCGCGGCTTGTGCAATCACATCGTGATGGCACAAAGCTGCGCCGGTGCGGGGATCAAACCAGTTTCCGGATTTCATCGGTTTCTCCTGTTATGCGCACTTACGCGGCGCGATCTGCCACATGGCCAATTTGCCAGGTTCGGTCGGGATTGAGCGCGTTGGGAGCGCGATGCGACACACACAGAATGGTCGCGTTGGGCACCTCCGCCCGCAAGAGTGTAAACAGCGCCTGCTCTGCCTCGCGGTCCAGACTGCTGGCAGGCACCCCTCCTCTCTGCGCGATGCCTGAGCAAGAGCATCCACTGCGTGTTTCAGAGCATCAAACTCTTCTAAAGGCGCCGACACTTCGGCAATCACAAGGACAGTCATGTCAGTCTCTTTCAAGGTGTGCGTTTCTTTTGAGAAACCGAAAATTTGCCACGACGTATTTCACGCCGTAGCGGCCTGTTCATGAAGTTCCGCCCAGATCGGCGCGAGCGCTTCGGTGAGTTTGCCGTAAAGCTGATACCTGCGGTCATAATGCGCCGTCATTGCTGGATCGGGCGCAAAGCTGGCACGCTGGCGCGTCATTTTCGCAATGCCTTCGGCATAATCGGCAACCAGCCCCGTGGCCACTGCCACACCAATAGCGGCACCCAACGCCCCGGTTTCTTGCGCTTGGGCCACGGAGATTGGAGCCCCCAAACAATCGGCAAACATCTGAGGCCAGTGTGGGCTGCGCGCCCCGCCCCCTGACAGAACTGCCGCGTCAAATTGCACGCCGGATCCACGCAAGACATCAATGTGGCGGCGGTGCTCAAACATCACCCCCTCAAACAGTGCGCGCAAAAGATGACCTTCGCCGTGCCAGCCTGCGACCCCATAAAAGCCAGCGCGGTGATCTGCGCCCAAACCAGAGCCATACAAGAAGGGATGAAAAAATGGATCATCGCTTTGCGGCGTGATGTCGCCAACCCGCTGATTGCAGTACCCAAACGGATCATCATGGTGCGCGCCGCGCTCCACCAACTCGCGAACATACCACTCCAGATTGACCGCAGAAGTCGCGCTGGATTCAATATTCACAAAATGCCCGTCGCCAAAGGCGCTGACCATAAACACGTCCGGATCAAAGACCGGCGCGTCTGAAAACACCTGATTGATGCTCCATGTCCCTACGATGATTGAGGCGTCACCGGGCACCCCAGCACCAGACCCCAGCGCACTGGAAACCACATCAAAATACCCGCCAATCACAGGCGTGCCTTCTGCCAGCCCGGTGAGCGCGGCACTTTCGGCTGTGACATATCCGATGACTTCGGCAGGGTCCGCCAATTGTGGCAGGCACTCCAGCGCTTCAGAAAGATCATATAGCGCCATGAGATCCGCGTCATATCGCGCGTCAGGCAAGCAGGTGAGACCGCAGCCTGACATATCGGAAATATCGCTGACACGTGCGCCTGTCAGGCAGTAATTCATGTAATCCTTGCACAAGAACACTGTTCCGATCTGCGCGTAGATGTCTGGTGCATTGTGTTTCAGCCAAGCCAACAGAACCGGGGTTTGAGAGGGCCAGGGCTTTTGCAGGCAGATGCGATGCAAAGCATCCCCCTGAGTGTTTGCAAGATCTGTGGCAAGCTGCGCAGCACGCGTATCAAGAGACTGTATCCCGATCAGTGCCTCCCCCGCTTTGTCCAGCGCATAAAGCCCATTGCCATGACCTGCACACCCGACCCCGGCAATTTGTTTTGGATCGATGCCCGCGGTTTCGATACAGCTGCGGATCACCTGTTGGGCGTTGGCCCAAAGTTCGTTCATGTCGCGCTCTACATGGCCTGTTTTAGGCGAGTGCGTTTGCCCATCCATGGCCTGCATGGCGATTTGCCGTCCTTCCAGATCAAACAACACAGCCTTGATGACTGTGTTGCCTGCATCCAGACCCAGCAGATATGTCTGTTCTTCAGCCACGGTTATAGATGTCCCACGCTTCTTCGCCAGTTGCCTCATTGTGGATCATCGCCATCAGAGCGCTGACCACGGCCTTTGGATTGTCATGCTGATAGATATTGCGGCCATAGACCATGCCTTTTGCGCCCTGCTGCATCAGCGCAGCCGATTTCATCAAAACATTCTTCAGATCTTCTTTGCCACCGCCGCGCACCAGGACCGGCACCCTTGCCGCTTCGACCACGCGGTGAAAATCCTCGGGGTTCTCCGTTGGATCGGCCTTGATGATATCGGCCCCCATTTCGCTGGCCAGACGGGTGAGGGTCACAATTTTTTCGGCATTGCCATCGACCTGATAGCCGCCGCGCACATCATTGGGCAGCATCACCAGCGGCTCGATCATCAGGGGCATGCCGTATTTCTCACAAGATGCGCGCACGCGGCTGATGTTTTCGACGCATTGGCGGAAGAGTTCCGGCTCATCAGGTAGCATGAACAGGTTCACCACCACCGCAGCTGCATCCATTTCCAACGCACCGATGATCGGCTCCTCTGCGTTTTGCAGCATGGACCACATCACGCGATGGCGCTGGTCGTTATATGGGTTGCCCATATCAATGCGCATGACCAGCGCAGGCTTGTCTTTTTCGGGGCGACTTTGCAGCAGATCTGCCTGACCATAGGCGCATTGAATGGCATCCGGGCCCGCATCAATCAGCGTGTTCATCACAGCGGGCATGTCCTCCAGCCCGACCATAAAGCTCGGTTCGTTGCAGACGCCATGGTCGATGGCCACGTCAAGGCACCCCCCATTGGTGAACATCCGGTTCATGCGTGCTTTTGTACTGATGCGCATTGCGCTCTCCCTTCGGTATTACGTGATCTGAGTGTTTCGGGGTTGACGCCATGGAACTGCTGCAGTTCCTCAATCAGCGCTTGTTTTTGCGCGGCAAGTGTTTCTGCGGAGATGTCCACCGTCTCACGCATCACCTCTGCAAGGGCGTCGATGATCTCAGCAGAAAGCACACCGGAAATCGCCAAATCCGTGCGCCGCAGGGCCAGATCAGACAGGGTGGCGACGTGTTCGGAGCGGATCAAATGCGCAAGTTCTGCGCGGCTGTATAGGGTCGCCGGGGACAACGACTGGTCGCCGGATGGGCAGTGCTTGGCGACATTCATCGCATTGGTTCCATAGCGGCTGAGCAGATGGGTGGCGCGCGCGGTGCTTAGCCCGTTCTTTGCGCGCAAGGTTTGCAAGACAGCGGCAGACTGCCTCTCAAACCCTTTCCCGCCGCCAATCGACAGCCCCAAGGTATCGCATTTGCGCGCCTGGCCTAAAATCCCCAGAGCCTCATCACAGACCTGTTCAGCAAAGGCGCGAAACGTTGTCCATTTCCCCCCGATCATACAAAGCTGTGGGGGCCGCCCATCACGCGCCGCAAGGTGGCGAATGTCATGGCCGCGCGAGATGCGGCCTGTGAAATCCTGATCACTTTGCGGCAAAGGGCGAATACCGGAATAGCTAAAAACGATATCGCTTTCACCAAACTGCATGTTCGGAAACACGTTTTGCAGGGACCCCAGAATATAGTGTGTTTCCTCTGGCTCGCAGCGGACGCGGCCCGGCTTTTGAACCCGAATGTCGGTTGAGCCTGCCAGAACCTTGTCATGAAAGGGGAATACGATGCAGATGCGCCCATCATCGTTTTCAAAAAACACCATGCTGCCCTTAAGTGCAGCGTGCAGCTTGGGATAATCCAAGATCACATGTGATCCTCTGGTGCCTTCGACCATCGGCTTTTTGGTGCCCCCACCCAATTGGGCAACGGTTTCATCGAGCCAGGCACCGGTGGCATTCACAATGAGCTTGGTTGTGATCTGGGCCTTCTGTCCTGTGATCTGGCACGTCAGGGTATAGGCTGCATCAGAGGGGGCCATTTCGGCGTAGTTCACCGCGACACAACCCGCATGCGCCTCGGCAACATCGGCAATCATCTCAAGACACAACCGCTCAGGAAAGCTGATCCATGCGTCATGATAGGTGGCGGTATACTTGGCCTCAGCCATCAGATCCGGCCAATCCCGTCGCGTGGTCTGTTCCCCAGCAAAACTGTGTTTGGGCATCAGGCGGCGTTTACGGGTTACCCAGTCATACAGGTACAGCCCCAATTTGATCGGAAGCGCGCCACGACGGGAGGGTTTGCCACTTAGCCCCAAGAAAGACACCCCGGCATTCAGCAGCCCCGAAAACGTCGACGTGATCGGGATCACGGTGGGCAGAGGATGCACCATGTGCGCCGCATTCAGCAGCAGAGCATCACGTTCCTGCAAGCTTTCACGCACAAGATCAAACTCACCATTTTCCAGATAGCGCAAGCCACCATGGATCATACGCGAGGGCGCGGCACTGCATCCGCTGGCGAAATCGCCTCGCTCCACCAACAGCACGCGCAAACCCTGTAGCGCCAGCTCTCGGTACGTGCCGATCCCGTTGACGCCCCCGCCGACAACCACAACGTCAAACGCGCAGTCTGTTTGAAGCTTCTGCCAGTTTTTGATCCGCTGATCGGACATGACTTCTCCGTTCGCTGCCAGCCGGGGCTGGCGCGTTCTATTGCCGTAGTGGGTGAGGCATTGCCCCGGTCAGGCGGCCAAAACCAGCGCCTGGTGAAAGGACAGCGTGTTAGCCGTCTAGGTTGCTGAGGTGCGCGGCTGCGGCCTGACTGATGGTGGCAAGTTCAGCCTCACCCAACCGGAGCAAGCCTGCCTTCGCATTCTCCGCCGCCTGATCTGCATCGCGCGCGCCGCAAAGTGAAAAGGTGATGCCAGGCTGTTGCAGCGTCCAGGCAATCACAATTTGCGCTTTGGTCGCGCCATGGGCCTCAGCAATGGGGGCGATCGCCGCCATCAACTGAGCCACCTTTTGACGGTTTGCCATGGAGAACCGCGGGTTGTCTTGGCGTTGATCATCGCCTTCAAACACCCGGTCTGGGCCGATCTTGCCAGATAGCAACCCCAATGCGAGCGAAGAATAGCTCAGGATCGACACGTCCTGCTGCAGACAGAGCGGGGCCATCTCCGCCTCAACGGCGCGGTTGACCATGGAGTATTCCTCCTGCACCGCATCTAGCTGGCCTGCGGCTAGGTAGGCGCGCACATCCGCAGGCGTTGTATTGCTTGCACCGATAGAGCGGATTTTGCCCTGCTGCTTGAGCTGTTCCAAAGCTTCCATCGTTTCCGCAACTGGCGTTGTGGGATCCTGCCAATGGGTGATGTAATGGTCGATATAGTCCGTGCCGAGACGTTTCAGGCTCTGTTCGACCTCGTAGACAATCGCATCTTTGCCCAGATAGCGATGTACGGGCGCGCCATCATAATCAAAGAAGTGATTGCCTTTCTGAGTGTGCCAGACAAGACCGCATTTGGTGGCGAGCACCACTTGATCTCTGCGGGTTTTGATGGCTTTGCCGACGATCTCTTCGGCAACACCCTGACCATAGGCAGGGGCCGTGTCGATCAGGCTGATACCGGCATCAATGGAGGCTTCAATCGCTTTGATTGAGCGCGCCTCATCGGTGCCGCCCCACATCCAGCCGCCGATCGCCCATGTGCCAAGCCCAATGGCGGACGCCTGTATGCCGGACTGGCCGATTTCGCGTTTTAGCATTTCATGCGACATGTTCACTTCCTTCATATTGCTGCAGCACCGCTGCGGCCGTGTCTTCGTCCACGATCAAGGACTCCAGAAAACCACCGTTCAGGGCAGCTTTGATCGGGCTCACTTTGCTGGTGCCTGCGGCAATGCCGATCACCCGCTCACATTGGCCAAGTTCCTGAGGAGACAGCGCAACAAGGCGCGAATTCAGGGCAAAATTCGCCACCGCGCCATTTTCGCGGATCAGATGGGCCATAAATTCTCCGACCACGCCTGTCCCCACCAGCATTTTGCGGTCTGCCTCGGGCACGGGGTGCAAGTCGTAATAGCTTGACCGAGCCGGTTGAACGGAACCGATCCCAACAAGCGCGATGTTCGCGCGCCGCGCTAAGTCCAGCACTTCTTTGATTGAGGACACCCCCATCAACATGTCCCGCTGCGCCTGACTTTCCGCAAAGAGTGGCGCATGCAGGAGCATGGTTTTGCCCCCCAAGCGCTCCGCCAGACGTGTGGCCAGATGGTTCACATCGGTGAAGTATTTGCCCTGAACTCCCCCTGTGAGCGGCACCACGGTGACGTCCCAGGCGCGCTCCACCTCCAGGCTATCCACCAAAGCGCTGACCGCCTTCCCGCCGGTGATTGCGATCACATCTCCGTCTCGCAGGGTTTCTGTCAAATGGCTGGCCGCCGCGCGCCCGACCTGCTGCAATGTCGCCTTCTCACTGCCTTCTACCGTCGGGGTGACAACGGCGCTGTCGAGGCTCGCGAAGCGGCTGAGTGCTTCCTCCAGATCCATCAAACGCTGGAACGGGCTGTCGATTTCGATCTTGAGCATCCCAAGCTTGCGTCCCTGGGTGATCAACCGGTTCACTTTGGATGTCGAAAGGTTGAGCTCGTTTGCGATCTCTGACTGCTTTTTTCCTTCGATAAAATGAAGGACCAGCACAGCGTGGATTTGGCGCACCGTTTCAAAGTCTTGTCTGCGTTCTGCCATCCCGTTCACCTCAGCGCCGTTTCTTATTGAGGTAGTGGTCGATGGTCACAGCCGCGAGCAGGATGGAGCCACGGATGATGTCCTGCCAGTAGACCGACACATCCAAAAGTGCGAGCGAGGAGGACACCACCGACAGCAGCACCGTGCCAAGGATCGCCCCGAAGATAGAGCCAGATCCGCCATTCAGGCTGGCCCCGCCGATCACCGCTGCGGCGATCACATTAAGCTCCATCCCCAGACCAAAGGTCGGCTGCGCAGACCCAAAGCGCGCCATATAGATGATGCCTGCAAAACCACAAAGTGCAGAGCAAAGTGTGGTGGTCAGAAACACAACCTTCTTGGTGCGAATGCCGGAATAGGCCGCAGCTTTTTCATTGGAGCCGGTGTAAAACACTTTGCGAAACATGGTGGTGCGGCGCAGCATGAAATCGGCCGCAATCACAACCACAAAGAAAATGATGATCACCACAGGAATGGGGCCGATGGAGCCCTGCCCAATGAATTTGAATTCTGGTGGCAGAGTATAAAGGCCAATGGGGCGTCCACCGGTGGCCAGCAAACATATCCCACGGGCAATCACCATGATCGCGAGCGAGACGATAAAGTGATGCAATCCGATCCGCGTGGTGAAAACCCCCATGAAAGAGCCAATTGCGGTGCAGGCAAAAATTGCAATTGCAGAGGCGACCCACGGATCGATCCCTTGCAAAAACAACCAACCCGCAATGACGCCCGCAAGGGCTGTGACTGAGCCCACCGAAAGGTCGATACCGCCGGAAATCAGCAGTACGGTCATGCCGACCACCACGATGCCTTCCACCGCGAATGCCATGGTCATCGCGCGGATGTTCACCCAGGTCAGAAAGTATGGCGAGGCAAAGGACATGCCGATGAAAAGCGCCAGAATAATGACGATCAGCCCGGTTTCCCGCATGCGGATCAAGCGCCCCATCAGAGAGTGCCCCTTGCTGTCATCGACGGCTCCGATGTTCACTGATTGCTCCATTTTCTCCCCCTTCATTGCGCTGCTGAGAGCGCCGCATCTGCGCCAGAGGCCAGATGCATGATATTTTCTTCTGTCATTTGATCGCCCGTCACCTCGCCGGTGATGTGGCCCTCGTGGATGACCAGCACACGGTCGCAGACCCCGATCAATTCGGGCAGCTCTGAGGAAATCACCACGATGCCCACGCCTTCATTGGCGAGATCGCGCAGGATGCGGTGAATCTCCACCTTGGCCCCCACATCGACGCCCCGGGTTGGCTCATCCAGAAAGATCAGACGCGGATTGACCGACAGCATTTTCGCGATGGCGACCTTTTGCTGGTTGCCGCCAGAAAGAGAGGACACCGGATCAGTCAGTCCCCCGCACTTTAGGTTCAGCTTCCGTCCCAAACGATCCGCCTGATCCACTTCTTTGCGCGTCTGAATCAAACCAAGGCCGCTGGCGACTTGCTCTACTTTCAGCGCGGAGACATTGCTGGCGATGGACATGTCCAAAAACACGCCGTCGCCTTTGCGGTCTTCTGAGAGATAGACCATGCCCGCCTCGATGCTGTCCTGATAGTCACGCAGCTTGAGCTGCGCTCCGTTCAGCCAGACATTGCCGGTGACCTCGCCTTCCAATGCGCAGATGCCTTTGGCAATTTCACTGCGCCCAGCGCCTATAAGACCGGCAAAGCCCAGGATCTCTCCTTTCTTCAGCGAGAAGGACACATCGCTGAAACGCTCTGCTTCGGTCAGGTTCTCAACCCGCAACACCTCTGTATCGTTGCGATCATCGGGATGTTGCTTGTCTGGATAGAGATCCCCAAGTTCGCGCCCCACCATGGCATTCACCACGTCGCTCGGAGTGATGTCGGCGACAGTGTCGGTACGTACATAACGCCCATCCCGAAACACCGAAACCCGGTCGCAGTTTTCAAAAATCTCAACCATCCGGTGGGAAATGTAGATGATGGAGATCCCGCGATCCGTCAGCTGCCGCATGATCCCAAAAAGCACCTGCGCCTCCGCTTCGGTGAGCGCGGCGGTGGGCTCATCCAAAATGAGCACACGACAGTCCAAAGTCAGGGCTTTGGCGATTTCGACAAGCTGCTGATTGGAAATCGAAAGATCACGCACCAAGATTGCTGGATCAATGGTGGAGAGCTGGGCAAATACCTGACGTGCCTTCGCCTCGATGCCTTTGTAGTCCATGAGGAACGCACCGCTGGCGCTGGTGGTCGCCATAAAGATGTTTTCGGCAACAGAGACATCCGGGCAGAGCGCAATCTCCTGGTGTACGAAACCGATGCCTTTTTTCTGCGCCTCTGCGGGGGACTGAATGCGCGTCTTTGCGCCGTCGATCCAGATTTCGCCACTGTCAGGCTGCAAGATCCCGTCGATGATGTTCATCAAGGTCGACTTGCCTGCGCCGTTTTCCCCGGCAATCGCGTGGATCTCTCCTTTGCGCAGCTCGAAATCCACCTCTTTCAGTGCCTTCACCGGCCCGAAGGATTTGGAGAGCTTGGAAATTTGAAGGATTACATCCCCAGTCATAGCGCCCACTTGTCTTTGAAGTCTTGTTGTTGCAAGCTGCTGCCCCACACACCTGCGGAGCAGCCAAACTCAGCTCAATCCGATCAGCTCGGATCGCGGCCTTCCATGTAGGCGTTCAGATCAAAGCTCTCAGCATTCGCTTTGGTGATGACCGAGAAGCCATTGTCCACAAACGGGATCTGAACAGGGTTGTAGCCAGAGACCTTGTAGTCATTGAACGGATCAAAAACGTCAGACTTCGCCGCCATGAACACCGACATAAAGCCCATGAAGCCCTGCATGCCCTGATTTGGGTTCAGCGCCGCATAGATGTTGCCCGCTTTGATATGCTCTAGCGTTGTTGGTGTCACATCAGCGTGCATCACCATCACATCAGACTCGGCCTCAAGAATAGCAGCCACGGCACCTTCGGCAGAACCTGCCTCCGGGATCCAGATGGCTTTCAGGTTTGGATTGGCCTGAACAATAGATGCGGTCGCGCGATAGGCAGCGTTGCTGTCCTGATTGGTGGCCTGGCGCCCGACCAGTTTGGTGTTCGGATAGTGCTCTTCCATGTAGGACAGGAAGGCTGTGACACGTAGATCGTGGTTGGACTGACCCGGATTCTCCAGAACTGCGAATTCGAAACTGTCGCCCAGTTCACCCACAAAAGCCTCAGCGGCATATTTCGCCTCTGCAAGGTTGTCTGAGGTGATGTAGGCGGAGCGCTTAGAATTTGGGGAGTCCGCCGCAAATGTCGTGATTTCGGTGCCGTTGTCGATCGCGCGGTTGATTGGTTCAATGAATGGATCCGCTTGCATTGGGTGCAGCAGGATACCTGCCGGGGCTTTCACCAGATCCTGTTCAAAAGAGGCAATCTGTTTGGTGATGTCATAATCTGGAGTGCCTGAGAAAATGGTTTCACACCCAAAAGCCGCCGCCGCTTGTTTAAAGCCCTGATAGACGGGTACCCAGTATGGATGCCCTGACACCATGACATTCATGATATAGGTTTCACCCGGATCACACTTCAGCGTGTCTGCCTGCGCCACGCCAACAGCGGTTGTCAGCGACAGAGCGGCGCACAAAGCCATCTGCTTAAATTTGACCATAATCCTATTCCTCCCACGGTCGATTGACCTTGTGACGCAGCCTCTCCTCAAGCGCGCCGCAAGAAATTTCATCCTGTGCAGTTTCTTGCACTGACCCTGAGTTAGAGAGGAAATGGCACCTCAATCAATCGAACAAGCAAAATTTCTCAGAAGCTGAAATTTATTTCACAATTGCCGTAGACTCGGGAAAACGCTTGGTCAGGCTTCAGCATCGACAGGTGGGGATAAACAAGCCTGTGGAACAAGGGGGCGTTCGCTCTACGCACGCGTGGAGGGCGCAGGACTGTGCGCGCGGCTTTCGACCAGCGCACACAGCTAAATCATCAGCTTGCGCCGTAGTGCTTTGCCCGACTCATTTTCCCGATGCCAGGGTTGAATGAGTTGGTCGGGTCGCAATCGCGATAGTGCGCCGCCAATGCCGGTTTGGCTGTGTAGAGGTGGCCTACATTGTGTTCAGCGGGGTATTCAGCGCCGCGCTCATCCAGAATTTTCAGCATCGCGGCCTTCAGCGCTTTGGGATCGCAGCCTTTTTTCACCACATAGTCCTGATGGAACACGTGGCACATAAGATGCCCATAGTAGACCTTCACCGCAATCTGATCGAGCAGATCCTTTGGCAATTTTTCAAGCCACGCACGATCGTCGCGACGCAGAGCGATGTCGAGTGAGAGAATGCCTTCGGACTCCTTGGCATGCACATGGCCATACCGAACCGCTGCGCCCGCCGCTGCAAACCGATGAAGCCCGGCAATTTTTGCCTCTCGCGGAGAACAGGTCACATAATCTGCATCCGTGTTGTCAAAGAGTTCCGGCAAGAGCTGTGCCGCCTCTTCGATGCCACCATCATGCATTTTCAGGATCAGGTGGTGTTCATATCGATCGCGGTAGGCTCGCAGAAACGCCGGCAGGTGCTGTGGCCAGATCTTTGACACCAGCTGCATAAACTTGTCCGTGAACCCACGGGTCAAAGAGAATTTGTTCAACCGTGCGTCGATCGCCCCTTTCAGGGCGAAGAACATCGGCAATCGGTCGGTGCCCAGTTTGTCGATCATCACCAGCGTGTCTTTGCCGTACACGGCTGCAATGTCAAAACACTCACGATGCATGTATTCTGCGGAAACCGGCAAGGTTTCGAAATCTTTCAGAATGCGGCGGCGCAACTCTGTGAACTGATCCGGATCATTGGTGCCAATGTAAAATGTTTGCTCGCGCTCATAGGTTGGGAAGGTGTCCAGACGCACCGCAAACACCACGAGCTTTCCGGCACAACCGGACACTTCATACAGCAGGCGTGGGTCATTGTTGTAGCGCGCAGGGCTGCGCGCATCTGCGTCGCGCACAATCTCTTCATAATCTGTGTCGCGGGCTTTGCGGCCTTCTGGCGTGGGGGTGTTTTTGTCGTAATCGCCCGCCTCCAGCCGTGTCAGCATTTCCTCAGGCGTGTCACCAAGCTCAATGCCGAGATGGTTCACAAGCTCAAGCGCGCCGGTTTCATCAATCCGGGCAAAAAGCGCCAACTCGGTGTAGCTGGGCCCACGTTCACAGAGCGCCCCGCCTGAGTTGTTGCACACCCCGCCCGTGATCGAAGCGCCAATGCTGCTTGAGCCGATCACCGAGTGCGGCGTGCGCCCGAGGGGGCGCAGCAGTTTTTCCAGCTCAAACAAGCTGGCACCTGGCAGGCTCAGCACCTGCTCACCGTCCTGCAAGAGATGCAGACCTTTGATTTTGCTCGAATTCAGCACGACAATGGGGCGGTCATAGGTGCCTTTGGGTGTCGATCCTTCGGTGAGCCCCGTGTTGGCAGCCTGCATGACAACGACAACATCAGCGGCAACACAGGCCTGAAGAACCTGCCACATCTGCAGCAGGTTTGTTGGCATCACAACCGCAATGGCCTCACCCTCGCCGGAACGAAACCCCTTGCGGAAACGTTCCGTCTGACTGGAGGAGGTCAACAGGTTTTTGGAACCAACGATCTGATCAAGCTGCTGAAGCAATGCAGACATTTGCCACTCCTCCCTTTTTATCAATAGGCCACGGACGGCAGCCACGTGACCAAAGCGGGCCACAAGAAAACCAAGCCAAGGCACAGCAGCTGCAACAGCACGAAAGGCACCACACCTTTGTAGATGTCGGTCAACTTTACCTCAGGTGGGCAAACCCCTTTGAGGTAAAACAGGGAAAAGCCAACAGGTGGGGTCAGGAAACTTGTCTGCAGTGTCACAGCCACAAGGATCACAAACCAGATCAATGCAGGTTCATCCAAACCGAACCCCGGGATGCCGAGATCCAGCGCCATCACAACCGGCCCCATCAGTGGCAGGACGATCAGGGTGATCTCAATCCAATCCAGAAAGAAGCCCAGCAGGAAGCAGATGAACAGAATGAACAGGATGGTGCCATTTGGCCCCAGTCCGGTGGATCCGATCAGATGTTCGATGAATTCGTCCCCGCCCAGCTCGCGCAGCACAAAGGAGAACACAGTGGCCCCAAGGAAAATCGCGAAGATATAAGCGGTTGAATTGAAGGTGGCCTTACAGACGTTCCAAAGCTTCTTAAACGTCAGTTTGCGGTAGACCACTGCAAGCAAAGTTGCCCCGATCGCGCCCACACCCGATGCTTCGGTGGGGGTGGTTATGCCCGCAAAAATGGAGCCCAGGACTGCCAGGATAAGCCCAAGTGGCGGCAACACCGCGACCAGTACATCTTTGATGACGCTCCAGTCGGGTGCTTTCGCCCCTTCCGGCACCGGTGCTGCGGCGCGGTTGAGTTGGGCCACGATAAAGATATAGCCAAGGTATAGCGTGCCAAGAAGGACACCGGGTACCATTGCTGCCATGAAGAGATCACCTACGGACAGCGCCATCTGATCCGCCATAATCACCAGCATAATGGAGGGTGGGATCAGAATGCCGAGCGTACCAGAGGCTGCAATCGTGCCGGTGGCCAATGTCTTGGAGTATTTGTTTTGCAGCATCGTTGGCAGGCTTAGAACGCCCAGCAACACAACCGATGCCCCGACAATGCCGGTTGATGCGGCGAGCACGATGCCAATCAGGGTAACGGTGATCGCCAAACCGCCCCGCACGGTGCCAAACAGGCGTGTCATTGCCGTCATCAGACGTTCGGCAACACCGCTTTCATCCAGCATCAGCCCCATGAAAATGAACATCGGCAATGCCACCAGAACCGCGTTGGACATGGTGGCATAGACGCGGTTAACCACGGCTCCCAGCGTCAAATAGTCGAGACCCGTGAACGTGCTTTCGAGCCCGGTCCAGAGCATCAGGTCATTGTCAAAGAGATAGGCTGCGAAGCCAAAAATCATACCTGTGCCCGCAAGGGTCCAAGCCACAGGGAAGCCGGTGAACAGCAACCCAATAAAGGTCATGAACATCCCCATGACCATCATTTCCTCGGTGGTCTCCACCAGGAAATGCAGGCCCCAGGCCATGGCCATTGTCATGACAAACACCGAGGCCACGAGCAGAAGCGAGCGGCCTTCCCGCTCTTCGGGTGGGTTTTGGATCAGCGCATGCACATCGTGGATCAGACGGGCAACCGCCGCCAGACCAAGGAGCGCGAAGCTGAGAGGGATGACCGACTTGAAGATCCAAAGGTTTGGCAGCCCGGTGGCACTGGAAGAGCCTTCATCAACGCGGAAACTCTCATAAAAATAGTCATAGCCCTGATCGATCATCAGATAGACGAAGGGCGACAGTAGTACGAGAATACCCAGAACTTCTATGATGCGTTGGGCCCGGCGTGACAATTGCATGTGAAACAGATCAACGCGCACGTGGCTGTCTGTCACCAGCGCGTAGGACACACCAAACATCGTGACCAAGCCGTAAAAATGCCACTGAAGCTCATCAAGTTTGGGGAAGTTCAGATTGAACGCATAGCGCATCACAACCTGAGACACGATTGCCGCAATCAAAAGCAGGTTGGCCAGCATGACAATATGGCCAACACCCTTAATCAGAGTGTCCAGAAAGACCGCAATCGGCTGCGTGTCTTTGTCTGGGTGTTCAATGATCTTTTCGAATGTCTCTGCGACATCACCACGATAGTCGGTTTGCATCGTCATCGGGGTCTCCTCCGGTTGCGGCGTGTCTGTAGGCCGCGACAGGCGCGATCTGCCTGCCCAAAATCTCAATTCGGCTGTCAGTAAGATGCGCCGAGACTGGGAGGCCCTCGGCGCATCTCTTGCGGA
Source organism: Shimia sp. MMG029 (assembly GCF_027947445.1). Classification (NCBI taxonomy): domain Bacteria; kingdom Pseudomonadati; phylum Pseudomonadota; class Alphaproteobacteria; order Rhodobacterales; family Roseobacteraceae; genus Shimia; species Shimia sp. MMG029. The sequence continues at coordinate 137,738 of NZ_JAQJIM010000005.1, read as the reverse complement.
CTAACGGGTGCTGTTAGTTGATCCGCGGGAGGAAGGCGTTCTGCTCCCAAAGGTCGTACTGGTTGCGGAAGGTTGTCATGTTTTCATAGACTTCCTTGAAGAAAGGATCGTTGGCGCTTTCTTCTGCGGCGACCTCTTCCCAAGTGTCTTTGAAGACGGTCAGCATCTCAGGGGACCATTTGCGGATTTGCACGCCATTCTCTTCGATGTTATTTTGCAGAGCATCAAACTGCATCGCTTCACCTTCGGCGAAGCTGTCCGCCATAGACGCCTTGCAGGCCTCGGTCAGAATGTACTGGTGCTGCTCAGAGGCTTCGTTCCACACATCTTTATTGATGAGCAGTTCAAACACCGTCGCCTGCTGGTGCCAGCCGGGGAAGTAGTTGTATTTAACAACCTTGTGGAACCCGAGGCGCTGGTCGATGGCAGGCATCGAGAATTCGGTTGCGTCGATCGCGCCTTTTTCAAGCGCAGGGAAGATTTCGCCACCTGGCAGAAGCGAAGTTGCAACACCAAGTTTTTCCATGACTTTGCCGCCCAGACCGAAGAAGCGCATCTTGAGGCCTTTGAGATCTTCTGGAGAGTTAATCTCTTTGGCAAACCAGCCAGATGTTTCCGGGGCGATCACGGCGCAAGGCAGAACCTTCACGTTGTAGCCCGCCTCGTCATACATGCGCTGGTACAGGGACAGGCCGTCACCGTAGTACATCCACGCCATGTATTCGCCAGCTTCGGGGCCAAAGGGAACAGCGCTGAACAGCGGTGCCGCGGGGATCTTGCCTGCCCAATAGCCAGCTGTGGTGTAGCCAGAGTTGATTTTGCCAGCAGAAACCGCATCGAGGATTTCAAAGGCTGGCACCAGTTTACCAGGTTCGTAGACTTTCATCTTCAGCGTGCCGCCGGACATCGCTTGTACGGCATCAGCCACACGTGGAATGGGCGTTCCCAATCCAGGAAGCGCAGTTGAGAACGCGACAGGCGTCTTCAGAAGCAGTTTGTCTTTTGCAAGCGCAGGCGTGGCCGCAAGGCCAGCAGCCAATGCGAGACTGGTGATGATGGATTTCATGTTTTCCTCCTCATGCAAGACCGATCCGTTTGATCGAAAAGTGGTAAAATATATTTACCTCTCGTCGTTGATGTACTTCATGCCCCAAAGAGGTGTCAATTTGGTCTGCACCACTGAAGATTTAAACGATTGTTTCTAATAGATTATAGATGATTTTTCTTGCGCTCTTGGAATGAAGAGGTACTCTAATTTTACCTCTAGGAGGCACAGATGCGCACACTTGCAACCATATTTGACCGAATCGAATCAGCCCCTGTCGCCGACATGGTCGTTCAGCAAATTGAGGATCTCATCGTTCAGGGGGTTCTCGCGGAAGGAGACCGGCTCCCGTCTGAGCGGGAGCTTTCTGCGCAACTGAATATCTCGCGCCCCAAATTGCGCGATGCTCTAAAACAGTTGGAGGCGCGCAGGCTCATAACCGTCCAGCACGGCGAAGGTACGTTTGTAGCACGGCTTACCGGGCAGGCAATGCAGCCCGCGCTGATTGATCTATATGCGCGTCATGGCAAAGCCTTTTTTGACTACTTGGAATACCGCCGCGCACAGGAGGCCTTTGCCTCCAGACTCGCCGCAGAGAGAGCCACAGCAACCGATCGCGATCGCATTCAACGTCATCTTGATGCGATCAGAGAGGCCGACGCACGCGGAGACATGGAGGCGGGCCAAGAGGCCGATGTGCGTTTCCATTCGGTGATTGTTGAAGCCAGTCACAACGCCATGCTGGTCCACATGATGTCGTCAATTTACGATCTGACACGTCGGGGTGTTTTTTACAATCGCGCCTATCTGCGCACGCTGGATGGGACCGGTGAGAAACTCTTGGCACAACACATCGAGATCGCGAACGCCATTTTGGCCGGCGATGGTGATAGCGCTGAATCAGCGGCGAAGGTTCATTTAGACTTTGTCGAACGGTCGTTTCGTGTTGGCGAACAACAATCTGTCAATGAACGCGTCTCACAAAAGCGCGAAGGTTTGGTTTCAGAGTAGTACCCATATTTAATAATTTGGGTGCACCTGCCGCCAAAACAGAAATACGAAAGAGAAACGCCGCCCCGAACAGGAGCGGCGTCTTGTTTATTTTACGCTATTTATTCAGCTGCTTGCTGTGCTGCGCCATCGTAGTTGTCACGCACACCATCGCGATACAGCGCCTTGCCCAGAGAAATGCACATCAGGCCCATCACCATTGTAAATGGCAGTGCGCCGATGATCATTGCCGCGCGCAGGGCGTCCATCGGATTGTTGTCGCCAGCGGCCAAGATGAGCGCGCCAATAACAGCCGTCAGGATCAGGCCCCAGATGATACGGTGTTTGATACCTGTTTCTTCTGCACCGCCGGACATGATGGTGTTCATCACCAAGATGCCTGAATCTGCCGAAGTCACGAGGAAGGTCATCACCAGCACCACGCACATCACGTTCAACATGGACAGAAGACCACCGTCGATCATGTAAGACAGGGTGACAAACAGCTTGTTGGTGTTGGATGCACCGATGATTGCGCCATCCGCAACACCTGCGAGCTCCAGATCAATGGATGTGCCACCAAGAATGGTCATCCACGCAAAGCACACCAGTGCTGGCGCGAACACACAGCCTAGGATGAACTCGCGCACGCTGCGCCCCTTTGAAATGCGCGCCAAGAACAGGCCCACAAAAGGAGAGAACGCAATCCACCAAGCCCAATAGAAGGTTGTCCAGCCAGCCTGCCAGCCAAACTGACGACCTTGCTCGCCCGCTGCGTAAATCGCAGTCAGCGTGGTTTCATCGAGCTCAGCCGCCGCGCCTGTCAGACCGGATTTAAAGCCCTCATAGCTGCCCCATGCATTGGTTGCGCCTCCCATCAGATCCCCTGCAAGCGGTTGTGCCGCAGCAGGCAGCGAAGAGGCAAAAGCTTCCGCAGACAGTGGGCTATATGCGCCAAAGCTCAGAGACAGGAAGTGAAGGATGTAATCCACCATCGCGGTGCCATAGGTGGTCATTGCAAAAGCAAAGGACCCAAATACGACAAATGTGCCAAGCAAGATGATCGACAGCACCAGGTTCAGGTTGGAGAGGTATTTCACCCCACGGCCCACACCAGAAACCGCAGACAGGATGGACAAGCACATGATCGTCACAAGCCCAGAAATCAAGCCAACTTTGCTTGGTGTTGGAACGTCACCACCCATATCCATGATCCAAGTCATTCCGGTGATCGCGTAGACCCCATCAACAAATTGGCTAATGCCGTAGCCGATGGTCACAGACACACCAAGAATGGTCGCAACCACACCAAGTACATCGACAAGATGGCCCAAGAAGCCATTCATCAGACGGCCAAACAATGGGGTCAGAGCGGAGCGAATGGTCAGCGGCATACCGCGTGTATAGGCATAATACGCGAGGCTAAGGCCAGTCACCACATAGATTGCCCAAGCATGGAAGCCATAGTGCAGATAGGTATAACGGTAAGCAGATTGAACCGCCTCGGGCTGATTGCCCGGCACAGCCCCCGACACAACTTCAGGGTTCGATCCCCAAAGTCCCAGAGGCTCAGCAGTGGCAAACACCATCAGACCTACACCGAGGCCTGCCCCGAACATCATTGAAAACCATGAGAAATTGGAAAACTCTGGCTTTTCGCCTGGCGCACCCATGATGCGCTTCCCGGTTGAAGGCAGCAGCGCCACAACAGCAAGAAAGAAGAAAAACAGACCAACAATAACAATGTAAAAGCTGTTGAAGCTTTCAAGGAGCTTTCCGTTCAAGCTCCCGAGCGTGCCGGTTGCATTGGCTGGAAACACCAGAGCCCAAAGCACAAGCGCCACCATGATGCCCTTACTGATTAAAGCAATGGGCACGCTGTAATTTTCATAGAAACCGGCATCAGCCGTTTCTATCTCTAAGTCCGTAAAAGGTTCTTTTATCGACATACTATTCCTCCCGTGTCGTTTTTGTCCTTTTTTCGATAGATCCTGTCCTTTTAGCGACTCCTTTCGCGTCTAATTGCGACTATCCCGCGCGCTTTTGCGTATGCGGTGAAATCCCGAAATGTTGCCGAAAGCACTTGGAGAAGTGACTTGCAGAGGCAAAGCCGCATGAGATGGCCACATCTAGGACGCGCATGTCGGTTTGCTGTAGCAGTGTGCGAGCACGTTCCAATCTCAAGCTTGTCATGTAGGTTTTAGGACTCATACCCACGTATTTTTGAAACAGCCTCTCCAGCTGCCGCGTTGACAGGCCAGCGTTGGCTGCAACAACACTCGGCGACAATGGGGCTTCCAAATTTTCTTGCATCAGAGTGACCGCACGCGCGAGTTTTTCATGGCGCGTTCCAAAACGGCACAGATCTGTCTGTGTCTGACGATCATCCTTCACGCGAACCGATGCATAAAGCAAGTGGTCTGCAACTTTGGTGACAGTATCTTGACCACATTGCTGGTTGATAATCGACGCAAAGAGATCAATGGTCGATGCCCCGCCGCCGCATGTGGTGATACCACGTTCTGTTTCATAGATCGAACATACAGGTTCGATTTCCGGAAACAGCTCCACAAAAGCTGGCTGATGCTGCCAATGCGCGCTCAACCTCTGCCCAGTCGCAAGACCAGCACTGGCAAGGATCGTCGCGCCGCCGCCTATGCCGCAGAGCTGAACACCAAACCTTCGGGCCTGTCGCAGCCAGGACTTGAGCTCGTTGGACGCAATTTGCGCAACACCCGCCGCTCCGCAGATGACGATACAATCGCCACGGCTGGTGTGCGGCAAGCTTCCCTCGACCTCTACTTTGATGCCAGAAGACGATGTCACCGGACCACCGGTTTCGCTCACGATGGTCCAATCAAAGACAGGGTGCTCGGCGACAGCATTTGCTGCCGCCAGAGCGTCTACACCTGCACCAAGTTCCAAGGCTGAGAAGCCTGGTGAAATCAAGAAGACGAACTTGGCACGCGCGCTTGGCTTGATGTTTGAGTTTGAGACTCTGATTTCAGGACCCCGCATCATTTTCAGCCCTTTCCTCTCTTAGGCACGCATGTTTGCACCGTTGGCGTCATATGCTGGGGCGCCAAGGATCTCTGCATCATACATTGTGCCCAATATCTCCACCTGGAGTTTGGTGCCTGGCGCAGCATGCGCCGTCGCTACATAGCCCATTGCCATAGACTGACCGACGCGATGACCATACCCACCGGAAGAGACGTAACCGACTGCCTCGCCGTCTTTCAGGATCGCCTCATCGTTGGAAACATCGATGCCATCAACCTCGATTGTCATCGTCACAAGCTTCTGTTTGACGCCTTCCTCACGGAATTTAAGCGTGGGGTCTTTGCCGACAAAATCCTTCTTCCAGTTGATGAAAGCATCCATGCCGCTTTCAACCGCATTGAAGTCTGGACGGAAATCTGTGGTCCAGACTCCCCAACCTTTTTCCAAGCGCAGGCTCATCAATGCGCGTGCGCCATACCAGCGATAACCCAAATCGGCACCGGCCTCTTCAATCGATTGCGCCAAACGCAGAAGGTATTGAGGCTTACAGTAAATCTCATAGCCCAGCTCACCTGAGAAAGAGATCCGGTTCAGGATAACTGGAACACCGCCCACAAAGGTCTGGCGCAGGTCGCGGAACTTGAACGCCTCCGCGGAGACATCATCCCGGGTGATGCGGGCCAGCAAGTCACGTGACTTCGGCCCGGAAAGGGCCACACCGTGCCAGTCGTCCGACGCATTGTTATAGGTCACATCCGACGGCAGATCTTTCTCAAACCAGCGGCGGTGCGCCTCCTGCATCGACCCCGAACCAAACAGAATGAAGTGATCGTCAGCCAGGCAGGCAACGGTCAGATCGCCATACAGACGACCCTTTTCGGTCAGCATAGGAGTCAAGGTCAAGCGGCCCGGCTTCGGAACATAGCCTGCGAGGGTTTTGTTCAGATAATCGCGTGCGCCTGCGCCCTTGAACTCATGCTTCGCAAAGTTTGCGATCTCAATGCCGCCGACTGCGTCCTGAACGGCTTTCACTTCGCGTGCGACGTAATCAAACGAGCGGTTGCGCTCAAACGTTGGCTCTTCATACGCATCGTCAGCACCGTCCGCAAACCACAAAGCGTTTTCAAGACCAAAGCCTTGATCCATCACCGCGCCCTTGGCCACCAGCCGGTCATAAAGCGCAGTGGTTTTTTGCAGGCGCCCTTTGGGCAGCGTTTCATTGGGGAAGGTCATCACAAAACGGCGCTCGTAGTTCTCCGACGATTTGATGGTACCCCAGTCTGGTGTGGCAAATTCGCCAAAGCGCGCCACATCCATGGCCCAGACGTCGATGGACGGCTCACCGTCAATCATCCATTCCGCCATCGTCAGGCCAACGCCGCCGCCCTGACAGAAGCCTGCCATGACACCAACCGCACACCAGTAGTTCTTCATACCCGGAACTGGGCCGATCATTGGGTTGCCATCCGGACCAAAGGTGAATGGGCCGTTGATCATATCTTTGATACCAGCGTTGCCGATGGCTGGGATGCGTTCAAAGGACATTTCCAGACGGTCGGCGATGCGGTCCAGATCCGGTTGCAAGAGCTCGTGGCCAAAGTCCCAAGGCGTGCCTTCGATCTTCCAAGGTGTAGATTTCGGCTCGTAAGTGCCCAGCAGCATCCCCTGACGTTCCTGACGGAAGTAGATGTTTGCCTCATAGTCGATGCCCGCAGGCAAACGGCCAGCTTCGCCCATGCTGTCCATGCGCCCGGCAATCTCTGGGATCGCTTCGGTGATCAGGTAGTGGTGCTCCATTGGCTGCACAGGCAGGTGAATACCAGACATATGGCCAACTTCCCGCGCCCAGAGGCCGCCACAGTTCACTACGTGTTCTGCGTTGATCTTGCCTTTGGGGGTGGTCAGATCCCAGCTGCCATCCGGGCGCTGGCTCATCGCGGTCACGCCGCAATGGGTGAAATACTGCGCTCCGTGGTGACGGGCGGATTTTGCGAAGGCATAGGTAGCGCCAGATGGATCGACATCGCCATCCTGTTCGTCCCACAGGGCGGCATGATAGTGTTTCGGGTCAATCAGCGGGTGACGCTCGGCCACTTCTTTGGGGCTGATGAATTCCTGATGCAGGCCCATATAGCGCGCTTTGGAACGCTCGCGCTTGAGATAGTCATACCATTCCGGGGTCGAGGCCAGATAAAAGCCGCCGGTAATGTGCATGCCCACCGAATGGCCAGATGTCTCTTCGATCTCTTTATAGAGGTCGATGGTATAAGACTGCAGACGCGAGATATTCGGATCTGAGGAGATCGTGTGGATCTGTCCCGCCGCGTGCCAGCTTGAGCCGGAGGTCAGCTCGTCACGCTCCAGCAGGACGGCGTCTTTCCAGCCGAATTTGGCCAGGTGAAACAGGATCGAGCAGCCGACAACGCCGCCACCGATCACAACCACTTTGGCGTGGGCGGGCAGCTGCTTGCCGCCAGTGCTTTCTTCTTTTTGAATCTCAGGCATGATCTTTCCTCAGTTCAGGGGCAACCGGCGGAATTTGCCGGGCATTGCAGGGTCATAAAAATGGTCAAGTGGTCCGTTTTCGACCAGATGGGTGTGCCAGTGATTGAGCGCGTCTCTATCAAGCGTCACGCCCAGACCGGGGCCTTCTGGAACGGCGATCACGTCATTTTTCTGGCAGAACGGGCCGCCTTCGATGACATCGCCGATCTGCCAGCGGAACAGCGATTGTGATGGCTCAGAGATCCAGGGCATGGCTGCGGACATATGCAGATAGCCAGCGGTTGCGATGCCGGCATCGCCGGAATAGCACCAGAACCCCACGCCCATCGCTTCACAGGCCCCGATAAAGCGCACCGCGCGCGCAATACCGCCCAGAACCGCAAAATTTGTCACGATGTAATCCGGTCCGCCCACAGCAACCACCTTGCGGATGTCTGGCACATGGGTGGAGATCGGAATGGTAAAGTGACGGCGCAGCTCTGCCATCTCTTCAAAGGTCGCAACCGGATCTTCGTAGTTGCGTATATTATAGGGCTCGATTTCACGGAACAGACGCATCGCTGTTGGCAGCGAATACTGCATATTGCTGTCCAGCCGGATCATCGCCTTGCGGCCCAGCGTGTCACGTAGCGCTTTGACCGTGTCGATTTCCAGCTCGGGATCGCCGAGGATCAGCTTGCCTTCGAACATGGTTGAGCCATGTTCCTCTGCCATACGGGCACAGTAGTCCGCCACCTCCTGAGGGGCCATTTCGCCCCCGACACGATACCCAAAGTACTCGGTGAAAGGGATCTCTTTGCGCACCGCGCCCCCTAGCAGGCGATACAGGGGCTCATTGGCGACTTTACCGCGCAGATCCCAGAGCGCGATCTCAATCGCACCAAATGCTTTCACCACAGAGCTGTCATCTGTGTTTTGTACGATCTGCCAGGGCGGCACGCATAGGCTTTCGCAGCCGGCAATATCCAGTGGATCTGCACCGATCAGCCGTTCGCCCATGGCCTCAATCGTGCGGACCACATCGATCGACGGGGCTTCACCAAGGCCAACCAAGCCTTGATCCGTCTCGACTTCGATGATGGTTTTTGACGTGCCCGGATAATATCCGCCGGTCCACCACATCGGCTTTTCCAGCGGAATATTGACCGGCGTCGCCTTCAGCCCTGTTATCTTAATACCAGGCATCAGGCAGTTCCTCCTTGCGCTTGGCGACATAGGTTTGGAGCTCTTCGAGCTTCGCGACGTCTATGTCTGGCTGTTTGTATTCAGCCAACATTTGCTTCCAACGGGCGCAGGCACGCGCGCGCATATCTAGTGAGCCGCGCTCCTCCCAGTTTTCAACGTTTTCGCTGTCTGAAAGTTGGGCTTCGTAAAACGCATTCTGATAGTGACGCATCGTGTGGGCCGACCCAAGGAAGTGCCCGCCTGCCTCTACTTCGCCATAGGCATCGCGCGCAAAACTCTCGTCGCTGGTGTCCAAACCTTGGCTCAGAACCTTTTGATAGGATCCGAGACGATCCGCATCCATCACCAGCTTTTCGTATCCGGTTACCAATCCGCCTTCGAGCCAACCAGCCGAGTGCAGCACGAAATTTGCACCAGCCAGCATGGTTGAATGCATTGAATCCGCACTTTCATAGGCCGCCTGAGCATCCTCGATCTTAGATGCCGTCAACGACCCGCCACAGCGCAACGGCAACCCGATACGGCGCGCCAGCTGCCCAATTGCGTAGTTCGAGACCACGGGCTCCGGCATGCCAAACGTGGGGGCACCGGTTTTTAGTGACATGGAGGACAAGAAGTTCCCCATGACGAACGGCGCGCCTGGGCGGATCAGCTGGACATATGCGCAGACCATCATCGCCTCCGCCATCGCTTGCGCCACGGCCGCGGCAGTCGACACAGGCCCCATCGCCCCTGTCAAAATGAACGGCACTGTGATGACCCCCTGCCCCCGCGCGGAATAGACCCGCACAGATTCAGTCACCACGCGATCCACCAACAAAGGTGAGTTGGTGTTCACATTTGCCATAATAACGCAGTTTTCATCGACAAAATCGCGCCCGAAAACGATATCCATCATGTCCATGCTGTCCTGCGCACGGCTCATTTCTGTGATCGCCCCTAGATGTGGCTTATCACTCAATGTGATGTGCGCCATGAGCATGTCAAAGTGGCGCTTTGAAACAGGCACATCGGTCGGCTCACAAGTCACGAAACCACCGTGATGCAGATTGGGGTGCATATACGTCAGCTTCACCAACTCTTCGAAGGAAGCCATATCACCGTAACGGCGACCGCGCTCCAGATCGCGCACGAAGGGAGAGCCGTAAACCGGCGCAAAAACCTGATTGGTCCCGCCAATGGTAACAGACCGCTCCGGATTGCGGGCTACTTGGGTAAACTCACTTGGCGCCTTGGCACAGAGCGCGCGAATCCAACTCGCATCGGCGCGCACCAAATCATCTTCAACGCGCGCGCCCTCTTTCTTCCACAACGCCAACGCTTCAGGGTCGTCTCGGAACGCAATTCCGACCTCTTGAATGATCCAGTCGACCTGGGCCTCAATCTTGACGAGGTCCTCTTCATCCAAGATGTCGAAATGCTTGAGTTTACGGCGAATAAAAGGGCTGGCAATCGCGCCTCCCCCTTGCGTGTTACGTTGCCTAGACGCTCTTGCGCGACGTGCCATTGGCCTGCTCCCCATATTCTTCAACTCAGAATATTAACCTGTGAAAAAGCGGCTGTGACGCTTGAAAAAATATATGGTTGGCATAAACAGAATTTATGCAAGAGATCTGGAAACAACTCGGGTCACCGCGCCACCTCGTCGTCTTTGAAGCGGCTGCGCGGCTCCAATCCTTCACGCACGCAGCGCAGGAACTGAATGTCCAACAACCGGCGGTGAGTGTCGCGATACGTCACCTCGAAGAAGGGCTCGGCACGGCTCTGTTCATTCGCCAGCACCGCAAAGTGATTCTAACCACTGCGGGCGAGCGGCTTATGGCGGATGTAACCCGGGCGTTTAGCCAGCTTGCCCATTCTGTGGCATCGATTCAGCAGCTTAAGCAGGCCAAATATGTCACCCTCAGTGCCTCGACCGCATTTAACAACTACTGGATCATGCCAAGGTTGGCAGAGTTTCAGGCGCAACACCCGGAAATTGACTTGCGTTTGCAATCAAGTGATCGCGAACCAGACATTGATGCAGAAAATATCAGCCTCGCTGTCCGCTTAGGCGGTGGGAACTGGCCAGAATACGAAAGAGAGCTGATCGCAGACGAAGTGATTTACCCGGTTGCAGCACCGCGCATCATGGAAGCCGCAGGTCAGTTTGAAGACATTTTCGACCTGCTTAATCAGCGGCTGATCCACCTGGAAGAGCCCATTCGTCAAAGACCGAGCTGGGGCGATTGGTTCAAAAACTTCTCGGTTAAATCAGGCGTGCCAAACACCGGACTTCGGCTGAATGACTATGCCCTTGTCCTGCAAGCCGCCATAGCCGGAGAAGGCTTTGCATTTGGCTGGAAACATCTGACTGATCGCCTTGTGGCACAAGGCGTTCTGGCCGCACGGTTTGAATGGCAGTGGAAGACCGGAAACGGATTCTATCTTGTATGGTCGAAAAAGACCCCACTCACAGAAGACGCCAAAAAGGTCCGCGATTGGGTTTTAGACAATACGACTAATACCCCTTAGGTACGGGAGCCGCGCGCATCGCGGCCCCCAGTTTTTTTCGTTACAGAAGTGCCCGCACTTTTTCCAACAACGCAGCGTTGACCGCGACGCCCTCGGTTGCCGCGACTTCACGGCATTTTCTGCGCCCATCGCCGGGAAGACGCGCACCGTCTTGATCATGAAACGAAGCGATCAACTCGGCGAGCTTCTCCTGAAAAGCGCCGCCCGACGTGGCAGGTGGATCAACCGCGATGAAGAACTGACCGGTCTTAGGAGGCCCGCCTGCGGTCCCAGAGAAAGGGCTGGCCACGGAACCGAGCGTCGCACCAGTCATCGCTGCCGCCATCAATTCAACGGTCAGTGCGATGCCGACACCTTTGTAACCGCCAGAAGGGACCATGGAGCCTTTAAGGCCTGCCTCTGGATCGGTTGTGGGCTGTCCATCCGCATCAAGAACCCACCCTTCCGGTACGGGTTTGCCTTCGCGCGCGTGTTTCATCACTTCACTCTTGGCAATGGTACTGGCGGATTGGTCAATCAACAATGCTGCATTTCCGTCAGCATCCGGCGCAGCGATGGAAAACGGATTTGTCCCGACAACTGGTTTGGCGCCACCTGAAGGTGCAATGGAGGCAGGCGCGTTGGTGAAGCCAATGCCCAGAAGCCCTGCTTGTGCCAACCGCTGTGTATGCACGCCAAGCACACCACAGTTGTAAGAGTTATTCACTGCAAGCACAGCCACGCCCTGCTCTTTGGCCAAAGGGATCAGCTTTTCAAAGCCAAGATCAATGGCTGAATGGGCGAACCCCGTTGCCGCATCCACCGCAACAACCGCGGGACGTGGCTGGGTCACAATGGGCTTGGCTTTCCCATCGACTTTTCCACAATCCACGTGCTGAGCGTAGATTGGAATATAGGCCAAACCGTGGGAGGCGACACCATCCGCCTCTGTCATCGCTGTGGCGACAGCCAGTGGGCGGGCGTTTTCTTCGGAGGTGCCAGCCTTCACCAAAGCGTCAAAGGCAAGTGATTCAATCTCGGCAAGAGAGAGAGTTTCGGTTGCAGTCATCGTGGGTTCCCAATCTTCTGATATGTGATGCGCCCATTGGCGCAAACCGCAGGGGTTTAGTCGTTATCACTCAGCCCGGCGCCAGCGCCGCGCAGACGGCTTTCTTCTGTCGCAGGGGCAAAAGTGCGGTGGGCAAATGCGCTCAATCTGTCCCAGTCGTTGTCTGGAACATCCGCGCGCAGCAATGGCTCCCGCCGGCCTTCCATTTCCGCAGGCGCGGAGAACACCAGCTTGGCAACATGGTCCGCGTTCAATGCTTCTGGGCTGGCCTGAACGCAAAGCTGACGTCCATCGGTCGCCAAACGCGCGCCATCCCATTCCGCGGCAACCGGCACCCCAAGACGCAACGCAGCCCCGCCCATGAACGGCACCGCAAGCAAGGGAATGCTGACATTTTCCATTACAATGGTGCCGCGATCCAAAAGGCGCACAGCGCTGTCGCTCAGGGACGCACCTGCAATCAAAGGGCTCATGCGGCGTGTCGGTGCATGCCAGATTTCCGCACTCAGCGACACTGGCGACACATCAATTGACGGAATGCGATCATTCATCTCCAGCAAGTCCGCCAACAACCCTGCCCCAGGGAAGCCAAAAGCCGAAAGCCACCGTGTGCCTTTTGCGGCTTCTTCCGATAGTCCCCAAGACAAGCCCGCGCCACGTGCTGCCCGTTTGCTCATGGCTTCAATTTCGTTCAGGGAGTGCCTCATGCGGTTGCCTTTTCAAGTTGCGGGAAAACCCAATAGTCCGCATTTTCATTGGACAATTCATGCGGAAGCGGCGCGTTGCCATACATACAAATGCGCACCCACCGGTCGGATCGCGGATCAAACTTAGTTGCCCCGAAGAACGACAGCTTGCAGCGCAACATGTCAATCGGCAGCACGTGATCGGAAATTGTGTTGTCTCTGATTTCTGCGTAGGGTGCGCGACCGACTATCTGAACGCGCCGCAGCACATGGCGATGTTCTGGGTGACGCAGAAGGAAGTCTGCAACCTGCGCATCCTCTGACCAATGCGCCAGCGCCTGATACAGTTGTGCCGCGTCCCGTCCGGGCGCCAATGGTTGCTCATATTCCTCAATAGGCTCTTCAAAGCGTTCGCCCAAGCGCGGCTCGAGCTTTTCTTCCGACACATACCACGCCCGTGCCTTGCTCGCGGGGGCCGTCCAGTCGGTTTCAATCGCCCAGCCATAGATCTCGTGCAGAAGCGCTCTGAGATCCCCGATTTTCATTGCGCCTGCGATACGGAATGTGGCGGTGTTATCGGCGGCCATGCCTTCGGCGAACTCATCCACCAAAGCGCCATAAGGCTCCAGTATCAGCGATGCGACCCATTCCTGACCCTCCAGCGAAAGGTGCTCTTCGGCCCATTCGTACAAAGTATTCCAAGGAGACGCGGCGTTCAAATCGGCGTCGGCCAGATAGCCATCAACCTTTTCAACATCCTCACGCAGAGCGGCGAGTTTCTCTATTTGGATTGGATGCTCAGAGACCCAAGTCTCTGCAATTTTCTTATTGCGCGCAAAGACATCCCGAAACAGCGCGATGTCTGCTGCGGTTGCGGATTGCACACCACGCACCACTTGAACTGCATTTTCGCGCGCCGCGATCCAATTGTTGAACAGAACCGGATGGTTCAGCAGAAACGGCGCCATTCCGAGCCCCGTTGAGTTCCCGATGCCCATTGAACGCGCAATATCAACATCCAGCGCAACAGCCTTGGTGCCATTCTCTTTCGCACGCACGTCCGCCATATGCTGCACCAAGTCCAGTACGAACCAGCGCGTCAGATAAACTGACAACATTTCGACCTGAAAAGGGGCACGAAACTCAGGGCGATCCGCGATCATTTCGCGATCTGCGGCCCCCAATTTGCCTGAACCATACACCGCCGTTGTCCGCATGAGGTATCCAACGGCGTCGATCTTTTCCACAGAAGGCTGATGCCCATTTGCGAGAGCATCGACAACATGTTCCCACAAGCGCACCGATCTGTTTGACCGCGACACAGACAGCTCCGTGTTAGTCACGCGCCCCGCTTCCTGCACCGGAATGTTGGCCGAAAGCCGCTCAATGTCTGAACCCGTCGGCACGCCATCAAAGAGGGTGTAGGTTGCATCCCATGCATCCGCAATCACCCGATCAGATCGCTTTTCAGGGGGGAGATCATGTGCAAACGCAATCAGTGAATATGATCTGTCAGGACCATGCGCGGTATAGACTGCATGGCCAACCCCATTATCGTTAATTTCAAAAGCTGTCTTCTCAAACCGCCAATTCTCGCGTGCCATGCGACGGGTTAGAACGCGCATAAAGGACAGTCGCGACTGGTGCATAGAACCAAGACGCGCAAGACGCATCACCACCTGTGGGGCACGTCGGGAAACCTCAGTCATTCGATATCCTCCTGATCTTTTGGCATCTGAGTGAAAGTGACAAGATGCCTGACAGTCTTTGAATGGGGAGTGTTGGGCGCGTTTTGCGCCCAACAAAGGCCGTTTACTCAGCTTTGCCTTTGGCAAGCGTGATGCGCAACGCATCCCACAGCGACGGCAGCAGCAGCAACGACACCGGCACAGCAGAGACCACAATAAAGCTCTGCAGCTTGGATACACCGCCCGATCCAACAGAGATCAAGATCACTGCCATCACGCCCATTGCAATCCCCCAGAATACGCGCAGCGCCGCAGGTGGATTGTTTTCATTGCTCATGGTGGCAGAAATCACAAAGCTCATCGAGTCCCCTGTGGTGGCCACAAAGATCGTGGTCAGGATGAGGAACAGGATAGAGATCACAAACCCCATCGGCAGGTTGTTGGTGATTGCCAAAAGTGCGGCCGGCAGATTGAACCCCTCAAATGCGGAGGAAATCGAACCTGTTGCTTCCAGCTCCATTGCGATGCCCGTGCCACCAATGATGGTGAACCAGAAGTTGGTCACGATGGGTGCAACGATGGAGAGCATAATGATGATCGAACGGATCGAACGGCCGCGGGACACACGTGCGATGAACATTGCCATCAGCGGGCCATAGCCCATGAACCAGCCCCAGAAGAACACAGTCCACCAGCCAAGCCAGCCTGGCTCACCAAAGACCCCAGCGTCGCCGCGATAGAGCGCCATCTGGAAAAAGTTCCCAACATAGGTGCCAAAACCTGAGAAGAACGAGCCGAAGATAAAGCCCGTTGGCCCAGCAATAAGCACAAACAGCAAAAGCGCAGCCGCCAGAAGAACATTGACCTTTGACAAGATCTGAATGCCCCGCGACAGGCCGGTCATGGCAGAAATCGTGTAAATTGCCACAAGGCCAGCGATCACAGTCGCCTGCAGCGCAAAGCCATCAGTCAGGCCAAAGAGATCTGCAAGACCGTAGCTGACCTGAAGCCCCAAGAAGCCAATCGGCCCTACGGTGCCTGCCACAACAGCGATGATCGAAGAGGCATCTGCAATCAACCCAATCGGGCCATTGATCGCCTTATCACCAAACACCGGATACAGCAGCGTGCGTGGCGCAAGGGGGAGGCCTTTTTCATAGTGATAATGCATGAGCATCACTGTGGTGAGGGACCCCAGAATGGCCCATGCAAGAAACCCCCAGTGCATGAAGCTTTGGGCAATCGCCGGATTAACCGCTGCTTCGGTTGCGCCCTCTGCCCTATAGAGGGGAGGGGAATACAGGAAGTGGGCGATTGGCTCACCTGCCGCCCAGAACACACCACCACCAGCAAGCAGTGTACACATGATCATTGAGCCCCACTGGAACGTGGTGAACTCAGGCGTGGTGATGCCGCCCATGATCGCACGCCCTCCGGGCAGAATGCAAAGCACCAGACCAATCAGGAACGTTGCCAGCAGCAGCACCTGCCAATACAGACCAAAATACGTTGCTGAAACGTTGAAACCCCAGTCAACAGCCGCAGACAGCGCCTGCAGATTTACGAGCGCAGCGATGCAAAAAATCGCGATAAACCCGCCGGAAATCAGAAACAGCGGCTTGTTGATCCGCCCCTCTTTTGCTCCGGTTTCCAAAGTTGCGTCAGACATGACCCCTCCGTTGGTCGGGCCGACACCACATCATAGGTCCCGGCCGTTATTATTGAGTGTTGTATTCTCGGCTGGCGTTAAGCGCGCGCTGTAAAGTTCTCCGCAAAGAAGCGGTGCCAATTGTTCCCCATGATCCCCGCAACTTCCTCGGCGTTGAGACCTGTGGCCCGCAGACCTTCTTCGATGTTGCCAAAGTGACGGTTGTCTTCAAACCAACTTGGCATCGGTGGGAAACCAGGCGCAGCGGCAGAGCCTTCGCCATAATCGATTTCTTTCGTCCAGCGGCCGACGCGCATCCACTCCACTATGCTGTCAGGCTGATCCTGGCAAAGGTCCGTGCCAATTCCCAGATGCTCTGCCCCATAGGTTTCAGCGGTGCGCGCAATCATCTCGCAGAAGCTTTCCAGCGTGCAGTTCGACTTACCTTTGAGATGATGCGGGTACACAGAGAACCCCAGCATCCCGCCGTTTTCGGTCACGGCGCGTATCACGCTGTCTCGCTTATTGCGCAGAGCAGGCGACCAATCGTAAGGATTGGCATGTGTGATCGCGATCGGACGCTCAGAGATTTCCGCCGCTTCAATCGTGGATCGATCTGCTGAATGGCTCATATCCACAACAAGACCGACGCGGTTCATCTCTTTGATGACCTGTTTGCCCATTCGGGTAATGCCCGGATCTTCGGCTTCGTAACACCCCGTCGCCAGAAGCGATTGGTTGTTATAGGTCAGTTGCATAAACCGCGCGCCGAGATCGTGCAGGATTTCGACCAACCCGATGTCATCTTCAATCGGGCTGGGGTTCTGGAAGCCAAAAAACACCGCAGTGCGACCGGTTTCACGAGCCTTGGAGATATCGCTGGCCCAGCGACCTTTCATAATCAAATCAGGGTATTGCTCGAACCAACGGTTCCATTTCTCAAAATTTAGAACCGTCTCACGAAAGTTCTCGTGATAAGAAATAGTCACATGGATGGCGTCGACTTGCCCTTCACGCAGCTGGCGAAAGATCTTCTCAGACCAATTGGCGTATTGCAGTCCGTCGATACGGAAATGGCTCATTATGATCTCTCCCCCCGCTCGGTGCATTCGGCTTTCAAAGCGATGCGGCAACCGTTTCTATGTGGTCAGCGCCCAAGCAGTGTTATCTGCGAAATTTCGTCTCGGATTCAGGGCGCATGCGCGCCTTGAGCGCTGCGCCCAAGCGGGCGCAGCTGCGTGCACACTCAGATCAAACAGGACCTGCGCTGATGTATGCGGTTTTAACGGTGGTGTAGAATTCAGCCGCCGCTTTGCCCTGTTCGCGTGGGCCGTAGGAGCTGTCGCCGCGGCCACCAAATGGTACGTGGTAGTCCGTGCCCGCGGTTGGCAGGTTCACGGTCACAACACCTGTGCGGGCGTTGCGACGGAAGTGCGTCGCGCGTGCCAGAGATTTGGTGACGATGCCAGATGTCAGACCAAAGTTGGTGTCATTGACGACCGACAGGGCCTCGTCATAGCTGCCGACTTTGATAACGCTGGTCAACGGAGCAAACATCTCTTCCTGGTTGATGCGCATGTCATTGGTGGTGTTCAGGAAAACACCTGGCGACATGTAGAAGCCCTGATGCGGCATCTCCAGACGCTGACCGCCACATGCCAGTTCCGCACCTTCGGATTTTCCCAAATCCACATAGGACAGGTTTTCAGCGAGCTGCTGTTCGCTGACGACCGGCCCCATCTGAGTACCTGCTTCCAACGCGTGGCCCACTTTCATCGCTTGAGTACCGGCCACAAGTTTTTCGACAAAAGCATCATGCACGGCAGCATGCACAACCAGACGCGAGGAGGCTGTACATTTCTGACCGGTGCCACCAAATGCGCCACCAAGAGCCAGCGTGACCGCGAGATCAAGATCCGCGTCATCCATCACCGCCAATGCGTTTTTGGAGCCCATTTCCATCTGAACTTTGGTCAAGTTCTGGATTGCAGCGGCGGCAATACCTTTGCCCACAGGCACAGAGCCCGTAAAGGAAATCGCATCCACCTTCGGGCTCTCCACCAGACGCTGACCGATCGACCGGCCGGAGCCCATAACGAGGCTGAACAATCCTTTGGGAATGTCCTGACGGTTGATGATTTCTGTTAGTGCCACGGCTGAGGCAGGTGTGATATTGGCGGGCTTCCACACAACGGCATTGCCATAGCAGAGCGCAGGGGCAATTTTCCAAGATGCCGTCGCAGTCGGGAAGTTCCATGGCGAGATGATCGCAACGGTACCCACCGCTTCGCGGCGTACGTCGATTTCAATGTCAGGGCGTACGGAGTCAGCATTCTCACCGATCTGGCGCAGGCACTCTGCGGCATAGTAGGTGAAGAACTGACCTGCGCGGAACACTTCGCCTTTGCCTTCGGCCAGAGGCTTGCCTTCTTCGCGGCTAAGCAATGTGCCCAGCTCTTCTGCGCGTGCCATAAGCTCGTTACCGATCGCATTCAGCACAGCCTGCTTGCGCTCCAACCCATAGGCTGCCCACTCCCGCTGCGCGATGCGCGCTTGTTCAAGGGTGGCCTCAAGCTGATCTGCGCTAGCCTGAGCAAACACGCCAACCAGATCGCTCAGATCAGACGGGTTGTGGTTTTCGATTTCGCCTTCGCCAGTCAGCCATTCGCCAGCGATCAGGTTCTTTTGGATGTCAGACATCGCCGAGTCACCTCATTAAGAAATTGTCACCTCGGGGTATGGACTCTTTTCAGCCAATCAATCAAACTAAAATTATTGAAGATAACTTCAACAAAACTGAAGCCCCTGATGACGCTCAAAATTGAAATGCTCCGCGGCTTTGTCGCTGTCGCTCGCAGCGGCAACCTCACCGACGCCGCACTCATCCTTAAGCGGACTCCCTCTGCGGTTTCCATGATGCTCAAACAGTTCGAAGCGCATCTTGGTGAGCCATTGTTTGAGACCGACCGAAAAAATAAACTTACGGCTCTGGGCGCGTTCGTGCTGGAGCAGTCAGAGCAACAGCTGCAGCACTTCGACAATACTGTCAGAGCCATAGAAAGCTTTGCGGATGCCAGCATAGGTCATGTGCGCATCGCAACTGTTCCCTCGGTCGCAGGAACGATCATGCCACGTGTTTTTTCCGGAAACATAAAGGCTTACGAAAGCGTCCGCATTGATTTGCGTGATATGGATTCAAAATCTGTGCTGCATGAGCTCACGCGTGGCCGTATCGATATTGGCATCGCCACGCTCAGCACCCATGACACCGGGCTGCACAGCCAACTTCTGATGACCGACTGGTTTGGCGTTATGCTGCCCCCTGAGCACCCCCTAGCTTTGACGCCAGACCCAATCGACTGGGACGCATTGGCGCAAGAGCATCTGATCGCCAATAGCTTGTCCGAAGGCATGCCTGGGGCCGAAGTTGAGGCGTTGCATTCAAGATCACGCTTCTCTGCACACAACCTTACATCAATCTTGGGGCTTGTACGCGCGGGCATTGGCATCACAATCCTGCCAGAAATGGCTGCCATCTCTGCAGGCCATACAGATTTGATTTTTCGCCCTATCGCGGATGAGAAAGCAAAGCGCCATATACATCTGCTCCGCCGTGCCGATTCGGCAATGAGCCCTGCAGCACAAAGGCTCGAAGCCGATATTTTGGAAACGGTCGACAGCCTCAAGAAGGAACAACAAAAATGAGCCCGCAACCCGAATGCACCACGCTGGGCATTTTGATCTTCCCAGGCTTTCCTATGGCTTGCCTCACGTCTTGTATCGAACCATTGCGTGCAGCCAATGAAATCTCCGGCCAAACCGCTTTTGATTGGCTAGTGATCTCCGAAAGCACAGCCCCTATTCAGTCATCCGCCGGAGTGACATTCGCACCCGATCTCGCTCTGTCAGAGGTAGAAAAATTAGATCACCTTCTGTTTGCCTCAAGCCCCAACAGCGCATTTGACGCCCCATCCAAAGCAAACGCTGCGCTTCAACGCCTGATCCGCAACAAAACCAGAATTGGCGCCATAAGCGGCGGCGTGTTCCCTCTGGCACGCACCAATCTGACTGGGGACACACCGCTGTCAGTGCATTGGTGTTATGAGGCTGCGTTCCAGTCAGAATTTCCACACATCCCAATCAATGGATCTGTGATCTGCAAAGAAGCCTCCATAACGACGATTTCGGGCGCCTCGGCCGTGTTTGACCACATGCTTGAGCTCATTGAGGAAAGACTGGGCGGCGACATCATGGCGGAGGTGGCCTGCTGGTTTCAGCACCCCTTCATCCGCAGCGAGAATGTAACTCAGAAAGTCCCTGCAATTTCAACACCGCAAAGCGAAGATCTGCTGCCCAGTCAAATTGCCAAAGCGATTGCGCATTTTGCTGAACACATTGAGAACCCGATCCAGATCAGCGAAGTCGCGGCCTCTGTGGGCCTTTCTGCGCGCTCACTGGAGCGTAGCTTCAAAAATGCGACAGGCCAGAGCCCCCTCGTTTACTACCGGCGCATGCGTATGAAGCAGGCGCGCCAACTCGTGCTTTACACCAATGTCTCGATTGCTGAAGTGGCGTATATGGTGGGCTACGCCACACCAGGCACCTTTATTCGCTACTATCGTGAAACCTATGGGGTGACACCTGTAAGTGACCGGCGCGCAAAGAACTCCATGCGCGTTGGCAGTGATGACGCTTTGCCATCAGGCTAAGTCGCTAGAGTTTAATCATGACGCATGGGCGCTTTCGGCAGAAAGCGCCCCATATGATAGTTTAGGCATCGCTACGCGATGGATTTGGCGACAGAGATCAACCCGTGATGCAAAGAGGCTGCGGAAGAACGCGGTCCAAACACGGCGACGTGTGATTCACTG
Organism: Shimia sp. MMG029; assembly: GCF_027947445.1. NCBI lineage: Bacteria > Pseudomonadati > Pseudomonadota > Alphaproteobacteria > Rhodobacterales > Roseobacteraceae > Shimia > Shimia sp. MMG029. The sequence continues at coordinate 116,555 of NZ_JAQJIM010000005.1, read as the reverse complement.
AGACGCCACAAAAACACACCAACATGTTCAACAGTGGTGCGGCGCACAGAGCTCGGCCCCATTGTGCGGATCGGCGCATTACTGAGCCGCTCAAACAAATCCTCAAGCGTGTCACCAATCACGTCAAAACGGCACCAACCATCCGTTTGCTCCACAACAGATGCTGCATCACCCAACACGGTCTTGAGTTCAAAGGCCAGAAGTTCATGAGTGTCATGTGGCGCTGTGATCATCCACTGTTCGGGTGCAGACCAAAAGGCTGCTAGAGGTGCAGCGTCTGCCGAGCGCCCCACATCAGGCAATGACAGACCAAGTGTCTCTGCCAGAAGGTCACGCACCGCGGCCTCCTGTCCGGCGCGTGCTGCGACGGATGCAAGTGCGCTATCAACACCTTCCGAGATGGTCAGCGCACCAATCGTGTCGATACGCGGCGTGTCACTGCCCAGCGGAGTGATTGCTTTGAGTTTATGCACGAAGTTTCTCCCCTTCAGGGTCCACAAAATGGGCGCTGACGATCTCGACCAGGGTTTCCTGACCTTCCAGCGGGTTCACAAGCCGCAGCTTTTCACCTTTGCGATCAAAACCGCCCTTAACGAAAGCCAAGCCAATGGAGCTTTCAAGGATTGGCGAGTAGGCCGCAGAGGTGACGTAGCCCTGATCATGCGCTGCATCGACCGGCCCGGTCGCATTCATCAGATGCGCCCCTGCAGGTACCGGGTCGGCGGCGTTGACCGGTTTCACGCCAACCAGTGCCAGAGCGTCTTGGGTGTTCATCCCCTCGCGACGGCTGAGCACATTGCCGATGCAGTCTTTTTTGGTGCTGACCATGCGCCCAAGCCCGAGGTTCAGCGCGGTCGTGGTGCCATTGAGCTCATTGCCTGCTGCATGACCTTTTTCAATCCGCATAACGCCAAGCGCTTCGGTACCATACGGAACAACATCAAACTCCTCGCCCGCCTCCATCAGCGCACGCATCATGGCGTCGCCATAACGGGTCGGCACCGCGATTTCATAGGCCAGTTCGCCAGAGAACGAGATCCTGAACAGCCGCGCACGCAAACCACCACAAACGGTGATTTCGCCGCAAGCCATGAATGGAAAGGCTTCGTTGGAGATGTCAAATTCAGGGTCGACAATTTTCTGAAGCAGCTTTCGGCTGTTGGGCCCAGCGACCGCATATTGTGCCCAAGCCTCGGTGGTCGAGATCAGCTGAACATCCATCTCCGGGCACAGACACTGGCGCACGAATTCCATGTTGCGATAGGCCAGCACCGCATTCGCGGTGGTCGTTGTCACCACAAATTGATCCTCCGCCAGACGCGCCGCGGTGCCATCATCATAGGCCACGCCATCTTCGCGCAGCATCAGGCCATAGCGGGTCTTGCCCACTGCAAGCTTGGCAAACCCATTGGCGTAAATCTTGTTCAGGAAGGCGGCAGCGTCCGCGCCCTGCACATCAATCTTGCCCAATGTGGTCACATCACACACACCAACAGAATTGCGGGTCTGCAGCACCTCGCGGTCAACGGACTGACGCCAGTGGGTTTCGCCCTTGCGCGGGAACCACTGCGCCCGCAGCCAGTTGCCAACTTCGACAAACACGGCCCCTTGCTCTTCTGCCCATTTGTGGCTCGGTGTCAGGCGGGTGGGATGGAAATCCTTGCCCACGGCACGGCCCCCAAAGGCCCCCATCGCAACCGGTGTGTAAGGCGGGCGAAAAATCGTGGTACCTGTCTCTGGGATCGACTTGCCGGTCAGTTCCGCCATCACTGCCAAAGCGCCGACGTTGGATGTTTTACCCTGGTCTGTGGCCATACCCAGCGTGGTATAGCGCTTCAGATGCTCCACCGCGGTGAAGTTTTCCTGATGGGCCAACTTCACATCCTTGACTGTCACGTCATTCTGATAATCCAACCAAGCGCGTTTTGCGCCTTTGACATGCCAGAATGGTGTGATCGCAACCGGAGCGTCCGCTGCAGCTGGCAGATCGGCGGCGGTTGCTGTGATCCCCAGATCTGAAAGCGCAGCCACGGAAGCAGCTGCTCCACCTTGCAGCGCAGCCTCTGTTGTAAACTCGCCTTTTGCAGCGCCTGCTACGATCTGGCCAACTGGCAGACCCTCTCCCGGCACAAAAGCGTGAATATCGTTATTCCAGACCGGGCGGCCACGCTGATGGCAGGTCAGGCCCAGGTTTGGGTTCCAGCCGCCTGACATGGCCACCGCGCCACAAGAGATGTCGCGGGTCTGACCGTTGGCGGTGCGCACGCGTACCGAGGTCAGCCCCAGACGGCCAGAGCTGTCCACGATTTCCGCTCCTTTGAGCACTTCTGTGCCAGCCACATCGGGCGCATCCGGGCGGGTGTCAACGATCGCAGGCACCGCAACACCGCGTGCCATAAGATCACGCGCGGTCTGATGTGCGTCATCATTGTTCGCAAAGACCACCACAGACTGTGCCGGTGTCGCCGCCCAGCGGTTGGCATAGGCTCGTACAGCGCCCGCCAGCATCACGCCGGGACGGTCGTTGTTTTCAAAGGCAATCGGGCGTTCAATCGCCCCTGTCGCGATGACGGCGCGTTTGGAATAGATCCGCCACAACGTCTGGCGCGGCTTATCCGCTGCCGGGGCGATCAGATGATCGGCATTGCGCTCTACAGCGCCATAAATGCCGTGGTCATAGGCGCCAAAAACGGTGGTGCGCGGCATCACCCGCACATTGCCCATCGACGCAAGCTCTGCCAGCGTCTGCGCCACCCAGGCCTCGCCTGCCATCTCAGATAGAGCGTCAGTTTCCGTGATCAGCCGACCGCCCATACGGAAATCTTCGTCTGCCACAATAACCTGCGCGCCTGCGCGTCCGGCAGTCAGCGCCGCTCCCAGCCCGGCAGGACCTGCGCCGATGATCAGTAAATCGCAATGCAGAAAACCTTTGTCGTAATGATCCGGATCATCTTCGCCGGTCAGGCTGCCAAGACCCGCCGCCTTGCGGATAATCGGCTCATAGAGCTTTTCCCAGAAAGCCTTCGGCCACATGAAGGTTTTGTAGTAAAATCCTGCGGTCAGGAAATTTGAGAAGCGATCGTTGATCGCCATGAAATCACGCTCAAGCGAGGGCCAGCGGTTTTGTGAATTCGCGCTGAAGCCATCATAAAGCTCGGCCACAGTCGCACGCGTGTTTGGCTCTTGACGGCCGCCGCTGCGCAGCTCAACCAATGCATTTGGCTCTTCGCTGCCTGCTGTCAGCGGCCCGCGGGGACGGTGATATTTAAATGACCGCCCCATCAGGCGCACGCCGTTGGCAAGCAAAGCGGAGGCAAGCGTATCGCCTTTAAACCCCTGATAGGTTTTGCCGTCAAATGTGAAATTCAGGGCGGCATCACGATTGATCAGCCCACCACTCAGACGATTGTTTTGCGCCATTAGTCTGCCTTCCCTGCCGCTTTGGCCACATCACGTGCCAATTCGACTTTCAGAATTTCATGGGTGAGCGTGTTGCGTGTCACAACCAGCCAGGACCGGTCGCCCTGTTCGTGAAACCACAGCTCGCGGTGTTCACCCGCAGGGTTGTCGCGCAGGTACAGATAGTCATGAAACGCCTGCGCCGCATTTTCCGCCTGCCAATCAGGACGATTGATCAGTGAGGCATCGCCAAGATAGGTAAATTCCTGTGCATCGCGCAGGCCCAACAATGGGTGATCGATCAGCATTCGGCGTCCTCCGATCCTTTGTGGATGATGTTGATATCCCGGACGCGCTGCATCCATTTGGCGCGTAAGTCTTCGCTGGTTACGCCAATATCATAGGCCGGCGTGGCGAGCGGTTTGCAGGCGGTCACATTGATGACGACAAAGCCAGAAAACTCGGGCTCAAGCTCAGGCCAGCGCGTGGTGTAAGGTGGCCGCAACGAAGGGTAGCGGGCGTCTTCGCGAGCGACAAAGCTTGCCTCCCCTTGGATGAGCACCCCCCGGCGGGTCAAAATGTCGATGAAATTGACCTCTAGCTGAGGACGCACCTTGATGTTGGCCAAAGTGTCTGGCGAACGGATCTCGGCGAAACTGATCGTGATGTCATCATGGATGACAAATGATCCCTTGGGCGAAACGTTTGGATTGCCCTCAGTATCGGCAGTGGCCACAAAGCCAAGATGCCAATTTTCGATCAGGTCGCGGGCGAACTTGTTGATCATGGCCGTATCCTTAGTGCAGGTTTGGTTGGGCGCCCTGCCCTTTTTCGTCAATCATGTGCCCGGTCAGGAACCGATCGAGACGATAGGCAGTTGCTGTTTCATGAGGGCGGTCAGTTTTGAGAAGGTGCGCAAAGCAGTAGCCCGCCGCAGGCGTGGCCTTAAAGCCACCATAGCACCAGCCGCCGTTGAAATAGAGGCCCTCAATATGGGTCTTATCAATGTAGGGCGAACCATCCATGGACATGTCCATGATCCCGCCCCAACTGCGCAGCAACCGTGCTCGACCCAGCGCTGGGATCAAAGACATACCGCTTTCGATCACGTCTTCCACCACCGGCAAGTTGCCGCGTTGGGCATAGGAATTATACATGTCGATGTCGCCACCAAACACCAGACCGCCCTTGTCAGACTGGCTGCAATAAAAATGCCCAGCGCCATAGGTGATCACTCCGGGAATGAACGGCTTCAGCCCTTCAGACACAAACGCTTGCAAAACATGGCTTTCAATTGGCAGGCGCATCCCCGCCTTCTCCATCACCCGGCTGGAGCTGCCAGCCACAGAGACACCGACCTTTTTGGCCCCGATATAGCCGCGCGTTGTTTCCACCCCGCGCACTTTGCCGTTTTCGATGCGGAAGCCCGTGACCTCACAATTCTGGATAATATCTACGCCACGCATATCTGCACCGCGGGCATAGCCCCATGCCACAGCATCATGGCGCACAGTCCCGCCCCGGCGGTGCAGCAACCCGCCTTTGATTGGGAAACGCGCATCATTGAAATTCAGGAAAGGGTACATGTCACGCACCCCGGCAGTGTCCAGCAACTCGGCATCTGATCCGTTCAGGATCATCGCGTTGCCGCGGCGCCGGGCGGCATCACGCTGCGCATCTGTATGCACCAGATTCAAAATACCGCGTTGGCTGACCATCGCGTTATAGTTGAAGTCCTGCTCAAGATTTTCCCAAAGCTTCAGCGAGAATTCATAAAATGGCTCATTCCCATCCAACAAGTAGTTTGAGCGAATGATCGTGGTGTTCCGTCCAACATTGCCACCGCCAATCCAGCCTTTTTCCAGCACAGCAATGCGTGCACCGCCGAATTCCTTGGCAAGATAATATGCAGTTGCAAGACCATGGCCACCACCACCTACGATCACATAGTCGTAGGCATCAGCGGGCTCAGGGTCACGCCAGTGCGCGCGCCAGCCTTTGTGCCCAGTTAAAGCCTCTTTAAAAAGTCGCAGCGCCGAGAATCGCATAAGAGCTCCTATTGGTTGCTCCCATCTGTCTACGCCGCAGTCAGCACATTTCCGGCCTCGGATTCGGACAGAAACACTTTCAGATCCGACAGAGTTTGCGCGCATTCGCCGCAAATGCGCCAGACGCTCACACTGTTAAGCTACGAGAGCAGAACGCGCAGCATCATAATGTAGGAGACTGGAGCACTGGCGCACATGCTTCACCACGCTGCAAACAGCGGACGGCTGCGTAAGTGGAGTTAACCGCGCAGTAGCCAGTCGCGCAGCGCGGTAACGCTGGCCGACACCCCATGGCGTCGGCCACGCGTATGTCAGGCTTTATGCACGACCAACCATGCGACGCAGGGTGCTGTCTCTATCGATGATATGGTGCTTGAACGCGCCCAAGACATGCAACAAGATCGCGGCCACCAAAGCCTTACCCAAAAGCACATGAACCGTCTCGCCAATGTCACCCAGGGTGCGGTTGATTGCGACTGGGCGTCCATTGTCACCCATATTGGCTCCGAGGATTTCAAGTCCAAACGCGGTGAGACCACGTCCCCCCATGTAGGAATCCACCATACCCGAAAGAGGCATGGCAATCGTACCAACAATCAATACCCAATGGATCACCCACGCAACACCATGCTCCCATTTGGCACCCTTGCTCACATCATCAGGCCATCCTTTGCGCACCCTCAACACGACACGCCATAAGATGACAGCAAAGATCACGATGCCGAAAGATTTGTGCAGCGGATACAGCCAGCGCGCGCCATCGACACGGGTCATATACAGACCCGCCGCAATCAAGGCGATCATACCCAGCCCCACAATCCAGTGCAGGCTGATTTCGGTGCGGGTTAAACTTTTCGTGGTCATGGCGTGGTCTTTCGTTGCTGTGTCACAGGGCATACATTTAACGGTCCAACAGTGGGGTTCCGGCGAAAAAAACTTGGATGGCGCGAATGTTGCTCAAGCTCTCAAAGGGAAGGAAGGTTTCAAGCTAGTCGCGCACAAAAAAGATCGGCGAATTGGCCACCAATGGCAGGGTGCGACATTTTATTCGCAGCCTAGCACTGAACCATACGGCCTATGCTAGCAGCGACACTTGCGTCACTGTTTCGCGAACAGATAGGCGGGCAATCCCCAAGATCTCAAAGGTTGACGCGCATCTCAGAACTTTATTTTCCATAGTCCTTGGTGGGGTTGCGATACATGGTGTGATAGTGCCCAGCACCTTGCGCGCTGCTGCCTACGTTCCCACCTGTTGAAAGCATTTCAATGATCAGCGTCGGCCCCTGAATGCGCATGTAAGTGGGGGTGTTCACCTCATCTGTACCAACCCAGGCGAAGGATATCTCCTCCAGACCTTCAGCCAGTTCCGCCATACGCAATTTGGCGTTCTCATCTGGTTGAATAGATACCCATTCGTTGATCGCAGTCAGCAACGCCGCCCTTTGCGTACCTGTCATCTCTGATGCGGACAGACCAATCATCGACGGAATACGCCCGTCGTTGCCCGGCCCCGTCAACACATCTTCTGGCACTTTCCCGGCATGCGCGGCCGCCTGTTGGGCCTCATCCAGTGCTGTGTAAACGGCATACCCTGACAGATGCATGTCGCGCACCGCCTCATAGTCCGTGCCATTCACGGTGAAGATCGCAGGCTCTGTGCCCACAAATGTGGGGGACATGGTCTCAACGCGATTGCCTTCAATTGAAATGTTAAGGCCCAGGTGATGACCACCGAATTGCCATCCCCACGGGGCATTTGCATCAGGCGTGCCATAAATAGACAGCCAGTAGTTCTCAGGCGCCCATTGCAGCCGCTTAGCGCGTCTGTCGGTGCTTAAGAAGGTCTCTGCAGCCATCACTTCTGCAACGCTTTCATAGCCCTCTTGTCCAAGGGACGAGGCAAGGAAGGCAAACAACAATTTGCGCTGTTCATCGTCCAGTTCCCCCACGGAGATACCAGAACGATCGACAATGCCAGCCGGCAAATTTGACCACTTTGTACGGATCGGGCTGTCCAGTGCGAACATAAATTGCGCCTTGGTGTCGGCATCAACGCGCGCCAAGAAAGCTTCTACTGCGCGCAGAGCCGCCGCTCCTGATGCAGGGCCATACGACAATTCATAAGCCGGGATCGGGACAAGTTCTGTATGTTCATGAATTGGCGCCTCATGTGCACAGACAGAAGTGGCAAGAAAAAGAGCCGCCGTTGTCGCCAAAATTTTCATAATATGTCTCACCTTATTCTATGCTGTTTTCTTCTGGCCAAACCACGCGCAGATCCTCGCGGAAAGCGAAGCGTTCAAGATGAGCGCCAATAATGTCTTCGATTTGTCTGAGCTGGCCAACCGTTGCGGCCCGAGCAGACAGTGTGAGCGACTTTTCATCGGCTCTCACATGGGCTGTGCCGGCTGAAAAATGAAAAACTGCGGTGCATTCACCTTCGCTTTCCACATGCTCCACCCGGATCTTGTGACCAAAGTGTTGGGTTAGCTGCGTGACGTACCCACGTGCCCTTGGCGAAAAGATCGTTGTTTGCGACAATGACGTCATTGAGCAGCCTCACATATGTTACCCAACGAATGTAGTCGACGACGCTTTGTATGACTATACGGCTTTATTCGATTTCTTTATTCGATATAATGAAGCAATGTATCGTTATGCCCAAAGCCTTGTGGCGTTTGTCGCCGTTGGTCAGACCGGTGCCTTCGTCAAGGCCGCCAGACAACTCGGTGTTACGCCGTCGGTTATCAGTCATCATATTTCACGACTTGAAGACGAATTGGGAGAAACCCTGATTCATCGCACCACGCGGAAACTCTCGTTATCAGAAAATGGGAAACGCCTGTTTGAAGCTGCTCAACGCGGCTTTGAAGGCATTGAACTTGAAACGGACCGCATCAAGGCCGGGTCAGAACACATAGCCGGAGCACTAAAGATTGCACTTCCAGCTTTTGTGCCCGATCCCAATCTTGAAACACGCGTTATGGAATTTATGCTGCGTCACCCGAGCGTGGCGCTCACCCTCGAATACAGCGATCACATCGTGAGCATCGTGGATGCAGCCTATGATCTTTCCATTCGCATTGGCGACCTACCAGACTCCAGTCTGACTCGTAAAAAGATTGGCTCTGTTCAACATGTCTTTGTGGCCACACCCGATTTTCTAATCCGCCATGGTACCCCAAAACAACCGAAAGACCTAGAAAGCATGCCTTTCGTCTCCATGGGGCGCTCTAACGATGTGTTTTCGTTGATCCGGGGACAGAATACACAGGAAATCAAACTAGATGTTTGCCAATTGAGTGTGCAAAGCATCCTCGCAGCGAAAGCCGGAACACTTGCAGGCGTGGGTTTTGGCAATCTTCCGGAACCCTTGGTCGCTGACGATCTCGCTGAAGGCTCACTGCTGCGCCTTTTGCCTGATTGGGTACTGCCACCGCTCTCTATTCAAGCTGTCTGGATGGGGACATCGCGCAGAAACAGCCTTGCAAAACGACTCGTAGAGTTTTTGCAGCAATAAGGCGCCACGTCGCGCGTTCATGTCTGAAACATCATGCTGCGCGCGCTTGGTACGCGGCATTGTTCAATCGAACACAGCACCGGCAAGCAAATCGTTACAGAAACGCAAAATTCGCTTCACAGATCTGTCGCATAACCCCGTTAGTTGAACACGTGTGCAGCTCATACGCACATATCACGCACCGCTTTTTGCGGGCGATCGGATTTTACTTGGATCGTCTTTTCGAGGCGATCGCTCACGGAAAAAGGACAGGCAGATCTGTGGCGATCTGCTGACTCAACTGGAGACCAATTGTGAAACATTTCATGACCAGCACGGCCGCGGCCGCATTCGCAATGGTGGCAAATTCTGCCTTTGCCGAAACTGAAATCACCTGGTGGCACGCCATGGGTGGCGCGCTTGGCGAAACCGTGAATGCGATTGCCGAAGACTTCAACGCGTCTCAAGACGACTACAAGATTACTCCTGTCTTCAAAGGCACCTATGAAGAAGCGTTGACCGCAGGCATCGCCGCATTCCGCGCAGGCGAACAGCCCAACATCCTTCAAGTATTTGACGCAGGCGCAGCGACCGTGATTGGCGCCAAAGGCGCAACTGTGCCGGTGCAGGATCTGCTGACCGACAATGGCGTGGACTTTGACATCAACGACTACATCTCAGGCGTACGCTACTTCTATGCAGACGCCGATGACAAGATGATCGGCATGCCGTTCAACTCCTCTTCGCCGATCATGTATTATAACATGCAGGCGTTCGAAAAAGCGGGTGTTGAGCCGCCAAAAACCTGGGAAGAGTTCCAGACGGTCACTGCACCTGCGCTGAAAGAAGCCGGGTATACCGCGCTGACTCAATCCCACCTGCCTTGGATCTTCACCGAGAACTTCATGTCTCGTCATGATCTGCCTTTTGCCACCAACAACAACGGCTATGAAGGCGCCGAGGGCACCGAAATCCTGGTGAACAATGACGCGATCAAAGCTCACTTCACTGCCGTGACCGAATGGCAGGACGCTGGATATTTTGAATGGTTCGGCACAGGCTGGGGCGACAACGCAACCCCATTTGAAGAAGGCAAAGTCGGCATGTGGCTTGGCTCTTCTGGCTCCTTTGGCGGCCTGTCCAAGAAAGATCTGCCGTTCGATTTCTCTGCGACCTACCTGCCTTACTGGGAAGCTGTGACCGCTGAGCCAAAGCAAACCTTCATCGGTGGCGCATCCCTCTTCGCCATGTCGGGCCACGATGCTGAGGACAACAAAGCAACCGCTGCGTTCTTCGAATTCCTGACCCAGCCAGAGACCCAGTACTTCTGGCACCAGGAAACTGGCTATGTGCCAATCACCGAAGCCGCCTATGAAATGGCAAAAGCAGATGGCCATTATGACCGCGCGCCAGCTGCAGAAGTCGGCATCAAACAGCTGTCCCTGCCTGCCGGTGATAACACCAAGGGCTACCGCATGGGCTTCTACGTGCAGATCCGTGACGTGATGAACCGCGAATACGGTCGCATTTTGACTGGCGAAACCTCGGTCGAGGACGCGTTTGCCACCATCGAAAAAGAAGCCAACGCCCTGCTGGCAAAATTCGCCAAAACTCAGAGCTAACACCCTCTGTCAAACACACAAAGAGCGGCCGCGCAGTATCGCGGCCGCTCCTTCTTTCAAAGGACACTTCCCATGAAACGCGCCGGTTTCACCACCAGATGGTTGCCGATCTTGCTGCTCTTGCCGCAGTTGATCATCATTGCCATCTTTTTCTATTGGCCTGCTGCCCATGCGGTCCAATCTTCATTCTATCTGCAGGACCCGTTTGGATTTGGTTCCACCTTTGTGGGGGTCGATAACTACAAAGACCTCGCAGGCAGTGGCGAATACATGAAGATTGCGCGGTTCACGCTGGTGTTCACAACGCTCGTCACCTTTTTCTCGCTTGCGCTGGCGCTTCTGCTTGCCGTGAAAGCAGACAAAGTGCTGCGCGGCGCGCGCAGCTATCGAACTTTGCTGATGTGGGTCTATGCGGTTGCGCCTCCCGTTGCAGGCTTTATCGGGCTGATCATGTTTGACCAAAGTTGGGGCCCGCTGACCGAGCTCGCACGCAGCATGGGCTGGGATTTCAAACTGGGTGTAAACTTCAATGACACTGCAATTGCTATGGTCATCGTATCCGTCTGGAAGCAGGTGCCAGTGAACTTCATTTTCTTCCTCTCTGGCCTGCAGTCCATCCCGAAAGCTGTGCGTGAAGCTGCGTTGATCGACAATCGTTCCGCCACAGGCCGCTTCTGGCAAGTCACCTTCCCTTTGCTCGCACCAACCGGATTCTTTCTGTTGATCATCAACATCACTTACGCGCTGTTTGACACTTTCGGCATCGTTGACACCCTTGTGAAAGGCGAGCCCGGCAACAACCCGATGACGCTGGTTTACAAGGTCTACGTGGATGGCTTCCGCGGCAATGACCTTGGAGGTTCGTCTGCACAATCCGTCGTTCTCATGGTGCTTGTGCTGGCGCTGACCATTTTCCAGTTCCGCTTGATTGAGCGGCGCATTCACTACACTTGAGGGGGGCAAATCATGACAGATCTAACACAAACTCAGGCTCCCACACTGCCTGTACGCAAGTTCCGCATCCGTTGGAGCGATATTGGCGATCATGCAGTGCTGATCCTTGGCTCGCTCTTTATGCTGGTGCCCCTATTGATCGTGCTACAAACCACGACAACCACCGATGTTGAAACCATCAAAAACGGCCCTGGCCTGGTGATCGGGGATCAATTTGGAGCCAACTTCGACAAAGCCATGTTCGAGGCCTCCGGATTTTCTGGCGAGAATACTGGCATGTCCATGCTGAAGAACTCGATGATCCTAGGGCTCGGCTTTGCCCTTGGTAAAATCGCGATTGGCATGATGGCCGCCTATGCGTTGGTGTATTTCCGACTTCGGTTTGCAACATTTGCGTTCTGGCTCATCTTCACAACGCTCCTTCTGCCGCTCGAGGTGCGCATTCTGCCGTCATATGAGATCGCGCAAAAGCTTGGGCTGCTTAACACCTACAGCGGCTTGATCGTGCCGTTGATCGCCTCGGCAACCGCGACGTTTTTCTTCCGCCAATTCTTCCGTTCTGTACCAGAAGAGTTGGTTGAAGCCGCTCGGATCGACGGCGCAGGACCCGTGAAATTCTTCATCGACATCCTCGTGCCTCTCAGCCAGACGATGATCGCAGCCATGTTTATCATCATGTTTGTCTTTGGCTGGAACCAATACCTTTGGCCGACAATGATCACCACCGAAGAGCACATGTACACGCTGGTGCGCGGGATCAAACAGATCACGCAAGATCTCGAAGGCACAAATATTCCTGAATACGGCCGCGCCAATATGCTCGCATTGATTGCGATCCTGCCGCCCGTGCTCGTGGTGATTTTCTTCCAAAGCTGGTTCGTCAAGGGCCTCACGGAATCTGACAAATAAGGACAAGAGAAATGGCTCAGGTCTCTCTGCAAAACATCCGCAAAATCTATCCCAATGGCTATGAGGCGGTCACCAGCACCAGCTTTGATATTGCCGACGGTGAATTCGTCGTACTCGTAGGCCCATCCGGCTGCGGCAAATCCACCTTGCTGCGTATGGTGGCGGGTTTGGAAGACATCACCGAGGGCAGCCTGTCGATTGGTGATCGTGTGGTGAATGACGTCGATCCCGCTGATCGCGACATCGCAATGGTTTTTCAAAATTACGCGCTCTATCCGCATATGACTGTGCGCAAGAACATCGGCTACGGCCTCAAGAACCGCAAAACGCCGGCTCAAGAAATCGAGCGCAAGGTGGACGAAGCCGCAAAGATGCTCAATCTTGAGCCCTACCTGGACCGCAAACCAAGTCAGCTGTCCGGAGGGCAACGCCAGCGTGTCGCCATGGGCCGCGCTGTGGTTCGCGATCCAGCGCTGTTCCTGTTTGACGAACCGCTCTCCAACCTCGATGCCAAACTGCGCAATCAGATGCGCATTGAAATCAAAGCCTTGCAACGCCGACTCGGTGTGACCTCAATCTACGTCACCCACGATCAAGTGGAAGCCATGACCATGGCGGATCGGATCATCGTACTGAATGAGGGTCGCATAGAGCAGGTTGGCACCCCAGCAGAAATTTATCATTCCCCTGCTTCGACCTTTGTCGCAAGCTTTATGGGCGCACCCCCAATGAACCTGCTCGAGGCCCGCCTTGAGGGCGGACAGGTGCTTGTCAATGACGGCACTCCACTCGCAAATGCGCAGGGACGCGGCGCGGTCACTCTAGGTATCCGCCCCGAAGACGTCGCGTTCGACCCTGCTGGGCCGCTGGACTTCCATGTTGATATTGTTGAAGAATTAGGCGCACACAGACTGTTGCATGGCCAACTGGCCGCGCAAAATTTCACAATGCATGTCAGCAAAGAAGTCGCAGCTGCACCGGGACCAGTACGCGTCGGTCTCAAGACTGATGCGCTTCGGCTGTTTGATGTGGAAACGGGAAAAGCTCTATGATCACTCACACCCACGCTACCTTGCCAGCGATCAGCAAAGCAGAGCAGCAACGCATTTTAGAAACGCCGCGTACAGTGCGAGCTCACCAAGCTTTACTTGCCGACACGCCAGCGATGAATGCGATTCAAATCGGCGGCGAAAGTCACTGCACGTCGCTCCCCGCGGACATAACCGTGGCGGCCTGGAATGTAGAACGTTGCCTGTTTCCAGAAGAAACTGCCGCCCATTTGAGTACGGTTGCGCCAGACATCGTGCTTCTGTCTGAGGTGGATCACGGCATGTCCCGCACGGGGCAACGTCACACCACTGAGGACATGGCAAACGCATTGAGCATGCAATACGCCTTTGGCGTAGAGTTCCATGAACTCGACCTTGGCGGCCCAACAGAGCGCGCCTTCTGCAAAGATGACTTCAACACGTTAGGTTGGCACGGCAATGCTATTTTGTCTTCTGTTCCCTTTCAAAAGGTGGGCATGATCCGGCTCGACAAAGACGGGCATTGGTTTGCTGCAGACACAGGCGCGGCGGATCCGCAACAGCCAAGGTTGGGCGGGCGTATGGCAATTGTCGCGATTGTACCGACAGAAACAGGACCTATGTGCGTCGTTTCCACTCATCTGGAAAGCAACGCCGGTGCCGCCCACCGCCACGCACAGTTTGAAGAACTTCTGACAGAGGTGGCGCGTTTTGCGCCGGACATGCCCATCCTGATTGGTGGCGATCTAAACACCGGCAACCACATCCCACCCAATTTCGACTGGAAGCAAGAAACCTTGTTCGCATTGGCTGAACAGCAGGGATTTTCGTGGGACTTCACCGCGGAGGGAATGACAACCCGCCCCAGTCTTATTACTCCGCATCCTGATCGTGTGATGAAGCTGGACTGGTTCGCCGGAAGCGGCCTGCAATGTATGAGCAAAGGCCTGCTGCCCGCGCTGGACGCAAATGGCCGACCACTTTCTGACCATGATTGCGTTTGGTGCACAGTGACCTCAAAGACTTAGCCCGGAAATCCTTGATATGGTCACGCCAGCTTTGGATTTGTCCACATCAACATAAGGCATTGTGCAATACGAAGCTGATTGCACAATGCCAACCTTCCCACTGCGAGAGCCAGTCGTCGGCGTGTCTGCTGATCCGCACCACATGCCGCTGCGTATCAGATACAATCACGTCACTTAAGGGCGCGCGCCGCGTCCACCGACTGGCCAAATATGCAACTTATCCTCGTCTTGGGCGACCAGCTGACCCCTTCGGTATCTTCCCTGCGGAAGCATAACGATGGTGACGTCGTCTTAATGGTGGAGGTGCGCGAAGAAGCGACCTACGTCAAACACCACAAGAAAAAATCGCATTTGTTTTTTCGGCGATGCGCCACTTTGCAGCGGACCTGAAAGCGCGTGGGATTAATGTCATTTACCGAGCGTATAATGCCCCGGATAACCAAGGCTCCCTCTTTGGTGAAGTCCAAAGAGCAGTTGCCCAACTCACCCCAGAGGCATTGATCATCACAGCGCCTGGTGAGTTTCGATTGCTCGACGCGATGCAAAACTGGGAGCACGAACTCGGCATTCCTGTATCCATTCTGGAGGACGACCATTTTCTCGCCTCTCGAAACGATTTTGCGAATTGGGCCAATGGGCGGAAGCAACTGCGCATGGAGCATTTCTATCGCGAGATGCGCAAAAAACACTCGGTTCTCATGGAATCCGATGGCCCAACAGGCAGTCAGTGGAACTTTGACGTAGAGAACAGGCGTGCCCCGCCCACAAATCTCCATGTTCCAGCGCCCTACTCAGCCGATCCAGATACCATCACCCAGCAAGTTATGGAGCTTATTGAAACAGAGTTTCCCGATCACTTTGGCGACCTCGCACCATTTCCTTATGCGGTGACTCGGCCAGGCGCGCAGGAGGCCCTAGCCTCCCGTGCGCCTATCGACGCCTGCATGCGATCACTGATTGAAACGGGGTGGATCACTTTTCGTATGCGCGCGATGTTGGTCAGTTTTGCCAGTTATCAACTCTGGCTCGACTGGCGTAAGACCGCGCCTTACATGGGCAGGCTGTTTACCGATTATGAACCGGGCATTCACTACAGCCAGTTTCAGATGCAATCTGGCGTAACTGGCATCAATGCACTGCGGGGCTACAATCCTATCAAGCAAAGCCGCGATCAGGATCCCAGTGGCATGTTTATTCGAAAATGGGTGCCTGAACTCGACCATTTGCCCAACGAAACAATTCATGTCCCGTATGCCTCCGAAACACCGCTGTTTAGGCCGAGATTTAATACCAACTACCCGCCGCCGATCGTTGATCATAAAGTCGCCGCAAGATGGGCGAAAACGCAGATTTCTGAGGTGAAAAAAACGGCTAGTTTTCGAACCCGCTCGCAGAGCGTGAACCAACGACACGGCAGCCGCAAACGCGCCCGAGCTAAACCGGACAACGCCAACCACGGCAAGCAACTCAAATTACTCTGACTTCACAAATCCCGCTCTCTCCGTGTGTTGTGAACCTCCGCTTTAATGTGCTTTGCAATCTGCAAGAGCTATCGCATTACGAATGGGTCCGGGATTGGTTCATCGCTGGTGCGCAGCCAAACCGCCTTAGTTGTTGTGTATTCAAGGGCGGCCTCCACGCCGCCTTCTCGCCCATGACCCGATAAGCCAAATCCCCCAAACGGCGCGATCGGGCTGACCGCGCGGTATGTGTTAACCCAGACGATACCTGCTCGTATGCCACGCATCATCCGATGCGCCCGTGTCAAATCGCGAGTGAACAAGCCCGAAGCGAGACCGAATTGCGTATCATTGGCAATCGCCAGTGCCTCTGCTTCGGTATCAAAGCTGATGACTGAAAGAACAGGGGCAAAAAACTCATTAGTTACGCAGGGTGCATCAGGTGCATCCGTACAATCCAAAATTGTCGGGGGAAAGAAATACCCGTCGCCTTGAGGGATATAACCGCCGGTGACCAAGCGCGCGCCCTTTGCCAGAGAACGCTCAATCAGAGCCAAAGCCCGATCGCGCTGCCCCAAGGTGCACAGGGGACCAACTTCAGTTGCCATCTCTTGAGGGGGGCCAATCACCACTTTTTCAGCCCTTTGTTTCAGTCGAGCCAGAAACTCATCTTTGATGGCATTTTGGACCACAAGGCGGGATCCTGCGACGCAGCTTTGCCCCGTCGCGGCGAAAATCCCCGAAATCTGCGCGTTCACCGCACTGTCGAGATCGGCGTCATCAAAAACGATGAACGGAGACTTCCCACCCAGTTCAAGTGAGGTCGAGGCCAAATTTCCTGCCGTGCTGCGCACGATATTGCGCGCAGTCTCGGCTCCTCCAGTGAAGGCCACATGCGACACCTTCGGATGACTGGTCAAAACCGCACCGCACTCCGGACCAAATCCGGTGATGACATTCAAAACACCTTTCGGAAACCCCGCTTGATCGAAAATGCGGGCAAATTCCAGCATGGGCGCCGGTCCCTCTTCGCTAGCTTTCAAAACAACTGTGCAGCCCGCTGCCAGTGCGGGCCCAATTTTGACAGCAGACAGAAAGAGTTGAGAGTTCCAAGGGACGATTGCCGCTACTACACCTATAGGCTCGCGTCGCAGCCAAGCTTGCATATCTGGTTTGTCTATCGGCAGGAACGCCCCTTCGATTTTATCGGCAAGCCCTGCATAATACCGATAGTAGTCTGCAACGTAAGAGATTTGGGCTGATGTTTCGCGAATGATCTTTCCAGTATCACGCGTTTCAAGCTCGGCCAGACGCGGGGCATTCTCTGCGATCAGATCCGCGAGACGCGCCAAAAGTTTCCCGCGCTGCGTTGCTGTCATATGCGCCCACTCGGGATCAAAGAATGCACGATCAGCCGCCTCAACAGCACGGTTCACATCAGCAGCACGCGCCTCAGGCATCATGGCCCAAGGCCGCCCAGTTGCCGGATCTTTGCTTTCGAATTGCGCAGTGCCGTCGGAAAAGTCACCGTCAATATATTGCTGAAACTGCTGCATAATTTTTCCTTACTGAAAGGCAGGCATCACGTCAGAGATGAACCGCTCAAGCGACTCCTTCTTCCGCTCAAAGGGCATCGAGCTGTCGATCCAGAAGGAGTATTCATCATATCCCATGGCTTCGTAGTTTTTCAGCCGCACTATCAGCTCTTCGGCGGTACCAATTGCGAGATCGCGCTGTATTGCTTCAGGTGAGTAAAAAGGGTGCGCCGCAATGTCTTCATCAGAAAGCGGCTCAATCAAGCCCTGCCTGATCTTGCGCTTGTTCATGAACCAAGCGCCGAAGTAGTTGTAGAACCGGTTCAGTTCGACCGCTGCCTGTTTTGCATCTTCTGCATCGCTGGCAACATAGGTATGCAAGAGCAACATTATGCTCGGGCGCGGCTCGTCAGGGAATTTGGCGCAAGCATCGTTGAATTTGCTCATCAGTGACTCGATCTCTGGATCACCGTTCCACAGCGGCGTCACTTGCACATTGCACCCGTTTGCGACAGCAAATTCGTGACTGTTTGGATCTCTGGCGGCGATCCAAATAGGTGGACCATCAGCCTGCACTGGTTGTGGCGCCGAGGTGGTTTCTGGAAACTGCCAGAACTCACCGTTGTGCGCGTAATCCCCAGCCCAGAGTTTCTTGATGGCTGGAACTTGTTCGCGCATGCGTTGCCCAGCCTCCCAGGCGTCCATCCCGGGCATCATGCGTTCATATTCGAAAGAATAAGCGCCGCGTGCAATGCCAAGCTCCAATCGGCCATCCGTAATCAGATCTGTCATCGCAGCTTCACCAGCGAGGCGGATCGGATGCCAGAAAGGTGCGATCACCGTTCCTGTGCCCAAACGCACATTC
Source organism: Shimia sp. MMG029 (assembly GCF_027947445.1). Taxonomy (NCBI): domain Bacteria; kingdom Pseudomonadati; phylum Pseudomonadota; class Alphaproteobacteria; order Rhodobacterales; family Roseobacteraceae; genus Shimia; species Shimia sp. MMG029. The sequence continues at coordinate 98,208 of NZ_JAQJIM010000005.1, read as the reverse complement.
TTGGTCTTGTTTGCAAGATCTACCAGGTTGATGAAAGGATTCGGCGCGATGGTAAAATTCATCCCGTGATGTTCACCTGTCCAAACCGCATGGAACCCAGCTTCATCCGCAATCTTGCATAGCTGCACAAACTCATCATACAGGCGTCTTTGATCATCCTTTGGATTGATACGCTCCATGTGAGCAAATAGCGAAAACTTCATTGCATTTCTCTTTTTAAGACAAGACTGGGCGAACTTTTCCACTGATCTGATTGCCAAGATAGATCCCGAAATTTCCGATGCGACGCTCCTGCTCATAACGCTCCAACATCGTGCACATCGCCGCGTCTGCAATATCCATCAGCGTACTTTCATTCAGTTCTGCGAAAGTGCCCTGTGATGGCTCTCCCTCTGCCGCCTGACACAGGAATGCGATGTGCTGTTGCTGCTGTGCGGCATCTTCATACAGAGAATAAATGAAACCAGGCTCGGCATTCACGCCACATCGATCGATTAGGTCGTTCAAGGCCGATGTGACACCCATCTTCCCGGTTTTGGTTGTAGGCAGCGTCAGACGCCCATGTTCGTTACCAACCAACAGCACTTTTCCGTCGCGCTCAATCAGTGCGGACACGATCAAATTGGTACCTTGGCTTAACGCCTCCGCTTCTGCCGCTGGGGTGACATACGCACCACGCGCGTAGCCAAGCCCGGGCGCAGTCGACATGTCAAAGGCTTCGACCCTGCCAATCAGGATCAGGTGATCTCCTGCCTCAACTGTTTTGAAGGTCGAACAGTCAAACCAGGCCGAAACCCCCGCAAATATTGGTGATCCCACGGGACCAGCGCGCCAGTTCACGGTCGCAAAACGGTTTTCGACTGGGCGCGCAAACGTATTCGACACATCCTTCTGGGTCTCAGACAGAACATTGACGCCAAATCCTTTTGCCCGGGCAAACGTCTCATAGTTGCGAGAGCTGTTGGCCAGACAGATCGAGACCAGCGCAGGCTCCAGAGAAACAGAACTGAACGAATTCGCAGTAAAACCCAATGGCTTACCCTCATCATCATGGGTTGTGACAACCGTCACGCCGGTCATGAACGTTCCAAACGCATTCCTGAGTGCACGAGGATCAAAACTTGTCATGCCGTTCCTCTTTCCGCTGCCGGAGTGCGCAACCAATCTTTCAAAATTGCATTGACCTTTTCCGGTGCCGTTAGGTTGACCATATGACGCTCCCCCTCAATGATAACCGCATGTCCTTGCGGGGCAATATCAGCCATGGCCTCAGCCATTTCAGACGTCGAATTCGGATCCAGTGCGCCGGTGAGTGCCAGCAGCGGGCAGCGGATTTGTGAAAACTGATCCGCATACTTTTCGTCGCCCGCAGCAAATGCCGCGTAGGCGTCGGCGTACCCTTTGGTATTCACCGAAGATAGCCAGTCAGACACCTTACCGCGTGCCTTCTGCTCTGCTGGTCTGTCACCGAACCATCGCTTCAACGGCGTTTCAAGGTCAAAACAACCACGTTGAATGTCGTTTGCACGGGCCACAACAGCCTTCCGCGCTGCGGACGAGCGGCGGAATACACCATTTAGAAGCGCCACGCTTGCCACTCTCTGTGGATGGGACACCGTATATCCCGCCGAGATCAGCGCCCCCATAGAGTGGCCGACCAAATGGATAGGCCCAAGGCCCATTGCCGTCACAACCGCATGTAACCACGCAACATAGTCAGGCAAAGCTGGCTCTCCCGCCAACGTATCGCTCCCTCCATGACCTGGCAGATCCAGAGCGATCACCTGGCAAAGCGCGGAAAACGCTTCTACCTGAGGATACCATGCGGCAGATTGCATTCCTACACCATGAAGCAGCACTAAGGGGAAGCCCTGACCAGACTCCCTGTAGGTGACGCGCCCGTAAGGCTCAGACAGCTGCAGGGTTGTCAACATCATGCCCGAGCTCCTGCAGATCCTGATAGCGGTCACCGATGCGATGATGCGGGCGACCACCAATAGACGCCCCCAAAGCGATCACGATTTCATCCGGTCCGGGCGCATCGGCGATAGACAGCTGTATGGTCAGGTAATGGCTCCGCCTACCGCCGTCGTTTTTGTCCATCAACGGGATCTGCAGTGGCGCATTGGCAGGGCCGCGCGTGTTTGTGAAGGCCAAGTAAGATTTTGCACCCACCGCTTCACGGTAATGGTTTCCAAAGCGCAGGGTGTGAATCAATGCCGACGCATGTTCCACCTCGCCATTCATCCCCACAATCGCCGCTTTACCATAGGCTTCGACTTTGTCACCACCACCGGCGGCCTCAAGCACCATCTTTGTGAGCGCCTCACCTAATCCAGGCGCACAATCGTGGATCGCGGGACGTAAATCTTCAACGAAACCCTGACCTGCCCATGGGTTTTTGATCACGGCAATGGTTGCGATCATCTTTAGCGTGTGCTCAGCAACCTTACCGCCCTCGATCAGCGTTTCTTCGACATGCAGAAGTGTTTTACGAATTTCGGCCGGCATTTTTGGCTCCCTACAGAGGTCTGTCATCTTTATGGTAAGATGGTATACCATATACCAACATGTCAATTATAATCTTGCCGGGCGAGAGCGCTGCACCTGCGCCACGGCCCCACGGAACGTAAAATTATTTCTTTTTAGATACTTAATACGAATTCGCTGCACGCAATCACTGCGCATTCTACGAAACAACGATCAAGAACCGGGACCAGTCATCTGGGATTTCAGCTACATTTTCAGATAGCATCCAGGTGGCCAGCCTCACCAATACGCCACTTAGAGGAACCGCCACGAACAGCAAGGATAGCCCTGGCAAGAGCATAGAGACCCAATCGACTCCCGGTCACTTCTCCAGCCGCAATCTCAGAAATTGGGTAAGCCCTGTATGAGCGCGATATCCGCCTGACAGGCAGACGCGCGCTTTTCTCGAGCAAGACGATACTCTATCGAATTATAGCAGGCTCTCGCTTGTTCTATAGTGTCGAACTCGATGATCACGCGCCGTTGCCAACGCTGCCCCTCCAACGTCTCAGCCTCCCCTCGCGCCAAAAAACGAGCCCCGTATTTTTGGAAAGCCTCAGGAGCCAGTGCTTGGTAGTCCGAATAAGCCTCAGGATCACTGACAGTTACATTTGCGATCCAATACCCTTTGGGGTGATCAGTCATTGCAAGTCACCCTCGGAAGCAAACACCCGCTCTGCAATAGCCGCTACAGCGTCTAAATGGCATTCGACTGCGATCCGGGCTGCCTCAGGGTTCCCCGAGACAACAGCTGCACAAATGTCTTCCATGTAGGCTATGCCGGGTCGCCTGCGTTGGGTTGAGGTCAGCGTCAACATGCGTAACCGGCTGATCCTCCCATTCAAGCGTTCAACAATATCCCAAGCTATGTGATGTTCTGCTCCACGAAAAACTTGCTGATAGAAATCAGACGTTGCTCGAAACAATGAACCGCGCGTCTTCCCGACGGACTCTTCTTGCAAACGTTTCAGCGCCGCCTCCAGCTTGCGTGAGATATCTGCATCAATGTTGCGTGCGCATTGTTCAGCAGCTGCCGTTTCGAGAAGCCGTCGGATGCCATAAATTTGGCGCGCATCCTCCCAACGCATGACCGCAACGATTGGCCCATGTCCAGGAAGGATCTCAACCAAACCTTCAGCCTCGAGATAACGTATAGTTTCCCTAACGACCGTGCGGCTGACGCCGAGCTGCTCGCACAAAGGACGCTCGACTAAGCGCTCGCCAGGCTGAAACAGACCTTCGACGATGGCTTCACGCATCCGTTCTTGAACCATGTCCCGCAACGTCGCGGGCTGTTGATCAATCTTGGAAAGTTTCGGCGCACTCATAACATTCGCTTTTATGGACGGCCAAGCGTTGTGGCAACCCGGTTTCAATCTGGTCGAAACACCCCATTCTCCGCAATTTCGCAATGTCAGCAGCGGCAGGCGGTACTCTCATCAGGCTGAGAAAACCCACGCTGGATGGATTGACGTCGATGGAACCGACATCACCCACGCCAAGCCTTGCGACCGTGAACGACGGATCTCTCACAAGAATCACGCTTGCGGAGGCTATTATCTGCTGGCCCTGAAACGCACATGTAAGTCGTATGCTTGCAGCAAATCTAGATTTTCTTCCGCGATAGGCGACGGCACCTACATCAAATACTCGCTTAGCCTGTTAACAGCCGATTTTAGTCCACGATCAACTGTTGTTTAAGCAAATTCTTCTACCAGCGCGCACACTCACTTAACTTCTGAAGAGAAAGCGCCGGTAAATATGTTTAGAACCATCTCAGGGAAATTGGTGATTGTCGCAACAATCGCGATCTCCGTGATTGTTATCGCATTCACACTTTACTCTGCAGTCCAAAAATCATCCGAGGTTAGAGCTGAAGTTGTTCAAAAAACATCTCTCGAGGCAGAAGCGCTGGCGCTTAAACTCTCCTCGGAGTTGGCCAGAATGATTTCTGCCGCTGATGCGATCAGTGGTGCGATATCCGGTATAATGGAAGATGGCAGAACCACGGCAGCCGAGATCAAAGACGTGATGGAAGGTTTTGCAAGACGCTATGATCTGGCCCTCTCCACCTACATGAGCGGTGATCCGAATGGCGCTAGCGATCGGTACATCTTCGGAAATGAGGGGCGTCACGAATCTGGCCTCTTCAATCCGCTTTGGATTTGGAATGAAAATGGACAGCTCGAATTTGACACATTTGAATATGATGCCACGCAACCGCCAGAGTATGTAAAATTCCCTATGGAGACAGGTGAAACCGTTATTACCGAACCGTACCTGACCTACGAGGGTGATGACATGCTAACCTCTGCATCAGCGCCAGTCTTTGTGAATGGCCGAGTGGTTGCTGTTGCGGGCGTTGACATACTGCTCGGCGAGCTCACCGCGCTTCTGGACAATTTTTCAATCTACGAAGGCGATCGAATGGTTTTGGTCGACCAGAGCGGTTTGGTACTCGCGCACCCTGAAACAGACAAGCTGATGCAGCAATTTGACGACGCAGGCCGTGAAGCGTTGCTCAAGGCAATCAACACGGCGGACGTACAAGTCGTGCCAAACGCTAAAAATGGGGCAACACGGCTGTTTTTCCCATTTACAACTGAGGGAATGAACAAAACCTGGGTCATTGCGCTCGACATCCCCAAGAAAGTCTTCACTCAACCGGTTTTCGCGGTGATCGTTGAACAGGCTGTGACCGGGCTATTGCTTCTTATGTTTACGCTGGCGGCCGTATTTGCATCCACGCGATTTTTAGTAGCAAAACCGCTCGGCACCATGCTGGACGCTATCAAATCGCTTGCGCGCGGAGAGAACAAAGCCGCGCTCGAGGTTCCTACGCGCCAAGATGAAATCTCTGATATGGCCAGATCTATCGAAACATTGCGACAAGAGCTTGTTAAAAAAGAACAGTTGGAAGCCGCTCAAGAAATCGAAAAACAACAGCAAGAATCCGTTGTGCAGGCGCTTGCAAATGGGCTGCAACTTCTGGCGTCGGGACATCTAGACGCACAAATATTGGAAGAAATGCCGAAGTCATATGAACGGCTTAGGGTCGACTTCAACGAAACCGTCGATCAACTTGGGCACCTGATTGGATCAACAGACCGCTCTGCAAGTTCCATTGACGGTGGCCTCCGGGAGATTACGACCGCCTCAAATGACCTTGCGCAACGCACAGAACAATCCGCCGCTCAATTGGAGGAGACCGCAGCTGCACTTGGAGACATGACAAAGTCGGTGGACAATGTGGCCACCGGAGCGGAGCGTACCGAAAAGCTGGTTGTTCAAGTCAATCAAAACGCTGTTGAGAGCTCAGAAGTTGCGCGTGCAACGGTAAAAGCGATGGGGCATATCCATCAGACCGCCGAACAGATTACGCAGATTACAGGCATGATTGACGAAATCGCATTCCAGACAAACTTGCTTGCACTCAATGCCAGTGTGGAGGCCGCGCGCGCAGGCGATGCAGGGCTCGGGTTTGCGGTTGTTGCTGCCGAAGTGCGTAGCCTTGCATTGCGGTCGTCAGACGCGGCACAAGACATCAAAGAACTGATAAACACCTCCAGTGAGCAAGTGGCTCATGGCGTGGAGTTGGTGGATCGCACAAGTGCATCTCTGGAGGGTATGCTGACAGCGTTCAACAATATCTCGGAACACATTCAAGACATCTCCAAGCAAGCGCGTGAGCAGTCCCTAGGAATTTCGGAATTGAACAGCGCAATGGGCAACCTTGAAACCACACAGCAGCAGAATGCAGTGATGTGCGAAGAGACTGCCGCCGCGTGTGGCGCGCTCGACAGAGAAACCGCGAAGCTGTCAAAACTCGTGTCAGATTTTCGCGCGGATTCTGCTGAAAGTGGCCAACAAATGCGTCTGGCCTCTTAGGCGGGCTTCTTTGTGTTAGCTAAGGCGGTACACGATAGCAATAATTGGCGATCTATTCGGAGCCTATAAACTCTCCATCCTCCTACCATGGGTTTCAATGGTAGGAGCGACAGAGCAACCCTGCAATTGGCCAAGTGCTTGAGCCAAGATACAAGAACGTGCTGAGCTGAAAGTCATTTTTCCAAGACGTCAGGATATCCGGAGGCGTTTTGTTTACCACGCATGCAGCTGATGTAGCCAAGGCCCAAAATCGGCCGCGACCCGAATTCGGTCGCAAGAACAGCGATACACTTCCAAAAGAAGATCGTGGCGGAGGAGGTGGGATACTGCGCCATGATTGAAAACTCCTTAAATTTCAGACACATGCGCATAGAAAGTGGTACAAAACAGACTGTACGGCAAGATATACCACAACAAACACGCAGGCATTGCCGTATTCCGCCCTAGCAATGATTGCTTGATGCGCAATTCCCTTCACCACCTAGGCGATCGTTGACACTGGTGGGATCATCGGCAATTGCCCATCAACTTTGAGAGCACATTAGAGCAACAATGATCGCCCCGATGCTGAGTAAAGTTGACCAGAAAGAACAGTTCTCGCTCACCTATCTATACGCAATTGCAAGCAGCGTCGGATTTGCTGTGGAACAACCGCGCATTGACAGAAACAGCATTGATGCGTGTGTCCGCGCCCAGGGTCGCCTCCACCCACAATTAGATCTCCAATTGAAAGCAACCTCGTCACCAGACATCAAGCCGGATGGATTGCACTTCCGCTTGAAGCGTAAGAACTATGATGACCTAAGGTGCGAACGCCTTGTACCTGCGATACTGGCTGTATACGAAATGCCAACAAAAGAACCTGATTGGTTTACGTTCAAAGATACCGAGAGCATTCTGAGGAGTAGGATGTGGTGGGTGTCGCTTGCGGGCCTGCCTGACATTGACAAGGAATCTAAGACAGTGGTGCTTCCTAGAGGGCAATTCTTGACACCAACTACGCTGTCCAACCTACTTGAGGAAATCTCCAAGGGGCGGCTTCCATGCGAGTTAAGCTCAGTGACCAACTTGTGCTTGGCGCAATTGACCCCATGGCCTTGCGTTCGTACGCCATGTCGCAGGGCTGGGAGTTCGCTGAAGAGTACGTGATGGCAGATCGCCACATAGGTGACCTCTATACGATCGCAAGTTCGCCGGACTTGGCGATTATTCTTCCGGCTTCGACGCAGTTCGGAGACTATTCTTCAGTGGTGGGAAGAGCCATTGAGGCAATGTCCGAGGCCGAGGATCGCGATGAACTACAAATCCTGAAGGACATAAAAGTAGCGACATCAGATGTGCTTAGGACACGCGCACCTGCAGGCGATGAAAGTGGCGCAATAGCGATAGGTGACGGCGTCGGTCTCTTCCGAAACTCTCACGACCTACTTCTCTCTGCTGCATGTGCAGTGGGGCATAGAAAGCGAGCATATAAGCTTGGGAAAAACGCGCAGGCATCGGAATACATGAAGAGCGTCAAGCTCGGACAGACTGAGATCGGCTCATTCATAGTTACACTTCTCTCTCCAGTACCGGCTTCACTTGAGATGACAACACAGTCAGGTCTTTGGCCGGAGTTCGACGCGGAGCCGTTCGAGCGCCAAGTTACCAGAGTCCTCGCTGAGGCACTTCAGCACACTCAAAATGCAGTACAGCGGGTAAACAGCGGTGCAGGAATAGAAGAGTTTGAGAAAGGCGTGTCCGGTGGCATTAGCGCGAACCTTTGCTCAGCAGCCGCAAAGCTAATTCAAAATGGGCAAGGATTAGACTTGTCTTTGACTTGGTCGCAATCGAGAAAGGCCCCACTTCCGAAAGCTTCCTTTAGCTTTGTCGAGGAGGACGGCAAGATTCTCAAAGAGGCAGCACGATTGTTGGAAGCAAAAGCGCCTCGTCCAGACGAAGACTTGACCGGTTTCGTGTCCAAGCTTTCACGTTTGGAGGACCAAGTACCGGGAAACATCACCCTTAAGGCGATTGTGGACAACCAACTTATGTCAGTGGCTGTGACCCTTGATGAAGAGATGTATGCGTCTGCAACTGCGGCACACACCAGCCGGAACACGGTAACAATCAGTGGCGATCTCGTAAGAGAAGGCCAGCGCTGGAAATTGAACAACCCGCGCGACCTAGTGGTGGCACGGGACACCAAGACCGACTAATCTGGGCGGCACTTCAATCAGCCCACTTGGACAGAGTTTCTTGAGCTTTTGCTGGGTCTCGCCTGATTCTGATCACTGTCTGGCGGGTTAGCCCGGTCACCTTACTGATCTCCGTTGCGCCGGCCTCTTGCGATAACATTTCAAGCACAACATCCAACGCCCTTTTGTCATAGCTGGGTTTCTTCCCTCGGTACTTTGCCTCGACCTGTTTCGCAGCCGCGATTCCAGCCTTTTGAGCCTCTTTGATGGCCTCTGCCTGCGCCTGTGCCGTTGCGGCCATGAAGGCAATCAAAGCGTCTCTAACGGCCTCTTGCATCGGGTCTGTGGTCGCCCCGTCAAATGTCATCTCGTTGATCACGGTTTTTACCACGACACCCTGCCTCATGAAGTGTCGGATTGTGTCCGTGACGTCTTGGTAGTTGCGGCCCAGACGGTCCACCCAGCGGACAACCAGAGTATCCCCGTGGCGGAGCTTGTCGTACAGCCGTTTTCCTTCTGGGCGCTCCTGCAGCGCAGTGCTGACGCCTGAGACCCCATGGTCCGCGACCACTTCGTCGATCAAGAAGCCAGCTGCCTCTGCTAGCGTCCTATGGTGGTCAAGTGTCTGGTCTGTTGTGGAAACTCGTGCGTACAGGATGGTCTTACTCATAGTGTCCTCATGTGTCCGTTTGGGTTCTGTACGTTGACCGAGATCAACCCTTACGGACACCCCTGCGATTGCAGCGCCAAGGTGTACACAAGCCTATACCCTTACGGACAAAAGGAAATTGCTCAATTAGTGAGTCAGTATGTCGCAGGGGCAGCGCAGGTAAACCGTGGGATGTGTTATGGCAAGGAGACCAATGCGACTGTGCATCGCTCTCCCTGCGCATCTGGAACTTGACTATGAAAATACCCCAATGTGCTACACACTTTCCCTGTGCTTCATCCACATAACCGTTGTAAGACATCGCCCTACTCCATGGCTCCGCCCGCTTTTGCTCACTGATTGCGGCGTGGGTGAGCTGGGTCTCTGCTTTGGGCGGCTGCAACTCTACGTGACCAAAGGGCCGATGCCGTACTGCTAAGCCCCCGCCCAGCGCAAGTGTCAGCTTATGCTCGCAGGCCCTGCGCAAAAAACAGCTTGCCCCCTGTCCTCCGCTGAGAAGGTAGGGGGTAAAAACCGTATCGCTCCGATATAGGTAGACCGCTCAGATATTTGCGGCAGAAAAGTCTCCGTCAGAACGGGAAGTCATCCTCGTCTTCTTCGTCGTCACGCAGCCAGTCAACCACAAACCCCAGCGTCTGCTTGTTCAAGCGCCTGTCCAGTACGCGAGCTACAGCCTCCCACTGGACCCTGCCCATCTTGCCCAGCGCTTCCCCAATGGCGTCATCGAGCGCTTTAGCTCTGGTCGCTATCATTTGTTCCTGCATGTCCTCGTCCCATTCTTGTTGCTCTAGACCCTTCAGTGTGCGCTGCGCTAGCCACCACGACGTTGGTATGTCCATTTCTTCTTGGTTAAAGGCTTTCTTGCATCTCCGCATGTTGGCGATGGTTCCGTCAGCAGCCCCAGTTGCTTGCACGAGCTGCTTCCGAGAATACGCATGGTCGGAGCAAACCAATCGCCACGCCGCGTCCATCTTCTCGGTATTGGTCATGGGGAGCTTGGTTTTGGTACTTTCAGCTATAGCGATCAACTTGGCCTCAGCCTCAGTGCACGCATGTACTGTCACTGTGATCTTCCTTGTGTACTTGCAACGGGTGTAAGCCGCATGGCGGTGGTGTCCGTTCAGGATCACGAAGTCATCCTCTCCCCGATGCCAGACAGTCATAGGGTCCATCTGACTGCCCCCTTGTATCGCTGAGGCGAGGTCTTTCACGTGGCCTCCGTCAGTCTCATACGCGCGGTACTGGAAGGTCTCAGGCTCTGTCTTGAGCTGGCTAATTGCCAGCCGCATGCTTTTGGGAGACTTAAGCCCCTGTTTTACTTTGGTCATTTTGATGTTCTCTTCGGTTGCTTGGGTCCAGATTTGCCGGTCCCAACCTGTGCAATATGCACAGTCAGTGCTTGCACACCTGCGTTATGGCAGATGCGCCGCTGCAGGCGCTCGCTGAGGCTCCATCACCTCGTCGTCGAGAACCTGAAGCAAACGCCACGGACCAGCCGAAGAGCCATCCCGCGCCGTAACTTGAGGCCGTCACCTCATGGACGCGGATGGTGCCTTCAATGGTGGGCCTCAATTAGACGGTGGTACTCAATTCATGGTCGATGTCGATCACGTGGATGCCGCTGTTGCTAAAGTCGAAGAGTTGAAGTGCGTTGCCTCTAAAACGCCTCGAGGTATCCGGCCTCCTTCAAGGCCTCCCAGACCCTCTGCTGCCACTCCCGCAGTTGCTTCCACTCAAGGCCATGGTCATACACGTCCATGGCTTCCTTCGGTTTCGCCCAGCCCCCCAGCTCCTGCCGAATGTCTCTGGGGACACCTGCTCTCTTCGCATGTGTCGCCCATGTGTGCCTGAAGGAGTGCATCACCAGTCGCCCGTCAGTATCGACCCCAAGAGTGTCCCTCCTGAAGCGTGTGAACCATTGCGAAACTGCGCTTGCCTTGCCTTTACTAGGCCTCTGTGACCACTCATGGAATAGCCTACGCTCGTCGCTGGGGAGGTCCTGCTGCGCTTGCGTAGCGGCCCTAACACGTTCTGCTAGTAGGCGCTGGGCGTCTTCAACAAGCGGTATGAAGCGTCGTGCGTTGTCGGTCTTGCCGTCTGGGATACTGAAGCCTGAGCCATCGAGTTCGACATGCCTCAACTCTAGCGAAGCGACCTCGTCCGCCCTGACACCTGTAGACAGTGAGAGCCTCAGTATGTCGGCTTTCTTGGTCCCCCAATCTGGCTCCGCCATAAAGAGCTTGGTAACCTCTTCCGCAGTGAAGGCATCACGCTTCTGTGCCTTCTTCGCTCTGTTGGTCTTCTTGCGGGAGATGCCCTGCTCCTCGCGGACCCAAGGATTGGGGACAGCGCTGCCGCCTTTCCCCCTCAAGACACGCCTATCGGTGACTGCCCATGCCCACAGCCCTCGTAGGTGCGTCGTATGTTTATCGACTGTTGTAGGCGACACCTTGGCCGTCAGGGGTAAGTACTCAGTCCGAAACCTAAACGCCTTCTGCACCGTGACATCCGCAAGTGTAGCGCCATCTCCCAAGTAGGCCGCCAGATGTTTCACTGAGGACCTCACGTCGTTCATAGTTGAGCGCTTTAGTGGGTCAAGCCCGAGAGGGTTTCCCTCCACCCTATCGTCCAGATACTGCTCCAACGCCTCGGCCAGCGGTAGCTTCCCCATGAGGACAACATCAGCGAACTGCTGGGCCTCTTTCGCGTAGCCTGCTTCAGTGGCCCTGTCTAACTGCTCTGTCAGGATCAGGTCATGCTCGTCACCTTCGACTGCCCGCAGCTCCCGCCATGCCTTGGCATTCTCTGGTGAGAGATCGATGATGCCGCCGATGCTCTTTTGGCCTTTACCTTTCTTGGCCTCAGCCTCGAGTTGCCAGAGTTGGCCGATGCGCACATCTCTCGTCCGCACGGCTTCAGCGTACTTCGTGGTGTCCAAACCCAGCTTCAGGGTCTTACCGAACGGCTTCCCTGTCCAAGGGTTTTCAGTCCCGACCAACACTTCGGGCGTCTTGATGCGCAGAGAGTAGCCCTTGCCTCGGGGTCTTTCGAGATGGCGCATGTCACGAGCTTCCTCGTGTGTGCCTCCGTCGTCTTCGTCGATGTGGTACGCCACGTACTACATGCACCTCTGTAATACATGCAATTCTCACCTTATAAATCAACGACTTAGACAAGGTGGCGGAGGAGGTGGGATTCGAACCCACGGAGGGCGTTAACCCTCGTCGGTTTTCAAGACCGGTGCATTCGACCACTCTGCCACTCCTCCGACGCCCTCTCCCTAATCGGGTCAGGCGGCGGGTTCAAGAGAAAAACCTGCGCAAAATCTCGCGGAGCTGTTTCACCAGACTTTCCATGCGGAAACCAGCACGCTAAACTCCCGAGCAAAGCGCTCCGGCACCCCGTTTGAGAATGGAAACACTCTTCAGCGCATCCGGGGCTAAAAGCATGAGCGGGCAGAGGACAAATCATGAGCAATCAAACCGGCGTTTTGCGCAATATCTCCAAACGCTGGATTCTCAGCACCTGCATTTCAAGCAGCCTGCTACTGGCGGGTTGTTCTGATTTTGAAAACCCATTTGGCCAACCCAGCGCTGACACAGAGGTCGCAGAAACGGGAAGCACGGGCCAAACCACGAAACTGGTAGAGCGCGACGTAGAAGCGCCTGAGGTGTTTTCCGCTTCAGAATCCGGTCTATGGGATGGACGCCCGTCTCTTGGCGGTGTCTGGGCGGCGCACCCAGATGTGTCTGATCCAGAACGGGTGATCATCCGAAACCAGTCCAACGGCAAATTTGTCATTGGCGCGCTTTTCCGCCGCGAACGAGAAATCCCTGGCCCCCGGATTCAAGTGTCCTCTGATGCGGCCGAGGCGCTGGGCATGATCGCGGGCCAACCTGTGGCGCTCAACGTCACGGCTCTGCGTCGCGAAGAGGTGGCCGAAGAAGCGCCGGCATCTGCAGAGGCAGCTCAATCAAATGCGTCCACCGCTGAAATAGCTGAAGCTCAGCTGGAACCCATCGCCGCCGCAACAGCAGCAATCGCAGCCGCCGAAGCTGAAGCTGCCCCAGCTGCAGCCGCAACAACCGCGCGGTCAGAAGTCGCGCCAAAGCCTTCTGCATCGTCATTGTCAAAACCCTATGTGCAAATCGGTATTTTCTCGGTGCAAGCCAATGCGAACCGCGCAGCGGAGCAAATGCAAACCACTGGACTGTCGCCGCTAGTGCGCAAAACCACGTCTGGTGAGAAAACTTTCTGGCGTGTCCTTGTCGGGCCCGCCAGCAGCAAATCTGATCTCAAAGCGATCACGGACAAAGTACATGGTATTGGCTTCACAGATGCCTATGCTGTGACAAACTAAGGAGGCTTCGCCTATGCTACGATCCGCATTGAAATTTGTCATTTCAGGCGCTCTGGCGCTCAGCTTTGCGACCTCTGCTTTTGCCTTTGAAACCAAAGCAAAGGCGGCCTTTGTCATTGATCAGACCACAGGCACGGTTTTGATGGCCAAAAACGCTGATGAAGCCTTGCCGCCTGCGTCCATGTCCAAGTTGATGACCCTGTATATGGCTTTTGAGGCTGTCCGCGATGGTCGACTAAGCATGACGGAAAAGCTGCCCGTGTCGCAACATGCGATGAATTATGGTGGCTCCACTATGTTTTTGGACACGACAGACCGCGTGTCCGTCGAAGATTTGCTGCGTGGTATCATCGTGCTGTCGGGTAATGACGCCTGCGCTGTGATTGCCGAAACTCTGAGCCCAGATGGCACCGAAGCGGGATTTGCCCGCCAGATGACACTGCGCGCACGTCAGATGGGCATGACCAATTCCACCTTTGCAAATTCTAACGGCTGGCCTGCCCCAGGACACCGGATGAGCATGCGCGATCTTGCATTGCTGGCCAATCATCTGATTGCAGATTTCCCCGAATTTTATCCGATGTTCTCGGAAACCGAATTTGCATTTGATGGCCGCGCACCGAAAAACACACAAAACCGCAACCCACTATTGCGACTGAATATCGGCGCAGATGGCCTAAAGACCGGCCATACGGCAGAGGCAGGATACGGTTTGGTCGGCTCCGCCAAGCAAGGCAAGCGCCGTGTGATTTTCGCCTTTTCTGGACTGGATACAGTAAATGAGCGCGCGGAAGTGTCCGAGCAAATCGTCAACTGGGCCTTTCGCCAGTTTTCAGAAACGACCCTAATCCGCGAAGGCGAACGCTTGGCCGAGGCAGATGTTTGGATGGGCAAGACTCCTCGAGTCGGCCTTGTGCCCGCCGAGGATGTAGATGTCTTGCTCCCAGTTTTGTTGCGCGGAAAAGTCGACGGAGAGGTCATCTATACAGGCCCTATCGAGGCGCCAATCACCAAAGGCCAGCCACTTGCCGAGTTGGTTTTGAGCCCGGAAGGTTTGCCAAAAATGCGCATTCCACTGGTTGCAGAGGCTGACGTGCCAGAAGGCGGCTTCGGCGTGCGCCTGCGTGCGGCCTCCAGCGTGTTAATGTCCCAGTTTGGACTGCTTGTAGAGGACGCATCGTGACCACAGGTTGCTTTATCACCTTCGAAGGCATCGATGGCTCCGGCAAATCAACACAGGCCAAGAAACTTGCAAAGGCGCTTCAAGATCAGGGGCATGAGGTTGTTCTGACACGAGAGCCGGGCGGTTCGGAAGGCGCAGAACAAATCCGTTCTCTGGTACTTGAGGGCGACCCGGATCGCTGGTCGGCGGAAACCGAGATTCTGCTCTTCACCGCAGCACGACGGGACCACTTAGAACGCACAATCCTGCCAGCGATTGCCGCAGGAAAAGTGGTCATCTGTGACCGCTTTGCCGACAGCACGCGCATGTATCAAGGTTTGTCTCGCGGCGATCTGCGTGCGATTGTCGATAAGCTGCATGGCCTGATGATCGGGCGAGAGCCCGATATGACAATTCTGATCGACATGGATCCGGCTGAGGGGCTGAAACGGGCAAAATCGCGCAACACCTCTGAAGAGCGTTTTGAGGACTTTGGCGAAGGCCTGCAGCGGCAAATGCGTCAAGGCTTCCTTGATTTGTCACAGGAATATGCCGAACGGTTTGTGGTGATTGACGGCGCGCGCACGCAAGATGCGGTGGCTGAGGATGTGCTCTCCGCTGTCTCAAACCACCTCAAGGATCTGGCAGCGTGAGCGAAGAGCAGCTTCCTGAGCCAGATCGCGTCGACGGCGCACCCCACCCACGAGAAACCTTTGCTCTCTATGGGCAACACAGCGCAGAAGCCGATTTTCTGACCGCTGTGAATTCTCAGCGCCTGCATCACGGCTGGCTGATCAGCGGCCCCAAAGGTGTTGGAAAAGCCACATTGGCATGGCGCATCGCGCGTTTCCTTTTGACTCTGCCACCGGAGAACGAAGGCGGGCTGTTTGGCAATGCTCCGCCCGCACATACCTCCCTGAATGTAGATCCGGATCATCCGGTTTCCCACCGGATCAGAGCGCTTTCCGAGCCGGGGGTGTTTCTGCTGCGTCGAGGCTGGGCTGGAAGCACCGACAGTGCGCGAGATAAATCTCGTCAGGAAGGCAAATTTGCCTCTGAGATCCGCGTCAACGAAGTGCGCGACCTCAGCGGGTTCCTGCATATGTCCATGGCAGACGGCGGACGCCGTGTGGTGATTGTCGACAGTGCCGATGAGATGAACGTCAACGCGGCAAACGCGCTGCTGAAAATGCTCGAAGAGCCCCCTGCCCGCACTGTCATGCTGCTGATTTCTCATCAGCCATCACGCCTGTTGCCGACGATCCGCTCCCGCTGTCGCGAGCTGCGCCTGAACCCACTGTCGCCGGAAGATATGCAGACCGCCCTCAGCCAAGCAGGTTTTGATGCGGCGGACTCCCCAGCCCTTTCTGAACTTGCCGGTGGCTCGGTTGGTGAGGCACTGCGCCTCCTACAACAGGATGGTCTGGCGCTTTATAGTGAATTGTTGGCGCTGTTTGCGACCCGTCAGGGCTTTGACAGGCCCCGTGCCCTCAACCTCGCCAATTCCATGGCAGGACGCGGTGCAGAGAACCGATTTGAAATGCTGCTGACCTTGCTGGATCTGTTTTTGTTGCGCCTCGCCCGCACCGGCGCGCTTGGCCAGCCGCCAGCTGTGGAAGCGGTTCCGAATGAAGCCCAAATTCTCAGCCAACTGGCGCATTCGCCCTACAAAGCACGCCAATGGGCGCAAACGGCGCAAGAAATTTCAGATCGAACACAGCATGGCAAATCGGTCAACCTTGACCCCGCCTCTTTGGTCCTTGATACGGTCTTTAAGATTCACGAAACAGCGGTGGCCTAAGCCTTGACTGACCTACCTGAAATCACTGACAGCCATTGCCACCTCGACTTCCCAGATTTTAAGGGCCAGCTTGAGGAAACACTCGCCCGTGCCGCAGAAGCGGGCGTGACGCGCATGGTCACCATCTGCACCAAACTACGGAATGAACCGAGCGTGCGTGCGATTGCCGAAGCCCACACGCCAATCTTTTATGCGGCGGGCACCCATCCAATGAGCGCGGCAGAAGAACCGATGACCAGCGTAGAAGAGCTGGTCGCGATCGCGCAGCATCCCAAAATGGTTGGGATTGGTGAAACGGGTCTCGACTACCATTACACGGCGGACAGCAAAGATGTGCAGCAGGTCTCTCTGCGCATTCACATCGAAGCGGCACGTCAAACCGGCCTGCCACTGATCATCCACAGCCGCGATGCGGATGAGGACATGGCCCAGATCCTAACCGAAGAACACAAAGCCGGTGCCTTTGGCTGCGTCATGCACTGCTACAGCTCCGGCCCCAAGCTCGCAGAGCAAATGCTAGATCTCGACTTCTATTTGTCGATGTCCGGCATTGCGGCCTTCCCCCGCTCGCAAGAAGTGCGCGACATCTTCGCTGCCGCACCTGTTGATCGCATCCTTGTGGAAACCGACGCGCCTTATCTTGCGCCCCCGCCCTATCGCGGCAAGCGCAACGAGCCTGCCTATGTCGAAAAAACCGCCCGTATTGGCGCAGAGGTGTTCGGCATGGACTATGCTGCGTTTGCTGCGCAGACGCAGGCGAATTTTGAGCGTCTGTTCAGCAAGGCGCAATTGAAAGCCGCAGCTGCATGAGCGCACGTCTGACTTTCACCATTCTTGGATGTGGCAGCTCCGGCGGTGTGCCACGCATTGGCGGGCATTGGGGGGACTGTGATCCCAACAATCCAAAAAATCGCCGCCGCCGCTGCTCCATGCTGGTGGAACGGGAAACCGAAGATGGCAAAACCACTGTTTTGATCGACACCTCGCCTGATATGCGCGAGCAGCTTCTATCAGAAAATATTAGTGCTCTGGATGGCGTCGTCTACACCCACTCCCACGCAGATCATGTCCATGGCATCGATGATTTGCGCATGG
Organism: Shimia sp. MMG029; assembly: GCF_027947445.1. NCBI lineage: Bacteria > Pseudomonadati > Pseudomonadota > Alphaproteobacteria > Rhodobacterales > Roseobacteraceae > Shimia > Shimia sp. MMG029. The sequence continues at coordinate 80,526 of NZ_JAQJIM010000005.1, read as the reverse complement.
TGGTCTACAACATGCGCCAGCGTGTCAAAGTCTGGGCGGATGGAGCCACCCAAAACGACCTGCTCTCACGCTTTGGCTATGCCTTTGTGCAGCCAGCAGACTCGCCCTATCCGCCGATCCTTGAAATGCACACGATTGATGACGTGGCCTTTACTGTGAGCGGCGCAGGCGGAGACATTTCGCTTCAACCAATCCGCGTCGATCATGGCAGCATTGATGCGCTGGCTTTCCGAGTGAACGACGTTGTTTATATGCCGGACGTTTCAAAAATCTACGATGCCGCCTGGGATCAGCTGCAAGATCTGGACTGCCTGATTGTCGACGCGCTCAGACGCACGCCTCATCCAACCCATGCCCATCTGGATCAAGCTCTTGAATGGATCGAGGCACTGGCTCCGAACCGAGCAGTTCTTACCAATATGCACATCGATCTGGACTACGAAGCGGTTGCCGCAGAGACGCCGGATCACATCACACCAGCGTTTGACGGGCTGAAAATCACCGTCGATCTCTAAGAATAGCACCTAAAGGCCGGCCCCATGCAAACCCTGATATCGGTGATCATGCCGGTCTTTATTCTGATTGGCTTTGGGTATCTCGCCGCATGGAGAGGCTATTTTAGCGCCTCTAACGTCGATGGGTTGATGCGGTTTGCCACAAATTTTGCAGTACCCGTTTTGCTGTTTCGCGCGATTTCGACACTTGATCTGGCTGCGGAATATAACTCCGCCCTTCTGGGCAGTTTTTACGGCGCGGCCTTCATCTGTTTTTTAACGGGTATGCTCGGGGCCAAATACCTGTTTGGCCGTGATTGGGAAGACGCCACAGCAATCGGGTTCGTTTGTCTGTTTTCAAACTCCCTTCTCTTAGGGCTGGCCATCATGGAGCGGGCCTATGGTGAAAACAGCCTAACCGGAAACTACGCCATCATCTCGATCCACGCGCCTTTCTGCTACGGCCTTGGCATCGCAACCATGGAAATCATACGCGCACGTCACAGCAGCAAGGCACGCATTGTCCCAACTGTGTTGAAAGCAATGTTCTCAAATGCACTCATTTTGGGGATCGCGCTCGGCTTTGTTGTGAATCTCGGCAAAATCCCAATGCCAGACCCCCTGACACATGCGGTGAACCTCCTGGCGTCGGCCGCCCTGCCGGCTGCGCTGTTTGGGATGGGTGGCGTGCTGTTTCGCTATCGCCCAGAAGGAGACATGCGCACCATTTTGTTCTGTTGCGCTGTTTCCCTTGGTCTGCACCCAGCGTTGACGGTCGCGTTTGGCACGTGGTCCTCTCTTTCTGTCGACAATATCCGCTCTGCGGTGGTCACCGCGTCCATGGCGCCGGGCATAAATGCCTATCTTTTTGCGAATATGTACGGTCGCGCCATGCGGGTCGCAGCTTCCACTGTTCTGATCGGCACCGCGTTTTCTGTGATCACCATCTGGCTCTGGCTGGGCACGCTTCCGTGAACTGAGCCCCCTTGTATGGTTGCCAAAGAGCAACCAGATCGAAGTTCAGCAACGAACAGGACCACCCTATGATCAAGACTCCGATCCGCGTAGACATAGTTTCCGATGTCGTCTGCCCATGGTGCATTGTGGGATATCGCCAACTTCTGAACGCGGCAACCGCCACAGGTATCGAAATCGAAACTTACTGGCATCCTTTCGAACTCAACCCTGACATGGAGCCAGAAGGCGAAAACCTGCGCGAACACATTATGCGAAAGTACGGCTCTTCCGCCACACAATCCGATGCCGCACGTGAGCAGCTGACAAAAATTGGGGCTGAACTCGACATCAATTTTCTATGGTCAGACGCCAGCCGTATCTACAATACGTTCAACGCTCACCAGCTTATTCACTTGGCCAGCGATGAAGGAAAAGCTCAAGATCTGAAGTTGGCGCTTTTTGAGGCCTATTTCACGCAGGGGCTTGATGTCAGCAGTGAAGATGTGTTGCTCGAAGTTGCCGAAACGATCGGCCTTGATCTTGATAAAGCTGAAACAGCCCTTGCGGATCAGAGTTTTGCAAGCGTGGTGCGTGAAAAAGAAGCGTTTTGGACTTCGCGTGGCGTAACTGGCGTACCCACCATGATATTTGACGGAAAATTCGCCATGTCAGGTGCCCAAGGGGTGGATAACTTCTCTAAAGTTCTAGCTCAGTTTTCCGATACTTAGACAGACTCTGGTGCCACACGCACTTCTTATGGCGCTCTAAGGGAACCGGGACACCACGCCGGCATCCAGAAGGCCACTGTCCATTTTTTGAAACGCCGGAATCGCTGATTCCGGCGTTTCGCATTGCAGATAATCTGCCCAGCCAGTCACCCAAGATGTGCAGTTTTTCCTTCAGAGTTGGTTCATTTTATAACCGCAACCAACATGCAGACATGCTCGCATAGAACAGAATTTATATTCCTATTTATCAACATCTTAAGATCAATTTCTTTGGAAAATCCGCACACAAGCTTACACCTTTTCACAAAACCAAACCCTGTGGCTGAGAGAATTGGAACGGGTAACGCGGTGTTAAGGCATCCCGGCTTAGGTTGCCTCAAATCAGCCAGTCCGAAACGGTATCGACCAAACCCATGAACACAGCAAATTCAACCTCACAACCAGACTGCATCGCGCTTCCGCAGCAGCTGGATTTCGCCCACTGCTCAGAACTGCGCCAAGCTATCGAAGCTTCACGCGGACAACCATTGGCCTTGGATGCGCTCCACGTGGAGTTTCTGGGAGGCGCTGGTGCTGAGCTTCTGCTGGCAACTAAAGCCGAATGGACCGCACGCGGTCTCGGCTTCGAGCTCCGCCAGCCATCCGATGACTTTCTAAAGGGCATGGAGCGGCTTGGCCTGCCCCAGTCCACTCTTCTTGAAAGGGCCGACGCATGACCACCAAGATTCTTGCTGTTGATGACTCGCGCACAATGCGTGCGATGATTCAGACCGCGCTCACCGACGCTGGATTTGATGTAGACCTCGCCGAGGACGGCATTGATGGTTTGGACAAACTCGGTGGGTCTAACCCTGATCTCGTTATTACTGACATCAACATGCCACGCCTTGATGGTTTTGGCATGATCGAAGGTGTGCGTGCGCGTCCTGAGTGCGCCTCTCTGCCAATCCTGGTTCTCACCACCGAAAGTGGCGAAGAACTGAAACAGCGTGCTCGTACCGCTGGCGCAACCGGTTGGATCGTCAAACCATTTGATGCCGAAAAACTGGTTGCCATCATCAATCGTCTGGTTGTCTGAAAGGAACTGAAAAATGTCCGACCTTCGTGACATGTTCTTTGAGGAATGCGACGACCTTCTAGAGGTTCTGTCGACCGGTCTGGATGATCTCCAGAACGGTAACTCAGATGCGGAGACCATCAACGCGATGTTCCGCTCTGTGCATTCCATCAAAGGGGGCGCAGGCGCGTTTGGCCTGGATCGCCTGATCAAATTTGCCCACGCTTTTGAAAATGTTCTGGACGATTTGCGCTCCAACAAGATCGACGTGGACCCAAACATCACCGCTTTGATGTTCTCGGGCTTTGACCACCTGAGCGATCTGGTAGATGCGGCCCGCGAAGACAATGATCTCCCGGATAGCGAAGGCGCATCCGTTCTTTCCGATCTGAAGCTTGTCACGCAAAACGCCAATGGCGGCGTAGCTGAAGAGGAAGACGCGTCCGAAGTATCTTCCGATGACTTCGTTGCCCTGACATTGGATGTTGGGTTGGATCTTGATCTGGGCGGTGATGGCCCCGGTGACCTGCCTGGTTTGCCCTCTCTGGAACCTGTCAGCGAAGGCGCAACGCATTTCATCGTCAAGTTTTCAGCTGATCCGGTTCTCTATGCACGCGGCCACGACCCAGCATTGCTGTTCCGCGCTCTGGGCGAGATGGGCGAGATGACGGTTGAGGCCGATATTTCTGGCGTCGCTACATTGGAAAGCCTGCAAGAAGCTCCAGCAGCTATTTCTTGGACTTTGACACTACGTCCTGATGATGGAATCGACGAAAGCACAATTCGGGAAATCTTCGAATTCGTTGAAGGGCAGTGCACACTCGAGATCATGGAAGTTGCCGCCGAAGCTGCACCAGTGGTGGAAACAGCTCCAGTCGTTGAAGCGGAGCCACCAGCCAAACCTGCAGCTAAGCCCGCCAAACCCTCTGCAAAGGCCGAAGCTCCTGAAAAGGACGCCAAGCAGGAGGCCAAAGGTGGAGACGGTGGAAAAAAGTCCTCTGAGCCGCGCAACAGCACAATCCGTGTGGATCTGAACCGCGTTGACCGCTTGATCAACCTCGTTGGCGAGCTTGTGATCAGCGAAGCAATGTTGCGCCAGTCCATGAACGAATTGCCTGTGTCAGCCAACAGCGCCGTCAGCGAAGCTATTGGACAGCTTAAAACTCTGTCCGGTGTGCTTCAGGAAAGCGTTATGGCCATTCGCGCACAACCTGTACGCGGCTTGTTCCAGCGTATGAGCCGCATCGTGCGTGAGTCCTCCCGTCAAGCAGGCAAGACCTCTCGATTGGTGATGGTAGGCGAAGCCACTGAGGTTGATAAAACTGTGACCGAGCGTCTGGTTGAACCTCTGACGCACATGATCCGGAACTCGGTGGACCACGGCCTTGAAAAGGCTGAGGATCGTATCGCCGCTGGCAAGCCGGAAATGGGCACAATCAAGCTCGAAGCCGCGCACCGCTCTGGCCGGGTTGTGATCTCACTCTCTGACGATGGCGCTGGCGTCAACCGTGAGAAAGTGCGCCGCAAGGCCGAAGAAAAGGGTCTTGTGCGCCCCGAGGACGATCTGACCGATAGCGATATCGACAACCTGCTGTTCCGTCCGGGTTTCTCAACCGCGGATGAGATTTCACAGCTGTCTGGCCGCGGTGTTGGTATGGATGTTGTGCGTTCTGAAATTCAGGCGCTTGGCGGTCGCATCAACCTGCAATCTGAGCCAGGAAAAGGCACCACGATCACCATCTCTCTGCCGCTGACTCTCGCGGTTATGGAAGGCATGCTCATCGAAGTCGCAGGTGAATCCCTTGTGGTACCCACTGTTGCATTGCGCGAGACACTTCAGCCGGGTCAGGCGAACATTCATGACTTCTGTGATGGAGATCGCGGACTGTCCGTAAATGACTCGATGCTACCGATTGTGGATCTGGGCGAAGCGCTAGGTTTCCGTAGCTCGCTGGAAGATCTGAGCAATCAATCACTTTTGCTGATTGAAGGCGAGTCCGGCCGACGCTCTGCGCTGGCAGTCGACGGCATCGTTGAGCAACGTGAAGTTGTGATTAAGGGTCTGGAGCAAAACTATCACTCAATCCCCGGCATCGCAGCGGCCACCATCCTCGGCAACGGCAAAATCGCCCTGATCGTGGACACCGACCAAATGATCCCCTCACCGGGCAATGGCAACCCAGGACTGCGCAAAGGGTCCGAACTTGTAGAGGTGAACTCTTATGTCTGAACAAGCAACCATTGAAACGACCGATGAGCGTATCGAAATCGTGTCTTTCACCATCGGTGAACAGGCGTTCTGCCTCGACATCGGACACGTCCTTGAAATTCGTGGCTGGACCAGCACAACTACCCTGCCCCACGCACCTGACTACGTCGTTGGCATGATGAACCTGCGCGGCGCCGTGCTGCCGGTGATCGACCTGTCCATGCGCCTTGGCCTTGGCAAAACGATCCCGGAATCGCGCCATGTGATCATCATCGCGCACATTGATGAGAAGAGCGTGGGCTTCCTGGTAGATGCAGTTTCCAACATCATCACTGTGAACACCGAAGAGATGAAGCCAACACCCGAAGTGTCCTCCTCCAGAACCGCCGCCTTCATCCGTGGGGTCTACACGCTGGAAGAGACCATCGTGCGTGCAATCGACGTACACCAGATTATGCCTCAGGAAGCTCTGTCAGCAGCATGAACGAGATGGCGCAACATACCCTTGAAGAGGGAACAATCAGTGATGCGGACTTCACCCGCATTGCACAGCTTGTGCGGGAGATGATGGGCATCGACCTGCAACCCCACAAGCGTACGATGGTTGCCTCTCGATTGTCTAAGCGCCTGCGCGCCACCGGATTTGACTCTGTTGACGCATACATCGACTACATGTTGTCCCCGCAGGGCAAAGACGAACAATCGCGCTTTGTGAGCGCCTATACGACCAACATGACGCGCTTCAATCGCGAGGGGCATCATTTCGAGCAACTGGCAGAAGAGTTTCTGCCAAATCTCATGGCTAAGGCACGCCGCGGCAAACGCGTGAGAATTTGGTCTGCTGGATGTTCCAGCGGGGAAGAGCCTTACGGTCTGGCATTCCATGTCTTGGATGCCTGCCCGGAAGCCGAAAGTCTGGATGTGAAAATACTGGCAACGGATATCGACACCGAAATTTTGGCCACGGCCAAACGTGGCGTATATCCAACGTCATCCACAACCTCTCTGCCCAATGGGCAGGCCAACAAATATTTCTCCCCCCACGAGGGGGCGAGAGACCGAAGTTCAGTAAGCGACAAAGCGCGCAACCTGATCAGCTTTAGACGCCTCAACTTGCACGGTGAGTGGCCGTTCAAGGGCAAGTTTGACATCATCATGTGTCGCAATGTTGCGATCTATTTTGATGCACCAACCCAAAGCCGCCTTTGGCGCCGGTTTGGTGAACAACTTTGCCAAGATGGTCTGCTGTTCCTGGGTCACTCCGAGGGGATTGGACCGGAACATGCAGACATGTTCCACACAGTGGGACGCGGCGTCTTTTCGACAAGCACCTCCCGCGTCGGCGGCACGTCCGCAAACGCATCAATGCACATGGGGAACTCAAAATGAGCTTGAAAGATAAGCTACATATCTTGGTAGTGGACGACATGTCCACAAGTCGTGGTCTCATCACGCAGGCGCTCGATGAAATCGGGATCGTCAACTACCGCACAGAAAACGACGGTGCGAACGCATGGCGCAGCCTTGGCGCCAAACCGGTTCACCTGATCCTGTCTGACTACAACATGCCAGGCATGGACGGTCTGCAGCTGCTGGAGGGCATCCGTTCCAACAAAGCGACCGCCCGTACGGGTTTTATCCTGATCACAGGTCGGGCCGATCCAGAAACGATCAACAAAGGTGTCCAACTCGGCATGAACAACTTCATTAAGAAGCCGTTCCAGACCGCTCAGTTGAAAGCCTGCATCGAGAAGGTCGTGGGGCCCCTGTAAGGGGCTTCATTGGGGGATTGCGTATGACCACTCGTACCACCGCAGATGTATTGAGCACGATCGCTGAAGACGTGGCTGATCTCGCATCCATTGCACATGCATTGGACAATCTGACCAGTGAGTTGGATTTAAGCGGCGCAGATCAGTCAAAGATCCGGGATCTGCAACGTGTTGATGCGCTGTTTCAGCATCTTGATGACATCGCGGTTTTGCTTGGCAACATGTCCAAACTGATTGGCGCTGGCCCAGATCTCAATGTGCAGGATCTGCAGGACAGCGTCCGTCTGGACTATCTCAAGTCTCGTCTTTCGGACGCAGCAACAACCACCGAAATGTCGCCTGATGCAGGCACTGTTAACCTCTTCTGAGCCCCTCGCGCTCAGCAACGAAATATTGGGATGTCTCTCATGAACGCCATGACCAAGATCGCCAGCACCGGTACGGACAACGCGGAAACCGAAGTTCGGTTTCCTGCCGAAAAAATCCTCGTTTCTGCGACCGACCAACGCGGGGTAATCACCTTCGCCAGCGAGTCGTTCTGTGAAGTCGCGGGTTTCAGCCAGGAAGAGCTGATGGGAGCACCGCACAAAATTGTGCGTCACCCAGACATGCCCAAAGGCGTGTTCTACCTGGTCTGGGAAACCCTCAAAGCCGGCCTGCCGCTCTGTGCATACGTTAAGAACCGCACAAAAAACGGCGACTACTATTGGGTGCTCGCGGTTATGACGCATACCGAAAACGGTTACCTGTCTTCGCGCATCAAACCGGAAACAGAGCTCTTTGAAAAAACCAAAAAGCTCTATGCCGAGCTCCTGAGGGAAGAAGCGAACGGTCTCACACCGGAGCAAAGCGCGAACAGATTTAAGGCAATGCTGCAAGAAGAAGGTTTCGCAAACCTGGACGCTTACACAAGTTATGCTTTGAATGCCGAATTCAAAAATCGGGATCGCATGAGCGCCGATTTGGTCAATTCATTTGCCGCAATGGATGAACTCGAGACGCTCATCAGCGACATGCAAGGACTGGTCAATAACATAGAACAGGGGTTTGAACGCGTCCGTGGCGAGCCAGTGAATCTACGCATTTTGGCAGGGCGTCTTGAAGGTGCTGGCGCCGCGCTTGGTACAATCTCGCAGAACTACGATGCGATGGCCAAAGAAATGCATGGCCTCGTCGGGCGTCTCCATGACCCTGAAACGGGCGCCTTGCAACAGATGCACAGTGCTGTCCTGCAAGGGCGTACAACACTTCAATCCTCGCAGCTCTTTAGCGAGGCCTGCGAAGCTTTGAAAAAACAAAAAACCTGCATCGACGACGATGTTCGCATGCTCCAGGAGCATCGTGAAAAGTTGCAAAATAAAAGCCGCGCGCGGCTTATTGAAATCTCTTCAATCGGCAAATCCATCCCCGACATCTGCCGCAGTTTGCGCCGCCGGATCAATGGTCTGGACGTTGTGAAGCTGCTTTGCAAAGTTGAGAGCGGACGCATGCGCGATGTCGATAGCGGCTTGGACGGTATTATTGCGCGTCTCGAAAACTTCCATGACAACACCGATCGTTGCCTCGCAGAACTGTCTGGCAAAGCTTCTCAAGTCACGCAGAAAGGCGCCTCGATCTAAAGGGCTTCAGCCTTCCCTTTCGTATTGCGGCTACCTCTAGGACAAAAAAATGACCAATAATTCTCCGACGCACCGCCAATCTGCAGGCACCAGCATCAAAGCCAAACTGTTTTGGACAGTTGCCGTATGTGCCTTCTTGGGCTTGGCTGTAGGAACAGTCGTGGAGTATTTTCTAGAGCAAAGTAATACCGAAAAACGTTTGGCGAAACGCTATGAGCTCGTTGTCGATCTCTTTTCGACGCAGCTCATAGCACCAACACAGTTTCAAGATCCCGAGCGTATCCAGGCAACAGTTGCGAAGCTGATTGAGAAAGATCCACAGTTTGCAGCCCTTGAAGTTTTTTCTCCTGCGGGCGAGCTGCTTTATAGCTTCAACCAAGAAGGTACACGCGATGCGGCGGTGGAAACGGCGCTCTCAACCGTGCACTCCGTTTCTGGCGAAACGGGAGAGCCTTACGCTATGCTGGATGGTGACGTCTATGCTGGTCAAATCGCAATAGAAGCCCCCGGCGCCAGAGGCGTTGTTGGTCAATTCAACTACGCAATCGACATTTCTAACGCGCGCGCTGAAACACTGTTTGAAGTGATCATCGATATGACCCGCACAGCGCTTGCATCATTGCTTGCGATTGGGTTGATCATCTATCAGCTTGCTCGGGTCGTCAGCCGCCCGATCAAAGACCTCAGCGTGGTCGTAGAAGAAATTGCAGACCATAACTTCGACGTCGAAATCGACTATACGGACCGCAACGACGAAATCGGGTTAATCGCGCAACGCCTTGAAACTTTCAAGGAACGCTTGGCTGATGAGCAAGAAACTCGCAAGCTTCGGGCCAAAGAAGATGACGCCTTAAAAAAGGTCTTCTCCCGTTTGGCAGAAGGCTTGGCAGAGATTGCAAATGGTCAGGTGGGTCGCAAAATAGATAAGTCTGAATTTTCAGACCTGAAAGAAGACCATATCAAAATCTGCGACGACTTTAACGCCGTTCAGAAAAATCTCCACGGCGTGTTGTCCACCGCATCGCAAACAGCGGAATCTGTGCGCTCAAGCGCCCAGGAAATCTCCGAAAGCGTTGTCGATCAGTCCAAACGTTCAGAAGCGCAAGCCGTGACTCTTGAAGAATCTGCTGCTGCAATTGAAACGCTTAGCAGCTCTGTGGAGCAAACCGCAGGCAACGCAGCCGATGCAAGCGAGCTCATTGGCCGCAACCGTGCACAAGCACAGGCAGGTGGTGAAGTGGTCGAACTCACTGTCGCGGCAATGCGCAATATCGAGGAAAGCTCCGAACAGATCACCGCAATCATCGGTGTGATTGATGACATCGCCTTCCAAACCAATCTGCTTGCACTCAACGCTGGTGTTGAAGCCGCGCGTGCAGGAGAGGCAGGACGCGGATTCGCCGTGGTAGCATCTGAAGTCCGCGCACTTGCACAACGCGCGTCGGAATCGGCGAATGAAATCAAGGATCTTATTCACCGCTCCGGGGAACAGGTCACCAAAGGAAGTGACCTCGTCAACAAAGCGGGCGAAGCACTGCAAGAGATCATCACAGGCGTCAACCAAGCATCAGAGCTGGTCTCTCAGATTGCGACCGGATCGCGCGATCAAGCCGACAACCTTGTAGAGATCAAGGAAAGCGTCACTGAGCTGGACCGCGTCACCCAGCGGAATGCGGCTATGATTGAGGAAGCTTCTGCCGCCACGCGCAATCTGTCGAGTGAAGCGAGCCGCATGACTGATGTATTGCACAGCTTCCGTTTGACAGAGACCACACCACCTACAAAATCCGCTGCGCCAGCCGACAAGGGCACACCAAAAAGACCAGAGGCCAAAAAACCGTCTCCTAAGAATGCGCAAGAAAATCCTGTTGAAAACCAAAAGCCTAAGCCTAAGCCTGCGGATCCCAAGTCAACCGCAGAGGTAGAAGCCAAGGCAAAAGAATGGGATGACGACGTCGCAAAAGACACCAAGGCGCTAACTAAAAAGTCTAAGAAAGCCGCAGGATCGACACCAAAGGCCGAAAAGAAGAAGAAAACGAAAGCCAGCGTGACAACACAAAAACCTGCCAGACAAAAATCTGACACTGCGCAAGGCGCACCGGTTGTCGAATTCAAATCACGCTCTGCCACACCAAAGGCGGCGGCAGTGAACCAAGACATGAACGACCTCTCAAGCGAAGGTTGGGAAGATTTTTGAACTCCGTCGTCCCCAAGAGCCCTAAACATTCAAGATCAGAAGTCTTGAAAAGCCAATCTGAAGAACGGAACGCGTTATGAGCCTAGCAGAAGCAGAAGCGATAAAGGGATTTAACGTGCAGCCCCTCCTGCAGGGAGATGTGCAGGTTTCAAACGATCCTCAGCTTGTGATGACCACCATTCTCGGTTCCTGCGTGGCCGCTTGTATGTGGGACGAAGTCGCCGGTGTTGGAGGTATGAACCACTTCCTATTGCCAGGGACCGAGACTGGCTCCAATGGCGGCATGAGCCATGGTGTGCACGCAATGGAACTCTTGGTGAATGGGCTCATTCAAGCAGGTGCACGCCGTGAGCGACTACGTGTCAAACTGCTGGGAGGTGCGAAGATGTTCAATAGCCGCATCGACATTGGCACCAAAAACGCAGAGTTTGCAACCTGGTTTGTCAAAAACGAAGGGTTCGAGTTGGTGGACTGTTGCCTTGGCGGACAGCGCGGTCGCAACTTGCGGTTCTGGCCAGTTGGCGGACGCATACAACGTCGCTTCATGAAAGACACACGTCTGATCGAAGAGGAATCCGCACAGCGCATCGCGTCCAAGAAACCTGCAGCAGAGGCAAGCATTGGCGACGTACAACTGTTCTGAAGACAGTAAATGGCGGTTCTGGTTTGTATCGATGTGAACACGAAAAAATGCCAGTTTGACGCCTCTCAACGCTTGCAGTTCAGTTTAGTCTATTGACCCAAAAGAGGCTCCTATTGGGAGCCTCTCACGCCGAAGAATCCACAATTTATTGGATTCCACTTCACAGACAGCTTTTGATGATAAGGTTGCCCCCAGCGGAGCGCTTCAACCTTAGGACGCACCAAGCAGTTGGCGCTGACAAACTACAGCACATAGAGGTACTCAAACGGAGAATACCGTTTGAAGGCCCAAAAAATCCTGTAGCTCTTACTACTAAAACCTGCAAAATAAGTGCTCGTCTCCTGATGCGCTTTGACCATTTCCAGCTCCTCCCACACCAAAGTCGCGACCAAAGTCTATGGTCTCTCATCTTAAACGAGGGTTTTTAGACTGGACAAACCCCAGACCGACTTGCTCACTTTACGGGGTTCGAACCAAAGCTGAGGGACGACATTCAACATATTAACGCATCTGATTAGGGAGGATAAGATGACGTCGACAGGTACCGGGAAACAACAGCGCGCTTTACGCGCCGACTTTGAGAACGGGCGCATGTCGCGCCGATCATTCTTGCGAGCCACTGCAGCGCTTGGGATAGCAGCAAGCGCGCCTTTGACGCTCGGCGCACGCCACGCAGCGGCACAGGCGGCAGAGAGCTATGACTACATCATCATCGGTGCGGGCTCAGCAGGGTGTGCCCTCGCCGCGCGCCTCTCAGAAGACTCTGACAAGTCGGTGCTTGTGTTGGAAGCAGGCCCGCCGGACGAAAACCAGTTTATTCACATACCTGCTGCGTTTCCAAACCTGTTTGGCACTGAACTAGACTGGGGTTTCATCACAACGCCTCAGGAAAGTGCCAAGGGCAATACGCTCTACACTCCACGCGGAAAAATGTATGGCGGCACCAGCTCTATGAATGCCATGATCTATAAACGCGGGAACCCGGCAGGCTTTGACGATTGGGGCAAAGACAACCCCGGTTGGAGTTACGCTGATCTACTGCCGGTCTTCAAACGCTTTGAAAACAACGAGCGCGGCGCAGATGAGGCGCATGGCGTTGGTGGCGAGCTCAATGTCGCAGACCTTCGTGATCCAAATCCGACCAGCCAAGCCATGCTAGATGCGGCACTCGAAGCAGGGTATCCAGCGCGCACAGACTTTAATGATGGCTATGATCAAGAAGGCTTCGGTTTTTACCAAGTCACCCAAAAAGGTGGGTTCCGCAACTCATCAGCCGTCGCATTTTTGCACCCTGCACTCGAACGCGACAACCTCGCCATTCAAGCTGAAGCCTTGGTGCATCGGCTGATTATCGAAAATGGTCACTGCAAGGGCGTTCGATTTGAGGCTGGCGGTGAAGCCTTTGACGTGTTCGCAACTTCGGAAGTAATCCTTTCCGCAGGCGCCTATGGGTCACCACATATCCTCTTGCTGTCTGGCATTGGACCAAAAGAGGATCTAGAGACCCTCGGCATAAATGTCGAATTAGATTTACCAGGCGTGGGCAAAAATCTTCAAGACCACTTCATGGCACCTGTCGCCTACGAATGCACACAACCTGTCACGCTCGCCAATGCGACAGCCCCAGAGCAAGCCAAACTACTGACAGAAAAGGGCATGGGGCTACTGACATCCAATATCGGGGAAGCAGGCGGATACCTCACCGTCATGGACGGAGCGATCGCTCCCGATTTGCAATTTCATTTCACTCCAACATGGTTCGTCTCTGATGGTGCGGGAAACCCCTCAGATGGCACCGAGGGTTTTACACTGCTGCCGGGCATCGTCGGAACAAAATCGGTTGGAGAACTGACTCTAAGCTCCACAGATCCCAAGATGCCCCCCAACATCAATCCGAATTGCTTTGGCGATCCACATGACCTCGAAGTGATGCTTGAAGGCGTCAAAATTGCACGCAAAATCATGACGCAACCCGCAATGGATCCATACCGTGGCGCGGAACGCTTCCCGGGCGCGTCGGTACAAACTGATGAACAGATACGGGACTGGCTGCGCGACAACGTACAAACAATCTACCACCCAGTGGGGACATGCAAAATGGGCTCAGACGATATGGCTGTGGTCGATGCCCAACTAAAGGTGCATGGCATCGCCGGACTGCGTGTCGCGGATGCCTCCATCATGCCGACGATTACCAATGGAAACACCAATGCTCCATCGATCATGATTGGTGACCGTTGCTCTGATTTTATACGCACGTAGGTTCGTGTGTAAATAAGGCCCGCCAAGCCAAGTGGCGGGCCCGATAAACTAAGGGCGTTGCTCTCTATCAAGTACTGCCGCATCTGCGCAGATCAAGTTCCAGCACATGCAAACATGACGCACTCTCCAGATCCCAAGCTCATAGCATATGGAAAGCGCAGAATGTTAAGTTAGGCCGCGAGATTAGGCGCCGGTTTCAGGCACCAGCACATCTGGAAGATTTTGATAGCAGACCGGTCGCAGGAAACGGCGGATCGACAGTGTACCCACGGATGTTGCACCAAAGTTTGTAGACGCAGGGTACGGCCCACCGTGAACCATCGTATCAGACACCTCAACGCCGGTCGGGAAACCATTGGCCAGCAGGCGACCCGCCTTGCGCTCCAAAATCGGCATTAGGCTCTGAGCGTCTGTCATATCCGCATCGTCCATGTGCAGCGTACACGTCAATTGACCTTGCAGATTCCGGGCAATCTCGCGCGCTTCTTCGATGTCATCGACTTCCACAACAACGCCAAGGGGCCCAAACACCTCCTCGGCTAGGACATGGTTGTCCAGCCAGTTTTTTGCCGTTGTTTTATAGAGATACGGTGTCGCGTCACGCTGATCACAAACAGAGGTCAACACCTCTTGAACACCGCTGGTTTCAGCGACGCGGCGCTGCCCGTCGCGATAAGCGTTCGCAATGCCATCGGTCAGCATGGTTTGCGCCCCAACTTGCGCAAGTGCTTCTTGTGCCGCAGCAACAAAAGCATCAGCTTCGGCCCCTGCTTTCACCACAACGATACCGGGGTTTGTACAAAATTGGCCTGCGCCCATGGTCAGCGACCCTGCCCAACCTGCGCCGATCTCTGCACCGCGATTGCTGAGTGCATTGTCGAGGACAAACATCGGATTGACAGAGCCGAGCTCGCCATAAAACGGGATCGGTTCTGCACGTTGTGCGCAAAGATCAAACAAGGCACGACCGCCCGCTAGAGAACCGGTAAAACCAACTGCCTTAATCAAAGGATGCTGCACCAACGCTGCGCCAACCGCACGGTCTCCACCTTGAATAAAGCTGAAAACACCAGGATCAATGTCACACTTTTGAATGGCGGCGTGAATGGCTTCTGCGATGATTTCACCTGTACCTGGATGCGCGGAGTGGCTTTTCACAACAACCGGACAACCTGCTGCAAGCGCTGCTGCGGTATCCCCACCCGCCGTGGAAAACGCTAAGGGAAAGTTTGAGGCGCCAAACACAGCGACCGGCCCAATCGGGCGCTGCACCATCTTCAGGTCAGGACGCGGCAAAGGTGCCCGGTCAGGCAACGCAACGTCGTGGCGGCGGTCGAGATAGTCGCCTTGCAGAATGTGGCTGGCAAACAGGCGCAATTGGCCTGTCGTACGACCTCGCTCACCCTGCAAGCGCGCCTCAGGCAACCCAGTCTCCTGCGTGCCAATTTCCGTGATGGCTTCAGCGCGGGCTTCAATCTCATCGGCGATAGCGTTTAGAAAGGTCGCGCGTGTTTCCCGCGCTGTGTACCCAAAGCTCCAGAAGGCCTTTTCAGCGGCTTCAGCAGCCGCAGCAACATCTGAGACGCTACCAATGGCAAATTTATGGCTCGGTCCATGGGCTGGACTGGACATAAAGGTGTCAGCACCTTCTTTCCAAGTGCCAGCAATCAAGTGTTTTCCGTGAGGTGTGAACGACATAGGCTCGGATCCATCGGTAGTGAATAAATTTATGGATATTGTATCCAATTATCACTTCGGTGACAACCCGCCCTTGTCGACAAGCCAATACCAAGTTGGGCTAAGTAACCTCATCCTTTCGCTGCGCTGCAATCATTTCTAAGAGCTCTGCTTTGGTGCGTGTGATATGCCGAGTCAGCAATTCACAAGCCCCATCAACATTGCCAGCACGCGCAAGCTCCAAGAGCTTACGATGCTCTTGTTGCGCAGGCTCCCGCTGTCGCATGACACTTAAATGAATGCGCACATACCGATCAGAGTGCACATTCAAACGCGCGAGCATCTCATCAGAAAGCCGCCGCCCTGCTGCACTGTAAAGGGCACAATGGTAGTCGTAGTTTAGCTTTCCCCAACGTGACACATCATCCTGACGGTAAGAGGTCTCCATATCGGTTAGGATTTCCTCGCACTTTTCAAATTCCAAAGCGCCCATTTTTGGAATGGCTCGCCGAAACAGATCTACCTCCAGCAAAACCCGCAGGTCGAAAATCTCACCGATCTCTCGTAGGGAATGTTTCATCACATACCCACCACGGTTGTTTTCCCACTGCACCAAACCTTCTGCACTCAGACGCTTCAACGCCTCCCGTACAGGCATCCTAGAAACCTCATATTCTTCCGCGAGCAATTCCTGCCGAATAGCCTCACCTTCCTTGAGATCCCCGCTTAGGATGCGCTCACGCAAGTCGTTTGTGATCAGTTCAGGAAGGCTTTGCTTCTTAACGGCACGAGTGGCTGACATATTGGTCTTCGCTTTTGTATTTTGGATGCAATACGCTCAAATGAAGAGTTACACTGAAAACATTGGCAAAAAAACCTGAAATCTGGATTGCTGGATTAATGTGATTTTTGTATCCAATATCCCAACATCTTCTCGCTGCACCAAAAACGAAATCAGGGAATTCTCATGAGCGCTATGAAAAAACTGAAACTCGACGACATTCAGACGCTCTGTCGGAAAGTCTTGACCTCTGTCGGATATGGCCAAGAGCACGCAGACGCCATAACTGACATGCTATATCGATGTCAGCTCGACGATTGCCAGTCTCATGGCCTCTTCCGCTTGTTCATGTGCGCGCAAACCATGCAAGCGGGACAGATCGACGGCCACGTCAAACCTGAACTCGCAGAAACCGACAACGCAATCGTGCGCGTCGATGCCAAAGGCGGCATGTCATTGCTTGCATTTGAAAAGGCATTGCCAACGCTCGTCAAAAAGACCCGACAACATGGAATGGCAGCAATGGCGATCAACAATTGCTTCCATTTCTCAGCTCTGTGGCCCGAGGTAGAACGCCTTTCGAACGAAGGCCTAGCGGGTTTGGCGATGGTTCCAAGCCACGCTTGGGTGGCCCCAGCAGGCGGCACGCGTGGCAGCCTTGGCACCAACCCAATCGCGTTCTCATGGCCCCGCATCGGCAAAGACCCGTTCACATTCGATTTCGCGACCAGCGGCTTTGCACGCGGAGAGATTGAACTCTACCGGCGCGCGGGCAAACCTCTGCCCGAAGGCGTGGCGATTGACAAAGCGGGCAACCCAACCACCGATGCACAAGCAGCGATGGATGGCGCCATGCTGACTTTTGGCAGCTACAAGGGCTCCGCGCTATCCATCATGGTGGAGTTGCTGGCAGGCCCCCTGATTGACGATCTCACCAGCATGGAGAGCATGGCCTTTGCCAACGGCGCTGGCGGGGCCCCTTATCATGGCGAAGTCCTTCTGGCGTTTGATCCGAACCATTTCAGCAATGGCCGCGTGGCCGACAATGATGCCCGCGCCGAACGCCTCTTTGCCGACATTGTCGACCAAGGCGCACGATTGCCATCGCAACGGCGCTTTGCCGCCCGCGCCCGCAATCTGGAGCGTGGGTATGTTGAAGTGCCCCAAACCTTGTTTGACGATCTGGTAGCACTGAAAGCCTAAAAAGAAACGCCCAGCCACTTGGCTGGGCGTTTTGTTCAAATCTGTCTGTCACGCACCCCAGGTATCGCGCAAACGATACCCACCAGGCCAAGGATCCGACGGATCCAGCATGTGCTGGTGAATGCCCGTGACCCAGCCGCGTCCGGAAATCTCGGGGACAATCGCCGACTGTCCGCCCACTGTTGTCGTGTCAACGATACGTCCTGTGAAGCGCGACCCGATGATGGACTCCGCTTCAAAAGTTTGCCCCTGTGTCATCTGCCCTCGCGCGGCCATCAAAGCCATGCGCGCCGATACAGCCGTGCCGGTTGGAGAACGGTCCACCTTACCCGGCTGAATCGCCACCGCGGATTTTCCAGTCAGACCGGTCTCTGTTTCACTGAGCGGCCCGCAGAACGCGCAGAAAGAAATGTGCTTCCAATCAGGGGTCTCTGGGTGATGGAACCCAAGCTGTTCATTCGCCGCATTGGTGATCTTCACACCCAACTGCGCAATGTCTTTAGCTTCGCTTTCGACAATTTCAAAACCAAGTGCCTTTGCGTCCACCACCACAAAACTGTCACCGCCATATGCGGTATCAACCGTGATAGAGCCAAGCCCCTCGACCTCAAGTGCGACATCCAGCTGCCCGGCAAAACTAGGCAAATTCTGAACAAAAATTCGCTCTGCCTTGCCGTCTTTGCACTCCGCGCGCACCCGCACGAGCCCGCCTGGCGCCTCAAGTGTCATATGGGTGACAGGCTCCTGCATCGGGATCAACCCGCCATCCAGCAATACGGTAGACACGCAGATAGAATTCGACCCCGACATCGGTGGCGTGTCTTCAGGCTCCATGATGATCCAAGCCGCATCGGCCTCTGGATGTTTCGGAGGCACCAGCAAGTTGACATGGCGGAACACACCGCCGCGAGGCTCATTCAATATAAAATTGCGCAGGGTCTGATCCTCCGCAATGAACCGACGCTGCTCCCAAAGTGTTTCACCGGGCGGCGGCAAAACGCCCCCCACGATCACATCACCAACTTCGCCTTCTGCATGGGCGGAAATCACGTGAATTGTTTTGCTGCTGCGCATGCTGCCTCCTCTATAGTGTTGTTCTGGCGCAAACTTAGAACCGTGTTGCGGCAAATGCCGACATATCGACTTGCGGCGTTTTTCCTTCGACCAGCGCAGCCACAAGCTCGGCTGTCCCCGCAGATTGGGTCAGTCCCAAATGTCCATGGCCAAAGGCATAGATCACCTGCCGCGCCCCCGGTGCATGATCAATAACCGGCAAACTGTCAGGCAAAGAAGGGCGGAAGCCCATCCATTGCGTCCCCCCTGACGTGTTCAGATCAGGGGCAAATCGCTTTGCCTTGGCAAGCAGGGTATCCGCACGCTTGTAATTTGGTGGCAGATCCAATCCGCCAAGCTCCACTGCGCCACCAACGCGCACACCACCATTGATGCGAGTCATCACAAAACCATGCCCTCCAAAGGTGACATGCGTACGCAGATCAAACGCCCCTTCGGGCAGCGTGGTATTATAGCCGCGTTCCGTTTCCAGCGGAATCTTGTCCCCCAGTCGGGCAGCCAGCTTATGGGACCAGGCCCCAGCGCTGATCACAAGCTTATTCGCGACAATCTCACCATCTGACGTGGCCAGCCGCACCTTCTGGTCTTGAGGCTGCACATCTGTGACCTGCACAATCTGTAACCGCCCACCACGTGCCATAAACTGATCCGCCAGATGCTGCGTCCAGGCTGCGGGATCCACTGTGTTCATCCAAGTCGGCGTATAGCCCGCATGGGTGAACTGACGACTCAGTCCAGGCTGGATCTCTGCAATCGCGTCTGCACTTTTTAGCAGCTCAAACGGGATCCGATGCTGCTTGCGCAGCTCCCAGCTAGGCATGCTGGCACGCAATTCCGCCTCAGACTCATAGAGCATAATCTGCCCTTCGCGCTGCATCATCGGCTCACCGTCCACAGCTGCGATCTGGCGCTCCAAAGCCGCGCGGCTGAAATCCATCAACACCGATTGCGCCGACAAGGACGCCAGATACCGATCGCGCCAGCTTGCCCGCCAGAAACGCAACATCCATGGCGCGATTTTGAGGGCGTAGCGTGGCGGCACCGACAATGGCCCCAAAGGATCAAACAGCCACTTGGGGGCTTTGCGCATGATGCCGGGCGTCGCCAGCGGCACAATATCAGTATAGGCAAAAGCGCCCGCATTGCCTTGCGAGGTTTCTGCCGCAACCCCTTTGCGATCCAAAACCGTGACCTGATGCCCGCGGCTCTGCAACTCCAGTGCTGCACTGATGCCCACAATGCCGGCACCAATCACGACAATCTCGTGCGCATCCTGCATCCCTAACTCCCGGGTTATTTTGAGATGCCCCCAAGCCAATGAGAGCAAAAGCAATTGACCGAGCGCAGATGCGCCCGATCCAGTTAGTCAGTAATGCCCGCCTTAAAGGGGTCATCGTCGCCAAAGAGGAGCGTACCTTCAGCCATAATGTAGGCCTGCCCCACAATCGTTGGGATTACGCCCCCTGCCTCGCCAATCTGGTAAGACAATCTATATGGGCTCCCAATCACGCTTTCCTGTACGATCTCTTCGCCAGGCGCGAGGCGGCCAGATGCTGCGAGACACGCCAGTCGCGCGGAACTGCCTGTGCCACAGGGCGACCGATCATATTCGTCATCCGGGCACAGTACGAAATTGCGGCTGTGAACTCCGTCTTTCGGAGACACGCCTTGGAACACAACGTGGTCCACCAGCTCGCCGTTTTCCCCCACAACACCCTGCGCAACACAGGCCTCTCGCGTGGCAATGGCCAGATCCGTCAACGCACGAATATCCGCGCTTTTGACCGGCATCGGGCTGGGATCAACAATGAAAAACCAATTTCCGCCATAGGCAAGATCGCCTGTCATCGGGCCATAGTCTGGCACGTCAACAGTCACATCTGCTTTGACACGTCGGCTTTCCACATTCGTCACACGCACAGTGTTAGCGTCCAGCACATCAATCGAGATCACCCCAACCGGCGTTTCAATCCGGTGCGTGCCCACGCCAATGCGGCCCATATGCGCCAGTGTCACGCCAAGCCCAATCGTACCATGGCCACACATACCCAAAACGGCATCGGCGTCAAAATAGATCACGCCAATTTCGCACGTCGGATCCTGCGCAGGCACCAACAGCGCGCCCACCATGCCAGGTTGCCCACGCGGCTCAAGCAAGATGGATTTGTAAAACGCTTCATGCTCGGTCGCCAAAGCGCGCGCCTGATCGGCCAGAGGCCCAGACCCAAGGTCCGGACCTCCATCAAGGATCACCCGTGTGGGCATTCCTCCTGTGTGACTGTCAATCACATGCATTCAGCAATCACCCCGCCCTGCTTGCTCCAGTCGGCAAACCAGTTGCGGAACAGTGTGTACTGTTGCTCGCAATAGTTGCGCTGCGCATCAGACAGAACATCGGTTTCATTGAAGTGCAAACGGTATTCTTCTTCACCATTCAGAACCAGCAGATACTTGTAGTAAAGCACCAGATCCGTGCCTTCATCAAAGCTCGACAGAACGCCAAAGGCTTCTTCCAGCTCCTGCGCGCGCTTGCGCGCTTCTGCGTTGCCTTGTGCCGCTTTCTGCGACAGCGACGCCAACAGCAGGGCTTCTTTTGGCAGGGCCGTACCGATACCAGTGATGGAACCTGTCGCGCCACAGTTTACGAACCCGTGGTACACTTCGGTGTCCACACCCACCATCAGCGTGACCTGATCGTCCTGGCTGGTGATGTGTTCTGCGGCATAGCGCAGATCATCTTTTCCACCAAATTCTTTAAAGCCAACAAGGTTCTTATGCTCTGCCCGCAGGGCAAAGAACAGGTCAGCACGCGTGGCAAAGCCATAGACGGGGCTATTGTAGATGATCGCCGGCACATCAGGCGCCGCTTCCAGAATGGCTTTGAAGTGGTTCTTTTGCGCAGCCATCGATGTGCCGCGAGACAGAACACGCGGGATCACCATAAGGCCAGCCGCGCCAACTTTTTGCGCGTGTGCCGCATGCGCCACAGCAGATTTGGAGTTGATCGCACCGGTGCCCACAACAACAGGAATACCCGCTTCGACAAGGCGCTCCACGCCCGTCATGCGCTCTTCATCGGACAACAGCGGCCAGTCCCCCATGGAGCCGCAATAGACCACAGCCGACATGCCGGCTTCGATCATGTCATGACCTTTCTTTACCAGGGCATCATAGTCTGGTGTGCGGTCTTCTTTGCATGGGGTCATCAGCGCGGGCATGGTGCCAGCAAAAACGGTGGTCGACATGGGATCTCCTGTCTGAAGGCTGGCGCAAGCGCCATATGTTGACGGATAAGGAGGGCGCACCCCCCGGAAGATCGACCTCACAACCACCGCACTTGACTAGCGATTCAAAAGGACAATCTCCTATGACACTCCAGCTACAATAATTGGATCCAAAATCCAATAGAAAATGACGATGCATCCAAGAAACTGCTTTCACACCGGAGAATCCGACGCCAACAGCCAACACAAACACGCATAGCGGACATGCGAATGAAATTCTTCTCGCGAGCTAGCTTACCCCCTAAACGGGCGCCATCGTACAGACACATTGATTCAGAAAAGGACACTCCCAATGACACGCAAATTTCTCAGCGCGTTGGAGTATACTGGTTTTGTCACCGCGGGCATGCTGGCCATCGCCACAGTGATCGTACTCACATATTCATGAGCCAACAGGCCACGCCACATAAATTATTTCACACATAAAAGCCGGCGAGATTCCCGCCGGCTTTCATTATTCAAGAACTGTCAGACACGCCTTAGCCCAAAAGCAGGTTTGGTAACCACAGTGCAATTGATGGCACAAAGGTCGTCAGCAGCAATGTCGGCAACCAAGCAAACACGATGAACACAAGCGTCGGCCACAGCATCTTCGCAACCGGCGTATCAGTCACCTGCGCGCCCAGATACAGCAGCGGAGCGGTCGGTGGCGTGATATTCGCCATCCCAAGGTTCACCCCGATAACAGCCGCAAAGTGGATCGGATCCATGCCTACGCTCTGCGCAATTGGCAGCAGGATCGGTGTGGAGAGCAGCAAGCCGGAAATATCATCCATCAACATGCCAATCAGGATCATCACCACATTGATCATCAACAGGATGACAATCGGGTTTTCAGATACCGAATAGACCATGTCCTTGGCGATCTGCGGTGCGCCCTGCGCAATCAGATTGTCAGACACAATAACCACCATAAAGATCATGACCATCACCACGCCAATGGTGATGCCAGAGCGTTGTACCGTCTCAGCAAGGGTTTTCCAGGTCAGACCTTTGTAGAAATAGATCGCCACCGGGATCGCATAGACCACCGCAATACCTGCCGCTTCTGTTGGCGTCATGATCCCGCCATAGATGCCACCTAGAATGATGATCGGCATCATCAGCGCGGGGCCCGCAACACGCCCCTGCGCTTTCAGCGCAGGCATAAACGGATCAGGGCGATCCTTCAACTCGATGTTGTCATATTTGCGCAGCATGAACTGGTTGGTGATGATCAAAAGCGTGATCAAAATCATCGCCGGGATCACAGTTGACAGGAAGCACTTCAACACGTGCTGCTGCGCCACCCAGCCATATAGAATGTGCGAAGAGCTTGGTGGAATCAGCAGGCCAAGCGGGCTCGCGCAAACCAACAGCGCTGCGGATTGACCCGCTGGATAATTGGCCCGCTTCAGATGCGGCATCATGATGCCGCCAATACAAGTCAGCGTCGCATTGGCCGCACCGGAAATCGAACCAAACACACCACACGCAAGAACAGCCGCCGCAGACAATCCACCTTTCAGATGCCCAATGAACAACTCAGCAAGCGCCACCAGAGGGGCAGCAATCCGCCCCTTTTCCATAACGCCACCGGCAATCATGAACAGCGGGATCGCCAGCAGCACCAATGACCGGATACCGGTCGATCCAGTCGGAAGATAACCAGAGATCGACTGATCCCCAACCACGGCAATGAAGGCCAAAACAGCCCCAAATGCAACGAATACACTGACGCCAAGCAGCAGCATGACGCAAACGATGACCAGACTTCCAACAATGATCATTGTACGGCCTCCTCAGAGCTTTCCGACTTCAGAGGCAAGCCAAGGCCTTTGCGGATATGGACGTAGAGATATGCGGCGGAGAACATCGACATAAAGCCGAAGGCGATCATGATCGCAATACGCCAGGAGACAAATGGGATGCGCAACGCAGGCGTGGAGCGGAACCTCGGGAAAGAGAAGTCATCAGCCAGCGAGACATAGCAGGCATAGACAACAAACAATGTCACCGCCAACTCGATCGTCAGGACAACAAACCCTCGCCACCATTGCAGACGGGGGTTGGTAATCACGATTCCCAGAATATCGGCGTTAATATGGAGTTTGCGCTCAGACGCCAGAACCGCCCCTGCAAAAAACCCCACAATACTGGCTGCCAGAAGCCACTCCTCATAAGCAAACAGGTCACCATTAAAACCGTAACGGATGATCACAACCAACCCAAATGTCACGGCCATCAACAGGCCAGAGATGGTAACAATTATCTTCATGAGAACCATGGCCCAACTCAGGGGCACCCCAATGGCCTTTGGCAGTTCCTCAGTAATGTTCATTCTGCGCGCCTCTTTTTCGTGACGGTCTGTAGTCGCTGAATACAGCATGGGCCGGTGATTTCCACCGGCCCACTAAGGCAATTACTTACCTGCAGCAAGCAGGCGATCCATCACGTCTTTGCCAACAGCGCTTTCCATGGTTGGCCAGATGTTGGTACGGACGTGCTCAACCATTGCCGCCTGCTCTTCAGCGTTGAGCTTCAGGATGGTGTAGCCGCTGTCGACCAGCTTCTGCTCAAACACAGAATCGTTCTCACGGTTGTAGGCGAAGAAGTCGTCAGACGCTTTCTTCATAGCAGTTTCGATGACCGCGCGCTGCTCGTCGCTCAGCTTCGCGAGGGAACGCTCAGACGCGTAGTAGAAGGTCTGCTCAGGAATGGTGTTGTACTCGATGAAGTGGCTGCCAACATCAGACTGCGCGAAGATGGAGTAAGTCGCGGTCTTGGTGCAGCAGATTGCGCCGTCCACAATGCCAGACTGCAGCGCTGGGAAGATATCACCCCAAGCCATGGTGGTCGCCTGGAAGCCAAAGCTCTCGATCATCTCTTTCAGAACAGCAGATGACCAAACACGAATGTTCATGCCCTTGTCTTCCAGAGTGTTCCAGTTGGTTGGCTCTTTGGTGGCCACGATGCCCACAAAACCCTCTGGGTTGCCAGCAATCACTTTCACGCCGTATTCGTCAGTGATTTCTTGCAGGATCTTGTTGAATTCGGACTCTGGATTGCGCATCACGCTGTCCATATCGTCCCAGCCGCTCACCAGGAAAGGCATGGACAGGAACTCAAGGCGAGGGTCGGTGTCAGAGTAGATGAATGCGGAGGCAAAATCGATGTTGCCACGCGCAACGTCTTCAAACAGTGCTTCGCCAGAACCCAGCTGGTTGGCCGGGAAAACAGTCATGTTCAGACCAACGCCAGCCGCGTTCACGTCTGCTGCCACCTGCTCCATCATTTTGGTGCCCTGGTGATCAATCGGGAACACACCCGCAAAACGCAGGTCAATATCTGCTGCGAAAGCTGCCGTGCTGCTCAACAGGGCCAGCGCGCCGGCTGCCGCGGTTTTCATCAGAAGTTTCATTATCAACGTCTCCAAGTTGTGAGATTTGTTTTGGCTGCCACCGGCATCCAGTGTTTAGCCGCAAAGGAATGCGCCCCTGCGAAGGCTCTTGGGATCTGAACAGGGAAGAGCGCCGATGCACCTGAGAGCGCGTGCACCCCCAACACCGAAATGTGCAATACCATACACCAGACGCATCCTCCCTACAGCATCTGAAGGGCCTTATAGGCTCATTGTATCCAAAATCCAATAAATATTTGCCGGGCGCTTTTTAGTGCGCATTTTCAGGCTACGTTAGAGTGGGTTTGGCGCGAAAATCTGAACCCATCTACGGCCTCTATCGGCAGAATCTTGGGTGGGCAAAGACGACCTAGCTGCGAATTCGCGGGTCTTTTGACTCGTTTGCCTGCAGAATTCAACCGTCCCGTTGCAGGTTAAAAACCAGCGTTCGCCTGAACTTTTTCAGTCCTGATATGCGAACGCAGCAAATACAAAACCTGCCAGACACCCCACAGCGCGCAGCCATGCCCTAAGTATTAGAAATGCTTAATAGTCTCCACACCAACTTCGCCTTGAACGGCATGCGTAAAACCGAAAGAACCTTCGATTTTACGTCCATGCCCTCCACTGGCGAGGCTCAATTCAAGACCACCTAAGCATGTGAGAAGTCCGGCACACCTCATAAAATAAGGCGCATCAGCCGCGAATCTGCCCACCCCCCATCAGCTTGCAGCCAACCTTCCCAAGAAAAGCAACAAAAACGTACTTTTGGGGCTTGTGCCCCAAATGCCGTACAAATATACGGGTCAGCGGAGACGTGGCCGAGTGGTCGAAGGCGCTCCCCTGCTAAGGGAGTATACCGGAAACGGTATCGAGGGTTCGAATCCCTTCGTCTCCGCCACCATAAATTTTTCCTCTTTGTTATCAGTGTGTTACCTGGGGTCGTGGCGAACCCAATTTGGGGGTTCGCCTCGTAGAGCTGCTGCTATACGTCCTTCTTTTTCCGAGTCATCTTCAGCATCGCAGTGTCTGCCATCTTAGACCGATTTGCGGCCTCTGTGTACTTTTGAACCTCACTCAGTGTTTTGTGACCGGTTACGGCCATGATCTGGTGGGGGGACGCACCAGCCTCCGCCAGGCGGCGAGCGATGGCTTTTCTTAGGCCGTGTGAAGTGCATCCTGGTAGCCCTGCATCGATGCACCATTTGCGCATATCTTTCCCCAACCCCTTTTCGGATCGCTGTTGGCCATCTTTGGTTTGAAGAAAGGTCTTTTGCTTTGCTGGGATTCCCTTGAGCACCGCAGCGAGAGATGGGTGAATAGGCATACTGATTACCATGCCGTTGCTGGAACGTGTTTTCTGCCGTACATACTCCAGCCTTCCGTCTGAAACATTCGACCATCCCAGCTTCACAACATCCACACGTGCGGCACCCGTATACAGCATCAGCATCATTGCGGTGTGAGGCATCGTTCCATGTTCGTGGAACGCCAAATACTTTTCGATCTCGCCTTCAGTCCAAGTATGGAATCCAGTCGTTTTGACCTTCATGGGCTTTACGACTTGCGCTGGATTGTTTTCTATCCATTCCATTTCAATCGCCAAGTCGAGCAGCACAATGAGGCGGTGACGTAGTTTGTTGGCGGCGACAGGCGTAGCTGCCTTATCCTCGAGGATTTTCTTGATGTGACGCCTTTGGAGGCTTTTGATACCAAAGCCTCCATACTTCTCACGAAGTCTCTCCAGGATATTGCGGTAGACCTGCTTTGTGCTGGGCTCCAACCCGATGAAGCCCGCCGTCCCATAGTACCGCATGATCAATGAGTTCAAAGTTCTGCTGGAGGCGCACTCTTTAACTGCTCTGGTTTTTTGGCCAGAGACTGCTGCCTTGTATCGTTCTTCGAACTCGGGTGAACCGTAGTCCGTGCCGAGTTGAGCGTCGTTTCCAAACTTATCACGGTAACGATATCGAGCTTTTCCATGTCGATCTATCTGACGAGAAACCCCAGGATACTTGTTTGCCTTTTTCATGTTCACTCGAGACCCAAGGCTGCATCCCATTCATTTTGCGGTTCCAGGGTATCTTGATCGCCTATGAAGATCTTCATCCCTGCCTTTGGCGTGAACTCGATTCTGGCGACCGAAAAACCTGCTTCCCGAGTCGCTTTTAGGGCGCGGGTAATTTCAGCTTGCGTAATTTGGGCTTTGCGATTGGCCATACAGCACTCCTTGTCGTGCTTTTCCAAGCGCCAAGCCGTTCCACGAAGGATGGCTGGAAGCGCCTGCAAAAGCAATTTCAGTTCTCGAACCGCTGAATTGCGGACGAGGGACAAGGGGCTGTTGCGTCAAAGGTTGAGCAGCAGCTCTGCGAATAGAATTAGTCACCAAGTTCCGAGCCGTAAAGGGCGCGTAGTCAGTTTTTTCGTTCTCTGTCAGTATATTGGCTGAAAGAAAAATTCCGAAGAGGCTTAGCGATCTTTTTTTGCAGTCGTCATCAAGTACGCCTATCAAAGATTGCTTTACGAGCTGGGGTAAAGCTTGGCGGTGCCTACTGTCAGAGGCATTTTGTAACGCCCTTGGTCAGAGTACGATGCCAGGAAAATCTTCTGCATCTGCAGACCACACAAGAAATAAATGAACGGGCTAAACCTCCCCTTGGATGTTCTGCCAGGGTTCGCCAATGAGCAAGAAACCGACGCGAAGTCAATGCGCTCAAAGGCAAGGTTAGCCAGAGCAAGTCTTTGAAAAAGCTTCCTGGTTCGACTTCCTCCGGATCCGCCAGAGGGTATTTTTTATAAATTACTTCAATCGCTTAAATGAAAAAATGGTGAACCAACCTGGAGGTTCGCCGAAGGTGTTTAGCAAGTTTCTTTGTGGCTCGAGCCCGTGATGCCTGTTGCTTCCGTCAAAACTGACTCCAAGCATATTGGAGTGCTGCCTGGATCTTCTTGCCCTGGGTCTTTCTGATGAAACCCAAGACCAAGAAGATGCACAAGCAACAAACCCATCAAACCGAGAGAAAGCAGCCTCTCAGAACGTCAACTCGCGCAAGCCGAAGGAGGAAATTCGACGCCCTTGTAACCCGAGCAATTATGCGAAGGTGCTGCATAGGAAAACGAACATGTTCGACCTAATTCATGATCCGCTCAAGGACCTCAGAGAATTCTTCCATGACCAATCAGAGGCGCTTCAAAATACTGCTGTGCTGCTGGGTGGCCAGCCCGCGCTTCGCTGCGTTCATGCGCTGATGGATGATCTGGCAACTCAACCGAGTATCACGCGCCGAATGAAGAGCAATTTCGTCAGACTGCAGGCCATGCTTACCCTGAACGAAGTTCATGACATGGACCGCATCGAGGCTGCGCTGTTTGCCGCGATCGATCCAGCTTCGCCCATCGTGGAAGAGATCTGCCTGTTGTCGGATCAACTCGACGAGTTACTCCAGCCAACTCTGTCAGAAGGTTATGAGGTAAACTCGGCTGTGCTGGTATGAATTTCCAAAGCTGGGGTGCTCCTGCCCGTCCCGGCTTCTTGAGAGGCATTGTGACCTCAAATTCCAGATACGCCAAAGCAAAGGAGATTTCGCATGGCGCAAGATATCAATGAGCAGCTCGAGCAGGCAGTACTGTCATCTATCAAACAGGGCCGATGGTTGGCGGAAGAGTGGGAAGAAGTCGGCATATATCCGGGCAAACAGTTGCAAGTCCTTTTGCCACAGTTGTTGCAGCGACTGAAGGATGGCGAACCGTTGGCCGTCAATGATGAGAATGCGCTGGGCCTCATGGCCGAGGAAATTGTCGACGCATTGAATGAGCTCAAACCAGAGTATGGAGATTTGGCGATGCGCATAGATACATCGGAGCACCTGATCTTCGATCAGCCAAGAGAGCAGCTAAGGCGACTGGCTGAACGGTGGAAGTCCTTCCAGGGGCTTCGCCGTCATGTTCGAGACCTTCAGGCAGCCATCCGCCAAATCAAGCTGGCCTTGCGCCGAGTATAGGTGGCCGTGAACAGAGCTGTTCATTTTCTCCCTGATTCAGGTGCTAATCTGGATCAGGGAGGAAATTTCCTTTGGGCGTGTGCACTCGTGGCGCGTCCAGGCTGGAGAGCCGGCTTTCAGTTGAAAGTGAATTCATAGACTTGGTGAAACCTCAAGGTTGTATGTCTGAGTGGGTTTGGTAGGCTGGTCATATACTTATGATGTGGTTGAAATGCAGAAACGTTCCCTCTCAGAGCGAGATATTTGCAGTAAATTCATTATGCCGGCGCTGCTTTCAGCCGGATGGGATTTGAACACTCAAATATCAGAAGAAAAGACAATTCTAACGCCAGGTCGAATAATCGTTCGGGGAAAGATGGTTGCACGCGGGCAAAAAAAGCGTGCGGACTACGTCTTGTACATGAAACCGAACTTACCGATTGCTGTAATCGAGGCGAAAGACAACAAGCACAGCATCGGTGATGGGATGCAACAGGCTTTGACCTACGCAGAAATGCTGCGTGTGCCCTTCGCATTTTCTTCGAACGGAGATGGCTTTCTGTTTCATGACCAAACGGGGCAATCAGCTTCAATGGAACGGCAGATTGGGCTTGATGATTTCCCCTCTCCGGATGAACTCGTGAAAAAGTACAAGGCTTGGAAGGGGCTGACGGACAGCCAGGCCGAAACTGCATTCCATCCATACTATGACGACGGGAAAACACCCCGATACTACCAGATGAACGCGATCAATGCGTCCTTGGAGGCCATTGCAAGGGAGCAGCAGCGCCTGCTGCTGGTCATGGCAACGGGCACAGGTAAGACCTTTACTGCATTCCAAATTATCTGGAGACTTTGGAAGTCAGGTGTCAAGAAGCGCGTTTTGTTTCTCGCTGATCGTAATGTCTTGATAGATCAGACCATGGTCAATGATTTTCGGCCCTTCATTGGGGATATGGCCAAGCTTTCAGCACGATCGAAAACCATCGAACGTGCTGACGGAAGCAAAGAAGAACTCACGCTGGCTGTTGACAAGAAGCGACGCATCAACACAGCCTACCAGATTTACCTTGGACTATACCAAGCTCTTACAGGTCCGAAGGAAAGCCAGAAAATCTACAAGGAGCTGTCGCCGGATTTTTTCGACCTCATCATCATCGACGAGTGCCATAGGGGCAGCGCGGCCGAGGATTCAGCGTGGCGTGAGATCCTGGAACATTTTTCCAGCGCTACTCACATAGGCCTGACTGCGACCCCGAAAGAAACTGAATACGCTTCGAACATCGAGTATTTTGGAGACCCTGTATATTCATACACTCTACGGGAAGGGATCTCAGATGGCTTCCTTGCGCCATACAAGGTCATAAAGTCCCATATCGATAGAGATGTGGAAGGGTATAGACCGGAGGCGGGTCAACTCGACCGCGATGGCGTTGAAGTCGAGGACAGGATCTACAACACGAAGGATTTTGATCGGGTTCTTGTGCTTGATGACCGCACCAAGCTGGTCGCAAAACGTGTTACTCAATTCCTGAAAGAGAGTGGAGATAGAATGCAGAAAACGATAGTTTTCTGCGTTGACGAAGAACACGCAGCCAGGATGCGACAAGCTCTCGTGAATGAGAACCAGGATCTGGTTGCAAAAGACCAAAGATATGTCATGCGGATCACCGGCAGTGACAAAGAGGGTATCAATCAACTTGCAAATTTTATCGACCCAGAGGCTCCTTATCCGGTCGTCGTCACAACATCACGCTTGCTGAGTACAGGGGTTGATGCCCAAACATGTCGCCTGATCGCACTTGACCGACAGATCGGATCAATGACCGAGTTCAAGCAGATTGTCGGCCGCGGAACACGCGTTCATGCTGATACTGGGAAGTACTATTTCACCCTGATGGACTTTCGCGGGGCTACCAACCATTTTGCTGATCCAGAGTTTGATGGGGATCCAGTTCAAATCTATCAACCTTCTGACGATGAACCCATGGTTCCGCCCGATAACCTGGATACGCATTCTACTGACGAGGAAGGAGAAGAAGATCAGGATAGTACTGACGTCGAAACAGTGATCGAAGCTGGTACGGACCACGACGCGATTGCCGTGGATGACAACTCAGACGAAGGCCCTAAGCGGAAAATCTATGTTGATGGCGTTGGTGCGACAATTCTAAAAGAGCGGGTCGAATACCTTGATGCGGACGGCAAGCTCATCACCGAGAGCCTGCGAGACTTCACTCGCAAGCATCTCATACGCCGCTATGTTTCGATTGATGACTTTCTTCGTCGCTGGAATTCTGAGGACCGTAAGAAAGCAATCATTGAGGAGCTTGCGGAAGAAGGCTTGGACCTCAATGTGATTGGGGCCGAATTGGGAAAAGACCTCGATCCATTTGACCTCGTCTGCCACATAGCTTTCGATGCGAAACCGCTCACCAGGAAAGAACGGGCGGAAAACGTCAAAAAGAAGGACGTGTTCAATCGATACGGTGAACAAGCGCGTGCTGTGCTGGAAGCTCTGCTCGAGAAGTATTCCGACGAAGGTGTTTTTGACCTTGATGACACCAAGATTCTGCAGATCACCCCATTCTCAAAAATGGGGACGCCGATTGAGCTCATGAAGGTGTTCGGCAAGAAGCCTGACTATCTGCGCGCAGTTCAAGACTTACAAAACGCTCTATACGATGAAACCGCCTAATGAAAACTATTGGAAGCTCGGAACTGTTTCAAATTCCTGAAGAAGGAGGCGTTCCTGTTTCAAGAACTTGCGGAGAAATTAGAAAATCGGAAGCAGTTCAAGTTAAGAACTATTTGGATCTCGCTGACAAGATTGCCGAGATTCAATACCTCAATCCCGAGTACGTTCTGGTTTTCCGCGGTCAATCCAAGGACTACAAGGATAGATCTGGCGCATCATCTATCCCGCCAGGTATTTTCCGGGGAGAAGAGTCACAAGTCAGACGGCACATTTTAGCACCTCGGTTTGACCGGCTTCGAAGGGCTGAACAGGCGCTGATCGAACATTGGCAGCAAGCTCCGATCGACGGAAATATCAAGATCAAAAAATATAGAATTCTGCGTTGGTCAATTCTTCAGCACTACGAGATCTGCGAAACGCCATTGCTCGATGTAACTTATTCCTTGCGTGTTGCGGCGTCTTTCGCCTCTTTGAGTAGGGAGCCTCAAGGGTTCGTTTTCGCCTTGGGGGTACCCCACATTTCTGGAACAATAACAACAGACATGGAGGCAGGTCTTCAAACGGTCCGTCTGTCCAGTGTTTGCCCTCCACAAGCTCGACGGCCTCATATCCAGGAAGGATACTTGTTGGGAGAATACCCTGACATTAGTGTTTACTCTGAGAAGCAGAACTACTCTTCCTTTGAAGTCGACTTCGGACGCAGACTTCTCGCTAAGTTTCAGTTTAATAAGGAAACTTTCTGGAGTCGCAATACATTTCCCCAGATTTCTCGAAAGGCGCTCTACCCTGACGCAGACGATCCCTTTATGGAGGTGGCTAAGCAAATAAAGGCCGAGCTGGGTAGTTAATCGATGTCCATGAGAAACCTCGTAAAATCCATTCAAGATGTTATGCGCAAAGATGTGGGCGTAGATGGTGACGCACAGAGGCTGTCGCAGCTCGTTTGGTTGTTCTTCCTCAAGATCATCGATGACCAGGATGAGGCAATGGAGTTCACGAGGGATGAATACTCGTCCCCAATCCCAGAACACCTCCAGTGGCGCACTTGGGCCGCCGACCCAGAAGGCATCACAGGAAATGAACTCCTCAGCTTCATCAATGACGACCTTTTCCCAACCTTGAAGGAATTGACTTCCAAAACGCCTCGTGCCCGGGTCGTCCGTTCAGTCTTTGAGGACGCATACAACTACATGAAGTCCGGTACACTTGTCCGGCAAGTGGTCAACAAGATCAACGAGGTCGACTTCAACTCGCTTACCGAACGACAGCACTTTGGTGATCTTTACGAACAACTCCTGAATGATCTCCAGAATGCAGGCAATGCCGGTGAGTACTACACACCTCGGGCGGTCACCTCATTTATGGTTCAACAGCTCGACCCGAGACCTGGCCAAGTCCTTCTCGATCCGGCATGCGGAACGGGTGGCTTCCTGACATGTGCGATGCGGCACATGCGTGATAAATACGTCAAACGGCCTGAAGATGAGGAGCTGATGCAGTCCTCCTTGCGAGCTGTAGAAAAAAAGCCGCTGCCGCATATGCTGTGTACGACCAATATGCTGCTCCACAACATTGAGGAGCCGTCTTGGGTCAAGCATGACAACACCCTGGCACGTCCACTCACCAGCTGGACCAAGGACGAACGCGTTGACATCATCCTTTCCAATCCGCCGTTCGGTGGGAAGGAAGAGGATGGGATCGAGAACAATTTTCCGCAGTTCAAAACCCGGGAAACCGCAGATCTTTTCCTGGCCCTTATCATCCGCTTGTTGAAGACGAACGGTCGTGCAGCAGTGGTTCTTCCGGATGGATCCCTTTTCGGCGAAGGTATCAAGACCAGGCTGAAAGAGCATCTGCTGACCGAGTGCAACCTGCACACAATTGTGCGGTTGCCGAATTCAGTTTTCAAACCCTACGCATCCATCGGCACCAATCTATTGTTCTTCGAGAAAGGCTCTCCGACGAACGAGGTCTGGTATTGGGAGCACCGGGTACCAGAAACGCAGAAGGCCTATTCCATGACCAAGCCAATCCGGCTGGAGCATTTGGATGATTGTGCGGCCTGGTGGGGCGGATCCGGGCGTGAAGGTCGCGTCGAAAGCGAACGCGCTTGGAAGGTCTCGATTGATGAGATCAAGGAGCGAGGGTTCAATCTCGACATCAAGAATCCTCACCAGGAAGAAGATGACCTTGGTGACCCGGAAGAGTTGTTGGTTGAACTAAAAGCCGCCGAAGCTTCGGTGGAAAGCTTGCGGGCCGAGCTGAAATCCATCCTCTCCGAGGCACTTCTGCGATGACCCGGATTTCGATTCCTGAAAGCGCCCTGGGTCAACTACGCGCAGCTAAGGCCGCGATGGTGGATGATGCGCAGATCAAAGACATCCTCGAAGCCAAGGATGAAGTCCTGGCGCGCTATAGTCCTGCATTCCAGCCCGGACGCGTAGAAGCCATCGAAGAGGACGTGATCAGATCCTTCCTGCGGTTTGAAAACAACCAGCACTGGACCGGTTTGCATCGCCAGGTGAACCGCATTTGCGCCGACATGGACAAAACGCGCTCAGCCCTCGGAGCCTTGGTGGATGAAACTCGCCCGGTTGCGAACCGGATGCAACCAGTCACCGATGTCAAGGGGATGGGAAAGGGGATTATCACTGCGATCCTGCACGTTGCGTACCCTGACCAATACGGGGTTTGGAACAACACGTCACATGATGGCTTGGCCGAGATTGGCTTGCTTCCCCATGCCCCGCGCGGTGCCAGTTTCGGCACACGCTATGCGGACGTGAATGACGTGCTTGTAGCACTTGCAAAGGCGCTTGATGTGGACCTTTGGACGCTCGATACCATTTGGTGGTACCTGGGTTCTGGCCAGCTCGACGAGGCTGCAGAGCAGCCAGCAACGTCATCCGATGAGGTTACCAGAGCCACAAGCCCAGCCAAGGCAACCCGCTTCGCGCTTGAACGCCATCTGCACGATTACATGTTCGACAACTGGGACGTGCTGGACCTTGCACACGATTGGGACATCTATACGCGAGATGGAGAGCCTGAGGCGGGCTACGAATTCCGCACTCCGATCGGGAGGATTGACCTCCTGGCTCGGCACAAGCGCGAGCCTCGTTGGATGGTCATCGAACT
This sequence comes from Shimia sp. MMG029, assembly GCF_027947445.1. Lineage (NCBI taxonomy): Bacteria > Pseudomonadati > Pseudomonadota > Alphaproteobacteria > Rhodobacterales > Roseobacteraceae > Shimia > Shimia sp. MMG029. Next base: position 45,374 of record NZ_JAQJIM010000005.1, on the reverse strand, counting down.
CAAGCGTGAGAAATCCTCGGACGCCGTGGTGGGCCAAGTGCTGCGCTACATGGGCTGGGTTCAGAAACACCTGGCCGAAGGCGAAGAGCAGGTCGAAGGGCTTGTCGTTGCCACGGAAGGTGACCCGCAGCTGCACTATGCACTCGAGGTTGTGCCATCCGTTTCATTCAAATCCTACGAGGTTGAGTTTCGGCTTAAGGATGGCCCTTCTTTCGAGGAGTTTGCCAAACCATGAATGTGGAACGCCTCTTAGAAGTTTATGGACAAATCAGTGAAGCTCCCGATGCCATTGCGCGGCTGCGGCGGTTTGTGCTGGACTTGGCAGTTCGTGGAAAGCTGGTGGAGCAGGATGCGGAGGATGAGCCAGCTTCAGAACTGCTGGTCCGGATCGATCGAGAGCGAAAACGCCTTCACTCGCTGAGTGAAATCAAGAAACCCAAAAAGCTTCCGCCGATTGATATCGCCCCCTTCGACTTACCATCTTCGTGGGTATGGGCGCGGATGCGAGATGTCACGAGTGATCGCGGGCAGGAAATTCCGTCCGCTCAGTTCACATACATCGACGTATCAGCCATAGACAAAGAAGCTGGTGTCGTTTCCGACCCAAAGGTTCTGGAACGTGACGAAGCTCCAAGCCGTGCCCGAAAAATCGCTCGAAAGGGCGATGTCATCTACTCCTGTGTGCGACCATATCTTCTGAACGTCGCCGTTATCACCGAAGACTTTGAACCTTCGCCCATCGCCAGTACTGCCTTCGCAATTCTAAATGGATACAACCTCGTGTTGCCTTGGTATCTCTGGATAGCGCTGCGCAGCCCCTTTATGGTCGAATGCGTTGAACGGGATCAGCGCGGACAAGCTTATCCAGCGATCAACGACAAGGATTTTTCTCTCCTGCCGCTGCCACTCCCCCCGCTGACCGAACAGCACCGTATTGTCGACAGGGTCAATGAGCTCATGGCGCTCTGCGATCGGCTGGAAGAGGCGCGCGTGGCACGGGAAGAGACGCGGAACAAGCTCACCGCCGCCAGCCTCACCCGCCTGACCGCGCCGGAGACCTCGACCGACGAATTCCCCGCCCACGCCCAATTCGCTCTGGATGCGCTACCATCCCTCACATCCCGTCCAGACCAGATCAAGTCTCTCCGCCAAACCATCCTCAACCTCGCCGTCCGCGGCAAGCTGGTGGAGCAAGATCCAAAGGATGAACCGGCTTCCGTGTCCTTGGCAAAGATTGCGGAGGCCAGAGATGCTGATGCGAGCCGAAAATCCAAACGTGCGCGCGGGCTGCCTCCAGCCTCCGATACAGAAGCGTCTGAGTTGCCGATTGGTTGGGCAGGTGTGCGGCTATCAGACATTGCCGTCTCCATGCGCTACGGCACCTCAACCAAGTGTGGGGCGGACACTTCTCTCGTCCCGGTTCTACGAATTCCAAACGTGTCTTTAGGTGAAGTGACTTTGGACGACATGAAGTTCGGCCCCCTGAACGAACGAGAGCAGGCAGACCTTGCTCTGGCAGCAGGCGATCTACTGATGATCCGCTCAAATGGCAGCCTCGATATCGTTGGACGATCGGCCGTGGTCCCAATCGAAGCGGACGGCATGGCTTTTGCCGGGTATCTGGTGAGGTTGCGCACCGACGTCAAGCACGTGAATACCAAGTACGTCTGGATGGCAATGAACTCGCAACTCATCAGGGATCAGATCGAAAAACCGATCAGATCCGCAGTCGGATTGAAGAATGTAAACCTGACTGAGTTCGGAAACCTGTCTTTCTGGTTGCCCCCCCTCGCCGAACAACACCGCATCGTGGCCAAGGTCGACGCTCTCATGACCCTCTGCGACCGGCTGGAGGTCGCCTTGACCACCGTCGGCGCCACCCGCACCCGTTTGCTTGAAGCCCTGCTCCACGAGGCACTGGAGCCGGCAACAGGAGCGCTGGAGGCGGCGGAGTGAACCCGATCCGAACTCGGACCAAGAGCCTGGTCATCTCCTACATCAGCGAGAAATTCCTTTCTTCGTACAGGTTGGGTTCTGGAACCCTCAGCGTCTCTTGGGACGACTTGCTGTGGGCAGCCATCACGATCGGCCGCCCAAATACCGCTTAGGTTTTTTTGACAGTGCGATGCTTCGGCTCACGAGGCGTTGTTCCGGCTCTCACTCGTCAGGATTGCGTTGGAGCAGGCGCCCCGCAATCATCGTCTCCATCGGACAGGTGCATTGAAGGCACTGGGTCCAACAGAAGGGGCAGTCAGCTAATTCCTTGGGATGGCTATCTGCAAACTGTTTGCAAAGGCCTGCAGAAAGCGCAGGATCTGGCGGTGCGGTCGGATGGGGTGATTGAAAGCTTTCGCCCTGCGGTAATGGAGCGTCTGGGTTTCGATCATGTCCAGAATTGTCCTGGTGGGATAGTCAGTCTGGGTCCAACGGAGAGATAAGTAATGGATGATAGAGCGCGGATTTACGAAATTAACAAGATTCTGAAGATGCACGGTATCGATCACGGCAAGCGGGAGGCAGCCTTTGACCTTCTCTGGATCGTATTGCATCCTGAATCAAAATCGACATTAACCAAGACCATGTGTGACGATGGAAACATCCTCAGATCTCAGCGCTGGACACTATCTAACAATGGAAGAGACAGCGAAATGAAGGTCGAGCTCTCGTGACCTGCTGCCCGCGAAATCCCTCACCATGATTTAGAGTCTGCCATCCCAGAAAACCTGATATGCTCAGGGTCGATGCCCTTGTAGCCCTATGCAGTCATCTGAAGACCAGCCTGCAACGCCTGCGCTCGCCTTCTCGAAGAGCTGGACCCAACCTCGCCGTGCTGGAAGCTATCGCATAATCTGACAATCCGTTTTTTGCTCTACCAGGGCTTCAAAAACGCGATACGCCAGGAAGGCTACGGAACGCCTTGCTCGCATCTTCAGCTTTCCCCCAGAAGAACTCGCCACCCAGGCTTTCGAGTTTACAGTTGTCCTTATAAAGTTTCTCTGCATTTTCTGCCGCTTTTCGGTCAGGAAAGCTTGCTTCCATCTCAGGAACCCAGCGAGCCTTTGCCGCCGGTGGAATGCCTGAATTCAACTGAGCCATACGCGCCTTCACATCATTTGAGACGCCAATTTTGAACGCCGCTGGCTGTGGCCCGAATGTTTTGGGTTTTCCTAAGAAAGCGTGGGCATTCCCATCGTATTTCGCCAAGTAGAGGAATGTCTCGCCATCCTGATAACTCGCTTCTCGCTTGCCGCTGGTTCCTGGAAAACCCCTGGTTGGTTTGAACTCTTCTCCAAAGGGACTGTTTGTGAGCGCATCCGATGTCACAGGCGGTTCACCGAAAACACTGGTCTCAGACACTTTGATCTTGAGTGCCTGTTTGATCTCTTCTTCCTGGAGTTCAGCGCCCCAGACGCCAATGGCCTGACCCGCCTCTGGTCTGTAGGTCTTGAAAGCAATGGTGCTGATCATGACCTTTTCATCGACACGCCAAGCGCGCCTGACCGGGATCCCATAGGTCCATTTTTCCTGCCAGCCTCTGCTCTTCTTCCAAGCCAAAGAATCTTCGGATGACTTGTCGACATCCCGAATAGGCGTGGCATCTACCTGTACGAAACCCAGCACATGTGATCTTAGTGTCTTTTCCGTTTCAACGGACCCGGCACCGTAGATCATAATCAGGTCGCCGTCCTGAATGTGTTTCAGAATGTGGTTCCTGCCAGCTTCCTGAGACCAGCCGACGTATCCGTCTCCTTCGGGACCAAAGCCATAGAAAGCACGGATCCACATCTTTTTACCTGCGGGGAGAGCACTACTCATTGAATTATCCTTCACAATCTAAACTGGAATAGCTCGACGCATTGGGATCCGACAGCTCTCATCAACTGTTTCGTTCAACTTTGAGAGCTTGTTCAGGGAAATTGGTCGTTGACCATTCCGTTGCATCCGCCCAGCTGCTTTCCAAGCACATGATCCTGGCCCGTTGAAAACAACCCGCATCGGACCGCCTTTCGGGCGCTGAAGCACGATCAAGTGTTCAGGCTCGTGGCGAATGGCGACGGATCGTCCTTGGGTCAGTTTGATTTCGACGTTTCTTCCGTCGGTCGATTTGGCATCATGACCCTGTGTCGAGCCTGGATTCAGTGTCAGATCGAACACATATGCAGCGACGACTTCTCCGATGCTTCCTACGAGGTGGCCATCGAGAGTGAATTTTCGCCCAGGAAAAAGTTTCTCGAGCCCGTCAGCTGCGGAGTACAACGCGTCGAGGTGGGAGGCTACAGCATCCCAGTCAATTGATCGTCTCAGATCCCCCGAATTCACTTGCCCTGAATTCAAAATGACCTCTACCAAGAACTAAATTACTATCTTTTTGGGTTTGCACAATTGGAGCACAACTTCAAGCTGTAGTGGCTTTTTCGATCCACTCACGGGTCTTGTTTGCGCTTTTCTCGACGAAGTTTCCGGACAGGAGCTCACTGCAGCTTTGAATATGCACTACACTTTTGATTACTTCCTATGAAAGCAAATCGATTGCCTGATTTGCCAGACCTTCACGTCTGGCCTCAGAAGCGTACAATGCTACCATTTCCAGATCACGGTGGCCTGTGACCGCCATGATCTCATGTGGGGAGCAGCCAGCTTCCGCCAATCGGCGAGCAATTGCCTTCCTAAGACCATGGGGGGTGCATTCTGACAAACCAGCCCTGTCGCACCAGATGCGAAAACTCATTCCAAGACCTTTTTCAGAACGCTGCTTTCCATTTGACAGTTGAAGAAACGTTTGGACGTCATCTTCAATGAAAGGTTTGAGGCAAGCGCTGAGCTCCGGATGTAGAGGAATATCAATCTCAACACCTCCACTATTCTTCGTTTTCTGTCGGAAATACTTGAGGCGCCCATTGACCAAATTTTTGGGGCCCAAACGGACTGCGTCAACCCTTGCCGCGCCGGTGTAGAGCATCAAAATCATGGCCGTATGAGCCGCACAGCCGGGTGGATAACACTCCAAGTATTTCTCAATTTCGTCTTCAGTCCAGGTGTGAATTGTACGCCGCGTAGCGGGGAACGGCTTGATCCCGCTGACTGGATTGTCATCCCGCCATTCCAGGTCCAATGAAAGATCCAGCATTGCTTCCAGGAGCAATCTCAGGTCATTCGCAGCCGCAGGCGTTTCGCGCTTTGCTTCGAGAATTTTTCGGATGTGCCGCGGACGAATGGTTTTGGCAGACTTAGACCCGTGTTCAGCGAGGAAGTTCCCAATAATCCGGCTACGTTTTGATTGAGTTGAGGGTGACGTGTTGATGAATTCAGCGGTCTTTCGGTATGCCTTGGCAAGGTTGCTGAAACTGTAACGCGATTGCGTTTTTCCGCCCTGGGCTTTTCCCCCAGCAATCGCGCGCTCGTATCGCTCTCGGAAATTCTCCGACCCAAAGTTGGCCCCAAGCTCAACAGAATTACCACCTCTTCTGTATCGCCAACGACGCTTTCCATGGCGGTCCAAATAGGAGGTCGCTCCAGGAAATTTCTTTTGAGCCTTGCCATTTTTCATTGCGGCATCCCCCTCTTCAGTCGGAAGGCAATGCTTGGTAGGACGGAAAAAGCACTGGCAGATAGGTTAGCCAAGTCGGAAAAAACAGTAAGTGGCAGATAGGGTAGGTTTAGGCAGGTTGGTCGCTCTAAATTATTGATTTTATTATATAGTTCGAATTCCTTCGTCTCCGCCATAAACCCAAAATCACAAACGATTACTGTATGTTAGACCATACATGGGTTTTTGCTGTGTTGATTTGCTACAATTCGCCCTTTTGCCGCGAACGCAAGATAGCCCCGTAATGCAACAACCCATCTGAATTGCACATTAAAACGCGATTCAACCAAAATACGCTACGTGATCGCCTTGGTGGCTGCATCTACCGCCCTTTGCGTCAATGAAAGGTCATAGCATGTAAGGGCCAGGGATGGGTACATCTTGCCCAGACTTTTAAAAACGCCGTTGGCTCTCAATACCGCATTCCAGCGCGCGCAATGCGTCTGATTTGTATGCACGGCGGAGCGGTAATCGGTGCAAGAGGTTTCTGTAAAATAGATGTCAAACAAGGTTTCGTCGCCACAAATCTGATGAGCAATACCCGCCTTTGCCAGCGCCTCAGATTGCATGCGCTGCAACTCTGATCCAAGCTTGCGAAGCCGCTCATATGTCCCCGCCCGCCTCAGCACCTCCATGGTCTTAAGACCTGCCGTGGCAGCCATTGGATTGCCAGAGAGCGTCCCCAATTGCATCAACCACCCCTCATCACCAACCTGACACTTGTCAAAGTGCCGCATAATGTCATGACTGGCGACAATGGCTGCGAGCGGAAATCCCCCTCCAATGATCTTACCCAGAGTGCAAATATCTGGGACAACGCCGTATCGCTCCTGCGCGCCCCCGTAGGCGAGACGAAAACCCGTTACAATCTCGTCAAAAATAAGCAACAGGTTGAAGCGATCGCATAGATCGCGCAGACCTTGCAGGAAACCTGGCGCAGCCGGGATAATGCGTTGCAGTGGCTCAACAATAATCGCCGCGACACTCTTGTGCTCCAGCAAAAGCGCTTCCACCGCCGCCAAATCGTTGAAAGGAGCAATCAGCATCTGGTCGGCGACGCTCTGCGGAATGCCTGCGCTATCTGGAACGGCCTGCGGGAAGTTAACATGTTTCACCGGGGCGAGGCTCATCTGCGCCTCCGCGCTCATACCGTGATAACCTCCCTCAAATTTCAGAATTTTGTCGCGCCCGGTGTAGGCCCGCGCCAGACGCATCGCGTACATGTCCGCTTCGCCGCCTGAGGTCACAAAACGCGCCTGTTCTGCACAAGCCACCGCACCAACAATGGCTTCAGCCAACTCAATGCCTTTCGCGTTGTTGGCAAAAAAGGTCATGCCTTTCGGCAATTGTTCCAACACGGCTTCCAACACCTCTGGATGTCCATGCCCAAGCAGCATCGGCCCAGACCCAATCAAATAGTCCACATATTCATTGCCATCTTCATCCCACACACGGCTACCTTCTCCGCGTGCGATTATGATGCCTGGATCAAAATTTCCGAAGCCCCCCGCTGGCAGAACCTCCCTAGCGCGCGCGATCCAATCGTCTTGAGTACGGATTTTCTGCATGGTTCAGCTCACTTCCAATATGGGGGCTCCAAGAATGTCACGATCCGGCACCACGCCAAGGCCAGTCCCCTCAGGTGGCGCAATGCGCCCATTTGAGCGCTGCGGTGCACAGGGACAAAGCCGCGGCGCGACATAGCTTGAAAGATCACAGGTATTCAGAAGTGATCCACGCGGGGTGGACGCCGCAAAATGCAGCGCAGCAGCCGTCACGATATCAGAGCCCCACGTACATTCAGCGCAAATTTCTGCCCCCAAATGCACAGTGACATCACGCGCGCGCCGCATCGCTGAAAGCCCGCCAAACTTTGAAAGTTTCAACGCCACTGCATCTAAAACGCCCAGTTCGTGCGCGCGCCAGAGACTGGCAATATCGTGAGCGGCTTCGTCGATTTTCATGGGTAACCCTGTGGCCTGGCGTACAGCGGCACAATCCTCAAGCGTCTTGCAGGGCTGTTCGAGCATAATGTCCAAGTGCGATACCGCGCGCCCGACACGCGTGGCGTGCAACTTGCTGGCGCCGCAATTCCAATCACCATACACAAGCGGCCCGCCACCAACGGCTTCGCGCACTTTTGTCAATCGCTCAACATCGGCTTCCCAATTCTGATCCACACCAAGCTTGACCTGAAACTGCCGAATGCCTGTCGCGTAAGCGTCCTCGGCAATCCGCACCATCTCTTCCGGCGCCACACATGTGATCGAATGATAAAGCGGCATGTCTTGTCGCACACGCCCTCCCAGCAATGTGTAAAGCGGCAAGTCAGCGGCTTTCCCATAGAGGTCCCAAAGCGCAATATCGATGGCTGATTTGGCATAGCGGTGCCCGATCAGATGCGCGTCTAAGTCTCGCATCACCGCATCCACACCCAAAGGTGAGACTCCTAAAAGCTTCGGCGCCAACTCCTGCACCGCACTTGGCACACCACCTGCGTAAGCGGGCAGATAATGCGGGATTGGACAAACCTCACCCCAGCCGTGCAAACCTGTGTCTGTTTCCAATCGGACAACGTGCGAAATCACCGTGCCGCAGGTTTTTCCCTCCGCCATGTGGTAGGCTTCATGGCTGGTCAACGTAACAGACCAAAGTGAGAGGCCCGTGATCTTCATGCAGACACCAACACATCCTGTCGCGGCTTCAGACTGTCAGGATCATAGGCAGGTTGCCCCAGAACTTTAGCGACGCGCGGCACGCCATGGATCAGCACCGTCAACTCTGTGCCGGGTTGTGCAGCCTCAGGCTTCAGATAAGCAAACGCCAGAATCTTTCCGACGGTTGGGCCATAAGCAACAGAAGAAGTGGCACCAACGACCTCTCCTCCCAAATAGACCGCTTCGCCGCCATGGCCATCTGATCTGCCATCCGGTTCTATTTCCAGATAAGTGCACACCCAGGGCAAATCGCTGTTGAGCGTCTGCTCCTTACCCAAATACTCTTTGTCTTGGTGAGCAAAGCGCAACACATCCGCCTCTGCCAAGGTGACCTCATTTGTCAGTTCACCTGCGCCTTTGAAGCCCTTCTCCATGCGCATAGCGTTCATCGCGAAGCTGCCATAATTGGTGATACCACGTGCGATACCGGCTCCCCAAAGCGCGTTGTAAACCTCCAAGCACGCCGCATTTGGCATGTGCAACTCCCAGCCCAGCTCGCCTGCGTAGGACATGCGCAACGCCCAGGCAGAATGCCCCGCAATTTCGATTTTCTGCGCAGAGAGCCAACGAAAACCCGCATTAGAAAGATCTGTTTGAGTGCAGTCCATGAGGACCTCACGCGACCGAGGACCATTCAGCGCCAATGCTGACCAGCTTTCAGACAAAGCCGTCACTGTGACGTCGGCCTCGCCCCTGCTCTGGGACAAATGATCTAGCAGACGCTGTTCAAAGAAAGCCGCGCAAACAAGATAGAATTGATCCTGCCCCATCCTAACGATTGTGGTTTCCAGCTCGATACGCCCAAGTCGATTGAGCATATGTGTGAGGGTGATTGCGCCCACTTTCTGCGGCATCCGATTGCCAGTCAGCCGGTCTAACAACTCATATGCATCGGGCCCTTGCACCAGCACTTTGGTGAAAGCTGTGACATCCATGATGCCAACGGCTTCACGCACCGCTTGGACCTCTGCCGCGACAAGATCATCCACCACTGTACGATTGAAGGAATAATGGTCTTTTTGCGCGACGCCACCTTGCGCAAACCAACGGGGGCGCTCAAAACCATAGACCTCCTCATAAACCGCACCTTGCTCTTTCAGAGTTTCATAAAGCGGAGAGGGTTTGATCGGGCGCCCGGCCAAACGATTGAAATGGGGAAAGGGAATTTCGTGGCGCAGGCAGTAGTCCTCTTCCGCTTTGACGACTTGCCAATCCTTGGTGGCATAGCTGCCAAAGCGGCGCGGGTCATATTCGCGCATTGAAATATCTGCCGCGCCGTGCACCATCCAACGTGCCAGTTCACGGGTCAGCCCCGGCCCCCAGCCTATACCAATCTGTGTCCCGCAGCAGCACCAGTAATTTTGCACACCTGGCGCCGGGCCAATCAACGGGTTGCCATCTGGTGGATGACTGATGGCGCCATGGACATCTCTTTGCAAACCCAGGTCGGCAAAAATCGGCATCCGGTTCAGGCTTTCCTCAAGCCACGGCATGACCCGATCGTAATCAGCATCAAACAGCCAGTTTTCGTACTCCCAGGGGCAATGGTCATGCCACACTGAGTTCGGATTGGTCTTCTCATAAATCCCAATCAAACCGCGCTTTTGCTCCATGCGGATGTAGCCAGAGACTTTCTTGTCATCCCGGATTACTGGCAGCTCTCTGTCAAAATCCTGAAACTCCGGCACCGGTTCCGTAACAAAATAGTGGTGCGTCATCGAGGTCATCGGCAATTGCAGCCCAGACCACTCGCCCATTTGTCGCGCATAGGTACCACCGGCGTTCACCACATGCTCGCAGGTAATGGTACCTTGGCTGGTCTCCACCACCCATTCACCGTTGCGCCTCTGTGTGATGTTGGAGGCCTGACAACGGCGGAAAATGCGCACGCCTTTCTGCCGCGCACCAGCGGCCATCGCCATGGTGACATTGGTCGGATCAACATGACCGTCATCTGGTGTATGCAACGCTCCCAAGACCCCACCCAAATTGTAGAAAGGGTGCAGTTCGGCAACGCGTCTTGGCGCCACGAGCTCTATGTTGAAGCCAAGCGCCCGCCCCACAGATAACGTGTGGCGCAGCCAATCCATCTCATCTTCCGTGTAAGCCAAACGAAACGACCCGCACCCGTGCCATGTCACCGGTTGCCCGGTTTCCGCTTCCAATGCGCCTGAATAGAGCCCGATATTGTAGTCCACGCATTTACCCAGCCCGAAACTGGACGTGGAATGGGTGATCTGACCAGCCGCGTGCCAGGTTGAGCCAGAAGTCAACTCGGCCTTCTCCAAGAGAACGGTGTCTGCGCCCCAGCCCTCGTGTCCAAGGTGGTAGGCAAGCCCCACCCCCATGACGCCGCCGCCCACGATGACCACACGTGCAGAAGTTGGAAAATCGGATGCCACTGTATGTCCTCTCGAGTCGCTTTTCCTATCGACAGCGTAAGCAATCGTTTGTACCATCGTCAATTATGAATGGTACAAACATGTCTAATTTGATTTTGGATCGGCTTGCCTCCGATCTGCCTGGCCTCACACCGGAGGCGCGCAAGATCGCCACCTACGTGCTGGAAAACCCGCTAGATGTTGGTGTCTCCACAGTCCGTGAAATCGCCAAAGCAGCGCAAGTTAAGCCAAACACGGTGGTGCGCATGGCGCGCCAGTTTGGCTTTAGTGGATACGAGGATTTTCGCGCGCCCTTCCGCGATGCGATCCGAAATGGCGCGGCTGACTTCCCAGACCGCGCACGCTGGCTACAGGACGTGCGGAAATCAAACGACCTCGGCGGTCTCTACGCTGAGATGGTCCGCGATACACTGCGCAATCTGGAAGAGACATTTGCTGGCATCTCTGCCGAGCAATTGAAAGAGGCAGCCGCCGCAATCTGGAACTCGCGCAATGTCTTCGTGCTTGGCGTGGGCGTGCACAACTCAAATGCGCGCAACTTTACCTATCTGGCCTCAACCGGCATGGTACAAATTCAAGCCATCCCCAAACCCGGATCAACACCGGTGGATGATTTGGCATGGGCTGACGAGCGCGACGTCTTGATCGCGATCACCTGCAAACCTTATCGCACTGAAGTTGTCGAGGCTGTAAAAATAGCCCGCGCCCAGAACATGAAACTTGTGTGCCTTTCCGACAGCCCCGCAAGCCCAATCCTGCGCGAAGCACATCATGGCTTTGTCGTCTCTGTGGACACGCCGCAGTTCTTCCCCTCCTCCACCAGCATCATCGCAGTCTTGGAAACACTTCTTTCCTTTGTGATCGCTGAATCCTCAGAAGAAATCGTCAATCGGGTGGAAACTTTCCACCAGCGCCGCCACCAACTTGGCATGTATTACGAGGAGCACTGATGACCGCCCCGCGACGCTCTCTGGCCGCCCGGTACTACACAGATCCTCAGGTTTTCCGTGCAGAGACCGTAGGATTGTTGTCGAGAACGTGGCAATTTGGATGCCACATATCAGATGTACCCAAAGCCGGCGACTACGCGACGTTCGAAATCGCCGGAGAGAGCCTGTTTGCGATACGCGGTCAGGACGGGAGCATTCGGGTGTTTTACAATGTCTGCCAACACCGCGCGCACCAGTTGGTGACTGGCACAGGCTCAACCCGCGTCGTGGTTTGCCCCTATCACGCCTGGAGCTACGAACTCACCGGCGAACTGCGCGCCGGGCCAAACATAAAGGCCGTGGAAGGCTTTGACCGCAGCTCTATCTGCCTGACAGAAGTCAGAGCAGAAGAGTTTCTTGGGTTTGTTTTTGTCAATCTCGACCTAAATGCAGATCCGATGGACGCGTGGTTTCCCAACGCACGCACAGAGCTCGAGGACTGGGTCCCAAACTGGCAAAGACTAGCTCCGTTGGAATGGATCGAAATCCCAGAGCGTTGCAACTGGAAAGTCTCAGTTGAAAACTACTCTGAATGTTATCACTGCACGCTGAACCATCCGACATTTGCGAACGGGATCATCAAGCCAGAGACCTATGACATCCAACCACAAGGCAAATGTCTGCGCCACACAACTGAATGCCAAAGCTTGGATGCAATGACCTATGACATTCACTCAGGCTTCGCACATCAGCACGAATACTCCAGCTGGTTTCTCTGGCCGATGTTTTCCTTTCAGGTCTACCCTGGCAACGTACTGAACACGTATCATTGGCGCGCCATTGATGCGGATCACGTGGTGGTTTGGCGCGGATGGTATACGCTGAACGGCGAAGAAGATCAGAAGATCCGCCAACTGGCGCAACAAGATCGTGCCACCACTGTCGAAGAAGATATTCATCTCGTGGAGTCTGTTCAGCGCGGCCTGCACTCACGCGGATATGTTCCGGGTCCTCTGGTGGTTGACCCAAACGGGGGAGTCAATTCGGAACACCCAGTGATGCATCTGCAAAATTGGATGAAAAATGCGATTGATGGTCCAAGTTAAACGCGATTGGCAAAACCACATCAAGAGCGCATGATTTGATCGCGGCACGCACGAAGCCGGTACCGGACAGGTTTTCCAAACAATGAATGTGGCTGGAAAAGGTCGCGAGGCGCTTTTGAAAGACCTACAAACCAAGAAACATAGCTATCAAATTGGGGAAGTGACCAAAATGAGCATATTTGACGAAGATCTATTCCTAAAAGGACTGGAACAGCGCAAGGCAACTCTTGGGGCCGAATATGTAGAAAAGAACCTCGCCGCCGCAGACGACTTCACCCGGCCGTTCCAAGAGGCCATGACAAGTTGGTGCTGGGGCTTTGGCTGGGGGGACGAGACCATAGATGCAAAAACACGGTCGATGATGAACCTGTCCATGATCGGTGCGCTGGGAAAAATGACCGAATGGGAAATCCACCTGCGAGGAGCCTTAAAAAACGGCGTCAGCCAAGATGAGATCCGCGCCATTATTCACGTGATTGGGATCTACTGCGGTGTGCCACAGGCATTGGAATGTTTTCGGGTCGCGCACAGAGTTCTGTCGGCGCAGGATCAAGATACATAACCGAAACACCTGCTCAACGATCGGCCCTTCGGTGTCGGGCCGCTTATCCTGCGACCACAGGATCGATCGCCCGACACCTAACCGCTTTTCCTTGAAAGCTCAGGCGCGCATCACGTTAATCTCACTCAGCGCAACTGGGGGACTGAGCACAAGCCGATGCGCAATACCGCAAAAAATTTCTCAAATTCACCTGCCTAGGGCAGAATTCATACAAATTTGTAAGCGCGCGGACAGGCCCTTTCAATTGGCAAGCCTTCTATTGTCTAAGGTCGCCTCAGTCCCCTTCCCCCTTCGGACCTCATGAGGCTCAGTCTCAGGAGCATCCCGTGAAATCCCCAAAGCTCACTATCGTCATTATCAGCTTGAATGAGGAAAAATCTCTGCCGCTGCTGATTAGGGATCTCGCAGCGCAAAGCTGGTCAGATTTCGAAATCATACATGTTGATAGCAACAGTGACGACAACACACTGCACCTCTCTGAAACCGCACGTGTCAATTTCAAAGACTACCGAATTGTCACAATGCAACGACGCGGGGTGAGCTTGGGCCGTAATACCGGCGCACTGCATGCGCGCGGTGAGCGCCTGCTGTTTTTGGACTCCGACACCAGACTGGCAAGCGACTTTCTTGAAAATGCAATGACAGAACTCCAAGACCGCCAGCTCGACGCTGGTATCGTCTGCATGTCGGCAGACGGCCTCGGCATCGCCTATCGCGTCGGCTTCGCGCTGTTCAATGCAGGAATTTGCGCCATGTCTTTCTGGTTTCCGACCGCGGTGGGGGCATGTCTCTTTTCAACACCAGAGCTGCATCACGCCATCGGAGGTTTTGATGAGAAAATTAGCCTGTGCGAGGATTGCAACTATGTGCTCAAAGCACATCACAGCAAATCTCACAAAACCGGCGTGATAAAGTCCAAATTTCGCTTCGACCCAAGACGGCTTAAGCAGGACGGATTTTTACGCACAGGGTTTACCTATTTCCGGGCAAATCTGCGCCGTTTCTTCATCGGAGAACTGCAAAACCAAGAGATCCCGTACCGCTTCGGACACTATGGTTGACCCCCATGACGGAACTCTTCGCCTTTCCGATCGGGCCCATAAGCTACCTATTTCTGGCTCTCATCGCTTATTGTGACACATTGGTTGGTGTCGGTTTTTTTGTCTTTGGCGAAGTGGCATTTGTATCTGCGGGTGCGATGTTCGCAGCAAGCGGACACATTGGTCCCATCGTAGCAGTGATGGCATCCGCTTGGGCCGGGGATCTCACCAGCTTCTGGATCGGTCGGCACTACGGCAGCAAACTCAGTTGCCGGTATCTCCACAGTCTGAAACGGCGGCGCAACTGGCGAAATGTCCAATCTGCCCTTGCGAAACAAGGCGTGGTATATGTGATCGCAGCACGGTTTTTAGGCCCAATCGCTTGGATAACCCCAATGCTTGCGGGCACGATGGGCATGCGCCCCAACCGATTTGCAGCGGCAGCTGCTGTCGGCGTGTTCTTGGGCGCCGGGCAATTCGTCGTGTTGGGGGCCTTTGGATTTCACGTCTCTAACAAAGTCTATCCATTCCTGATCGACCATGCATGGTCCATCGGCCTTCTTATACTGCTGACTGTGCTCGCAGTTACCGTCTTTTTCCAATCAAAGGGCTCTTTTTCTCTCAGGGCCTGCAAATCTATGACCGCTGCCGTTTTGGTGTTTCTCTCCATAAATCTCATGTATTTTTTCGTTTTTGATACGCACACCCGCCCCCCCAGCGCACAGCTCCCAGCGCACGCCATCTGTACCAAAGCTGATAACGCATTGCTCGCTTACCCTGGCGCGACAGATCTGCATCTCCCACAACCCATCAATGTGGTGCTACTGTCAAACGGTGCTGGCTCTGACCTTATGAAGGCGCTCAACTGGCATCAAAACCTCACCTTTTCCAACAACAGCATTGGACTTCTCCGATTTGCCTCCCTGCTCCTCCAAAGCACGCCCCCCGTCTCAGAACTCTTTTGGCGCGGCACAGCCGCAGACAGCGCGTTTCAGCTACCCGGCAACCTCAAGTCTCGCGAACACATCCGGTGGTGGGATCTCGCATCAGGATTGTCAGTTGGCGCAATAAGCAGAGACGACGAGCTGGCCATCAAATACTATCGCCACCTCCCAGTCTTGCTGCATGATATTAACCCCTATGTCGACAAATCACGTGACATGCTGGCAAAACAGATCAAGGAAAACACGACATTTGAGATATTGGGCTACTCTAGGATTGGCACCCCAGTCTTTGAAGCAGCAACAGCAGACTACGAAACCGACGGGCGCATTCTCGTGGTAGCAGAACCGGGTCGTAAAGTCAGCGACGCCGTGATGTCGTGCCTGCGGCTTGCGCGCGATGCGGCTTGAAAATTCGCGTCTGACACAGACTTCAAAACTGACTAATAAATCTCACGCAAAATGATTGTATGGTTGCCAAAACCTGCCACGCGTGGGTCACGTTGCTTGGCCAAACACAACACAGGGAAAGCTCATGCGCTTATTGGTACTTGAGGACGACAAAACCCTTGGCCCTTGGATCGAGCAAGGGCTGCGCGAACTGGGGCACGTTGTCGACCTTTTCCCTGATGGAAAGCTCGCCTTGATCGCAGCCACAACGCAGCCTTATGACGCGCTCATTCTTGATCGAATGGTACCGGGACTGGACGGCCTCTCCGTTCTAAAAGCACTCCGACAAGCCAAGATCTTGGCACCGGCAATCTTCTTAACCGCGCTGGGCGAAATTGAAGATCGGGTGGAGGGCCTGGAAGCAGGCAGTGACGACTATTTGGTCAAACCCTTCGCCTTTAGCGAATTGAGCGCGCGCTTGGACGCGATCACAAGAAGACAGCAGCTGCCAGAAGCAGAAGTGTCTGTGCTTTCCGCTGGCGACATCTCAATTGACCTTCACAAACGGCTCTGTACCCGACAAGGCCATGCGATTGAGCTGAACCCAAAAGAGTTTCTATTGCTTGAGGTGTTTATCAGGTCGAAAGGACGCGTTCAAACGCGCACTATGTTGTTGGAACGCGTATGGAACCTGAACTTCGACCCCACAACCAGCGTTGTAGAAACCCATATCAGCCGCTTGAGAGCCAAAATTGAAAAACCGTTTGGCGACACTCTCATTCGAACAATTCGTGGATCTGGCTATGTCTTCGAACCGGTTTAAACGGTTTCTGGGGCAGTCCTCGATCCGGCAAGCCGCGGCTTTGCTCACCATTTTTGGAGTCGTGTCAACGCTCACTTGGAGCGTAACCTATTGGATGGTTCGCAATGAAATCGAGCGGCTGGTCGATGCTCGACTGCAAACGCAAACACAATCCGTTGTCGATGCCCTCGAAAACGGAGCGCCTCTGCCTTCACCTGGTTTTGGGCAATCCGTCGCACTTTTGAAGGACGGGCAGATCAGCGCGGGTAACATACCGTTCACCTTTGACACCGAAAGTGCGACAGAAGGCTACTTTGAGTTTGATTTCGGCGAACCGACAGAGCCCGACTACAGGTTTCTAGTAAAAGACACCCCAGTCGGGCGCTTGATTGTTGCTGAAAACATCGAAAGGCAAGACGAACTCTTTGACGTGCTTGCAACGGGGCTGAAGATCGCGTTGCTCAGTTCGCTGAGCGCCGTCGTCTTAACCGGCCTGCTGATTGCACGGCGCAATCAGATCCGTCTTGATGCGATCAATGACGGGCTAACAAAGGTCGCGCAGGGCGATTTGACGGCGAGAATAAATCTACCAGATCGCCATGATGATCTCAGCCTCATGGCCAACTGGACAGACGCCACAACAGCGCGGCTACAAAGATCGATGGAACAGATCCGCGTTCAGTCCGCCAATATCGCCCATGATTTGCGCACGCCTCTGGCCCGGCTGCGCGCTGTTATAGAACATCACCACGCAGCACTCTTAAACGGCGCCACCCCTGTCACACCAGAAGCACTCGAAGACGCGTTGGCGCAGGTGGACCGCATCGTTGCTACATTTGACGCTCTACTGCGCATCTCACGTATCGAAAGCGGTGCACGCCGCGCCTCATTCGCACCCGTCAATTTGCAAAGCCTGGTTCGCTCCTTTGAAGAAATCTTCGAACCTGTGGTGTCTGCAAGCGGGCAAAGTCTAAATGTCAGTGTCACGCACCCCACGGAGATCTTTGGAGACGAGGAACTGCTGCTTCAGCTGATCGCAAACCTGCTGCAAAACGCGCTTCGCTACGGGAAAACAGGGCAAACCATTGCGCTGACCGTGGATGGCACCCGCATCACCATCGCCGATCAAGGCCCCGGCATTCCTGCAGACAAGCGGCAAAAGGTCTTCGATCCATTGTATCAGCTCGAAGCGCACCGCCAGAACGAAGGCTTCGGTCTTGGGCTGCCTCTGGTACAAGCGATCGTCGAACTACACGACGCCCAACTGTCTATGTCTGATGGTCCCAGCGGCGTCGGGCTTAGCATTTCCATCAAATTCCCAAAGCTGACAAATTTGTAATCCCACGCACAGTCTGAGTCTAACGCATCGCGGCAGACTGCTCCTTGTTCACAAGAATGAAGGATGCGTGAGATTTGATGTCGTCAAAATTACAAGGAAAGGCTGTAGCATATGTCGCTGCGGCGACGCTGGTGTGCGCAACACTGTACCCTAGCAATTTGCAGGAACACTACAGCACATCACGCAACGGGCACAAAATACCGTTTGTTCAACATACGGAAGACATTGGCCGGCATATCAACGTCGCACTACCTCTGGCTGTGGCAATCGTGACCCGCGACTGGCGCGGATTGGGGCAGATTGGCGTCACAGCTGTTGGTACGGCCATCGCAACGCATGGTCAAAAGCGGCTGCTAAGTGATGTCGTTGTCGGGGGCACACGACTGGGCCAGAGGCCACTGTCCAACGGGCGAGACCACAACATGCCCTCCGGCCATTCCTCAACGGCAGCAGCGGGTGCATGGTTCACAATGCGACGTTACTCCTTCTGGCTGGGTTTGATCGTCATCCCTGTATTGCTATCCACAATGTACGCCCGCGTGATGCTCGATGCGCACACTATCTCCGCCACCATTGCTGGCGCGGCAACGGGCATCCTTGTGGCGGAACTCGCTGTAAAACGCACCCCGCGCTTCCGCAAACTTGCAAAGCGCTCACTGACCGGGCTTGCCGCTCAGTTTTCAGTCCACAAGCAAAAGCTGATCAAAGCAATGAGCTAACCGGATCTGCGAGCCTGTTCAACATCCTGCCAAACATACAATTTTGTAAAGTTTCGGACAGGCACTTGAGAAACGCGCGCCCCATCTCACTACAAACGATAGCCACCGCAGGAGAACACCTCATGACACGCATCAAATCAATCCTATGTTCGGCATTTGGGATCCTTCTGACCTGTGCGGCCATTGGCTTGTTTGCGACCATCGGATTTACCATTCTAGGTATTTTCGCGGTTGCAGCCCTCGTATGTGTCAACACCGGTCTTTTGCGATTGGCTTATGATCACCTGCGTACACAAGAAAACCGGTTTTTGTTTTCCACATCCCGCGACAGCGCATAAGGAAGACTTGCATGCTCATCAATAGACGCACATTTTTGGCCGGTTCCGCAGCAAGTCTCGGGCTAACAAACCTTGCCATGGCTCAAAGCCCCAAACGCGCTCTGCCAGTCATCCCACTCACGGACCTCACAAATGGCATTGATCGGCGATTGTCTCTCAATCTGCAAAACGCTGCACATGACTTTGGCACAGGTGTTGCAAGCCAAACCTACGGCATAAACAACAGCTACCTTGGCCCTGTTTTGCGCGTCAAACAGGGCCAAACTCTGCCATTCGATATCAGCAACAATATTGGGGATGTCACCACTCTCCATTGGCATGGACTACACATCCCCGGAGCCGTAGATGGCGGCCCACACCAAGAAATTGCCCATGGTGATGTCTGGTCTCCGGACGTACCAATCCGGCAACGCGCGTCGATGAATTGGTTTCATTCACACACCCACGGCAAGACCGCACAGCAAACCCACAAGGGTCTCGCAGGTGTCTTGCTCGTCGAAGATGAAGCCAGCCTAGATGCAGACTTGCCCAAAACATATGGCGTTGATGATTTCACGCTCGTGCTTCAAGACAAAAGTTTCAATTCAAAAGGACAGATGGCCTACAATCTCTCCGGAGAAGTGTTTGAAGACGGATTCCTCGGAGCCACATTTGTCGTAAACGGGGCGATTGCCCCGCTCTCACAAAGCCTGCCACGAGGGCTCGTGCGATTGCGTATTCTCAACGCATGTAACGCCCGCTTCCTCGAGCTGTCCATGCAAACGGGCGCTATGACAGTCATCGCTTCAGATGGTGGTTTCCTGTCCTCTCCCGTTGAGGTCAGCAGCATTCTCATGTCGCCAGGGGAACGGTACGAAGTACTTTTGGATACCAGGGTCGCTGCGACAAACACACTTAACGTGACATCTGAGGACGAGGGTTTTGTCGCCGATCTCTTCGGGCGTGACAAAACCACACCATTGATTGAATTTTCAACCACGTCCACAGAGGGGTTTTCTGGCGCGATACCAACCCATCTCGCCAATCTAGAACCCCCTCGCGCCTCAGACGCGAAGCGAACACGCGACTTCCAGCTGAACATGGACATGGGCGAAGACTTGGCCGCACTGGCGATCGCATGGGATAATTTTTGTGGCGATGCAGGGGCGATGGGCATCAATGGACAGCCCATGAAAATGGATCGTATCGATGAAAAAGTCGCCAAAGGTGTCCCCGAAATCTGGCGCATTTCTGTTGATGATCAACTGCATCCTTTCCATATTCACGGCTGTTCATTCCGCATTCTCAGCCAAAACGGCGCCCCTCCGCCCGCATATGCAGAGGGTTGGAAAGACATGGTCCATGTCGAAGAAGGTTGGTCAGAGGTTTTGGTGAGTTTTGACCATGAGGCACCAGAAGATGCGCCTTATATGTATCATTGTCACATTCTCGAACACGAGGATTGCGGAATGATGGGGCAATTCACGGTAAGTTAAAGCCCTTTCCGACCCCGCAAATGAAGGCTTTGACAAGCTCCGCACGTACGCGGCGTGCCCCCATCAAACAAAAAGCAAAGCCATGATGGCCACGACACCTGAGGTGTGTCAGCCGCATGGCTTTGCCGAGTATCAAGCCTCAAAAGGTCGAGCGGACGTCATTCTGCGCCCGCTCTCAAAACTCATGCGTCGCGTTCCATGATCCATTCAACCTCAGGTGCCGCAACAAAGCGCCACTTGCGCAACGGGCCTGCCATCACGTTAAGGTAGTACATTTCAAACCCATACGGTGCGCCGCAAGGATGGTGGCCACGCGGTACCAAAACCACATCCCCATCACTGACTGCCATTGTTTCATCCATCTGCCCGTCGTCGGTATAGACACGTTGGATCCCAAACCCGTCCGCTGGGTTCAAACGATGATAGTATGTTTCTTCAAGGTAAGTGATCCGAGGGTAGTCGTCTTCATCATGACGATGACTTGGGAACGACGACCAATGACCTGCAGGTGTGAAAACCTCTGTCACCAACAGACTGTCGGCGTAGTCTTCCGCTTCCATCGCAATATTGTTGATATACCGCGTATTGGTACCCTTGCCCCGCTCGGTCAGCTGAATGCCGTCAGGACCAATGCGGCGGGCCTCATGGCCGGATTTCCCCGGTGCGGTGCAAACGGCAATGGTACAGTCGGTTTCCGCGACAGCCTTCCAGTCGGAATCATTTGGCACATAAAGACAATGCGGCGGTGTCTTCTCAAAAACATTCATACGGTCACCCAGAACACCCCAGTCCTGCCCCGCCGCATGAATCGCCGCTTTGCCTTCCACCATCACCAGAATGACCTCACGATCACCGGTGAGTTCTTCAGCCGTTTCGCCAGGGCGTAATTTATAGAGCCCAAACCCAACATATCGCCACCCTGCGCTGGCGGGCGTGATGTCATGAACTTTGCCGTGATCGCCAAACGGCTTGCGTTGAAGATGTGTCATGTCAGGCCCACCTGCGCAGAAATGTCTTTCAGAGTCTTAAGACCCAATGACTGATATTCAAACGGCACACGTACTTCTGGATCTTGTTCTGCTTCGATCACAATCCAGCCTTCGTATGCTTCGCTTTTTAAGGTGCTCAGCAGCGGAGCAAAGTCAATGCCGCCCTCGCTGTCGCCCGGCACCGTAAAGACACCTGCGCGCACACCATCCATGAAAGACAGGCCTTTTTCTCGCACCTCTTTCATCACATCGGGGCGCACGTTTTTGGCGTGGAAGTGGCGCATCCGGCTGGCATGTTTTGCCAGAATTGGCGCTGGGTCCTGTCCGTTGCTGCCAAAATAGGCATGCCCTGCATCAAACAGCAGCTTGGTCGCCGGACCGGTCGCGTCCATGAACGCGTCAATCTCATCAGGCGTTTCAACCACGGTCCCCATATGGTGGTGATACACCAGATCAATGCCTTGATCGGCACAGTATTGGGCAATCTCTTCCACCTTGGCACCAAAGGCTTTCATCTCCTCGGCGCTCAACACCGGCGCGGTGTTGACCGGGACATCCAGCCCTTGAACAGAGTTGGAGGTTTCGCAAACAATCGCTACCTTACAGCCGTTGTGCTTCAGCTTGTCGAGATGTGGCTGGATCGCCGCTTTCTCATCCTCAACCGACTGCACCAGCAGGTTGAGAGAGTGCCAGCCGGACACAAACTTCAAGCCGTAACCGCCAAGCAGCTGTTTGAGCGCTTCCGGATCATCCTGCGGCCAACGATGGCCGTTTTCAATCCCGTCAAATCCGATTTCACCCGCTTCACGCAGGATTTGTTCGGTGGGGATATGCGCGCCTAGGGTCTGGTCGTCGTCATTTGCCCAAGCGATAGGGTTGGTGCCAAAAAGGATCATATGTCTTGCCTCAATTCACAAGGTTTTGGTCTGCCATCGCCGCTTCATACGCGGCGCGCGCCTGTTGCAATTTCTCGCTTTGCGCCACCTCGGGCACAGCCACATCCCACCAGAAACCACCTCCAGCTTCGCCGGGGCCTTGCATCGGGTCGGTGTCAATCACGATCACCGTTGGGATGTCACGAAATTTTGCCTCAACTATCTTGGCTTCCAGATCGGCGATGCTATCCGCTTTGACAGCATGCGCCCCCATGGATGCCGCGTGCGCGACATAGTCAATTTCAGGCTGCACTTCGATATTGCAATCCGCATAAAGGTTGTTGAAACGCTCATTGCCAGTATGCATCTGCAGGCGATTGATACAGCCGTATCCACGGTTGTCTGTCAGCACAACGGTGAATGGGACACGCCGCATCACGGCGGTGGCCAACTCAGAGTTCGCCATCATGTAGGAGCCATCCCCCACAAAGCAAACCACATCCCGTTCAGGCTGCGCCAGTTTCAGGCCCATCGCACCGGCAATTTCATAGCCCATGCAGCTGAAACCATATTCCATGTGATAGCCACCCTGAGAGGGTTGCCAAAGCAGTTTCAACGCACCCGGCATTGTACCTGCGGCACACATGGCAACGGTGCTGGTATCAGAGGTACGCTGCACCGCTCCAATGACTTCCGCATCCAGCGGGCGATACCCTGCCCCACCCTTGCGATCCGCACAGTGGCGATCAACAGCGGCCAGCCAGTCCAAACGGGACTGCGCATCAAAAGCATCCGCCCGATGATTCCCAAGCTTCTCAGAAAGAGCCGTAAGCACGACTTTGGCATCGCCAACAACCGCAACAGCACCATGTTTGTCGGCGTCATAGCCATGCACGTTCACAGAGACCAATTTGCGCGCGGGATTCTGGAACAAGGCCCAGCTCCCGGTGGTGAAATCCTGAAAACGCGTGCCAACGCCAATCACCAGATCTGCGTCAACCGACAGCGCGTTTGCTGCGGCCGATCCATCAACACCGGAGGCGCCGAAATTCATTTCATGAGATTGCGCCAGCGCAGATTTGCCGGCCTGTGTTTCGATCACTGGGATGCCATGCTTGGTGGCAAACGCCGCGAGCGTTTCCTCGGCCCCAGAATAAATCACACCGCCGCCACACAGAAGAACTGGGTTTTTGGCGGCTTTGATCAGATCGGTCACCTCTTGCAACTCACGTGCATCCGGTTCCGGACGACGAATGTGCCAGGTGCGCGGCTCAAAGAACGCGACGGGATAATCATAGGCTTCCGCCTGCACGTCCTGACAGAACGACAGGGTAACAGGCCCACAATTTGCCGGATCCGTCATCGTGCGCAACGCACGCGGCAGGGCCGTCAACAGCTGTTCTGGGCGCGTAATCCGATCAAAGTACCGGCTGACAGGGCGGAAACAGTCGTTGGCAGACACCGTTCCGTCATCAAAATCCTCAATCTGCTGCAACACAGGATCCGGGCGCCGATTGGCGAACACATCTCCGGGAATAAACAGCACGGGCAACCGGTTGACATGCGCCAAAGCGGCAGCTGTGACCATGTTGGTTGCGCCCGGGCCGATCGAACTGGTGACGGCCTGCACACGGCGGCGTTTGTGCGCCTTGGCGTAGGCGATGGCCGTATGCGCCATGGTTTGCTCGTTTTGGCCGCGCCAGGTTGGGAAGTCATCGCCAGCAGCGTGCAGCGCTTCCCCCAGCCCAGCCACGTTTCCATGTCCAAAAATACCCCAGGCGCCTTCAACAAAACGCTCGCCCTCAGGCGTCATCTGCACCGAGAGCCATTTCACCATGGCTTGCGCGGCTGTTAGTCGAACTGTCTGTGTCATTCTGCCTCTCCAATCGCCTCTGCGCGTGCCTGATCCCATACGCCAGCCAAACGGCGGAACTTGGTCGCCATGTCAGAAACCGCATCTGCGTCAGTCATGTCCCCACGCATCCATGCGCGCGCAGCGTCCCCAAAAATGGTTCTGCCCACAGCAAAGCCTTTGACCAGATCATAGCTGGCTGCAAGCCGGAAACTGGCCGCCAACTCTGCCTCAGGGGCGTCGAGCCCCAGAACCACGATGCCACGTGTGTGGGCATCATTGCGGGTGATTGCAGCAACGGCTTTGCCCCAGGCGGCATCAGATGTCAGCGGCTCCAGCTTCCACCAATCCGGGAACACACCAAGGTCATAGAAATGCTGGATCACAGTGGCAGTTGTGTACTCGTCAACCGAGCCCACTTTGGAAGGAATAACTTCCAGCAGAAACTCCAGATTGTTGCGACGCGCCGCTTCATACAGCCGCACAACGGTTGCGTCCTGCTTGGCCCATGTTTCCGCGTCATCATCCGGATGGCAGAAACACAGAACTTTCACCACATTTTCACGCGCCCAGGCTTTCAGCCCGCCATAGTCGCTGCCCAGCTCAGGCTCCAACGTTAGCGGACGAGACCCAGGCCACTCTGTTGGGCGACCAATCCACAATCCAGACCCGCTGGCTTTGTGAAGCGCGGCTTTGCCGATCCGATTGTCACACAAAATGCCGTAACCAGATTGCCCGTTTTGCACGTTCTGCGCCGCCTCTAGGCACAGTTCTTTGAACTTGCCCCCCTTCTCCAGCGTGTACCCAGGCATCTCTTCAAGTTGGATGCGATGATCAAAGGCAAAAACCCGCATGGTTGACCAGTCACCCTTGCGATTGGTCGACCAATGGATCTGCTCAAGGGCTTTGTCGTTGCGCAGATCGGGCTGAACGACACCACGTTTCAGAAAGAACGCCAGTTCTTCTGCGGAAGGATATGCAGGGGTGCAACCATGGCGACTGACCGCCAGCGCACCACAGGCATTGGCATAGGTCAGTGCAGTCGGCCAATCGGCCTCTTCCATCCAACCTTTCAACAGGCCGGACATAAACCCATCACCTGCGCCCAGAACGTTGTAGACTTCGATAGGAAAGCCGGGGCCGGTCTGACCATCATCAAGGCTGTCAGGAATATCGCCTTCAAAGGCGACAGCGCCCATCGGCCCACGCTTGCACACCAATGTCGCGTCAGAAACAGCACGCACAGCCCGCAGGGCCTCAATCGTGTCGGTGGACCCGCCAGCGATGTGGAATTCTTCCTCAGTGCCGACAATCAGGTCAAAATGATGCAGCGTGGCTTGCAACTTAGCCGTGACCGCTGCGCTTTCGACAAAGCGGCTTTCGCCATCGCCATGCCCGGCGACGCCCCAAAGATTAGGACGGTAGTCAATGTCCAGCGCCGTGCGGCCGCCATGTTTTTTGGCCAGCGTCAATGCCTTGAGCACTGCCGCCTCTGTGTTGGTGTGCGACAGATGCGTGCCCGTCGCCACCACAGCACGACTGTCCGCGATCAACGCTTCGTCAATGTCACTTTCAGACAGCGCCATATCGGCACAGTTCTCTCGATAGAAGATAAGCGGGAACTGTTCTTCGTCGCGGATGCCAAGGATCACAAGCGCCGTAAGCCGCTCTGGATCCGTGGCAACACCGCGCACATCCACACCTTCACGGATCAGCTCTTCACGAATGAAGCGCCCCATGTGCTCATCCCCAACCCGGCTGATCAAACCGGATTTCAAGCCAAGACGCGCAGTGCCTGCGGCAATGTTGGTCGGGGATCCGCCAATGTATTTTTCAAAGGATCCCATGTCTTCCAAACGGCCACCGATCTGGCTGCCGTAAAGATCCACACCCGCGCGACCTATGGTGATGATATCGAGAGATTTCTGCATTTTCATGTCCTTAGACGGTACCGCCGAGGCTGCCTTCAAGTGTTGCAAGTTCCTGGCCACCGGCCATCAGATCTTGCAGCTCTTCTTGGGTGATCTCGCCACGCTTGGCGGTGCCAAGTGTCTGGCCACGATTCAATACTGTGAACCGGTCTCCAACTGCCATGGCATGGCGCACATTGTGGGTGATGAACACAACGCCGATCCCTTGCTTGCGCACCTTATCAATGGTGGCCAGAACATTGGCAGTCTGGCGCACACCAAGGGCCGATGTAGGTTCGTCCAGGATCAGAACCTTCGCACCAAAATGCACAGCGCGCGCAATGGCCACGGTCTGACGTTCACCACCTGACAATGTCCCAACCGCCTGATCGGGGCCACGCAGGTTGATGCCCATCTTGCGCATCTCTTCCATCGTGATTTTATTGGCATAGTCGTGATCAAAGAACGGAATGCCCGCAACTTTCTTCACCGGCTCATTACCCATGAAGAAATTCCGACTGACTGACATAAGCGGGATCATGGCCAGATGCTGGTGCACCGTAGCAATGCCTGCTGCAATCGCATCACGCGGATCTTCAAAACTCATCGGGCGCCCTTCAAACAGGATCTCCCCAGAGGTGGGCTTGTGCACCCCAGACATGGTTTTGATAAAGGTCGATTTACCGGCGCCGTTGTCCCCCAACAGGCAATGGCATTCGCCCGGGTAAACATTCACAGACACACCCGCCAGTGCAATCACTGACCCAAAGTGTTTCTGGATGCCTTTCATCTCGATGAGCGGCTTGCTTGGCGCCGGATCACCGTGGTGGAATGTGGTATCTTCAGTCATCTCTATTCCCCCTTAGCGTTCGCCAGTGATCATACGACGGATGTAGGTGTTCAAAATCACTGCAGCCAGCAGGATCAAACCAAGGAACACCCGGAACAGTGAGCTTTCTACACCTGCAAAAAACAGACCCTGCTGCACCACACCAAAAATCAAAGCACCCAGCGCCGCTCCCAGAACGGAGCCATAGCCACCGGTCAGCAAAGCGCCACCAATGACAACAGCGATGATCGCTTCAAATTCTTTCAACAATCCACGGTCAGACCCCGCAGAGCCGAATTCCATCACCTGACAGGTGGCAAAAACCGTCGCGCAGAAAGCTGTGAACATGAACATTGAAATTTTGACCCGGTTCACCGGCACACCTGAGTTGCGCGCAGCTTCCGCATCGCCACCAGCGGCAAAGATCCAGTTGCCAAACTTTGTTTTGGTCAGCAGCACATGGCCAAACACCACAAGCACCAGCGCCCAGACGATCAGCATTGGCACACCGTCCACAACAGGCTGGCCTTCGCGTGACCCACGAGAGAAAGTCTCAATCAGCCCCATGTCTCCCAGCCAGGAGAAGAAGCCAGTCAGAATTTTTCCGCCAAACAAGGCTGCAAGCCAGTCACCCTCCGCAGCGTCCTTGATGCCACCGATGATGGTCTTGCGCTCGATCGTTTGCGGGAAATAGATTGTGAAACCGCGCAGGATGAACAGAAATGCCAGCGTCACAATAAAACTGGGCAGCCCGGTTCTGATCACGATGAACCCGTTGAGCGCCCCGAGGGCCACACAGACAATGAATGTCGTGATGATGGCCATCCAGACCGGCCACCCCAATGTCACTGCAAGAATTGCGATCATCATTCCGGCAAAGCCGATCATTGAGCCGACCGAAAGGTCAAACTCGCCCGCGATCATCAGCAGGCAGGCGCCGACTGCAATGATCATGAACTGGGCGGAAACCTGACTCCAGTTAAGCACCCCTTTCGAGGTGAACATTCCGCTGTCAAAAGCAAACAGCGCAAAGAAGACAAAAACAGCGACTGTTCCGACGATCCCACCCAGCTCTGGGCGGATCAGCGCTTCGCGAAACTTAGAACGGGATTTGATCCGTTCATCCGTCGCGGGTTGTGTTGGTGCATTGGACATGGGGTGCCTCACGGGTCCTTTTCGAGGTTCGTCAGGATTTTAGACAGAAAAAGGGTGGCCAAATTGCTCCGGCCACCCCGTGGGAGGAAACTGTTAGCGATATTCGCCAGCGAATTTTTCAACCATTTCCAGGCCATCCGCAGTTACGAAGCCGGGGCCGGAGTTGATGTTGTTGCCGGGCAGAACGCCAAAACGGTGGTAGTTGGTCATGACAACAACCGGCAGGTACGCCTGCAGGAATGGCTGCTGGTCAATGCCCCACTTGATGGCGCCAGACTTGATGCCTTTGACGATATCTTCGCCAAGGTCAAACGTGCCAAAGTAGATCTCACCGCTCAGGCCGTCTTCTTCCAGCGCCAGCAGTGTTGGATCAGCAGACGTTGGGCCCAGCGTCAGAATGGCATCTGTTTCTGGGTTCGCAGACAGATAAGCCTGAACTTTGTTTTTGATCTCAGAGGGGTCTTGGCCAGAGTCGATCATCTGGTTGCCAAGCTCAACACCCAGACCATCAGCAAAGCCTTGGCAACGCTCAGTGGACGCAGGGTTGGAGATGTAGTGGTTCACGCAAAGGAAAGAACCAATGCCGTCACCCTTGGCACGCAGACCAGCCGCATAACCAGCATCATATTCTGGCTGACCAACATACATCAACGCACCCAGCTCGCGCGCCTGATCAGGGGAGCCGGAGTTCATGATGATCACATCCACACCGGAATCAATCGCCGCCTGGATCGGGCCAGACAGGACATCATAGTCAGCAAGTGTTGTGATGATGCCATTCGGTGCAGACGCCGCAGCTTGCTCGATAATACGTGCCATATCTGCAAGATCACCGGTTGGCGGGTTGCGGTATTCCACCTCAACGTCCATCTGCTCGCCCGCAAGCGCCAGACCGTTTTTGATGGTGTTCCACCAGCTGTCGCTGTCAGGTGCGTGGCTGACAAGAACGTATTTCTCGCCTTCCGCTGCTGCAGGCACAAGTGCGCCAAGCGTGCAAACAGCTGCAGCCGCAACGGTGGTCAAAAGTTTTTTCATGATGTCCTCCCAATGACATTCACAGGCCGTTGGGCCCATGTAGTAAACGCAGCGCGACTCAAGGTCTCTGGCGCCACAAAATGGAACATACATTCCATTTGATTGGGATTTCAATATTTAATTCTAGATCAGGCGTTTTTCTCCGCACCAATCGAAACCGCCAGCGTGATGGCAAGGCTCAGCGTCGCCGACAACGATCTGAAGGCGCCAAAGTCCACCTCTGAAACACACAACGGCAAAACCCCCTTGAGCTGGATCGGGCTAATCAGTGTATCTGTGATCGCAACAACAGGGATGTCCTGCCCGGCACAATGCGACGCCAGCGCAACCGTATCTTCGGAGTAAGGCGCAAATGTAATAGCAATCAACGCATCACCTTTTCGCACAGAATGCCGCTGACTCAGGTTCCCGGTGCCGTCATGCAGCATGGCCGGGATCAGCATTTTCTCAAACGCATAAACCAGATAGGACGCAACAGGATAGGCTCGACGCAGCCCAACAACATGTATCATATTGGCCTTGCTCAGTTGGGCCACTGCAGTGTCTAGGCTGCGAGGATCAACAGAATTTGTAAGGTTTTCAAGGGACATCCGCCCAGCATCCACAAATTCCGCGAGCAGTGCCGATGGGCTTCCCGCACCACTTTCACGCAAAGCAGTCAATCGGCTTTCATAGTCAGGAAACCCGGCTGAAACAGACTCCTTGAAAAGCTTTTGCATCTCTGAATAGCCGCGAAACCCCATGATTTGGCAAAACCGCATCATCGCCGACGGTTGAACCTGTGCAGCCGTCGCCAACTCCGCAACAGTGCAAAAAGCAATGCGGTCAGAGTGCTCCGCCAGATATTCTGCGCACTGTCGCATCCGCTTAGGCAAGTTCTCCGACACATCACGCAAACGCTGATGAAACATGTCGACATTTTGCGGCGCAGCGGGGTTTTGCATATTGGCTCCAGTAGATCTTGACAGAATGGCTCCATCCGACGATAGCGCATATAGAATTTTTATTCCATACAATTGGGAGGAATCACGCATGAGCGAGCAACTTGGCATCGGCCTGATTGGCACAGGGTACATGGGCAAAACACATGCTCTGGCGTACCGCAACGTTCAGGCCGTGATGGGGGGCCTCCCCAGCATCCGCCTGAAGACACTATGCGACACCCCGCGCGCAAAGGCCGAAGAAATGGCCAGCCAATTCGGATTTGAGCAAGGCAGCGACGACTGGCGGAGCCTGCTCACCGATCCAGACATCCACATTGTGTCCGTCACCACACCAAACCAGCTGCACAAAGAAATGGCACTGGAACTGATTGCAGCGGGCAAACATGTCTGGTGCGAAAAACCTATGGCGCTCACACTCGAAGATGCCACCGAAATGGAAGCCGCAGCACGCGCGGCTGGCGTGCACACCCTGACGGGCTACAATTATGTAAAGAACCCCATTTTCAAACTGGCGCAGGATCTTATAGCCGATGGCGCCATTGGCGCGCCGGTGCATTTCCGTGGCTGGGTCGACGAAGACTATCAAGCCGACCCCAACCTGCCCTGGACATGGCGCGCGCGTCTCAAAGATGCCGGCCTTGGCACCTTGGGCGATCTGGGCTGCCATCTTGTCTCAATGGCCTATGGCCTTATGGGCCCCATTGAAAGTCTCATCGGTGACATGCAAACCGTGCACGCTACACGTCCGATGCCCGATGGCTCCGGACATGGGGACGTGGAAAACGAAGACACCGCAAGCGCTCTGGTGCGTTTTGCCAGTGGGGTACAGGGGTCCATTTCCACCTCGCGATCCGCTTGGGGACGCAAAAACAGGCTTGCTTTTGAAGTGCACGGCACAAAGGGTATGATCTGTTTCGATCAGGAGCGCATGAATGAGCTTCAGCTTTATGAAAACAGCGGACCCAAAGCGCAGCAAGGCTTTAAAACCATACTCGCCGGGCCAGAGCACGCCCCCTACGGCAGCTTTTGCCCAGCCGCCGGTCACCAACTTGGCTTCAATGATTTGAAAGTGATCGAAGCTGCGGAACTTCTGAGCGCGATTTCCGAAAACCGCGCCGCCTATCCAGATTTCACCGCAGCACTGGAATTTGAAAAGGTGATCCACGCCATCGCACAAAGCGCGCGCACAGGCACGCGCGTCACCATCGGAGGATAAGTGACCATGACACTACGTATTGCAATTTTGGGAGCCGGGCGGATTGGCCAAGTCCACGCACGTGCGGTTGGCGCAAATCCAAAGGCACAACTTGTCGCCGTGATGGATGTCTTTGAAGAAGCTGCAAAAAAATTGGCAGACACCTACGGCGCAGACATTCGCGACATCGAAACGATTGAGACTGCGACCGATATCGATGCGGTGATCATCTGCACCCCCACAGACACACATGCCGATCTTATTGAGCGGTTTGCCAAAGCTGGGAAAGCCATTTTCTGCGAAAAACCGGTGGATCTGAGCGCTGAACGTGTGCGCGCATGCCTCAAAACGGTGACCGAACAAGACGCCAAATTGATGATTGGTTTCAACCGCCGCTTTGATCCACATTTCGGCGCTCTGAAGGCAACAATCGACGCTGGTGACATTGGCACGGTCGAACAGATCACCATCACATCTCGCGATCCGGGCCTGCCACCGCATGAATACATCGGCGTCTCAGGCGGTATCTTCCGCGATATGACAATCCATGATTTTGACATGGCGCGTTTCTTGCTGGGTGAAGAGGTCGTTCAAGTCTATGCCACCGCAGCGGCTCTCGTGGATCCGAGCATTCGGGAGCTGGACGATTACGACACCGCAACCGTCGTGCTCACAACCGCATCCGGCAAGCAGGCGACCATCCTAAACTCGCGCCGTGCCACCTATGGCTATGATCAACGTATCGAAGTGCACGGTTCAAACGGAATGGTA
Organism: Shimia sp. MMG029; assembly: GCF_027947445.1. Lineage (NCBI taxonomy): Bacteria > Pseudomonadati > Pseudomonadota > Alphaproteobacteria > Rhodobacterales > Roseobacteraceae > Shimia > Shimia sp. MMG029. Next base: position 13,472 of record NZ_JAQJIM010000005.1, on the reverse strand, counting down.
CAAGCGGAAAACCAACGCCCTGTCAGCATCGAGGTTGCCACCGCTGACGGCTACACCCGGCCCACCCTGCATGACTTCTTCATGACTCGCTACATTGATGCCTACGCGGCAGAGTTGAATGCCTTCATGGCGGCACTCAATGATGGCGCGGCAATCTCGCCAAACGGGCAAGACGGGCTCGACGCACTGCGCCTGGCGGATGCTGCACTTGAATCTTTGCGCACAGGCAAAGCGATTTCTCTCTAATCGCACAACGGTATATCGTATGGCCGGGAACGTGTTTCTGGCCATACTGCTCCACCAGTCAATACACCGAGATCTGCGCAATACGCGCGCCCTTTGCAGGTGTGACCACAATCTCAACAGGTTGACGGTCTCCAAAAAACGAAAAATTGCTCAACAACTTGGACGCCCGCATACCAACGGGCACAGCGCTCCTGCGCCCCAGATAGACCTTGGATTTTGATCCATTGTCAAACCGCACCTCCATATTGAAGCTCTGCTTGCCAATATCTTCGGCGACCACTTCTATCCCTGAGACGGACACCCCCTCAGCCGGGCGTACAGTCGTGCTTGAGGCCCCAATCATGACTTGAGCGGGCTTCTCATCCACCTCGTCCCGCCGCAACGCGCCCAACAGTTGCCTGAGAAACGAGGGAGAATTGAAGCTTTCGGTATATGGTATTTCCCAAATCACCAGCGCATGCCGCTTCTGATCCAACGCGCCGGACAACACATAGGCCTCGATCGCGCCGATCGGCCCGCCACCGGAAACGGAAAAATTCTCCACATCACGATCAAACGCAAACGCAAGCGCGTCGGCGACGCGATAGTGGTCCCGTTTGTACCGATTGGAAAAACTGCTCCCAACCAAGGCAATGGAGGGCGCTTGCAGAGATGTGTCCAACAAACCGCCTGCGCGCGACAAGTCAAAGGTGGCAGCGGTCTCCACTTGCACCGACGTGCCGCATGTTGTGCGGACGACGTCAGCAAGGGCGCCCTCTTCCTCAATCTGGCCTGCGATCACCAAATCTTGCTCCGCCAGTTTCCCGTCATTCGGGAACAGACCTGGAACGGCGGCGTTGGTCGCCTGAGCCAAAGCCAACGCACTGATTGCAGCCCCTGTGGTGGTCCAATGTGTATCCCTGCGAAAATAAAACGGATCCTGCCGATTTGTATGCGCAAGCGCTTCCTCAGATAAGTTCGGCACGATCGCACCCGCATTGGCCAACTCGCTGATCAAGGCATCAAAAGAAATCTGCGCCGCGGCCACATCATACTGACGGCCACCCATCGCCGCATCAAGCACCTGCTGCCCTGCAATCACAGGGCGAGGCGGTGCCATCAGGATTGCCAAATGTACATCTCGCTTGCCAAACTCCGCAACAATCGCTTGCACCAATTGGCGCGACGTCGATTTCATATCGTAGCGGTCCTTCAATTGATCCTGTGTGAAAATCCACCCGCTGTCTGCGTCGCTATAAACCGGAGCCACTTTGGCGATTTTCTTTGGCAGCATATCCTTGTCCAACAAGGCTTCGCAGTAGGGCGCCGCCTGCGCCGCACCGGCTGCCAAGAATGACGCCATCAAATAGCATAACTGTTTCATGGAAAATCTCTCCTGGTTGTCAAAAATCTCTCAGGGATCTCCCAAACAACGATGGACGGGAGCGAGGAATACGCCGCGCGGTTCTCAAGGAACGCATCCATCGGAACGAAGGGCCCCTGCCCGACACGGCTCACATTCAGAATATCCAACTGCAGCGCTTGCTTGAGAAACCCCTCAAAGTGAAAGTCTGATCTCGCTGAAAAACTCGTTCCCACCAGCGCAACCGGGATGTTTGCCTCCCCAAACAAGCCGCCCGCGACAGCAACACTGGTCTCGTAGCGCGCGATCATTTCTGGCGACGGTCCAACCACCTCGCGCAACCGGCCTGTCGCCACGAACGTCAACAAGTCCCCCTCAAAGCGGCTCTCCCCAAATGCGACGGTCTGCACATCCACCTGAGGGAGATCCAGTTCGCCCAGCGCCTCCGCAATCGCCTCAGCAGCGCGTTGCGCACCTGCGGGCGACCAATGCGTGTCGGTGCGCATAAAGCTGCCTTCAGAACTCAGAGCAGGGCGCAAATCCACAACAGGCAATCCCAAAGCCGAAATTGTTGTCAGCGCACGCGCATAACGTTGATCAAACCCTTCTGACCGCCCTCGCCGCAAGCGAAAGGCCTGCATTCGGGCTTTGTCAGGCACAACAACAGGAACAAGCGCCATTCCTTCGCGGGCCAAAACATCAGAGACCCGCGCCAACTCCGCCGCGAGGTCGCGCCTCTCAACAGGCTCCTGAAATTCCTCCGCGGTAAAGAGCCAATCCTCCGCACCGGCAACGGCCCCTCCCGCAGGTTCCCGAAAGATCAGCCACTTGGCCGCAGCCCAAAGTGCGATCGCGTTTTCATGGGCAGGAATGGATCGCTCAAACCGGGTTTCAAACCCGCGCTGATAGCTGCCATTTGCCCACCCTTGAGTTGGATCATCAATATCAGTGCGGGAAAATGCCGTCACCGAAAGCACCAGCATCAGCGTCGCAATGCCTATGGTGCAAATTGTGTCTGCTTTCACTTGCATGCCCAAGATCCCTAAAACTGAAAGTAAAGAAAGGGGCTGTCCGTACGCGCCTGCAGAACGACAAAACACAGCATAGACAGCACCGCAGATTTCAGGGCTGGCATAGGTTTCCATCGTGGCAGGCAAAGCGCTGGCGCAATGGAAATGCAGAGCCCGACAGCCAGAAACAGCATTTCACTCGGGGCTGTTAGCGTCACCAGTTCAGGCCGCATCGCAACGCCGTTCACCCCCAGCATGCCAGCATACATCTGAAGCGCCTGCGCAAGTGTTTCTGCGCGAAAGATCACCCAACCAACAATCACAAACACCATGGTCAACGGCCATGCGATGGCCTTGGGCCAGACGCTCTCACGCCGCTTGGCGCCAAGGGCACGCTCAATCGCCATCAGGCCACCATGCCACGCCCCCCAAATCAAAAACGTCCAGTTCGCACCATGCCAAATGCCGCCCAGCAGCATTGTCAGAAGCAGATTTCGATAGGTTTTGAGCGGGCCACAGCGGTTGCCGCCCAGCGGCACATAAAGATAATCACGCAACCAAGTCGACAGGCTGATATGCCAGCGCCGCCAAAACTCCGTCACCGAACGGCTGACATAAGGCGCATTGAAATTCTCTGGAAAATGAAAGCCAATCATCAGGCCAAGCCCAATCGCCATCGCAGAGTAACCCGCAAAATCAAACAAGAGCTGCACGGAATAGGCCACCGCCCCCAGCCAGGCTTCTGCCAATGTTGGATCAGGCAATGCGAACAGCCTGTCCGCCAAAGGCGCCACACTGTCTGCCACCAGCACTTTCATGGCCAGTCCATGCACAAAACGCCTGACTCCACGCAAAAACAGCGCCCGCGAATGGCGCCGCTGCTCAAACTGGTGTGCAAGGTCCTTGTAACGCAGCACCGGCCCCGCAATCAGCTGCGGGAACAAAGAAGAAAACGCCAGAAAATCGGACAGCTTTCTGGCTGGCGGCGTATCGCCTCGCGACACGTCAACGATATAGCTGATTGATTGAAAGGTCAGAAACGACAACCCGATGGGCAAAAGGATCTCTGGCACAATCAGCGCATCGCCCCCCAAGGCGGTGTTGAGATTGCCCAACAAAAATGTCGTGTATTTAAACCAGCCCAAAATCGCGAGATTAAACGCCACCCCAAGACGGACAGCCCAGATCTTTTGACGCACGTATTGGGCTTTCGCTGCCACACGTCCTGCGAAATAGCTGCCGCCTGCAATCGCATAGAGGACGAGCAACGCGTCCGCACGCCACCAGGCGTAAAAGACCGTGGACGCCAAAAGGATCAGCCAGTTTCTGGCGGATCTCGGCACCACATAATAGGTAGCAAGAAAGAGCGGCAGAAAGCCAAAAACAAAAATGGGGGCGGAAAAAACCATATAATCAACCGCCGAGATTTGCGCCAAACTGGTTTTCGATCAGCTCCGCACTCTCAGGTCGCGCCACCAGCGTCACGTTCTGCCCACGCCGCAATTGCAGCTCAAACCGGCCCAGCACCCCGCTCCGCTCAGACCACACGGCAACCGACGCAGTCACAGGATTGACGGCACGGCCCCCTGCCGTGTTGGGCGGCGTGCTTCCAACCACCTCAACATGTTGATCCGGCACGATCAGGCGCACCGGCGACTCTGACAAATTCACAAGCGTCAACAGGACCTTTGATCGGTCCACACGCTTTGGCTCCTCAATGACCACGACTTGGCCCAGCGCATCACGCGCCACCGTGTAATACACACCCGCCCGTGCGCCGTCTGTCTTCGCGGCCGAGACAGGATGAAACACATCCCCCGCCTCCCCAAGCGACCGCACACCCAAGACCTCTGGCGCATGATCCGGCTCAATCCATCGAATGAATGCAGCGTCATCAGGCGGCGGCGCGTCATAAAGCTCATTGTCGGCAGCAAGGGCCGCGCTTGCTGCGAAAATTGCTGTAACTGCGCGAAGGCATACACGTACAGAACGATCCATCAGAAACTCCTCTCGCCCTTTGGGTAACGAGATGCAGTTCTGTTCGGAAAAATCGAAAGTATGTGCTGCGCTCTATAAAGCGCGTGTCGTCTACCATCGGTCAGGGCGCACCAAACGCTCGCCCACGATCTTCACCGGTTTCAGCGCCACGCAATCCTGTATATCCTCCCCAGCAGGCCCAACCGGACGCAGCATCAAGGAATGGATCACATACACAATTCGCCACGCTCCCCCCGCTTCATTGGCTCTGAAATATACCGGGGGTCGTCTTACGGAAAATGGCACCCGCTGAGAATTCCACGTGTCTCAACCGTCATGGATCTTTCAAGGGCCCTTGGCTGGCTCCCGCGGGAGCAATACATCACGTCCCCCCGCGCCAAGCCGCAAGCTCTTACAGCGTGGCACACGCCTGAGTATATCGCCGCATTGCAAGCCGCCGAAAACCAACAGCATGTCACTGCCGAGTCACGCGCCCGGTTTAATCTGGGCACCGTTTCCAATCCCGTTTTCTCAGAAATGTTTCGACGGCCAGCAACCTCCGCAGGTGGATCTATTCTGGCAGGCCACTTGCTGGCGCAATCTGGCGTGGTCTTTAATCCCGGCGGCGGAACGCATCACGGCATGCCGGGACAGGCAAACGGGTTTTGCTATTTGAATGACCCCGTGCTCGCCATGAAAAGCCTGCGTGCCAATGGTGTACAGAGGATCGCCTACATAGACATCGACGCGCACCACCCCGACGGGGTCGCGGTTGGGTTTTCCCACGATCCGGACTGCCTCATGATCTCAGTGCATGAAGAAAACTTATGGCCAAAGACCGGCACGCTTGATGATAACGCCGGCGGAAATGCCATCAATTTACCTGTGCCGCGCGGGTTTCACGATGATGACATGGCTTTGGTGCGAGACTCCCTTCTGTTGCCGCAAGTCACGGCATTTCGCCCTGAGGCAATCGTGTTGCAATGCGGCGCCGACGGTGTCCGTGATGACCCGCTCTCACACCTCTGCCTTTCAAACAATGCGCATTGGCAAATCCTGACAGCGCTGATTGGCATCGCACCAAGGCTTTTGGTTCTCGGAGGGGGCGGCTACAATCCCTGGACTGTTGGCCGCCTGTGGACAGGGCTTTGGGGGATCCTCACAGGTAAGGACATTCCAGCGCGCCTCCCGCCAGACGCCGTACAGATCCTCAGATCTCTGGAATTTCGAAGAAATTCACGTGGGAAAAATCCCCCCGTATCTTGGCTGCAAACGTTGCAAGATCCGCCCAGTCGCGGCGCGCTCTCTGAAACTGTCCGGGCGCGCGTGCGCCATCTGTCACAGCGCCATGCGCGCTGGATCTGACGCATCGCGTCACAGCGTGGGGAGTTCCGGAACATTTTCCGGTGTGAGCACCTGAACCGTCGAAACAGCAGGAGCCACAAAATCTACGCTCAGCCGATGATGTGACAGAAAAACTTTGAACGCATTTCTGATGTCTGACCTCAGATCATGGTGCAACACAAAGCTGAGCCTGCGTGCGCACAGCAAGTCGCGATTTTCACGATCCAGATCATGCGCGACATAGACTTCCGGGTGCAGCCCCTGCGCGCCCAACACGCTCAGAATGGCGCGATTGCCCCCACCCATGGAGTAAACGCCACGCAACGCGCCAAGCTCGCTCAGCCGATCAGCCAACAGCCTGCTTGTGCCAACATCCACACCGCTGCCCCCCTGAAGCGATACGATCTTCAGTTCAGGGCACCGCACCGCAAGGGCCACCTGAAACGCCTCTTCTCGCGCTTCTTCTCCTGAAAAGCCTTCATGACTACGCGTTGCCAGAATTGTGCCTGTGCCGCCCTGAAGCACATGTGCCATCAGATAGGCTGCTGTGCACCCAGCCCCGGCATTATCCACCCCAACATAGGCCTGCCGATCCCCCCCGGTGATGTCTGTCACCAATGTGACAACGGGGATTTCAGTACTGCGCAACAAAGCCAGAGCCTCTCTGATATTTGGCGTGTCGCGCACCTTCAAGACCACCCCGTCACTGCCCCGCTTGGCAATACGCCGCAAAATGGCAACAACATCCTGCGGCTCCATCATCTCCTGCAACGTAAAACGAGGCCGACACACAGCCCCCCCTATCTCGGGCAGCACAGACTCTGTGGCAGCTTTGATTTCCCGACTGAAACGGGCGGGGGCCTCAACAACAAAATCAAAAAACAAGCGTCGCCCGCGCGCCGTAAGCTGCGCCTCCTGCGCTTCCAGCTCTTCAATCGCGGCTTTCACACGCAGTCGAGTCTGCGGGCTCACATGCGCACGATTGTTCAAAACCCGATCAATGGTGGCCGGTCCAAGCCCCGCCTGCCGGGCGATCTCTTTTATGGGAAAACGATGTGTCATTGATGCGTTTTTGATGTGTTTTCGCCCACCACACAAGTACAGCGCCGCCTACCTTGGCTGCAACACGGGAGGAAACAAAATGCCAAGCAGCATCCAAACAGACGCCTACTACGACACTGACGCTTGCAAATTGTCTGAATTTACAGCCTTGATTGCGCAGACGACACATCCAGACGACGTGCCGCATGCCTCATCGGTAGAAAAGAATATTCCAATCTACGACATGCGCGTCTTGCGAACACACCTCGCAAATCCAGAGGCATGTCGCGCTCTGAAATCCGAATGGGCGCACGTCATACGCAACGGCGCCGGTGTCGTCGCGCTAAAACACGCGTACGCAGACACGTCAGCGCTCGATCAGGCAACAACTGTCTACGAAGAAATCATCGCCAGCGAAAAACAAAGCGCTGGCGGGCGGGGTGATCACTTTGCCGCCTCCGGGGCCAATGACCGCGTTTGGAACGCGTTGCAAAAACTATGTGAGGCCGCCCCCTCCGTTTATCTGAATTACTTCTGCAACACGGCGATTGCGGCGGTGTGTGAGGCATGGCTGGGACCGAACTATCAGATGACGGCGCAGGTCAATCTGGTGCACCCCGGTGGCGCCGCCCAACAAGCGCACCGCGACTATCACCTCGGGTTTCAATCCGCAGAGGTCTGCGCCGCTTATCCAGCGCATGTTCACGAGGTTTCCCCAATCTTGACGTTGCAGGGCGCGATCGCCCATTGCGACATGCCTCTGGAAAGCGGCCCAACAAAACTGCTGCCGTTCTCGCAAGCCTACAAACCTGGATACACCGCCTGGCGTCGCCCCGACTTCCGCGCCCTGTTTGAAGAGCGCTATGTGCAATTGCCCCTGTCAAAAGGAGATGCCATGTTCTTCAACCCCGCGCTGTTTCACGCCGCAGGAGAGAACATCACCGATTCCATCCATCGTTTCGCAAACCTATTGCAAGTCTCCTCGGCTTTTGGGCGTGCAATGGAAAGCGTGGACAGGCTGAAAATGTGTAAATTGCTGTACCCCCACCTGCTGCAAGCCCAAGCCACAAACACCCTGACCGACGCAGAACTTGCCGCCACAATTGCCGCAACTGCAGAAGGCTACGCATTCCCGACCAATCTGGACCGCGATCCACCGGTCGGCGGTATGGCCCCGGAAACGCAGGCAGCGTTCATGCTCCGGGCGCTCGCCGAAAGGACCCCAGCGCAGGCTGTGTCAGACCACCTGGATCAAATGGATCACGCACGTCTGGCCTAAGCGCACTGAAGAAATCGAAAACGGGGGCCAAAGGCCCCCGCATTTATTTGAATTTGTTGTCTTTGGGGAACCCATATGGCGGCTTCTTGCCAACCCCAGCGCGCTTGGCCAGCCATTCGGTCAAATCAGGCTCATGACGCGTCTTGCCACTGTTGCCCATCGACCATGTCAGACCGTCTTCCCACTTAAATGTGGTGATATCGGACAAGCCACCATCCAGCTCCAATGTGCCCTGACGGCCACGCGCCATGTTGTATTTCTGCAGGCGCACACCTTTGCCCCTGCCAAGCTCGGGCAGCTCATCCACCGGGAACACAAGGAAGCGTGAGTTCTTTGACACAACAGCCACGTGATCCCCATCCACAGGTTTGCAGATCATCGCCTTCACGTCGTCTTTGACATTCAACACCTGTTTGCCAGTCCGAGTCTGGGCAATCACATCCTTCTCCGGCACCACAAAGCCGTCACCTGCGGTGGATGCCACCATCAGTTTGCGCTCCGGTGCATGGACAAAAATGTCAACGATTTCTGCCTCATTGGGCAGATCCACCATCAGGCGCACAGGTTCCCCCATGCCGCGCCCGCCGGGCAAATTGGCCGCACTCAGGGTGTAAAACCGCCCGTTGCTGCCAAACATCAAAAGTCGATCTGTGGTTTCCGCATGGAAGATAAAACGCGGCCCGTCGCCATCTTTGAATTTCAGCTCACGGGTCAGATCAATATGGCCCGACATCGCCCGGATCCAGCCCATCTGAGAGCACACAATGGTGACCGGCTCACGATCAATCATCGCCTCGATTGGCACTTCCTCGACCTCAGCGGCTTCGGCGAAAACGGTGCGCCGCGCGCCACCCTCATAGCCCTTGCCAAAGGTTTTCTTGGCTTCTTTGAGTTGCTCTGAAATGCGATCCCACTGCAAGTCTTCACTGCCAAGAAGTGCAACGATGCCAGCGCGCTCTTCTTGCAGCGCGTCCCGCTCCCGGATCAGCTCCAGCTCTTCCAAACGGCGCAAGCTGCGCAGGCGCATGTTCAGAATCGCCTCTGCCTGCACCTCGGTCAGCTGGCTCACGCCACTGCCAGGCAGCGGCGACTTATAGTCCTTCTCGCTGGTGGCGCGGGCATGCTCCAGATCCCAGTTCTCCGCCATCAACGCCTGTTTGGGCGCATCATCATAGCGAATGATGTCAATCACCCGGTCCAGATTGAGGAACGCAATGATGAAGCCTTCCAACACTTCCAGACGATGGTCGATTTTCTCCATCCGGTGCGTCGAACGGCGGATCAACACCTCACGGCGGAAATCCAGAAATGCGCGCAGAACCTCTTTCATGGAGCAGACTTTTGGTGTCACCCCATCAATCAAGACGTTCATATTCAGAGAGAATTTGATCTCCAGATCGCTGCTGCGGTAAAGCATGTTCATCAGAACATCGGGCTCTACATTCTTGCTGCGCGGCTCCAAAACCAACCGAATGTCATCGGCGGATTCATCGCGGACATCCGCAAGAATAGGCACTTTCTTGGTCTGGATCAGCTCGGCGAGCTTTTCGATCAGCTTGGATTTTTGCACCTGATAGGGGATCTCGGTGACCACGATCTGCCACTGCCCACGGCCCAGATCTTCCTTCTCCCATTTACAGCGCAACCGGAAAGAACCGCGCCCGGTGCGATAGGCCTGCGCGATATTTTCCGCCGGCTCCACAATCACGCCACCCGTTGGGAAATCCGGCCCTGGCACGTAATTCAGCAACGTATCATCGCGCACATCCGGCGTCTTGATCATATGCAGGCAGGCGTCACACAGCTCGCTGATGTTATGGGGCGGAATGTTGGTCGCCATCCCCACCGCGATGCCGCTGGCCCCATTGGCCAAAAGGTTCGGGAAGGTCGCCGGAAGCACAACGGGCTCGCGCAGGGTACCGTCATAATTCTCCCGAAAATCAACGGCGTCTTCATTAAGGCCCTCCAGCAGCGCCTCCGCCACCGAGGTCATCCGCGCCTCTGTATATCGGCTCGCCGCCGGGTTATCCCCGTCGATGTTGCCAAAGTTGCCCTGCCCGTCCACCAGCGGATAGCGCACGTTGAAGTCCTGCGCCAGACGCGCCATCGCATCATAAATCGCCGCATCGCCATGCGGGTGATAGTTGCCCATCACGTCGCCGGAAATTTTCGCAGACTTGCGGAAGCCACCCGTCGCAGACAGCTTCAGCTCACGCATCGCATAAAGGATTCGGCGGTGTACCGGCTTCAACCCATCGCGCGCATCTGGCAGGGCGCGGTGCATAATCGTGCTCAGCGCATAGGTCAGATAGCGGTCGCCAATCGCGCGCCGCAGCGGCTCGGTCACATTCTGGATGGGGAGCTCGTCGTCATCAATCAGATCAGTCATGCATGGGTGATAGCTTTTGGCGTGCGCACGGTAAAGCACATGCGCAGGGGCCCTCGCCGTTTTTTGCAGGACGTGCTATGATATCCCCAGATTTATTTCTGAAAAAACAATTTGAGCCGCGCAGAAAGCGCAGCCATTTTCTTTCGAAGGTTAACGTTATGAATAAGTTTGTCGTTGTGAGCCTTGGTCTCATGGCATGGTCTTTTTGGGAGCTAAGCGGCGGTGCAGATTTTGTACCTAAGTCCAAACGCGTCGCGCAAAGCCCTGTTTCTAAGGTTGATGAGGTGCTTGCCGTGAAAGACGCGCACCCCGCAGTTACAGAACAGCTGCCCATCGTGAAGGTCACGCAATCCGCATCACTTTCGACCGAGACACAGGTGGTGTCAGCTGCGAATCCCGCACCCAAACCTGCGCCCGAATCAAGCGCGATTTCCTCCACTTCAACACAACCTGTAGTAAACGTCTCCTCGCTTGCCACCGGGCTGACATCATTTGCGACCCCAGGAACACCTGTGTTTGATCTGACCCCCGCCGTGGCGCTGACGGCCATTGAAGACACCGCAATCCCGGCTTCCGCTGAAGTTCAGCCAACTGTGGCGCGCGACCTGAGAGAGGTGCGCGCCACGCGCGTGAACATGCGCGCAGGTCCGGGCACATCCTTTGGTGTGGTCACCGTTCTGGATCGCGGTCGCCCTGTCGAAGTGCTCGATCAGAACAATGGCGGCTGGTTGAAGCTGCGCGATACCGAAACAGGCCAAATTGGCTGGATGGCGGCCCGCATGGTAACAGCCGCCAACTAAACGCCTGAGCACCCCACAGAGCCCTTGCGCATGCAGTCAAACACCCTACCTTGCCCCGCAGAGTAAACGCATCGTGCGGGGCAGATCCATGAGCCAAAAATCCCTTTTGATCACCGGCTGTTCAAGCGGCATTGGTCTGGCTGCAGCACACCGCATGCGCGCCCAAGGCTGGCGTGTTTTTGCAAGCTGCCGCACACAAGAAGACTGCGATCGCCTCACAGCAGAAGGCTTTGAAAGCCCACGCATCGACTATTGTGATGAGGCCTCCATCACAAAAGGCCTTTCTGAAGTTTTGGCCGCCACCGGCGGCACCTTGGAGGCGCTGTTTAACAATGGCGCCCGCGGCCTGCCCGGCGCGGTCGAAGATCTGCCAGCCGCAGGCTTCCGCAAAATCATGGAAAGCAACCTGATTGGCTGGCACGAACTCACCAGACAGGTTCTTCCCATCATGCGCGCGCAGGGGTACGGGCGCATCGTCAACAATTCTTCCGTGCTTGGGTATGTCGGCCTGCGCTATCGCGCCTCTTATGTGGCGTCAAAATTCGCACTCGAAGGCTGGAGCGACTGCCTCCGCATAGAATTGCGCGACACCCCCATCGACGTCATCTTAATAGAACCAGGCCCCATCACCTCCAGTATTCGAACAAACAGTGCCAAGCAATTCTTTGAATGGATTGACTGGGAGAATTCCCCTCACAGCGCAGTCTACCGCAAAGGCCTCGTGCAACGGTTCACTGAAAAGGAACAGAGCCTGGATCGGTTCGAACTGCCAGCCTCCGCGGTCTGCGACAAAGTGATCCATGCACTTGAGGCCCCGCGTCCAAAGGCGCGCTACCGTGTGACCAAACCCGCCCATTTCATGTACGCCTTGCGCCGCCTTCTCCCCACAAAAGCGCTCGACTGGGTGATCGCAAAAGGCTGATCCTGCGTATTTGCGATTATGGTTCTTTTTCGCAGGCAAAGCGTCTACACAGAACCACCTGACAAACGAGGAGCAGTGTCATGGCCAATGATCCCCTATTCTGGGTTGCAGCAATCGCTTGTTTTGGCGTTCTTATCGTCCTGATGGTGGGCGTTGGTGGCTTCGCAAAAGGCGGTGAATTCAATAAAAAATATGCCAACAAGATCATGCGCCTGCGCATCGGAGCCCAATTTGTTGCGGTGCTGCTGATCCTCGCATTTGTTTGGCTGCGTCAAGGGGGATGACGACATGGTAGTGCTCAACAAAATCTACACGCGCACAGGCGACAAAGGCACAACAGCGCTTGGCAATGGCGACCGCGTCGCAAAATACGACGGCCGCGTGTCTGCCTATGGCACATCTGACGAACTCAATGCAGCGCTGGGTGTGGCACGGTTGCACGCCAGCGGCGACATGGATGCCGCCTTGATGCGAATCCAGAATGATCTCTTTGATCTGGGCGCCGATCTCTGCCGCCCGGACATGGAAAAAGATGCCCAAGCCGAGTACCCACCTCTGCGCATGGCCGCCAGTCAGGTAGAGCGGCTGGAACAAGAAATCGACGCGATGAACGCGGCTCTTGAACCTCTGCGCAGCTTTGTGTTGCCCGGTGGCTCCGCACTGGCTGCACATCTTCACGTCTGTCGCACGGTTGCCCGCCGTGCAGAACGGTTGACCGTGGAACTGGCCCAACATGAAGACGTGAATGCTGATGCGGTGACATATCTGAACCGGCTCAGCGATTGGTTCTTTGTGGCGTCACGTGTGGCAAACAACAACGGCAAAGACGACGTGCTTTGGGTGCCTGGTGCAAACCGCTGACTGCGGTGCGCGAATCAAACCCGCAGCGGCAGCGCCTGATGCTGCCAGAGCTGCGGTTGACGCAAACTCACCTTACGTAAGTTTTCTGCGACGCAGCAAGAATCCTGCCCGCAACGTCACGTGAAATTGCTGATACGCGACGTCGCAGCGCGACAACGTGACGATTTTGCTCTGTTTCCGGCGCTCTCAAATATATATCAAACCGGAGAGAGCATTCGGATGAGCTGCCTAGGTGGCTTTGACAAACTATGAGGAGTGAAC